>NZ_JAMGBG010000109.1 GCF_023516595.1 Streptomyces neyagawaensis | reverse complement strand
CGATGAGGGCCGCGAACTCGTCACCGCCGAGGCGGGAGGCGGTGTCCCCGTGGCGGACCGCTTCCTGGAGCCTGCGGGCGGCCTGGACGAGGAGTTCGTCGCCGGCCTGGTGCCCGATCGTGTCGTTGACGGCCTTGAAGCCGTCGAGGTCGATGAAGAGGACCGCCGTGTTGCGCAGGGCGAGGCCCCGGTCGGTGGAGCGGCGGCCGGACAGTGCCTGCTGGACGCGCTTGGTGAACAGCGCGCGGTTGGGCAGGTCGGTCAGGGGGTCGTGCTCGGCGTTGTGTTGCAGCTGGGCCTGGAGGCGCACTCTTTCGGTCACGTCGCGGCTGTTGAAGATGAGGCCGCCGTGGTGGCGGTTGACCGTGGACTCCACGTTCAGCCAGCCGCCGTCGCCGGACTTGAAGCGGCACTCGATCCGGGTGGTGGGCTCCTCGGCCGGGTTCGCGGCGAGGAAGCGGCGCACTTCGTGCACCACGCAGCCGAGGTCCTCGGGGTGGATGATCGAGGCCAGCTCCTTGCCGACCAGTTCCTCCGCGGGGCGTCCGTAGACGCCGGCGGCGGCCGGGCTGACGTAGCGGAGGATGCCGCTGGGCGCGGCGATCATGATCACGTCGCTGGAGCCCTGGACCAGGGAGCGGAAGTGGTTCTCCTTCTGGGCCAGTTCCTGGGTGAGCGTGATGTTGTCGAGCAGCATGATGCCCTGGCGGACCACGAGGGCGAGCACGACGGTGCAGGCGGTGATCAGCACCACGCGGTCGACGCTGCGGCCGTTGAGGACGTTGTAGAGGATGCCCAGGGTGCAGACCGCCGCGGCCAGGTACGGGGTGAGCGCGGCCAGGGATCCCGCGATGGGGCGGGTGGCCGGATACCGACTGTGGTCTCCGCCCTGGAGGAGCGCGTGGATCTGGGCGGCCTGGGGGCCGTCGTACCGTTGCGAGGCGTCGTGCCGCTGGCCCGGGATGTGTTCGTGCACCACGCGCGTGTGCGTACCGTCGTCGGGCTGTCCGTGCCGCTGCCCGGACCAGGGGGCGTAGGCGAGGAGCAGGGAGCCCGCGAACCAGCCGGCGTCGAGGAGCTGACCCGAGCGGTAGCTGTTGTGCAGCAGCGGCGAGGTGAACAGGGCGTCGCACACCACCGTGAGCGCGAGCGCGCCGATCGCGGTGTTCACCGCGGAGCGGTGCATCGAGGTGCGGCGGAAGTGAAGGGCGAGCACCATGCTGACCAGTGCGATGTCGAGCAGCGGGTAGGCCAGCGAGAGCGCGGTGTGCGCCGTGGTCGAACCGCCGAGCTGGGCGGTCTGGGCGAGCGCGAGGCTCCAGGAGAGGGTGACCAGGGAGCCGCCGATGAGCCAGGCGTCCAGCGCCAGGCAGACCCAGCCGGCCTTGGTCACGGGCCGCTTCGCCAGGACCAGCAGCCCGACGATGGCGGGCGGCGCGAAGCAGAGGAAGAACAGGTCGGCGTAGCTCGGGTTCGGGACGGGCCGCTCCAGGACGACCTCGTACCACCCCCAGACGCCGTTGCCCAGGGCCGCCATGGCGGACGAGAGGGCGAACAGCAGCCAGGCCGGGCGGAGGCCGCCGCGGCGGCCGCGCGCGTAGCGGAAGCAGGAGACGGCGGCGGCGGCCGCGGCGGCGGCCAGCCCGAAGTCACCCATGACGAGGCCGACTTGTTCATCGCCCCAGCCGAACGCGGCGCCGATGGCGTAGCCCGCGCACAGCAGGGCGAGCACGAGCTGTGCCCGCAGGCTCGCTCCACCGCGGTCGGAGGCCGGCTCTCCGGGCAGGAGGGAGCCTGACAGCGACTTGGTCGAGCGGAGCGTGGGGTTCAGCGTGGAGATCGTGGACGGGCGGGGGCTCACTGGAGCTCCCCGGTGATCACCGCTCCCGGGTCCCGCCGGTCGCGGGGCGTGGGGTGGGTGTGCTTTCTGCGGCTGACGTCCCTGTGGCAACGGCCGTGACAGCCGTGGTCGTCGTGGCTCCCGCGCGGGTGCCTCGACGTCACAGCTCGCCAGGGCCGCCGTCGGCGGGTCCGTCGCGTCGGATCGTTCGTCCATAGGCCGTGCATCGCCCGTCGCCCCCCTCGCTGTCTCAAGTCCGTCCCCGGCGCCGAACGGTGTGCGGCGCAGCCCCTGTCGGGGACGATACACCAGTCTCGTCACTCAGGGACATAGTCTCTCTACGCTCCGTGACCACCTGCGGCAATACGAGCACGTACCGCTTCCGAAGGAATGCGGAGGGTGCCCAAAGTGGATTACGCGTCTGCCGTCGCGCCTGTCGTAAGGACCACGTTGCGCAACGGCTCGTGGTTCACGAACCGTGCCAACTGATCCACCAACAGCCTTTTCGCACGCGGCAGGAAGGCCGTGCTGGGGCCGCCGACGTGTGGGCTGATGAGGACGCCGGGCGCCTGCCACAGGGGGTGACCGGGCGGCAGCGGCTCGGGGTCGGTGACATCGAGGGCCGCGGTGATGCGTCTGTTCTCCAGTTCCGTGAGAAGTGCCTTGGTGTCGACGACGGCTCCGCGGGCCACGTTCACCAGCAGGGCGCCGTCCTTCATCCGGGCCAGGAAATCGGCGTTGACCAGCCCCTTGGTCTGCTCGGTGAGCGGCGTGGACAGGATCACGACATCCGCCTCGGGCAACAGGGCGGGCAGATCGGTGAGCGGGTGCACCGGTCCGCGCGCCGTGGTGCGCTCGGAGCGCGCGACGCGCGCCACCCGCGCCACCTCGAAGGGTGTGAGCCGGTCCTCGATGGCGGCGCCGATCGCGCCGTAGCCGACGATCAGGACGTTCCTGTCGGCGAGCGCGGGCCGGAACCCGCCCTCCCAGAGCCCCTGTTGCTGGGCCCGCACGAAGTCGGGCACACCCCGCAGGGAGGCGAGGGTGAGGGTCAGTGCCAGCTCCGCCGTGCTGGCCTCGTGCACACCGCGCGCGTTGCACAGCTGGACACCGGGAGCGACCACGGACAGCCGTGACAGGACGTCGTCGACGCCCGCGGTCAGCGTCTGGACGACCTTCACGTTCCGCATGTGCTCCAGCGGTCCGACGCGCACCGACAGCCGCTTCATGTACGGCACGACGTACAGGACGCAGTCGGCCGGGTCGCCCGGGTACTCCTGGGTGCCGTCCTCACCCCCGTCGTAGAACAGATAGTCGAGCCCCCGCGGCAGGCCCTCGATCTCGTCCGGGGGGATGGGGAGCCACACGTCGCCGGTCACGTCGGCGGTCCTGGCAGCGGTGAGGTCAGCAGTCATGCTCCGGAGGCTATGTCAGGCGCCCGGTACGGCAGAGGTTAGGTTGGGGGGCCAGGAGAGGGAGGGTCACGACCAGGTGGAGCGCAGGACGATCGGCGCGGCGACGCTCGAGGTGGGGGCCGTCGGACTCGGATGCATGCCGATGAGCTGGGCGTACACCGGGTCGCGACGGCGGGGCGACGAGTCGACGCGGACCGTGCACCGGGCGCTCGACCTCGGCACGACCCTGCTGGACACGGCCGACATGTACGGCCCGTTCACCAATGAGTTGCTGGTGGGGCGGGTGTTGAAGGAGCGCCGCGCGGAGGCGTTCGTCTCCACGAAGGTGGGCCTGCTGGTGGGCGAGCAGCACATCGTCGCCAACGGCCGCCCCGGCTATGTGAAGCGGGCCTGCGACGCCTCGTTGCGGCGGCTCCAGACCGACGTGATCGACCTCTACCAGTTGCACCGCGAGGATCCCGAGGTGCCCGTCGAGGAGACGTGGGGCGCGATGGCGGAACTCGTCCAGGCCGGAAAGGTACGGTCGTTGGGCCTGTGCGCGGTGGGCGCGCGGGCCGGGCGCCGGCCGGGAACCAGGCTGTACGACGCGACGATCCGCCGGCTGCGGCGCGTCCAGCAGGTGTTCCCGGTGAGCGCGGTGCAGGCCGAGCTGTCGGTCTGGTCGCGGGAGGCCCTGGCCGACCTCCTCCCCTGGTGCGCGGCCCGCGGCATCGGCTTCCTCGCCGCGATGCCCCTGGGCAACGGCTTCCTCAGCGGCACGCTCACACCGGGCCAGGGCTTCGAACCCGACGACGTCCGCGCCCGCCACCCCCGCTTCACCGCCGAGATGATGGCCGCGAACCAGCCGATAGTCGCCGGCCTGCGCCGCATAGCGGCCCGCCACGGGGAGTCGACCACCCCCGCCCAGGTGGCCCTGGCCTGGCTCCTCACCCTGGGCCCCCACGTGGTCCCGATACCCGGCACGAAACACGAACGCTGGGCCACGGAGAACGCGACGTCCACCACCCTGACCCTCACCCCGAAGGACCTGGCAGAGATCGCCGCACTCCCCCCGGCCCGGGGTTCCTGGGACTGAGAACCGGGGGGCACGTGGCGGGGGCGCGGTGGGGGACTCGGTAGGTGAGCGTGTGGTGGATGAGGGCGTGGTGGATGAGGGCGTGGTGGATGAGGCGTGGTGGATGCGGGCTCGGTAGGTGGGGGCTCGGCGGCTGAAGGGCCGCAGGCCCCTTCAGGGGCGCGGGAACTGCGCGACAAACCACAACGCACCCGCACCCGCACCCGCACCCGCACCCGCCAGAACCACACGCACCCCCGAGCTGGAAGGCGCCGACGCGGGGTCGAAGGGGCGGCAGCCCCTGGATGGGGGTCCCCCTGCTCGAGCGAAGCCGAGAGCCTGGGGGAGGGACGGGTAGGGGCGGAGGGGGCGAGAAAACCCGGCCCGGCAACGGAAAAAGCATCTTGATCGGCCGGAGGTGGAACCCGCAGGGCACTCGCGGTGTAAGAAAAGTAGAAGCTCCGCGTCGAAGGGATCGTGATGGTGCAACGTCGAGCGGTGACGGCCACCTTGGCCGTATCCGCGCTCCTGCTGACGGCCGGCTGTTCCTCCGACGACGGACCGCAGCCGACCACCCCCACCAGCTCCCCCACCACCTCCACCCCTTCCACCTCCCCCTCCAAGGGCACCCCGAAAGAACCCGCACCCCCCGCCAAGGGCTCCGTCGAAGTGGTCCGCACCGTCGCCGAGGACCTGGACACCCCCTGGGGCCTGGCCCCCCTCCCCGAGGGCGGCCTCCTCGTGTCCTCCCGCGACCAGGGCACGATCACCAGAATCGACACCGAGTCGGGCAAGAAGACGGAGCTCGGCGAGGTCCCCGGCGTGGCCGCGGCCGGCGAGGGCGGCCTCCTCGGCCTCGCCGTCTCCCCCGACTACGCCTCCGACCACATGATCTACGCCTACTTCACCTCGGAGTCCGACAACCGCATCGTCCGCATGCTGTACGACCCCCAGAAACCCGAGGGCGAGCAGCTCGGCGCCCCCGACACGATCCTCCGCGGCATCCCCAAGGGCACCAACCACAACGGCGGCCGTATCGCCTTCGGCCCCGACCAGATGCTGTACGCCAGCACGGGCGAGCGCTACGAGGGCCCCCTGGCGCAGGACAAGAAGTCCCTCGGCGGCAAGATCCTCCGGATGACCCCGGAAGGCGAGCCCGCCCCGGGCAACCCCTTCGAGAACTCCCTGGTGTATTCCTACGGCCACCGCAACGTCCAGGGCCTCGCCTGGGACAGCAAGCAGCGCCTGTGGGCGTCGGAATTCGGCCAGAACACCTGGGACGAGCTGAACCAGATCCGCCCGGGCGGGAACTACGGCTGGCCGGAGGTGGAGGGCAAGGAGGGCAAGCCCGGCTTTATCGACCCGGTGGCCGTGTGGAGCGTGGACGACGCCTCCCCGAGCGGCATCGCGATAGCGGAGGGCTCCGTGTGGATGGCGGGCCTGAAGGGTCAGCGTCTGTGGCGCATCCCCCTGCGGGGCACCAAGGTCTCGGCCGACCCCCAGCCCTTCCTGGAGGGCGAGTACGGCCGCCTGCGCACGGTCGTCTCCGCCGGCGGCGACAAACTCTGGCTGACCACCAGCGAGACGGACGGCCGGGGCTCCCCGGAGAAGGGCGACGACAAGATCCTGGAACTGCAGGTGAAGTAGCCGACCCCTGCCCCGCCCCGGTGATCCCGACCTGCCCTGCACCCGGTCACCCCGGTCCGGACCCCGCCCCGCACCCGGTCACCCCCGTCCGGACCCCGCCCCCGGTCACCCCGGTCCGGACCCCGCCCCGCACCCGGTCACCTCGGTGTCGGCCCCGCCCCCACCCCTTCCGGGAACAGCCCCAGCCGATGGGCCAGGGCCGCCGCCTCGCCGCGGCCTGCGACGCTCAGCTTGGCGAGGATGTTGGAGACGTGGACGCTGGCCGTCTTCGGGGAGATGAAGAGTTCCTCGGCGATCTGGCGGTTGGTGCGGCCCGCGGCGACCAGGCGCAGGACGTCGTGCTCACGTCCGGTGAGGCCGAGGGCGGCGACGGGGTCGGCCGGTGCGAGCGCGGGCTCGGCGGTATGGCCGAGGGGCAGGCGGGCACGCCGGGCGAGGAGGGCGACGCTCTCGGTGAGCGGGCGGGCGCCGAGATGGTCGGCGACGGCGGCGGACAACCGCAGCAGTTCCGTCGCCCGGTGTCGGGCCTCGTCGTCGGCGCCGTCCGCCAGCAGGGCCTCGGCGAGCCGGTGCCGGACACGGGCGAGGTCGTAGGGGCGTTCGAGGGGCTCGAAGGCGGTGACGACCTCGGACCAGGTGTCGGGGGTCATCAGGCCCTCGGCACGCCGGAGTTCGGCGCGTACCCACTGGTCGTGGGCGAGCCAGACCGGTGCTCCGGTGGTGAGCTTCTTGACCGCCGCGAGGATCCGGGCGAGGACTTCGGGGCGGCCCTGGTCGGCGGTGGGCAGCCCCCGGGCGTCGGCCTCGGCGACGGCGGCGGTGAGCAGCAGCGGCCAGGCGTACCGCTGGGTGCCGGTGGGGAAGCCGGCGTCGAGGACGCGGGTGAGTTCGGCGCGGGCGTCGAGGAGGCGGCCCTCGGCGGCGGCGATACCGATGGTGAGGAGGGAGAGCGGCAGGTTGTTCTGCGGCATGGGGTTGTGGGTGCCGAAGTGGCCGTGCGCGGCGGAGTGCTGGCGCCGGGCCTCGGCTATGTCACCGCGGGCGAGGGCGATGGCGGCGACGGAGAGGGCGCTGCCGCCGAGTCGCTTGGCGCTCGGGCCGATGTCCCGTGACCTGGTCGCGGCGTCGACTGCCTCGTCCCACTGGCCGAGGGAGAGGAGCGACTCGGCGAGGTTGCCCCACACCCACGCCTCGGAGTCCGACAGGCCCATCCGCCGGGTGAGGTCGAGTCCCTCGCGCAGGATGCGGACGGCGTCGCGGGAGCGGCCGACGCTCTCCAGGCCGGAGGGCAGGTTGACATGGCTGCGGCCCACGACGGCGGCGGGGCCGCGTTCGAGGACCCGGCGGCGTACCGCTTCCATCTCGGCGATGCCCGCGTCGATGTCGCCCGCGTCGACCATCAGGCCACCGAGGGTGAGGCGGGCGTTGAGTTCGATGTCCTCGGCGCCCACCATGCGGGCGTACTCGACGGCGCGCTGGGCGTCGGAAAGGGCGTCGGGGCCGGGGGCGTGGAGCATGGCCCAGCCGGCCACGCGGGAGAGCACCTCGGCGTGCATCTCCGACGGGGGCAGACCACGCATGAGGTCCTGGGCGGTGGCGAGTTCCTTCCAGCCGTCGCCCCGGGAGAGGCCCTCGGTCAGCAGGGAGCGCTGCACCCAGAACCAGGCGGTGCGCGCCGGGTCTCCCCCGTCCGCCAGCAGGTCCAGAGCCCGCCGGGTGATGCGCATGGCCCGTTCCCGCTCGCCGCAGAGCCGGCCGGCGACGGCCGCCTCTGCCATGAGGTCGAGGTAGCGCAGGGGGGTGGTGGCGGGGTCGCAGCCGCAGGGCGGGTAGACCTCGGTGTAGTCGATGGGGCGCAGCGCGGAGCGCACGGTGTCGGGGGCGGCGTCCCACAGCTCCATGGCCCGCTCCAGGAGCCGCAGTTGCTCTGAGTGGGCGTGGCGGGAGCGGGCCTCGACGGCGGCGTCGAGGACGGCGGGCAGGGCCTTGGCCGCGTCATGGGCGTGGTACCAGTAGGTGGCCAGGCGGGTGGCGCGCCCGTCGGCGGGGACGAGCGTCGGGTCGGCCTCCAGGGCTTCGGCGAAGCGGCGGTTGAGGCGGGAGCGTTCACCGGGGAGGAGGTCGTCGCTGACGGCCTCGCGGACGAGGGAGTGGCGGAAGCGGTAGCCGTCGCCGCCGGGCGCGGCGAGCAGGATGTTGGCGCCGACGGCTGCGCGCAGGGCCTCGATGAGGTCGTCCTCGGGGAGTCCGGCGACGGCCGCGAGCAGGGCGTACTCCACGGTGGAGCCGCCCTCGGCGACGATGCGGGCGACCCGCTGGGCGTCCTCGGGAAGCCGTTCGACGCGGACGAGGAGGAGGTCCCGCAGGGAGTCGGTGAGGGAGGCGCAGCCACCGTCGTGCGCGGCCACGGCGAGTTCCTCGACGAAGAAGGCGTTGCCGTCGGAGCGTTCGAAGATCTCGTCGGCCTGGGCCTGGTCGGGTTCGGCGGCGAGGATCCCGGTGAGCTGGTGGCCGACCTCGGCTCGGTTGAAGCGGCGCAGTTCGATGCGGCGGACCGTGCGGAGGCGGTCGAGTTCGGCGAGGAGGGGGCGCAGGGGGTGACGGCGGTGGATGTCGTCGGAGCGGTAGGTGGCGAGGACGACGAGGCGGCCGGTGCGCAGGGTGCGCAGCAGGTAGGCGAGGAGGTGGCGGGTGGAGGCGTCGGCCCAGTGCAGGTCCTCCAGGACGAGGACGACGGTGCGGTCGGCGGCGAGGCGTTCCAGGAGGCGGGCGGTGAGCTCGAAGAGGCGGGCGGTGCCCTCCTCGTCGTGCCGGGTGGGGGGTGTCTCCCCCAGTTCGGGCAGCAGGCGGGCCAGTTCGGGTTCCTGGCCGGCGGCCGCGGAGATCAGTTCGGCGGGGAGTCGGCGGTGCAGGGCGCGCAGGGCGGTGGAGAAGGGCGCGTAGGGCAGTCCGTCGGCGCCGATCTCGACGCAGCCGCCGAGCGCGACGACCGCGCCCCCGCGTGCCGCCTCGGTGGCGAACTCCTCCACCAGCCGGGTCTTGCCGACGCCGGCCTCGCCGCACAGCAGCAGTGCCTGCGGTTCGCCCGCTCCCCCACCCCCGCTCCTGGGTGTGCGTGAGGCATGGCCGGCGGCGCGGGCGAGGGCGTCGCGCAGCACCTCCAACTCCTCGGCGCGGCCGACGAACACCGGACTGACGGACCTGGTCTCCACACCGCCGAGCATCGCACGCGTGTCCGGCGCTCCGGCACCGAATATCCGCACCTCGCGGGGTTCGGTGCCGGGCGTCCGGGGTCCGCGGCTCACGCGGTGCGCGGCAGCCGGAACCGGCGTGCGCGGTGGCGCGTGCCGTGGTCCTCGATCTCGGCTTCCTCGGGGCCCGGCCGGGACGCGGATCTCCGTGTCGTCCGGGCGTCGCGTGCGGCCTCGCGGCCGGCGCGGCGGGCGTCGCGCGCCCTGCGGTAGGTCTCCGCGTCACGGATCAGTTCCTCGGTGCGGATCCGCTGCTCGTACTCGAACATGTCGTGCCCCTCATGAGAGTCGGTCGGGTTCGCTTGGTGCGATGCCTCAACCTTCGTCTCCGAGGTGGGTCCGCCACATCGGGAGAGTTCCGCATCTTCGCCGGGCCGGGGGCCTTAGATCGGCGCCCGGAACGGGTGAGGGGCCTCAGGTCCGTCGTAAGGATCCCCACGACGGGTCTAAGGCCCCTCAGGATGCCGCCCTCTTCGGGCGGGTACGTCAGGTGTTCGGCAGGCCCAGCAGGATGTCGGAGTACTTCAGGGCGGCGAGGACCAGTCCGATGAAGCCGACCGAGACACCGGCCCACGCGACCGACTTGATCCACGGCGCCTGCACCTGGTCGGGGTCGCCGAACGCGGGCCGGACCAGGACGGCGACGCCGACGAGCATCGCGATCAGGGCGAAGATCCCGGACACGAGCGCGTTGGCGTTCCACGAGTCGCCGTAGTACTGCTGGAGCATCGTGGCGACGTCGGCGTTCTGCGCGGTCTCCAGCTGCCCGAACATCTGGTTGCGGGCCTGGGCCACGGTGCCGACCCAGCTGCCGGTCAGCGAGACGAGGCCGAGCACCACGGCGACGATGCCCGCGGCGCCCTGTCCGACGCCCGGTTGTGCCCTGGCGGCGACCGGCAAGAGCTTCTCGTCCGCCGCACCGGAGTCACCGGCCTGACCGGTCTCCTCGGTCTCGCCGGTCTCGTCGAGGTCGGCGTCCCGCTCCTCGGCCTCCGCCGCGGGGTCGTGCTTGGTCACGTCCACCGACTTCTCGTCGGTCTTCGTCTCGGTGCCCGTCCCGGCTCCGGCCTCGTCCACTGTCTTGGTTCCCATACCTCGCACCGTACGAATGTTGTCTGAGAGGTCTCTTAACGATCCCTGTGAACGCCACGCGCGCGTGCCGTGCGCCACTCGGGCGCCAGGACGGACCATATCTCCAGGTCGTGCCGGACCCCCCGGTGGGGATAGCGCTCGCGCTGCACGCCGTCCCGCGACATTCCCAGCCGCCGGGCCACGTTCAGGCTCGGTTCGTTCCCGGAGGCGGCGATCCACTCCACCCGGTGGATGCCGCGGACATCGACCGCCCAGTCGATGAGGACGCGCATGGCGCGGGTGACGAGCCCGCGCCCCGTGCCGGCGGGTTCGAGCCAGCAGCCGACCTCGCAGTTGGCGTTGTCGGCGTCGAAGTTGAGGAACAGGACCCCGCCGACGAGCTTCCCGTCGAGCCAGATGCCGTGCAGGGAGCCCGTGTCGGCGGCACGCATGTCGGCGTACCGCTGGAGGACGGCACGCGCGGAGGGGACGTCCGTGGCGGTCGAGCCGAAGGGGACGTACTGGTTGATGAACTCCCGCCCCCGCTCCAGGTGCGCGAGGAACTCCTCGGCGTGCCAGGGGTCCAGCGGGCGCAGTTCGGCCCCGTCGTCACCCAGGGATATCGCGTACATCCTGCGGTCGCTCCTTCACCCGTACGTCCGTCGCGTCGGCGGCCCGTGGCCCCGGTACCTCTCCGGCGTCCCCCGCCAGTACGTCCGCCGCCTCGGCGTCCGTCGCGGCGGCCAGCCTCTCATGGGCGGCGCGGGACTCGGGCGGCTCGATGCTGATGCGGGGCATGCGCCGGTCGAGCCAGCGGGGCAGCCACCAGTTGGCGCCGCCGAGCAGGTGCATCAGGGCGGGGACGAGGAGCGTGCGGAGGACGAACGCGTCGAGGGCGACGGCGGCGGCGAGCGCGATGCCGAACATGGCGATCACCCGGTCGCCGCTGAGCACGAAGGCGAGGAAGACGGAGATCATGATGACCGCCGCGGAGTTGATCACCCGGCTGGTCTCGGCGAGGCCGACACGGACCGCGCGCCGGTTGTCGCCGGTCTCCAGCCACTCCTCGTACATCCGGCTGACCAGGAAGACCTGGTAGTCCATGGAGAGCCCGAAGAGGACCGAGACCATGATCACCGGCAGGAAGGGCTCGATGGGGCCCGCCCGGCCGAGGCCGAGCAGTTCGCTCCCCCAGCCCCACTGGAAGATCGCGACGACCACGCCGAACGCGGCGGCGACGGCGGCCACGTTCATCGCGGCGGCCTTCAGCGGGATGCCGATCGACCGGAAGGCGAGCAGGAGCAGCAGACAGCCGAGGCCGATCACGGCACCCACGAACAGCGGGAGCTTGCCGACGATGACGTCGGCGAAGTCGTCGTAACCGGCGGTCACCCCGCCGACGTGCAGATCGAGGGAGGTACCGCTCTCGGCCCGCGGCAGCACCTCGTCGCGCAGCCGTTCGACCAGGTCGCTCGTTTTCTCGGACTGTGGGGAGGAGTCGGGGACGACGGTGAGGTACGCGGTGTCGCCGCCGGTGTTGTAGGTGACCGGGGTGACCGCGGAGACACCCTCGGTGGTGCGGAGGGTGGTGTCGAGGTTGTCGAGGGCCAGCTTGTCGGCGGCGCCGTCGACCTGGGTGACCAGGGTGAGCGGGCCGTTCACACCGGGCCCGAATCCGTCGGCGAGGAGGTCGTAGGCCGCGCGGGTGGTCGTCGCCTTCGGGTCGTTGCCCTGGTCGGAGGTGCCCAGCCGCAGGCCCAGGGTGGGCAGGGCCAGCAGGGTCATGACGACGAGGGCGATCGCGCCGAGCTTCTTGGGGTGCCGTTCGACGAACGCGGACCAGCGGGCGGCGAAGCCCGTGGGCAGTTCGGGCTCGGGCCCGTGCTCCGCCAGTCGGCGGCGTTCGCGGCGGCTGAGCGCCCGCATGCCGATGAAGGACAGCAGGGCCGGCAGCAGCGTCACGGAGGCGGCGACAGTGAGGACCACGGTCAGCGAGGCGGCGATCGCGACACCGTTGAGGAAGCCGAGCCGCAGGATCAGCATGCCCAGGAGGGCTATGCACACGGTGGCACCCGCGAACACCACGGCCCGCCCGGTGGTGGCGACCGCGTTCCGCGCGGCCTCCTCGACGGGCAGTCCGCGTTTCAGCCCGCGTCGGTGCCGGGTGACGATGAACAGCGCGTAGTCGATGCCGACGCCGAGGCCGATGAGGGTGCCCAGCATGGGGGCGAAGTCGGCGACGGTCATGACGTGGCCGAGCAGCGTGATGCCCGCGTAGGCGGTGCCGACGCTGACCAGGGCGGTGGCGATCGGCAGGACGCTGGCGGCGAGCGAGCCGAAGGCGAGGAAGAGCACCACGGCGGCGACGAGCACGCCGACGATCTCGGCGAGGTGGCCCCCGGAGGTCTCGGTGAGCCCGATCGTCTCGCCGCCCAGCTCCACCTGGAGCCCGTGCGACTCGGCGGCCTTGGCGGTGTCGACGACGGCCTCGGCCTGCGCCTTGTCCACGTCACCGGCCGGCTTGTCGAAGGTCACGCTCGCGTACGCAGTGTGCCCGTCCTGGCTGATCCGGCCGGCGCCCGCCCCGTCGTACGGGTCGGTCACGGCGGCGACACCCGGCAGGCCGGCGATCTCGTCGAGGGTCCGGGTCATCGTCTGTTCGACGGCGGCGGACCGTACGGTGCCGTCGTCGGTGTGCCAGACGACGGTGGCGTTGTCACCGCTCAGGCCGGGGAAGCCTTCGCTCAGGAGTTCCGTGGCGCGGCTGGACTCGGTGCCGGGCGTCTTGTAGTCGTTCGAGTACGCGGCGCCCGCCGCCACGGCGCCGGCGGCGGTGCCGGCGAAGGCGAGGAGCCACAGAAGGACGGCGACGAGACGGTGCCGGACGCACCAACGTGCTAGGGCTGCCACGGATCATGCTCCTGGGGGGATTTGGGGATCTTTGACCGTGTACAGCCTTTTCGAACTGAACACCATGCAAAGAACGCATGAGCAATCCCTGGCAACTGTTGCACCCGAATTTGATCGTTTGGGACGTTTGAGGGTCTCCTCACACGAGATGCGAGGCACCTCACAGGACAGATGACGGCACTCTGTCGCCCTGCGTCACGGCCGTGCACACGGCGAAGGGCGGTGCGTCGGAGCGACGCACCGCCCTTCGCCGTGTGCTCGTTCAGCCCTCGCTGACGCCCAGCTTCTCCAGGATCAGCTCCTTGACGCGGGCCGCGTCGGCCTGGCCGCGGGTGGCCTTCATGACCGCGCCGACCAGCGCACCGGCCGCGGCGACCTTGCCGCCGCGGATCTTGTCCGCGATGGCCGGGTTGCCGGCGATGGCCTCCTCGACGGCGGTGGTCAGGGCGCCCTCGTCGGAGACGACCTTCAGACCGCGCTTGTCGACGACCTCGTCCGGGGTGCCTTCGCCCGCGAGGACGCCCTCGATGACCTGACGTGCCAGCTTGTCGTTCAGGTCACCCTTCGCGACCAGCTCGGTGACCCGGGCGACCTCCGCCGGCGTGATCGCCAGCTCGTCGAGCGCCTTGCCCGACTCGTTGGCGCTGCGGGCCAGCTCGCCCATCCACCACTTGCGGGCGGAGGCGGCGTCCGCCCCGGCCTCGATGGTGGCGACGATGAGGTCCAGCGCGCCGGCGTTGAGGATCGCCTGCATCTCGGTGCCCGAGATGCCCCACTCCGCGAGGAGCCGGGTACGGCGGACCAGCGGCAGCTCGGGCAGCGCGGACCGGATCTCCTCGACCCACTCGCGCGAGGGCGCCACCGGCACCAGGTCGGGCTCCGGGAAGTACCGGTAGTCCTCGGCCTCCTCCTTCACCCGGCCCGAGGTCGTGGACCCCGTGTCCTCGTGGAAGTGCCGGGTCTCCTGAATGATCGTCCCGCCACTGCTCAGCACGGCCGCGTGCCGCTGGATCTCGAAGCGGGCCGCGCGCTCCACGGACCGCAGCGAGTTCACGTTCTTCGTCTCCGAACGGGTGCCGAACTTCTCGGTGCCGTTCGGGCGCAGCGACAGGTTCACGTCGCAGCGCATCTGGCCCATCTCCATACGGGCCTCGGAGACGCCGAGCGCCCTGATGACCTCGCGCAGCTCACGGACGTACGCCTTGGCGACCTCCGGCGCGCGCTCCCCGGCACCGACGATCGGCTTGGTGACGATCTCGATGAGCGGGATGCCGGCGCGGTTGTAGTCGAGGAGCGAGTGGGAGGCGCCGTGGATACGGCCGGTGGCACCGCCGACGTGGGTCGACTTGCCGGTGTCCTCCTCCATGTGGGCGCGCTCGATCTCCACGCGGAAGACCTCGCCGTCCTCCAGCTGCACGTCGAGGTAACCGTTGAAGGCGATCGGCTCGTCGTACTGGGAGGTCTGGAAGTTCTTCGGCATGTCCGGATAGAAGTAGTTCTTCCGGGCGAAACGACACCACTCGGCGATCTCGCAGTTCAGCGCGAGACCGATCTTGATGGCGGACTCCACGCCGGTCGCGTTGACGACGGGGAGCGCGCCGGGCAGGCCGAGGCAGACGGGGCAGGTCTGCGTGTTGGGGCCCTGACCGAGTTCGGTCGAGCAGCCGCAGAACATCTTCGTCTTGGTGCCGAGTTCGACATGGACCTCAAGGCCCATGACGGGGTCGTACGACGCGAGTGCGTCCTCGTACGACACCAGGTCGGTCGTGGTGGTCACGGTGAAACTTCCCTCTCAGCCCAGCAGGACGTCGTCGTCGCCCAGCCGCTTCAGCTCGCGGTAGAGGATGGCGAGGCCGGTGACGATGGCTACGGCGGACACGGTGGCGTCGATCAGGACCAGGGTGTCCTTCTCGGCACGGGCGCTCTTGAGCCGCTTGGCGACACCGATCGCGCCGAACGCCGTGGCGGCCATGGACAGATACGTGCCGGACTTGGACTTCTTGAAGCCCTTGGCCTTGGTCAGTGCACTCACAGCGACGGAGCCTCCTCGAGCAGCGGGTGCCCCCACCTTTCCACGAAGGCGGCCTCGACAGCGGCGCCGACCTTGTAGAGACGGTCGTCCTTCAGGGCCGGGGCGATGATCTGGAGTCCGACCGGCAGCCCGTCCTCCGGCGCGAGACCGCAGGGCAGGGACATCGCGGCGTTGCCCGCGAGGTTGGTCGGGATGGTGCACAGGTCGGCGAGGTACATCGCCATCGGGTCGTCGGCGCGCTCACCGATCGGGAAGGCGGTGGTCGGCGTCGTCGGGGAGACGATGACATCCACCTTCTCGAACGACTTCTCGAAGTCGCGGGTGATGAGCGTCCGGACCTTCTGGGCGCTGCCGTAGTACGCGTCGTAGTAGCCGGAGCTGAGCGCGTACGTGCCGAGCATGATGCGGCGCTTCACCTCGGGGCCGAAGCCCGCCTCACGGGTGAGGGAGGTGACCTCCTCGGCGGAGTGCGAGCCGTCGTCGCCGGTCCGCAGGCCGTAGCGGAGGCCGTCGAAACGGGCGAGGTTCGACGAGCACTCGCTCGGCGCGATCAGGTAGTACGCGGCCAGCGCCAGGTCGAACGACGGGCAGTCCAGCTCGACGATCTCGGCGCCCAGCTCCCGCAGCAGCTCGACGGACTCGTCGAACCGCTGGATCACACCGGCCTGGTAGCCCTCGCCGCGGAACTGCTTGACGACGCCCACGCGCATCCCGGCGACCGAGCCGTTGCGGGCGGCCTCGACGACCGGCGGGACCGGCGCGTCGATGGACGTGGAGTCCATCGGGTCGTGACCGGCGATGACCTCGTGCAGGAGCGCCGCGTCCAGGACCGTACGGGCGCAGGGCCCGCCCTGGTCGAGGGAGGACGAGAAGGCGACCATGCCGTACCGGGAGACGGCCCCGTACGTCGGCTTCACACCGACCGTGCCGGTGACGGCGGCCGGCTGGCGGATGGAGCCGCCGGTGTCGGTGCCGATGGCGAGGGGCGCCTGGAAGGAGGCGAGGGAGGCGGAGGAACCACCGCCGGAGCCGCCGGGGATCCGGGTGAGGTCCCAGGGGTTGCCGGTCGGGCCGTACGCGCTGTTCTCGGTGCTGGACCCCATGGCGAACTCGTCCATGTTGGTCTTGCCGAGGATGACGACGTCCGCGTCCTTCAGCCGCTTGGTGAGGGTGGCGTCGTAGGGCGGGATCCACCCTTCGAGGATCTTCGAGCCCACGGTGGTCGGAACGCCGACCGTGGTGAAGATGTCCTTCAGCGCGAGGGGCACACCGGCGAGGGGGCCGAGCTTCTCGCCCCGCTCCCGCTTCTCGTCGACGGCACGGGCCTGGGCGAGCGCGCCCTCGCGGTCGACGTGCAGGAAGGCGTGCACCTTCTCGTCGACGGCCTCGATCCGGGCCAGATGGGCCTCGGTGACCTGCACGGCGGTGAGTTCGCCGGAGGCGATCTTCGCGGCGATCTCGGCCGCAGTGAGCTTGATGATGGCGTCGGTCATGACGTGATCAGTCCTCCCCCAGGATCTGCGGCACCTTGAAACGCTGCTGCTCCTGGGCCGGGGCGCCGGACAGCGCCTGCTCGGGGGTGAGCGACGGACGGACCTCGTCCGCGCGCATGACGTTCGTCAGCGGCAGCGGGTGCGAGGTCGGCGGGACGTCTTGGTCGGCGACCTCGCTGACGCGGGCGACCGCGCCGATGATGTCGTCCAGCTGGCCCGCGAAGTGGTCGAGCTCTTCGGGCTTCAGCTCCAGACGCGCCAGCCGGGCGAGGTGGGCGACCTCCTCGCGCGTGATGCCAGGCATGCAGCGATCCTCTGGGGTGAGTGCGATGTGGTTTGGCGCCAATCCTATGGGGCGGGCCGGTGTGACCGTGCACGGGTTTGCTGCGCGGGCTTGGCCGGGCGCCTATGGGGGTGGGGGTACGGGTGCGTCGGCGGGTGCGGGTGGGTTGTGGTTTCTCGCGCAGTTCCCCGCCCCTGAAGGCTTGGGCCTGCGGCCCGGCCTTCAGCCTGAAAAGCACGGGGCGCAGCCCCGGTCGCTTTTCAGGGGCGCGGGGAACTGCGCGAACAACCCCCACCCACCCGCAGTCGCCTACGCGCCCTCGGCCCCTCCCCCGTGCGCGCCCGGCCCGCTACTTTTCGTCCGCCGTCGCCGCCGGCAGGGCCGCCGCGGGGCGCTGCCAGCCTCGGGAGCCACGGGCCCGGAGCCACGCCGTGGTCTCCTCCGGCGGCATCGCCGCGGCGACCAGCCACCCCTGGACGGCGTCGCAGCCCAGGTCGCGCAACCGCTCCCACGTCTCGTCGTCCTCGACCCCTTCGGCCACGACGAGCAGACCCAGGGAGTGCGCGAGGTCGACGGTGCAGCGCACGATCTCCGCGTCCTCCGTGTCGACGGCGAGCCGTGCCACGAACGAACGGTCGATCTTCAGCTCGCTCACGGGCAGCCGCCGCAGGTGGACCAGTGAGGAGTACCCGGTCCCGAAGTCGTCGAGGGACATCTTCACGCCGTGCCCGGTCAGCCCGGCCAGCGTGTCCGCGGCCCGCTGCGGGTCCTCCAGGAGGACGTGTTCCGTTATCTCCAGTTGGAGCGCTCCCGCGGGAACTCCGTGACGGGCCAGCCGCGCGGCCACCGCGCCCGCGAAGCCGGGGGTGTGGACGTCGCGGGGCGACACGTTCACCGCGACCGGTACGTACAGTCCCTGGGCGCGCCAGCGGGCCACCTGCCCGAGGGCCGTCTCCAGGACGTACTCGGTGAGGTGCGGCATCAGCCCGGACGACTCGGCGATCGCTATGAACTCGTCCGGCGGCACCTTCCCCCGTTCGGGGTGCACCCACCGTACGAGCGCCTCCAGCCCGGCCACCTGTCCGTCGAAGCGGACCTTCGGCTGGTAGTGCAGTTCGACCTCCTGCGCGTCGAGCGCGCGCCGCAGGTCGCCGAGGAGGCCGAGCCGGTCCGGGGTGTTGGAGTCCCGCTTGGACTCGTAGACCTCGACGCCGGTGCGGTCCCGCTTCGCCTGGTACATCGCGACGTCCGCCCGCCTGAGCAGCCCCTCCGCGTCGAGCGCGTGGTCGGGGAAGACGGCGAGCCCGGCGCTGGCCTCCAGGACGAGGGTGAGCCCGTCGAGGTCGAGCGGGGAGCCGAGCGCGGCGACGAGGTTGCGGGCGACCCGTGAGGCGGAGGTCGTGGAGTCGGCGACGGGCAGCAGGACGGCGAACTCGTCGCCGCCGAGCCGTGCGGCCTCCGCTCCGCGCGGCAGCGCGACCCGCAGCCGGTCGGCTATCTGCAGCAGCAGCCGGTCGCCCGCGAGGTGCCCGAGGGTGTCGTTGACGGACCGGAAGCGGTCGAGGTCGATCAGCATCAGGGCGGAGCGCGCGCCGATGCGCTCGGCGTCGTCCAGGGCGGTCCAGGTCCGTTCCAGCAGCCACTGGCGGTTGGGCAGGCCGGTGAGCGGGTCGCGGAGCTGCTCCTCCGCCCGGGCGCGGGCGATCCACAGGGTGGAGTCGAGCGCGATGAGCGGGATGGCGAACAGCGGCAGCAGCAGGGGCTGGGCCGTGGCGACGACGCAGATCAGGGGCGCGATGCCGAACAGTGCGACGGCGACGAGGCCCTGCCGGACCAGGGCGGTGCGGGCGACCGTGGGGACGCCGCCGCGCGGCGCTGCCAGGTACCAGAGCAGGGCGCGGGTGACGGCGAGGTAGGCGACGGCGACGAGCGCCACTTGGGGCGCCGCGTACAGGTTCCAGGTCTCCGGGTCCCAGGGCTGCTCGACCGAGGGGACGCGGCCGAAGACGCGCAGGACGAGGGCTCCGGCGCCGATGCCGAGGATGTCGACCGCGCCGTGCAGCACGCCCTGCCGCCAGCGGCCCCGGCGGGCGATGCCGACGAGGACGACGACGGTGAGGCTGACCATGCCGGCCGGCAGCCAGCCGTAGAGGATCAGGACGGCGAGGGTGAGGGCCGCGCCGGAGCCGGTGCCGCCCCACCACCGGGCGCGGCCCATGGCGACGAGGTGGCCGACGATGATGCCGGTGAGCAGGGCGAGGGCCCAGCCGACCGCGCCGGACGGGAAGAGCGCGTGCTGTCCGGCGAACGCCCGGTAGAACCCGGCGCCCAGGATCGCTCCGGCGAGGCCCACGATCGCGGCGGGCAGGGCGGGCCAGGACGCGTGGCGTTCGCTGTCGTGGCCCGGCAGGCCGTGGCCGCGGCTGTCACCGAGCGTGCCCGTGACGGGTGGGGCGGTGCCGATGCCGGTGGTGAGCTGTGCCGGGGCGGGAACGAGAAGGCCGGGGGTGGCCGTTGGGCCCGGCCGCTGCTCCGATCGGGGGTCCGCCGTCGGTTCCTGGTCACCGATCCGCTCCCGGGTTCCCTCGATCGGGCGTCCCCCCATGAGCAGGGAGCGCCCCCATCGCCAGGCCCCGGACACCCGGCGCAGGCGCAGCCGCGAGTCCGGGGCGACGCTCTCGGTCGGTTCCATTCCCGTCCCTCTCACAGCCGGCGGTGCCCACGCCACGCGGCCCGTTGCTCCCGACAACCCCGGGGCGGCACCGCGTCCGAGAACCCGCCACGCGTCCGGGCACGGCAGGCGCACACCTCAACAGTAGGCCGCACAAGGCTTTCACGGGCAGCGGTCGACGACGGTTGCCCGAATGCGACCGGCCACCCATATGCATCTGGTATGCGCCGAACGGGTGGCCTTCAACCCCTACTCCTCGGTCGAAAGCGCCACTTCCGACGCCGCTTCCGGTCCCTGTTCGAGCAGAACCGCGAAACCGTCCTCGTTCAGGACCGGAACCTTGAGCTGCATCGCCTTGTCGTACTTGGACCCCGGGTTGTCGCCGACCACGACGAACGAAGTCTTCTTCGAAACCGAGCCGGTCACTTTCGCTCCCCGGCTCTGCAGGGCCTCCTTCGCGCCGTCCCGCGTGTGGTGTTCGAGCGTGCCTGTCACGACGACGGTGAGCCCTTCGAGGGGGCGGGGTCCTTGGTCCTCGCCGGCGCCCTCGTCCTCCATCCGGACGCCGGCCGCCTTCCATTTGCGAATGATCTCGCGGTGCCAGTCCTCGGCGAACCACTGCTTGACCGCGGCGGCGACGATCGGGCCGACGCCGTCGGTGTTCTTCAGTTCCTCCTCGGTGGCCTGCTCGATGCGGTCGATCGAACGGAACGCGCGGGCGAGCGCCTCGGCGGCCACCGGTCCGACATGCCGGATGGACAGCCCGGTGAGGATTCTCGCGAGCGGGCGCTCCTTGGCCGCCTGGATGTTCTCCAGCATCGCGACCGCGTTCTTCCGGGGCGCGCCCTCCTGGTTGGCGAAGACCGTGGCGACCTTCTCCTCGCCGGTCTTCGGGTCGCGCTTGGGCAGACCGCTGTCCTGGTCGAGGACGTACGCCTTGATGGGCAGCAACTGCTCGACGGTGAGGTCGAACAGGTCGCCCTCGTCGATCAGCGGCGGGTCTGACGGCTCCAGCGGCTTGGTGAGCGCGGCGGCGGCGACATAGCCGAAGTGCTCGATGTCCAGGCACTTGCGTCCGGCGAGATAGAACAGCCGCTCACGCAACTGGGCCGGGCAGCTGCGGGAGTTGGGGCAGCGCAGGTCGACGTCGCCCTCCTTGGCGGGCGCCAGGGGCGTACCGCACTCGGGGCACTCGGCGGGCATCACGAACGCGCGCTCGGTGCCGTCGCGCAGGTCGACGACCGGGCCGAGGATCTCGGGGATGACGTCACCGGCCTTGCGCAGCACGACCGTGTCGCCGATGAGGACGCCCTTGGCCTTGACGACGTCCTGGTTGTGGAGGGTGGCGAACTCGACCTCGGAGCCCGCGACCGTCACCGGCTCGACCTGGG
This sequence comes from Streptomyces neyagawaensis, assembly GCF_023516595.1. Classification (GTDB taxonomy): domain Bacteria; phylum Actinomycetota; class Actinomycetes; order Streptomycetales; family Streptomycetaceae; genus Streptomyces; species Streptomyces neyagawaensis. The sequence goes on along the minus strand of NZ_JAMGBG010000109.1, from coordinate 23,744 downwards.
CGTACGGCGTCACCCGGCCCGTACGTCCCACACCCACACGGATGTTGACGAGCTTGGTGTTGACCTCCTCCGGCGCGTACTTGTACGCGATGGCCCAGCGGGGGGCGCGGGAGGTGGAGCCGAGGCGGCCCTGGAGGGGGATCTCGTCGAGCTTGACGACCGCGCCGTCGATCTCGTGCTCCACGGAGTGGCGGTTCTCGCCGAAGTGGGCGATGAACTCCCGTACGCCGTCGAGGTCGTCGACCACACGGTTGTGGCGGGCGGTGGGCAGGCCCCAGGACTTGAGCAGGTCGTAGGCCTGGGAGAGGCGGCTGAGGCCGCCCTCGAAGCCCTCCAGGGCGCCGATTCCGTGCACCACCATGTGCAGGGGGCGGGTGGCGGTGACGCGCGGGTCCTTCTGGCGCAGCGAACCGGCGGCCGCGTTGCGCGGGTTGGCGAAGGGCTTGTCCCCGGCCGCCAGCAGCCGCTCGTTGAGCTCGGCGAACTTGTCCATCGGGAAGTAGACCTCGCCGCGGATCTCCACGAGGTCGGGGACCCGGTCGCCCTTCAGCCGGTCCGGGATCTCGGCGATCGTGCGGACGTTCGGCGTGATGTCCTCGCCGGTGCGGCCGTCGCCGCGGGTGGCGGCGCGGGTGAGACGGCCGTGCTCGTAGGTGAGGTTGACGGCGAGGCCGTCCACCTTGAGCTCGCACAGCAGGTGGTAGTCGGAGGTGCCGACGTCCTTGGCGACGCGCTCGGCCCAGGCCGCCAGCTCCTCGTCGGTGAAGGCGTTGTCCAGGGAGAGCATGCGCTCGCGGTGCTGGACGGCGGTGAACTCCGTGGCGTACGCGCCCGCGACCTTCTGGGTCGGCGAGTCGGGGGTGCGCAGCTCGGGGTGTTCCTCCTCCAGTGCCTCCAGGGAGCGCAGCAGCCGGTCGAACTCCGCGTCGCTGACGACGGGGGCGTCCTTCACGTAGTACCGGAAGCGGTGCTCCTCGATCTCTTCGGCGAGGCGCGCGTGCTTCTCCCGTGCCTCGGCCGGCACCGGTGCCTCGCTGGGTACGGATGCTGCGGTCGGGGCAGTCTGAGCGTCCTTGTCGCCGGCCACCGTGTTGTCCTCCCGTTACTCTGGGTTGTCCGCGAGGGATCTCGCCGCCTGGGCGCAGTGGGCGAGCGCCCGGCGCGCGTACGCCGGGGAGACCCCGGCGAGGCCGCACGACGGAGTGACCGTGACGGCGTCCGCGAGAAGCCCCGGATGCAGCCCCAGCCTGCGCCACAACGTCCTGACCCCCATGACGCTACCGGCAGGGTCCGACAATGGGCCCTCCGTGGTCGGCACGACACCGGCCAGCAGCCTGGTGCCGCCCTCCACGGCTTCCCCGATCGCGTCGTCGTCACGCTCGGTGAGCAGTGAGAAGTCGAAGGAGATCGCGGCGGCGCCGGCCCTGCGGAGGAGCGCGAACGGTACGTCGGGGGCGCAGGAGTGCACGACGACCGCCCCGGGTTCGGTGTGGACGCCGATGACGTCACGGAGGGTGGCCTCGATGAGCTGGCGGTCGACGGCGCGGTGGGTGCGGTAGCCGCTGGCGGTCTTCACCTGGCCGCGCAGGACGGCGATCAGGGAGGGCTCGTCGAGTTGGAGGACGACGCGGGCGCCGGGTACGCGGCGCCGTATCTCCGCGAGGTGCAGACGCAGGCCCTCGGCGAGCGAGCCGGCGAGGTCGCGGCAGGCGCCGGGGTCGGAGAGGGCCGCCTCGCCGTTCTTCAGCTCCAGCGCGGCGGCGAGGGTCCACGGGCCGACGGCCTGCACCTTGAGCGGGCCTTCGTAGCCCTGTGTGAACTCCTCCAGCGCGTCCAGGTCCTCGCCGAGCCAGGAGACGGCCCGCCTGGTGTCCCGTCCGGGCCGGTCGCCGAGCCGCCAGCCGCTGGGCTCCACGCGCGCGTACAGCTCGACGAGCAGACCGGCGGTGCGGCCGATCATGTCCGCGCCGGGGCCGCGGGCGGGGAGTTCGGGCAGGAACGGCATGCCCGTGTCCGGCCACGCGAAGGTGCCGGTGACGGTCTTGGCGGCCTCTCTGGCGTCGCCGCCGGGCATGGAGCCGATACCGGTGGCGGGGCCGAAGTCGAAGAGTTCGTTCACACGTCGAAGCGTAGGTGTTCGTGGGCCGAGGTTCTCTGGGGGCTGCCGCCCCCAGACCCCCGCGGGGGGCGAGGGCTGCTTCGGCTGTGTGGGTTCGTGCGGGTGAGTGGGGGCTGGTCGCGCAGTTCCCCGCGCCCCTGAAGGGCTTGGGCCTGCGGCCCGGCCCTCGTCCCCCGTGGCGCCGTTGAAGAGCACGGGGCGCAGCCCCGGGTGCTTTTCAGGGGCGCGGGGAACTGCGCGACCAGCCACAAAGGACCCGCACCCGCCGACGAAGCCGCACCCCCGAGCGCTGGGCGCCCGGCGGCAACACGTCAGCGGCCGGGGCGGACCGTCAGGTCGTTGACCTCGGCGTCCCGGGGGAGGTCCAGCGCCATGAGGATCGTCGTCGCGACGGACTCGGGCGCGATCCACCGGGACGGGTCGTACTCCTTGCCCTCCTGCTGGTGGACCTTCGCCTGCATGGGGCTGGCCGTGCGGCCGGGATAGACCGTGGTGACCCGGACCCCGTTGCCGTGCTCCTCGTGGCGCAGGGAGTCGGCGAGGGCCTTCAGGCCGTGCTTGGAGGCGGCGTAGGCCGACCAGTCGGCGTAGGCGTGCAGTCCCGAGCCGGAGTTGACGAACACCACCTGGCCCCGGGCGGCGCGCAGCTGCGGCAGGAAGTGCCGGGTCAGCTCGGCGGGGGCGATGAGGTTGACGTTGAGCTGGTGGCGCCAGGACTTGGGAGTGAGGTCGCCGACCCGGCCGAGGTCGATCACCCCGGCGATGTGCAGCAGGGAGTCCACCCGGTCGGGCAGGGTCTGGTGGGAGAACGCCCAGGAGAGCTTGTCGGGGTCCGCGAGATCGCCGACCAGGGTTTTCGCCCCCGGGAACCGCGCCGCCAGTTCCTTCGCGCGGCCCGCGTCGCGCGCGTGCAGCACGAGTTCGTCGCCGCGCTCGTGCAGACGGCGGGCCACGGCCTCGCCGATGCCGGAACCCGCTCCGGTGATCACATGAGTAGCCATGCGGTCATGCTCGCATCACCCCGGGGCGGCCGGTGTCCGTCCCCCGCTTACTCCACTCCCTGGCTCTCCTCCAGGTACGCCAGCGCCCCCACCGGCTCCTCCGCGAAGAACACCAGGTCGGTGAGGGGGCGGGGCAGGAAGCCCTCGTCCTCCATGCGGCGGAACTGCTCCTTGAGGCCGTCGTAGAAGCCCGCCGTGTTGAGGAGGACCACCGGCTTGTCGGTGTGGCCGTGCTTCTTCAGTTCCAGGATCTCGGTGGCCTCGTCGAGCGTGCCGGTGCCGCCCACCATGATCACGACCGCGTCGGCCTTCTCCAGGAGGAGCCGCTTGCGCTCGGCGAGGTCGTGGGCGATGACCATCTCGTCGGTGCCGGGCCGCGCCTTGGCCGCCAAGAACTCCACGGAGACGCCGAGGAGTCTGCCGCCCGCCTCCTGCACGCCGTCGGCGACCACCTTCATCAGTCCGACGTCCGAGCCGCCCCACACGAGGGTGTGGCCCCCCTTGCCGATGAGCTTCGCGAACTCCCGAGCGGGGCGGGTGTAGCGGTCGTCGAGGTCGGCGGCGGAGAGGAAGACGCAGATGTTCATGGCTCCACGTTAGGACGTGCCACCGACATCGGGGCCCGGACGGTCACCGGGCTCCGCGGGGCGGCTCAGGCGGATCTTGGACTGGCGGTGCGGGAGCTCCTCCCAGTCGTCCATGAAGCGGGCGGTCAGGCCGTACTGCGCGGCGAGGTCCACCAGGGTGTCGGTGCGGTAGTAGAAGTCCTCGTGCAGCACCTGGTGCTCCTTGCCCTCGGTGCGGCCGTAGGTGAAGTCGAAGAAGCCGCCGGGGGCGAGGACGCGGCCGACATGGGCGAAGCACTGCTCTATGACGTGCGCCGGTGAGTGCGAGAAGACGCTGTGCGCGTGGACGACGTCGAAGTGGGCCTCGGGCAGGAACTCGAAGGTCAGGTCGGCGACGAGCGTCAGATGGGGCAGTTTGGCCTGGAGGCCCTGTCGGACGAGGGTGCGCTGGGCCTCCAGGAGGATGGCCGGTGAGATGTCGATCCCGTAGTAGTTCCCGGCGTCCAGGTGGTCGATGAACAGCCGCCCGGCGCGCAGGTTCCCGCAGCCGATCTCCAGCATCCGGTGCCGGGGCTCCAGACCGTGCCGCAGGAGGTAGTCGAACTGCATGCGGCCGACGCGTTCCCACTTCTCGACCGAGGGGTTGTGCCCGACGGCGGCCTCGGGGCTGCGGGCGGTGTCGGCGGCCATCACGGCCCGGTAGTAGGCGACGTGGTCGCGGTGTTTGAGCCGCAGCCAGGTGTCGCGCGCCACCCGACGGGCGTGCGCCGGCACGCGCTTGGGGTGACGCAGGGCGTAGCGGACCCGGTGGGTGAGGCTGCGGCGGTTCCTCGACGGATCCGCCGTCGGCTTCCCGGACGGCCTTCCGGCCGGGTCTGTGGCTGTCACGGCGACCTCCTGGGCCTCCTGCGGCCCGTAGGGAGAACTCACCAGCAGCCTGCGCCGTCCGCGGACGGATGGCTACCCGGAGGGAGTCGTTCGTGACGGGCGGACGCCCGGGCCGAGGCCAGTGCCGTGGCTGGAGAGGTTCACCGGCTCGCGACACCCGGCACGGCACCGGCGTCCCTCAGACGGCGCCCGCCTTCGCGCGTGTGGTCGTCGCGATCGTCGCCGAGCCCACCACGCGCGTGCCGTCGTACAGGACGATCGCCTGGCCGGGGGCGACGCCGCGCACCGGCTCCCCGAACAGGACCCGAAGCTCGCCGTCCACCAGCTCCGCCGTCACCTCGGTCTCGCCGCCGTGGGCGCGCAGCTGGGCGGTGTAGGTGCCGGGGCCGGTGGGCGCGGCGCCGCACCAGCGGGGCTTGATCGCGGTGAGGCCGTCGACGTCGAGGGCGGCCGCGGGGCCGACGGTGACGGTGTTGTTCACCGGGGAGATGTCGAGGACGTAGCGCGGCTTGCCGTCGGGCGCCGGGGTGCCGATGCGGAGCCCCTTGCGCTGACCGATGGTGTAGCCGTACGCGCCCTCGTGAGTGCCGAGGACGGTGCCGGACTCGTCGACGATGTCGCCCTCCGCCTTGCCGAGGCGGCTCGCGAGGAAGCCCTGGGTGTCGCCGTCGGCGATGAAGCAGATGTCGTGCGAGTCGGGCTTCTTGGCGACGGACAGGCCCCGGCGCTCGGCCTCCGCGCGGATCTCGTCCTTGGTCGTGACCGTGTCGCCCAGCGGGAACAGGGCGTGGGCGAGCTGCTTCTCGTCGAGCACGCCGAGGACGTACGACTGGTCCTTGGCCATGTCGGAGGCGCGGTGCAGCTCGCGCGTGCCGTCGTCGTGGACGATCACCTTGGCGTAGTGGCCCGTGCAGACGGCGTCGAAGCCGAGGGCGAGCGCCTTGTCGAGCAGGGCCGCGAACTTGATCTTCTCGTTGCAGCGCAGGCACGGGTTGGGGGTGCGGCCGGCCTCGTACTCGGCGATGAAGTCCTCGACCACGTCCTCGCGGAAGCGGTCGGCGAGGTCCCACACGTAGAACGGGATGCCGATGACGTCGGCGGCGCGGCGGGCGTCGCGGGAGTCCTCGATGGTGCAGCAGCCCCGGGCGCCCGTGCGGAACGACTGCGGGTTCGCGGAGAGCGCCAGGTGGACGCCCGTCACGTCGTGCCCGGCTTCCGCGGCTCGGGCGGCGGCCACGGCGGAGTCGACCCCGCCGGACATGGCGGCGAGGACACGGAGGGGGCGGGGGCGCTGCGAGGTGTCAGTCATAACGCATCCAGGGTACGGGGCGCCGGGAACCGGAGCCCGCGAGTATCCGTTGTCGGCTCGTGGGCACCAGAGCGGCGTCCGGGGGCGGTGCTTCCCGGAGCAGGAGCAAGGACGGGGACCGGCGCGTGGGCCGCCGGGCCCTGCTGATCGGCACGGCGGTGGCCGCCGTGGGTACGGCCGTCGTGGCACGTGACGAGTTGACGCGCGCGTGGTGGCGGTTGCCGGGCGTCTCGAAGCCGCGCAAGGAGGGCGAGGTCGACTACGCGGGCGCGAGGTGGGTGGCGGCCTCGGACGCGAACTGGCGGCTGGCGGACCGGCCGGACGACTTCGGGATAGACATGGTGGTCATCCATGTCACCCAGGGGAGCTTCGCCAGTGCCGTGAAGGTCTTCCAGGATCCGAAGCACGGGGCGGCGGCGCACTACATCGTCCGCAAGGACGGCCATGTCACCCAGATGATCCGCGAGCTGGACGTGGCGTACCACGCGGGCAACCGCGACTACAACGAGCGGAGCGTCGGCATCGAGCACGAGGGCTTCGTCGACCGTCCGCAGGACTTCACGGACGAGATGTACGAGGCGTCCGCCCGTCTCACGGCCCGGATCTGCGCGCGCTACGACATCCCGCTCGACCGCGAGCACATCATCGGCCATGTCGAGGTGCCGGGCACCGACCACACCGACCCCGGCGAGCACTGGGACTGGGACCGCTACATGAAGCTGGTGCGCGCCGCGGCGGCGAAGGGCTCGGGCGCGGCGCCGGCCTGACCCGTGACCGTCCCTTCCTCGTCGCGGGCTCGGGCCTCAGGTCAGGCCCGCGTTGCGGGCTCGTTCCACCGCGGGGCCGATCGCCTTGGCGACCGCCTCGACGTCGGCCTCCGTGGAGGTGTGGCCGAGAGAGAAGCGGAGGGTGCCGCGGGCGAGGTCCGGGTCGGCGCCGGTGGCGAGGAGGACATGGCTGGGCTGGGCGATACCGGCGGTGCAGGCCGAACCGGTGGAGCACTCGATGCCCTGGGCGTCGAGGAGCAGCAGCAGGGAGTCGCCCTCGCAGCCGGGGAAGGAGAAGTGCGCGTTGGCGGGCAGGCGGTCCACCGGGTCACCGCCGAGGAGGGCGTCCGGGACGGCCGTACGGATCGCGTCGACCAGACCGTCGCGCAGGGAGCCGATCTCCCGGGCGAACCACTCCTGTTGTTCGGCGGCGAGCCGGCCGGCGACGGCGAAGGAGGCGACGGCCGGGACGTCGAGGGTGCCGGAGCGGACATGGCGTTCCTGGCCGCCGCCGTGCAGCACCGGTACGGGGCTGTACTCGCGGCCCAGCAGGAGCGCGCCGATGCCGTACGGGCCGCCGATCTTGTGGCCGGAGACGGTCATCGCGGCGAGCCCGGAGTCCCCGAAGCCGACGGGGACCTGACCGAAGGCCTGGACGGCGTCGGCGTGCAGGGGGACACCGAACTCCGCGGCGACGTCGGCGAGTTCACGGACCGGCATGAGGGTGCCGATCTCGTTGTTGGCCCACATCACGGTGGCGAGCGCCACGTCGTCGGGGTCGCGGGCGATGGCCTCGCGCAGGGCGTCGGGGTGGACGCGGCCGTAGGTGTCGACGGGGAGGTACTCGACGGTGGCACCCTCGTGTTCGCCGAGCCAGTGGACGGCGTCGAGGACGGCGTGGTGCTCGACGGGGCTCGCGAGGACCCGGGTGCGGGCGGGGTCGGCGGCGCGGCGGGACCAGTACAGCCCCTTCACGGCGAGGTTGTCGGCCTCGGTGCCGCCGGAGGTGAACACGACCTCGCTGGGGCGGGCTCCGAGGGCCTCCGCGAGGGTCTCGCGGGCCTCCTCGACGGTGCGGCGGGCTCTGCGGCCGGATGCGTGCAGCGAGGAGGCGTTGCCGGTGACGCTCAGCTGGGCGGTCAGCGCCTCCGCCGCCTCCGGGAGCATCGGGGTCGTCGCCGCGTGGTCGAGGTAAGCCATGGTGTGCCCGATTCTACGGGGGCGCCGCGCGCCGGCCTCGGCCGCTCCGACGGTGGGGTCGACCTCCGGCCATGAGGGCGTTCACGGCGACGGTGCCGCGGCGGTCGGGGTGTGGGGTGCCCCTCCCGGTCCGGGCGGTCCTGTGCGGCTCAGAAGCTCCAGGACACCGTGTTCGTCGTCTGGGTGAGAACGGCCAGGATCACCAGGTCGGCCACGCCCAGGCCGAGGCCGAGGAACGCCCGGCCCCGCCTCGTGGTGCCGCGCTTCAGGGCGAGGGCGGCGAGGACGATGGCGATGGGGCCGAGGAAGAGGTTGAGCACGAGGAGGCCGAGCAGGCCGAGGACGAAGGACGCGACGGCCATGCCGTCGGCGTCGCGGCCCCGGCGGCGGGCGGCGGGACGGGTGTGAGGTGCGGCGGTCAGTTGCATGGTGCGGTCAGCTCCCTAGGGATGGACGGGCTCCAACGGAAGTCCGCAGATGGTCAGTCGGTGGTCCGGCCACGGCGGGCGTGGCGCTCGCGGTAGGCGAAGACCGCCAGCCAGGCGCCGATGACGACCGCGGCGGCCAGGGAGACGGAGAGCGGAACGTGGGCCACGGTGCCCAGGACGATCCCCAGCAGCAGAAGTGCGGCGACGAGGAACAACATGGCTTGAGTGCCTCTCGTTTCGGGTGGGGCGGTTCGACGTGACATTTCGGTGAACGGTTGTGGTTACAATTGTTCACTGACTCCAAAGTCTAACGCGTTGCCCGGCTTTGCAATTACAGAGAACAGTTGTTAACTGCATGGCATGAGTCACACTTTCGGCGTCCGGCAGGCGCAGAAACAGCGGACCCGGCAGGCGCTCATGGACGCCGCGCTCGCCCTGCTGGAGGAGCAGAGCCTCAGCAGCCTGGGCCTTCGCGAGGTCACCCGGGCCGTGGGGGTGGCGCCGACCGCGTTCTACCGGCACTTCCGCTCGACCGCGGACCTCGGTGTCGCGCTGGTCGAGGAGGCGCTGGGGAGCCTGCACCTCGTCCTCGGGGATCTGATGTCGGCGGTCGGCGACAGTGACGAACTGATCCGGCGCGCCGTCGAGCTGATCGCCCGTCATGTGGACGCGTACCCCGCTCACGTCCGCTTTATCGCGCGCGAGCGGCACGGAGGTGTCCAGCCGGTGCGGGAGGCGATCCAGGGGCAACTGGCCCGGTTCGCCGAGGAGGTGGGCGACGATCTGGCCAAGCGGCCCGAGACCGCCGGCTGGAGCGACGACGACCGGTTGATGCTCGCCGGTCTGTACGTCGATCAGATGCTGGCGACGGCCTCCCTGTTCCTGGAGACCCACGACGGCCCCGAGGCGGAGCGTGAACGCGTGACCCGCCTCGCGGGCCGCCGGATGCGGCTGATCAGCATCGGCTGCCGCCACTGGCTCGACTGAGGAACGGACGAGGCGCCGCCGGGGGGCCGCTACAGCCGCCGGTCCGCCACAGCCGCCGGGCGCGCCCTTGGACGCGCCGAAAGGGCTTCCGACGGGGCCCCGGCCCTTTGCGCGCGGCCGGCCCCCCGACCGGCCGCGCGCTCAGCCCGTGAGCCGCGCGCTCAGCCCGTGAGCCGTGCGCGGGCCAGTTGCCGTGACTGCGCTACCAGGCGGTCGGCGCTGTCCCAGACCTCGGCGTCCTCCTCCAGGAAGCCACCGGCGAGATTGCGGGTGGTGATGGAGACCCGCAGCGGTCCGGGCGCCGGGCGGCACCGCACGTGCACGGTCAGTTCGACCGTCGGGACCCAGCCGGAGATGCCCAGCTCGAAGGCGGTCGGCGGCAGCGCGTCCACCGCGAGGAGCAGCGACAGGGGGTCCGGGTCACGACCGTCGGCGAGTCCGAACCAGGCACGCATCTCGCCGTTCCCCGACGGTGCGCCGAGGGCCCAGCCGAGGGTCGACGGGTCCAGCTTGAGGAACAGCCGGTCGGTGATGGCGGAGCTGCCGGGGACCGGGGCGGGCGCGTCGTCCGGGCCGAAGCACTGCTCGATCGGCGGGATCGCGGGCGGCTTCGCCGTCGTACGGACGTCGTCCGGGAGGGAGCCGAGGTCGCCGTAGGAGGCGAGGACGCGGATCCGCTCGATCTCGCGGCCCTCGTCGTCGTACTGGAGGAGGGACGCCTGGCCGGTCGACAGGGTCCGGCCGGTGCGGACGACGTCCGTGCGGATGACGGCGGGGCCGGGCTGGGAGGCGGTCAGGTAGTGCGCGGAGACCGTGAACGGGTCGGCGTGCGGGAGCGTGTCCGCGAGGGCGCGGCCCAGCATGGCCAGCAGGTAGCCGCCGTTGACGGCACTGATGATCGTCCAGCCGGCGGAGAGGTCCGCGTCGTAGACGCCGGGTTCCCGTCGGCGGACCGCGGTGTCGCGGTCGAACTCGCTGTCGCCGACGGTGGCCTGTACGGAAGCTGCTTCGGGCATGGGTGAACCGTACAACAGCCCATTACTAAGCGGTAGCTTTTCTTGTTGCGGCGACGTTTCCGCTCATCCCTCCTCCACCGCCGCCGAGCGCCGGTTCCACGCGCGCGGCGCCCGCCAGTGGTACCGCATCGCCAGCAGCCGCAGCACGAAGGCCGTGACCACCGCGAAGCCGGAGGTGAAGGGGTTGAGCGCGTCATAGCGGATGCAGAGGACGACCAGGCAGGCGCCGACCATCGCGGGCACCGCGTACAGATCACGGTCCCAGCGCAGCAGCGAGGGCACCTCGTTGGCGAGCACGTCCCGCAGCACACCGCCGCCGACCGCCGTGGCGAGGCCGAGGGCCGCCGAGGCGGTGAGACCCAGCCCGTACTCGTACGCCTTCGTCGTGCCGGTGACACAGAACAGGCCGAGACCGGCCGCGTCGAAGACGTTCACCCCGTTCTGGATGCGCTCGACCTCCGGATGGAGGAAGAACACCAGCAGGGCGGCGAACAGCGGGGTGATGAAGTAGCCGAGGTCGGTGAAGGCGGCCGGCGGCACGGCCCCGATGACCAGGTCCCGGAAGAGACCGCCGCCGAGCGCGGTGACCTCGGCGAGGACGGCGATGCCGAAGACGTCGAAGTTCTTGCGCACGGCCAACAGCGCGCCGGAGATCGCGAAGACGAAGATGCCGATCAGATCGAGCGCATGCTGGACGGACGGGGTGAACAGTTGCTGGAGCACCCATATATTGTGACGCAACAACGAGCCCCCGCCTTACATTGCAAGGCGGGGGCTCGATCTGGTCTTACTTCTTACTTGCTACTTGTCGCCGGGCTCCTTGGCGACCTCGGTCTCAGCGGGCCCCTCAGCCGGAGCCTCAGCCGTCTCCGTGGCCTCAGCGCCGGCTGCGGCCTCCCCGCCGGCTGCGGCCTCAGCGCCGGCCGCGGCCTCCACCTCCGCCGCGACCGCCGCGGACGTCTCCGCCGACTGGGCCAGTACCTCGTCGGGCACCAGCTCGCCCGCCTCCTTGGCGGCGGCCAGCAGGACGACGTCCTGGGGCTGCTGGTCGTCGAAGTTCTCCGGGTGGTGGCAGGCGACCCGCTGGCCCGGCTTCAGCTCGGCGAGCGGCGGCTCGGTGGTCCGGCAGACCTCCGTGGCCTTCCAGCACCGGGTGTGGAAGCGGCAGCCGCTCGGCGGCGAGATGGGCGAGGGCACATCGCCCTTGAGCAGGATGCGCTCGCTCTTGGCGCCGCGCCGCCTCGGGTCCGGGATCGGCACCGCCGACAGCAGGGCCTTGGTGTACGGGTGCATCGGCGACTGGTAGAGCGCGTCCCGGTCGGCGAGCTCGACGATCTTGCCGAGGTACATCACCGCGATGCGGTCCGAGACATGGCGGACGACGGAGAGGTCGTGCGCGATGATCACGTACGTGAGACCCAGCTCGTCCTGGAGGTCGTCCATGAGGTTGACGACCTGTGCCTGGATGGACACGTCGAGTGCGGAGACCGGCTCGTCGGCCACGACCATACGGGGCTTGAGAGCGAGGGCGCGGGCGATGCCGATGCGCTGGCGCTGACCGCCGGAGAACTCGTGCGGGTAGCGGTTGTAGTGCTCGGGGCTGAGGCCCACCAGCTCCAGGAGGCGCTGGACCTCCTTCTTCACACCGCCCTCGGGCTCGACGCCCTGGAGCTTGAACGGCGCCGAGACGATCGTGCCGATGGTGTGCCGGGGGTTCAGCGAGCCGTACGGGTCCTGGAAGATCATCTGCACGTCGCGGCGCAGCGGACGCATGCCCGACGTGTTGAGGTGCGTGATGTCCTGGCCGTCGAACTCGATCCGCCCGCCGGAGGGCTCCAGGAGCCGGGTGATGAGCCGGCCCATGGTCGACTTGCCGCAGCCGGACTCGCCGACGACACCGAGGGTCTCGCCCCGGCGCACCTCGAAGTCGATGCCGTCGACGGCCTTGACCGCCCCGACCTGCCGCTGGAGCAGGCCCTTCTTGAGGGGGAAGTGCTTGACCAGGCCCTCGACCTTGAGCAGCGGCTTCTCTTCGGCGCGCGGGGCCGGCACGGCGGCCCGGGTCTCAGTCTCGCTCACAGCTTCGGCGCAATCTCTTCGTTCCAGATCCGCGTGCGGTCCTCCTGCGACAGGTGGCAGGCGGTGAAGTGCCTGCCGCCGACCTCACGCAGTTCGGGGCGCTCGGTGCGGGTGACGTTGTCCTTGGGGACGTCCGCGTAGGGGCAGCGCGGGTTGAAGGCGCAGCCCGAGGGGACATTGATGAGGCTGGGCGGCTGGCCCTTGACCGGGATGAGCCGGTCGGTCTGCTCGCGGTCGATGCGGGGCATCGAGCCGAGCAGGCCCCAGGTGTAGGGGTGCTGCGGCTGGTAGAAGATGTCGTCGACCGGTCCGCGCTCGACGCAGCGGCCGCCGTACATCACGAGGATGTCGTCGGCGATCTCGGCGACCACGCCGAGGTCGTGCGTGATGATGATGACCGCGGAGCCGAACTCCTTCTGCAGGTCGCGGATGAGGTCCAGGATCTGCGCCTGGACGGTCACGTCCAGGGCGGTGGTGGGCTCGTCGGCGATCAGCAGTTCGGGGTTGTTGACCAGGGCCATGGCGATCATGGCGCGCTGGCGCATACCGCCGGAGAACTCGTGCGGGTAGGCGTTGACCCGCTTGTGCGGCTCCGGGATGCCGACGCGGTCGAGGAGTTCGACGGCGCGCCTGCGGGCGGTCTTCTTGTCGACGTCGTGGTGGACGCGGTACGCCTCCACGATCTGGTTGCCGACCGTGTAGTACGGGTGCATCGCGGACAGCGGGTCCTGGAAGATCATCGCCATCTCGCGGCCGCGCAGCCGGCGGACCTCGTCGGGTGAGGCGGAGACCAGTTCCTTGCCGTCGAGCCAGATCTCGCCGGACATCCGCACGTTCTTGCCGCGCGCGCCGAGCCGGTGCAGACCCATGATGGCCAGCGAGGTCACCGACTTGCCGGAGCCGGACTCGCCCACGATGCCGAGGGTCTTGCCCTTCTCCAGCTGGAAGGAGAGGCCGTCGACGGACTTGACCAGGCCGTCGTCGGTCGGGAAGTGCACCTTGAGGTCGCGCACCTCGAGGAACGCGTCGGGGGCGTCCCCGCTGCGTACGGGCTCGCCGACGGCGGCCCCGGTCTTGGACAGTTCGGTCACGAGAGCCTCACCCGCGGGTCGATCGTGGCGTACAGCAGGTCCACCACAAGGTTCATGAAGACGACGAAGAACGCCGCGAGCAGGGTCACCCCGAGGATCGGGGGCAGGTCGTTGGTGGTGATCGACTGGACCGCGTACTCGCCGATGCCGTGCAGGGAGAACACGGTCTCGGTGATGACGGCACCGCCGAGCAGCAGACCGATGTCCATGCCGAAGACCGTCACCAGCGGGGTCAGCGCGGCCCGCAGACCGTGCCGGACGACCACCTTGCGCTCCCGCAGGCCCTTGGCCCGCGCGGTGCGGATGAAGTCCTCGTTCATCGTCTCCAGCATGCCCGAGCGGGTGAGCCGGGCGTAGATGGCGGAGTAGAGGAGGGCCAGCGAACACCAGGGGAGGAAGAGGGTGTTGGCCCACTGCGAGGGGTTCTCCGTGAAGGGGACGTACGTCCTGCCGAAGATCTCCAGCTTGTAGCTGAACAGCAGCAGCGCCAGCTGACCGGTGAAGAACATGGGCAGGGACACGCCCGCGAGCGCCACGCCCATGGCGGAGCGGTCGAAGAACGAGCCCGGTTTGAGCGCGGAGACCACACCGGCGGCGATACCGCCCAGCAGCCACAGCACGGCGGCGCCGACGGCCAGCGACAGGGTGACCGGAAGCCGCTGGGTCAGTTGGGGCCAGACCTCCAGGTGGTCCTTGAAGGAGTAGCCGAAGCAGGGGGCGTTGCACTGGACCGTGGTCGGACCGAGGTCGTAGGTGGCGCCGGAGACGATCCCCTTGATGAACTCCCAGTACTGGACGTACACCGGCTGGTCCAGGCCCAGGTTCGCCTTGACGGCGGCGATGTCCGCGGGCGTGGGGTTCTTGCCGATGTACTGCTGCGCCAGCTGGTCGGCGGTCTGCCCTGCGAGCTTCGGCAGGATGAAGAAGATGCCGAAGGTGACCGCGGTGACGACCAGCAGCAGGATCACCGCTGCGATCGTCCGGCGGATGATGTACGAGATCACGAGGACCGGCGCCGGCGCCCGCGGGTGACGAACCCGCGGGCGCCAATGCCTTCACCTGCCTTCCGGGGCTACTGCTTGGTGGTACCGATGTTGAGGTAGTCGTACTGGCCGCTGAAGGCGGACGACGACACCACGTTGGTGGCGTACGGCGAGCGGTACAGCAGGACCTTGAAGTAGGTCAGCGGCACGATGGCGGCCTGCTCCATGACCTTCTTGTCGACCTGGGTGTACGCGGCGGTGCGGGCGGCCTCGTCGGTGTTGCCGATCGCGTCGTCGAGCAGCTTGTTGATCTCCGGGTCGTTCAGCTCCGACAGGTTGGTGTTGCCGGACTGGCCGATGGCCTTGCCGTGGACGATCTGCTGCAGGAAGCCGTAGCCGGTCGGCCAGTCGGAGCCCCACTGCATCATGATCAGGCCGATGTTCTGCTTCTTGTTGAACTTCGGCACGCCCGCGTAGTCGGAGAAGTACTTGCCCGACGGGAACTGCTTGATCTCGGCGTCGATGCCGACCTTCTTCAGCGCGCCGACGATCGCGGTGGCCGCGTCGACCTCACCCTGGCGGTCGGTACGGGCGGAGATGGCGGTCTTGAAGCCCTTCTCCTGGCCACAGGCCTTCAGGTGCTCCTTGGCCTTGGCCTCGTCGCCCTTGTTGCCCTTGGTGGCGTAGAGGTCGTACTTCTCGTAGCCCGGGACGTCGGTCGGCAGGACCGTGGAGGCGATGTCACCGCGGATCGGGCCGCCCATGGCGGTCTGCACGGCGACCTTGTTGATCGCGTACTGCACGGCCTTGCGGCACTCGACGTTGTCGAACGGCTTCTGCTGCGTGTTGATCGCCGTGTAGATGAGGCGGCCACCGAGCGCGTTGTCCGTGTTGGCGAGCTTGTCCTTGTCGTTGACGAGCTGCGCCTGGGTCTGGGCGTCGACACCCGTGCCCTGGATGTCGATCATCGTGTCGCCGGCCATCACATCCTTGTCGATGGTGGCCTTGTTGACCTTCAGGTTCACGACGATCTTGTCCGGGTACTGCTTGCGCAGCGGGTCCGTCTTCGCGTCCCACTCGGGGTTGCGGGTCAGGACGATCTGCCTGCCCTCGTCGTACTTCTCGAACTTGTACGAGCCGGTCGACACGACCTTCTTGGTGTAGTCGACGCCGGTGTCCTTGGCGCGCGGCACCGGGGCCGTCTGGGGCTGGCTCGCCAGGAAGTCGAAGTCGGCGAAGGGCTTGTTGAGCTTGAAGACGATGGTGTTGTCGTCCGGCGTCTCGATGGACGCTATGCCCTTCTCGCTCTTGTCCTTGTACGGGCCCTTGTACTTGTCCCCGCCGTCCAGCAGCTGCTGGAAGTAGTTGGGGCCGGAGGAGAGCACGTCACGCGCGAAGTTGGAGCGCTCGACCGCGTACTTGACGTCCTTCGAGGTGACGACCGTGCCGTCCTCGAACTTCACGCCCTGGCGGATCTTGTACGTCCAGGTCTTGCCGCCGTCGCTGGGCACGCCCGCGGCCTCGGCGAGGTCCGGGACGAGCTCGTTGCCCTTCTCGCCGGGGCCGGGCTTGAAGGTCATCAGCGGACGCGCGTAGAGGCGGCTGAAGTTGAACCCGTACGCGTAGTACATGTTGCCCGGGTCGAGGGACTCGGGAGCGTCGGAGCTCGCGTAGGTGACCGTGCCGCCCTTCTTGGTGGACGCGTTCACGACCTCCTTGGTCGCGGCGTTGGCACCCGCGCTCTTGGTGGTGTCGTCCGAGCTGTCATCGGCCTTGCTGCAGGCCGACAGGAGCAAGCCGGCACTGCTGACGGCCGCGATCGCGGCCATTGCTGACCTTCGCATGATGGTCTGTTTCCCCTTCGTAGTTGGACAGTTGAGCAGGACGCGACGGGTGCCCGCGACCGCGGACGTCAGCGGCTGCGGGGGTCGAGGGCGTCCCTGAGGCCGTCACCGAGGAGGTTGAAGGCCAGCACCGTGATGAAGATCGCGAGGCCGGGAACGACCATGAACTGCGGGTCGACTTCGAAGAAGTCCTTCGCGTCGTCGAGCATTCCGCCCCAGGAGGCCTGAGGCGGGCGGATACCGACACCGAGGAAGCTCAGGGAGGCCTCGAAGATGATGTTGGTCGGGATCAGCAGCGTCGAGTAGACGATGATCGGCGCGACGAGGTTCGGCAGCAGTTCCTTGAAGAGGATGTACGGCCCGGCGGCCCCCATCCCCCGGGAGGCGTCGACGAACTCACGTTCCCTCAGCGCCAAGGTCTGGGCACGGACGATGCGCCCCATGTACGGCCAGTTGAAGAAGCCGATCACGAAGATGAGCACCGAGATGTGCAGGGGGAGTCCTTCGAGGCCGAAGGCGCCGCCCTGGAGCGTGGCGGAGATGGCGATGGCGAACAGCAGCAGCGGGAACGCCAGGAAGGTGTCCATCAGCCGGCTGATGATCGAGTCGACCCGGCCGCCGTAGTAGCCGGCGAGGAGGCCGAGCACGGTGCCGATGGCGTTGGAGAGAACCGTCGCGCCGAAGGCGACGACCAGGGAGACCCAGGAGCCCTCCAGGATGCGCGCAAGGATGTCGCGGCCGAACTTCGGCTCGACACCGAGCGGGTGGTCCCAGCTCATCCCGCCGAAGTCACCCTTCGGCAGGGAGGTGTTGGGGTCGATCAGGTCCTGGTTGAAGGCGTTGGGGTCGAGTCCGAGCAGCGACTGCAGCGGCCGGGAGAGGGCCGCGATCAGGATCAGCAGGACCACGACGACTCCGCCGGCCACCGCCACCTTGTCGCGCTTGAAGCGGGTCCAGGCGATCTGGCCGAGCGAACGGCCCTCGATCCTCTTGGCCTCGACACCTTCCAGCACGGCCTCGGGCTGTGCCTCGGCCTGCGATCCGGTCGTCTCAATGGGTGCGGTCATCGTCCCTCGTGCTTGCCCGTGCCGGTGGTTGCCGACTGTGCTTGGCGGCCGCCCGGGTCTGCGGTGCGGTCCGTTGCCACTACTGCCGTCGTTCTCTCGCGTTGGTTCCTGCCCATGACCCGGTGTCAACGTCGCTGTCTCGTCGGGCCGTTCGGGGGGAGAGGCGAATACGACACTGAACCCCACCATATGAACAGCACGTTCGGCCGACCCCCCACCGCTCTGGGGGAGTCTTCAACGGTGGCGCGATCAGGCACCAGACCCGGCGGCGAATGTATGCGTAACCGTGATGTGGCCAGCAGGGTTCCGGAATCCGAACATCGCATGCGGGTGAGCGACACCGGACGGACTGTTACAAGTGACCCAGGTCACAGAACGAGTTCGCCATGTCCAGATCACCCGCAATCACCCCCTTCGAGTGTGTGGCAATTCGGGCGAAGAACACATGCCGTCGGCCACTCGACCGATCATTTTCCAGGTATTTGAGGTTCGTCTGAGTGTTGCTTCGTAACAGAATCCCCGGCCCATTGCGAGCCGTCTCGACGGCCCACTAACTTCATATCCGCCGGGGCGGACCGACCCACTCCCCCGGACATCGAAATGAATTGACCGGGTCAACGGGGAAAACGGGGATACAAATGAATCTGCGCAACAAGCGTGCTCTTTCCGCGACGTTCGCGACGACCGCGCTCGTCACCGGTGCGTTCACGGCCCTGCCGGCCACGGCGAGCGCCGCCGACCAGGCCCCCATGCGCTGCGAGGGCTACACCTACTCCAAGGTGATCAAGCTCGGCACGCCGTGGTACGCCTCCCG
The DNA here is from genome assembly GCF_023516595.1 of Streptomyces neyagawaensis. Classification (GTDB taxonomy): domain Bacteria; phylum Actinomycetota; class Actinomycetes; order Streptomycetales; family Streptomycetaceae; genus Streptomyces; species Streptomyces neyagawaensis. The sequence continues at coordinate 5,585 of NZ_JAMGBG010000109.1, read as the reverse complement.
CGGACCGGTGGTCAGCAAGCGCAACAGCAGCTCCAGCAAGTCCACCCTGGTCTACTCGGTCAAGACCACCAAGACCCGTACGACGACCTGGGGCGGCGAGGCCAGCGCCAGCGTGGGCTGGGGCATCGCCCAGGTCGAGGCCAAGACCAAGTACGAGGTGGCCAAGTCCGTCGCCAAGGGCCGCACCGTCACCAACCGTATGACGGTCGACCCGGGCAAGCGGGGTTACACCCAGCCGATGGTCGAGTACCAGAAGTTCCAGGTCGAGCGCTGGCGCGAGCTCGGCAACTGCAAGCACGACCGTATCGAGATCGTCGGCATTCTGAAGGGAATCACTTCTTCCCTGCACTTCGCGGAATGCCAGACGCGGCAGGCCTCCTGCACGCCGAAGCCGTAATTCCGGCGGCTTTCCGGAAAAGCGCGCCTCCGTTCCCGGGCCCGTGAACGAAAGTGCGCCACCAAGGAAAACGCGCAAAAGAATAAATGAGCGGCGTTCACCGGCACGGGGGCAGGTGAGCGCATGACGGAGCCCCCGGCTCCGGGAAGGTTCGTGTTCGAACCGGACCGGGGCCGGGGGCTCCCGCCGTACCGGGTCAGTAGCCGCCCGGGTAGCCGTAGCCGCCGGCGGCCGGGGCCTGGGCCGGGGCGCCGTGGGCCTCGCGGTCGTAGAAGGGGCGGGCGGCGGCCCGCAGCCACATCGCGACCGGGTCGTACTCGTCGGACATGGCGACCGTGGAGACGGGCAGCCCGTCCGGGACGGCACCGATGGACTGCTGCATCATCGCGCGCACCGAGTCGACGGCGGGCGGTGAGGTGTCGTACACGTCGAGGCCGATCGCCAGATAGGGCGCGCCGAGCGAGGGCTGCACCCAGGCGCGGCGCAGCGAGCGCACGGCCGGGGTGCGGTGGGCGTTCTGCGTGAGCAGGGCGTAGAACTGCGGGAGCTCGATGCCCGGCTCGGACAGCCGCAGCGGGCCCGCGGGCTGCCGCTCCAGACCCGTCGCGATCCGGCGCAGATCCAGCCAGGGAATGCCGACCCCGCCGCCCGGGGCGTGCGGGTTGAGCCAGAGTCCGTAGTGGTCGGGGTAGAGCGTGCGGGCCACGTCGAGGCCGTCGACGACCTCGTAACTGCGGTTCCAGCCGCTGGCGGAGAGCTCCTGGGCGGAGGTGACGCAGGGCGCGTAGTTGAACCCGTCCACCTCCATGTTCCCGTACTGGGCGTCGGGGGAGCCGGCCTGGCCGTGCCACAGGAGCATCCAGACCTGGCCGGTGGCGGGGGTCGCGAGGGCACGCAGCAACGCCTCGTAGGCGTCGTAACGCCCCGGCGTCACCTGGCGCAGCATGTGCTCGACCTGCCCGGTCGCCGTGCCGCTCGCGCTCACGTCAGCCGCCCTTCGGTTTGGAGCTGGTGGTGTCGGACCCTGGTTGTGGAAAACCAGCTTAGGTGGTGTGCGGGTCGAGCCGGTCAGGGCTCGGGGCTTGCTGTACGTCGCGGGCCCCGGTGTCGTCGTGGCTGGTCGCGCCCCGCGGCGGAGCCGCCGACGCCGCCGCCCCGCGCCCTGTCGGGGGCGGGTGTCAGTAGCCCTGTTGGTAGAAGGGGCGGACCTTCTCGCGGAGCCAGTCGCCCACCGGGTCCTGGGCCACGTCCAGGAAGACCATGTTGACCGGCCAGGCCACCGGTTGTTTGCCGAGGGCGCGGCCGAGGGCGTCCAGCGGGAGGGTCCGGTCCGCCTCCCAGGAGACCAGGTCGACGCCGATGAACATGACGGGGTCGGCGGTCTCGATGGCGGCGAGGCAGCGGCGGGCGCTGAGGACGACGCCGGTCGCGGCGAACTCGGCGGAGGCCGCGGCGAGGAAGTCCACCGGGTCGTCCTGCCAGTCCGGTTCGAACAGGCGGACCCGGGCGCCGCTCGCCGACCCGTCCAGCGGGGTCCGGGCGGCCCGGCACAGCTCGGCCACGGCGGGCGGCGGCAGCGGGATGCCCACGACGCCGTCCGGGTTCAGGGCGAGGCCGACCTGCGGGGGCAGCCCGCGGGCGAACTCGACGGCCGGGGCGATCGTGAACGACATGTGGCTGCCGACGACCTGGCGGAACTGCTCCTCGGAGCTGAACACCGGCACGTACACCTGGCCGTCCAGCTCCATCGTCGGCAGATCCAGCTCGCGGCTGTGCCGTCCCCCGCCCTCGGGCAGCGGCACCCACACGAAGCTGCGGGCCAGCACCTCGACGATGCGCGGGCCGGCCCCCGGCACCCCGAGGGAGGCGGACAGCACCTCCTCCAGCTCATTGCCGGGCCACCCGCCGTGTCCATGGGGGTGTGCCTGTGCCGGGAAGTCCGCCGGGAAGTCCATCTGCCGCCTACCGCTTTACTCCGTGATGCTGTTGTCCCTGCACCTTAATGCCCCCCGCCGACAAAGGGGACGGCCCGGCGGCCGCCCTCGGGTCACGGCCCTGCCCGCCTCCGCGGGCGGGCCCGCTCCCAGCCGTGGAAAGCCGATTCTCAGCCGTCGAAGCCGATCCGGCTGAGCGCGTCCGCCGCGGCCCGGTCGATCAGCACCGCCGAACCGCAGCCCTCCGGCAGGCGCCCCTCCTCCACGGACCGCAGCAGCCGGGTCATCGCCCCCCGGTGCCGGGCGAAGGCGTACCGGGACACCCCGCGTCCCCGCTCCCGCTGTCCGTCCCGCGCCTCGCCGGGGGTGACGTCGAGCAGCAGCAGATGGAGGGTGCCGCCCCTGCGGACGGCCTCCCGGGCGAGCCAGCGCCGCACCCACGCCTGGGCCCCGCAGTCGTGCACGACGACGCCCTCGCCGGAGCGCAGCGCACGCCGGAGCCCGGCGTAGTGCGCGAGGCGCACGAACGGCCGGTACACGGCGTACGGCAGGACGCGCGCCAGACGCGCGTCGAAGCGGTCACGCGTGTCCTGGGAGTCGATCCGCGGTCCCGGCACCGTGCGCCGCATCAGGGTCGACTTGCCGCTGCCCGGGAGCCCGGTGACGACCACGAGGTCGACCGGCGCGAACGAGAGCACGCGCGGACTGCGTCCGGAGCGCTCCCTGAGGTCGCGGACGACCGCCCTCGGGAAGGGGCCGCAGGCCGCGGCGGCCGGGCCGGCGGGCTGCTCGGGCAGGGCGAGGCCCGAGGTCGTCGCGTACGCCGTGGTCCTGTTCACCGTGATCGTCCTCCCCAGGGGTCGGGAGACCCATCCCCACAGACTGTAAAGAGAAGGTAATGCCCGATCCCTCCTGATTCAGTCCTCGTATTGCCACAAGAGTGCAACGGACCGCTGTGTCTGTCCCCCGAATTGATGCACCGCCCGGGACCGGGGCGCCCGGCCCGACACCTCCCCCGCCCCGGAACCTCCCCCTGCCGTGCCGCGCCGATGCGTGCAATGATGTGCGCGCCAACTGCATACCGGCCGCTTGAATCCGCGCGGGAGAGCTCCCAGCAGTCTTCGCTGGGGCGCCGAAGGAGCAAGTCCCTCCCTTGAATCTCTCAGGCCCAGATACCGCGCGGGCGAGGCACATCTGAAAAGCGAGCCGCTGTGCCAGTGGCTCCACCCAAGGTGCAAACCGCGACCATCGCCGCGTCATCAGGACGTACGGTCGTGGTGAACCTCTCAGGTTCCGATGACAGATGGGGAGGAACGTCCTCGCCTTCCCCCACGCCCGGCTTCGCCCGCGCGAGAGGGACCCCATCGCCCTGGGAGCAGAACCGATGAGCAGTAGCCCCACCGCCGGACCGCGCCGTACCGCGCTCGATGCCCTGCATCGCTCGCTCGGCGCGACGATGACCGATTTCGCGGGCTGGGACATGCCCCTGCGCTACGGCTCCGAGCGCGACGAGCACAACGCCGTACGGACCCGTGCCGGGCTGTTCGACCTCTCCCACATGGGCGAGATCACCGTCACCGGCCCCCAGGCGGCCGCGCTCCTCGACTACGCCCTCGTCGGGAACATCGGCGGCGTGAAGACGGGCCGCGCCCGCTACACCATGATCTGCCGCGAGGACGGCGGCATCCTCGACGACCTGATCGTCTACCGCCTCGGGGACACCGAGTACATGGTCGTCGCGAACGCCTCCAACGCCCAGGTGGTGCTGGACGCCCTGGTCGAGCGGGCGGCCGGGTTCGACGCCGAGGTCCGCGACGACCGGGACGCGTATGCGCTGATCGCGGTCCAGGGACCCGAGTCTCCCGGCATCGTGAAGGGGCTGACCGACGCCGACCTGGACGGCCTGAAGTACTACGCGGGCCTGCCCGGCACGGTCGCCGGCGTCCCGGCGCTGATCGCGCGGACCGGGTACACCGGCGAGGACGGCTTCGAGCTGTTCGTGAAGCCGGAGCACGCCGTGGAACTGTGGCAGGCGCTGACCGAGGCGGGCGAGGGCGTCGGCCTGGTGCCGTGCGGCCTGTCCTGCCGGGACACGCTGCGCCTGGAGGCGGGCATGCCCCTGTACGGGCACGAGCTGACCACCGAACTGACGCCGTTCGACGCCGGGCTCGGCCGGGTGGTGAAGTTCGAGAAGGAGGGCGACTTCGTGGGCCGCGCGGCCCTGCGCGAGGCCGCCGAGAACGCCCACCACGACCCGTCGGTCCTCGTCGGCCTGATCGCCGAGGGCCGTCGGGTCCCCCGCGCCGGGTACCCCGTCGTCGCCGAGGGCAAGGTGATCGGCGAGGTCACCTCCGGCGCCCCCTCCCCCACCCTGGGCAAGCCGATCGCGATGGCGTACGTCGACGCCCTGTACGCCGCCCCGGGCACCACCGGGGTCGCTGTGGACATCCGCGGCAGCCACGAGCCGTTCGAGGTCGTGGCGCTGCCGTTCTACAAGCGGCCCAGGTGACACCGTCGTAGTCGGCTCACCGTCGTTCAGAAGCGGCATGGCGTCGTCGTGCGGAACGGCACGGCAGTGCGCCCGAGCGTGACAAAGGGCACATCCGCCCTGTTCAACAGCGGTTCCAGCAGTCCCTCATTCATCACCACTCCCCCGCGTACAGGAGAATTCAGGCCATGAGCAACCCCCAGCAGCTGCGCTACAGCAAGGAGCACGAGTGGCTGTCGGCCGCCGAGGACGGCGTCTCGACGGTGGGCATCACGGAGCACGCGGCCAACGCGCTCGGCGATGTCGTCTACACCCAGCTTCCCGAGGTGGGCTCCACGGTGACCGCGGGCGAGTCCTGCGGCGAGCTGGAGTCGACGAAGTCCGTCAGCGACCTGTACTCCCCGGTGAGCGGTGAGATCACCGAGGTCAACGAGGACGTGGTGAACGACCCGTCGCTGGTGAACACCGCCCCCTTCGAGGGTGGCTGGCTGTTCAAGGTGCGGATCACGGACGAGCCGGGCGAGCTGCTCTCCGCCGACGAGTACACCGCCTTCATCGCCGGCTGAGAGGTCGTAGCACCATGTCGCTTCTGAACACGCCCCTGCACGAGCTGGACCCGGAGGTCGCGGCCGCGGTCGACGCCGAGCTGCACCGCCAGCAGTCCACCCTGGAGATGATCGCGTCGGAGAACTTCGCTCCGCTCGCCGTCATCGAGGCCCAGGGCTCCGTCCTCACCAACAAGTACGCCGAGGGCTACCCCGGCCGC
>NZ_JAMGBG010000108.1 GCF_023516595.1 Streptomyces neyagawaensis | reverse complement strand
CGCACCACAAGACGCTGGAGGACTACGACTTCTCCTTCCAGCCCGAGCTTGACCCGCGCAAGGTCAAAGACCTGGCCACCCTCTCCTTCGTCGAGGACAAGACCAACGTCGCTCTGCTCGGGCCGCCCGGGGTCGGCAAGACGCACATTGCCGTCGCCCTGGCCGTCGCGGCCTGCCCGGGCCGGCTACTCGATCCACTTCACCAGCCTCGACGACATGGTCCGCCACCTCAAAGCCGCCGAGGACCAGGGCAGGCTGATCAGCAAACTCACCAGCCACCTCCGCCCCAGCGTCCTCGTGGTCGACGAGGTGGGCTACCAGCCGCTGGAGCGGGCCGAGGCGAACCTGGTCTTCCAGGTGATCTCCAAGCGTTACGAGAAGGGCTCGATCATCCTGACCTCGAACAAGACCTTCGGCGAGTGGGGCCAGGTCTTCGGCGACGAGGTACTGGCCACCGCAATCCTCGACCGGCTAATGCACCACTGCGAAGTCGTCTCGATCAACGGCAACAGCTACCGGCTCAAGAACCGCCTCCAGGCCATCGAGCGGGACACCGACGTGGCCTGAGCAGTGGTGCACATAACTTCGTACTCGGTGGTGCACTCAGAGGAGTACCTGGACACCTGTTCCCGCTGCGTCGCCAAGGACCGGGTTCGCAACCTTCTCAGCGGCGAGGACGGAACCGTCCACCCCCAGCTACAGCCACTCGCGGAACAACTCGGCGCCGCCCAGGAACCCTGGTCCGTCATCACCTGGGCCCGCCGCAGCGACTCGGCCCGGATGCTGGCGGGCCTCGCCGCACAGCACCAGGAGATCACCCACGAGATCCTCGACGGCCTGCCTCAGGATTGGCGGACCCTCTACGTCCGCGAGCTCCTCGTCGCCGCCGGCGTCCTGCCCAAACGGCAGGAGAACTTCGCCCGCCTACGACTCTGGCTCAACGACACGCTCGCCGGCCTGCCCCCACACCAAGCCCGCGTCATCCGCCCGTTCGCCGAGTGGGGCATCCTGCGCGACGCTCGGCGCCGAGCGGACAAGGGCCGCTACACCGCCCACGCCGCCGCGAACGACCGGGTGGACATCCGGACCGCTATCAAGTTCATGACCTGGCTCGACGACAACGCGATCACGCTCACCGACCTCAGCCAGGAAGTCCTCGATGTCTGGCTGACCAACAACTCCACCCAGGTCCGCGGCCTATCGGCCTTCATCCGCTGGGCCGTCGCCCGCCACCTGACGGGCAAGGTCACCGTTCCGACGAAGAGGCACGGGCTGCCCAGCCGGTTCATGCACAGCGACGAACTCAACCAACAGCTTCGCCGCTGCCTCAACGACGACAGCCTCCCGCGGAGGCCCGCATCATCGGTTCCCTGACCAGCCTCTACGCCATGCCCACAACCCGCATCGTCGAGCTCACAACCGACCGCTTCCACCGCGACGGCGACGACGCTTACCTCACGATCGACCAGCACCCCGTCCTCATCGAGAAGCAGATCGCCAGCCCCAACTGCCGCACCTCCCGTGCTCCAGCGGTCGCACGGCGGAACACCCGGCTTCCTCTTCCCCGGCCGCCCGTCAAGCCGACCTCGAAGCGCTGACGCCGTCCACCGCTACATGAGGAAGTACGGCCTGCCGGGCATCAGCGCCCGCAACACGGCCATGATGGAAGCGATCACCGACCTCCCGCCCATCGTCGTTAGCGACCTTTTCGGCATCCTCCCCCACACCGCCTACGCATGGTCCCAGTACGCCCAGAACAGCTGGGCGGAATACCTCGAAGATGTCCAGGCCACCGATAGTGCAGGGCTGGAACATCCACTGTTCCTTAGTTTCACTGAATGAAACGCGTTATCGCCATCGAGTATTGTTCTAGGAATATTGCCTGCGACTCTGCAAATTCTGCTGTGTTGGGAAAGATGAGGGGGCGGTCGGCATCCGGCAGTCGCTGCTCGTCCGCCATCTTCCGGACATGCGGCCTTACCGGGGGCCTGTGCCAGCTATAAGTCCACTAGCCGTAGAGAAATCTCCGACCTGGTGTGCGGCCTATTCTGCGGAGTGCTGGCGTATCTTTTGATTGCCGGAGAGCCTCCGTGATCGCTCCAGGAACATTTCTAGCGGACCGGTATGAGTGTTACAGAGCTGGCGATGTTAGTCTTATAGTAGGTGCCTACTTCTTGCGTGAAGGTGATTCGTAGCGCCAGGTCGATCTCGCTGTATTTACTGGGGCTCATTAGGACTGCTGCACCGTCGGTCGCCCGCGCATAGTAGATCTTATTGTCAGTAGCCTGCCATAAGTAAATTTCGGGAATCCAGTCCACTACTATCCCGTAGCTGCTGTACTGCGTCTCCGGGTCGCGCCAAGCGTCAAGTATGGGTCGCCTGACTGTTAGACCTCCGGTTACAGCTTCTGAGAAGTTGAGATTGTAGGGAATCAATAGCCGATCGAAGCTCTGAACGTGCGTGACTATCTGAGTGCTTGCGGGTTCCGGAAGGGAGCCTACTTGCATCATCTCTGGAACGCTTGTGTGCAAGTCATTAGGGTTCACTGTCCATCGCAGACTTACAACACGCAGGCGAGTCTCGTGAAGCTTACTCATTACGACTTGACCACCTCCACCTGCCCATCCCAACCGCCAGACGCGTCAGCATTGAGGTAGACGTTGACAGTCTCGGCGGCTTCGGTCATACGACGCTGCGGTTCTCCTGGGCCTGAGAAGCTGAATATGAGGTGGCTCGTATAGTCTTGATAGAGATAAAACTCCGTACGACCTCCACCGGAATTGGCGTCGCCGCCGCTATTGAAACGGAAGGCTTTTAGTAGGATATCGTCATTATCCGAGCACCAGGGGAATTCCTTGAATGAAAGGCCGATGGTGGAACTGGGCTCGACTATCCTTAGAGGCCAGGTCGGGCTTTCGAGGTCTACAACGTTCCAACGCTTGTTGGTGTAGTTGTAAAGGCGTGCGAAGTAGGTAGTGTGCCATCCCATCTCAGCCCTCGCAGTCGTCAGCCGGAAGCTTGGTTGCCAGAGCCCCTCCGGACGGATGAGGTGAGATCACCCGCCACCGATGGCCTGCGATTGGGCGCACGATCAATCCGTGCTCGTCATGCCAGGTTATTTCAATGGTCCACGTTTTGTGGCATATGAGCACCTTTATGTCCGCTAGCTCACGCGCATCTGGATTGACATAAAACTGCATTCCGGTCGGTAGATCTAGGTGGCTGCATGATTCGGCCGTGAGGGCGTTGACGTTCAGCGAGCCGGTCCGGATGAAATCTTGTTCCAGTTGTCCTAGGTGGCGAAGTAGAGCTGTGTTACGCGCTAATGACATCAGTAGCTGGTGTACCTCTATTTCGATCTGAATGCGTTCCTGAAGTTCTTGTAAGCGCACGCACTCTCGCTCGTGTTCTCGTGATGCAACTAATAGCTGTCCTCGAATCCTGTCTGAGATCGCTCGCATGCCTGCCACTATAGGTGACTGGCTGGTGGCCCGGGAGGGGACGGAACTGAATGGTGAGTGCTGAGTGAAATGGTGCGTTGGTTAACGTCCGGGTCCACGCCTACGCGTGTGAAGCAATGTTGATTCAGGGTTCCACTGAAACTTGTGACGGCAGTAGTCCGTGAGAACCTTGACTGAGGCATTGTTCGTGTTGTGGACGATATGGGCAAGCTCTTCGAAGTGGTCTGCTCGCCGAAGTGGTGGTCATAGTCCTCAGCGACTTGGCAGGACATCCGCGCCATCGTGGATGTCTGTGCCGGGCGCGTCGACGTCCTGGCCTGGCGGCAGCCCTGCCCGGCGTCGACAACGGCCCAGGCGCCAAAGTCGAGGTCACCGGCCAGTTCGACGGCGGCCGGATCCGGTTCCACCCGGCGGACGTCGAGATGCTGCTCGACTTCCTTTCCCGCGCCTCGCCAGCAGCGAGCACCCGTACGGGATCGTCTCCGTCACCGTGCCGCACGGCGACGGCGAACCGAACGCATGGGCCTGGCACCTCAAGGACATGGAGTGGCTGACCCCCGACCAGGCCCTCAGTTGGCTGGGCGGCGAAGTCACCTACAAGACCGGCCTCCGCCTGGCACCCGGCCTGGTCACGAACCCGGACGATCCCCGGTCACGAACAGGTCAAGGCGATCCTTCACGCGCGCGGCCTCGACAAGGGCCAGGAGCAGGACACCGCCCCGGCCGCCAACGACCGGCCGCACGGCACACCGGGGGATGACGCCGGGAACTGCGCCCAGTGCGCCCGACCGCTCGTCTGGGACGGGACCGGCAAGCGCGTGAACGACGAGTGGGGCGAGTGCCTCTGCCACGGCCCCCGCCCGGCCGGCGCACGATCCGCCGTCCACGTCCCGGCCGCACTCGAGACGGCCCAGCCGCAGACCTGACCCGTAAGTGAGGCCGGGGCGCAGGCAGCGCGCCCCGGCCTCAACCACCCATCCAACCAGCCCCAGAGAGGCACCCCGTGATCGACAACCCGCCCGACGTCCACCTCACGATCTACAGCCCCGGCCGCTTCCCCGCCCACCTACCGTTCGCCGAGCACGGCTACCTGTTCACCGTCCCCGGCAGCTACCCAGACGACACCCCGGCCCACACCAACGTCACCGACAAGGAGATGGCCGTCTCCCGCACCAACGACGACGGCGACGAGTGGGAGGCCCGCGACACCAACGACGAACGCCGTGTGTGGGGCACCGGCAAAAGCCGACGCGAAGCGATCGGCCTCGCCTTCCTGGAGATCGCCCGCCGGCACCGCATCGACGCCGCCGCCATCGCCGAGAAGCGGAAGCTGGCCGGTCTGGAACCCGTCCCGCCGTACTCGGTGGAGATCACCAGCAGCGTCACCCTCGTCAGGGCGCGCTTCGTCCCATGGGCTCGGACGCGTCCGACGCCGCCCTGTGCTGGACGGAGCGATCTTCGCTGCGGACAAGTCAGGACGGCCAGTCACAGATGTGTGGCGTCCAACGCCGACAGGCAGTAGAGGCCCAGTCGGTCGTTAGGCCCGGTGTCGGGCGTCGAAGTGGGTGGAGTGAGCGGTTAGCTTGGCGAGGAGGTCGATAAGGGTCTTCTGCTCCTCCGCGCTGAGGGACCCGGCCCATTCCTGCTCCCGCTCGTTGTGGGACCGGAACGCCGAGGTGATGGCCTCGAGTCCGGCATCGGTCAGACGGAGCTGGACCGCGCGGCCGTCGTACGGTGCGCGCTCCTTGCTGACCAGGCCGTCCCGCTCCAGTGTGTTCACCAGCGCCGACACGGCGGCCCTGCTCATGCCGGACAGCTCGGCGACCTTCCGGGCCTCCACCGGGGCGGACAGCCAGATCACGAACAGTACGCGGAACCCGGGCCACGACCAGCCGCGTGGGCGGTGCACTGTCGACTCCAGGTCGTACACCAGCATGTTGGCCGCCCGGTGCAGAGTGAGCACCAGCCGCATCGCCAGCGGGTCGATGCCGGGAAGTTCCCGCGAGGTCCTCTCGATGGCGTGGTCGATGAAGGACCAGAAGTGCAGGTGCTCGGGCTCCGGCTGTTCGTTGGACACACCCGGAGTGTAGGCCGAGGATCGCGCACGCCAGATTTTTCCTGCCGCGGGGTTCCCAAGCGGCGGCGCCGAGGGTACGGTCACCAATTAATCAAAGCTTTGATTACAACCTTTAGTAAGCCTATTCACCGCTTTGCCCCTCTGTCTGTGCTCCTGTCCGGAGGACAGGCCCTCCCGGCCGGGCATCCGCCCGATGCCCGCCCGGCCACAAGGGAGCCCCCGATGCCCGAAACCCTCGCCCCACCCAGCCCCGCAGCCTTGCGCGCCTGCATGTCCCGCTTCGCCACCGGCGTGACCGTCGTGACGTTCGAAGGAGACGACGGCCCGCGAGGGGCCACCATGAACTCCTTCACCTCCGTCTCGGCCGACCCGGCGCTGGTGCTGGTCAGCGTCGCCCGCCGCGCCCGCTGCCACGACCAACTGATCGACCGGCCGTTCTGCGTCAACATCCTCGGCGCCGAACAAGAGCCACTGGCCCGGCAGTTCGCTGGAGCCCAGGGCACGACTGAGCCCCGCTGGGCGGCCGACGCCCGCGTGCCGCGCCTCGCCCACCCGCTCGCCTGGATCGAGTGCGACCCCTGGCGGTCGTACGACGGCGGCGACCACACCCTCGTCGTCGGCCGCGTCACCGATCTCGGCCACCGGGACGGCGACGCTCTCACCTACGCCTGGAGCCGCTTCGGCACGGCGGCCGAGGCCACCGACGGCATCGAACACCTCATCTGAAGCCCTCCCCTTCTCCTCAGGAGCACCACCATGGCCGCACGTACCGGCAAGGAATACCTCGAGCGACTCTCCGCTTCCCGCCCCACCGTCCATATCCAGGGCGAGACGGTCACCGGAGGCATCCAGGACCACCCGGCCTTCCGGAACGTGGTGCAGACGTACGCCGAGCTGTACGACCTCCAGCACTCCGCCGAACACAAGGACACCCTGACCTACACCTCGCCCACCTCCGGGGAGCCGGTCGGCACCTCCTTCCTCACCCCCAGGACCTCGGACGACCTCGTCAAGCGCCGCAAGGCGTACAAGGTGTGGGCCGACCACAGCAACGGCATGCTCGGCCGCACCGGCGACTACATGAACAGCTCGCTGATGGCCCTCGCGTCCGCCGCCGACTGGTTCGCCCAGGCCAACCCCGCCTTCGGCGAGAACATCCGCCGCTACTACGAGAAGGTCCGCGAAGAGGACCTGCTGTGCACCCACACCCTCATCCCGCCGCAGGTCAACCGGTCCGTGGCCGGCACCCAGCAGGCGGGCGGGAAGCTCGCCGCGCGGATCGTGAAGGAGGACGACAACGGCGTCGTGATCCGTGGCGCCCGCATGCTCGCCACCATCGCGCCGTTCGCCGACGAGATGCTCGTCTTCCCCTCGACGGTGCTGCGCGGCACCCCCGAGGACAAGCCGTACTCGTATGCCTTCGCCATCCCCAACGACACCCCCGGCCTGCGCTACGTCGCCCGCGAACCGCTCGACTACGACCGTCCCCGCCACGACCACCCCCTCGCCTCCCGCTTCGAGGAGTCGGACTGCGTGGTCGTCTTCGACGACGTGCACGTGCCCTACGAGCGCTGCTTCGCGCTCGGCGACGCCGAACTGTGCAACGGCTTCTACTCCCAGACCTCGTCCGTGGTCCACATGACCCACCAGGTCGTCACCCGCACCACCGCCAAGACCGAGTACATCCTCGGCCTGGTGTCGCTGCTGACCGAGGCCATCGGCATCGAGCAGTTCCAGCACGTCCAGGAGGACATCGCCGAGATCATCGCCACGCTGGAGATGCTGCGAGCCTTCCTCCGCGCGGCCGAGGCCGACGCCCAGGTCAACGAGT
>NZ_JAMGBG010000107.1 GCF_023516595.1 Streptomyces neyagawaensis | reverse complement strand
GCGCGGCCGAGGCCGACGCCCAGGTCAACGAGTACGGCGTGCTCACCCCGGCCTTCGCCCCGCTGAACGCCGCCCGAAACGTCTACCCCAAGCTCTACCAGCGCTTCCCGCAGATCCTGCGCAAGCTCGGCGCCTCCGGTCTGATGGCCACCCCGACCGAGCTCGACATCACCGGTCCCGCCGCCGCCGACATCGAGGCCTACCTGCAGTCGGCCACTCTGACCGGCCCGGAGCGCGTCAAGCTCTTCCGCCTGGTGTGGGACACCTGCATCTCGGCGTTCTCCAGCCGCCAGGCCCTGTACGAGTACTACTTCTTCGGCGATCCGGTCCGCATGGCCGGCGCGTACGTCAAGTCGTACGACCGCGAGCCCTACAAGGCCAGGGTGCAGGCGTTCCTGGAGCGTTCCTGATGACGCATCCGCTCGGGAACCCGCCGACGAAGATCGTCGCGGTGCACCTCAACTACCCGAGCCGGGCGCGGGAACGCGGACGGGTGCCCGCGCAGCCGTCGTACTTCCTCAAGCCGCCGTCGTCGCTGGCGGGCACGAAGGAGGCGATCGTCCGGCCGGCGGGCTGCGAACTCCTCGGTTTCGAGGGGGAGATCGCGCTCGTCATCGGCTCGCGCGCGCAGCGGGTGGCGCCGGAGGACGGCTGGTCGTACGTCCGCTGGGTCACGGCCGCGAACGACGCGGGCGTGTACGACCTGCGCTACGCCGACCGCGGCTCCAACCTCCGCTCCAAGGGCGCCGACGGTTTCACCCCGCTCGGGCCGCGCCTGCTCGACGCACGCACAGTGGACCCGGACGCACTGCGGTTGCGTACCTGGGTGAACGGCGAGGTCGTGCAGGACGACACCACCGACACGCTGCTGTTCCCGTTCGGACAGCTCGTCGCCGACCTGTCCCGGCTGGTCACGCTGGAGCCGGGCGACGTGGTCCTCACCGGCACACCGGCGGGAGCCTCCGTCGTCCGGCCCGGTGACCTCGTCGAGGTCGAGGTCACCGCCGGTGAGCTGTCGACGGGACGGCTGCGCAACCCGATCGCCGACGGCGACCCGCTCGCCCCCTACGGGGCGATGCCCAAGGCCGATCCGGCGGAGCGGGAGGCCGCGTACGGCTCGGCGTACGAGCCGGAGCCGCTGCTGGCCCCGCGGCTCGCCGAGGGGCTGCGCTCGGTCGCCGTGGCGACGCTCAGCGCGCAGCTGCGATCACGCGGACTGCCGCACATGTCCATCGACGGCGTAGGACCGGTGAGCGGCGACGCGATGGTCGGCGTGGCCCACACCTTGCGCTACCTGCCGCTGCGCGAGGACCTGTTCAAGCGCTACGGCACAGGCATGAACGCCCAGAAGCGGGCGATCGAGGAACTGCGCCCCGGGCACGTTCTGGTGATGGACGCCCGGCGGGACCCCACCGCCGGAACGCTCGGCGACATCCTCGCGCTGCGGGCCCACAGGCGGGGCGCGGCCGGGGTGGTCACCGACGGCGCGGTCCGCGACAGCGCCGCCATCGCTCGGCTCGGCCTGCCGGTGTACGCGGCCGGCAGCCATCCCTCCGTCCTGGGCCGCCGGCACGTCCCCTGGGACACCGGCGTACCCATCGCCTGCGGCGGCGCCCTCGTCCAGCCCGGCGATCTGATCGTCGGCGACGCGGACGGCGTAGTCGTCGTGCCGCCCGATATGGCCGACGAGCTGGTCGCCGACTGCCGGGAGCAGGAACGGCAGGAGCGGTTCATCGCCGAGCAGGTGGCCGCGGGGGAGAGCGTCGACGGGCTGTACCCGCTGGGCCAGGCCTGGCGGGACGCCTATGAGAACTGGTGCAAAGGAGAGACACAGTGAAGTTCCGCAGCGACCCGTCGGCCATCCGCGGGTCCATCGCCCCCGTCGTCACGCCGTTCACCGCGGACGGCGCCGTCGACCACGACAGCCTGCGCGCGCTGGTGAGCTGGCAGCTGGAGTCCGGCTCGCACGGCATCTCGCTGGGCGGCTCCACCGGGGAGCCCAGCTCCCAGAGCGCCGCCGAGCGGATCGCGGCCATGCGCACGGCCGTCGAGGAGATCGGCGACCGGGTGCCCTTCCTGCCCGGCACCGGCTCGCACAAGCTCGACGAGACCCTCGAAATCACCGCCGCAGCCCAGGAGTTGGGTGCGGACGCGGCCCTCGTCATCACGCCGTACTACGCTCGGCCCACGCAGGAGGCCCTGTACCGGTGGTACGCGACGGTGGCCCGGGAGTTCCCGGACCTGCCGATCGTCGCTTACAACGTTCCCTCCCGCACGGCCGTGGACATCGCCCCGGAGACGGTGAAGCGGCTGTTCACGGACTTCGACAACTTCGTCGGGGTGAAGGAGACGACGAAGGACTTCGAGCACTTCTCCCGTGTGCTGTACGCCTGCGGGCGGTCGCTGCTGGTGTGGTCGGGAATCGAGCTGCTGTGCCTGCCGCTGCTCGCGCTCGGCGGCGCCGGCTTCGTCTCCGCCGTCGCCAACCTGGCCCCGACCGCGGTGGCGCGGATGTACGAGCTGTGGGAGGCGGGCGAGTTCGACGCGGCCCGTGACCTGCACTACCGGCTGCACCCGCTGGTGGACCTGCTGTTCGTCGAGACCAACCCGGCCCCCGCCAAGTGGGTCCTCGCCCAGCAGGGCCGTATTTCCTCCGCGCACGTCCGCCCGCCGCTGACGTCGCCCACCGAGGCGGGTCTGACGAAGATCCGCGCGCTGCTCGCCGAGGGTGGCGACCTCACCGCACCGATCGGAGCCTGACCATGACCATCGAGAACCTGCCCTCGGTCATCCGGCACTGGATCGGCGGCGAACTGGTCGACAGCGCCGACAGGCGGACGTTCGACGTCTCCGACCCTGTCTCCAACGCCGTGTACGCGCAGGCCGCGCGGGGTTCGGCGGCCGACGTCGAACGGGCCGTGACGGCGGCACGGACCGCCTTCCCCGCCTGGTCCGGGATATCCAACCGGGAGCGCGCGAACACGCTGTACCGGATCGCGGACGCGGTCGAGGCCCGCCACGACCGGCTCGCCGCCTTCGAGACGTACGACACCGGCCTGCCCATCACCCAGGCGAAGGGACAGGCACGCCGCGCCGCGGAGAACTTCCGCTACTTCGGCGACGTCATCGTCGCCCTCGGCGAGGAGGCGTTCCGGCAGGGCGAGGACCAGTTCAGCTATGTCGTGCGCACCCCCGTCGGGGTCGCCGGGCTGATCACCCCGTGGAACACCCCCTTCATGCTGGAGAGCTGGAAGCTGGCCCCCGCCCTCGCGTCCGGCTGCACGCTCATCCTGAAGCCGGCCGAGTGGACCCCGCTGTCCGCCTCGCTGTGGCCGGAGATCTTCACCGAGGCCGGCCTCCCGGCGGGCGTGGTGAACATCGTGCACGGCCTCGGTGAGGAGGCCGGCCAGGCGTTGGTCGACCACCCGGACGTGCCGTTGATCTCCTTCACCGGCTCCACCGACACCGGCCGGCACATCATCCGCTCCTCAGCCCAGCATCTGAAGACGACCTCGATGGAGCTGGGCGGCAAGTCCCCGGCCATCGTCTTCGCCGACGCCGACCTCGAAGCCGCCCTCGATTCCGTCGTGTTCGGCGTGTTCTCCCTCAACGGTGAGCGCTGCACCGCCGGTTCACGGGTGCTGGTCGAGCGCCCGGTGTACGAGCAGTTCACCCGCCGCCTGGCCGAACGGGCCGCGGGCGTCCGCGTCGGCGAGCCCTCCGACCCGGCCACCGAGGTCGGCGCGCTGGTCCACCCCGAGCACTACGAACGCGTACTGAACTACGTCGAGATCGGCAAGAAGGAGGCCCGCCTGGCTGCGGGCGGCACTCGCCCCGACCACCTGTCCGAGGGCAACTACCTCCAGCCGACCGTGTTCGCGGACGTCGAGCGTGATGCCCGTATCTTCCAGGAGGAGATCTTCGGACCCGTCGTCGCCGTCGCCCCCTTCGACACCGAGGCCGAGGCGATCGAGCTGGCCAACGCCACCCAGTTCGGCCTGGCCGCCTACATCTGGACCTCCGACCTCAAGCGCGGCCACCGCATCGCGCATGCCGTGGAGTCCGGCATGCTGTGGATCAACTCCCACAACGTCCGCGACCTGCGCACCCCCTTCGGCGGGGTCAAGGCCTCCGGCGTCGGCCGCGAGGGCGGCGCCCACTCCATCGACTTCTACACCGAGTCCAAGATCGTCCACGTCGCCCTCGGCGATGTCCACACCCCTCGATTCGGAGCCGTCCGATGACTAACCCACCCGCACCGGACGTCGTCCGCTCCGCCTACGCCCAGCTGGTCGTCACCGACCTGGCCAAGGCCCGCTGGTTCTGGGTCGAGATGCTCGGCTTCCACGTCCAGTACGAGGATGCCGACTCCCTCTACCTGCGCGGAACCGACGAACTGACCCATCACTCGCTGGTTCTGCGCAGGGGCGAGATCGCCGCCCTCGACCACATCTCCTACCGGGTCCGCACCCCCGAGGACGTCGACAAGGCGGAGAAGTTCTTCCGCCGGCTCGGCCGCCCGGTCAAGCGGCTGAAGCGGGGCGAGGGCACCCATGGCGTCGGCGACGCCGTCCGCGTCATCGACCCGCTCGGCTTCCCGGTGGAGTTCTTCCACGACATCGACCGCGCCGAGCGGCTCATCCAGCGCTACGACCTCCACCGCGGTGCCCAGATCGCCCGCATGGACCACTTCAACCTCTGCACCCCCGACATCCCCGCCGCCTACACCCACTACAAGTCCCTCGGCTTCGGCTGCTCGGAGACCATCGAGGGCGACGAGCACGAGTTGTATGCGGCCTGGATGTACCGCAAGCAGACCGTCCACGACGTCGCCTTCACCGGCGGCGCCGGCCCCCGCCTGCACCACCTGGGCGTCGCCACCCACGAGTCCCACCAGGTCCTGCGCACCGCCGACATCTTCGGTGCGCTGCACGAGGAGAAGTACATCGAGCGCGGCCCCGGCCGGCACGGCGTCTCCAATGCCTTCTACGTGTACCTGCGCGACCCGGACGGGCACCGCGTGGAGATCTACACCTCCGACTACTACACCGGCGACCCCGACCACGAGACGTACCGGTGGAGCGTCCACGACGACCGCCGCCGCGACTTCTGGGGCAACGCGGTCATCGAGTCCTGGTACAAGGAGGCCACCCCCGTCCTCGACCTCGACGGCCGTCCTCTGCCCGTCGACGACGCCCTGCTGGACGAGTCCGCCGTGCAGGTGGGCGCGGACGGCCTGGGCTGAGTCTGCCGGGGCCCCATGGACCGTGGGGCCCCGACTTCGCGGGAGGCGGCAAGGCCCACCTCGGTGACCCGACCGCCCCCGCGAACGGCACCTTTCTCGGATCGAAGGCGCAGAAGAGATGCTTTCGTAATATGTACACCTCACAATTGCGGCCCATGGGAGTGCGTAGTGCGAGCAGCCCCGAGGAATGGGCGCATCTGATCAGTGAGAGCTTTGTGCCGCTCTCCCTTGCGAATATCTCCGGCGCATTCCATGGCTCGGTCGAGCAGACCGTGCTGCTGCCGGGGGTGACTGTGACCGACGTGCACACCCACGGGCACTCGGTGGTGCTGCGAACGCCCCGGCTGACGCGAGTGGAGCCGCGGGAGTACTACCTGTTCTCCCTCCACCTCGGGGGCGCCGGTGCCGTGCTTCAGGACGAGCGGGAGGCCACGCTCCACCCCGGCACGGGCGCCCTCTACGACGCGACCCGTCCCTACCAGTTGGTCTTCCCCACCGACACCCGGGAGATCGTGCTTCAGGTGCCCCGGCGGTCGTTGAGGGAGCGGGTCGGCGCCATCGATGAGCTGTCCGGCCGGGTGCTGCCCGCCGACAACCCTGCCGCCCGGGTGTTCTCCGCGTTCCTGCGGGAGCTGGTCGGAGTCTCTGAGCAGCTCGCTCTCGAACAGCGGGCCGAACTGGGGTGGACCGTCGTCGACCTGCTGGCCACCGCGCTGCGTGCCACGGTCGGCGCCGAACCCTCCGCACCGACCGGCCGGCAGACACTGCTGCAGGCGATGCGCAGCAGCGTGCTGGAACATCTCAGCGACCCGGCGTTCACCTCGGCCGCCCTCGCCCGGCGACACGGTATCTCCCTCCGATACGCCGCGGACCTCTTCACGGAGGCCGGGACGTCACCCGCCGCGTACATCCGCGACCAGCGGCTCAAGGCCGCCCACCGCGCGCTGAGGGATCCCCGGCAGTCGCACCGCACCATCGCCGCCATCGCCGCCGGGCTGGGCTTCACCGACCGCACCACCTTCACCCGCGCGTTCGTCCGGCAGTACGGAGTGACCCCGGCGGACCTGCGCGCCGGGCAGGGGAGCGACGTCAGCTAGAGCCCTGTCTCTTTGACCGGCGAGTGCTCGTGGTGGGGCTGATGAGTCTGCTGCGATGACGAACAGCGAGCTCGTCGTTGACCTGCGCGGTCAGCTGATCGAGACACTCGACGACTTCTGGGACGCGGTGAGCGAGCCGTGCGGACTGTGGTTCGGCCGGAACCTGGACGCATGGTCGGACACGATCGAGACCCGGGGCATCTCTGAGGTGTTCGACAGCCACGACTCCCTGATCGTGCACGTCGACCAACGGGGTCTCTTCAGCGGGCATGGGCAGGAGGCCGACGTCCTGGCTGGCCTCTTTGACGGAGAACAGAACCGGCTCGTCGTCCATGGGCTGCCCTGACGAAGCCTCCAGACGCCTTGTTCAGCGTCGGGTCCAGATGAGGATGGCAGCAAGGTGGAGTGCGGCCTGGTAAGCGATGGCTGGCTTGTCCGTGCGCATCGCGAGGCCACGCCACTGCTTGAGTCGGGCGATGCACCGCTCGACGGTATTACGTTCCTTGTATGTCTCGGTGCCGAAGCCGGGAGGGCGGCCACCGGCGCGGCCTCGCCGCAGACGGTGGCCGATCTGGTCGGCGGGCTGCGGGATGACCGCACGGATGCCGCGTCGACGGAGGTGCCCACAAATTGCGCGGGAAGAGTAGGCGCGATCCGCGAGGACGACCGCAGGGCGAGTTCTTGGCCTGCCGAGTCCGCTCCGCGGCATCCGGTCCCGCCCATGACCGCCTCGAAGGCCGGCGCGTCACCGGCCTGGCCCGCGGTGACATGGATGGATAGGGGCCGCGCCCGGCTGTCACCTGGCCAGGTGGACCTTCGTGCTCAAGCCACCGCAGGAGCGTCCGAGCGCGTGATCCTCGGGCTCGAACCGGTCGGCCGCTCCCCTTTCCCGGCCCCGGCCGAATACTGGTGAGCTCGGCAGACGGTGGAGTCCACCGAGACTGTCCAGCCCACGTCGTCATCGGCCACCGCCACTGCAAGAACCGCCGCTAGGACCCGTTCCCATGTGCCGCCACAGCCCTCCTGATGAGGCGTTTGTTCGCGGTCGGAAAGGGTCCGGGCTCTTCTGGCAGGTCGCGCCAAGGTGAGCAGGTGCAGTACTTCCACGCGATGGCTTGCTGGGTCCGACGGTGGTCGGCTCACCGTCGTCCACGGACCGCATCGGTCGGCATCAGCGGCTCGATCCGATCCCGCATTGCATCAGTGATCAGTAATCGGACAGACGGATCCGATCAACTGATAAACCCATCAAAGAGACGCGCTCTAGTTCACGAGGTAACGCCGACCCCAGCGCGTGTCATGTGAACGCAAGGGGCCGGGAGGCTCGGGCTTTGCCTCCCGGCCCCTTGGCGTGCGCCCGTGCGGATGCGCCCATGTGCCGAACCCTGAAGCCGCGCTGTGCCTGGAATGCCGCACGTCCGCGCGCGGAACGCCGCACCGAAGGCATCGCCGACTCCTATCTTTTCGGCACTTCGCTCCCCTCGCCGCATGGAGGACAGCATGCCCAGCGCCTATCGCGTCGCCGCAGTGCAGGCAGAACCGGTCTGGCTCGACATCGACGCCACCGTGGACAAGACCGTAGAACTCATCGCGGACGCCGCCGACCAGGGCGCGGCGCTCGTCGCGTTCCCCGAGACGTGGATCCCGGGTTACCCCCTGTTCCTGTGGCTCGGCCCGGTGGCCGGCCAGATGCCGTACATCGCCCGGTACCACGCCAACTCCATGACCACGGAGGGTAAGCACCTCACCGCGATCCGGCAGGCCGCTCGCCGCCACGACATCAGCGTGGCTATCGGCTACAGCGAGAAGGACCACGGCAGCCTGTACATGTCGCAGAGCATCATCGGGCCGGACGGCGAGGTGCTGCTGCACCGCCGCAAGCTCAAGCCCACCCACGTCGAGCGGAGCCTGTTCGGCGAGAGTGACGGCAGTCACCTCAAGGTGGTGGACACCCACCTCGGCCGGCTCGGAGCCCTCAACTGTTGGGAGCACCTGCAGCCGCTCAACAAGTACGCGATGTACGCCCAGCACGAGCAGGTCCACATCGCCTGCTGGCCCGCCTTCGGGCTGTACAAGGGCATCGCCTACTCCCTGGGCGCCGAGGCGAACATGGCCGCGACCCAGACCTATGCGCTGGAGGGCAGCTGCTTCGTGGTGGCCCCGACCCAGGTGCTGAGCGCCGAGGGCGTCGAGATCTTCGCGAGCACCGACGAGCAGCGCGCCCTGCTCACCCCGGGCAGCGGCTCCTCCCGGATCTTCGGCCCCGACGGCTCATCCCTCGGCAAGCCGCTCGACGAGCACGCCGAGGGCCTGGTCCTCGCCGACATCGACCTTGCCTTCATCGACCTGGCGAAGAACGCCGCCGATCCGGCCGGGCACTACGCCAAGCCCGATGCCACCCGGCTGCTGCACGACAACCGTCCCAAGAGCGCGGTGGTCACCCCCGGCGGGCCGGTGGGGCCGCTCTTCCCGGAACTGGACCCGCTGGACGGCGACCTGGCCGACGACGCCGCGGCGATCGTCGGCTGAGCGGGCGAGCAGAGACTGCAGGAGGTCACGATCATGCGCCGACCCGAAGGCCACCGGCCCAGCTACCCCGCGTTCACCGCCCGCTTCCCCGATGCCACGGACGCCATCGTCTTCGCGCAGTTCGCGGTCCGGGGCCCCGACCAGGCAGCGGTCACGGCCGCCGCCCGCGAACTGGACGCCCTGCTGACAGGGGAGAACGGCCCCCGGCATGTGGACCGGGTGCGCACGGTCCACGAGGACGAGCAGCACACCAGGATGGCCCTGGTCTACTGGGACAGCGTCGACAGCCACCGGGCGTGGTGGTCCTCGAAGGAGGTCACCACCTGGTGGGAAGAGCTGCCGGAGGACGGCCCGCTGGCCTACTGGCGGGAGGTCGCCACCATCCCGGTCCGCCGGTTCGAAACGATGCACTCCGGTGAATGGCCGGACAACGGCGTCTCGAATTTCACCCCCATCGAGGTCACCGAGCTCCACGACTACTGGGGCGGGATGCGGGACCGGATCCGCGACTCCCGCGACAGTGAGCTGGACCCGCAGGAGCCGGACTTCCGGCCGTGCGCCGACGGCGGCCGGGGCCGCAGAGTCCGGTTCAGCAACCCGGACAACCTGGCCTTCATCCGTACCGCGCAGGACTGGTCGCACTGCGGGGAGGTCGAGCGGGCGACCTACACCCGGGACGTCGCGCCGACCCTGCGCGCCGGCGCCCAGTACATCGCGGATCACCGCGAGAGCGGTTGTACGACCGCGACGTACGTCCAGGAACTGGACGCCACCTGGTCGACGCCGCAAGACCGGACCTGCGTGCTCGCCTGGTGGGTTTCGCTGAACCACCTGGAGGAGTGGACCGTCAACCACCCCACGCACCAGGCGATCTTCGGTGCCTTCCACGGGATGCTCCAGCGCCATGACTTCCGGCTCGACCTCCGGTTGTGGCACGAGGTCTGCGTACTGCCCGCCGGGGCTGCCGAGTTCGAGTACGTCAACTGTGCTCCCGGCACCGGCCTGCTGGCCGCCGCCCGGCCATAGGCCTCCGCCCCACCCGAAGTGGCCTCGCCACCCCACACCGGGCCTCGGGCTCGCCGTATCTCCCCCGGCGTGCACGAGGCCCCAGGCCCCACCGGGCGTCATGCCTCCCCCGTCCCCGCAACAAGCATGGAGATCCCCGAATGACCACGTTCCGCTCCCCGATGGCGAGACCGAGATCCGGCCGAATCCTCGGCCGCCTGTCACGGCTCACGGCCGCGGCCATCGCAAGCACCCTGCTCTTCGGCACCGCCTGCGCCCGCTCCACCACCTCGGCCACGGACGGTGTCCAGGCCAAGGACACGGCCCAGGCGGCACAGTGCCCCAAGGGCCTGACGTCCAAGAAGGCCACCGGCACCCCGATCGAGATCGGCAACATCAGCTCGCTCACCGGTCCCGGTACCTTCCCCGAGTCGTCCAAGGCCGCGAAGGCGGTGTTCGACCGGCTCAACGACTGCGGAGGCGTCGGCGGCCGCCCCGTCCACTTCACCGTCGAGGACGACCAGGGCGATCCCGCCGTCGCGGCGCAGGCCGCCCGGCGTCTGGTGGAGCAGCAGAAGGTGGTCCTCAACGTAGGCAGCGCCAGCCTGCTGGACTGCGCGGTCAACGCCTCGTACTACGCCAAGCAGAAGATCGACTCCATTCAGGGCACCGGCGTGGACCCGGTCTGCTACAACTCCCCGAACATCTCGCCGGTCAACACAGGTCCGTTCACCGGCGTCACCCTCTCCCTCTACTACGCCAGTGAGATCCTCAAGAAGCAGCACGTCTGCCGCGTCAGGCTCTTCGACGTCCCCGGATTCGTCTCCGCCTTCGACGCCGCCCTCACCCGCTGGGAGAAGATCACCGGCAAGAAGCTCACCTACGCCAGCGCGATCGGCAAGTCGACCGATGATGTCACCCCGCTGCTGCTCCAGGCGAAGAAGGCCGGCTGCGAGGCGGTGGTCGTCGACGGCGTGGAGGCAAACGCTTTGGCCGTCGGTAAGGCCGTCAAGGCGAACGGACTGACCGGCATCACGTGGATCGGTCTGACCTCCTACTACACCGCGAACGTGGCCAAGCAGCTCGGCGCCACCGGTGACGGCCTGCAGGCGAACTCGGAGTTCGAGCCGTTCAGCAACACCAGGTCCAGCCACACCAGGGCCAAGGCCCTCAGCGACTGGCGCGGGCTGATGCAGAAGAACGACATCCCGCTCACGTCCTTCGCGCAGGGCGGCTACCTGGCTGCGACCATCGCACAGGACACGCTCCTGAGCATGACCGGTGAGGTGACCCGGAAGACCGTGACCGCACAGCTGGCGAAGCTGGACGCGTACGACACCCCGATGATCGGGTCGCCGTATTCCTTCGGCACCGCCGACAAGCACGCACCCAACCAGTCGAGCAAGTTCATGGTCCTCGAGAACGGATCCTGGACCGTCGCCACCGACGACTGGGTCACCCTCCCGGCCGGCAGCTGACCCGCGCCGGCACGCTCAAGGAGGCAGCACATCATGGTGCAACTCATAGCGGCCGGGCTGGCACCCGGAAGCGCGTACGCGATCATCGGCTGCTGCGTGGTCCTGCTGTTCCGGACCACCGGGGTACTGAACTTCTCCCAGGCCGTCCTCGGCGCGTTCGGCGCATACACGGCCGCCGAGGCCTACGGCGCACTCGGCCTGACCTCGGCGTCCGCGGCTCTGGTCGGCTTGCTCACCGGCACACTGCTTTCGGCGCTGGTGGGGGGACTGATCACCTGGCTGTTCAAGGACGGCCAGGCGGCGGCCCGGGCCACGGCGATGATCGCCGTCACGGTCGGGCTGCTCACCCTGGGGCTGCGGCTCTTCGGAGACGTTCCGTTGTCGGTCCCCGCCGTCGTCCCCGCGACAACGGTCGATACCGGGAATGTGACAGTCGGACTGGACACCGTCGTCGTCCTGGGTCTCGGCCTGGTGCTCGCCGGAGGTTCGGCGGCCGTCCTTGCCCGTACCCGGCTGGGAGCAGTCCTGCGCGCGGTGTCGGCCCGCCCGTCCACGGCCGAGCTGCTGGGCGTAAGGGTACGGCTGCTGGCGCTCGGCATGTGGGCGTTCACCGGAGCCATGTCGAGCGCGGCGATGCTGCTGATCGCTCCGGCGCGCTCCGACAACTTCGGCAACCTCGGCCTGATCATTCTGCCGGCGCTGGCCGCCGTCCTCGTCGGGGCCTTCCGCAGCGTCATGGCGACCCTGGCCGGCGGTCTGGTACTGGGCATCGTCGAATCCGTGTCGGTGAGCTGGCCGGCCGTATCCGACTACAAGGCAGTGTTGCCGTTCCTCCTCGTGATCGTGGCCTTGCTGTGGTCGCAGCGGAAGCAGGTGTGGGATGAAGCCCGTTGACCCCCGAATAATGCTCGCCGGGACGGTGATGCTCCTCGCGGTGGCGGGTGCGGCGTTCGGACTGTCGTCGTACTGGGTCTTCCTGGCCACCAGTGCCGTCCTCAGCGCTCTGATCGCGCTGAGCGTGGGCGTCGTCCACGGCCGCGCGGGCATGGTGGCGCTGTGCCCGCTCGCCTTCGCCGGCATCGGGGCCTGGACGGTCGGGTGGCTGAACGTCCACACCGGGCTGCCATTCCTGGTCATGGCTCTCTGCGGGGCCCTGGCCGCGGTTCCGGTGGGTGTGGCGATAGGTCTGCCCGCGCTGCGGTTGCGTGGCGTGAACCTGGCGGTGGCCACTCTCGCCTTCGGCGGGGCTCTGGCGGTGGTGGTCTTCGACAAGGGCTTCCCCGGGGCCGCCGAACGCAGCCAGGTGAGCCGGCCATCCCTCTTCGCCTCGGAACCGGGCTACTTCCTGCTCTCGGCCGCCGTACTGGCAGCCGTCGCGGTGGCACTGGCGGCCGTTTCACGCCGTAGCACCGGAGCGCGCTGGACGGCGGTACGGGACAGCGAACGCGCCACCGCGGCCCTGGGCTACAGCGTGACAGCGACCAAACTGCTGGCCTTCGCCGTCAGCGCCTTCATCGCCGGGCTCGGCGGCGCCCTGATGGCGGGCCAGCTGGGCGTGCTCAGTGGCGTCGGATTCCAGCCTCTGGCCTCGATGGTGGCGTTCACCGCGGCAGTGGCCTTCGGGTCCGCATACCTGGAGGGTGCTCTCCTCGCCGGCCTCGCGACGACCTTCGTACCCGAGGTGTTGCGCCAACTGGGTCTGCCGCAGGACATCGCCCCAGGGCTGTTCGCACTGGCCGCGCTGCAGGCGCTCGCCGGAGGTTCGGAGGGTGTGGCGGGCAAGTTGAGAGCCGGCCTCGCCGCACGGCAGAAATCCGGGCGGCCCTTTGGGCCCGACGACTCCGGCGTGGCTCCCGGCCCCCGAAACGGTACTTCCGGACCGGATGACACGCACGCAGCCCCGGCTGCCGAGCGGGGCTCGCGGTCGACGGCCCACGGCACCCCGGAGCCCGAAACGTCCGCAGCTGCACTCAGGGTTGCCGGCGTGAGTGTGGCGTACGGCGCGGTGAAGGCCATTGAAGGGGTGGACCTGACCATTACCCAGGGGACGGTACACGGCCTCATCGGGCCCAACGGGGCCGGTAAGTCCACCCTGATCGACGTGCTGTCGGGCTTCGTCGCCCCGGTCGCCGGCCAGGTTGTCCTCAACGGCGTGTCGCTCGACGGGGTACCACCGCACCGGCGGGCCCGCCACGGCATCCGGCGTTCCTTCCAACAGGGCCGCGTCAACCCAGAACTCACCATCGGCCAGTACCTCGTGCTGTCCAGCCGCGGCCACGCCGACCGGCAGCTGGTCCTCGATCTGCTCGATGCCTTCGACTGCCCGTCTCCCGCTACCAAGGTGGCCTCGATCGACGTAGGCACCAGGCGCCTGGTCGAGGTGGCCGCGACGATGGCCAGCAGGCCTTCGGTGGTGCTGCTCGACGAACCGGCCGCGGGTCTTTCCGCGCAGGAGTCCGCCCGGCTCGGCATCGGAATCGCGGCGATACCCGAACGCTTCGGCTGTGCGGTCCTGTTGGTGGAGCACGACATCGAACTGGTCGCCACCTGTTGCGACGAGGTGACCGCACTGGACTTCGGCAGGGTGATCGCCAACGGCACACCCGCTGCGGTCCTGGCCGACCCCGCCGTCACTCGTGCCTACCTCGGCACAGGCGGGCAACCCTCGTCGGGGCCTTCCGGCGACCTCGACAAGGCGGTGATCTCATGACGGAGCAGCTGCTCGACATCCGAGGACTTGCTGTCAGCAGGGGCCCCGGCGAAGTCCTGCGGGACGTGAACCTCGCCGTCCGAGCCGGGGAACTCGCTGTCCTCCTGGGCGCCAACGGTGCGGGGAAGTCCACCCTTCTGGACGCCGTCTCCGGACTGGTGGCGACGCGGGCCGGCGAGGTCCGCTTCGACGGCGAAGAGGTGTCCGGACTGTCCCGAACCCGCCGGGCCCGGCTCGGAATCCGGCATGTGGAGCAGGGGCGTGCGATCTTCGGAGATCTCACCGTGGCCGAGAACTTGGCCGTGGTGGCTCCCCGCCAGAGCCACGCCGAGGCGCTGGAGCAGTTCCCCGAACTGCGAAAGCGGATGGACGTCCGCGCCGCGATGCTGTCGGGCGGCGAGCAGCAGATGCTCGTGCTCGCCCGCGCCCTGCTGTCCCCGGCATCCAAAAGGGCCACCGGCACCCGGCTTCTGTTGCTCGACGAGTTGAGCCTGGGACTCGCACCGATCGTGGTGGCCCGGCTCCTGCCCATCGTGCGCTCGCTGACCGACCGGGGCATCACGGTCCTTCTGGTGGAACAGTTCGCCCACTTGGTGCTGCCGATCGCCGACACGGTCCATGTGCTCGACCGGGGAACCATCGTGTTCTCCGGCACCCAGGCCGAACTCGAGGCCGACCCCCGAATCCTGCACAAGGCCTATCTGGCGGCCTGACATGTCTGGCTGACACTCTCGAGCTGACCGGAGCCCAGGCTTGTGCCCTGGTCAGCCGGGACGAACACAGCATGACGGACATGCCCCACCACCACGGAGCACCGACGAAAGTGCTCCGGACGCACCGACGAAACGGGCTCATCATGATGAGCCCGTTTCGCTATGCCTGAGCAGGCCAGGGTCGGTGTGATGGTGCTTACATGCATGACTGCCCGGCGGTTGGCAAGCCGCCGGGCAGTCGATCTTTATGGTTGTTGATCAGTGACGGCCACCCGTACACCTGATGGGGAAACGCCAACTCCGGACCCACTTGCTGACCGGTGGCCAGGTCCCACCCGCACGGCCCTGTCGGCACTGCCGGTGACTGCGACGGGACGGCCGCCCACCACCCCCGTCGCCACGCACCCACCCTGTGGGCGTGGCTGGTGTGGGGTTCACCGACCGGCTGTCCGGTGGCTGGGTTCCACACCCGTACCGTCTCATCCCGGGGCGGGACGCTGCGCAGCCCCGACGGGCCGAAGACCGGTGGCAACTGCCGCGAGGCGCAGCCTGTTGTGGCCACAAGAGATGATCGCCGTGAGGACCTCACGGTCACCGTACACCGGCGTCGACCCCACCCTGCGGTCAAGACGGAGCGGGCGGCACAACCCGCTGGAACAGGTCGTACAGCTTGTCCAGCACTAACTAAAGCGCGCACCGGCAGCGAATGATCAGGCGGATCCCGGCCGGCCCTCGGAGCGGGTATGTGCGGCGCTGATGTGTCCTCAGACGCCCGCTTCCGCTAGGTCGTCGGTATGGAAGGTGCGGCGGTATGAGGCGGGTGAGACACCGAAGGCGGTGCGCATGTGGGCGCGCAGGGAGTTGGCGGAGCCGAAGCCACAGCGGTGGGCGACCAGGTCAATGGACAGGTCGGTGGTCTCCAGCAACTGCTTGGCCAGTTCCAGGCGTTGCGCGGTGAGCCACTGCACGGGGGTCATGCCGACCTCGTCGCGGAAGCGGCGGGTGAAGGAGCGCAGGCTCATCCGGGCGTGTTCGGCCAGGCGGTTCAGGGAGAGGGGTTCGCCGAGGTGTTCCAGGGCCCAGGCGCGGGTGGCGGTGGTGGTGGCGACGGTGGGTTCGGGCACCGGGCGGTCGATGTACTGGGCCTGGCCGCCGTCCCGCCAGGGCGGGACGACGCACATGCGGGCGGCGCGGTTGGCGGCGGCGGCGCCGTGGTCGCGGCGGATCATGTGCAGGCACAGGTCGACGCCGGCGGCGACGCCCGCGGAAGTCAGGACGTCGCCGTCGTCGACGAAGAGGACCTCCTCGTCGACCTTGACGCGGGGGTAGGCGCGGCGGAACTCGGGGGCGAGGTTCCAGTGGGTGGTGGCGGGCCGGCCGTCGAGGAGGCCCGCGGCGGCCAGGACGTAGGAGCCGGTGCAGATGGACACCAGGCGGGTGCCGGGCCGGATGCCGGCGATGGCCGCGGTGACCTCGGGCGGCAGCGGGCCGCCGTGGCCCAGCTCGGGCATGGCGTGCGTGGGCGGGACGATCACGGTGTCCGCGGCGGCCAGGGCCTCGGGACCGGCCGCGGGCTGCAGGGTGAACCCGGCGTCGCTGAGGACCGGGGCGCCGTCGGCGGTGCAGACGGTGACCTCGTACAGCGGGCGTGAGCCGGCGTCCAAGACGCTGCCGAAGACGCGGGAGGGGATGCCGAGTTCGAAGGGCGGGACGCCGGGCAGGGCGAGGACGGCGATGCGGTGCCGCCCTGCCGCGTCGGCGCTCGGGTCGGGGCGGGGGTCGGTGCATGGCCACTGCATCTCGCTCATGGCCAGATCCTGTCACATAGTGGCCAGACGGCCAACGCCATGGTGGGGGCGGGTGCCGGATCGTGGACTGCGCCGCGCCGGGAAGGGTCCGGGCGGCCGGTATCCGAACAAGACGGAAAAGAGTGAGGCGGACAGTATGCGTGCGGTGGTCGTGGAGCAGTGGGGCGGACCGGAGGTGCTCGTGGAGCGTGAGGTTGCCCGGCCCGAGCCGGGACTGAACGAGGTCCTGGTGCGGGTCCACGCGGCCGGTGTGAACCCGGTGGACTTCAAGACCCGGGCCAGCGGGGCCCTGATCGAGTGGGGCGAGGTCCCGGCGGTCGGCTGGGACGTCTCCGGCACCGTGGAGGCCGTCGGACCGGGCGTGGGAATGTTCCGCCCCGGGGACGAGGTGTACGGCCTGCCGCTGTTCCCGCGGCAGGCCGGCGCCTACGCCGAGTACGTCGTCGCCCCGGCCCGCCACCTCGCGCCCAAGCCGGCGAACCTCACCCACGTGCAGGCGGCGGCGCTGCCGCTGGCTGCGCTGACCGCCTGGCAGGCCCTGGTGGACACCGCCGGGGTGCGCGCCGGTGAGCGGGTGCTGGTGCACGCGGCGGCCGGCGGGGTCGGCCACCTGGCCGTGCAGATCGCCAAGGCCCGCGGCGCGTACGTCATCGGCACGGCCAGCGCCGGCAAGCACGACCTGCTGCGGCAGCTGGGAGCGGACGAGGTGATCGACTACCGCACGGTCCGCTTCGAGGACGCCGTTGGGGACGTGGACGTGGTGCTGGACGGGCTCGGCGGCCAGAACGCCGAGCGGTCCCTGACGGTGCTGCGCCCGGGCGGCCGGCTGATCACCCTGCCCGGCCCCGACGACGTGCCCGCCGACGTCCCCGGCCACGTGCGGGCGGTGTGGATGCTGGTCGAGCCCGACCACCTGGGTCTGCGCGAGATCGCCGCCCTGGCCGAGCGGGGCGCGCTCACGCCCGTGGTCGAGACCGTCGTCCCGCTGGCCGAGGCCGCGAAGGCGCACGAGATCGGCGAGCAGGGCCGGACCACCGGGAAGATCGTCCTGAGCGTCGCCTGACGCCGGCCGCCCCGGCCGGGTCGGCTGCGGGCAGGTGGAGCGGGACTAGAGCCCCGGGACCGACCGGTCCCGGGGCTCCGGGCGCGGCCGGACGGGACGGGGCGGACCTGCGGGCACGGCCGGACAGGACGGAACTGCGGCTCGGGCTTCGGAGGGGGCGGGGCGGCGGCTCGCACGGGGGCGCAGGCAGGGCTGCGGCTCGCGCCGGAGGGGTGTCTTCGGTGGTGGCCGGGGCCTGCTGCTGCCGGCGGGTGCTCGCGGCCGGTATGTGGCACCAGGGAGGGCGCGGTGCGGGCCCAGGACACCCTCGGGGCCGAGTACGGCGGCCTCGTCGGCCGCCCGTCAGTGGCGCCCGCCCGCCGGACCGCCTCTGACCGCCTCGACCCGCGATGCGGCCACGTCGAGGGCGGTGATCGACTCCTCGCACGTCCGCGCGGCCCGGCGTGGCCCAAAAGCGGCCCTAGCCCGGTCGACCGAGCACGGCCGGGCAGCAAGCACCACCTCATCGTCGACGGGCAAGGGATCCCGCTCGCGGTGTCGCTGACCGGCGGCAACCGCAACGACGTCACCCAACTTCTGCCACTGCTGGACAAGATTCCGGCCGTCGCGGGCCGGGCCGGCAGACCGCGCCGAACGCCGGACGCGCTGCTGGCCGACCGCGGCTAGCGACCACGACAAGTACCGCCGCCTGCTCTGGCAGCGAGGGATCCGCCACGTGATCGCGAAACGAGGCCAGCCACACGGCACTGGCCTGGGCATCTTCCGCTACGTCGTCGAGCGCACGATCGCCTGGCTCCACGACTTCCGCCGCCTGCGCATCCGCTGGGAACGACGCGACGACATCCACGAAGCGCTCCTCGGACTCGCCGTCTGCCTGATCACCAACCGCCACGTCCAACGCCTTTGTTAGGCACTTGCGGGCAGTTCATGCATCCTCTGCCGAGGGCCGCTCGTCCGTACGCGGCGGGAACTGCTCGCACCAGATCGTCTTGCCTGTGGTGGTCTGCCGGGTGCCCCAGCGATCGGTGAGCTGCGCGATCAGCAGCAGGCCCCTGCCGTTCTCGTCGAAGACTCGCGCTCGCCGCATATGGGGTGCGGTGCTGTTTCCGTCGGAAACCTCGCAGATCAGCCGACGGTCGTCGATCAACCGCAGTTGGATGGGTGGACTGCCGTAGCGGATGGCGTTGGTGACCAGTTCACTCACCACCAGTTCGGTCACGAAGGCCGCTTCTTCTCGGCTCCATTCCGTGAGCTTGCGGACGCTCTCAGCCCTGATCCGCGCCACCTCGGCAGGATCTGGGGCGACGTCCCACACCGCGACCCTCTCTGCGTCGAGCATGTGGGGCCGGACCAGCAGGAGCGCAGCGTCGTCTACGCGCCGGCCGGAGACCAGCGCGCTGACAGCCTGGTCGCACAGCGTCTCCAGAGCGTTGCCTGGCGAGGTCAGTACTCCACGCAGCGTTTCCAGGCCGACGTCCATATCCTGCTGCGGGGACTCCACCAAGCCATCGGTGTAGAGGGCGAGCAGGCTGCCCTCAGGCAGCGTCACTTCCGCAGATTCGAAGGGCAGGCCACCCAGCCCGAGTGGTGGCCCCGCGGGCAGCTCCAGGAACGACCCCGTGCCGTCCGGAGCGACGAAGACGGGGGGCGGATGTCCGGCCCGAGCCATGGAACAACGTCCGGACACGGGGTCGTACACCGCGTACAGGCAGGTCGCCCCGATGTCCGCAGCTTCTCGGTCCATAGCTTCGCCAGCTGGCCCTTCGGCCCCCGCCACTTCTGCTTCCTCGGCGAACCGGAGGATCAGGTCGTCCAGGCGGGTGAGCAGTTCATCCGGGCTGGGATCGACATCGGCGAGCGTGCGTACGGCCGTACGCAGCCGCCCCATGGCCGCCGCCGCGTGGATGCCGTGACCGACCACGTCCCCCACCACCAGGCCCACGCGGGCTCCGGAGAGCTCGATCACGTCGAACCAGTCACCGCCCACTCCGGTGAGGGGACTCGCGGGCAGGTATCGCGAGGCGACCTCCATCGCCGAGGGCCGGGGCAGCCGTTGTGGCAGGAGACTGCGCTGCAGGGCGAGCGCGGCTGTACGTTCCCGGGTGAAGCGTCGGGCGTTGTCCAGGGACAGCGCTGCGCGGGAGACCAGTTCCTCGACTAGTTCCAGGTCCTCCCGTCCGAAAGGTTCCGGTGTCTCCCGGTGACGGGCGAGCATGACAACGCCCAGCGTGGTGCCCCTGGCCTTGAGCGGGGTGAGGATCCAGGAGTGAACCCCGCGTCCGACGATCCTGGCCCGCCGGTCGGCGTCTTCCGACATCCATGAACGGATGACCGGATCCTCTGTCCGGTATATCGCGGACGCACCCCTGGCCAGGCACAATGCCGTGGGCGAGTTGGCCGTGAAGACATCGGTGTCACTCGCGGTGGTCAACGACTCCAGGACGCCGCCCAAGAGCACCCTCTCGGCGATCCGGCGCAGCCGGACGGCTCCCGGAAGCGGCCCGGGAGCGGGTTCTTCGCCCCTGATCAAGACCTCCAGCAGGTCGACCCTGGCGAAGTCGGACAGCCGGGGTACAACCACTTCGGTCAGCTCCTGACCGGTCCGGGTCAGATCCAGTGTGCTACCGATGTGGGTGCTGGCCTCGTTCACCAGGGCGAGCCGCTCCCGAGCTATACGTTCCTCGCTCACGTCGGTCATCGACACGCACACACCGATGGTCTGGCCCTGGCCGTCCTGCAGCGGGGTGGCTGACACCCGGTACATGTGGGAACGGGTGACCGTGGTCGGCTCGACGCAGACGTCGAAGGCAGCCTGCTCCTCGCCAGTCTCGAGCGCCAAACGCATCCGCTGCTCCCACTCGATCCTGTCGCGACCCCTGACGATCTCAGTCAGGTCCAGCCCACCGCGGCCTGCGCCCGGTACGTCGACGAGCCGCCGCATCTCGGCGCTCTCGCACACACAGTGCAGATCGGCGTCGTAAACGGTCAGAGCCGTGGGTGACCGGTCGAGTACCCAGTTCGACAGCGCCTCGCGCTCCCGGCGCCCGGTGGCGTCCGGAGGTGGCCCCATCAGCAGAACCCAGCCGGATACGGTCTGACCGCCAGCCAACGGGTAGCGGGAGACGGGAAGGGTGATGACTCGGCCATCCCGATGACGGACGGTAAGTGCCAAATGGCTTTCGGCTTGGCCGCCGTGCTCATCGCTGGTGGCCAGCGACAGGTCGAGCAATTGCTTCACCGACTGGCCGACGGCGTCGGCGGTGCTGTGGCCCAGGAGGTGCTCGGCGCCCGGGCTCCAGCCGGTGATCTTTCCATGAGCGTCGATGAGCACCGGCCCTGACAGTGGTCGGTGTGCCTGATGCTCGTCAGGACCGTGTGCCGGAGAGGGACCGCACGTCACCATGTCATCAAGCCTGGCGCCGAGGTCATACACAGGCAAGCCGCGAAGGCGTCCTACTGTGTGTCGAGGGCGCGCCACGCCGGGCTGAGCTCGACCGCCGCCACAGCGCCCAGCGCGCTGGCCATGGTGCGGGCCTCGTGAGTGAATAGGTGGTCTTGCAGGCGTGCCGAGACGAGGCGCAGGGTCTGTTGCGGATCGAGCCCGAACCATGAGCCGATGGTCCGCAGGCCGTGCGGGCTGATCCGCCAGAGTTTGTCGGCGTCCTTGACCACCGCATCGTCCGGGCTCATCGAGTGGTCCCGGGTGTCGTGGCCATCGATGATGGAGACGATCGCGGCTCTCTGTTCAGCGGGGTAGCCGACGCTGGCGAGGATGCCTGCTGCTATGGCAGCACCTTCCGTCTCGTGTCTGCGGACGGTCTCGCGGTTCCGGGACGGTTCAGCGACGGCGGCCAGGATCCGCTCCAAGTCGATCGTCTTCCAGCCGGTGTCGTGCAGCAGGATCGCCGGGAACACGATGTCCTGCCGGGCTCCGGGCACCTCGTCGACCAGGGCGGAGGCCAGGCCGAACGCGTACAGGGAGTGCTCGTCGTTGCCGCGAACGTCGAGGTACGGAAGGGCTCGGACCCAGATGTCCGCCAGCGGGCCAGACATCTGTGCCGGGCCCGGTGCCCCATCCGTCGCAAGGATGTCGAGGACAGAGTGCGGCCGGTCGGCCGCCGAGGCGGGGATCATGACGGACTCCTCCCGACTTCGCTGGTCTGCCGCGTGCGAGGGTCGAGGACGGTGACAGTGCCCGCGCCACCGTCCACTCGCAGCCGTTGTCCCGTGGTGATCAGGGTGGACGCAGTACCCGTGCCGGTGACCGCGGGAAGCGAGTATTCGCGGCAGACGATGGCGGCGTGGGACATGACCCCGCCAATGTCGGTGACCACGGCGCGTGCCTTGGCGAACACAGGGCCCCAGCTTGGCGCCGTGACCGGCGCGACGATGACCTCCCCCTCCCGCACGAAGGGCAAGTCTTCAGGGCCGCGTACGATCCGTGCCGTGCCGACCGCGAGCCCCGGCGAGGCCGGCACGCCGACGAGGTCGCCGTCGGCGTATCCGTCCAGCCAGGAGCGGATCCGCTCAGGGGTGATCCCCCAGAGCATGACGCTGAGCGGCTCGGTGACGGACTCCGGGAGGTTGCCGAGCGCGGGTTCGGGTGGTCTGCGGGCGAGGGCGTCCATGATCCTCCGCCGTCTTTCCACCTCCAGGGGCCAGTGCGTGCGGCCTGCGGGACGTCTGCCTGTGGCCCATCCGTTCACATGGTCGAAGAGGGCTTCGCGGACCTCGTCGCGGGTGAGGTAAAACATGTCGTCCTCGGCGGGCCAGAAGCCGTCCGCCCAGAGCAGCCGGGACAGTTCACGCGCTTGGCGCCAGAAGACACCCATGGTCCAGTGCTCGATGTAGAAGTTGTGGTTCTCGACGTACGGATACGCCTGGCGCGCGAGGCGCAGCTTCGCCTCGAACACGTCGTATTCGCTCGGTTCAAGCAGGGCGGCGTACTCGGCGGAAATGCGCTCCCGCTCGGCGACCAGCCCCGCCAGGTTCCGGTCGATCGGCTCGCCCTTCCTCAGCCGCTGGACGTAGTCACGGATGTAGTGGAGCGGCACCGACGGGTCGTCCCGCCAGTAGACGTCGCTGGAGTAGAAGCCAGTTCCAGAAGTGAAGTTGAACCAGGGATCTCGGGCTGCTCGCCACGCCTCAGTCCATACCCGACCGTCGGGGCTGGCGCCCAGTTCCTCAAGCGTGCGCGGTCCGGGTTCGGGCCCTATGAGGACGTCGTCGACGCCGAGTTCGACGGCGAGTTCGGCCAGCTTCCTCAGCTCCTCTTCCGGCCGGAACAGTTCCAGGTCGACGCCCTGGACCATCTTGGCGATCCCAAGGTCGGGCATGTCGGGGAACCATCGTTTGCAGGCCGTGAAGAAGTCCAGGTATGCGGCGTAGCCGAGGTTCAGGAACTCGAAGTGGTACTGCCAGTTGCGGTGGCACAGCGCAATCAGCCGGTCGTACCCGGCGAGCAGGGTGTCACTGGGGTCCAGTCCGAGGCCTGCCTCGACCTCCTCGAAGGGCTGGACGTCGGGCAGGGGCGTGAACCGGATCGCCTCCAGCTCCCGGATTGTGCCGACGACCTTGTGTTTCCAGTTGGCCAGCAATTCCTGCCAGTGTTCGAAGTAGTGACCGGCCCGTTGGAGGAACTCGGGAACGCGTGCCTGCACCTCGTGGGCGGGCACCGCGACCGGGCTCAGATAGCAGTAGCCCTGGTGGATACGGCGGTCCATTCCGTAGGCGGTCGGCGTCACGAAGTATCTGGTGTTGAACTGGCCCATGCCCTTGACGCTGAATTCCACCGCCGTGGCCTCGAAGGGCTTGATCACACTGGGCCAGTGCTGGCTGTCGCAGAACCAGAACGCGGACTCGTCCTCCTCCCGTCGGTCCCGCTGGAACAGCAGGTGGTAGGGGTACAGACGCTGCCATCCTTCCGCGCCGGGTGGCTCGGGCAGTTCGTGGGGGCTGGGGAAGGCGGTTCGAACTGTCGGTGGCATGGCTCGGTCCGTTTCTTGGTGCCGGATCAGAGGCCGAGCAGGGTGTTGGCGATGCCGGCGGCACCCGACTCCGGTGGCACGACGGGGGAGCGCTGGGACCGTTTGCTCCACACCGTCTCGGCGCGGCACTGAAGTACCTGGAGGCTCTCGGACGCCGCTGAGTCGCGGGCGACGGCCCACTCGATCTCCAGTGGCCGTCCGTATTGCCGCTCGGCTTCCTTGGCCAGCCGGGCGATCTTGACCACCTCATCGGGGTTCAGGCACGGTGCGTAGAGGCGGTCGCCGTCGATCGGTCGGCGCAGCAGGCTGCGCTTGTCGGGAGCGGCGACCAGCTCGCGGGGTTTTGCTGCCACCCTGGTCCGTACGGGGCTGAGCAGCACCTTGTCCACGACGTAGTGGTCGGGGTTCATCTCGCCGGAAAGCAGGGGTTCTCCGAGCCCCCAGCACGCCTCGATGACGATCTTCGAGGGGTCCCCGTCGGACGGGTTCACCGTCATGGCGACGCCCGCGGTGCGTGCGTCGACCATCTGCTGGACGATCACCGCCATGGCTGCTCCTGCCTCGGGTACCCCCTGGGCGGCGCGATAGCCGAGGGCGCGGGCGGTCCAAAGGCTGGACCAGCAGCGCTGGACGGCGTCCAGGACGGCTCTGGTGCCTATGACCCACAGAAGGGTGTCGTGCTGCCCCGCGAAACTGGCGTCCGGCAGGTCCTCCGCGGTGGCGCTGGAACGGACTGCCACCGGTACGTCGTGCCCGGCTCCGGCGCACAGGGTGCCGTACGCGTCGGCAACGGCCTCGGCGACCGGAAACGGCATGGGGCTGCCGCACACGAGGCGGCGGATTTCGCTGCTGCTGTTCTCCATGCCGGCCGGGTCGAACGGATCAAGCTTTCCGAGGACCTCGGCGATGCCCCGACGCAGGTCTGGAGCAGCGAGTAGGGCCTCGAAGCCATCCACGGTCACCACGAATCCGGGTGGCACGGAACTTCCGGTGCGGGCGAGCGCCAGCAGGCCGACACCCTTCCCGCCGATCCGGTCGGCGGCAGCGTCCGCCCCGGCCCCCAGCTCGACGGTGTACTGGCCGGTCATGACACCAGCAAAGCAGGTCAGGAGGGTGAAGGGAAACGCACAGCTGCCGCCACCAAGCCCGACGCGTTCGAGGATCTCTTCAAGAAGTACGGCACCGGCATGAACGCCCAGAAGCGCGCCATTGAGGCGCTGCGCCCAGGACACGTCCTGGTCATGGATGCCCGCCATGATCCGACGGCGGGCACGCTCGGCGACATTCTCGCCCTGCCCGCCGCCAAGCGGGGTGCGGCCGGGGTCGTCATCGACGGCGCGGTGCGGGACAGCGCGGCCGTCGCGGAGCTGGACCTGCCCGTGTTCGCAGCCGGTCTCCACCCGTCCGTGCTGGGGCGGCGGCACGTGCCCTGGGACACCGGGGTGCCGGTCGCCTACGGCGGGGCCCTGGTCCAGCCCGGTTGGTGTCGGGAAGAGCTCTGGTGCTCATTGTCGGTCCCCGTGGCTGGCTTGTAGTGGAACGCGGTGCTCGACGGCCCTCTCGTATGTCGTGACGTCACGGGGTACCGGGGCACCCCGTGACGGAAGGGCGGCCGGACACACGCTGTCCGGCCCCATCCTCGCCACCGCCTGCGTGGATGCGGTGGCGAGGACGGGCTGGGGCGTCGACGGGTCAGGTCATCCCGTCGTCTCCGCCCCGGTCGGCAGGGGCGGTTCCGCCTCCGCGCGCTCCCACTCCTCGTCGTTGAGCAATCGGGAGCGGAGCAGGAACCGCACGCCCTCGGGGGCCTCGAGGGAGAAGCCGCTGCCCCTGCCCGGGACCACGTCGACGGTGAGGTGGGTGTGGCGCCAGTACGCGTACTGGTCGGCGCTCATCCAGAACGGTGTGTCTCCTGTGACGCGGCCGAGCAGGACGTCCGTGGCGCCGACGCGGAACTCGCCGCGCGGGTAGCACATCGGAGTGCTGCCGTCGCAGCAGCCGCCGGACTGGTGGAACATCAGCGGGCCGTGACGAGCCGTCAGCTGTCGAACCAACTCGTCAGCCATGTCGGTGAGTTCGACTCGCCGCACCCGGGTTCCCATCAGAAGAGGCCGACCTTCTGCTCCGAGTAGCTGACCAGCAGGTTCTTGGTCTGCTGGTAGTGGTCGAGCATCATCTTGTGGTTCTCGCGGCCGAAGCCGGACCCCTTGTAGCCGCCGAAGGCGGCGTGGGCCGGGTAGGCGTGGTAGCAGTTGGTCCACACACGTCCGGCCTTGATCTCCCGGCCGAGCCGGTAGGCGTGGTTGCCGTTGCGGGACCACACGCCGGCGCCGAGGCCGTAGAGGGTGTCATTGGCGATCTTCAGGGCCTCTTCGGGGGAGTCGAAGGTGGTGACCGAGACGACCGGGCCGAAGATCTCCTCCTGGAAGATCCGCATGTTGTTGGTGCCCTTGAAGACGGTCGGCTCGATGTAGTAGCCGCCTTCCTGGCCGGGGACCGTGCGGGCGCTGCCGCCGGTGAGCAGCTCGGCGCCCTCCTGCTTGCCGATGTCGATGTAGGACAGGATCTTCTCGAACTGGTCGTTGCTCGCCTGGGCGCCGATCATGGTCTGCGGGTCGAGCGGGCTGCCGCTCTTGATGGCCTTGGTGCGCTCCAGGGCGCGGGCCATGAACTCGTCGTAGATCGAGGAGGCGATCAGGGCCCGGGACGGGCTGGTGCACACCTCGCCCTGGTTGACCGCGAACATCACGAAGCCCTCGATGGCCTTGTCCAGGTAGGCGTCGTCGGCGTCCATGACGTCGGCCAGGAAGATGTTCGGGCTCTTGCCTCCCAGCTCCAGGGTGACCGGGATGATGTTCTCGCTGGCGTACTGCATGATCAGCCGGCCGGTCGTGGTCTCGCCGGTGAAGGCGATCTTGGCGATGCGCGGGCTGGAGGCGAGGGGCTTGCCTGCCTCGACGCCGAAGCCGTTGACGACGTTGAGCACGCCGGGCGGGAGCAGGTCGGCGATCAGGTCGATCACGTACAGCAGGCTGACCGGGGTCTGCTCGGCGGGCTTGATGACCACGCAGTTGCCCGCCGCCAGGGCCGGGGCGAGCTTCCACGCGGCCATCAGGATGGGGAAGTTCCACGGGATGATCTGGCCGACCACGCCCAGCGGCTCGTGGAAGTGGTAGGCGATGGTGTCCTCGTCGATCTCGCCGATCGTGCCCTCCTGGCTGCGCACCACGCCCGCGAAGTACCGGAAGTGGTCGACGGCGAGGGGGATGTCGACGTTCAGGGTCTCCCGGACGGGCTTGCCATTCTCCCAGGTCTCGGCCACGGCGATCTTCTCGAGGTTCTCCTCGATCCGGTCCGCGATCCGGTTCAGGAGGTTGGCCCGCTCCGTGGTGGAGGTGCGGCCCCAGCGGTCGGCCGCGGCGTGAGCGGCGTCCAGGGCCAGCTCGACGTCGGCGGCGGAGGAGCGGGCGACCTCGCAGAAGACCTTTCCGTTCACCGGCGACGGGTTCTCGAAGTAGCGACCCTCCACGGGGGCGACCCAGTCGCCGCCGATGAAGTTGTCATATCGCGGGGCGAAGTTGACGATGCTGCCGTCCGTTCCCGGCTGCGCGTACACCATGGCGGCTCTCCTCGGTGGGCGATGGTGAGTGCTGTGCTACGACGGCCCTCGCCGTCGTGGTGTGCATCACTGTGGTCCCGCGAGGTTGGCGCAAGGTTGGTGACGCCGGCACGCCGGTGCCGCCGGGTCAGCGCAGGGCTGTGGTGAGCCGGCCGGCCGCGATCGCCCGGCGGGCGTCGCCCGGACCGATCAGGCGCAGTACGTGCTCGTGCACCTCCGCGTCGTACGGCGCCCGCTCGCCGTAGCGCAGGGCGTGCTCCGGGCGGGCGCTCGCCAGGACCGCCTCCCGTACGGCCACCTCCAGCCGGGTGCGCCACTCCTCGATGCCAGGAGCCTCGGAGCGAGGGAGCAGCGGACCGCGGTACAGGCGCAGGGCGGTGTCCGTGTCACCGCGCTCCAGCGCGCGCAGCACGTCGACGGCGTCGCAGGAGACGGGTGCGGTGAGTACGTAGCGGCGGGCGGCGATGCCGCCGCCGAGGGCCCGGCGCAGGTGGGAGATCTCCGCCTTCAACGTGGAGGCCGTCACGGGCCGGTCGCCGTACAGGGCGTCGCGCAGCCGCTCCGAGGAGAAGCCGTCCGGTTCCAGTGCGAGGAGGGTGAGGATCTCCAGTTGCCGGGGGCGCAGAGCGAGCAGCGCGCCCTCGCGTATGGCTTTCTCCTCGCCCATGCAGGTCAGCCGCACCTGGGGCACGTCGTCCCGGGGCCAGGTCGGCAGTTCGGCGCGGAGCACGGCCTCGATGGCGGACGCCAGACCGCGCACCGTGGACATGGCCAGAGGGTGCGAGCGGTCCCAAGTGGTCGACAGGTCCAGGACACCGAGGACGCGCCCGTCGGGTGCGTGGATCGGCGCGCCGTAACAGACCCAGCCGTGCAGCGCGGCCACCAGGTGTTCGGCCGAGAACACGGTGCTGGGGCGGCCGGTGCGCAGCGCCAGGGACAGGGCGTTGGTGCCCATGGCCTGCTCGTTCCAGCGGCCCCCCGGGGCGAAGTTGACCCGCTCGGCTCGCCGGCGCATGTCCTGTCCGGCACACGTCCACATGATCGTTCCCGACTCGTCGGTGACCGCGGCGATGAAGCCGGCGTCGTCGGCAACGCTGCGCAGTTCGTCGGAGAGGGCGTCGACCGGCCGGCGCAGCAGCGAGTCGGTCCAGCGGTGCCGGACCGTGCCGTCGTCGGCGACCGGCGCGCTGTCCCGGGCCGGGTCCACGCTGACCAGGGAGCGCACCCAGGAGTCGGCCACCTCATGGCGCAGTGCCTCGTGGCCGCTGGGCGCCGAGCCCGCGGATTTCACCAGCGGCACCGTCCGGGACCACTCACCCTCGAGTACGGCCCTGCGCTGCCGAAGGTCACTGCGCTGTGACATGTGCTTCCCTGTCGCGAAAAAAGGGGGCAAATCGCAATTATTCGCCTCAACCGTACAGAGCACACCTGCCCGGTCAGGCAGGTTCCCCTGTCCGGACGGGCAGGTGCCGCGTCCGGTTGCACGCCCCTAGCTTGGTCTGCGTTTGACAACAGTGTTATCGGCGAATGAAGCAGTGAAATCAAGGTTTCGCACAGATTGCGGACTGCACGCCCTTGTGGAGGTCACATGTCGCTCCCCTCCGGTGCCATGGTGACCAGCGGTATTGACCCGAGTGCCGAGCCGTGACGAGCGCCACGGCGAACTCCTGGGGCCGCAGGGGACGGGCACCGAGGCTCTCCGGCAGTCCGCCAGGACGGCCAAGTTCCATGTGCCCGAGGTCCTCTTCGGGCCCGGCTCGCTGACCGAGCTCGGTCACTGCGCGCTCAGGCTCGGCGGCCGTCGGCCGTTCCTCGTCACCGACCTGGGGCTGATCGAGGCGGGCTGGGTGGCCGAGGCGGTGGGCCATCTGCGCAGGGTCGGCCTGCGGCCCGTCGTCTGGCACGACGTGACACCCAATCCCAAGGACCACGAGGTCGAGGCCGGCTTTCAGCGGTACGCGGCCAGCGGCTGCGACGTGATCGTGGGGGTCGGCGGCGGCTCCGTCATCAACGCGGCCAAGGGCGTGGCGATCCTGTCCAGCAACGGCGGGCGCATGCTCGGCTACGAGGGCGTGGACCGGGTTGGCCGGCCGATTCCGCCCACCGTGATGGTGCCCTCCACCTCGGGTACCGGGGCGGACGTGTCGCAGTTCACCGTCATCACGGACACCGCCGAACACATCAAGATCACTATCGTGAGCCGCACTCTGGTGCCGGAGATCTCGGTTATCGACCCGCGTCTGCTGACCACCATGCCGGGCTGGCTCAACGCGGCGACCGGCCTGGACGCCCTAGCCCAGGCCATCGAGGCCTTCGTGTCCCGGGCGCACAACCCGCTGACGGACATCCACGCACTCCACGCGGTGAAACTGATCACCCGGAATCTGGTCCGCACCCAGCTGCGGCCGAAGGATTTTGCCGCCCGGCTGGCCATGGCACAGGCCGCGCTGGAGGCGGGAATGGCCTTCACGAACGCGATCCTCGGGGCGACGCACGCGATGAGCCACCAGGTCGGCGGCCTGCTCGACGCCCCGCACGGCGTGGTCAACGGCGTGCTGCTGCCGCACGCCATCCGGTTCAAAGCCGAGACGCGGCCGCAGCGGTTCGTCGCGCTCGGGGCGGCGGCGGGCATCGCCACCGAGGGCGTACCGCCCCGCGAGGTGGCCGCGCGGCTCGCGGACCTGGTGCGTGCGCTGGCGGACGACATCGGTGTCCCCAAGGGCCTGGCCGGCCTCGGTGCCGAGGAGTCCGACGTGCCAGTGCTGGCCCGCACCACGCTGAAGGACGCCTGTATGGCGACCAACCCCCGGGATGCCGACGTGCGGGACGTCGAGGCACTGTGATGCGGGAGAAGGCCGGGAACCGGGCAGGTGCCGATGCCCTGACCCAGCAGGCCGCCGGCAACGCCTACGCCCTGGCCCGCCTGGCCGTGATCCGGGAGGCGGCGGGGCGCCGGAAGGCCGCCGAGGAACTGGCCTGGCAGGCCGCTCAGCACGGCAACTGCCAGGCCCTGGTCGACCTGGCCGAAAAGCAGGACGCAGCGGGAGACCACCAGGCTGCCGTGGCCCTGGCTCAGAAGGCCGCCGACCACGACACCGGTACCCAGGACCATCTGCCCGTGAACCGCGAATTAGGCCTGCGGCAAGCTCGCCCCCCACGTCCAATTCGACAAGGCTCATCAGGCCGTGGCTTGGCGACCGGTCGTCGGCGCGTCCTATGCGGTAACGAACACCGTGCGGATTTCCTGGATCACCCTGGCGGGACTGGCTCAGGCCTGCTGAACTGCACTCCAGTTGGAGGTGCTGCTGGAGCAGCTGTTCAGGCGGGCACGCTTCCGGGTCGACCGCAACGCGTCCGTCGCGAAACCGCGGCAGACGGACTTGGTGGCCCGCTACGGGGACACCTGGTACCTGATCGAGGCCAAGTGGCACAACGGGCCAGCCGACATCGACGTCTTCGACGCGGTCCGGTCGCGGATGGAGCGGGCCGCCTCGTCTGCCGTCATCGGCATCAGCATCAGCGTGAACGGCTTCACCAACTCAGCTATGGAGGACCTGCGGCTACGCCGGGACCGTGTGGCGATCCTGCTGTTCGGTGAAGACGAACTGACGCAGGTCCTGAGCACGCCGAGGTCGCTGGTCAACCTCCTGCGGATGAAGCGAGAGAAACTGATCGCCCACGGCCGCGAGGGGACTGC
The DNA here is from genome assembly GCF_023516595.1 of Streptomyces neyagawaensis. Lineage (GTDB taxonomy): Bacteria > Actinomycetota > Actinomycetes > Streptomycetales > Streptomycetaceae > Streptomyces > Streptomyces neyagawaensis. Next base: position 26,342 of record NZ_JAMGBG010000107.1, on the reverse strand, counting down.
TGGTGCCCTGGCTGGAAACGGGAGAAGGGGCCGTTCGTGAGGAGCAGGTCCGTGAAGCGGCCTGAACGTGTTGCTGTCATCGGAGTGGGCGTCATCGGGGCGAGCGTGGGCTGGAACCTGTCCCGGAACGGCGCCGAGGTGGTCTTCATCGACGCAGGCCAGCCGGGCGAAGGCGTCACCAACTGGTCTTTCTCGTGGGTCAACGCGAGCAACAAGACCGCGCGCAAGTCCTACTTCGACCTGAACGTCGCGGGCATGGCAGCTCACCGTGAACTTGCCAGGACCATCGGGCCGGACTCGTGGTGGTATCCCAGCGGCCACCTGCGCTGGGCAGACGATCCCACAGCGGAGGCGAAGTTCCTGGAAACAGCCGAACTGCTGGCCGGCTGGGACTACCGGGTCGAGATGTACACGGGGGCCGAGGTCCGCAGCCGCTTCGAACCGGCTCTCACGATCCCCGACGATGTACCGGTCCTGTTCTACCCCGACGAAGCCTGGGTGCACGGACGCCATCTTGTCGGCCGCATGGTCGGCCAGGCCGTCGCATCCGGTGCCGAGCTTTGGTCCGGCAACGCGGTATGCGACATCGGCACCGATACCGGTGGAAGCATCCGGTCAGTTGTTCTGTCCGATGGAAGCCGTCTCGACGTCGACATCGTCGTGAACGCGGCTGGGCCCAGCGCATCCCACGTCGCAGGGCTCGTCGCACGGCGCTTGCCGATGCGCCGGGAACCGGGTGTCGTCACCCGGCTCGACTGTGCTCAGGTCCCCGTTCACCGGGCCATGCACGCGCCTCACATCGAGATCCGTCCTGCCGGAGACACCTCGGTCGTCCTCCACAGCCGTGAGATCGACGCGCTCATCGACACAGGCGAAGATCCAGGCCAACTCCGACGGCTGCTCCACGAATTGGCGCGCCACGTCGTCCCCGAGCTCGGCAACTCCCGCATCGCAGAGACGCGAATCGTCGACCGGCCCATCCCTGCCGATGGATGGCCCTCGGTGGGAGCGGTGCCGTCCGTGCCGGGCTACTACGAGGCCGTTTCCCACAGTGGGATCACGCTGGGGCCGGTGATCGGCCGACTGCTGGCTTGGGAGATCCTCAGTGGGAAGAGAGACGAGCTGCTCGCGGACTTCCGACCCGAGCGGTTCCCCTCGTGACAGCCCGGGCTGCGTCACCACGGTCGCAGCCAGGCGGATGCGCCCCGGGCGATCCTGGGCACCGTCGGTGTGACGGTGATGAGATGGATGGTGGTCAGGCAGCCGCCGCCATCACGGTCGCGGCGGTCGATGCCCGCGCTGGCCGGCGCGTCGGCTTTCGGGTGAGCCGTCGGGTCATCAGGGTGATGGCCGCCCAGGTGATGAGCGTCTCGCTGACCTGCGGCAACCTCTCATGTTCCCGGCAGTGGCCGGGCCCGCATGATCCACGAAAGCGACCTCTCGACCACCCAGCGGCGCTGCTGCTCCTCGGTCATCGCCAGCGGGCGGCCGAGTCAGGCGCCGCGGGCGCGGGCGGCGTCCAGTCCCCCATTGGTGCCCTGCACGATGAATTCGCGGATGAACTCCGCGAGGGCCGCGACACTGCGGCAGCGAGGATGGCCTCCGATTCACGCCAGCGACCTACTCGCCCGCCCGGAGAACACCGTCACCTCGATCGCCAAGCTCCTCGGCGTCTCCCACAAACCATCTACCCGTTTGCGGCTGGTGACGATCCTGCTGGCTTATTCCGTGCCCAGCACGGCTGGGGGCTCGTTGGTCGAGGCAGAAGCGGCCGTCTTGGCGTTCCCGGTCGCGGGTGGGGTGAGCATTTTCGCGCGGGGACCGGCGCTGTTTCGGCCTCAGACCACGACTTGTTGATCTTGTTCAGGAATCGGCCGATTGATGAGCACCGGTGGCTGTGGGGGCGGTCCACGCAAGCAGCATGTGGAGGGCGTCGTGGGATGAGGTGTCCGGCTGGGCTGCATACGTGATCAGTGCCTGGTCGGGGTCGTCGGCGACGCGCAGGGTCTCGTAGGTCAGTTCCAGGTCGCCGACCAGCGGGTGGTGGAATCTCTTGATGCCCGAGGTCTTGTCCTGGACCGGGTGTTCTGCCCACCATCGGCGGAAGTCCTCGCTCTTCAACGACAGCTCCCCGATCAAGTGTGCCAATCGCGGGTCGCTGGAGTGGTTCCGTCCAGCCTCCAGGTGGAGGTAGGCCACGTTCTCGCGGGCGCACGAGGACCAGTCTGCGTACAGCTCTCGGGACGCCGGGTCGAGGAAGGTGATCCGGGCGATGTTCCGCTCGGCCGGGTCCATGGCGGCGTAATCGCCGAAGAGAGCGACCGCTGCCGGGTTCCAGGCCAGGATGTCCATGCGCCGGCCCATCACCATTGCCGGCACGGCCTTCAGCTCGTCCAGCAGCCGCTGGAGCATCGGCCGCACGCGCTGTCGGCTGACCTGGTGCCTGCGCGCCGGACGGGCGGTGTGCCGCGGTCGGGCCAGCTGGTGCAGGTGCTGGCTCTCGTCGTCGTTCAGCCGCAGTGCGCGGGCGAGGGCGTCGAGCACGGTGTCCGAGGGGTTGGACACGCGGCCCTGTTCCATCCGGGTGTAGTAGTCGACGCTGACCCCGGCGAGCTGGGCGATCTCCTCACGGCGCAGGCCGGCGACCCGGCGCGTGCCGCCGAAATCCGGCAGGGCCACATCCTGCGGGTGCAGACGGGCGCGGCGGGTCCGGAGGAAGTCACTCAGGCTGGTCGCGGTGCTCATACGACGATTGTGGCTGATCGCGGTGGTGTGCTGCCTGGCCCTGCTGGGGCTAGGCAGCACACCCACTGGTCAGCGCCCCAGGGCGGCTCCGCTGCCCCGCCGTGGGGCGGGCAAATCGAAGGCGTCAGGGCCTTGGTGACCTTGGAACGAATCTTCTGCGCGCCAGGAGGCAGGGATGGCGGTCACCAGGCCGCCGTCGACGGCGCCGCTGTCCTGTGGCTCGGTGACGATGGCCGAGCGGGGCGTGCCCCCATGGCGGCCCCGGTGGGTGACCGGGAAATGTCAAGCCTGACGGGTCGGCAGGACGATCGACTGGCGCAGGTTGACGTGCTGGCGACGGCTGACGGTGTACGCGATGAGGTCGGCGATGTCCTCGGCGACGAGGGCTGGGATCGCGGTGAACATACCGCCGAGCTGCTCGCGCAGTTCCGGGTTGTCGATGTGCTCACCGAGTTCGGTGTCGGTCAGGCCCGGCTCGATGGTGCTGACCCGGACGTCGCGCGGGCCCAGCTCGGTGCGCAGTGCCGCGGACAGCTGGGTGAGGGCGGCCTTGGTGGCCCCGTACACGGCGTAGTCGGGGAAGAGAACGTGGGAGGCGATGGAGGAGACGTTGACAAGGTCGGCGGTGCGGCCGTCGGCGGCGGCTGCGGTGAGGTCGGGGGTGAACGCGCGGATGACGCGCAGAGCGCCAGTGAGGTTGGTGTCGATCATGCGGGTCCACTCGTCAAGCCGGCCCTCGGCGAGGGGGTTGGGTAGCATCACGCCGGCGTTGTTGACCACCAGGTCGACCCGGCCGTAGGCATGGTGGACGGCCTTGGCGGCGGCGTCGACGGAGGCCTGGTCGGTGACGTCGGCGGTGACGGCGAGAGCCTGGCCTCCGGCGGCGGTGAGTTCGGCAGCCAGCGCGTCCAGCCGATCGGTGCGCCGGGCGAACAGGGCGACGCGGGCGCCACCCGCTGCGAGCAGGCGGGCGGTGGCCGCGCCCATGCCGCTGGCCGCTCCAGTGACGACGGCGGTACGGGCGGCGAGGGCGGGATAGCTCATGGGATACTCCTGGGTCTGCTGCGCGGGCCGGTCCCGCCCTACCGCCCGGCGGGCCGGTGCGGTAGGGCGGATGCGGACCACTCTGCGCCCGGCCGGGACGGCCAACTAGGCCCTGCCTTTCCCTGGGAGAGCCAGTACCACCCTGGGCCGGGCGGCCCGGTCTACGCTGCGGGCATGGAGAACGCGGGCTTGGAGATGGCGGGCGCCCGCTCGGCGACCGTATTGCCCAGCTCGCCATGGCGGCCGGGTACGACGCGGCGGTCTGGAGACCAGCGCGCGGGGGTGGCATCGCTCACGCCTCCGTACGTTCCTCGGCCGACTTCCCATCGCCCGCAGTGCCGGGACCCGGCACGGTGACCGCGGTGAGGTTGAGGCGGGCGCCCATGTCGAGGTTCACTTCTCCGTACGGGCGGACGTGGGACCAGAAGAGCGGGGTCAGGCCGCGCCAGTCTGCGGACGTGAGGAGGTCGGCCCCCTCGGGTTCGCCGAGGATGTCCTGGAGCATCAGGGTGTTCACGTAGACCAGGGCCGATTGCAGAATCCGCAGGCACAGCACGAACATCTCCTGTTCGTCGCGCCGGTTCGAGGCGATCTCACCGCCCTTGCCGTAGGCGATCACGGAGTTCGCGCCGTTGGAGGAGCCGTACGGGGCCAGCGGCGAGCACGAGGGGTTCCCCGGCACGGTGTCCATCGGCCACGACGCGCTGCGCCTACTGGTCACGGAGACCGGCCGCTCGATGCTGCGCTGGGCGTCCCGCCTGCTGGTGGTCAACGGGCACGGCGGCCACCTCACCAGCCTGGCCGAGGCGGTCACCGGTCTGCGCGGCGAGGGCCGCGACGTCGCCTGGTGGCCCTGCCTGCCGCCGGGCTCCGACGCCCACGCCGGGCGCGCCGAGACCTCGATGATGCTGCGGCACGCGGCCGTCCGCGCCGAGCGGGCCGTCGCCGGACCGACCGAACCCCTTCACCTGCTGATGGACCGGCTGGTCGCCGAATCGGTGCGCGGGGTGAGCCCGTTCGGCGTCCTCGGCGACCCCGCCGGGGCCTGCGCGGGCGACGGCGAGCGGCTCCTGGAACGGATGGCGGACCGCCTCGCCGAGGACGTCCGCGGATGGCGGGTGGGCGCGCGGGGCTGGCTCAGCCGGCCCGAGGCGCAGCCGGTCACCACCCCCGCCGGGGACGGGCGATGACCGGCCGTCGGGTGGCCGTCGTCACCGGCGCCGCGCGGGGCATCGGGACCGCCACGGTACGGCGCCTGGCCCGGGACGGCTGGGCGGTGGTGGCGGTGGACCGCTGCGCGGACGACCCCGACGTGCCCTACCCGCGGGCCGACCCCGGCCGACTGGACCTGCTGGCACAGGAATTCCCCCTGATCAGTACGGTCCGCGCCGACGTACGCGACGCCGCCGCGCTGCAGCGCGCGGTGGAGCTGGCCGAGACCGAGTTCGGCGGCCTCGACACCGGCGTGCACGCCGTCGCCGTCTCGCCGGGCTCGACCCGCACCGACATGCTGCGGGCCACGGCGGACCTGTACCACCTGCCCGACGTCGACCAACTCGCCGCCCAGCAGCTCACCGGGCGCCCACTGGAACCCGAGGAAGTGGCCGCGGCGGTGGCATGGGCCTGTTCCCCCGAGTCCTTCGCTCTCACCGGCTCCGTACTGCACGCGGACGGAGGGTTCACGGCATGACGGCACCCGCACACCGCACCCCGGCTCCCCCGACGAGCACTCCGCTGCCCTCTCCGGCGGACACCGCGCTGCCGGCCGGCCTCACCGTCGAACTCGCCGCCGGCACGCACCGGTCCGAGGACGGGCGGCTGCTGCTCGGCGGATCACCGCTTCGCCTGCTCCGGCTGCCCGCCCCTGCGGCACGCCTCCTGGACGGGGGCCGGCTCACGGTCACAGTTCCGGCGAGCGGCGCGCTCGCACGACGGCTGCTCGACGCCGGGATCGCCAATCCGCGCCCCGCGCCGGTGCCGGTGAACAACACCACCGTGGTCATCCCCGTCAAGGACCGCGCCGACCAGCTGGACCGGCTGCTCGCAGTCCTGCGCGCCGACCTGCCCACCTCCCCCCTGCCGGCCCTGGCCGTGGACGACGGCTCCACCGACCCCGCGGGCCTGGCCCGGGTGGCCCGCGCGCACGGCGCCGAAATACTGCCCCACCCACGCAACCTCGGCCCGGCAGCGGCCCGCAACACCGGCCTGCGGCACGCCCGTACCCCGTACGTGGCGTTCTGCGACTCCGACGTGGTGCCCGAACCCAGGTGGCTCGCCGCCCTGCTGGCGCAGTTCACCGACCCCGCGGTGGCGCTCGCCACTCCCCGCGTGGTCGCGCTGCCCGTCGCCGAACCCGGGCTCCTGGACCGGTACGAGGAGAAGCGCTCGCCGCTGGACATGGGAGCCGGGGAAGGGCCGGTCGTGCTGCACGAGGCAGGCCGGCGGCTGCGGTACGTGCCCACCGCGCGCGTGGGCCACCGGCACCGCACCGACCTGCGCGGTTGGCTCGCCCATCGAGCCGCGTACGGCACCGGCGCCGCCGACCTGACGCTGCGCCACCCCGGGCAGGTGCCGCCGCTGTATGCCGCCCCCTGGTTGCTGGCCGCCTGCGCCCTGCTGCTGCGCGGCAGGCCGGGGTCGGCGGCCGTGGCGGCGGCCGTGGCGGCGGCCGTGGCGGCGGCCCTGACGGCGGTGACCGCTGTCCGCGTGGCACGGCGTATGCCCGACGCCGACCACCCGCCCCGCGCGGGGGCACTGCTGTCGCTCGCCGCGCTGCGCCACCCGGCACCACTGGCCCCTCGCGACGGCCGCCGCCATGGTGAGCCGCCGTGCGCGGTACCTGCTGATCACCGCGGCCGTCGTCGAGGGGCTGGTGGACCACCGCCGCTCCGGCACCTCGCTCGGCCCCCTCCCGCACGTGGCGATCCGCGCCTGGACGACCTCGCCTACGGCTGGGGCGTCTGGCAGGGCGCCGCACGGCGCGGGACCACCGCACCGCTGCGGCCGCGCCTCGCCCTGCGCCTGGTGAGTCGTTGGACCGCCGGAGGGCGGCCGTAGCCGCGGCCCCCGACCCGCCGCCAACCTCCCGCCAACCCTCACCGGCCACCGTGTCCACCTGGCGACGGCCGGCCGCGCCCTCGGACCGGCACCTGTGCCGTCAGCACCCGCACTCACTGGAGGATCTGGTATGTCTCCGCGCTCTGCCCACCCCGCCCTTCCAGAGAACCCGCCGCTCACCCCACGGGGCGCCGTGTCCGGACCGCTGGAACGGGCCGCGGACGACCTCCTCGCCTTCTGGGCGCAGGAGGCTGGGCAGCTCCACTGGGACACCGGCTGGGACCAGGTGCTCGACTGGACGGACGCGCCCTTCGCCCGCTGGTTCACCGGCGGGAAGCTGAACGTGGCGTACAACTGCGTCGACCGGCACGTCGAGGCAGGGCACGGTGACCAGGTCGCCTTCCACTGGGAGGGCGAGCCGGGCGACACCCGCACGATCACCTACGCGGAGCTGAGGCGCGAGGTCTGCCGCACGGCGAACGCCCTGCTCTGCCTCGGTCTGGCGCCGGGCGACCGGGTCGCCATCCAGCTGCCGATGATCCCCGAGGCGGTCTTCGCCATGCTGGCCTGCGCCCGTCTCGGTCTGCCGCACAGCGTCGTGTTCGGCGGGTTCTCCCCATCCGCCCTGCAGTCGCGCATCGACGACGCCCAGGCCCGGCTGCTGATCACCGCGGACGGCCAGTACCGCCGGGGCAGCGCCGAGCCCATGAAGGCGAACACCGACGAGGCCACCAGGGACACCCCGAGCATCGAGCACGTCCTGGTGGTCCGGCGCACCGGCACCGACGTGCCGTGGACCGAGGGCCGCGACGTGTGGTGGCACGACCTGGTCGACGCCCAGCCCGACGAGCACGCACCCCAGTCCTTCGACGCCGAGCACCCGCTGTTCATCCTCTACACCTCCGGGACGACGGGCAGCCCGAAGGGCATCCTGCACACCTCCGGCGGCTACCTGACCCAGGCCGCCTACACCCACCGCACCGTCTTCGACCTCGACACCGAGACCGACGTTTACTGGTGCACCGCCGACATCGGCTGGATCACCGGGCACTCCTACATCGTGTACGGGCCGCTCGCCAACCGGGCGACCTCGGTCATGTACGAGGGCACGCCCAACACCCCGCACGAAGGGCGGCACTTCGAGATCATCGAGAAGTACGGCGTCACGGTCTACTACACCGCGCCCACCCTCATCCGCACCTTCATGAAGTGGGGCGAGCAGATCCCTGCCCGCTACGACCTCTCCTCGATCGGCGTGCTCGGCAGTGTCGGCGAACCCATCAACCCCGAGGCGTGGCGCTGGTATCGCACGCACATCGGGTCCGGCAGGGCGCCGATCGTGGACACCTGGTGGCAGACCGAGACCGGCGCCGTCATGGTCTCACCGCTTCCTGCGGGCGGGTCCGGCGCGAAGCCCGGCTCGGCCCAGGCGCCGCTGCCGGGTCTGTCCGCCAAGGTGGTGGACGACCAGGGCCGTCAGGTCGGCAACGGCCAGAGCGGCTATCTGGTCCTCGACCAGCCCTGGCCGTCCATGCTGCGCGGGATCTGGGGCGACGAGGAGCGGTACCGGGCGACGTACTGGTCCCGTTTCGCCGACCAGGGCTACTACTTCGCCGGGGACGGCGCGCGCTACGACGAGGACGGCGACATCTGGCTGCTGGGCCGCGTGGACGACGTCATGAACGTCTCCGGGCACCGGATCTCCACCGCGGAGGTCGAGTCGGCGCTCGTCTCGCACCCCGCGGTGGCCGAGGCCGCCGTGGTGGGCGCGTCGGACGCGACGACCGGGCAGGCCATCGTCGCCTTCGTCATCCTGCGCGCCGGCGCCGACCCGGACCTCACGGCAGCGCTGCGCGAGCATGTCGCACAGGAGATCGGCCCGATCGCCAAACCCCGCCAGATCATGGTGGTCCCCGAACTGCCCAAGACCCGGTCCGGGAAGATCATGCGCAGGCTGCTGCGCGACGTCGCCGAGCACCGGGAGGTCGGAGACGTCACGACGCTGGCCGACGCCTCCGTGATGGACCTGATCAACGCCGGTCTCAGCGACGGGCAGCAGGACAAGGCGGGCCCGGCATGAGCGGCGGCGACCTGTCGCCCGGCCGGGTCGCGCGCCTCACCGGAGCGAGCGGCCCCGACGACCCCGACCGGGCCGTCGACACGGTCGCCGACCGTTTCGGGCGCCTCGATCACCTCGCCCTGTGCGAGGTTCGGCCCAGGGACCCGGGGATCCCGCCGGCCTGCGTGCGGCGAGCTGGCCGACGCCCGACGGCCCCGCACGGCGGACCGGTAGGCGACATGATCACGGATGCGGTCCGGGAGCGGTCGCGGGACACCACCCTGGCAGGACTGCCCGCGCTCGCCGGGTGGCCGGCGGCCGAACCGACGCCCCACGTCCACACCGTCATGACCAGTCCGCCGGCCAGCGCGGACGCGCTGTGCGGCCTCCCCGGCCCGCCGCGCGCACCGGGCACCCGAGCCGGTACCGGTCCCGGCCGAGGGACCTCTCCGCCCGTCACGGGCCGCCCGACCGGAGCACGCCGACAACAGCGAAGACCAGAAACGAAGACCAGGCACGACCACTGGAAGGCACGCGCACGCTGATGCGAATCGTCCTCATCGGCCCTCCCGGAGCGGGCAAGGGCACCCAAGCAGCCATACTCAGCGAGAGACTCGGCATCCCGCACATCTCCACCGGGGACCTGTTCCGCGAGCACGTCACCCGCCGGACGCCACTAGGGCAGGAAGCCAAGCGGTATCTCGACACCGGCGAACTCGTACCCGATCACGTTACCGGCGGCATGGTCCGCCAGCGGCTGGAACAGCCCGACACCCGGCGCGGCTTCCTTCTCGACGGCTTCCCACGCACCCTGACACAGGCGCGGGAACTCGCCACGACACTGGATTCCACCGGAGCCCGACTGGACGCCGTGGTGGAGTTCACCGCTCCCGAGGACATCGTGGTGAAGCGGCTGCTGAACCGCGGCCGGCCGGATGACACCGAGGATGTCATCCGCCATCGGCAGCGGGTCTACGAACGCCAGACCGCCCCTCTGCTCGACCACTACGCGGACATCCTGCTGACCGTTCAGGCCGTCGGACCGATCGACGAGATCGCCGGGCGGGCGCTCAGCGGACTGTCGGGAGAGCCGGCCCGGCACCCTCGCCGCGCACCGTGATCACCTCGTCCTTCACGGAAGGCAACCGGCCTCGTCGGACGCGGGGCCGGACAGTGGAGGACGTTCCCGGTGCGGGCGCTCGGGCGCGCCGGCATCGGACGTCCATCGTGTCGCGACGAGACGCGGGAGGGCACGCCGCCGGGGCGTGGTCACCGTCCTCATCGCCCCCGGCGGGTTTCTCACGGTCACGTGCTCCGTTCCAAGCGGTCCAGGCCTCCGCTGAGGAAATCCGTGAGGGTGCCGGCCAGCGGTCTCCGCGCCGGCCGGACACCGGACAGGCAATCGATGTGTACGCGCCGCCTCCGCTCGACCCGGACGACGTGCGCTCACCATGCTCCGAGGAGAGTCGCCATGGTGTTCGGTCAAGCGGATACCGGCACGGAGCGTCTGGCGTACACGGGCGCCAGGCCTCCGGCCGAGAGCCTGCGAAGCGTCCAGTTCTCCTGTCAGTTGCTCTCCCGCAACCAGGGCCGGTTCATGGACGGCTTCTACGAGAGCATGGTCGTCCTCGTGCCCCAGGTGCGGGAGTTGCCGCCGCGGGCGGGACGATCGCTGTGCAACAGGCTGGCTCAGTCGGTGCTGTGGGGCCGCGCTGACCCAGGACGCACCGGAGGCCGTCGAGGCGACCCTGCGCCAGATCGGCGGGGGCATCCAGCAGCAGGGATTCTTCGACGGCTGGCACTGGTCGTTCGGTGCGGCCCTCCTCGACACGGTGCGCCAGATACACAGGAGCGAGTGGGGCTCCCGGCTCAGTTCCGACTGGATAGCGTTCTACACATGGCTCAGCGGGAACCTCCGGCTGGGCGCGAATGCCATCCTGCTGGGAACGGATCACGCCCAGTCGCAGCCGGATCACGGCCAGCGGCAGCCGTGTCGCGGTACTCCGCGGGACGACGGCTCCACTCCGGCCCACGTCGCCACCGCGAGGCACCGGCCGCGAGAGCAGACACTCAATGGGATCCTCGCCGTGCTGCGCTCACCTCGGGCGCGGCAAAGACGCACTGTCCGTGACTGTCGCACAGGTCCATGTCGATCTCGATTTTCACAGCAGCCTTCCTTTCGGGGCGGAGTTCAGGGTGAATGAGGGCTCAAAGCGCCGGGTTGAAGCGGGAGTACTCAGGCGCACTCCAGCGCAGCGGGCTGGCTCCAGAAACCTCGACGACCTCGGTGATGTCGAACTCCACCAGGCGCTGCGCGCCGGGAACCTGCGCCGCGTGCTCCGGATTCCAGTCGGTCGAGGCAGTGCCGGTGAGGTGGAGGAAGGACCCGGAATCCCAGTCCGGGATCAACAGCCCGGCCCTGGGGTTGACCAGGAGGTTGCCTAGTGTCATGAACATGGCATTTCCGACGTATTCCGGCCACCGCAGCTTGGTGGGGGAGAGGACCTCAACGAAACCGGGGTTGCCGCCCCTGTGCGAGGCGTCGGCGTTGCCGCGCTCGTCGGCGGTTGCCACGAAGAAGGTGTCGGCCGTGGTGATCCGCAGTTGCTGGGCTGCGGTGAGGGCAGGTTGCCTGCTCGCCGAGGTCTCCCCTGTGGGTCCGGCCCCCGTCGCGGGGACCGTGAGCTTGCGCTTCTGCAGGTACTTGGGGCAGTTGGCGAAGACTTGGTCGAGGTTGACCCGCAGGCCGCCGCCCTCGGGGATCGCGGTGCCGTTCATCCGCATCCGGCGGCGTGCGGCCGACTCGATCGCGATCATTCCCACATGGGCCTGGTCTGAGAGCAGTTCGGTCAGCGGATCGTGTGGTCCGGGCAGAGCCTCAATGGCGAGAGTGTGCTCGTCTGCCGCGCGCATGAACCCAGCGGGTCCAGTGAGCAAGGACGACCAGACCTGACCGTGGCAGTCGGCGCCGCCGATCACCACCATGGGCTGGGCGGCGAGGAACTCGGCCGCAATGGGCGGGATCGTGTCTTTGATGGCCTGGCCGGCCGAGGAGGCGGCGGACTCAAGGCCAGCCCGACGTTGTACCTCGACCTCACCAGGGTGGTAGATCGTCACTCTCGCCCTTCCCTTACTCATGTGTTGGTGGGGCGGGGCGCCGGACGGGCACCCCGACAGTGATCGGCTCGGAGAGCCGACTTAGAAGAAGCCGCAGGTGGGGGCAGTTCCGCTGGGGGCGGGGGCGACACCGGCACGGGTCTGGGTGAAAATCTCCAGCCGGATGCCGTCCGGGTCGAAGAAGAAAATCCCGCCGGAGGCGGCGCCCTCGCGGCGCTGGATGTACTTCATGCAGTTGGGGTAAGTCCGTTCGACGCTCATGACCATTCCGCAGGCGTCATGGCGGAGGGTGCCGTTGATGCGAGCCCGGGTGCGACGGCCGAGGTCGATGGCCAGCAAGCCGGCCGGCTGTCCCGCCGGCCGGTCTGCCGGGTTCCGCAAGGGATGGCTGGTCACAGGGAGCGCGTCGATCCGTACGATCGTCTCGTCGGCGGCACGCACGAAGCCGGGTGCGCCGGCTACGGGCGACGCCCATACGCGGCCTGCGGTGTCTGTGGCGCCCACGATGATCCAGCGCTGCGTGGCAAGGAATCTCACCAACGTGCAGGCAGGCTGGTGCGGAACGTACGGGCCATGGCCGCGGCCTGCTCGACCGTGCCTGTACCGCCAGTTCACCCTCGTGGTAATGCTGTGGCATCAGAAGAAACCACAGCTGGGTGCGCCGTTCTCAAGGGTGGGGAGGTGCTCGAGTCCGGAGGCGGTGCAGATCTCGATGCGGATGCCGTCTGGATCGGTGAAGAAGATGCCGCCAGATGTCAGGCCGGGCATGTGGGCCAGAATCCTGTCGTAGATCAGGGGCGTGCCGAGTTCCTGCAGACGGGCTACAGCAGCTTGGACGTCGTCCAGCGTGGGCACGTTGAACGACAGATGGTGCAGTCCGGACCGATCGGCGGCGAAGCCGTCACGACTCTGCTGCCACAGCGTGAGTACGAGTTGATCGCCACGGCCGAGGAAGGCGTAGCGGCGGTCGTCCTCGGTGCTCTCACCGAGCAGGTCGAAGCCGAAGACCTGCTGGTAGAAATGGATCGAACGGGTCACGTCGGTGACGTTGAGCCCGACATGGCCGGTGGCGGCTGCGGTCACCGGACCTGGCGAGGGCTGGGTCGTGGTCATGATTCTCCTTGGCAGAGGGATCCTGGACGGGATCGGGTCGGGCCCACCCCGAGGTGGGGTGAGCCGGCACGCACCGGCCCTGCCCCGTCATTCGTCTCAGCGACCGAGGGCCGGACGGCCGAGCGGAAGGCCGCGCCCGAAAGTGGCGGGTGGGTGATGGACCGCGGCGGTGCGGCGGCCGCCGTGTCGTGGATAACTTTCATGCCGCGTGGTTGGCGGAAAGTTGGCGCCCGCCACGCACGCCCAGCGGCATGTGCCGCCGGGCTATGCGGCCACGATGACCTCCGCGTGGGTCGCCGATCCGGCTGCTGATCCCCGGATGCGCGGAGTGCTGCTGGACGGACACATGTCCGCGACCGGGGCAACGTCGCTTGGTGACCTCCCGGCGGAGGTAGCTCGCCCCCGCGCAGTCCGGCGCTCGTCGAGCGGTTGTAATCCGGCCAAGTGCGCGGTGGCGGAAGCGTGTCCGACGCAGAGATCCGCAGGCTGGTGGCGGCTGCGCTGCGATGACCCGCCGCCAGGCAGGAAACGATCTACGACAGCGCGGGAATCAACCTCCGCTCAGAAGTGGATCGGCCAAGGTCACGGTGTTTCGCCGGTGCCCCAAGGAGCCAGCCTACTGTAGACCCTGAGCTTCATGGCGTGGTCGAGGCTGGGCCAGCCGCTTTCAGCAGTGGGCGCTTCTGCGGTGAGAGCGGTTGATAAGTATCAGGGTGAAGCAGACGGTGGCGCAGGCCAGCCCTGTGTAAAGGAGAGGCGTGCTCCAGAAGGACACATCGTTGGTGCTGTGTCCGCTGCTCCAATGGCAGGTGACGGATGGGGGGAAGTGGTGGATGGTCGCTGACGTCAGGCTGTAGTCCCGCCCGACGTCCATGTAGTCGCCACTGGCGGTCTTCGCTGCGCAGAGGTCGACGGGGTGTGTGTAGGCTAGACCGTAGAAGGTGCCAGCACCGTAAGCGGCGAGAGCTGCTGCGCTCCCGACCGCAGCCAGACGGGCCGTCCGCGTGGGCTTCTTCCTGGTAACCCACAGCGCGTATGGGAAGACTGCGATGACGAACAGTAAGAGCGTGATCGCGGGCGGGCCGAAGAGTGCGAAGAGTTCCATGCGTCCTGACGCTACTTCGATCCAATGAGCCGCTGCTGGTTGGCCTGGTACTGAGCTCGCAGGAGAGTTTCACCGACGGCACCGCGACATCCGTGATCGACAGGAACACGAACTCCCTCAGCCGGAATTCGACCTCTTCCCGGGCCATCTCGAGGCAACTTCGCGTAGGACTCGGCTGTCACTCAGAGTGGCTGCGTCACAGAAGTTGAGCCAGAGTCGGCTCTCGTGAACAAAACCTGCTTCAGCTGTTGGGTAGCGAGGGCCCGGTCTCGGCCTGGGCGGGTGTGGTCTGCACCTGGGTTTCGGGGGAGGTGTAGTAGACGGATGAGCCCTGCCTGGTGCGCTGGGCTTTGCTCTTGGCTACGAGTCCTTCGAGGGTGGTGCGCACGACGTTGGTCTGGATGCGGCGGTCGGGGTGGGTCTGGGTGAGTTGGCGATCTCGGCTGCGGAGCGCGGTTCGCTCTGTTCGGTGAGGTGCTGGCGGATGAGTTCGACGAGGGTCGGCTGAGTCACTTTGGGGGCCGCGGCCTTGGCAGCGGGCTTCTTCGCCTTCGTCTGCTTGCCGCCCCGGGGGGCGGTGGTCTTCTTCGTACGGGTTTGCTTGCCGGCTGCCGGGGTGGTGGCCTTCTGCCGGGGGACGGAAGGCGCCGCGGCGTCAGTAGCTGCGGGCGTCGGCTCGGGGGTGGAGACGCCGAGTGCCTGCTGCATGTTCACCAGCACGGTGTGGTCCTGGTGCAGGCGCAGAAGTTGCTCGTTGAGGGTGTCGATCTCTGCGTGGAGTCGGTCCTGTTCCTTGGCGTTGCGCTCGAGGTTGGCGGTGACCTGGGCGCTGTACTGCGCCTTGAGATCGATTGTCTGTGCTGGTGTCGCGTCCATGACCGTTCTCCCTCTGGGGAGATGGCTGTGCTGTTGGCCAGGGATGTTACTCACCCGTTCTGTCTGCACAGCTCCTGCGCCGCCACAGCCCCAGATCGGGGATGTCCTGCAGCTACCAAGGCCGGGACCAGCATGATGCGGCCTGAACAGCAGGTGCACCCGAACGTACCCTCGGTGAGGGGGAGTTGCGTCATCAGCTCGAACTGCGGGAGAGGTGGGTGTCGATCCAGGACAGGCCGCCGAGGTCGAGGTGGTGGCGGCCGCGGGTGACGGCGACGTAGGCGAGGTGGGCGTCGGTGTCGCTGACGGGTTCGGGAATGGGGTTGCCCTGGGCGTCGTGCTGGTCGGTGTCCTTGGGGGGGAAGTCGTCACCGATTCTTACGGTGGGCCATTCGCGGCCTTTGGAGACGGTGACGCCGGCGGTCTTCTCGTCGGTGAGCCGATTGATCGCGGCGAGGATGGCGTCGGGGCCGTGGGTGTCGACGACGTTGACGAAGGGCTGCAGGTCGCGTCCGGCGGGATCGTGTTCGGCGTACTCCTGCAACTCGCCCCAGGAGCTGAAGAGGACGAGTTCGGGATGGCTGGTGGGGCGGCCTTCCTGGAGGTCGCGGGCGGCGAGTGCCAGCGCGGCCAGAGCTGGTGCGCCGCGGGTCAGGGCGACGCGCCGGCCTTCGGTGAGCAGGCGCATGACCTCGGTCATGGCGCCGATGTTCGTGCGGCACAGCACCGCGTCCGGGCAGGCCAGATTCCCGACCCGGGTAGGGACCGTCTCGCTGCCGGTCAGCCGGATGGGCGCCTGGGCGAGCTCCAGCCAGCGGTTGGCCTGCTCGGCGATGAGCGGGCCGAAGCGGAAGGACTGGGTGAGGGACAGGTGGATGGCGTTGAAGCCGGTCATCACATCGTGGGCGCCGCGCCAGCCGTAGATGGCCTGGGCGGAGTCACCGACCATGACCAGCTGTGCATGGCCGCGCTGGGAGTAGAAGACCTGTTCGAGGACGGGGTTGGTGTCCTGGGCTTCGTCGAGCAGGAGAAAGTCCGCGTCGATCTTCGGGTCGGTCAGGGCCCACATTTTCAGGTAGTGGTCGTGCTCGAAGCGGACCGCTCCCTGGTCGGGGTTGTGCAGGTCGGCCCAGTCGCGGCGGGCGAACGGCAGGACCGCCTCGGCCAGCTGCGCGTGTTCGCCGGGGGCGCCCAGGCGTCGCAGGGCGGGGACATGCTCGCGCCCCAGGGTGCGGTGGGCCGAAAGGAGCATCATGGACAGAGGCCCAGGACGCCGCGCAGGACGCCTTCACCCAGATGTGCGCGCCGGGCGTCACGATCACCTACCCTCGCGCCTGGCTACGCACGGTGGCCTGGCGGTCCACCCTGCTCGCCGACGCCGACGCCCAAGGGGTCGGCGTCGGCGAGCAGCTGCGTGCCCTCGCCGGTGACGCACTCGGCGAGCGCTGCTTCCGCGACGGCGACCGCCGCGACTGCGGCCTGGATTTGGAGTCCACCGAGTGAGGGGAAACCGATCGTCGTCCGTCGGTCTATTGACCGCGTCCGGTTGATGTGACGAGGGCGATGAGCACGAGAAGACAGGTCGCGAGGGTGATGACGTCCGTCGCGCTCCACCCCTGCTGGAAGGCCAGCACGAGCGCGGCGGCAACGACATACGGCCACGAATGGTGCTGTCGATGCGGTGAGTTGGGTGTGAACACGGTGGGCCTCCAGAGATTGCCTGGTCTGTTGGAGACCTACGTTCATCCATGGTTTGGTTGTCCGGCGTTGCGGCATGCGAGTGCCGCAGGTGAAGACTCATAAATCGCGGACAACCCGGGATTGTCCCGGGACAGGGCGGAGCGGGGGAGCGGATGGGGCGGCCGCTGGGGGAACTGAAAGGACTTACCGAACAGGCCAATGAGTTCGCCCGCTGGTTACGCAGGATCACCCGAGGGGTGACGGTACGGACCTTGGAGAAGGAATTTCCCCACGGCAAGACCTCGTGGAGCAGGTTCCGCGACGGCAGCCGACTACCGCCGCCAACCCTGGTGGAGGAGGTGACCACCCGCTTCCTACGCGAACCTGAGTTACGCAAACGCGAGCTGGAGCAGGGGCTGGTCCTGCTTGCGGCTGCTGAGCGGGCCGCGAGAACCCTGCTCGAACAGGCTGAGCCATCCGGGGCGGACCTGCCGGCGACGCAGGCAGCCCCACGATCCACCGATGTCGCCGCGCTGGCACTGCGCCTGGACGACGCTCGCATGCTGCAGTTCGAGGCCATGCGGAAGTACGAAGCCTCCGAGCGTCGCCGCGAGGAACTGGAGACAATGGTCACGGTCCTGGAACACCGCATCACCATCTTGGAAAGCGAGCGAGACCGGGCCAAGGAAGACGTCCGCGCGGAACTGCAGCGTGAACTGCAGATGTCCCTGGAGTACCGACGGCAGGCAGGCGAGAGACTCAAAAAGGCTGGCCGAGCCGTGGAGCGCGCCCGGCAACTGATGCTTGCGGCTGACACACAAGTAGTCCGTGAGCAGCACGAACTCCTACGCGCCGACGGCAGCGTCGAGGAGGCACCTCCGCCGCTCACACCAGGCACGACCGTGGCGGAAGATCTGCAACTGCCACCCCTGGACCGCATTCAGGAGTTCTTCGACGCCAACCAGCAGCAGATGGACGCCTTGAACGATGAGCTGGACGACCTTGGCAGGGAACTCGGCGTCCACGACGCTCAAGACGCGCCCGGCGACGCCGCCACGCATCACGTCATCTGGGGGCACGTCGTCGAGCCGGCGGCGCAGGACGAGAATGTCCCCAAACAGATGACGGAAAACGCACGAAAACCATCGACCAGCGCAGACACCGCGCAGACGGCCACAGAAACCGGACCCGAGGCGTCCCCCACGGATGCTCACGCTGCGGCCGCGCCCCCTTCACACGCAATGTCGATAGAGCTGGTCGCCAGCTTGCGCACAGCAAGCACCTTGGACGCGCTGGCGACCGCACTCTCCCAGCTACGGCACCGCGCCGGAACACAACCGATCCGGGAGCTGGCCGCCGCGCTGCCCGACGACATCAGAGACGACGTACTCGGCGCCGCAGTCGGGCGCTGGATCGACGGCGACGTCCTCCCCGACACATGGCCCCACCTCGAAGTCCTGGTGCGCCAGATGGGCGCCACGGATGACGAAGCATCAGAGTTCGAACAAGCTTTCCGGCGGATCGCCTCCAGCGACGACTTCTCGTGGAGCGCCCGCAATCACGACCTGGCCGACCTGGCTCCCTTCGCCCGCGGCCTACGCCCCTTCCTTGGCGTGCCTTCCACGCCGCCCCGGAAGCGGGAGTGGGGCATAGCCGCCCTTGCCCCGGCCGCTGTCCTCGGAATGACGACCGCCTACACGGCCGCCCTCCAGGCATCCCGCCGCCCCGCCCCGGACACGCTGGGCGTCTACGGAGCCCTCCTGTTGGCAGGATGCCTCTTTGTACTGCTCGTCACTGCGCGGGTCGCTGTCCAGTGCGCACGAGAAGGGCGCTCGCTACTGAGTAAACGGTTCAGCGCCGCCTGCCTCGCCTCCAGCGCGCTGGCCGCTCCGGCAGGGCTGGCGCTGCCCTGGCTTCTGGACTTCGACATTCCAGGCCGGTGGCTCGCCGACCTCCTGGGGCTCCTGTAAGACAGGGCTGCAGGCGTCGGGCACCAAGGAGGCCGGTCAGGTGGCGGCGCCTGACGTGCCGTGGTCGGATTGGTTTCACTGCTGGGGGCCCGTCGACGATGTCCTCGCACGAGAAGCCACCGAGTCAAGTGTCCAGCAGGCCGACTCCACTAGAATCGGGGCCGCGGCGAGCCCATGGCCGCCGACGCAGTGGCCCGCTTCGCCCGCACCATCCCATCCACATGGCAGCGCACGACACTGGTACGCCATCCGCTGGCTGACCTCCGCAAAACACCTCTTCCTGACGCCGTCACACTCAGCCGATGGCGCCGCATCATCGACGGCCTCGCCGCGTCTGGCGACCCAAAAGCCGTCGGTCTCCAACGCATCGACGAATAACCCACCCACCAGCACCCACCAGCCCCCGTACAGGCCAAAGGACTGCAGTCGCTACGGCACAGCCGATGGCGGGCCCTTGTACGCCTGCGAAGCTGTTGCCGACCCGGCGTCATCACCACTGATCCCAAGACACCAGTGCGTTGCAGAGCCTTCGAATCATCGGTCCAGCCCGCACAAATGGCTGATGCCAGAGTGCCGAGAGCATCGCCGCCAGCGGCGAATTCAATCCATTGGGACCTGGATACGCCACCACCGCTGAGCAGTCCGGCGTCGCTGTTCTGCAGCCAGCCGCTCGACCTTGCGGAGGACCCGTTCACCGACGGCGGCCGGGTCGCGAACTCCGAGGACAGCCGCAGCCCTCATCTGTCACCGCCGACTCGTCCGTGTGGACGGGTATCACCCAGTCAGTGTGAGGCTCCGACGCTGCTGACCCAGACACCGGGGGGCTTGATCTCCGGCTCGGTCTCGGTCTGCTCTGAGAGGCTCTGCGCGTCGTCCAGGTCCGACCAGGCGATGAAGCCTGGCTTGCTGTCGGCCAGAAATCCCTCGACGACCGGACCGAGGTCGTCGGAAGCCACATAGCTGCCTCTGAACGGCAACGCATCCGGGGGCACAGAACCGGTCGAGCACCGGAGCTGTCCTGCCTGTTTGTCGTGCCATACGTAGAACGTCGCCACCCCCCAGAAGCCCAGATCGTGGATGCGTTCCCGGAGGGCAGCAGCAGTCCGCTCGAAGGCAGCCACCACGTCGGCGACGGACAGCGAACTCCTGTCCTCGTCAGCCGTACCCAGCGACCAGGTGTTGGTCTCCCACTCCACCCGCCGGTCAGCCGGCTCCAACACCAGAGGTTCGTCCGCCACCTCAGCGATCCACGTCAACAGCACCACAGCAGTATCCCTGCACAGGTCGACCAAGAGCCGTCAAAAGAAACGACGCCTAATCCACCGTTCCGGGCAGCGTTTGCCGCATTTTCTCGATGAGGCTGTCGCGTGCCTGGTTGAACGAGAGCCGGGCAGCATTGCAGTCGGGCAGATCATGGGTGGCCCCGCCGATCACCTGATCGCTCCACTTGACCAGCTTCCACGCTACGTCGTTCGCGAGGGTGGCCACGCCGCCCGGAGCCAGAAGCACAAGTTCGTACCGTTTCGCGAATACATCGTGATCGCCGAAGGCGGAATGAGATCTCTGTACTGGGTCGTCGCAGGTCGAGAGCCCAGCCCGGCTTGCCTGCCAGATCTGCTCGGCCGCCTGGGAAACAGCGACCAGGTACGCAGCGTAGACCGAGCGTAAAGTGTCACTTCGTCGGTCCTTGGCCTGATTGCGCCACCGCGCATGTTCCAGCACCAACGCCGATGCGATACCAATCACCGCACCCACCGCAGTGGTAACCACCACAGTCCAGTCCATTGTCCCCCAACACCTGGGTTTCTGTGCAGGAGAGATACCCCGGCGGCGTGCCGCCGTCGCTGCCCTCTCAAGCTGAGCAGAGCGGAGGCTGTGAAGTCTGGTTGAGTCGTCGGTAGTAATGGTCGAACAGTGGGGCCATCACGGGGGAGGCGGAAGCGAAGCGGTGCTGGACATCGGGGTGCGTGCGGGTCTCCGGGCTTCCACGCCGTCCACGCAGCGGCGCTCCTGCGGCCAACTGTGTGCGGAGCCGGCTTATCTGGCCTGAACGGGTTCAGGATTGTTGCCCGGGGCGGGACCGCCACCGCCGTCGGCGGCACCCCGCCGCCGGTGGCGCCCACCGGCGACCCGGCCCGCGCCGAGCGGGTCACCGCGCGGCTCGTGGCGGGCACGGTGGGAGTCACCACATCTCCGGGGTCTGACTGCTGTGCGCCCCTTGAGCCCTTTGAAGGTTCACGAGACGCCACTGTCTCTAGACAGCTTATATATAGGCTATGTAGAGTACGAGTATGGGTAGTCCGCGTATGACCCTGCAGACCCAACTGGTGCTGCGGGCCTTGCTGGAAGACCCCGCCAAGGAGCGTTACGGCCTTGAGCTGTGCGAGCTGGCGGGGCTGCCGTCGGGCACGATCTATCCGATCCTTGCCCGTCTGGAACAAGTCGGCTGGGTGGACAGCACCTGGGAAGACCCTGCCGTACATGAGGAAGCCGGCCGTCCGCGCCGCCGCTTCTACCACATCACCGAGGACGGTGCCGAGCACGCGCGGGATGCCCTGGCGCGCGCCTACCGGGCCCGCAAGCAGCCCCTGCCGGGGTGGGCCGCCCGCCCGATCGCCGACGGGGGAGTGTCGTGAGGACCCGGCGCCGGTTAGCGCCCCGACCGAACAGGCGGCACTCCGCCGCCCCGTCCCTGGACGGTCTCCTGGACGTCGTGCGTATGCATCGCCCGGACGCCGACACCTCGCTCATCCAGAGCGCCCACGATGAGGTCGCCAGGTGGCATGCGGGCCAAACCCGCCGCAGCGGCGACCCGCTCCTCACCCACTGCATCGCCGTCGCCGCCATCGTCGCCGACATCGGCATGCCACCGCCCGTGATCTGCGCGGCTCTGCTGCACGACATCGACGACAGCCCCTGCCCGCCGGGCCACGTGACCGAGCGCTTCGGGCAGCAGATCGCCGACCTGATCTCGGCCGTCCGCACCGCCAGGCCCAGCGCGATCCCGCTCAGCGCACTCAACTTCCACACAGCACGGACGTCGGCGCTCCAGCCGACGCGTGAGGAGGCCGTGCTGGCCATCCGTCTCGCCGACCGACTGCACAACATGCGCACCATCGCCTTCGTCCCCCCGACCAGGCGCTACCGCGTCGCCCGTGAAACGCTCGACGTCATCGCACCACTGGCCCGCGCAGCCGGCCTGACCGACGTGAGCCGTGAACTGCACGACCTCTCCTCCGCTGTCATCCAGCCCACATCCACCGCTGCGGTCACCACACGCACGCTGACCGCGCTGACCCTGCTGCTCCCCACGCCGACGCGCGCGCGATGGCGCGAGGAATGGCACGCCGAACTCGGCACCCTCCCCACCCGCAGCACCCGCACTCGCTTCACGCTCCGAGTCCTGCTCAGCACACCCAGGCTGTCGTGGACGCTGCGCCGAACGGCCTTGCGGGAACGACGATGGTGAGCACCGTAGCCCGCATCGGCAGCGTGCTGGGTGCGGCGGCCGCTTTCACCATCGCCGTGGCCCGTGGCGGCCTGCCCGCCTGGACCACCGGAACTCTCACGGCAGGCACCCTCGTCCTCGTCGCGGTCGTGCTGTTCATCCCCAGCGAGACACCAGCCCGCCGGCTGGGGCAGCTGATCCAGGCATGGCGTCGCCCTACCGAAGATTCCCTCCGCCCCGAGCCTGTGCAGCCCCGCGCGGCCCCACCCTTACCTTCCCAAGACGACAGATGAGAGATGCCCCCGGCCCTGCGACATGCGACCGCCCGGACCGTAGGCGCTGGCCCGACGCGGCCAAGCGGCACCTATCCATCGATCTTCGGACTCGGCGGCGGAGGAACCCTGAGTTCACAGGCCGCCGTCAACCACCCTCACCTCGACGGGACCGACCAGCACTCGCACCGCGTGTGCTAAGCCATGAGAACTCGTCCGCAGCGCCGGTGGCATGCCACAGGCGAAGGCCCGCCGTCTCAGTCGCTCGGCCGGAGCAAGGCGGCGGGCTCTCCCAGACGCGGAGGTGTTCTGTACCTGCCTCAACGCCGACGCCGGCGCCACTCTGCAGGCACCAGCGAACTGTTCAACGATGCTGCCACCAGGGGCGTTTAGTCCAGAACATGTGAACTTATCCACGCTTCCCAGGCCTTGGACGAATGGTGTGACCAGTCCCACACTGCGAGGAGTCATCCTCGCGGGGCTTTCCGCCGCAGTCCTTGGCCGGAGCACGGTGAAAGCCCCTCTCAGACACGGGAGTTCACCCCATGCATCACTCACTGCGTCTGCCCACAGACCGTTGGCGTCAGCCACTCTGCGGCGCGCTGGTCCCACATCACGGCCAAGTGATCGTCCTGGTGTTCATCCTTCTGCTGACGGTCACAGTGTGTATCGCCGCGCCGACCGCCGCAGTTGCTGCCAGCGCCGCAGCTCTTGTCCAAGCGGGAGCTGCCTTGTGGATGGCCCTACGTCGCCCCAGCGCCTCGACGGCCGAGGGCTGATGCCAACGTCGGCATCGCCGGTTCCCCGCCCTCCGGGCGGGGAGCCGGTGCACGGGATTCAGAACATCGTGCAGTGTGTGGAGCGTGCCCAGGCGGGCGACGGTGAGGCCTTCGCTCAGCTGTACACCGCCTACAGCGACACGGTGTACCGGTACGTCTACTACCGGGTCGGGGGTAAGGCAACCGCAGAGGACCTGACCAGCGAAGTGTTCGCCCGCGCGTTCCAGCGCTTGGATACCTTCGCCTGGCGAGGGCGGGACTTCGGGGCCTGGTTCGTCACCATCGCCCGCAATCTTGTGGCCGACCACTTTGCCTCAGCGCGCTTCAGGCTGGAGGTGACGACCGGCGAGCTCTTGCACAGCAACGAGTTCGAGCGGAGCTCCGAAGATGTGGCCGTCGAAGGCTTTCGCAACCGCGGGCTGGCCGAAGCGCTCAGCAGGCTTCCCCGGCGCATGCGGCAGGTCACGTGGCTGTGGACACTCGGCGTGCCGACGGCCCACATCGCGCGGCAGCTCGGCATCAGCCCCAACACAGTCCGGGTCCACCTCTTCCATGCCCGTCAGCGTCTTGCCGCTGACCCTCTCGTAGTCCTGATCGCCAGCCCCGCAAGATCCTGACCCCGCTGCCCCTTCAACCTCCCGGCCCGCGGCCCGGATGCTTGCCTCGCCTCCGCAGAGCCACGGGCCCCAGGGACATGACACGCTGATTCCGTATCGCACCCCTTCAGTCCGCCGCCGAAGTCCCTTCAGAATTGGCGAACTCACGGCACCTTGCCATGCGCGTCAGGAGCAGCCGCAGCCGGCCGGCCCCGGCTCCCACGCCGGAAGCAGTACCCCCGACGCCGGCTCGAGCTGGCCGCGCCACTGCGCGACGCGGTCTCGCACCGATGCCTGCCATCCGTCCCGGTCGGCTCCCAGTCGGCTGCTAACCACCGGCAGCCGCAACGGGCACGCACGCGCCTGCAGCCGGTTCGTCAGGGCCGACACTGAGCCTCCGTCCAGGCCAGCACCCGCCGGTCATCCAACGCGCGCTCCAGCACCGCCGCTCCCTCACCCGGCACGCACGCCCCCTCCGGCACCCCGTAACCGCGCGCCCCGGCGAGCCGCACCACGAGGTCGACCAGGCCGCTGCCCGCGACCGGAGACCGGGCAGGGGCCGTCACGCTCCCCGCCTGGGCTCCGGCTCTTCCAGGTCGGCCCGGATCAGGAACCGGGCAGCGGGAGTCCGGGCAAGCGCGGGTGCCGCAGGTGTTGCCCGCCGTCGTAGACGTGCAGCGTGAACGTCTCAGGCCCGGGCCGGTCCGCCTCGTCGTACGCGGACAGCACCCGCTCGACTCGTTCCCACAACCGCACGGGGCCGCCCTCGTGCACCTCCCACCGGCCTTCGACGGGAGTGAGGGTGGCTGCGGAGCCGGTTGTCACGTCGACGAGGGGCACGACGTCGGCGACGGTTGTCATCTGTGCATCCGGCACCGCGCACTGGGCGAGGAAGCGCAAGTGGAACGCCTCCTCGGTCCCGGCCGTGATCCGCTCCGGTGAGTGCCGGGCGGTCCGGCCCGTCTCCGGCAGGCCCGCGGCCCAGTGGGCGGGGTTGCCGAACGCCGGTGCCGCGTGCGTACGGGCGGACATGAACGACACGGTGCCGCCCAGCAGCCGGCCCTCGGCGGTGCCATCGCCGTTCACGGTGAGCAGTACGCGGGCGTATCCGTAGAGCCAGCCGGAGAGGGTGAGCAAGATTTTCCCGCCCGGGCGGGCCTGGGCGAGCAGGGCCGGGGGGACAGCGCGGAAGGAGCAGGCGGCCACGATCCGGTCGAAGGGACGCTTCCGGCCAGTAGCCGTACAGCCCGTCCGCCACCGCCAGCGTCAGCGTGTACCCGCTGGCGTGCAACGCGTTCGCCGCCTGCTCCAGCCGGTGCGGATCGACCTCGATCGAGGTCACGTGCGCCGATCCGAGGCATTCGCAGGCTACTGCGGTGGAGTAGCCGGTGCCGGTGCCGATCTCCAGCACCGTGTGGCCTTCCTGCACGTCCGCGTCCGCCCACATCCGTACGACGAGCGACGGCAGCGTAGACGACGACGTGGGCGCCCCGCCGTGCCGCACCTGCGACGCCTTCCAGTCCGGTTCGTCACCGTCGAACTGGGTGATGAGCGTGGTGTCGGAGTAGGCAGCGGTCAGCCAGCGGTCATAGTCGAGTTCGGCGGTGACCGGCTCCCACACCGTCAGCCCCTGCTCGTCACGCTCGTCGGCGGGCAGGTAGAAGCCCGGCACGAACCGGTGCCGGGGCACCCGCTCGACGGCCGCCCGCCAGCCGGGATCAGCGAGTACGCCGTTCTCGGCGAAGGCCTTCACCATCGCCTCGCGCAGCCGCGCGGCGTCGGTTTCCAGGTCGGCGGGCACCATAAAGCTCCGCCTCCTTCCGTGCTCGTGCTCAGGATCTCGGCGAACGCCTCGGTGATCTGATCGGCATCGGGCAGCCAGCCCCACTGGCCGTTGGGGTTGCACTCGATGAACACCCAGTCCTCCGGAGTGTCGCCGTCGCCGGTGAGGGCGAAGTCGAAACAGCCGAAGGCGAGACCGAAGGCGCTGAGGTAGCTGTGCAGAGCCGCCTCGACTGCGGTGGGGACGGCGATGGGGGAGTGGAGCAGGGCGTCCCAGTCGCCGCGGCGCCAGTCCAGCGCGCCGTCCGGGGCGGCGATCTGCTGGGCGAACACCCGCTGGCCGACCACGGTCACGCGCACGTCGCCGGTCTTGGGGATCTCCGCCTGGAACAGGTGCGCGGTCACCGCGAGCGAGTCGTCGAAGGTGTCCGCATCGACACGCTGCGCCCAGATCGCGCCGGCATGCCCGTCTCCATCGCGGGGCAGCCCGCGGAACGCCTTGTAGATCACGGGCTCCCGGTCGGCGGCGAACTTGCAAGCCGCCTCGACGTCGTTGGTGACCAGCGTCGCCGGGATGGCCAAGCCGAGCTGCGCGGCGAGCTGGAGCTGGGCGGGCTTGAAGTCGGCGGCCGTGACCGCGCCGGGGTGGTTGACGTAGAAGGCGCCGTGCAGGTGGTTGAGGATGCCGCCGAGCCCATG
>NZ_JAMGBG010000106.1 GCF_023516595.1 Streptomyces neyagawaensis | reverse complement strand
CTCCAGGCCATCGAGCGGGACACCGACGTGGCCTGAGCAGTGGTGCACATAACTTCGTACTCGGCGGAGCACTCAGAGGAGTACCTGGACATGCGCTGGCGCAACACCAACGCCCGCCACCCCAACGTCCTCGCCGCCCAGCGGAAGGAACGCGCCCGCATTCGCAGCGAGAAAGGGATCCGCTGGGGCAGCAGACCCGCGCTCGCCGCGTGAGGAGCTCCAGTCAGAGCTCTTCCGCAACGTCCTCGGACGTCCATCGCCGGAACAACGAGAGCGCCTCGGTCAGATTGCCGGGGCCGCAAGCGATGTGAAACGTCCTCTCGGACGTCCATGCCACCACCCAATCGGGCTCGTCTCGAGTAACTCGCTTACGGGGATACTCCCGGTCGGCCAGCTCCGTCTCCTCAAGATTGATCTTGACGAGCCACCCCGGGTTGTCGAGCGTCTCGATCCTCACGCCCCACTCGTGTTCCCAGTCGCCATCGCACTGGGAGGCATACCAGCTCTGCAACCACTCAAGGACGTGCTCGGATCCGGACATGGACGCGATGCTACGAGAAGCACACGCTGGCCGACGGACCCGGTGAACCTTCCCGGTCACGGCACCAGCCGCATCATCCAGCACCGCTGGCGCTTCGGCTTCACCCTCCGCCCCGAGCGTATCGCCCGCGCCATGGACCTCATCGCCTTCAACCCCCACGGCTCCCTCTCCCGCTCCCGCCGCGAAGGCCTCGCCGCCGCCCAGGCCTTCCACGACGCCCACGGCCACCTCGATGTTCCCGCCGACCACCTCGACGCCGTCGGCTACGAACTGGCCGCTTCATCACCACCATGTGCGACGCCCGCGCAGCCGGCCGCCTCGACACCGACTGGATCGCCGAACTCGACGCCCTGGACATGATCTGGGACAAACGCGACGCCGCCTGGCGTGCCCGGCTCACCGCCACCACCGACTACCACCGCACCCACGGCCACCTCGCCGCCCCCACCACCCTCACAGGAGCCTGGCTCGCTGAACAGCGCTCCCTTGCCGCACACGGCAGACTCGACCCCCAACGCGCCGCCGACCTCGCCGCCATCGACCCCGACTGGCAACTGCCCCACGGCCCGGACTGGCACCGCAAATACCACCTGCTCCGCACCCACCTGGCCGCCGGGCACGACCCCGCCGCCCTCGACCACCACACCGTCCTGGGCACCGTGAAGATCGGCAGCTGGCTGCACCGCCAACTCACCCACTGGGACACCCTCGCCCGCCGGCAGCAGAGCCTGCTGACCGCGCTCCACCTCACCCCCAAGACCCACCCGATGACCACCAGCCGCCCAGGCCGCCGCACCTTCGCCCAGAGCGCACAGATCCTCGAACTCTTCCTCCACCGCGAGCACCGAGCCCCCGCCGCCCGCGAGGAAATCACCGTCGACGGCGAGCGCGTCAAGATCGGCGCATGGCTCGCCAAGGCCCGCACCAAGCATCGCTCCGGCCGGCTTCCCCCCGAGCATGCCGCCTTGCTCGCAGCACTGTTCGACGGCGACTGGACCGACGAAGCCACGCCTCCAGCCGCCCTGTCATAGAAGCCCGCGACTTCCGCGGCGGCGCGTGTCGGTTACACGCGGCAGCTGTCGGTGTGGGTGACTTCGCGGAAGTCGGCGATGAGGGGGCTGGCCATCGACTCGCGGTAGACGACGGCAGCGCGACCGTAGGGCCAGGTGACGGTCCCGTGCTGGACGCCGCCTCCGGCGTACCGTCGTCCTCCGTCTGGCGACAGCCCCTGGGGGCCTGCCACTCGGTCGGGTGAAGACACGGCTGCGGCGGAACTCTCCTCGAGGGGCCGGGCGTGGTGCCGTACATGGATCCGATCCACATCAGGAGCTTATCCGGGCCCCAGCAGACAGCCCGGTCACCGAACACTCGAACACCGGGGGAACGGTCGTGAGGGGTGACCGTTCCCCGTGCTTCTGCCTCAGCGTCGATCAGTGCGGTTGTTGAGGAGGGCTCCCTGCAGGTAGCGGGAAGCCGAGCGGGCGAGGTGGCGGATCCCTGCCCAGAGCGCCAAGACAAACTGCTCACGGAAGCCGCGCGGGTCGGAGTCGCCGTGCTCCTTTCCGCCTCCTTGCTCCGGCAGGATCCCGAGCGCCTCCCGCACAGACGCAAGCGACGAGCGCAGGCGGGGCCGCCCGGAGGCAGAGGTGGCCCATCCCAGCACGATGCTGCTGAGGCCGACCATGAAGAGGACGGTCATCGTCACCGTGTACGAAACTGGCAGCATCTCGGGGCCGGCACCGGGGATGATCTCCTGCTTGCCCCGGACAATGCTCGCGATGACCCATGCCAGCACGGCCGCCCCCACCCCCGCCTCGGAGAGCGCCGCGCGCACCTTCCTGGTCGCCCGGCTGCTGTGGACGCCGACCGTCGCCGCCGCGATACCCAGCACCTTGCCCGCCTGCGCGTGGGGCATACCCAGCTCTTGTGTCAGGAAGTACGCCCGCTGCTGCTGCACGGGCAGTCCCGCGAGTGTCCTGTCTTTTACGTCCCGCAGCTCGACTTCCCCCTCGAAGGCCGGCACCGCCAGCTCGCCCTCCGCCCGTAGGTCGAGGTCGAGTGATGCGTACCCCTGACCCGCGTGATAGCGGCGGGCCGCGCGGCCGGCCTCCCGCCGTATGCAGGCGTACACGTACGGGCGGTAGACACGGATCGGGCCGTCCTTGGCCAGCACGGCCGCTAGGGCGTTCTGCACGACGTCCTCAGGATCAGCCCACCGCCGGTGCACTCCGTGGTTGCCCAGCTGGCTGGCGGCGTACCGGACCATCAGGCCGTACCGCTCCGGCTCCGCCACCAGTTCCCGCAGCGCGTCGGCGTGCCGCGACCGCGGCCTGTCCCTATCAGCCACGCCGACCCCGCTTCCCCGTCCGGTGCCCCTTGCGCACCTGCGCGTCCGACTCGACCTGTGCCCGGATCATCTCGGCCTTACCCGCGGCACGGTTTCGGAACGCGATGCTCTTCAGCACGCTGCTCAGCGTCGGCGCGAAGAGCACCACCAGGATCACCACGACCGAGCCCACACCCGTCACTACCACCGGACCTCCTCCAGTCTGCGGCCCAGCGCCTCACCGTGAAGCAGCGGCCGTACGCATGCTGAGAGGCGGAACGCCGCCGGATTCTTTACACGACGGCGGAAAAATCTTGTGGGCCGGGGAAGGGAGCCGTCCCTGCCACGCTGACGGCGCCCAAGGGGACGGTTCGCCACAGGCCGTCATAGGGGTCATCGGCATCGAGGCTCTCGCCGACATGCCGTCACAGCGCGCGCTCGGGGCCCTCATGAGGGCGTCCCGCCTGGTTTTGTTGATGGGATCCGACACCACTTGTCGCTCAGGGCCGAGAACGCCTCGTTTCGTGGGAGGGCGATGTCTGTGAGTTCTGGCAACGCTTGAGGGCTTGCGGTGGGAGCATGGACGTGCTCTGCGGGATGAGGCTGCGATGGCGCCACCGAAGTCCAAGGTCGACTTGTACGCGGCGATCCGCCGTGATGCCCGGGCAGGGATGTCGTACCGGGCCTTGATGCGTGAGTACGGAGTCGGATTCCGCACGGTGAAGGCCGCGTTGGAGTCGGTCTGGCCGGAGCCGCGGAAGAAACCGCGGCCGCGTGGCACCCGTCTGGATGTCTACAAGCCGTTGATCGACGAGATGCTCCGGGCGGATTTGGATGCTCCGCGCAAGCAGCGTCACACCGTCAAGCGGATCTTCGACCGGCTCGTGGACGAGCACGGGGCGGAGGCGGTGACCTATCCGATGATGCGGGCGTATGTCGCAGACCGGCGGCCCCAGATCGCTGTTGAGGCCGGCCGCGGGGTGGTGCACGCGTTCATTCCGCAGTCTCACCGGCCGGGGGCCGAGGTGGAGGTGGACTTCGGCGATGTGAAGGTATGCCTGGCTGGTGAGCAGGTCACCTGCTTCGTGTTCGCGATGCGCCTGTCGTATTCGGGCAAGGCCGTGCACCGCGTCTTCGCTTCCTGCGGCCAGGAGGCATTCCTCGAGGGCCACGTTCACGCTCTCAGCGTGCTGGGTGGAGTACCGACGGGCAAGGTCCGTTACGACAACCTCCGCTCCGCGGTCTCCCGGGTGCTGAGCTCGCGGTCTCGCGTGGAGAACGAGAGGTGGACCGCGTTCCGGTCGCACTTCGGCATTGATGCAGCGTATTGCCTGCCCGGCATCGAGGGCGCCCACGAGAAGGGCGGGGTGGAGGGGCAGATCGGCTGGTTCCGCCGCAATCACATGGTCCCTGTCCCCGAGGTCGCCTCCCTCGCCGAGCTCAACGCGATGATCGAGCGGTGGGATGAGGAGGACGAACGGCGCCGGATCGGCTCCCGGCCACGGCCGGTGAGTGAGTACTTCGCCGTCGAACGGCCGCTGCTGCAACCGTTACCGGGCGAACGCTTCGAGACAGGGAGGCTGTTCAGCCTGAGGGTGGACCGCTTCAGTCAGATCAGCGTCCGCACCAATCGCTACTCGGTGCCGGTGCGGCTGATCGGGCGGACGGTTCGGGCCATGCTGCACGCCTCTGAGCTGGTGGTCTATGACGGTCAGCTGGAGGTCGCCCGTCACGAACGGCTGATCGCCAAGGGGCAGGCCCGGCTGGATCTGGATCACTACCTGGAAGCTCTGGTCCGCAAGCCCGGAGCGTTTCCCGGGGCCACGCCACCGCCCTCGAACAGGCCCGCTCCGCAGGGAAATTCACGCCCGTCCATGACACGTGGTGGCAGGCGGCGAAGGCTGCCCACGGCGAGCGGGACGGCACCCGGGCCCTGATCGAGGTCCTGCTGATGGGCCGCCACGTTCCCCACGAACACCTAGTCGCCGGGCTTGCCTCCGCACTCAGGGCCGGCGCCCTGACCGCGGACGCCGTCGCCCTGGAGGCACGGAAGGCAGCCGAAGCCGACGAGGTCGCTGATCCTTTCCCGGCCAAGCCAGACCGGACGAACGTGACCTCGCTGACCGAACGGCGGCTGGCCCAGCTGCCGCCCGACACCCGGCCGCCGCCCTCGGTCGCGGCCTACGACCAGCTGCTGCGAGCACGGCAGCCGGCCGATCGCCCCGCCATCCAGGGAGAGATGCCGTGACCCTCAAACGCCACCGCGGGCTGACCGAACAGGCCGCCGACGCCGCCGTCGACCAGGCATGCCGCATGCTCCGGCTGCCAACCATCCGGGCACAGTTCCCCGACCTGGCCGAAGCCGCCGCCCGCGACCAGATGTCCTATCGCGGCTTCCTCGCCGAACTTCTGATGGCCGAGTGCGACGACCGGGCCCGCCGCCGCTCCGAACGGCGCATCAAGGCGGCGCAGTTCCCGCGGGAGAAGTCGCTGCGGACCTTCGACTTCGAGGCCAACGGGAACATCGACGCCGCAGTCATCCACACCCTGGCGACCTGCGAATGGGTCAAGAAGGGCCTGCCACTCTGCCTGATCGGCGACTCCGGCACCGGCAAGTCCCACCTGCTGATCGCCCTCGGCACCGAGGCCGCCATGGCCGGCTTCCGGATCCGCTACACACTCGCCACCAAACTGGTCAACGAGCTGGTCGAAGCCGCGGACGAAAAGATCCTGACCAAGACCATCGCCCGCTACGGACGCGTCGATCTCCTCTGCATAGACGAACTCGGCTACATGGAGCTGGACCGCCGGGGCGCTGAGCTGCTCTTCCAGGTGCTCACCGAACGCGAGGAGAAGAACAGCGTCGCCATCGCCTCCAACGAATCGTTCGGCGGCTGGACCAGGACGTTCACCGATCCGCGGCTCTGCGCGGCCATCGTCGACCGCCTCACCTTCGGCGGGAACATCATCGAGACCGGCACGGAGTCCTACCGGCTCGCCAGCACCAGGGCGGCCCGAGCGCAGGATGCCGCAGGCTGACCTCACCAATGTCACGCCGATCCGTGAGCCGCTCAGCATCACGATCGGTTCAGCGGTGTGCGACGACTTCCAAAGTGATCTTGAGATGCCGCCCCGTCATGCCCTTGGCCTTGGTGATGCCGAAGGCGTACCTGTCGATCGTGGTAGTGCCGTTCGCCGTCATCCGCTTGCCCTCGTGGGCAACCGTGCCGAGTGTGACGGCGATCGGCTGAGTCACCCCGCATACCGTCAACTCGCCGTACAAAGTGGCATCAGCGCCGGATCGTTCCAGACGCTGGCTCCGAAAGCCGATCTCGGGATGCCGAGCCACGTCCAGGTAGTCAGAGGACCTGACGTGGTCGTCACGCTGCTGATTGCCCGACTCGAAGCTTCCTGCCTCTATTGCGACGTGCACCAACGACTCTTCTGCCGGGTCCGCGACAGTGATCCGGCCGTGTCCGATGGCGAAAATCCCTTGGACTGGGAGCAGCCCGAACATGGCGCGTGTGTCGAAGCGGACCGTTGATGCCGCCTGATCGATCTCGTATGCACCTGCTGCTGGTAAGGGCTGGTTCTCTGATGCTGGCATGAGCTTGTAGCCTCCGTGTGCTGAAGATCAACCCGTGATGGGTCAGCCTCTCGCAGCGGCAGCGGGTACGCCAGCCCTCAAGTGCAGGCGCGGCTGACAAGGAGGTCCTGGCAGGCGGCCAAAGCGTTGTCGGTTCTCGTCAACATTTCCGCGGTGTTGATCGCCAAAGTGCTGTACGAACCCATCGACAAACGTTGTCCGCTCTCGCTTACGAAACCACCCATGCCTGGCCTCGGCTGCAGCGAAGTCGCGCTGCTGAGCGGGCAGATGCTGGAAGCGGGCGGCGTAGGGGGTGGGGCGGCGGTAGTACACCGCCGCCACCTCCCCCAGCTCCACCTCCCGGCTGCCGGTGACCAGCCGCCCGGTCCAGGCCGGCGCCCCGGCGCCGATACGGGCGCCGAAGGCCAGACCGGCGCCGATGCCGGCCGGGTCGACCCGTGCAACGGGCACCTCGCGTTCGTTCAGCGCGGCGATGACGCGGTCCGCG
The DNA here is from genome assembly GCF_023516595.1 of Streptomyces neyagawaensis. Classification (GTDB taxonomy): domain Bacteria; phylum Actinomycetota; class Actinomycetes; order Streptomycetales; family Streptomycetaceae; genus Streptomyces; species Streptomyces neyagawaensis. Next base: position 19,639 of record NZ_JAMGBG010000106.1, on the reverse strand, counting down.
GTGACGTCTTCCAGCGCGGTGACGACCAAGACGGTGGAGGCCATCGGATCAGTCCGACTCGTAGTCGGTGGTGTTGTCGTCCTGGGTCTGCGGCTGCGGGTTCTGCCCGTCACTGCTGCCGGACACCGACGCGGTCCCGGTGGTCTTGGACGTGCCGTGCTTGCCCATCTCCACCACCTGACCGGCGGCGTCGGTGTACCGGGCGGTCTGCGTCGCCGCGTCGAGAGCCACCGCGGCGTACGACGGCGGGCCGACCGGTAGCCGGTCGGTAACCAGCCGCATCGCCCACGGAACCTGAGCCGGGGGTGCAAGCGTCGCCATGCGTTCGTCCTTCCCCTATCCCTGACGCGAATAGCCCGTGCGGCTACCGCAGAAGCAGAATCGACCTCCCGCACCAGCCGTGACCAGTACCGTTGGTACCGCGAACCGTGGCGAAACTGCCACGCTCCGTGAAGCAGGAGTTGGGGAGGGCAGCGGCGATGACCGGCAGAACCAGCAACCCGCACCTCGCGCTGTGGGTCGCGGCCACCGGGCTGTCCCACGGCGAGATCGCCCGCCGCATCGCTGCCGAAGCGAAAACCCAAGGTCACCGGCAGATTGCGCCAGATGCCACCCGGGTACGGCGCTGGGCGATCGTCGCCCAGCTCGCAGACGCAACAGGATGAGGCCGAGCACCGCCTCGGTCACGGCTGTCTGAACGATCACCATTCCACGCAGCCGGTTCAGCGAGATGGCCTCGCTCCCGTCCCATGAGGCGGTGTCGGGGAGTTGAGGGAAACAGTCCTCCTGGACGCTGGTCCAGACGAGAGAACGGATCCCGTAGCGGAGTGGCTCAGCCGTCATCCCCCGGAGCGTGATCCCTCGCCGTCGGCCTCGGCCTCGGCAAAGGTGAGTGTGAGGCACACCCAGACGATCGACGAGCCGGCCTCAGCGGAGTGCACATGTCTGGCGAGGCAGCGGAAGCCCCGGGGTCGGGCAGAATACGGTCATGCCCGAATACCTTGAACTCGATCTGGCTGGCGCCGCGTTGCGTGTGGAGCTGTCCGACGCAGGAGAGCCGACAACAGACCTCCTCGTTGCCGAGACGTCGCAGGCGCCAGACCTCCCAGAGGGATTCGGCATGACCACTCCAGTGGCGCGTGGCGGACGGACAGCGGCACTCGCAACGGATGCCCTGCGAGCAACACTGCGCCCACTTGGGCAACTCCTTGAGGAGGTCCACGGTGCGGTCGCGGGCACCGAGAACCCGCCGCATGAACTCAAGGTTGAATTCGGCATTCAAATCGGACAGGACCTCAAGCTGGGCATTGTCGGCCTCAACGGCAAGGCAACCATGACTGTGAGTGCGACCTGGCAGCAGCAGACCACGGCTGATCCCGCCCAGGGGTGAGAATGGGCTGGTTCCGTCGCCGGACATCACCCTGTTCGCATACTGCGCTGCTGCGTGCGGGGGGTGACAAGGCTGCAGGCGCTGCCGCACTCCTGTCATCAAACCGGATACTGACCTGCGCCCATGTTGTCAACGATGCGCTCGGACGCGACTTATGGAGTACCGAGCAGCCGGAGCGAGAGCACGCCCTGAACGTCGCGTTCCACGGCCCCGGAACGACTGGTCGCGGGACCGCCCGGCTGTCGGTCTGGCTGCCTCCGCAACAGCGGACCTCTGGGGTTGTATGGGACGGCGACCTCGCCGTGCTGGAACTCGATGAGCCCGCACCCGACTGGACCAGGCCCGTGGTGTGGCGGGAGATGCGGGAAGGTCTGGGGCTGCGGGCCTGGCACGGCGGCGGAGCGTCCATCACCTATGCCGACACTGTGGCTGGACCCGAGGACGACAGGTGTTGCTATCTGGATGGACAGCTGTCCGGGGCTGCCATCGGGCCTGGATACAGCGGCGGCCCGCTGTGGGTACGGGCCGACTCGACGGTCGCAGGGCTCGTCGTTGCCCATGTAATGCCCAGCCCGGGACCGCTGCAGCCGCAGATGACCGTCCGCCGCAGCTGGGCGCTGCCGTGGCAGACCGTGCGTGAGGAACTGGCTCGTGCGGGGGCGAGGGACGTTCTTGACGAGTGCGCGGTAGCCACGCTGAGCGGTACAGAACGGCAAGGTGGGCAGGAGACTTCGAGAACGGCACAATCACTGGTCTCCGCGCTGCGCGCCTTGCTGGACGACCCAGTCAGGCGCGCCGATCACTGCCGTGCTCTGGCGGCCAGCATCGGCTGTGCGCCCCCACCCGCTGACGACCCGTCGGCTCCCACACTGGACGAGCTGGCCGCTCTACTGTTGACCGAGGACCGGGCGCTGGCCACACTGGCTGAGTCGCTCGCGCCCACGATTCAAAACCACGATGCCGCCCGACAAGCGCTGAGTAGCCTCCTGGCACTTGGCCGCATGGAGGAGAACGTCCGGCTGTTGTCCGTCAACGAGCACCGCCAGCTGCTCGCAGTGCTCCGCACAGTCACCGCGGCCGATCCCGCTTTGATTCCGCGTGCCGCTCGAGAGGCACTGCGGTTTATGGAACTCCCCAGTCCTCTGGCGAGCACCGCCCGGCTGACGCAGGCAGAACTTGACGGAGTGGTGCTGAGCCTGGAGGACTACCCCGACGGCCCTGCCGGGAATGCGGGCTCGACTCCTGTTCCGGCTCTACTCAGACTTGCCGCCTTCGTGGCCGCCGCAACCGACGCCGACAGTCGCGCCATCCTGATCGAATGGTGCGACCATGTCGCCGGCAGGCTGGGAATCAGCCGCGGGGCCCTTGCAGAGCGACGTGCTGACGCGGAGGCATGGGCCTCGCACCGCCCCTCACCAGTCGCCCGGATCGTCACCCGCCTCACCGAGGCTGGACCGGATGCCCCAGGACACTATCTCTGCGAACTCTGGCTGTTTCGCGGCGATGGGACGAGAACGACGGTGACCATGACGAAAGACCCACTGGCACCCGACGAAATCGGCCGGTTCATACGCGAGACTGTTGAGGGATGCCCAAGTGAGGGCGACGAGCCGGCAACGCAGGTGGATGTCGTCGTCGGACCCTGCGGCCTCCAAATCCCCGTCGACACCTGGGAGACAGGCAGCGAGCTCGGTGATGCCTTCCCCGAACTCAGCCTGCCTCTTGGCTCCAGGTATCAGGTCGCCCTGAGGTGCCCCGAGATGACCCGCCGCTCCTCCACCGGGGAGAGCGAGATGCGCAGACGCTGGGCGGCTGGAGAGCCGGGTGCCCTCGTTGTCGACAAGCCTTCCGTCGACCCTCAGCAGCTCTATGAACTGCTGAAGACTCCCTACCGGAACACCGCGCGGGTCGTGCTGCATGGACCACCGCAGCAGCGAGATCCCCTTCTTTCTGTCTGTCTGGCCATGGGTGTCCCCGTAGTGCTGTGGGACCGGGCAGCCGCATCCCATGAGGACGCGGGCCGGCTGGATGACCTCGATCCCACGGGGTCGCTGCACAAACTGCCGCAGCGACTCCAGGAGTTCCGTGCGGCCGCCTTCGGGGCCGCACAGTCGTCGGCCGCAAGGCCCGCGCTGGTATGGGACGACGACGAGCTGCCGCTGCCTGGCCCGCTGGCCCTGGCGGACCCCTCATGACCGGGCTGGCCCAGCGGCGTACAGCTCACGAACCGAACCACGACCAAGGAGCGGACACCTCGATGACGGTCCACGAGCCTTCGAGACAGCACGACGCAAGCGGTGACAGGACTGACAACGACTGGCGGCTGTTCAGGGGCGACGGGCTGGCCCGCAGCATCACCTTCCCGGCACCCCCGCCCTGGCGTCGGTTCGACGGTGCAGGAGTGGAAGGCCCCCGCCGTGAGCGACCGTATCTGATTGGCCCCGCAGAGGCAGACGTCGTCAATGCCGCACTGCTGCTGCGCAGGCCCCTGCTGGTGACGGGGCACCCAGGAACCGGCAAGTCGTCCCTGGCGCATGCCGTCGCCTACGAGCTGTCCCTGGGGCGCGTCCTGCACTGGCCGGTCAACAGCCGCACCACCCTTCAGGAAGCGCTTTACCGTTACGACGCTATCGGCCGGCTGCGGGAGACGAACATGCGCCGCGGGCCGCATGACGGGGACAAGGCGCCGACCGAAGAACCCGGCATCGGCTCGTACGTACGCCTTGGCCCCCTCGGCACAGCGCTCGTGCCATCCACGCCCCCGCGGGTGCTACTCGTGGACGAGCTGGACAAGGGCGACGTCGACCTGCCGAACGACCTGCTCAACGTCTTCGAGGAGGGTGAATTCGAGATCCCGGAGCTGGCACGTCTCCCCGAAGAGCAGAGCCTGGTACGGGTGATGACGGCCGACCCCGACGCCTCCACAGATGTCGTTCGCGGCCGGGTCCGCTGTTCCGAATTCCCCATTGTCGTGATCACCAGCAACGGTGAACGCGATTTCCCGCCGGCGTTCCTGCGTCGGTGTGTACGGCTGGACCTGCCGGAACCGGACGAGGACCGGCTGCGCGCCATTATCTCGGCGCATCTGAACCCCGACGGCACCGACGCCGACATGGAGGGCGTGGACGACCTCATGCGGGCGTTCCTCGCCCGCAGGGCCAGGGGCGAACTCGCAACCGACCAACTGCTCAACGCCGTCTTCCTGCGTCGGGGCGGTGTCAAACTGGACGCCGAGGGGCTGCTCGACGCGGTGCTGCACCGTCTCGGCAGGACGGTGTAGCCGCCGGTGCTGGAGCAAGTCCGAAACATCCTGTCCGGCAGCGGCGAGAAACTGGACGCCGAGGAACTGCTCGACGCATTGTGGCTGGCGTCGCGCCTGCCTCCAGCAGCGGCCGCCCCGCTGGCACGCGCTGCTGCTGGGGCCACCGCCCAGACGCCCGGCGGGCCGGACACCGGTGCTGCTCCCCACAAGCCCTCCAGTCCGCTGGACGACTCACAGCGCAAAGCAGCACCTGCCGGCCCAGAACATCGCCCCGCACCGCAAGGCACTCTGCACGCCGCTCCTGCAGCCCCGCATCAGCAGCCAGCCAGCTCAGACCGGCCCGGGATAGCCGTACGCACCCCAGGAATGAAGGCGCTAGGCAGCACCGAACTGCGCCTTGGCCGATCGCTGCGTCCGCTCAAGCATTGGCGCCCCGACGTGCTGCGCACAGAACTCGACATCGAGGCTACGGTCACGGCCATGGCCGAGACCGGCATGCCGCAGGCGGTGCTACAACCTGCCAGGACCCGGTGGCTGGATCTGGCAGTCCTTGTCGACGATGGCGTCTCTATGCTGCTGTGGCAGCGACTCGCGGGCGAGATCAGAACGCTGATGGAACGCTGCGGAGCCTTTCGCCATGTACGTGTGCACGGCCTGGACAGTCGCAGCCCGGAGGGTCCACTGCTGAGCCAGCGCCCGTTCAGTACACGCACCGCCAGGCTACCGATGTCAACAGTGCTCGACCCCTCGGGCAACACACTGCTGCTCGTTGTGAGCGATGGTGTGGGCAGGGCATGGCGGGACGGCAGGATGCACGCCGCCCTGTTCCGTTCGGCCGCAATCGGCCCGACTGCCCTACTGCACGTACTGCCACCACGGCTACGGCCAGGCTCTGGAATCGGCGCCGAGCCGTGGCGGGTTACGACGCGACGCAAAGGTGCGGCCAACGGGTCCTGGCACATCGAGGACCCCGTGCTGCCGCCGGAGCTGCTGGCCTTTGACGGTGTGCCCGTGCCGGTGCTCGGTGCCGATTCGACATCACTGGGCGCCTGGGCTCATTTGATCGGCTCCGCAGGCGGTACCGCGGTATTGCCCCTGCTCACTTCGCCGGGCACAGGGCCCGCAACCGCCCCTCAGCAGGGAGCCGTCCATGAAGGCGGCACCACCCGTGCGGAAGCGGCTGTTCTGAGGTTCCGGGAGTCGGCTTCCCCGGACGCGTATCGTCTCGCAGCGCACCTGGCCGCGGTGGCGCCGCTCCCCGTGCCGGTGATGCGGCTGGTGCAGCAGGCAGTGAGCCCGGCTGCTGACACCTCTCACCTGGCCGAGGTCTTTCTCGGCGGCCTGATGCACGGCGTCGATGGCTCGGAGGACCTGCCGCACCAACGAAGGTTCGACTTCACGGAGGAGACGCGGAAGGTCCTGCTGGGAACCGTGCCACCCTCCGACCTGGTCCGTACCACTCGCGCAGTCACGACGCGGCTCACCCAGTTGGCAGGATCAGCCGCGGAATTCCCGGCATGGCTGCCGAACCCTCAAGGCCCGGAGCGGATGACGGCCAGCCGCCGACCGTTCGCGTGGGTGGACGAGACGGTGATGCGCCGACTTGGGGCCTCGCTTCCGGACACCCCAGAACCGGCGCCGCCAGCGCCCGGCCCCCTGCGGGAGATGCCGCCAGGGTTCGAGCTACATCCGGACACCACAGGATGGCAGCGCCTGCCCGTATCCGATCCCCGCTTCGACGGCGGCGACTCTCTGCCGTACGAGGTGTTCGCCGAGCATGTGTCCGGCTGGTCGAAGATCGGGCTGTTCCTGGCCCACGACGGCGAGGGCCGTATCCTCGTCATCCGCCAGCCCGAAGTACCGCACGCCCGGGACCTGGTGGCAGCAGAGGTAGCGGCGCTGAAACGGATGGGTAGTCATGCCCCCCGGCTCCTGGCATGGGACATCGGAAGCAAGCGGCCATGGCTGGCGGTTGCATGCGCGCTGGATGGCTCCCAGCCAGCGCCGGACCTGCGTGCCTTTGCCGTGCGGCACGGTCTGCTGCACGAAGCGGGACTACTCACGGTTGCCCGGCAATTCGCAATGGGCATGGCCGGTGCGCACCGCAAGAAGCTCGTCCACGGGTCACTGACACCACACAGCGTGCTGATTGCAGGGAGTGAGGTGCAGATCGCGGGCTGGATGACAGCCACGGTGGACGGGCTGGCCAGCCGACACCGCTCCCGGTACAGACAAGGGACAAGCTACCGGGCCCCGGAGCTTATGGACGGCGCCGATCCGACGCGGGCGGGGGATATATACGCGCTCGGCTGCATCCTCGTCGAGGCGGCGACGGGCCGTCCCCCGACCGAAGGGTTCCTCGAAGCCCTGAACTCGCCGGAACTTCCCGATGGCCTTGCCAAGAGTCTGCGAGCCTGCGTGACGAGCGATCCAGACCGGAGGCCGACCGCGCAGGAGTTGCTGCGCGCCTTCAATGCCCTCGTTCTTGACCAGCCTGGGCAGCGTCAGCTGGCGGTGACCCTCGGATTTGATGCCGACGGGAAACCGGTGCAACTCGACCTGGGGAGCAGGGAAGGCAATCGTCAGGGGCCGCACCTGCTGTGCCAGGGCCGCCCGTCCAGCGTGCGCCGGGGATTCATGCACCGTGTACTGGAGCAACTGACTGATCGAGACAGCATGGAGTTCGTTCTCGCCGACTACAGTGGCCGCAGCAGGCTCCACCGATACGCGAACCGCTCGACCGCCTCGGCGTTCCTCGGACTGCGACAAGCCCCCACGAGAGCCCTTTCCCTGGCTGAAAAGATCAACAACGAGATTACGGATCGCCAAAGGCTGCTAGATGTGGCGACTGGCTACCGTGACATCAGGTTGCTCGAGAGGGCATACCTCACGAATCCGGAATTGCCCCGTCTATCACGCCTGGTCGTTGTCTTAGACGAAGTCCCGCAAATTCTGCAGCTGGCGCCGGAACAGCGCACCGCACTGCAACGAGTCGCGGAGGCGGGTGGACGGCTGGGAATGCATCTTCTGCTGTTCGCTGACACGACCTATCAGGCCTGGCTTGATCCGCGTCTCTCACAACAACTCAAGACACGCATCAAGTTGCTCACGAAACACGATTCAAGGGCGCTTGCCCACGAACTCCCAGACGGTGCAGTTCTGTTTGACGCGTCCGAGTCTGGAGCGGTCCACTTCAGCACAGCATACGGACCAGACAGCGAGCGACCGCCGTCAACTCGCTGAAGAGGGCGCCTGGCGTGAGCGATGGGGAACGGGCACCGGGCGGACAGCGCCGGAGACTGTGATTGATCTGACCACGCTCAGCGACGGTCCCCGCCTTCACCGGATCCGGACGGTGTGAAGGTAGACCACCCGCGCCGCTATCTCCGTGGAAGAGGGTCAGCGCACCCGCGCCGTCAGTCGCTCCCGTCCTGCGCCCCACCAGAGTATGCGCCGAGGTATGCCCGGCCGGCTGGGATGAGGCGGTACTGCCAGGCGCTGGCGTCTTCGATGTAGCCGTGCCCGCTAAGGCCGGCCGCCACCCGCCCGATATCATCTTCGCGAGGGTCTTCTCGGGGACGGCGGCCACCGCATCGAGTGCCGCGTGCAGCCACTCGGACAGCGGCGTCGGGGCGGATGCCTGCTTGGCGGAGGCCAGTTGCAGGGCCCGTCCGGCGGCCCGCCCGGCTCGAGTGAGGCGGACCTGGATATGCCAGACCGGGCCGGCCACGCTGTCCCGTGCCACTCGTCGCAGCTCAGCACCCCCGGTGCTGCAGGGCGGCCGGTGTGGCACCGGCGACCGCAACGAGCACGTGCCGCCGGCCCAGCTGCTGCTGGACCGCAGTGGTCTCGGCAGCCGTCTGCTGACGCGCTCTCAGCCCCTCGAGGTGTCTGCCCGCACCGCCCGGCCGCTCGCCGCGCGGCGTGGGCGGTGCAGGCGGCGGTGCCATGAGGATTCCGGCTGCTCGATCGTTTCGAGCTGGTGGGAGGGCAGCAGCACGCTGCCGAGTTCGTAGGCCAGGTGCAGCTCAATGGGCAGGGTCACCGGATCGGCGAAGAGCGCGGTCGCGAAGCGGCGCTGATGAGCTAGAGCCGCCCAGGCCGCAGTCGAGTCGTCATTCTGTTTGGCCGCCACGAGCAGTTCCAGCAACTCGGGATTCCACACGTCCTTGCACACATCGACCTTCCACACGGTCTCCTTGGCACGCAACGGCGCCCTGCCCATCACAGGGGCGCTTCGGTGCCGAGGGCCGGGGCCGCCGGTTCCGCACGAGCTGTGCCCGCCCCCCGGGAGAACACCTTGCCCCCCACGACCCCTCCGCTGAATCCGGAACTGCCCCGCGACCCGCGTGGGCCCGGCACGGCTCACCCATCTATACGTAGGACAAAGCAGCCTGCCGAGACGAAGGAAGCAGCCATGCCAGTCCACGCAAACAGTGACGACCCGTCAGCATCACCCGTACTCGGGTCGCGCGCGCGTCAGGCGGTCCTTGGTATCGGCCTGCTCGCGCCGCCCGCCGTCATCGGCTTCGTCAGTCCGGCGCTCGGCACCGTGGTGGGCGCCGTCGAACTCACCGTGGTCCTGGTCGTTCTCCTCACCGCGGTCTACGGGTCCGAGCGCACTAGCGACCGGGCCTTCCGTGTCATCTGCCTGGCCCTCAACCGCGCCGAGCCCGCCGCCGCGCGAGCCAGCAACTGAAGCGGAGGACCTGCACACGAGGACGGCGCTGCCATGCTCGTGGAAGACACTCGCCTATCACCGTGGGGCGGCCGCCCTCACAGCATCTACCACCTTGTGGAACGACGGGACCGGATCGGCGGAGGCACCTGATGGATACCAGCGCGGGCAGCGGAACGCCGGCGGCGGTTCACACCGGCGGCCCGCCCGAGGAGTGCGACGGCGGCATCCCGGACCCTGCCGAGACAGAACTCTGCTTCACTGAAGAGCACTTCACCGATCTCGAAGACATGGTCATCAGCGACGATCTGCATTTTGACATGTCCAGCGACACTTACGAAGCCGCCTTACGACTGCGCACCGACCGCCTGCTGCTGGAGGAACTCGTCGCCTGCGGTTTCACCGGCAGCCTCCACGAGGCGTTCCGCAACGAGCTGGCCCGCTACGGCATGGACGTTCTGACGGCCTGGATCCGCAGCGGAAAGATCGCCAGGCTCTGCCGTGAGCGGGGCCGGCCGACCAGCATCGAGGAACTCCGCACGATGCAGTGGGGCACGGACGAGCTGTCCGAACTGGCCATCGAAACCGTCGCGCACGGGATCCGATACTTCTACGCCGAGGTCCTCCATCCGGGCCGGTGGAAGCCCGAGCGCAAGGCCACCCTCAAGACGTTCTTCGTGGGCTCCTGCGTCCTGCAGTTCCCCAACGCCTACCGCCGCTGGCTGCGCGACAGCTACCAATGGCGCCAGATGGTCGACTCAGCAGGCCTCCTCGATGATCTGCACCTGCACGGGGGAGAGGACGACCAGACTGCACCCCCGGTGATCAGCCGTCTGTACGTCGACCACCTCCTCGAGAGGGTCACCGACCCCCAGACCCGTGCCGCAGCCCACTTGGTGAGCTGGGGCTACACCTACGCCGAGGCAGGAGAGCAAGTCGGCCTGAGCGAAAGGGCCGTGGAAGGACGCTTCCGGCGCATCAGGGCCAAGCCCCACCCGGACCCCACGGAGACGCTGTCATGAGCAGCGACACCACGATCGGTCTGAGCGCAGACCAGCTGGAGCGCGCGGCACAGGAGTACATCACGGCTCTGCGTCAAGGCGACCCCAGCGCAGCCGCAACAGCCCAACTGCTTCGCCGGGCCCGCAACGCGCTGCATCAGGCCCCCGCCCCCCGGCACAACCCGCTCGGGGCCGTGCTGGCCCACCCCGAGCGCTTCGGGCCCTGCGGGGTGCGCGACGTCCTGATGCGCTGGGCCGAACAGCTGGACATCTTTCCCGAAGACCGCTCGGCCCTCTCACCAGCAGGCCAACTCACCCGCTTCTGCAACGAACTGATCGCACATCTGCTGATCGAGAACTCATCGATCGGCACCGCCACGGCGCGAATGCTGCGCGAGCGCGCCGACACGACAGCAGTAAACAGCGCCGTGCGCCGGTCCCGGCAGACAGCACCTGCGGCTGACCTTGCCCGCGAGCCCGATGCACCGCCCGATCCCTGGCCGGGGCGCGAAGACCTTCCGGTCTCGGACATCTCCGCAGCAGGCCTCAGCGACACCGAGCTCCTGGAAACCCTGGCCCGTCCCGCAACCCAGCACGAACGGAACCAGGCGTTCTCTGCTCTCGTCGTCCGCCACGCTCCACGTGTCCGCGCCTACTGCCTCGAGCGCATCTCCGACTACCACGCGGCCGAAGACATCGTGCAGCAGGTATTCCTCGATGCCTACCAGGCCTTCGCCTCCCTGCGCCAGCCACTGAAGTTCCCAGCATGGCTGATCAGCACCGCCCGCCGCCGGGTCCTGAGCCATCAGTCCCGCGCCCAGCACACAGAAGCCTGGCCGCCCGAGGCATTCGAAGACATCCCCGACACCACCCCAGAGCACGAAGACATCCAGCTGCGCTCCGTCTGGGCCACTGTCGCACGAGTGGCTGCCTCCCTCGCCCCCATGGATCGCGAGATCTTCCACTCCATCCTCGACGGCATGGGACCCCAGGAGATCGCCCCGATTCTGGGGGTCTCATCCAACGTGGCCCGCCGACGCACTTACGACACACGCACCCACATCACCGAAGGACTCCACGCACTGCTGCTCATCACCGAGTACGCACACGCCTGCCCAGAACTGCACGCGATCAGCGCAGCTCACCGCACAGCACCCACGTTCACCGCTGAATGCCGCACACAGACCCTGAGGCACATGAAGCACTGCGCCACGTGCCGCTCCAACGCCCACCGAGCCCTCACCGATGCCGTCCCCTGGACGTGACAGCCGACTGCCCCTACCGGCGCCCCAACGCGACGCCGTACATCCGCCGCAGGCATGAAAGGGCCAGACCAGCGGGGACGCAGTGACACGCTCACCCGATGAGCTGGTGAAAGAGGTACACCCCCGCCGCGAAGGCCCCGCCCCCGGCGAGGCCCGCTCCCGCGACGCTTCCGCCGTTCAGGACGGTCAGCACGCCCGCGCCGACCGCGGCCAGCACACCGAGAAGAAGGACAAGGACGGCGCGCTGGTCGAGAAGGGGGTCGCGGTCGTTGCTGCGCACATCGGCTCCTGGAGAAGGGCATCGGACCCGGCGGCTCGGCGCCACCGGTCTGGTCGCTGTTGCTGTAGCCGGGGCAGCCAGCCCTGCCCTCGCGTGATCCATGCCACAGCAGGGATGCGCGGGCCGGGCGGGGGGAGAAACGGGCGACGGCCCTATGAGGTGGGTGTGAGGCAATCCCAGGCAACCCACCAGCCGGCCCCAGCACCAAGGAGCGCACATGTCTGACCAGGCAGCGGGCGCTTCCCGGCATCTCGACCCGCCCCTGGACCGTGGGACCGGGCTGCTCGTCTGTCGTCGCCCAGTTTTTCTGTGTTGTTGCGGGGGCTGTGCGCTGGGGTTTCTCAGGTTTTCTGGGTGATGTTCGCGATGCCTGGGGGGTGATCGGGTGTGGGGTTGGGCGAGGTGGTGTCTGTCTGACCTGCGCGTACGCGGGGGTGCGCAGGTTGGTCGAGCAGGGTGCAGTTCTGGTGAGCTGCTACTTGGTGGGACAGGTCAGGTGGTGTCGGGGTTGCTGATGTCCTTGAGGTGGGGCCTGTCGGCTGTGATGTGGTTATGCGTCGCTGGTGCTGTCGGTCTGCGGTTCGAGGTCGATTTCGTGTAGGGCCAGGATGAGGTGGCTTTCGACGTCTGTGGTGGCCTCAAGGGTTGCCTGCAGTTCCTGCCGGCCGTGGTCGAGGAAGGCGTCGATTGAGGCTTTGACTGGAGGTGCCGGTGGAAGGGCGGCGGCGTACAAGGCGGCTGCCAGCCTGCTGTCGACATCCGTGGTCGTGTCCAGCGCGTTGGTCAGGCGCTGCATGGCGGAGGCCAGCACGCCATCTACCGGCTGGGCGGCACTGCGCCTGGGCGAGTGGCTCACAGTGCGCCTCCTTGGTCCTGTTCCTGGAGCATGCGTTCAAGGCTTTGACGTGCCCGGCGCAGGTTCTGGCGGACGTTGGCACTCGGGACTCCGAGGGCCTCGGCGGTCTGTGCTGGCGTGGCCCCGTCGATCTCGAAGGCCATTACCGTGCGCTGCAGAACAGGAAGCCGCCGCAACAGTTGCACGAGGTCGACCTGCTCGGCGATGTCGCCGCACGGGTCAGGCACGCATGCTTCGGGCAGGTCGGCGGGATCCGAGGACCAGGTCTTCTGCTTGTCTTTGGCCTTGAGCCACATGCGCCATGCGGTGGTCCGCAGCCAGGCCTCGGGGTGTGTCACTGACTCCCATGCCCGGGCCAACTGCACGAAGGCGCTCTGCACAGCGTCCTCAGCGTCGTGCCGACCTGCACCGGCGGCGATCAGGAACCCGACGGTCGGTACGAAACGGATTCGGAAGAGGGCCCCGTACTGCTGTTCCTGTTCCGGCGACAGGCCCTGCTGGTCTTGCGGCTGCCTGGGCCGTTCTTCGACAAGCAGCCCGGTGCCCTGCTCGGACTCGGCACGTGTGCTCTGCAGAAGCTCACGCCAGGACTTGACGGTGGGACGCCTGCGAAGCAGAGCGCGCCGTTCCCGTTCGGTCATGCCGCCCCACACGCCGAACTCAACACGATTGTCGAGTGCGTCGGCGAGACACTCCGTTCTCACGGGGCAGTCGGTACAGACCGCCTTGGCCCGGCCCTGTGCAGCCGACTGCACGAACAACTCGTCCGGATCAGCGGTACGACAGGCTGCCTGCCCCGACCACTCAGTCACCCACGACGACACTGCCGCTCCCTTGCTTCTCCGCCGCCCGCGCTCCGCCGACTTCAATGGTGATCTTGTCGTGTTCGTCCATGACCCGGCTGCCGCTGGGCAGTTCCCGGATCATCTCGCTGCGATGTCTGCTGCGGATGTGGGCCATGCTCGTGCGACCGTGCACCCGGATCCACATTCGCAGCGTGCTTGTGAGGTACCCGGCCCCGGCTGCTAGGGCTGCGATCTCATACTCCTGCATTGCCAGGGCTCCCGATTGGTCAACGTGGGCTTGGCTTCTGAAGGGTGAGTGCTTGCGAGGGGCCCGTTGCGTGACCTCGATGCCAGATCTTTTTTGGAGTCTTCCTTCGGATCAGTTGGGTATGCCCGGCCGGACATCGGTGGCCGCTTCAGCTCATGCGGGAATGACTTCGATGCGGGTGAGGAGCTTTTGTTGGGTGGGGTGGAGGGTGTTCCAGCGGGTGCGTTGTCTGTCGGTCCACTTCTGGAGGGTGGGGGAGTGGTCCTGGTCGGTGTGGTGGTGCGACTTGGCTTGTTGGTAGGTGCGTTGCCAGATGCTGGGCCAGGGCGGGTTCCACCAGGGATCGATGGTGTCGAGTGTCTGGCTGGTGGTGGGGGCCAGGCGTCCTTGTCGGGCTGCGCGGCGTTTTTGCACGAGCCAGCGGCCCAGGGGGAAGTCGTCGTGGTGGGTGTCTGCGCTGGGGGAGAGGTGGCCGTTCAAGGCGGCGTAGGCGCGGGCGTGGTCGAGTCCGGGGCTGGGTGGGTAGACGCGGCTGGTCCGGCGGCGGCTGACGGGGGCGATTCCCAGCTCGGTCAGGAGTTTCTGCTGCTCGGGGCGTAGACGATCCCAGGTGGTGCGCTGTGCTGCCGTCCACGCGCGTACGTCGGCCGGCGGGCCGCCGTGGCGGGTTTGTGTGGTGCGGGCGTGGGTGTAGGCGCGTTGCCAGGCGATGCCCCAGGGCGGGTTCCACCAGGGGTCGATCGCGGTGAGGGCCTGGTGGCGGGCGGTGGGGATGGTCTCGCGCCGGGCTTGCTGGCGTTGGTCGTTGAGCCAGCGGCCGAGGGGAAAGCCGTCGTGGACGGTGGAGGAGGCCGCGGCCAGGGTGCGGTGGGCGGCGGCGTAGGCGCGGGCATGCGTGAGCGCGGTCTCGGCGTACGGGTTGAGGGGACGGGTGCGGGCCCTCTCGCGGGTGAGGCCGATGCCGGCCAGGAGGCGCTGCTGGTCGGGGTGGAGGTCGTCGTAGTGGGTGCGCTGCTGGCGGAGCCAGGCGCGCTGGCCTGGGGCGAAGCTGCGGAAGTCGTGATCGGCGTCGAGCCGGTGGCCGGCTCGGACTTGGTCGTGGATGTGCTGCCAGGCGCGTTGCCACGCCAGGCTCCATGGCGGGCACCACCAGGCATCGATCCTGTTCAGCGCCTTCGCCGCGGCAGAGGGAGGCCCGCCCCGGTCGGCGTCGGGACGGGCGTGCTGGCGTTGCCGGCGCAGCCACCGCCCGAGCTGGAATCCGTCGTGGACGGTGTTGATCGGGGCGGCGAGGGTGCGGTGCGTCGCGCGGTAGGAGCGCGCGTATCCGAGACCGACGGCGAAGTCCGCCTCACGCTCGGCGGGCCGGTCGGTAGCGCTGCGAGCAATCTCCCCTGTCAGTCCGATACGTGCGAGCAGGTCATGCTGGCCGGGCTGGAGGGTGTCGTACTGGGCGCACTGGGTGGTCAGCCACGTGCCGAGCGCGCTGCTGGTGCCGGGGAACTTGGCCGCGGCGTCCAGGACGTGACCTTCTTGGACGTGGGTGTGTGCCTGGTGCCAGGAGCGCTGCCATTCCAGCGTCCAGGGCGGGCTCCACCAGGGATCGATCGCCGACAGCGCAAGCGCCCGGGACGAGGGGGCGCCGTGGCGGTGCTGGTAGGCGCGGTCCTTGCTGCGCTGGTTGGCCAGCCACTGCCCCAGCTTGAGTCCGTTCTGGACGGTGTCGGTCGTCGCGTTCACCAGCGTCCCGTGGGCGTCGGCGAAGGCGCGGGCGCAGGTGAGGGCGCGCTGGAAGTGGGTGGCCATGTGCTTGCGGCGGGGCCGGGCCGCCTGTACCGCCTCGAGGGTGAGGCCGATGTCGGCCAGGAGGCGCTGTTGTGCGGGGTGCAGCTCGTCGTAGCCGGTGCACTGGTTGTACAGCCATTCGCCCAGGCCGAAGCTGGTGGTGGGGAAGCCGTGGTCGGGCCGCAAGGGTCCGCGGGCGCGGGTGTGGTCGCGGGCTTGGTAGTAGAAGCGCTGCCACATCACCGTCCACGGCGGCCGCCACCACGGATCCAGCGCCTCGAGTTCCGCGACATGTTCGGGCGGCATCGCCGGGAACTTCCGGTGATTCGACAGCCATCGGCCCAGGGCAAAGCCGTCGAACCGGCTGTGGATCGGGGCGGCGAGATGGCCGTGTACCGCGGCGTAGGCACGGGCGTGTGCCAGCCCCGTTGTGAACGCCTGATCCGACCTGTGCCGGAGCCCCAGGTGCAGCCGCATACCGCCCGCCGCCTTCTCGCCCTTGTGGGCGGTGTGGCGGTAGGCGGTGAGTTCGCGGGCGATGGGGCGGGGCCGGTGCGCCATGTGCAGCGTCCACAGCCGGTCGGCGACGGCTGCGTCCGCGGCGGCCCGTACGCAGTGCTGCGCCCAGAGCAGCAAAGGGCCGGCCGAGGTCGAGGCGATCCGCTCGGGCAGCCACGGCCGCCCCGTGACCCGCGCCAGTTCGCCCACCAGACCAGGCACGTGAGCGAGCGTGTGAGGCAGATGACCGCCGGTGTCGGCGAGCAGCCGCTGCCTGGTGCGTTCATCGGTGAGGACCGAGGTGAGGGCGACGGTCTCGGGGTAGGTGACCGCGTCCCTGGCCAGCAGCCTCCACCAGACCGGATCGGCCCCCTGCGGCAAGAGTTGGCCTACCCGGCGCGGCCACTGCTCTTCTTCGGGCCACTGCTGCGCCCACCAGGAGACGACCACGGCATGCGCGACCTCGAACGCACGGACGGTGTCCGGCCGATGGCGCAGCAGATCCAGATGCCGCCGGTGCGCCGCGACAATCTCCGGCAGTCCCGCCAGGTCGACCTGTTCGGTGTCGGCTGGTGCGCCGTCGATCCAGTGGGTTCCGAGCATCCAGCGCCGGTGGCGCAGGCAGATCCGGGTGTGCGGCTGTAGATACACCCGGGCGGGTTTGGCCCGTCCGGTGCGTGCGGCGGTGCACAGCCGGCAGCCTTCCCCTGCGGCTGGCACCACGGCCCCGAAGCGGAACCGCCCGGCTGCACCTGCCCTGTCCGGCGAGACGGGCTCTTGGGCGGTCCAGGCGGGCAGGGCCCGCTGCAGGATCTCCTCGGATACACGGCTGAACGCGGAGATGCGGGCACGGGCTTCGGCGTTGAGGTAGACCTCGCCGTCCGTGCGGTAGCCCTTGAACAGGCCTCCGCCGACCTGGAGGAGCGCGGGGATGAGGTCTCTGACGCCGAGGCGGTAGCGGCCGGCCAGCCGGTCCAGGTACGACAGGTTCGTCTCGCCCTGCAGCGGCGCGAGCCGCACCGGCCCCGGACGTGCCGCAGCCGTACGCGGCGGTTGCGGCTGTGGTGGAAGAGAGTCGTGCATCAGGGAGCAGAGGTCGTTCCTGGCGGGCTCGGCTGTACCGGCAGCCGAGCAGTGGTCACGGGGAAGCGGGACGGACGGCTGAGGCAGACACCGACAGTCAGGGCTGGCGCTGCGAAGGCGTCCGGCGGCGGTGCGGTGCGCGGGCCCGCTGTTCGGCGGCAGTGTCGAGTTCGATCTCTTCGAGCAGTTTCTTGGTGATCTTTTCGGTGCCGTCCAGGAGGGACACGAGGGCGGCTTCGCGGATGAGGTGGGAGAGGCTGCCCATGCGGCCGCCGGTGCGGGCGTGGAGGTAGGCGGCGTGCGTGAGCAGGGTGCCGGGCCGGTGGTGGCGCAGCCGCAGGGCGCTGTCCATGCTGTTCACCAGGTCGTGCCAGATCTGTTTGTCGGCCGGGCTGCCGTAGCGCAGGGGCTGGTTGCGCACGATTTTGAAGCGGCCGGCGAGCTGGGAGCCGCGTACGCCGGTCAGCAGGGGTGAGGATTCGACGTCTATGCCGGAGTAGACGAAGGTCGCCGGGATCCGCTCGCCGAGGTACTTCAGCTGGTCGGAGGTCTCGGCGCCGGCCCGGCTGCGGGTGTCCATCAGGTGCACGTCGTCGACCAGGACCAGCTGGGTGCTCAGCTCGCACAGCAGCTTGCACACGGCGTTGGTGATCTGGATCTGGTTCATCCGCTCCAGGGCGGGCAGGCCGAGGAAGCGGGCGAACTCGCTGATGAGCATCTTCGGGGTGGAGGACGGCGGCACGGTGATGAACAGCACCGGCAGACGCCCGTCCTGGTTGGGGTGGCGGCGCCGGTCGGCGAGTTCGACGGTGCGCCCGAGCTGCTGCATGGCGGTGGTCTTCCCGGTGGTGGCCGGTCCGGAGATGATCAGGCCGCGTCTGGCTCCGCCCTGCTGGCCGCGGTTGAGTAGCAGCAGGCGGCGTACCGCGGTGGAGATGGTGTCCATGGCGGGGGTTTTCAGCACCACGAACCGTGCGTGGTAGTCCTCGCGCTGCTCCAGCGTCCATTCCTGGTCGTCGGCGTCCCGTGCCGGTGCGTGGGGCGTGTCGACGAACTGCTGCCATCCGTCCCACGTGGTCAGCGGACTGAACGTGCTCGTGGTGGCGGGCTGGGCCGCTGTCACCATGCCTGGGCCTCCTGGTACGGGTCGTAGATGCGCATGCCGCCCGCCCCGGCGGCGTTCAGCGTCTGCTCAGCGGCCTGGTCCTGGGTCGTTTCGGCCGTCGGCTCGGATGGTTCGGCCTCATCCGCGTGGCCTGCCGCAGCGTCTGGGCCGTCGGCGAGGGCGGCGAGAAGGTAGTCCTCGTCGTCCTGGTTGTCCTCGATGTCGTCCAGGCTGTCGTCGGTGTCCCAGCCGTCGCCATCTTCAAGCGGGACGGTGAAGGAGCCGGGCAGCCCGAACGAGGCCCCCGGCGCGAGAGGCGCAGGCCACTGCTGCGGGGTGGTGGCGGGGGAGGGATCGGTCATCCGCGCGGCCGCCTGGGCCCGGGCGGCTACCGTCCGCTCTCGCTTGCTGCCCAGTCCCTGGCCGGCACGGCGCAGCAGTGCATCGAGTGCCTGGGCGATCGCCGCCTCGTGCTCTTCACGGCCATGCCGGCGCTGGACGGTGCGGCGGACGTGGTCGAAGGTGAACGCGGTGAACGGGCGCCTAACCGCCCCTGCATGGACCCACGGCACCTCGAGCCATCCCTCGGGCAGGCGCACCCACACCCGGTTCGGATCGTAGGGGTTGTGGTGGACTCCCACCGTCCGTTCTTGTCCGCCCGCGGTGAGCGGCGGCGCCGGTAGGGGTTCAGGCCGGGGTGGTCGTAGGTGCGGTAGCCGAAGCGGATGCCGTAGTCGTTGACGGCCTGCCACCGAAGGGGCAGCAGCTCGACGTAGTCGTCGGCGGACAAGGGCACCGGTACATGCCCGGTCAACGCCACCAAAGCTGCCCACATTTCGTTCGGGGAGACGGCGACCCGCGGCATCATCGGGTGCCGCAGCGCTTCGTGCCGGCGCTCCTGCCACCCGCAGATGACCCACTCGTCCAGCAGTTCCTGAAGCTGCGTCAGGCTCCAGCAGGCATCCTGTTCCGCGGCGGCGCCGCGCTGGGAGACGTCCGAGCCGGTGTGGCCCGGCAGGTACTGGCTGAACCCGTCGGCAATGGCGCGGAAGGTCCGCTCCACGTTCCCCTTCGCCGGGCCGTTCGCCGGCGGCACCGGCTGCACCGAGATCCCTAGGCTCTCGCACGCCGAGACGAACGACGCCGACACATACACCCGGCCCTGGTCCACGATCACCGTCTCCGGCATGATCACCGGCCGGGCGGCAGCCTGCTCCAGCCGCGCGTCCAACGCGATCAGCCGCTCGTAGGGGATGACCGACCGCTGCATGGACAGCGCCTTGTCCCAGCCCGGCCGCATCGCCACCGGCACCACCGTCTGCGCCAGCAGCATCGCCGCGTCCACCGACGTCGTGCCCACCGGCCGCAGCACCGCGGCGCAGA
>NZ_JAMGBG010000105.1 GCF_023516595.1 Streptomyces neyagawaensis | reverse complement strand
GCCGGGCGGCAGCCTGCTCCAGCCGCGCGTCCAACGCGATCAGCCGCTCGTAGGGGATGACCGACCGCTGCATGGACAGCGCCTTGTCCCAGCCCGGCCGCATCGCCACCGGCACCACCGTCTGCGCCAGCAGCATCTGCGCCGCGGTGCTGCGCGTCGCCACGTCCAGCGCGATACACAGTTCAAGACGGCCGGTCACACCGTCGTCCAGCACCGCCAGGACATCCAGCGGCGTGCTGTCCAGCATCACCAGCTCGCCCGGCCGCAGTGCCACCGTCGGCGTGAAGGGAGGCGCCGGCCGCGACGCATGCCACCGCCGCTGCGCCGCCGTCCCCAAAAGGCCCTGTCCGTCGGCCACCGCGTGCACCAGCCGGTTGAACGTCGACGCCGGCGGCAGCGCCACCACCCCCGCGCCGTACTCCTCCTCCAGCAGCCACCCCACCCGGCGGCGCAGCCGCACCAGCGTGCCCGTCGACCGCTCCCGCTGCCCCTCCAGCACTGTCCTGACTGCCGCGACCACCCGCTCATCGGCCCGCCCCACCGCCGATCGCTCCCGCACCGCCCGGCCGTCCACCAGTCCCCACAAGCCCTCGCTGCGGTAGCGCGCCCGCATCCGGCGCACCGTCGCCGTACTCGCCGACCAGCCCGCCGCCGTCAACTCCTCAGCCTTCGCCCGCTCCCGCTGTGCCAGGCTCCGCGTCGCCGGATCGAACTGCTCACGCGGGGCGCCCTGCCCGACCGCGTCAGGAAAGCCGGTCTCCACCTCCTGCACATGCCGCTGCCACGCCAGAGCCCGCTCCCGCACCTCGACTGGCAGGGCCTTCAGCAGGCCGAACGGCGGCACCCTCCCCGGCGCCGTCCCGCCTTCCACATCGAAGGACGGATCGGCGAACAGGTAGGGCAGCAGCACCACCGCCGAGGCGCCCTCGTCACTCACCAGCGTGGCCCGGGCGCCTTCCAGCACGGCAAGCGTCCATACCCGTCCGTCGTAGCGAAGACGCGCCCCGACCTCGACAACCGCCTGCGTCACGCCGCTTCGGCCTCCTGCCGTGCGACCGAGACCACGGCACGCTCGTGCAGCGGTTCATCCAGCCGCACCCGCAGCACACCGCTCCACAGCGCGTGAAAGACCGCAGGCCACACCGCGATCGGATCCCCCAGCTCACACACCGCCTCCACCGCCGGCCGCGGACTGGCGAACGCCTCCAGCAGAGCCGGCATCCACGGACCTGCGGCGTACCGGGGCTGCCGGTAACCCGCCAGCCACCGCACATTGGCCACCAGCACCGGATCCGGCGACCCCGCCAGCCGATAGGACCAGCCCGCTGCCTCGGCGGCACCCGCCACAATCCGTGCCCGCGCCGCCAGCCGGGCAGAGGGCCCGCTGCGTCCGGCGCAGTCGAGCAACAGGCCGCTGCCGTCCTGAAGCCTGGCCATCAGCTGCGGCGCATGACCGACGACCCTGCTTTCCTCACGCCACATCAGCTCCACCGGCCGACAGGCCAGCGCCACCACCGCCGGATCTCGGTCCAACAGCATCAGCTCGGTCCGCATGACACCGGACCCGTACGCCACCAGCCGCCCGGTCGTCGACGACCACCACCAGCCCGGAGCCACACGCCGCCCGGGCCGGACGGGGAAAGGCCGTACCGCAGGACTCTCCTCGAAGACGACGTCCTGAGCAGCCTCAAGCCACGGGACCTGACGCGAGCACCCCAGAGGGTCTCGAAAGCGCACATCGATCAGGCTGGCCTCTACAGCCGCAGCTTCTTCGCGTCGAACAGCCCCACCCGTACTGTGCGGCTCGGGGATGCGGCACCCGGCCCCGGGCACCGCGGACGATGCGGTCTCCTGGCTGCTGTCGATGATCACGTACTCCACACAACGCCATGCCTGACCTGCCGCGCAGGAGAACCGGCCGGTAACCGCAACATCGGTGCAACCGCCGGACGTTGGGCTGCGCGCGGCACCCAAGGGTGCCGCGACTGGGCACCGGTGTCAGTGCAGAGTCCCGCACTTTCACGTTCCCCTTGCAGGCCGTTGTGTCAGTCCTCGCCCTCACCCAGGGCGAGCACCGCGGCCAGCTCCTCGGCGGGCAGACGGGACCACTGGGCCACCTCCTCCAGCGCCACCCCGGAGTCGACGGCTGCGGCGGCGGTATGCACGAGGGCCTGGTCGATCAGGTCGGCACTGTGGCTGAGGTGCTCCAGCAGGGTGCGGGCCACCTCGGCGGTGGTGCCGCTGTGCACGCCGCGCAGCTCCACCAGCTGTTCGCGTGCCTCGTCGACCAACTGCGTGATGTGGAACCGTTGTTCGGCAGGAACGGTGGCCCGCCACCGGGTTCCCGAGCCGCCTGATTGGGCTTCTGCCGCCATGACGCGCAGCTGGCCGGCCATCGTGGCGGGCTGCTGTTCCCGCTTCAGGTGCCACGGATCCTCCTGCCAGCCCGGCGGTCCCGTCTCGTGGCGGCGGGCGCGCACGATCGCGCCCTTCCAGCCGTTCAGCGGGCTGCCGTGGTCGGCCGCAAGTTCGGGCCCCAGCCAGGTGCGGCCCACCCGCTCGCCCAGCCGGTGACAGAACGCATCGTCGGCGCTCCGCGCCCGAGGCCGCATCCCGCCGCTTGCCTGCCAGGCCACCTCGGCCATGGCCGGTTCCAGCAACGCGTCTGCGATGGCCACCACCTCCGGGAAGATCGCCGCGTCCCGGCCCACGATCCGCCACCACGCGAGCCGTGATCCCGCGTTGCCGCCCGCTAGCTGGTGCAGACGGCGCGGCCAGATCTCCTCCTGCTCCCAGTACAGGGCCTGCTCCCACCAGCGAGCCACCACTGCATGCGCCAGCGTGAACACCTGCTCCGGCTCCACCCCGGCCTGCACCGCACGCCGCGCCACGCCCGGCCACCGCCGCTGCGCGGCCACCGCCTCAGCCGCGCCGCGCACATCGAGGTGTTCCAGCGGCTGGTCGGCGTCCGCGTCCAGCAGCCAGCGCCCGTGCCGCAGGCAGACCCGATGCCACCGTGGCACGTAGTGCACCGCTCGCAGTGCCTGTCCGGTGCGCCGCGCTGTGCACAGCCGGCAGCCGAACGCGGCCGGACCCGCCACCGTGCCCGCCGCCCGCCACCGTGCCTGTGCCACCCCGGCCTCCCGGCCGGTGCTGATCTTGGGGTCGTCCATGGAGAAGGCAGGCAAAGCGCGCGCCAGTACCTTGGGCTCCACCCTGCACAGCTCGGAGAGCACCTGCCGCCCGGCCTCGTTGAGGACGACCTCCGCGTCCGCCCTCGCACCACCGCCGTCGTGCCGGGCGGGGAGTTGCGGCACATCCACAGCCGCAGCACACCGCCGGTCGGGAGACCGTAGCGGGCCGCCACGCGGCTGATCAACGATGCGGTCAGCTCCCCGGCCAGCGGCACGGTCCGCAACACCCCCGCTGCCACACCAGACCCCCGATGCCGTTTCCTGCTCCTGCTCAGTGCCAGCCCCACACGCGCCTCACGGCCAGCCCGTGGCCCCTGCCTGGGTGGTTCGCGTCTGGCGGGCTGGCCTGGTTCCGGGGGCCGATTGCACAAGGCTAGACGTCACCGCCCAACTTCAGCTGCGGAGAGCCTCCGCCGAGTCACTGTGTGCGCGTGGGGCCGGGGGTGCGGATGGTGGGCAGGTCGGGGCGTTCGTTGTCCGCGGCCAGGGCGTCGGTGGGCAGCCGCCGGTAGGCGTGGAGGAGATCGGCTACGGCGTCGGGGCTCGCTTCGGCGGTGGCGACGAGTGCGGCCAGGATCTGGGAGCGGGACGTCTGTTCGCCGGAGGCGACCGCGGCCCGCACGAGTATGTCGAGGCGCTGGTCGACGTCGTTGGGCCAGGTGACGAGCGTGTTGCGGCGGGGCTGCTGCCACAGCAGGTCCACGGGTCCCCCTTGTCCGTGCCAACTACCCTGTATCGAATATATATTGAGTGCATGGTGACGCTGCTGCAAGGACGCCGGAGGCCGGAGGGCTCGGGGGCTGCTGCTGCGGCCGGGATCCGCATTGCGGGGCGGATACTGCACCCGACTCCCGTTTTCGACACGTACTGGCGTTTTGCTGCGGCACGTCAGGCGGTGTACGAGGCGCGGCTGTCCGGTGGGCGGGGGCCGTGGACGAGTGATCCGATCCTGTCCCGGTACCGGTTCACCAACTGCTACCGGGCTGCGGACCGGGTCAGCCAGGTCCTGATCGGTGACGTCATCTACGACGGCGAGCCGGAGTGGGAGGAGGTCTTCTTCCGCACCCTGCTGTTCAAGGTCTTCAACAAGGAGTCCACGTGGCGGCTGCTGACCGGTGAGCTGGGCGAGGTGCGGTGGGACGGCTACGACCACCGGGTCTTTGACCGGGTGATGTCGCGGGCATTCGCGGCGGGGGAGCGGCTGTACTCGGCCGCCTACATCGTGCCGCCGCCGCAGCTGGGGGAGCAGCGCAAGCACCGCAATCATCTGCGGCTGCTGGAGATGATGATGACGTCCGGCGCCCCGGAGAAGGTCCTGGCGGCGCCAACGCTGCGGGATGCCTACGAAGTCCTGCTGGGCTATCCGGCCATCGGTCCGTTCCTGGCGTACCAGTTCGTGATCGACCTCAACTACGCGGCACAGATGCCGTTCTCGGAGATGGACTTCGTCGTGCCCGGGCCCGGCGCGAGGGACGGGATCCGCAAGTGCTTCGGTGTGGCCGCCGACGGCATCGAGGCCGATGTCATCCGGTACATGGCCGACACCCAGGACGAGCACTTCGCCCGCCTGGGCCTGGACTTTGCAGGGTTGCGGGGGCGCCCGCTGCAGTTGATCGACTGCCAGAACCTGTTCTGCGAGGTCGACAAGTACGCGCGCGTCGCCCACCCGGAGATCGCAGGAATCAGCGGCCGCAGCCGCATCAAGCAGACCTACCGCTCCTCGACGGCACCGGTACCGGCCTGGTTCCCGCCCAAGTGGGGGATCAACGCGCCTAGCTGAGGCGGGTGTTATGCGGCCAGGGGCGGGGTGTCACTCAGCAGCGGGCGTATGGCGGTGATCGGCCCGTCCAGGTGGGCGTGCCCGGCCACGACGGTCAGGGTCCCGACGGCCAGGTCGGCCTGGTCGGCGATGTAGGCGAGCAGCCTGCCCAGGCCCAGGTAGTTGCCGTAGGCCCGTTCGAACATGTAGTGGCTGCGGTACAGCGCCGCGGCGTGCACTCGGCCGTCACGGTCCAGCTGGACGGAGACGTGGCTCAGGCAGGGGAAGCCGCGGTAGAGGTTGTCGCGGTCGGCTGCGTGCACGAGCAGCTCGGCCGGCACGTCACCGTCGTCGGGGTGGGCGAGGTCCGCTTCATAGGCGGCGGTCATCGGCCCTTTGCCCGAGGCCTGCTTGCGCAGCCGGCTGATGATGTTGCCGACCTGGTCGATGTCGGTCTTCTTCGCGCCGGGGTAGGCGACCAGGCGGCCGAAGTAGGTGCCGTGCGCATTGCCCGGGAACTTCTTCAGCCGCGGGTACATGGCGCGGTAGCGGGACACGAGATCGGCGTGATCGGCGGCCCGGGCCGCGAGGCCGGCCGGGAAAACGGTGCCGGCGACGGTATCGATCGGCTCGTGCCGTTTGGCGGTGCGCAGCCGGTCCAGTTCCGTGCGGAAGCCGGTGTCGTCTGTGGTGGGATCGGTGATGCGTACGACGGTGTGTAGGCCGGTGCGCGACGGGTTGTCCTTGCGGTCCAGGGCATTGCAGGCGGCGATCCAGGCGCGGGTGACGTCACGGCCGGTGACCTCGAAGCTGATCATGAATCCTCCTGGCACGGTCGACGGGGCAAAAAGGAGTCCGGTGCGGCAGGTGGTCAGTCCGGCCAGACGTCGAGCACACCGGCGCGGGGCGCGTCCCGCACCACCGTCAGCCGGACCGGTTCATTCCAGTCGGCCGCCGACACCTCCAGCACGACCGGATCGCCCAGCTCGTCGGTCACCACGGCCCCCTGCTCTACATCCGTGCAGCGGGCCAGGCCCTTGGGCAGCGAGACGAACGCAGCTCCGGCGCTGCGGACGGTCAGCACGTCACCGACGTCGACATGTATCTGCTGCTGATGGGATGACGTGGTGACGACATGGACCTGGGCTTCCGCAGACAGGGCCGCCCCGCCCGCCAGGGAACCGCGCAGCGCGGCCAGGGAGATCTTCGCCCACTGGCGAGCACGGTCGGCATCCAGCAGACGAAGGTTCTGCAGATGCCGCACGGTGCCCGCGTAGGAGGTGCCCAGCTCCCTTGCCAGCCGGTACACATGCTCCGGGCTGGTCGGCTGGCCCTGGCAGATTCGGTCGAGACCGGCCAGCACCGCCGGGCGTGGCATGAGGAACCATGCGGCGAATGCCTCCGCGGTCTTCTCCTCGTCCGGCCAGCTGCCGTTGCCCCACCGCAGCGCCGGGCTGAGGTCGTCGTCGGCCGCTGTACGGTGCCGCAACTGGTGGTGCCCGAGTTCGTGGGCCGCGGTGTGCCGCTGGGTGACGATGTTCAGCTTGGCGTTGAGCAGCACGGCTGGCCCGTTGTCGGCGGGGGAGAGGTAGACGCCGAACAGGCGCGGCATCGGCTGCGCCATGCCGACGACTTCGGCTCTCTTCAATGCCTGGTGGACGGGTACGTAACGGGTGCGGTCGATGCCCAGATCACGGTGGGCCTGGGCAGCCGCGATCCCGGCGATGCGGTGCGCCACCGCCCAGTTCACCGCTGACTGTCCTGTTCCGCGGAGTCTTCCTGCTCCTTCTCGGCCGCCCGCCGCAGCGAGAGGTACTCGGCGAACTCCATCACCGTCTTCTGGTCACCGTCGGTCAACTGGGCCAGTGCGCGCGGCAGTCCAGCCAGGGCGTACTCGCCGGCGTCCGCATCCTCTTCCTCGGCAAGAAAGTAGGCGACCGGCTGCCGGTACAGGCGGGCGAGCTTCTTCAGCTCCAGGCTGTCCACACGCCGCTCACCGCGCTCGATGTCGCTGATCGCCGAACGGGGGATGCCGGTGTTGTCGGAGACGAACTGCTGCGACATGTTGAGGTAGTCGCGGGTCTTCTTCAGCCGTTCGCCGAGCCGGGTGAGTTCGGGATCGCGGGCTCGGGCGTCGGAGGGCGGAGGGGTCACGATTGCTGCCTTTCGATGATGGCTTCCCGTACCGCGCGGGCGAACGCCTGCACGGACCGGGTGGCCTCGGCCGACTGGCGGTCGGCCGGGATGGCGATGGAGTAGCGCTCCTCAATGCGCGTGAGGATCTCCACGATCAGGAGCGAGTCGACCGGCAACTCCGCTCCGCCGTCCTCGAGTTCGGCCCTCACCTCGGGTGCGGGCTTCTCCTGCAGTTCGGCCAGGAACTCGATCACGACCGAGACGATGTCGTCGGTGCCTGGTGTGACGGTGCTCAGCATTCCTCCCGATCGTCTGCATTTCCAACGTCGGTGTCCTACGATACGACAACGTCGGGGAATCTGACAGGCATGTCACATGATCAGACAAGGAGTGAGGCGTGGACTTCAAGCGCTATCAGCAGGCCGCCGTCAAAACCCTCCAACCCCCCACCGAGGACACGGACCCCGTCCTCATCCCCCTACTCGGTCTCGCCGGCGAGGTCGGCTCCCTCACCACCGCCTACAAGAAACACCTGCGCGACGGGCCCGCCCATGAGCAGGGCAAGCATCAGCTACGCGAAGAACTCGGCGACGTTCTGTGGTACATAGCCGCCCTCGCCCACCGCTTCGACCTCGACCTCGACGACATCGCCACCGCCAGCCTGGAAAAGACCAAAGACCGCTGGCGCACAACCCCCGACGCCGAACACACCCGCTTCGACGACCACTTCCCCGACCACGAACGCCTCCCGCGCCAGACCACCCTCACCTTCACCCCCACCACCCGAGACGACGGCAGTACCGTCATCGTCCTCACCCGCGAAGACGGCACCCCTGCTGGCGATCCCCTCACCAGCGCCTCCCACATCGAAGACGACTACCGCTTCCACGACGCCTTCCACCTCGCCCACGCCGCCGTCCTCGGCTGGTCCCCCGTCACCCGCTTCCTCCTCGGCCGCAAACGAAAAAGCAGCCCCCACACCGACGAAGCCGAAGACGGCGGCCGCGCCATTGCCATCGAAGAAGGCATCTCCGCCCTCGTCTTCTCCTACGCCGCCCGCCACCGCTACTTCGCCGACATCAAGCACATCGACAACGAACTACTCACCACCATTGGCCACATGACCGCCCACCTCGAAGTCAGCATCTGCCGCGCCGCCGACTGGGAGCACGCCATCCTCACCGGCTACACCGCATGGCGTCAGCTGCGTGAGCAGAACGGCGGCATCATCCACCTGGACCTCGACCAGCGCCTTCTCACCGTCGATCCGCTCTAACCCAGGCCCGGCTCAGCCCGCCAGCGCCATTGGCCCCGGCGGCGAGTTGTGCGGGAGGAGCGAGGCATGGCTGTCCTCACGCTTGAAGCGCTTGACGGTGGCCTCGCCGTCGAGCGTGGCGGCCACGATGTCGCCGTTCTCGGCGACGGCAGGCGGCGGACGGTGCTCCAGTCGCCATCACAGATCGCTGCCTCGACCATTGAGTCACCGACGACCTTCAGCACAAACAGCTCACCGTCACCGACGAGCTGGCGGGGGGAGGGTAAGCCGTCCCCTACCGTTCCTCGGTGGCGATCCGGTCGGCGAGCGGGGCGTATGACGCGGTCGGCGGGCTGCACGGAGCCGTCCTGGGTCTCTGTCGTGACGCTCATCCAGTCTGTCGGCTATGGACCTTCCTTACGGCAAGGAGACAGCAGGGTCCGGGCCGGCAGGGCGCCCGGGCCGAAGAACTGCGGGCCAGGGCGGGCGGCACGGCCGTTCCCTGCACGCGGACCTCGTGGCAGGTGAAGCAGAATGCCGCCTCGAACAGCGCCAGATCGAGAGAGTCGTCGTAGGCCCGGACGTCCAGCACCCCCTCGTACTGCGTGCCCCGGCGGACGGCGTCCGCCGGGGCGTGACCTACTGGTCCCCGGCCGCGCCGGTCTTACGGACGATCAGCACCACGACCGCGCGAGCGTGGTTGGCCACGGCGCGCAGGTGGTCGGTGATGGTCTCGGCCTGCTGCTTGGCCTCGTTGCCGCATGGGGCGTACGGATCGGACGCAATGGCGACGAGAGAGACGGCGCCGAGCGCGAGCGGGATGATCTGCGTGAGGTCGAACACGGGTTTCCCCCTGATGAGTTGCGATCGTCGATGGTGTGCGCCGGGCGCCTCGGCACAACATCAGATTGGCCACTGCGGGACCAAGATCGCAATTCCCGTTTTCGCAGGTCAGGCCACCTTTAGCGAATTCAGTGCGTACCCTGACAGCCGTCAGGGTACGCGCTGGAATTCACTAACTTCCGAGAAAGCCGAAGTAGCGTGACTGGGATCACATCGGCAATTGAGTGATAGTCAGGTAAGTGAAAGGGCCCTAACTCGCGCCGTTGGTCCGCGCCGCGCAGCTGTCCGCTAGTTGTCATCGGCTAGGGGGCGGGCTTGCTGTCACCAGACGCACGCAGCTGGTGAGGCGGGGGAGTCGGGCCGGGGTGGGGGCTCAGTCGCGATCCAATACGGCTATCAACTTGCCGAGGTTCCGCACCGCACGATCGGAGGCGCCTCTGGCTGCCGGAGCTCCCAGGCCCGCCGCCGCATCAGCCTCGAGAAACGTCAGCGCGTTCTGACGGCGCTGACGGCTCTGGAGCAGCAGGGCAAGAAAATCACCCACGCCGCGGTCGCGCGCACAGCTTTCAGTAACCTTCAGACTCTGCTGCTACGCCCAGTCGATCCCGAGTTCGGCGAGTGCGGTGCGTTGGTCGTGGGTGAGTTTTTCGCGGCGGGTCTTGGTGTTGGAGATCCATACACCGAGCTTGTGGTCGTGTTCCTGGCCGTCGATGACGACACGTTCGACGTGTCCTCTCGGCACTGCCTTCTGGATGCCCTCGCGCTGGATGTACTGGGTGAGGGCTGCGAGTCCGCGTTGGAAGGCCTGCTGCGCCTTTCCCGTGCCGTTCGTCGTACGCATTGCCGCCGGGACCGGAGACGCCGCCTGGACGGGCTTGATGCCCAGCTGGGTCAGCCGCTGCTGTTGCTCGGTGGACAGCAGCTTCCAGGTGCCCGGCTTGCGCTGCTGCTGGAGCCATCGCCCGATGTCGTCGCCGTCCATGAGTACGCCGGGCTGGATCTCAGGCAGCACCCCACCAGGCTCGTCCTCAGCGAGGTCGCGGAGCACGGCGTGGTGGCGCTGCCAGTTGAGTGGCCAGGGGCAGTTCCAGTCGGGGTCGATCGCGGCCAGCTGCTTCGCGCGTTCCGCCGCCCGTTCCGGGTTCTTCCCGAGGCCGCCTTTCCTGCGGAGGTTGGCCATGTGCTGCCCCACGGGCACTATCGCCTCGCCTTCGCCCCACACCTGGTCCTGGCGCGGAGCGAGGTGCCCGGTTGCCCGCCGGTACGACCGCAGCGCGGCCAGCTTGGCCTCCCACGCCTCTTCACCCGGTTCCCAGACCATCCCGGCCTCAGGGGCGTCCAGCAGCTGTTTGCGCCGCTCCTCCAGCTCCCCGGCCCGCAGCGCCTTCCTCTGCTGGTGCACCCACCTCCCCAACGGGAAGGCATTCGTCACGCCGACCTCCGTCTCCGTGTCGTACGGGACGGCGTAGAGGCCGGTGATCTCGTTCTTCGCCCGCCACCGCAGCAGGGCTTGGTAGCCCTCGAGCCAGACCAGGGACTCGGGCCGGTAGACCCGGGTGCGCAGGAATGCGGCGATCGTCGCCGCGTCCCTGGGAGTGGAGAAGTGCAGCAGCGCTGACTCGGCCGCACCGTCGGTGTCGTCCTGCTCCTGGTCCTCGCGCACCTCGCCGCCGGCCGTGACGATCCGCCCGTCCTCGTCGCGCTGAAGGTGGTTCTTGCGCTGTCCGTGGGTGAGGGCGCGGGAGGCGAGCTGCTCGACGAGGCGTTCCGAGTGGGAGCGCAGGCCTTGGAGGACGGCTACGAGGGGGCGGAAGCTGGCGCTGGCGACCATGTCCTGCGGGTCCTCGCCGGGCTCCAGGAAGACGGGCACGATGATCCGCGCGACCTTCGTGGAGCCGTCGCGGTTGAGCCGGAGCGCGCGGCCGATGTTCTGGACGATCTCCACCTGCGAGCTGCGGGTGTCGGCGAAGCACACCGCCTCCACGCCCCGCTCGCCGACGATGTCAACGCCTTCGCCGAGCACCCGGACGGAGGCAAGGAAGGCCCGGTGTACGCGGCGGCCCGCGGCATCGATGCCATTGGCGAACTGCCGTAGGGCTTCCCGTCGCTCAGCGACGAGGTGGTCGCCGCACAGCCATGCCGACCACACTCTCTCCGGGGGTACGTGGCGGCCGTCCTCCAGCTCGTAGAACCCCGCGCCGATCGACGACTTCGGCAGGGCCTCCGCGTCGACCAGGGCCTCGTCGGAGACCTCGGCCGCGTACAGCTCAGCCGCCGTCTGCGGCAGCTTGGCCGCGAACGCCGCGGCCTCTTCCACCTTCTGGTGGAAGGTCATGACCGTGCGCAGGTTCAGCGCGGCGGCGTGCTCCAGGAGCGCCGTCTGCAGGAGCGCGAGGCGCCGGCCCCGCTGCGCCTCCTCCGTCTCTCCCAGGACGGGGGAGGGGTCGCGGATCTCCAGCACGTCGATCTCGAAGCCCGCGAGGATGCCCCGCTCGATCGCTTCGCTCAGCCCGAGCTCGGCGAGCCAGGGCCCGTAGGTGGGGGAGTCCTGGCCCATCGAGGCGAGCTCCAGCTCCTGGCCGTCCGCGCCTTTCTGCGGCCGGGGGGAGGCGAGGATGCGCGGGGTTGCGGTCAGGTAGAGCCGGAAGTCGGCGGGGATCCTTTGGTTGTCGTGGATCGCCGCCCACGGCCGGCCTAGATCACCTGCGGTTGAGTGGGCTTCGTCGATGATGGCGAGCGCGAAACCGTCCATCTGCTGTCCATACAGCCGCTCTCCGCCCGCCAGAGCGGCCTCCAGCGGCCCCCGAACCTTTCCCTGGCCCATCGGGCTGTCGAAGTCCTCGCGGTCCACGAGGGAGGCGTATGTGGCGAACACGACGACGGGCCCCGACCCGGCCCACAGGGCGAGCTGGATGGGGTTGGTGGTGGTGCGCACGCCCAGCTCGTTGAGCACCGGGTCGTTCTCCAGCGAGCACACCGCGACCATGAGGGAGCGGTGACCCACCGCCCGCCATGCCTGGGCGGTCTGCACGAGCAGGTCCAGGGTCGGCACGGTCACGAGGATCCGCCCGCCCGGGAAGCACTCCAGAGCGCACGCGGCCGCGGTGATCGTCTTGCCCGATCCGGTCGCGGACACGATCGTGGCCCGTGCACCCTCCGGCGGCACAGGCGATCTTGCAGGGAATCCTACCCACTTGCGGAAAGCCGCTTTCTGGTCGATCTGGTGTTCTCGAAGCTGAATACCCGGCATTCTGCAAATTCTCCCCTGAGGTCCTTCACCACGGTTCTGGGTAGCATCGGAACGGCATAAAATATGGGACAGATACCGTACCGCCTCACTGACCACCGCCTGCTCGGCGACCTCAACCAGAGGCCAGGACGAGCCCGAACCGATCAGCCCTGCCTGACTGACGGCCAGTACAGCGGTGTGCCTCCCGCCGAGGCCGGCGTTCACTGAGGGTCGCCCCCGGCGGCGTACGCCTGGGATCGTGGAACGCGCAAGGTCGTCGCACAGGGAGAGAGAGGGGAGCCCGGGTGACCGGCGAAGACAGTTTCCCGAAGCTGATCCGCGCCGAGGCCCCATGGCAGGGCCTCGGCGTGCTGGGCGGTGTGCACATACGGGTGTGGCGGTGGGAGTCCGGCCGGCTCACGGCGGTGATCAGCGGCCCCGGCGCGATGACGAGGGGAGCGTACGAAGAGGCGTTCGCCCGGCTGCGCACTGAGTATCCGCACGAGACCGTGGACCTCTTCCACCACCATCCCGGCGACTGGATCGACATGGCCTTCTACGCGGCGCTCACGGAGGCCGACGACGGCAGCGTGACCCGGACGCAGATCATCGGAGACACACTGGCGCAGCGCCTGGGGCCGTCCCTGTACGCGACGGAGGATCCCGAAGACGAGTCGGTCGGGTGGGGCGGTCCCTGAGCCGCTTCTCCGCTTCACCACATCCTGCACCAACGAGCAGAAGAGGCAGAACAGTTGACGCTCTACGGCATCAAACCCGCCTACACCGCTGCGTTCTCGCTCCTCTGCCTGACGGTTGGCGCAGTACAGCTGTTCCGGCATGGTGGCCCCTACTGGTTGATGATCGTCCTCTTCGTAGCCGTGGCCTGGAGCAACGGGCAGTCGCGCGAGGCCGGACAACGGAACCCGGCCCAGCTCTCCAGCTCCGCCTTCTTCGTAATGCTGCTGGCACCTTTTCTGGGCGCTGCCGCCCTGGTATGGGGAATCGTCATGGAGCTGTGACTCGAAATTCAGGCACCCACTAAAACTTCCAATCAAGTGCCGATGGCCAGCCCAAGGGAGTGCCCCCGTCTTTTCTCCAATGCTACATACTGCATCACCTGATGGCAGAGTCACCGGCACCACCCAGCATCCGGTCCAGTGGTCCTGAAGGCGCAGGCCTACGTCTGCGAGGGCGAAGGCAGGGCATACGGGCTTCACCCCCTTCTGGAGAGGAGTCCGTCTCATGCTCGGCATAGTCGCGGCGGTGTTGTTCTTCCTGTCGTTTCTGATCAACGCGGCTGAACTCAGCACCAACGATGTGTTCTCCTCGGTGAACGTGATGCTGCTGGGGCTGACCGCCCTGGCCCTGCACGTTGCCGGGATCGGCGCCGGCTGGGCCCGCAGGCGCTAACCCACTCCTTCGTGGGCCCAATGACAACCCGTCACCAGGCCCACGAAACACACTCTTGTAGCCAGCCAGGCCCGCGGCAGCGGGCCCTGAAGGTCCTGGAGGCGAAGCCGGAAGGACCGGCGAGGCGGGGGAGCGCAGCGGACCCGCCGATCAGGCTGCAGCGAAGCGGAAGCCTGCCTGCGGGACGAATGTCCCGCAGGTCCGAGAGCGCAGCGAACGGACCGTCAACCGGGCCGCGCAGCGGCCCGGTTGCGCGGGTGGCGCAGCCACCCGCCAGCGCTCCCGCGGAGCGGGAGCGCAACCACCGCGCGCAGCGCGGTGGTTCGCTTGCTTCGGGCGCAG
>NZ_JAMGBG010000104.1 GCF_023516595.1 Streptomyces neyagawaensis | reverse complement strand
CGGGAGCAGCCGGGGCCGGGGCAGCGGCGGCGGGCGCCGGAGCCGGGGCGGCCGGAGCAGGAGCGGCGGCCGGGGCGGCACCGGGAGCGCCGATGACGGCCAGCTTGGCGCCGACCTCGGCGGTCTCGTCCTCGCCGACCACGATCTCCAGCAGCACACCGGAGGTGGGCGCCGGGATCTCGGTGTCGACCTTGTCCGTGGAGACCTCGAGCAGCGGCTCGTCGGCCTCGACGCTGTCGCCGACCTCCTTGAGCCAGCGGGTGACGGTGCCCTCGGTGACGGACTCACCGAGCGCGGGCAGGACCACGTCGGTGCCCTCGGCGGAACCGGCGCCTGCGGCGGCCTCGGCGGTCGGGGCCGGCGCGGGGGCGGCCTGCTCGGTGGAGGGGGCGGCAGCGGCGGGCTCGGGCGCGGGGGCCGGAGCCTCCTCGGCGGCCGGGGCGGGGGCGGCGGCGGGCGCGCCCGTGCCGTCGTCGATCACGGCCAGCTCGGCGCCGACCTCGACCGTCTCGTCCTCGGCGACCTTGATGGACGCGAGGACACCGGCGGCGGGGGAGGGGATCTCGGTGTCGACCTTGTCGGTCGAGACCTCGAGCAGCGGCTCGTCGGCCTCGACACGCTCACCCTCGGCCTTCAGCCAGCGGGTGACGGTGCCCTCGGTGACGCTCTCGCCGAGCGCCGGAAGGGTTACGGAAACCGCCATGGTTTCTGTTGCTCCTTAACGAATTGCGGAAGTCTGGATCGTCGCTTCGTCGACCGAGGGTCAGTCGTGCGAGTGCAGCGGCTTGCCCGCGAGGGCCAGGTGGGCCTCGCCGAGCGCCTCGCTCTGCGTCGGGTGGGCGTGGATGAGCTGGGCGACCTCGGCGGGGAGGGCCTCCCAGTTGTAGATCAGCTGGGCCTCGCCGACCTGCTCACCCATGCGGTCGCCGACCATGTGGACGCCGACCACGGCACCGTCCTTGACCTGGACGAGCTTGATCTCGCCCGCGGTCTGAAGGATCTTGCTCTTGCCGTTGCCCGCGAGGTTGTACTTCAGAGCGACGACCTTGTCCGCGCCGTAGATCTCCTTGGCCTTGGCCTCGGTGATGCCCACGGAGGCGACCTCCGGGTGGCAGTACGTCACACGGGGGACACCGTCGTAGTCGATCGGGACGGTCTTCAGACCGGCCAGACGCTCCGCCACCAGGATGCCCTCGGCGAAGCCGACGTGCGCGAGCTGGAGCGTCGGGACCAGGTCACCGACGGCGGAGATGGTCGGGACGTTGGTCCGCATGTACTCGTCGACGAGGACGTAGCCGCGGTCCATGGCGACCCCGGCCTCCTCGTAGCCGAGGCCCTGCGAGACCGGGCCGCGGCCGACGGCGACCAGCAGGATCTCGGCCTCGAACTCCTTGCCGTCGGCGAGGGTGACCTTGACACCGTCCTGGGTGTACTCGGCCTTCGAGAAGAAGGTGCCCAGGTTGAACTTGATGCCGCGCTTGCGGAACGCGCGCTCAAGAAGCTTGGAGGAGTTCTCGTCCTCGACGGGGACGAGGTGCTTCAGGCCCTCGATGACCGTGACGTCCGTACCGAAGGACTTCCAGGCGGAGGCGAACTCGACGCCGATGACACCGCCGCCGAGGACGATCGCCGACTTCGGCACGCGGTCCAGGACGAGGGCGTGGTCCGAGGAGATGATGCGGTTGCCGTCGATCTCCAGGCCCGGCAGCGACTTCGGCACGGAGCCGGTCGCCAGCAGGACGTGGCGGCCCTGGACGCGCTGGCCGTTGACGTCGACGGAGGTGGGGGAGGACAGCCGGCCCTCACCCTCGATGTACGTGACCTTGCGGGAGGCGATCAGTCCCTGAAGGCCCTTGTACAGGCCGGAGATGACGCCGTCCTTGTACTTGTGGACGGCCGGTACGTCGATGCCCTCGAAGGTGGCCTTCACACCGAACAGCTCGCTCTCGCGGGCCTGGTCGGCGATCTCGCCCGCGTGCAGCAGGGCCTTGGTGGGGATGCATCCCCGGTGCAGGCAGGTGCCGCCGACCTTGTCCTTCTCGATCAGGGCGACGTCCAGGCCCAGCTGCGCCCCGCGCAGGGCCGCGGCGTAACCACCGCTACCACCGCCGAGGATCACTAGGTCGAAAACGGTGCTGGCGTCGTTCGCCACGTCACGTCCTCCATGCATGTGCGCCGTACGCCGGTCTCCAGTGACCGGGCGGCGGCTGGTGTCCGGCCGCTCTTCTTCGGCCCTGTGGTGGGGGCCCTGTCCTGCCGACGCCCATCTTCGCACTTGTCGGGAGGGAACGAGACGCCG
>NZ_JAMGBG010000103.1 GCF_023516595.1 Streptomyces neyagawaensis | reverse complement strand
GCCCTGTCCTGCCGACGCCCATCTTCGCACTTGTCGGGAGGGAACGAGACGCCGGGCCGGGGTGTGAGACACCACACGCTCACATGTGACGGGTCGAACGGCGAAGGGGCGCGGGCGACCGCGCGACCGGCCACAGCCGGCCCGGCGGTCGCCCGCGCCCCGATGATCGAGCCGGCGGGCGGACGTCAGCCCAGGTCACCCGCGGCGGCCCGCTCGGCCAGCCGCACCAGCGTCCGCACCGCGGACCCCGTACCGCCCTTGGGGGTGTACCCGAACGGGCCGCCCTCGTTGAACGCCGGACCCGCGATGTCGAGGTGCGCCCACGTGATGCCCTCGCCCACGAACTCCTTCAGGAACAGGCCGGCGACGAGGCCGCCGCCGTACCGCTCGCCCATGTTCGCGATGTCGGCGGTGGGGGAGTCCATGCCCTTGCGCAGGTGGTCCGGGAGCGGCATCGGCCACGCGGCCTCGCCGACCTCCTCGGCCGCCTCGTGCACCGCGGAGCGGAACGCGTCGTCGTTCGCCATGATGCCGAACGTCCGGTTGCCCAGCGCCAGCATCATCGCCCCGGTCAGCGTCGCCACGTCGACGATCGCGTCCGGCGCGTCCTCCGACGCCTTGGCGAGCGCGTCCGCCAGCACCAGCCGGCCCTCGGCGTCGGTGTTCAGCACCTCCACCGTCTTGCCGCTGTACATGCGCAGCACGTCACCCGGCCGGGTGGCGGTGCCGGACGGCATGTTCTCGGCGAGGGCCAGCCAGCCCGTGACGTTGACCTCCAGGCCGAGGCGCGCGGCGGCGACGACCGCGGCGAACACGGCGGCGGCGCCGCTCATGTCGCACTTCATCGTCTCGTTGTGCCCGGCGGGCTTGAGGGAGATGCCGCCCGAGTCGTAGGTGATGCCCTTGCCGACGAACGCCAGGTGCTTGGTGGCCTTCGCGTGGGTGTAGGTCAGCTGCACCAGCCGGGGCGTGGCCGCGGAGCCCGCGCCGACGCCGAGGATGCCGCCGTAGCCGCCCTTGGTGAGCGCCTTCTCGTCGAGCACGGTCACCTTGATGCCGTGTTCCTTGCCGGCGCCCTGCGCGATCGCGGCGAACGCCGCCGGGTCGAGGTCGTTCGGCGGCATGTTGATCAGGTCGCGGGCGCGGTTGAGTTCCTCGGCGACCGCGACGGCGCGCTCGACGGCGGCCTTGTGGGCGCGGTCGCGCGGCTTGGCGCCGAGCAGGGCCACCTCGGCGAGCGGCGCCTTGCCCTTCTTCGCCTTGGCGGCGTCCTTGGCCTGACGGCCGTTCTCCTTGTAGGTGTCGAAGGAGTACGCGCCGAGCAGCGCGCCCTCGGCGACGGCACCCACGGCGTCGGTGTCGGCGAGCGGCAGGGCGAACGCCGCCTTCTTCGAGCCGGCCAGGGCACGGGCCGCGGCACCGGCCGCCCGGCGCAGCGCCTCCGCGCCGAACGAGCCGTCCTTGTCGGGCTCCGCTCCCAGGCCCACCGCCACCACGAGCGGCGCCTTGAAGCCGGACGGGGCGGGCAGCTTTGTCACCTCGCCCTCGGCGCCCGAGGCGCCGAGGGTCTCCAGCAGACCGGCCAGCCTGCCGTCGTACGCCTTGTCCACGGTCTCGGCACCCGGGGCAACGACCGGGCCCTTGGCGCCCTTCGCGACACCGACCACGATCGCGTCGGCGCGGAGGCCGGACGCGGCGGCGGTGCTGAGAGTGAGAGCAGTCACGGTGGTGAAATCTCGCTTCCGATTGAGTTTTGGGTAGCCGAACGGATCGGGTCGACGTGCCGGGCACGAGCCTAGGCCCTTGTTCGGTCCGTCGGATCTGGGGCGCGGGGGCCGGTTCCGCACCGGCCGGCCGGACGGCGTTCGCTGCCACCAGCCTCCCTGACTTTCCGCCCGGCCCATGCAGGGAGATCCCCATGACTTCGGCATAGGGGGAACCCTTGTCGCGCGAAGCCGATGTCGGTCACTCGTGCGGGCGGTGGTCGCGGGCCGCGAACGGGCCCTGCCGCACCGCTCGATGACGTGGTCCGCGATCATCCTTGGGGTACGTTGCCGCCCGCCCTGGAGCCCTTGCGATGAGACGCGCCCCCGCCCGCAGCGCCCTGCTGACCCTGCTCCTGCTGGTCGGGGGCTGCGCCGCCGCCCCCGACGACAAGCCGGGCGCGGACCCCGGCCCCGGAGCGGGCGACCGGTGGCGGCCGAAGCCCGGCACGGACTGGCAGTGGCAGTTGAGCGGGCGCCTGGACACCTCCGTCGACGTCCCCGTGTACGACATCGACGGCTTCGACCACTCCGCGGACACCGTCGCCGGCCTCCACGACGACGGCCGCAAGGTCATCTGCTACCTGTCCACCGGCGCCTGGGAGGACTGGCGTCCGGACGCCGACGAGTTCCCCGAGTCGGTGATCGGCAGGGGCAACGGCTGGGAAGGGGAGCGCTGGCTCGACATCCGCCGCCTCGACGTCCTCGAACCGCTGATGGCCGCCCGGATCGACATGTGCGCGGAGAAGGGCTTCGACGCGGTCGAGCCGGACAACATGGACGGCTACCGCAACCGGACCGGCTTCCCCCTGAAGGCCGCCGACCAGCTCCGCTACAACCGTCTCGTCGCCCGCCTCGCCCACGAACGGGGCCTGGCCGTGGGCCTGAAGAACGACCTCGACCAGATCCCCGCCCTCGTCGACGACTTCGACTTCGCGGTCAACGAACAGTGCGCCCAGTACGAGGAGTGCGACACCCTCACCCCCTTCATCGACGCGGACAAGGCGGTCTTCCACGTCGAGTACGAGATGGAGACGGACGACTTCTGCCCCGAGTCCCGGCGGCTGCGCCTGAGCTCCCTGCTCAAGAAGTGGGAGCTGGGGGTGTGGCGCAAGGCCTGCTGACCCCGGCGCACGGCGGGCCGGCCACCGGCGGCCACCCGACGGCTGCCCTCGGGCTCACCCCAGGGTGAACACGATCAGGGCCGCCGTCGCCGCCGTCTCCGCGAGCCCTCCGAACACATCGCCGGTCACCCCGCCGAACCGTCGTGTGCAGTGCCGCAGCAGCGACTCGGCGGTGACGCAGCCGAGGACGACCGCGAGCACCGTACGGGCGAGGTCGTACGGCCCGAGGAGCGCGCCCGCGCCCGCCGCCGCGCACCCCACGACCGCGGCCACCAGCACCGCGCCCCGCACCGGCACGGCCCCCGCCACCGCGGCCCCGAGGCCCTCGGGCCGGGCGGCCGGAACGCCGGTGCGGGCGGCCAGGGTCAGGGCCAGCCGTGCGGTGGTCGCCGCGACGACGGCCGCGACCGTGCCCAGGGCCCAGGACTCCCCGTACGCCTCGGCGAGCGCGGCGACCTGGGCGAACAGGACGAGCACGAGGGCGATGACGCCGAACGGACCGATGTCCGACTGCTTCATGATCCGCAGCGCGTCCTCGGCGGGCTTGCCGCTGCCCAGCCCGTCGGCGGTGTCCGCGAGCCCGTCCAGATGCAGACCCCGGGTGAGCACGGCCGGTACGGCGACACCGGCCACGGCGGCGAGCAGGGGGCTCGCGCCCAGGAACAGCAGCAGCCCGCCGAGCGCGGCCGCGGCGGCGCCGACCACCAGCCCGGCGGCGGGCGCGCACAGCATCCCCACACGCGCGGCGTCGCGGTCCCACCGGGGCACCCGCACCGGCAGCACGGTCAGGGTGCCGAAGGCGAAACGCAGGCCGTCGGAGAGGGTGGGCGCGGACGCCGGGGTCGTGGACACCGGCGCAGGCTACCCGGCGGCCGTTGAGGCGGGAACGGCGCCCAAGGGGCGGGGAAGGCCCGAACGGCAGCACTGCGCGAGGCAGTCCCTGTGTATCCACATAAAGTGCCCATATGGGTCACTGGTGGGAACGGAACATCATCGAGCCGGGCAAACTGCCGCTGCTCCTCGCGCTCACCGCGTTCGTCCTGACCTTCCTGATCACCCGGCTCATCACCCGTCTCATCCGGGCCGGCAAGGGCCCCTTCCGCAACATCAGCGGCAGCGGCGGCGTCCACATCCACCATGTCGTCCCCGGTGTCCTCCTCACCGTCGCCGGCGGCTTCGGTTCGGTGGCCTCCACCGGGCACGGCTTCGGCTCGCTGTTCTCCGCCGTGATCTTCGGCATGGGCGCCGGGCTGGTGCTGGACGAGTTCGCGCTGATCCTGCACCTCGACGACGTGTACTGGTCGGAGGAGGGCCGCAAGAGCGTGGAGATGGTGGTGCTGACGGCGGCCCTGGTGGGTCTCGTCCTCAGCGGCTTCCTGCCGTTCGGCGTCAACGACCTCAGCGAGGAGGAACTCCAGGACCGGGGCGCCGCCCTGCTCACCATCGGCACGAACTTCCTCATCGCCCTGGTCGCCCTCAGCAAGGGCAAGGCCCGCACGGCGATCTTCGGGGTGGTCATCCCGATCATCGCCGTCGTCGGAGCCGTCCGCCTGGCCCGCCCGACCTCCGCCTGGGCCCGCCGCTTCTACCGCCGCCGTCCGCGCGCCCGCGCCAGGGCCCTGCTGCGGTTCTACCGTCACGACCGCCGCTGGTCGGGCCCGAGCCGCCGTCTTCAGGACTGGATCGGAGGCACCCCGGACCTGCCCTCCGGGCCGGCGCCCCCGCCCGACCGGGCGGAACGCCGCTGACGCACGGCCAGCAGCCCGCACAGCGCCAGCACGGCCGCGATCGCCGCCAGGTGCTCCTTGCCCGCGAGGTTCTCCTTGACCAGCACCTCGACGACCATCGCCACGACGACCGCGCCCGCCGTGACGTACGCCCGGAACCGCCACCCGAGGAACACCGCGAGGCCCACCACGGCCGCCGACGGCCCGGTGTCGACGACCTGGGCGTCCGAGGCGGGCAGCCCCACGAAGGGGACGTCCGGGCCGAGCGCGATGCCCACGCGCGCGTACAGCGTGCCGGCCAGCGTCGCCAGAGACGCCACGGCCAGCGTCCGCCGCTTCCCGAGGCAGATCTCCGCGATCCCGAACACGAGCAGGATCTGCGCGAGCGCACCCCACACGGGCAGGTCCAGCGCCGGGACGAACAGGGAGAGCGGGGTCCGCAGCAGCGCCAGCCACAGCGGGTCCTCGGCCCGTACGGCGCCCACGGCCTCGATGAATCCGTAGCCCCAGGGCTGCCGGTGCACGAGGTGGACGACGGTCGCCAGACCGACGGCGGCGACGGTCATCGGGGCGGCCCGCAGTCGGCGTGCCAGGGCCGGGCGCACGGTGTCGTACAACGGCCCCCATTCGGCGCGGGCCGCCCGGGCCACCCCGTTCATCCGCCGGCCCGCATCTGTGTACGTCCTCGTCCCCATGTCCCGTGCGTCTGTTCCGTACGCCGGGTCCCGACGCGGGTGCCCGCGCGTCCGTCGCCGGACGCCCGTCCCCCTACGCGGTCACCGGCGTGACTCCAGGTGTCTGCGGTGCAGCCACTTCGGCAGTCCCGGCGCCTCCAGGAAGCCCTCCGCGCGGGCCGCGGCGACGGCGATGCGCGGCAGGTCCGCGCTCTTCTCGAAGAGCAGGAACCGCGGCTCCCAGATGGGCCGGTACTTGGCGTTGGCCCGGTACAGCGACTCGATCTGCCACCAGCGCGAGAAGAAGCTGAGCAGCGACCGCCACAGCCGCAGAACCGGTCCCGCGCCGAGGCGCGCGCCACGTTCGAAGACCGATCGGAACATCGCGAAGTTGAGCGAGACCTGCGTGATCCCGATCTCCTCGGCCCGCTGGAGGAGGTCGATGACCATGAACTCCACCAGCCCGTTGTCGGCGTCGCGGTCCCGTCGCATCAGATCGAGGGAGAGCCCGTGCGGTCCCCACGGCACGAAGGACAGCAGGGCCCGCAGCTCACCCCGCTCGTCGGCGCACTCCAGCATCACGCACTGCCCGTCCGCCGGGTCGCCGAGCCGTCCGAGCGCCATGCTGAACCCGCGCTCGGTGGCCCCGTCCCGCCAGTCGTCGGCCCGTTGCAGCAGAGCGGCCATCTCGTCGTCCGGGATGTCGGCGTGCCGCCGGATCCGCACGGTGTACCCGGCTCGCCGGACCCGGTTGTACGCCTGCCGTACGCTCCGCATGGCCCGCCCGTCGAGGGTGAACTCGGCGGTGTCGACAACGGCTTCGTCCCCGAGTTCCAGCGCGTCGAGCCCGTGCCGCGCGTACACGGTCCCGGCCTCTTCCCCCGCGCCCATCACCGCCGGGATCCATCCGTGCACCCGGGCCTCGACGAGCCACGGCCCGATGGCGCCGGGCCATGCCTCCGGGTCGCCGATCGGGTCGCCGGAGGCCAGCGAGACACCGCCCAGCACCCGGTAGGCGATGCCCGCCTTGCCCGTCGGCGACCAGAGGACGCTCTTCTCCCGCCGCAGCGCGAAGTAGCCGAGGGAGTCCCGGTCGCCGTGCCGCTCCAGCAGGGCCCGCAGTCTGTTCTCGTCGTCCTCGGTGATCGGGTCGACGGCCCTGCGGGAGCGGAAGGCGGCGTAGAACACGGCGAGGACCAGCAGGGTGCTGAGCACATTGATGGTGACGTCCACCCAGGTGGGGGCGGTGACGCCCGCGAAGTCGGAGTCGTCGGAGGCGACCGAGACCAGCCGCAGAGCCCCGTACGCCCAGCGGTCCCAGAACGTCGAGAGGTGCTCGTCGGCCGCCTCGTTGGTGACGGTGACGAGGAGCGCCGCGAGCAGCGAACAGCCCAGGAGGCCGCCGAGCGCGACGGCCGCCGCGAGCCGGGGGTTCGACCGGTCGCCCTTGGCGTAGAACTCCCGCCGTCCCACGATCAGGGACGCGACGAACGCCGCGGTCAGGGTGAGCGACACCCAGTTCTGCGGGTGCCGTCTGATGTCCTCGTAGGCCATCGCGAAGACGAACAGCAGCAGGAACAGCGTGCCCAGGACGATGTTCAGGATCCACGCGGCCCGCTTGCGGCGACGCATGGTGATCGCCAGGAACGTCGTGAACACACCGGTCGCGAACCCCGCCGTCAGCAGATACGGCGTGAAGTAGTTGTCCGTGTTGTGCCGCCGTACGTCCTGCCCCAGCGACACCCACACGGCCCCGAGGAAGTTGACGAACGCGACGACCCGCAGGTACCAGACCGCGCCCCCGGCGGCCCGCCGGGAAACGGCACCACCCCCGGGCTGCGAGGGTGTCGAAACTGGGGCATTGGCCATGTTCGGGATCTTATGGCCACGGGGTGAGCGGGGCTGTTCGCGCAGTTCCCCGCGCCCCTGGGGAGCGACCGGGGCCACGCCCCGTCCGTTTCAGCGTGACCGGGGTGGCACGGCCCGGCGGTGCCGAGCCGGCCGTTCCGTTCCGCCCCCGTTCCCGGCATGGGGGTGCCCCGTCGACCGTGGGGTGTGCCCCGGCGGTGGTGGGGCATGTGCCCCGGTGGCGTCCTACGTCGCGTCGTACTCCTCCGCGAGGTTCTTCTCCTCGGCCTCGCCGTCGTCGGCCGTCTTCTCCGGCTCCGCCGGCTCCCGCTCCGGCAGCTCCGCGGCCAGTGCCGCCGCGGCCTGCACCAGGGGTAGCGCGAGCAGCGCACCGGCGCCCTCGCCGACCTTCACCCCGTGGTCGAGCAGCGGCTCGATCGCCATCCGGTCCAGCGCCTTGGCCTGCGCCGGCTCGCCACTGTTCTGCCCGGCGAGCCACCAGTCCGGCGCCCGGAAGGCCACCCGCTGGGCGACCAGCGCGCACGCCGCGGACACCACCCCGTCGAGGATGACCGGCATCTTCCGCACCGCGCTCTGCAGCAGGAACCCGGTCATGGCCGCGAGATCGGCCCCGCCCACCGCCGCCAGCAGCTGCAACTGCTCCCCGAGCACGGGCCGCGCCCGCCGCAGGGCGTCCCGTACGGCCGCGCACTTGCG
This sequence comes from Streptomyces neyagawaensis, assembly GCF_023516595.1. GTDB lineage: Bacteria > Actinomycetota > Actinomycetes > Streptomycetales > Streptomycetaceae > Streptomyces > Streptomyces neyagawaensis. The sequence goes on along the minus strand of NZ_JAMGBG010000103.1, from coordinate 96,404 downwards.
CATCCACGCCAGGTCGTCGATCGCCCGGCCGCCCCGCCCGGTCACCACCGACGCGTCGGTCCCGCACAGCGCGGCGACCAGGACGGCCGCGGCCGTGGTGCCGCCGACACTGAGGTCCCCGAGCACCACCAGATCCGTCCCGGAGTCGGCCTCCTCGTCCGCGACGGCGATGCCCGCCCGGAACGCGGCCTCCGCCTCCTCGAGGGTCAGCGCGTCCTCGATGTCGATGCGCCCGGAGCCGCGCCGCACCCGGTGCCGTACGACCTCCTCGGGCAGTGACCCGGGGTCGCAGTCCAGCGCCAGGTCGACCACGCGGACCGGTACGTCGAGCCGCCGGGCCAGCACCGCCACCGGGCTGCTTCCGTCGAGCACGCCCCGCACCAACTGGTCCGCCGTGCCCGCGGGTCGGGCGGAGACGCCCAGTTCGGCGACGCCGTGGTCGCCCGCGAACAGCACCACGCGGGCCCGGCCGATCGGCCGCACCGGCACGGCGGACTGCGCCGCCGCCAGCCACTCACCGAGGTCGTCCAACCGGCCCAGCGCCCCGGGCGGCACGATCTGCCTCTCCCGCCGCGCCTCGGCGTCGCGGCGCACCCCGCCGTCGGGGCGCTCGATCAGATCGGTGAAGTCGTCGAGATTAAGCGAGCTCATTCGCCGAACAGTACCGGCAGCGATCGAACACGACCGCGCCACACCGAAACCCACCGCGCACGGCCCCGCCGCCGCACCCAGCGGCCCGCTGCCCCGTCATCGGCTCCCTCACTCGCGGGCATGCCCCCACCCCCACCCCCACCCTTGGGCTTGCCTCGGTCTGGCGTCCCTGCCGGGGGGCCTCGTCCGCGGGCTCGCCCCGGTCCGCCGTCCCCGCCCCGCTCCTCGTCCTCCGGCCCGCCCCGGCGTGCCGTGCCCCGCCCTTGCCGCCTCGTCGCGGACTCGCCCGGCCCCCGGCCCGTCGCCCAGCCCCCGGCCCGTCGCCCCGCCACGGGCACGTCGCCCCGCCACGGGCACGTCATTGCGCCTCGGATCGCGATCATCTACGTACCGTTTTGAGGCGAATGTTCGCATATCCGCTTACTCTCCCTCGCCCTCAGGAGCCGCCATGCCCCCCACCCCCCGGCCGGACCCCGGCCCGCTCGCCCCGGGTGTCGACCCCTTCCAGGAAGCGCGCCGGGACGACTGCCCCTGGTGCGGCTCGCGGTGGCTGCGGACGCGGGTGCGGGCGCCGGAGGGGCCCCGGCGCACACCGGGCACCTTCGCGGTGGACGAGTGCGGGGACTGCTCCCACGCCTTCCAGAACCCCCGCCCCACCGCGGACGGGCTGCTCCTGCGCCACCACCGGCATCCCACCGAGGGGCACATCCGGTCCAACCTCGCGGGCCGGCTGCGCCGCCGGCACCACCGCACCGCCGCCCGCGCGATGCTGCCGTACCCCGAGCCGGAGAGCTGGCTCGACGTCGGCACCGGGCACGGCTACTTCCCGGAGGCCGCGCGCGAGGTGCATCCGTACACCGCGTTCGACGGCGTCGACCCCACCCCGCGCGTCGAACGCGCGCGGGCGGCCGGGCGGATCGAGGAGGCGTACCAGGGCCTCCTCACCGACCCGGAGATCACCGCCCGGCTGCGCGCCCGCTACGACGTGGTCAGCATGTTCCACCACCTGGAGCACACCGCCGACCCCCGCGCGGAACTCCGCGCCGCCCGCACGGTACTGCGCCCCGACGGCCATCTCCTCGTCGAAGTGCCGGACCCCGCAAGCCCGTTCGGCACCCTGACCATGGGCTCCCGGTGGCCGGGCAGGGCGTACGACCGGCCCCGCCCGCTCCATCTGATGCCCCTGCGCAACCTCCTCGCCGAACTGGGGGCGCTGGGCTACGACGTGGTCGCCACCCGCTCCTGCGCCCCCTTCCCGCCCCGCGCGCACCGGATCATCGCGCGCCGCACAGCGCTTCCACCCGCCCCCGTGGCCCCGCCGCCCGACCCGTCAGCCCCGTAGCGACAGCGCCTGGCCCGCCACGACCAGCAGCACGTGCTCGCACTCCGCCGCGAACGCCGTGTTCAGCCGCCCGAGTTCGTCCCGGTAGCGGCGCCCGGAGGCGGTGGCCGGCACGATCCCCGACCCGACCTCGTTGGAGACGGCGACGACGGTCCGGCGGGTCTGCCGCACGGCCTCCGCCAGCTCGGTCACCCGCGCCCGGAGCGCGCGCTCTCCACCGCCCGCCCACTCCGCGTCGTCCCATGCCCCCACCTCGTCCATGACGTCCGTCAGCCACAGCGACAGACAGTCGATGAGCAGAGGCGGCCCGTCCTCCTCCTTGAGCAGGGGGACGAGGTCGCAGGTCTCGACCGTGCGCCAGGAACCGGGCCGCCGCTCGCGGTGCGCGGCGACCCGCGCGGCCCACTCGCCGTCCCCGTTGCGCGTGCCGCCCGTCGCCACGTACAGCACGTCCGGGAACGCCTCCAGCCGCCGCTCCGCCTCGACCGACTTCCCGGACCGCGCCCCGCCCAGCACAAGCGTGCGACGCGGTACATCGGGCACGTTCTCGTAGGCGCCGACCACCAGCGTCGTCCCGTCCGGCACGGCGCGCGCGCCCGCCGCCGCGAGCCGGCGCGGCAACTCGCCGCCCGGCGGCACGTCATGGTCGAGATGGACGGCGACGACATCGGTCGTCGGCCCCACGGCACCCGCCGCCCGCAGCCGCGCCAGGGCGTCGGGCCGCCCCAGGACATCGGCGAGCACCATGTCGTACGGCTCCACCGCCTCCCCCTCCAACCCTGCGGGCGCGCTCCCCGGTGGCAGATACAGCAGCCGCTGCCCGCCCGGCCCGGTCACCGCGTACCCCGTGCCCGGCGAGTCCAGCGCCTGCGCCCGCACCCGGTGCCCGGTCAGCAGCGCCAGCTCCCGCCCGTCCGGCACCCGCCCGGGCTGCGGCAGCCCCGCCGGCACCTCCATGGGGGGCCCGGCGTGCGGATGAGACAGCAGCACCTGGCGTACGCCGGTCAGTGAGCGCCCGGCGCGCGCGGCCGCGAGGGCGGCGCCGGGAGTGAGGTCGAGCAGCAGTGTGCCGTCCACGAGCAGCGCGGTCGCCCCGCGCGCGGCATCGCCGAGCGCGGTCGCGCACGCCGCGCACGGACAGTCGGGGCGGGGAAGCCCCGCGGGGGCGCCGGTGCCGAGCAGTGTCAGTTCCACGCCTTCGATTTTCCCGCGTCCCGAGGAACACCCGCAGGTCTTGTGCGTCCGACTAGGCTCAGGGGGAACCGGATCTTGCCCGGCGCCGGTGAGCGGTGCCGGGCCGGTACTTACGGAGGCTCACATGACGGCATGGACGTGGCGGTTCGAGAAGGCCGACGGGACGGAGGTCCAGCCCGCGGTCCAGCCCGAGGAGTTCACGACCCAGGGGGATGCCGAGTCATGGATCGGCGAACAGTGGAAGGAACTCCTCGAGGGCGGCGCAGACCAGGTCCGCCTCTTCGAGGACACGACTGAGATCTACGGCCCGATGAGCCTCCACGCGCAGGAGGCGTAACGGCAAGGAACGGCCCCGCGCCCCTTCAGGGGCGCGGGGAACTGCGCGACAAGCCACAACGGACCCGCACCCGCCGACGAAAGCGAACCCCCGAGCTGTGACGCGCACTCAGGGGGTCGAAGGGGCACAGCCCCTTCAGGACGGGATGCCAAGGGACCGCGGGGGCGGCAACCTAGCCCCGCACCCCGCACAGGTGCAGCAGCGCCGCCACCTGCCGATAGGGATCCGTCCGCCCGGCCCGCTCCTCCGCCGCGAGCAACGCCTCCAGAGCCTCCCGGCTCTCCGGCACCACCGCGTCGTCGGCCGCCAGATCCGTGAACACCCGCACCCCGTACCACGCGTGCAGCGGCGCCCCGATCCCTCCGAGCGTGTCCGTCAGCGCGTCCAGCCGGTCCGCCCGCACATCGAGGCCCAGCCGGTTCCGGTACGCGGTCGTGTCGAACGCCGCGAGCGCCCCCGCCCAGTCCCCGGCGAGCCCCGCCCGCATCGCGAGCGCGTCGCCGTTGCGCACGAGCAGCGACAGCAGCCCCCCGGGCGCCAGCATCCGGGCCAGCCCCGCCAGCAGGGCGTCCGGTTCCTCGACGTACATCAGCACGCCATGGCAGAGGACCACGTCGAAGCCGCCCGGCAGGAAGTGCACACCGGTGTCCCGGCCGTCGCCCTCGACGATGCGCATCCGGCCGCGGATGCCCTCGGGCTCCGCGGCCAGCGCCTCCCGCGCGACGGAGATCAGCCGCGGCTCCCGCTCGATCCCGGTCACCTTGTGCCCGGCCCGCGCCAGCCGCAGCGCCTGTGTGCCCTGCCCCATCCCGACGTCGAGCACCCGCAGCCGCTGCCCCACGGGGAAGCGGGCGGCTATCTGCTCGTCGACCTGGCGGGCCACCAGCTCCTGTCGTACGACCTCACGCAGCGTCCCCAGCCGGTTGAGCCAGGCCTCGGCGGCGTCCCCGGAGAAAGCCGTCGTGCTCAGGGCCGCTCTCCGCGCTTGACCTGCGGCTTCGGCAACCTCAGGCGACGCATCTGGAGGGTGCGCATCAGGGCGTAGGCGACGACGCCCCTCTTGTTCTGGTCGGGGTAGCGGGTGTTCAGCTGCTTCTTCAGGCGGATCGCCAGGCCGATCGAGTCGACCACGATCAGGATGATCACGAACAGCCACAGCAGCAGCGCGATGTTCTGCAGCGCCGGCACCCGCACCATGCTCAGCACGAGGATGAGGACGGCCAGCGGCAGGAAGAACTCGGCGATGTGGAAACGCGAGTCCACGTAGTCGCGGGCGAACCGGCGGACCGGGCCCTTGTCCCGCGCGGGCAGATAGCGCTCGTCGCCGGTGGCCAGCGCCTGGCGCTGCTTCTCCAGCGCGGCGCGCCGCTCGTCACGGGAACGCTTGGCTGCCTCCTTGCGTGACGTCGGCGTGTTGGCGACGCTGCGACGCTGGGACTGGGCCTCACTCCGCTTGGGAGTGGGCCGCCCCTTGGGGGCCTGCGGGTCACGGGTCTGCTTGGAGTCGGTCACCGACGCCTTCTCGGCGACCGCTTCCTTCTCGCTCTTGGCGCGGCTACGAAACACAAAACCCAAGGGTACGGGGTGCCGGGGCATGGACCCCAGTCCCGTGGGGAACGATCCGGCAACACCCGGCGTCTGTGCTGGGGACAGAACGGGACCGAAAGTGGACCGGGGAACCGGAGCGACGGAAACGGGGGAGTGCGGTGAAGATTCGTCCGTAGGGGAGCCGATGCTTTCCGGGGGTCCGTCCGTACACGACCCCGGGGGACACCTACTCCTTACGCCGGATCGGAGCCGTCCACAGTCGTCCTTGGGGAGGAGCGCATCCGTCCCCGAACAGTGCGGTAATGGATGCAGGGCCCGTACTGTGGGTTCTGTCGAGAGACCGGTGAGCTGGAGTCCGTCAGAAGGGGGCGCGCGAAGCCCATGAGCGGTGTCATGAAGCGTATGGGGATGATCTTCCGCGCGAAGGCGAACAAGGCCCTTGACCGGGCCGAGGACCCGCGCGAGACCCTCGATTACTCGTATCAGAAGCAGCTGGAGCTGCTCCAGAAGGTGCGGCGCGGTGTGGCCGACGTGGCCACGTCCCGCAAGCGTCTGGAACTCCAGCTCAACCAGCTCCAGTCCCAGTCCTCGAAGCTGGAGGACCAGGGCCGCAAGGCGCTCGCGCTGGGCCGTGAGGACCTGGCCCGCGAGGCGCTCTCCCGGCGTGCCGCGCTCCAGCAGCAGGTGACGGACCTGGAGACCCAGCACTCCACCCTCCAGGGCGAGGAGGAGAAGCTCACCCTCGCCGCCCAGCGGCTCCAGGCCAAGGTCGACGCCTTCCGCACGAAGAAGGAGACGATCAAGGCGACCTACACCGCCGCCCAGGCCCAGACCCGCATCGGGGAGGCCTTCTCCGGCATCTCCGAGGAGATGGGCGACGTCGGTCTCGCCATCCAGCGCGCCGAGGACAAGACGGCGCAGCTCCAGGCCCGCGCCGGCGCCATCGACGAACTGCTCGCCTCCGGTGCCCTCGATGACCCGTCCGGGATGCACAAGGACGACATCCAGGCCGAGCTGGACCGCCTCTCCGGTGGTACGGACGTCGAGCTGGAACTCCAGCGCATGAAGGCGGAGCTGGCGGGCGGCACGTCCGGGCAGCAGGCCATCGAGGGCGGCCAGGGCTCCGCCCAGCAGCAGTCCCAGCGCCAGGACACCCCCCGCTTCGACAAGCAGTAGTCATCCCGTGTGAGTCCCGTGCCTGAGGAGGGCGACATGATCGTACGGATCATGGGGGAGGGGCAGGTGGAGCTGGCCGACAGCCACTTCGCCGAGCTGAACAAGCTGGACGACGAGCTACTGGCCGAGATGGAGAGCGGCGACGGCCCCGGCTTCCGCCGCACCCTCCACGCCCTCCTGTCCAAGGTCAGGGAACTGGGCACCGCCCTCCCGGACGACGCCCTGGAACCCTCCGAGCTGATCCTCCCGTCCCCCGACGCGACCCTGGAAGAAGTCCGGGACATGCTGAGCGACGACGGCCTGATCCCGGGCTAGCCGCAGCGGGAAGGGGCGCAGCCCCCTTCCCAGGGGCGCGGGGAACTGCGCGACAAGCCCCCACGGACCCGCACCCGCCGACGGACCCGCCCCCCGAGCCGGAAGGCCGCCCCGGAGGGGCCGAAGGGGCGGCAGCCCCTGGATGGGGGTCTCCCCTGCTCCGAGCGAAGCCGAGAGCTTGGGGGAGGGCCGGCCAGGGCGCCCCACGGCTACCGCCCCCCGCAAGGTGCCCGTACCGTAATCCCCCGTGAGTACCCTCCAGCGCACCAGGACCTGGCTGACAGCGCACCCCCTCGCGCTGGACGCGGCCCTCGCACTCGGCGTCCTCACCTGCATGCTCGCCGGCTCCTTCGTCGACCCCCACGCCCAGCACCCCGACAAGTGGGGCACCCGCACCCCCGACGCCGTCGGCGTCACCCTCATGGTGCTCGCCGCCGTGGCCCTCGTCGCCCGCCGCCGCTCCCCCCTGCCCGTCCTGGCGGCGACCTCAGCGCTCGCCCTCACCGAGCTCCTCACCGGCGACCCCCGCGCCCCCGTCGCGATGGCCGCCGTCATCGCCCTCTACACCGTCGCCTCCACCACCGACCGCCCCACCACCTGGCGCGTCGGCCTCCTCACGATGACCGTCCTGACGGCCACGGCCATGCTCGTCGGCCCCGCCCCCTGGTACGACCAGGAGAACATCGGCATCTTCGCCTGGACCGGCATGGCCGCCACCGCCGGCGACGCGGTCCGCAGCCGCCGGGCCTTCGTCGCGGCGATAAGGGAACGCGCCGAACGAGCCGAACGCACCCGCGAGGAGGAGGCCCGCCGCCGGGTCGCCGAGGAGCGCCTGCGGATCGCCCGCGACCTGCACGACGTCGTCGCCCACCACATCGCCCTGGTCAACGTGCAGGCCGGTGTCGCCGCGCACGTCATGGACAAGCGGCCCGACCAGGCCAAGGAGGCCCTCGCCCACGTCCGTGAGGCCAGCCGCTCCGCGCTGGGCGAACTCCGCGCCACGGTCGGCCTGCTCCGCCAGTCCGGCGACCCCGAGGCCCCCACCGAACCCGCCCCCGGCCTGACCCGGCTCGCCGAACTCGTCGGCACCTTCCACAGCGCGGGCCTCGCTGTCGACGTGGTCCGCGCCGACGAGGGCAGCACCCTCCCCGCCGCCGTCGACCTCGCCGCGTACCGCGTCATCCAGGAAGCCCTCACCAATGTGCAGAAGCACGCGGGGACGCAGGCGAAGGCCGAGGTCAGCGTCGTCCGCGTGGGACCGAACGTGGAGATCACCGTCCTCGACGACGGCGCCCGGAACCCCGGCGGCCCGGACTCCGGCGGCGCGGGCGGCGGGCACGGCCTCCTCGGCATGCGCGAACGCGTCACCGCCCTCGGCGGCACCCTCACCACCGGCCCCCGCTACGGAGGCGGCTTCCGCGTCCATGCGATCCTGCCGCTCACCAGCCGCACGGCCCGCGCGGAAGCACCCGCGCGACCCTGACCACCGCACCGGGGGACCCCGTATGACCATCCGCGTCCTGCTCGCCGACGACCAGGCCCTGCTGCGCAGCGCCTTCCGGGTGCTCGTGGACTCGGAACCGGACATGGAGGTCGTGGGGGAGGCGTCGGACGGCGCGGAGGCGGTGCGCCTGGCCAAGGAGGAGCGGGCCGACGTCGTCCTGATGGACATCCGCATGCCCGGCACCGACGGACTGGCCGCCACCCGGATGATCAGCGCCGATCCCGAGCTGGCCCAGGTCAGGGTCGTCATCCTCACCACCTTCGAGGTCGACGACTACGTCGTGCAGTCCCTGCGCGCCGGCGCCTCCGGCTTCCTCGGCAAGGGCGCCGAACCGGACGAGCTGCTGAACGCCATCCGGGTCGCCGCCGGCGGGGACGCGCTGCTCTCGCCGTCCGCGACCAAGGGTCTGATCGCCCGCTTCCTCGCGCAGTCGGACGACCCCGACGGGGACGACGACACCGACACCGCCCGCTCCGAACGGCTCGGCACCCTGACCGGCCGGGAGCGCGAGGTGCTCGTCCATGTCGCCGCGGGCCTGTCCAACGACGAGATCGCCGAGCGCCTCGAGGTGAGCCCGCTGACCGTGAAGACGCACGTCAACCGGGCCATGGCGAAGCTCGGCGCCCGCGACCGGGCCCAGCTGGTGGTCTTCGCGTACGAGTCGGGCCTGGTACGCCCAAGGGTGGAGTGAACTCCACCCGCACTACTGCGGCCGGAGTATGCGCGGGATAAGGAAATGGACCTGCGGAGCGACGGATCGGGCTCCTCCATGGCCCAGGGTGTGGGGTGAGCGCACATCGGCGCTCGTCCTCCGCTCCTGCCACAAGAAGAGAGATCCGGTCACCCATGTCCTGGCTGTCTCGGTTCAGCCTCGCGCAACGGGCCCTCGTCGGTCTGGTGTCGATCATCGCGCTCGCCTTCGGGGCGATCGCGATACCCCAGCTCAAACAGCAGCTGCTGCCCACCATCGAACTGCCGATGGTGTCCGTGCTCGCGCCGTACCAGGGTGCCTCCCCGGACGTTGTCGAGAAGCAGGTCGTCGAACCCATCGAGGACAGCCTCGAAGCCGTCGACGGCATCACGGGCGTCACGTCCACCGCCAGCGAGGGCAACGCCCTGATCATGGCGTCCTTCGACTACGGCCCCGGCACCGACCAGCTCGTCGCCGACGTCCAGCAGGCCGTCAACCGGGTCCGCGCGCAGCTCCCGGACGACGTGGACCCGCAGGTGATCGCCGGCTCGACGGACGACATGCCGACCGTCGTCCTCGCCGTCACCTCCGACCAGGACCAGCAGGCCCTCGCCGACCGGATCGACCGCACGGTCGTCCCCACCCTGGAGGACATCGACGGCGTCGGCCAGGTCACCGTCGACGGCGTACGGGACGTCCAGGTCACCGTCACCCCCGACGACGCGAAGCTCGCGAAGGCGGGCCTCACCACGATGGCCCTCTCCCAGGCCCTCCAGGCCGGCGGCGTCACCCTGCCCGCGGGCTCCTTCGACGAGGGCGGCGCCAACCGCACCGTCCAGGTCGGCGGCGGCTACACGTCGCTGAAGCAGATCCAGGACCTGCGGGTGCGGCGCGAGGGCGGCAAGAAGCCCGTACGGCTCGCCGACGTCGCCACCGTCAAGGAGGAGGAGGCCAAGGCCGACTCCCTCACCCGCACCAACGGCGAGCCCAGCCTCGCGGTCATGGTCACCATGGACCGCGACGGCAGCGCGGTCGCCATCTCCGAGGCCGTCGAGGGCAAGCTGGCGGACATGCGCCGGGACCTCGGCTCGGACGCCACCGTCACCGTGGTCAGCGACCAGGGCCCGGCGGTCTCCAAGTCCATCGAGGGCCTGACCACCGAGGGCGCGCTCGGTCTGCTCTTCGCGGTCCTCGTCATCCTGGTCTTCCTCGCGTCGGTCCGCTCCACCCTCGTCACGGCCGTGTCCATCCCGCTGTCGGTGGTCCTCGCCCTGATCGTCCTGTGGACCCGCGACCTCTCCCTGAACATGCTCACCCTCGGCGCGCTCACCATCGCCATCGGCCGCGTCGTCGACGACTCGATCGTGGTCCTGGAGAACATCAAGCGCCACCTCGGCTACGGCGAGGAGCGCCAGGAGGCCATCCTCAAGGCGGTCCGCGAGGTCGCCGGCGCGGTCACCTCGTCCACGCTGACGACGGTCGCCGTGTTCCTCCCGATCGGCCTCACCGGCGGCATGGTCGGCGAGCTGTTCGGCAGCTTCTCCCTGACGGTGACGGCGGCCCTGCTGGCCTCCCTCCTCGTCTCGCTGACGGTCGTGCCCGTTCTGTCGTACTGGTTCCTGCGCGCCCCGAAGGGCACGCCCGAGGACGCCGACGAGGCGCGCCGCAAGGCCGAGGAGAAGGAGGCGAAGAGCCGCCTCCAGCGCTTCTACGTGCCCGTTCTGCGCTTCGCGACCCGGCGCCGCCTCACCAGCGTGGTCATCGCGGTGGTCGTCCTGCTCGGCACGTTCGGCATGGCCCCGCTGCTGAAGACCAACTTCTTCGACCCGGGCGACCAGGAAGTCCTCAGCATCAAGCAGGAGCTGAAGCCCGGCACCAGCCTCGCCGCGACGGACGAGCAGACGAAGAAGGTCGAGAAGCTGCTCGCCGGTACCGAGGGCGTCAAGGACTACCAGGTCACCATCGGCTCCTCCGGCTTCATGGCGGCCTTCGGCGGCGGCACCGACTCCAACCAGGCCTCGTACAGCGTGATGCTGGAGGACTCGGCGACCGCCGAGGACGTCCAGGAGCGCGTCGAGGACGGTCTGAAGGACCTGTCCGGCATCGGTACGACGACCATCGCGGTCGGTGACGCCTTCGGCAGCCAGGACCTGAGCGTGGTCGTGAAGGCCGCCGACGCCGACGTCCTGCGCAAGGCGTCCGAGCAGGTCCGGGACGCGGTCGCGACGCTGGACAACGTCAGCGACGTCACCAGCGACCTCTCCCAGAGCGTGCCCCGCATCTCGGTCAGGGCCACGGACAAGGCGGCCGCGGCCGGCTTCGACGACCAGACCCTCGGCGCCGCCGTCGCCCAGGCCGTCCGCGGTACGACCAGCGGCCGGGCGATCCTCGACGACACCGAGCGGGACATCGTCATCAAGTCGGCGAAGCCCGCCGACACCTTGGACGAGCTGAAGAACCTGCGGCTCGGCCCGGTGAAGCTCGGCGCCATCGCGGACGTCGAGCTGGTGGACGGCCCGGTCTCCATGACCCGGATCGACGGCCAGCGGGCCGCCACGATCACCGCGAAGCCGAAGGGCGACAACACGGGCGCGGTCAGCGCGGACCTCACCGCCAAGCTGAACGGACTGACGCTCCCCGCGGGCGCCACCGCCGACATCGGCGGTGTCTCCCAGGACCAGGACGAGGCGTTCGCCTCGCTGGGCCTCGCGATGCTCGCGGCGATCGCCATCGTCTTCATGCTGCTGGTGGCGACCTTCCGGTCCCTGGTGCAGCCGCTGATCCTGCTGGTCTCCATCCCGTTCGCCGCCACCGGCGCCATCGGACTGCTGGTCGCCACCGGCACCCCGATGGGCGTCCCGGCGATGATCGGCATGCTGATGCTGATCGGCATCGTCGTCACCAACGCGATCGTGCTGATCGACCTGATCAACCAGTACCGGCGACAGGGCTACAGCACCGTCGAGGCGGTCGTCGAGGGCGGCCGCCACCGCCTCCGCCCGATCCTGATGACGGCCCTGGCGACGATCTTCGCCCTGCTGCCCATGGCCCTGGGCATCACCGGCGAGGGCGGCTTCATCGCGCAGCCGCTGGCCGTGGTGGTGATCGGCGGTCTGATCACCTCGACCCTGCTCACCCTGCTGCTGGTCCCGACCCTCTACACGATGGTCGAGATCCGCAAGGAACGCCGGGCGAAGAAGAAGGCCCTGAAGCGCGCGGGCGCCGCGTCCGCCGCGACGGAGCCCCGCTCCGAGCGGACGGAGACCGCCGGGGTCTGACACCCCGCGACCGGCACGGCCGGGCACCGGACCGACAGGTACCGGTGCCCGGCCGTCGCGCTTCCCCGGATTACGTATCCTGACGCTCGACTGCTTCACGGGCTTCACGGGCTTCACGGGCTTCACGGCCCAACGGCTTCACGGCCGCACGGTTTACAGCTTCACGGCCTTCATGGCCTGCACAGGTCGCACGGGGGAGGGATGCGGGCGTGCCGCTGCACAGCGACGACCCGAAATCGGTCGGCGGCTACCGGCTGGTCGACCGGCTCGGCACCGGAGGCATGGGCGTCGTCTACCGGGCGAGGACCCGGTCGGGGCGCGACGTCGCCGTGAAGGTGGTGCACGCCCAGTACGCCGAGGACGCCGTCTTCCGCACCCGGTTCCGGCAGGAGATCGAAGCCGTGCGCAGGGTCAGCGGGGCCTTCACGGCGTCCGTCGTGGACGCCGACCCGGAGGCCGTGCGCCCCTGGATGGCCACCCAGTACGTGCCCGGCTCCTCGCTCGCCCAGCGGATCCGCGACCGCGGCCCGCTGCGCGATACCGAACTGCGCCGCCTGGCCCTCGGCCTGGTCGAGGCGCTCCGCGAGATCCACCGCGCCGGTGTCGTGCACCGCGACCTGAAACCGGCGAACGTCCTGATCGCCGGGGACGGCCCCCGCGTCATCGACTTCGGCATCTCCCGCGCCGCCGAGAACCACACCCTGACCGAGACCGGCCAGATGATCGGCACCCCGCCCTTCATGTCCCCGGAGCAGCTCACCGACGCCCGCACGGTCGGCCCCGCCTCGGACGTCTTCTCCCTCGGCAGCCTGCTGGTGTACACCCTCACCGGCAAAGGCCCCTTCGACGCCGACAGCCCCTATCTGACGGCGTACCGGGTGATCCACGACGCGCCCGTCCTCGACGAGGTGCCGCTCGCCCTGCGCGCGATCCTGGAGCAGTGCCTCGCCAAGGACGCCGCCGACCGCCCCGGCCTCGACGAGCTGGCGGAGGCGTTCGCGGCGGTCCTGCCCGAGGGCGACCCGGAGGAGCCGGCGACCGTGACACCGGCCGCGGACGTCCACGCGGTGACCCGTCCCGGCCGCCGGTTCCGGCGCCGCCCCGTGCTGGCCGCGGCCGGAACCGTCGGCGTGCTGGCCCTCGCGCTGACGGCCTATCTGCTGCTGGCGCCCGGCTTCGCGGAGAGCGGCGAGGCGAAGACCCCCGAGCGGTCCCCGACCTCCCGCTGGGTGGCGCCCCCGAGCGGCTGGAAACCCTGGCAGACGACGGTGTACGAGACCGCGGCGTCCGGGGCCCGCAAGCCGCTGGAGGCGGACAACGGCATGTCGGGCAGTGACCCCGAGTGCGTGGTCGGCGGGGACGCCGTCTACTGCGGGGGCGACGGGATCCTGCCGGTCCGGGTGGACGGCCGCTCCGGCAGAACGGTGTGGCGCGCGGACACCGCCCCGGCCGACACGGAGCGGAGGTTGTACTACTCGTCGGTCCTCGGCGTCCGGGACGGCATCGTGCTGGTGCACCAGTCGGTGAGCTCCGACGCGCCGGTCCAGAGTCCCTCCTACCTCCTCGCCCTCGACGCCGGGACGGGCGAGAGGCGGTGGACCCGTGAGGTCACCAACACCGAGCTTCCCCCTCCCCTCGTCCTCACCGGCGACCTCGTCCTCGCCTCCGAAGCCGGCGGACGCACGGCGACGGCCCGGGCGCCGCGCTCCGGTGCCGCGCGCTGGACCGTGGAGTTCCCCGCGGGCCACAACTGTGAGCAGACCACGACGGCGGACACGCGCCTGTACGCGTACTGCGTCCCGAACACCCGGGAGGCGCGGGCCCAGATCGGGCACGCCCTGCTCGTGGCGGTGGACACGACCGACGGATCGGCCCGGCGGCTGAAGGTCCCGCTCGACGCCACCCTCCTCGGGGAGTACGACGGGCGGGTGGCCCTGGCCCTGGAGCGGGCCCCCGACACCTCGGTCGACAGCGGCTTCACGTCCTTCGTGCTCGTCGACCCGGACAGCGGTGCCCGTACCACCGTCAAACTGCCCGAGCTGTACGAGGGAAGGCCGGCGATGGCCGGCGGGAAGGTGCTGTTCACCGAGTCCAGCGGCCGGGTCACCGCCGTCTCGCCGCGGACGGGCGAGCGGCTGTGGCGGGCCAGGACCAGCTTGGAGAAGCCGGGCACCCCGGTGCACGACCGGCGCACGGGCACCGTCTACCTGGTGAGTTCCAGCGGCCGGATCGCGGCCCTCGACGAGAGCAGGGGCACTCTGCTGTGGGAGACGCTGCCCCGCACGGCGCCCGCCCTCATAGGCTCGTCCCGGCAGCGGGCCATGCTCTACCGCGGCGCGCTGGTCGTGGCGGTCTCCGACGGCACCCTCTGCTCACTGGACCCGGCTCACCCCGAGCGGAAGCCCGTCTCGGGGTGAGCGCGCGGCGCGTGCGGGCCACGCCGGCGCCGGCATCCGTGCGGGCTACGGCAGGGCCAGCATCCGCTCCAGCGCCAGCTTCGCGAACGCCTCGGTCTCCTTGTCGACCTCGATCCGGTTGACGAGGGTGCCCTCCGCCAGCGACTCCAGCGTCCACACCAGGTGGGGCAGGTCGATGCGGTTCATGGTCGAGCAGAAGCAGACCGTCTTGTCGAGGAAGACGATCTCCTTGTCCTCGGACGCGAAACGGTTCGCCAGCCGCCGTACCAGGTTCAGCTCGGTGCCGATGGCCCACTTGGAACCGGCCGGGGCCGCCTCCAGAGTCTTGATGATGTACTCGGTGGAGCCGACGTAGTCCGCCGCCGCCACGACCTCGTGCTTGCACTCGGGGTGGACGAGGACGTTGACCCCGGGTATGCGGGCCCGCACGTCGTTCACGGAGTCCAGGCTGAAGCGGCCGTGCACCGAGCAGTGGCCCCGCCACAGGATCATCTTCGCGGCCCGCAGCTGCTCCACCGTGACGCCGCCGCCCGGCTTGTGCGGGTTGTAGACGACGCAGTCCTCCAGAGACATGCCCATGTCCCGCACCGCGGTGTTGCGGCCCAGGTGCTGGTCGGGCAGGAACAGCACCTTCTCGCCCTGCTCGAAGGCCCAGTCCAGGGCCCGCTTCGCGTTCGACGAGGTGCAGATGAGCCCGCCGTGCTTGCCGGTGAACGCCTTGATGTCGGCGGAGGAGTTCATGTACGACACCGGCACGACCTGCTCGGCCACCCCGGCCTCGGTCAGCACGTCCCAGCACTCGGCGACCTGCTCGGCGGTGGCCATGTCGGCCATGGAGCACCCGGCGGCGAGGTCCGGCAGGACCACCTTCTGGTCGTCGGAGGTCAGGATGTCCGCCGACTCGGCCATGAAGTGCACACCGCAGAAGACGATGTACTCGGCCTCGGGCCGCGCCGCCGCGTCCCGGGCCAGCTTGAAGGAGTCGCCCGTGACGTCCGCGAACTGGATGACCTCGTCGCGCTGGTAGTGGTGGCCGAGCACGAAGACCTTGTCGCCGAGCTTCGCCTTCGCCGCCCGGGCACGCTCCACCAGGTCGGGGTCGGAGGGAGAGGGGAGGTCGCCGGGGCAGTCGACTCCACGCTCGCTCCTCGGGTCGGCCTCGCGGCCGAGCAGCAGCAGGGCGAGGGGCGTCGGCTGTACGTCGAGCTCCGGGGTCTGGGCGGTGGTCACGACACGCACCCTTTCTGTTCTGCGGCTCGCCGGCCCGAGGGGAGCCGACGGGACATGCGGGCTAGCCTTTTCGTCGAAATGACGCTATCTATCATAACCGCTTCACGTCACGTTGACGATGCCCATAGCGTCGATGTGACATGAATCCCGGCGGCCGGACCGGACGGGCCCGCCGTGGCCGGTGCCCGACGCGCGGGCCATGTGCGAGCATGAAGAAGGACGCGGTGGAAATCCGCTCGCCCCGGACGGAATGAATCCGGGACCCCGGCGGTTGCACCCGTCGGCAAGCAGTCTCCGTACAACCCGGGAGAGATGTAGATGTCCGTATCGGACGAGACCACCACCGTCACCGACGGCATCATCCTGACCGACGCCGCCGCGGCCAAGGTCAAGGCCCTGCTCGACCAGGAAGGCCGTGACGACCTGTCGCTGCGCGTCGCCGTCCAGCCCGGCGGCTGCTCCGGCCTGCGCTACCAGCTCTTCTTCGACGAGCGTTCGCTCGACGGTGACGTCGTCAAGGACTTCGACGGTGTGAAGGTCACCACCGACCGCATGAGCGCCCCCTACCTCGGCGGCGCCACCATCGACTTCGTCGACACCATCGAGAAGCAGGGCTTCACCATCGACAACCCGAACGCGACCGGCTCCTGCGCCTGCGGCGACTCCTTCAGCTGAGCCCGCCCGCACGCCGTACGGCGCGCGCTGAGCACGACGAAGGCGGCGTCCCCCACCGACGGGGACGCCGCCTTCGTCCGTTCGCGGCTCGCGGCCGGCCCTACTGCGGCTGCATCTCCCGGATCCCGCCCTCGGGGATCTCCTCGCCGTCCGGCCCGACCACCTCGCGGTCGCCCAGTGGCCCGTCCAGTCGCACGGTGCGCTCCATCGCCTTGGCGATCATGACGCAGACCCGGCCGGGCTGGGAGGTGCCGGTCACGGTGACCGTCACCTCGCCCGACTTCTCGGTCGCGGTGGCCGTGTACTCGCTGCACACCCCGCCCCAGAAGCTGACGGTCAGCTCCCTGCCGTCGGCGGTGTAGCCCTGCACCGGGACGTTCCGTGACGCGGGGTCGGCCGGCGGCCGGTCACCGGGGACGTTCGGGTCCTCGGGCCCCTCGGTCGGCTCCCCCTCCGGCTCGGAGGGGGTCAGGTACTTCGGGTCGACAGCCGGATGCGTCACCGTGAAGCCGGCCGCGGCCTTCCGCGGCCGCACCTCGAACAGCCAGGACGGCACCAGCGCCGGCCGGCCGCCGACCTGGTGGGAGGCAAGCCCGAACACCGCGTCCTCGACCCGCACCGGCGGGGTCCGCGGCATCGACGGCGACGGCGTGACGTCCTCGCGGGCGGGGCCGACGCCCTGCCCCGAGTCGTTCAGCAGCTTCAGCGCCCGCTCCGCGTCGACCACCGGGTACGTGTCGCCCTTCACGGGCGCCTTCACATTGCCGCTGCCGCCGACCACCGTGCCGTCGGCGCCGACCTGGAGGTTGGTCGCCCAGCCGTACGTGGGCAGCCCGCCGACCTCGGGATCGGCGTTCACCACGCGGACGGTGCCGAGGAGCTGGGAGACGTCGAGCTTGGCGTCGTCCTGGCCGACGGCCTTGAGGATCGGTGTCGCCGCCTTCCGTGCCGCCGCCTCGCTCACCGGGTCGGTGTCGCCGGCCGGGGGCACGGCGGTGCAGACGTCGACCTTCTGGCAGTTGTCGGTGCCCGGTGTGAACCGGCTGAACGTCCACGCGCCCGGCGCCTGCCTGCCGACGTGCAGGGTGGGGCCCGATCCGTCGCGCGTGGTGCCGACCCGCCAGCTCTCGCCCTCGGCCCTCGGCCCACCCTCGACGCCCAGCGCCTTGGCGAGCCGCGCCACCTCGGCGGCCGTGACCTGCCCCTCGGCCCGGTACACGGGGGCCGAGTCCGGGCCGTCGGGCAGCTTGCCGTCGGCCCGGTACGTCACCCCGTTGGGGTCGGGTTCACCAGGGGCGATGCCGTTCGAACCGCCGCCGCCGTATCCGTCGAGCGCCAGCGGCGGAGGAGTACCGTCGGACCCGGCCGAGCGCCCGGAGCCATCGCCGGACCCGCCGGACGTGGTCGCCGCGAGGAACGCCCCACCACCGCCGACGAGCAGCACCGCAGCGGCCACGGAGGCCACGACCACGCGGGACCGCCGCCGCGCCGCCCGCGGTGCGTCCTCGACGTCGGGGGCCTCGGCCTGCCCGACATCGCCCCGCCCGACCTCGGCGACCTCGGACTCGTCGGCCGTTCGGGCCTCCCGCGCCTCGTCGCCCTCGTCCGGACCGCCCCGGTCGTCACCGCCGTCGTCCACGACCTTCGCGGGTCCGGGCCGCTCGTC
Organism: Streptomyces neyagawaensis; assembly: GCF_023516595.1. Lineage (GTDB taxonomy): Bacteria > Actinomycetota > Actinomycetes > Streptomycetales > Streptomycetaceae > Streptomyces > Streptomyces neyagawaensis. Next base: position 78,380 of record NZ_JAMGBG010000103.1, on the reverse strand, counting down.
GCCGTCCTCGTCCGCGGGACCGGCCGAACGGGCGCGCGCCTCGTCGTCACCGGGACCCGTGGCGGGGGCCTCCTCGGCCTGTGCCGGGTCGGTCTTCTCGACCCCCTCGGCCCGGTCCCCGGCAGCCCTGATCTCCTCGGTCGTGTCGGGCCGGGTGCCCTCGTCCGGGTTCTCGGGGTGGTCGGGTCGCTCGGCGTTCACCGCATCGCTCCTTCGGCTGGTCGTACACCGCCTCCCCTATACGGGGGACAGCGATGGGACGCGGCGGAGGAGCCGACGGTTCCCTGTCCGCCGAGCGGACGCGCGGCGGACCCCTCAGTCGCCGTAGTCCGACATCGCGTCCACCAGCCGCGCCGAGGCCGCGGGAACCGACACCCCGTGGATGAGCGAAGGGGGCACCGGAGCCGTAATGACCTTCGCGGGGGCCGCCCAGTGCGGAGCCATCCGGGCGCAGTCGCCGCGCAGCGCCGCGAGGCCGCCGTCCGGGTCGAACGGGACGGTGCCGTGGATCTTCGGGTTCGTCATATCGGCACCGTACGCACCGGGAACCCCACGAAGAAAGACCTACTATCGGGTAGTTCTGCCTGCTTCTGACGGCCCCGGCGACCCGGTAGCGTGAACTGTCAATCCCCTCTCCCTTCGCAGGAGTGTGTCCTCGCCGTGCGTATCGCAGTCTCCGGCTCCATCGCCACCGACCATCTGATGACCTTCCCGGGCCGCTTCGCCGACCAGTTCGTCGCGGACCAGCTGCACACGGTCTCCCTCTCCTTCCTCGTCGACCAGCTCGACGTCCGCCGGGGCGGTGTCGGCGCGAACATCGCGTTCGGCATGGGACAGCTCGGCACCCGCCCGATCCTGGTCGGCGCGGCCGGCTCCGACTTCGACGAGTACCGCGCCTGGCTCGACCGGCACGGCGTCGACACGGCCTCCGTGCGTATCTCCGAGACGCTGCACACCGCCCGCTTCGTCTGCACCACCGACGCCGACCACAACCAGATCGGCTCCTTCTACACCGGTGCCATGAGCGAGGCCCGCCTCATCGAGCTGAAGACCGTCGCCGACCGCGTCGACGGCCTCGACCTGGTCCTCATCGGCGCCGACGACCCGGAGGCGATGCTCCGCCACACCGAGGAGTGCCGCTCGCGCGGCATCCCCTTCGCCGCCGACTTCTCCCAGCAGATCGCCCGCATGGAGGGCGAGGAGATCCGGATACTGCTGGACGGCGCGACCTACCTCTTCTCCAACGAGTACGAGAAGGGCCTCATCGAGTCCAAGACCGGCTGGTCGGACGCGGAGATCCTCGACCGCGTCGGCCACCGGGTGACCACCCTCGGCGCGCGGGGCGTCCGCATCGAGCGCGTCGGCCACGACCCGATCGAGGTCGGCTGCCCGGACGAGGAGCGCAAGGCCGACCCCACCGGCGTCGGCGACGCCTTCCGTGCCGGCTTCCTCTCCGGGCTCGCCTGGGGCGTCTCCCTGGAGCGCGCGGCCCAGGTCGGCTGCATGCTCGCCACGCTGGTCATCGAGACCGTGGGCACCCAGGAGTACCAGCTGCGCCGCGGCCACTTCATGGAGCGGTTCACCAAGGCGTACGGCGACGAGGCCGCCGCCGAGGTCAAGGCCCACCTCGCCTGACGGCCCGGCCAACCCCCTGACGGCTCACGCCACCCTGCGCACCACGTAGGCCGAGCCCCGCTCCGCCGCTTCCTCTCCGACATACTCCTGGCCCCGCATCTCGCACCACGCCGGGATGTCCAGACGGGCCGCCTCGTCGTCGGAGAGGACGCGGACGGTGCCGCCGACGGGGACGTCCGTGATCACCTTCGCCAGCTCGATGACGGGGACGGGGCACCGCTTGCCGAGGGCGTCCACGACGAGGGCGTCCTCGCGCACCACGGCGGCCGGGGTGGGCGCGCCCAGCTTCTCCCGCACCGCCTCGACCGCCCCCGGCAGCACCGCAAGGAACCGCTCGACGTCCTCCTCCGCGGTGCCCGGCGGCAGCGACACCCGTACGTTGCCCTCGCTCAGGACCCCCATGGCGCGCAGCACATGGCTCGGCGTCAGCGTGCTGCTCGTGCAGGAGGACCCGGACGACACGGAGAATCCCTCGCGGTCCAGCTCGTGCAGCAATGTCTCCCCGTCGACATAGAGACAGGAGAAGGTGACGACACCGGGCAGCCTCCGCTCCGGATGCCCGACCACCTCCACGTCCGGCACCAGCGCCGGCACCCGCGTCCGGATCCGCTCCGTCAACTCCCGCAGCCGTACGGACTCCGCCTCGGCCTCCGCCCGCACCGCCCGCAGCGAGGCGGCCGCCGCCACGATCGCCGGGATGTTCTCGAACCCGGCGGCCCGGCCCGACTCCCGCTCGTCCGCGGGCCCTTGGGCCGCGAACCGCACCCCCTTGCGCACGACGAGCAGCCCCACCCCGGACGGGCCGCCCCACTTGTGGGCGCTCCCGGTCAGGACCGACCAGTCCCCGTCGACACGGCCCCACCCCAGCGACTGTGCGGCGTCCACCAGCAGCGGCACCCCCGCCTCCCGGCACACCGCCGCCACCTCGGCCACCGGCTGCTCCGTCCCCACCTCGTGGTTGGCGGACTGCAGACAGGCCAGCGCGGTGTCGGGGCGCAGGGACTCGGCGAACGTGGACGCGGACACCGCCCCCGACCGATCCACCACCACCCGGGTGACCGTCCCGCCCGCGGTCTCGTGGACCTCCGCCGCGTGCAGCACCGAAGAGTGTTCGACGGACGACACGATCAGGTGTCGTCCCACGCGCCTACGCCCCGCCAGCACCCCCGCGACCCCGGAGTGCACCGCGCGCGTCCCGGACGAGGTGAAGACCAGCTCGTCCGCCCGGCACCCCACGGCCTCGGCGGCCGCCTCACGGGCGGCGTCCAGCAGCATCCGCGCCCGCCGCCCCTCCCGGTACAGCCGGGCGGGATCGGCCCACCCCTCGTCCAGGGAGGCCAACAGCGCCTGCCGGGCCACGGGATGGAGGGGAGCGGAGGAAGCAGAGTCGAAGTACGCCACAGGTCAACGCTAAAGCCTCGGGGCGAGTGAAATGGGGGCGCGGGGAACTGCGCGAACAACCACAATTCTCGTGCACCCGCCAAAACCTCCGAACTGCCGAGCTATTAGGCGCACCCGACACCCCCAGGTAGCCGCTCCAAGTGACCCCCGGCGAGTTGGGCCCCCCTCCCCGCGCGACCCCAAATCGCGTCCAGTAGGGTTTGGTCCGCATAAACATCCAAACCCCTGCCCGCCGCAGGGCGGCGACCGACCAGCGAGAAGGCCGCAGCCTGACCTGCGCGGGCGAGACTCTCGGGAAGGCGCTACGTGAGTCCCAACGGCTCCGACCGCTCGCCGCGGCGCCCGATGCGGCGGAAGCTGCTGCAGGCACTGACTGCGGGCCTGGTCCTGGCGACCGCCACCGGTTGCACATACAAGGACTTCCCTCGCCTTGGTATGCCCACCCCGACCACGGAAGAGGCTCCGCGGATCCTCTCCCTGTGGCAGGGTTCCTGGGCGGCCGCGCTCGCCACGGGCGTACTGGTCTGGGGCCTGATCCTGTGGAGTGCTTTCTTCCACCGGCGCAGCCGCACCAAGGTCGAGGTTCCCCCACAGACCCGGTACAACATGCCCATCGAGGCGCTGTACACGGTCGTTCCGCTGATCATCGTCTCGGTGCTGTTCTACTTCACCGCCCGCGACGAGTCGAAGCTCCTCGACACGTCCAAGAAGCCCGACGTCACGGTCAACGTGGTCGGCTTCCAGTGGAGCTGGTGCTTCAACTACATCGAGAACGTCGACGGCTCCACCGGCGACGCGGCCAAGGACGCCAACCTCGCCGCGATCCCGGAGCGGTACAAGAAGGACTTCCCGGCCAACGCCGGCGGCGTCTACACCTGCGGTATCCCCGGTGACAAGAACCCGCAGACCGGCAACCCCGGCCCGACCCTCTGGCTCCCCAAGGGCAAGACGGTCCGCTTCGTCCTCACCTCGCGTGACGTCATCCACTCCTTCTGGGTGGTGCCGTTCCTGATGAAGCAGGACGTCATCCCGGGCCACACCAACGCCTTCCAGGTGACCCCCAACCAGGAGGGCACCTTCCTGGGCAAGTGCGCCGAGCTGTGCGGTGTGGACCACTCGCGGATGCTCTTCAACGTCAAGGTCGTCTCCCCCGAGCGCTACGAGCAGCACCTCAAGGAGCTCGCGGAGCAGGGCCAGACCGGTTACGTCCCGGCCGGTATTGAGCAGACGAAGCACGAGAAGAACCGGGAGACGAACGTACTGTGAGCATCCTCAACGAACCTCAGGGTGCCGCGGCGGCGGGGTCCCACTACGAGGACGAGCTGCCCGTCCGGCGCCAGCGCCGCGGTGAGGTCGTCGTCAAGTGGCTGACGACCACCGACCACAAGACGATCGGCACGCTCTACCTGGTCACGTCGTTCGCGTTCTTCTGCATCGGCGGCGTCATGGCGCTCCTCATGCGCGCCGAGCTGGCCCGTCCGGGCACGCAGATCATGTCGAACGAGCAGTTCAACCAGGCGTTCACGATGCACGGCACGATCATGCTGCTGATGTTCGCGACGCCGCTGTTCGCCGGATTCGCCAACTGGATCATGCCGCTGCAGATCGGCGCGCCCGACGTGGCGTTCCCGCGGCTGAACATGTTCGCGTACTGGCTGTACCTCTTCGGCTCGCTGATCGCGGTGGCCGGCTTCCTCACCCCGCAGGGTGCGGCCGACTTCGGCTGGTTCGCCTACTCCCCGCTGTCGGACGCGGTCCGCAGTCCGGGTGTCGGCGCCGACATGTGGATCATGGGTCTGGCCTTCTCCGGCTTCGGCACGATCCTCGGCTCGGTCAACTTCATCACCACGATCATCTGCATGCGCGCACCGGGCATGACCATGTTCCGCATGCCGATCTTCACCTGGAACGTGCTGCTGACCGGTGTCCTGGTCCTGCTCGCCTTCCCGGTCCTCGCGGCCGCGCTGTTCGCCCTGGAGGCGGACCGCAAGTTCGGGGCCCACGTCTTCGACGCGGCCAACGGCGGCGCACTGCTCTGGCAGCACCTCTTCTGGTTCTTCGGCCACCCAGAGGTGTACATCATCGCCCTGCCGTTCTTCGGCATCATCTCCGAGGTCATCCCGGTCTTCTCCCGCAAGCCGATGTTCGGCTACATGGGCCTGATCGGCGCGACCATCGCGATCGCCGGCCTCTCCGTCACGGTGTGGGCGCACCACATGTACGTCACCGGTGGCGTGCTCCTCCCGTTCTTCTCCTTCATGACGTTCCTCATCGCCGTACCGACCGGCGTGAAGTTCTTCAACTGGATCGGAACGATGTGGAAGGGCTCGCTGTCCTTCGAGACCCCGATGCTCTGGGCGACCGGCTTCCTGATCACCTTCACCTTCGGTGGTCTGACCGGTGTCATCCTGGCCTCGCCCCCGATGGACTTCCACGTCTCCGACTCGTACTTCGTCGTGGCGCACTTCCACTACGTGGTGTTCGGCACCGTCGTCTTCGCGATGTTCTCCGGCTTCCACTTCTGGTGGCCGAAGTGGACGGGCAAGATGCTCGACGAGCGCCTCGGCAAGATCACGTTCTGGACGCTGTTCATCGGCTTCCACGGCACGTTCCTCGTCCAGCACTGGCTGGGCGCCGAGGGCATGCCGCGTCGTTACGCCGACTACCTGGCGGCCGACGGCTTCACCGCCCTGAACACGATCTCGACGATCAGCTCCTTCGTGCTCGGCCTGTCGATCCTGCCGTTCCTCTACAACGTGTGGAAGACCGCCAAGTACGGCAAGCCCGTCGGCGTCGACGACCCGTGGGGCTACGGCCGTTCCCTGGAGTGGGCGACCTCCTGCCCGCCGCCGCGGCACAACTTCCTCACCCTGCCGCGGATCCGCAGCGAATCCCCGGCGTTCGACCTGCACCACCCGGAGATCGCCGCGCTCGAGCAGCTCGCGCACGGCGCTCCCCGCGCCAACGAGCTCGCGGGCAGCGGCAGCGGCAAGGAGGCCGGCAAGTGAAGATCCAGGGCAAGATGTTCATCTGGCTGAGCGTCTTCGTCCTCGCCATGGCGATCGTCTATGGCGTGTGGTCGAAGGAGCCGGCCGGTACCACGGCGCTCTTCCTGGCCTTCGGCCTGTGCATCATGGTCGGCTACTACCTGGCCTTCACGGCCCGGCGGGTCGACGTGGGCGCGCAGGACGACAAGGAGGCCGACGTCGCGGACGACGCGGGCGAGCTGGGCTTCTTCAGCCCGCACAGCTGGCAGCCGCTCTCCCTCGGCATCGGTGGCGCGCTCGCCTTCCTGGGCGTCGTCTTCGGCTGGTGGCTGCTGTACTTCTCCCTGCCGGTCATCCTGGTCGGCCTGTGGGGCTGGGTCTTCGAGTACTACCGCGGAGAGAACCAGAACCAGTAACACGCGCTGAGCGGCGGAAGCCCGGACACTCCCACAGGAGGTCCGGGCTTCCCTCGTTTGCCGCATCGCGTGTCCCTCACTCGGCCCACTCGGCGCGCCGCGCCCGACGGCCGTTCCTACGTTGAAGCCATGAGCACTACACCGCGAAACCGCACGGTCGTCAGCTGCACCCTGCTGGTCGTCTCGCTGGGAGCGGGCGTCACCGCCTGCGGTTCCGGCGGGCACCCGCTCTCGGGCAAGCCGTACGACGCGGCCGACCAGGTCTCCTTCAACACCCCCTCCGGCGACGGCGAGAAGGCCGACCCGGACAAGCCCCTGGAAGTCACCGCCGAGGACGACGCACGCCTCACCGACGTCACCGCCGTGGACGCCGCAGGACGCTATGTGGCGGGCGAACTCTCCGCCGACGGCAGCCGCTGGCACTCCACCTCACCGCTCGCCGCCAACGCCCGCTACACGGTCCGGGTGAGCACCGAGGACGACGACGGAGCCCCCGGCCGCGAGGAGCGGTCCTTCGACACCGGTCGGCCGCTCGCGAAGAAGCGCCTGACCGTCACCTTCGGCCCCAAGGGCGGCAAGTACGGAGTCGGCCAGCCCGTCACCGCCGAACTCAGCAGGGCCGTCAAGGACAAGGCGGCCAGGGCAGTCGTCGAACGCGCGCTCAAGGTGGAGTCCATGCCCGCCGCGGAGGGCGCCTGGCACTGGGTGGACGACAAGAAGCTCCACTACCGCCCCAAGGAGTACTGGCCCGCGGGCGCCACCATCAAGGTCCGCAGCAACCTGGAGGGCATAAAGATCGGTGACCGTCTCTGGGGCGGCAAGGCCGAGCCCCTGACGCTCACCACCGGCGACAAGATCGTCGCTGTCACGGACGCCGCCGCGCACCGGATGACCGTCTACAAGAACGACAAGGTCATCAAGGAGATACCGGTCACCACGGGGATGCCCGGCTACGACACCCGCAACGGCGTCAAGGTCGTCCTGGCCAAGGAAGGCACCGTACGTATGACCAGTGCCAGCATAGGTGCCTCGGACTTCTACGACCTGGTCGTCCACAACTCCGTCAGGGTCACCAACAGCGGCGAGTACGTCCACGCCGCCCCCTGGTCCACCGGCTCCCAGGGCTACGCCAACGTCAGCCACGGCTGCACCGGCATGAGCAGCGACAACGCCGAGTGGTTCTACGACACGATCAACGAGGGCGACATAGTCAAGGTCGTCAACTCCGCCGGCGACATGATGGCCCCCTTCGGCAACGGCTTCGGCGACTGGAACCTCGACTGGCAGAAGTGGCGCGAGGGCAGCGCCCTCACGGCCGGCACCAAGCAGGCCCCCCGCTCCGAGATCCAGGCCCGCCTGCGCCCCGAATCGGCGTGAGGGAAGGGCCGCGCCCCCTCAGGGGCGCGGGCGAGTACGGCCTAGGCGCTCAGCGCCCGCTTCCGGCGCAGCAGGGACGCCAGCGCCGACGCGAACTCCACCGGGTCCACCGGCAGCGTCACCGCACCGTCCGCGCGGCTCCACGTCGCCAGCCACGCGTCCTGCGGCCGGCCGATCAGCAGCAGCACCGGCGGGCACTCGAAGACCTCGTCCTTGATCTGGCGGCACAGGCCCATGCCCCCCATGGGCACGGCCTCACCGTCGAGGACGCAGACATCGATACCGCCCTTGTCCAGCTCCTTCACTACGGCCGCGGGGGTCGCGCACTCGAGGAACTCCACGAACGGAACGTCCGGGGCGGGGCGCCGGCCGGTCGCCAGCCGTACTTGTTCACGGGTGTTGGAGTCGTCGCTGTACACCAGCACCGTGGCGGTCGGGCGCATTGTTCCTCCGTTACGCAGAAGATTCAGACGTCGTACGGACAGGGACCGATGCGCGGATGCTACTCCCTTGAACCCCACGTCAGCACCGGTACGGAAGGGAGCAACACTCCGAACGGCACCCCCCGGAGTGAGGGCGGGATAAGCGACCGACATAATGTCGGTCGTGGCGACAGCAACGACAGTAGATACCGGGCACGCGCACCCGTCGGTCAACCGGCCGAACCTCACCAGCGTCGGAACCATCATCTGGCTGAGTTCCGAGCTGATGTTCTTCGCGGCCCTCTTCGCGATGTACTTCACCCTGCGATCGGTGACTGGTCCGACGTTCTGGGCCGAGAAGGCCGACACCCTGAACTTCCCGTTCTCGGCGACCAACACCACGATCCTGGTGCTCTCCTCCCTGACCTGCCAGCTCGGCGTGTTCGCCGCCGAGCGCGGGGACGTGAAGAAGCTCAGGATGTGGTTCATCGTCACGTTCGTGATGGGTGCGATCTTCATCGGCGGTCAGGTCTTCGAGTACACCGAGCTGGTCAAGCACGAGGGCCTGTCGCTCTCGTCCGACCCGTACGGCTCGGTCTTCTACCTGACCACCGGCTTCCACGGCCTGCACGTGACGGGCGGCCTCATCGCCTTCCTGCTGGTCCTCGGGCGCACCTACGCGGCCAAGAGGTTCACCCACGAGCAGGCGACCGCGGCCATCGTCGTGTCCTACTACTGGCACTTCGTCGATGTCGTCTGGATCGGCCTCTTCGCCACGATCTACATGATCAAGTAATCGGGCGGACGAGCCGGGCGGACCGTACGCCCGCCTCGATCCCGAGAACGACCCTTCCAGAAGCACCGACGCAGAAGATCCTGACACCGGGGTAATCCGTGAAAAAGCTCTCCGTACGACGACGCCATCCGCTGGCGGCGGTCGTCGTCCTACTCATCGCGCTGGCGGCCACCGGGGGGCTGTACACCGCCTTCGCGCCCGCGGACAAGGCGCAGGCCGATGAAACCGCCCAGACCCTCACCATCGAGGAGGGCAAGAAGCTCTACTTGGTGGGCTGCGCCAGCTGCCACGGCAAGGGCGGCGAGGGCACCTCCGACGGGCCGAGCCTGGTGGGCGTGGGCGCGGCTGCCGTCGACTTCCAGGTCGGCACGGGCCGTATGCCGGCGCAGCAGCCCGGCGCGCAGGTCCCGAAGAAGAAGAACATCTACTCGCAGGCCGAGATCGACCAGCTCGCGGCGTACATCGCCTCGCTGGGCGCCGGTCCCGAGATCCCGACCGAGAACGCGTACAACCCCGAGGGCGCGGACATCGCCGAGGGCGGCGAGCTGTTCCGGACGAACTGCGCTCAGTGCCACAACTTCACCGGCAAGGGCGGTGCGCTGTCCGAGGGCAAGTACGCGCCGAGCCTTGAGGGTGTCGACCCGAAGCACATCTACGAGGCCATGCAGACCGGCCCGCAGAACATGCCGTCCTTCCCCGACACCACGCTGTCGGAGGAGAACAAGAAGGACATCATCGCGTACCTCGAAGCGGTCAACAGCGATGACACCGTGGAGCCCGGTGGCCTCAGCCTCGGCGGACTCGGTCCCGTCAGCGAGGGCCTGTTCGGCTGGGTCTTCGGTCTCGGCACGCTGATCGCTGTCGCCGTGTGGGTCGCCGCTCGGACCGCAAAGGCCAAGAAGTCATGAGTAGCCAAGACATTCCAGAAGAGAACCTGCCTGCTGAGCAGGGCGACGCGCACGGCGCGGTGAAGGTCGCGGACGAGGAGAACCCCTTCGCGGACCCCGGCCTCCCGCCCCACGAGCACCGGATCCAGGACATCGACGAGCGGGCCGCCAAGCGGTCCGAGCGCACGGTCGCCCTGCTGTTCACGGTGTCGATGCTGTCCACCATCGCGTTCATCGCCTCGTATGTCGCGATCCCCGTCGACCGGTCGATCTACGTCTGGCCGATCGGGCACATCAGCGCGCTGAACTTCGCGCTGGGCGGCACCCTGGGCCTGGCCCTGTTCTGCATCGGCGCGGGCGCGGTCCACTGGGCCCGCACCCTGATGTCCGATGTGGAGGTCGCCGACGAGCGTCACCCGATCGAGGCCTCTCCCGAGGTCCGCGCGAAGGTCCACGCGGACTTCAAGCAGGGTGCCGCCGAGTCGGGCATCGGCCGCCGCAAGCTGGTGCGCAACACGATGCTCGGCGCGATGGCGATGGTCCCGCTCTCCGGTGTCGTCCTGCTGCGCGACCTCGGTCCGCTGCCCGGCACCAAGCTGCGGCACACCACCTGGGCCAAGGGCAAGAAGCTCGTCAACATGAACACGGGCGAGCCGCTGCGTCCCTCGGACGTCGCGGTCGGGTCGCTGACCTTCGCCATGCCGGCCGGCCTCGACGAGCACGACCACGACTTCCAGAAGAACATCGCCAAGGACGCGCTGATGATCGTCCGGATCCAGCCGGACAACATCAAGTCCAAGAAGTCACTGGAGTGGGGTCACGAGGGCATCCTGGCCTACTCGAAGATCTGCACCCACGTCGGTTGCCCGATCTCCCTGTACGAGCAGCAGACGCACCACGTGCTCTGCCCCTGCCACCAGTCCACCTTCGACCTCGCCGACGCGGGCCAGGTGATCTTCGGTCCCGCGGGTCACGCCCTGCCGCAGCTGCGGATCACGGTCGGCGAAGACGGCTACCTCGAAGCCCTGAGCGACTTCGAAGAGCCCGTCGGTCCTGCCTTCTGGGAGCGCGGATGAGCACTGCAACCACCACCGATTCGCGCGACAAGCGCGGGAAGGCACCGGCCGGCGAGCGCGTCGCCGACTGGGCCGACGGCCGGCTCGGGATCTACTCCCTGGCCAAGGCCAACATGCGCAAGATCTTCCCCGACCACTGGTCGTTCATGTTGGGTGAGGTCTGCCTCTACAGCTTCATCATCATCATCCTCACGGGTGTGTACCTGACGTTGTTCTTCCACCCGTCGATGAACGAGGTGGAGTACCACGGCCCGTACGTCCCGCTGCAGGGCCAGCTGATGTCCGAGGCGTTCAACTCGACCATGCACATCTCGTTCGAGGTGCGCGGTGGTCTGCTGATCCGGCAGATCCACCACTGGGCCGCGTTGGTCTTCCTCGCCGGCATGTTCGTGCACATGATGCGCGTGTTCTTCACCGGCGCGTTCCGCAAGCCGCGTGAGGTCAACTGGCTGTTCGGCTTCCTGCTGTTCGTCCTCGGCATGTTCACCGGCTTCACCGGTTACTCGCTCCCGGACGACCTGCTCTCCGGCACCGGTGTCCGCTTCATGGAGGGCGCGGTCCTGTCCGTGCCGATCGTCGGCACGTACCTGTCGTTCTTCCTCTTCGGCGGGGAGTTCCCCGGCGGCGACTTCGTGGCCCGGTTCTACTCGGTGCACGTGCTGCTGCTGCCCGGCATCATGCTCGGCCTCGTGGTGGCGCACCTGATCCTGGTCTTCTACCACAAGCACACGCAGTTCGCGGGCCCCGGAAAGACGAACAACAACGTCGTCGGCATGCCGCTGCTGCCCGTGTACATGGCCAAGGCCGGAGGCTTCTTCTTCCTGGTCTTCGGTGTCATCGCGATCATCTCGGCGATCGCCACGATCAACCCGATCTGGACGATGGGTCCCTACCGTCCGGACCAGGTGTCGACCGGCGCCCAGCCCGACTGGTACATGGGCTTCTCCGAGGGCCTGATCCGTGTGATGCCGGGCTGGGAGATCAACTTCTGGGGTCACACGCTCGTCCTGGGTGTGTTCATCCCGCTGGTGATCTTCCCGCTGGTCCTGGTCGCGATCGCGGTCTACCCGTTCATCGAGTCCTGGGTCACCGGCGACAAGCGCGAGCACCACATCCTGGACCGCCCGCGCAACGCCCCGACCCGTACGGCCTTCGGCGTCGCGTGGATCACCTGGTACATGGTTCTGCTGATCGGTGGTGGAAACGACCTCTGGGCGACCCACTTCCACCTGTCGATCAACGCCATCACCTGGTTCGTCCGGATCGCGTTCTTCGTGGCGCCGGTCCTCGCGTTCATCGTCACCAAGCGCATCTGCCTCGGCCTCCAGCGCCGCGACAGGGACAAGATCCTGCACGGTCGCGAGACCGGCATCATCAAGCGCCTGCCGCACGGTGAGTTCATCGAGGTCCACGAGCCGCTCAGCCAGGAGCAGCTGCACACGCTCACGGCGCACGAGCAGTACAAGCCGGCCGAGATCGGTCCCGCGGTCGACGAGAACGGCGTCACCCGCAAGATCACGCGTCGCGAGAAGCTGCGGGCCAAGCTGAGCAAGGGCTACTACGGCGAGGACAACCAGATCCTCAAGCCCAGCGTCGAGGAGTACAAGGAGATCACGAGCGGCCACGGCCACCACTGATCCCCCGCTTCGCCACACACGGTCGAAGGGCCCCCGTCCGATCTCCGGACGGGGGCCCTTCGCCGTGCTCGGAGCTGGATAGGGTGAGAGCAATCGATGACCTCGCGTCGCGGGCGGTGACCGTCCCCGCGGCTACGACCACCAGGAGCGGCTGATGAGCGCTGTGACCCCCGCCGGAGGCGACACCGCGGCGGACCGTTCCTGGCCCCAGGTGCTGAACGCGCTCCTCGCCGGGCAGGACCAGGACGCCGGCGCCACGTTCTGGGCGATGGACCAGATCATGCGGGGTGAGGCGACGGACGCGCAGATCGCCGGGTTCGTGGTGGCGCTGAGGGCCAAGGGCGAGACCGTCGACGAGATCACCGGGCTGGTGCGGGCGCTGTACGAGCACGCCAAGGTGATCGAGGTGTCGGGGCGGACCGTCGACATCGTCGGCACGGGCGGCGACGGCGCCAAGACGGTCAACATCTCCACGATGTCGTCGATCGTCGTCGCCGGTACGGGCGCCAAGGTCGTCAAGCACGGCAACCGGGCCGCGTCCTCGGCCTCCGGCGCGTCCGACGTGCTGGAGAAGCTGGGCGTCAATCTGGAGCTGACCCCGCAGCGGGTCGCGGAGGTCGCCGAGGAAGCGGGCATCACCTTCTGCTTCGCGGTGAAGTTCCACCCGGCGCTGCGTCATGTGGCCGCCGCGCGCGGGCAGTTGGGCATCCGTACGGTGTTCAACGCGCTCGGGCCGCTGGCGAACCCGGCGAAGGTGCGGGCCCAGGCGGTCGGCGTGGCCGATCCCCGGATGGCGCCCATCATGGCGGGTGTCTTCGCCGAGCGCGGCAACTCGTCGCTGGTGTTCCGCGGCGACGACGGGCTGGACGAGCTGACGACCACGGCGACGTCGCGGGTGTGGGTCGTCCGCGACGGCAAGGTGACGGAGGAGACGTTCGATCCGCGGGACGTGGGCCTGGAACTGGTGCCGGTGTCCGCGCTGCGGGGCGCCGACGCGTCCTACAACGCGGATGTCGCACGGCGCCTGCTGGCGGGGGAGACGGGCCCGGTCCGCGACGCGGTGCTCCTGAACTCGGCGGCGGCGCTGGTGGCCCTGGACCCGGGCAGCGGGCCGCTGGCGGAGCAGCTGCGGGCGGGGATGGAACGGGCCGCGGAGTCGATCGACTCGGGGGCGGCGCGGAGGGTACTCGACCGCTGGGTCACGGCGACGAATCGGTAGGGCCGGACGCGGTCGGGGGAGGGCCCTGGGGTTCGTTGGCGGCTGCGGGTGAGTGGGGGTTGTTCGCGCAGTTCCCCGCGCCCCTGAAAAGCGACCGGTGCTGCGCCCCGTGCTTTTCAGGCTGAAGGGCGGGCCGCAGGCCCGTTCCCTTCAGGGGCGCGGGGAACTGCGCGACAAGCCACAACGGACCCGCACTCGCCGACGAACCCGTACCCCCGAGTGACTAGGCGCTCTGATCCCGGTATCCGGACAGAGGTTGCGGCGCGTCGATCACTTCGCGTACGTTCCTGATCAGGTCATGAGTGACAGCCACAAGGCCCCGGCCGGCTGTCCGGCAACCCTCCGTCCGTGGCGGGGTGCCCCGGGTGAAGACCAGGTCGTAGGCAGCGAGGTCTACGGCAAGCGCGGACCCCTCGCACACTCGAGAGAAGTGTGGGGCCAGGGGTCCTGGTCGTTCGAGGGAGTCTTCCGTGAGCAAGCGAATGCGATAGGGCCGCCGAGCCCCGCCTCCGCGCACCCCTTTTCCTTCCTTCGGTGTGCCCTTCTTCGGCATGCCCTCTCACGGGAGTTCCCCATGTCTGTCTCCAGCGTCTCCAGCCTTGCCGCCGACCAGTCCGTTTGTGCCCCGCTGTCCGTTCTCGGCAGGGATGTCACCGTCCCGCTGGTCACCGGCGGCGAGGTCACCTACGCCGCGCTCGACTACGCCGCCAGCGCCCCCGCGCTCCAGCGGGTCTGGGACGACGTGGCCGCGTACGCGCCGTACTACGGCAGCGTGCACCGGGGCGCCGGGTATCTGTCGCAGCTGTCGACGGACCTCTTCGAGAACGCCCGCCGCACCGTCGCCGAGTTCCTCGACTGCCGGGAGGACGACCAGCTGGTCTTCACCCGGTCCACCACCGACTCGCTGAACCTCCTCGCCGCGGCCCTGCCCGCCGACTGCCAGGTCTTCGTGTTCGAGACCGAGCATCACGCCTCGCTGCTGCCCTGGCAGGACTCCCGCGTGACCTATCTGGACGCGCCCCGGACGCCCGCCGAGGCCGTCGCCACGCTGGAGCGCGCCCTCGCCGACCGGGACCCCCACGGCCCGGCACTGGTCTGCGTCACCGGCGCCTCCAACGTCACCGGTGAGATCTGGCCGGTGCGTGAACTGGCCGCCGCCGCGCACGCGCACGCCGCGCGGATCGTGCTCGACGCCGCGCAGCTCGCACCCCACCACCCCGTCTCCGTGCGGGACCTGGACGTCGACTGGGTCGCCTTCTCCGGGCACAAGCTGTACGCGCCGTTCGGCTCCGGCGTCCTCGCCGGACGCGCCGACTGGCTGCGGGAGGCGGACCCGTACCTCGCGGGCGGCGGTGCCTCCCGCAAGGTGACCCGGCGGACGGACGGGGGCGTGGACGTCGAGTGGCACGAGACCGCCGCGCGCCACGAGGCCGGCTCGCCCAACGTCATCGGCGCGTACGCCATCGCCTCCGCCTGCAAGGCCCTCACCGAGGCCGGGTTCGACACCCTCGTCGCCCGTGAACGGCACCTGATCGACACGGTCCGCGCCGGGCTCGCCGAGGTGCCGGAGGTCCGGGTGCTCTCCCTGTTCGGCGACGACGCCCCCCGGGTCGGCGTCATCTCCTTCGTCGTCGACGGCTGGAACAGCTCCCACTTCGCGGCGGCCCTGTCCGCCGAGTACGGCATCGGCGTCCGTGACGGCCTGTTCTGCGCCCACCCGCTGGTCCGCACCCTGCTGGGCAGCGACCCGCACACCCAGGGGGAGTGCGGCGCGCCCGAGGCCGCGCCGGGCGAGAAGTCCCTCAACGCGATCCGGGTCAGCTTCGGCGCCGGCACGCCCGACGAGCACGTCGAGCGGTTCGTGGGCGCGGTCAGGGAACTCGTCCGGGACGGTGCCCGGTGGAACTACCGCACCGAGGACGGCCGTTGCGTCCCCGCCACCTGACGTCCCCTGTTGCCACCCTGCCCCAAAGGACAACTGTTCGGGGCTGAGGGGGGCTGCCTAAGGTGAGTGAGCGGTCGGTCTTCGCGGCCGCTCACTACGGGGAGTACGGATGAAGCATGGGATGAAGGGGCTCGCGATCGCCTCCACCATGACGGTGGGCTTGGTGCTGGCGGGCGGGATCCAGGCGGACTCGGCCGAGGCCGCCATGGGCGACTGCAAGCCGAAGGGGTCGCTGTGCCTGTGGGACGCCAAGAACTACAAGCACACCATGACGTACTACAAGGTGAACGCGGTGGCCGACTACAAGTGCGGCAGGGGCGCGTGGGTGCCGCCGTACGCCGACCATCCCACCCGCAAGCGGCTGCCCCGTTCGACGTGGAACCGGACCACCAAGACGTGGTACGGCAAGGACAGCCGGGACAATGACCGTCAGATCGTGCGCAAGACCGGGATGCGCGGGTCGACCGATCCGGACATCGGCGCCTACAAGTCGATCAAGAAGTGGTGCTGGAAGTGACCCGGGAGACGATTCCCGGCTTTCCCGGCTGATCGCCGGACGGCCGTAGAGGCCCTTCGGCAGCTCGACGCGGCGGGCCCCCTCCTCGGAGGGGGCCCGCCGCGTGGCGTCTGTGCGGCCCTCGTCGGCCCTGGTCAGCCGTCCAGGCCGATGGCGAACGCGGCCTCCAGGTCGTGCTGCGAGTACGTCCGGAACGCCACGTGCGTGTCCGTCCCCTGCACCCCCGGGATCTTGCTGATGCGCCCGGGGATCACCTCGGCGAGGTCCTCATGGGCCTTGACCCGGACCATGGCGACCAGATCGTACGTACCGGTCACCGAGAACACCTCGGTCACCGACTCGATCGCGGCGATCGACTCCGCGATCTCCGGGATCCGGTCCACGCTGGTCTTGATGAGCACGATCGCGGTGATCACGGCTGGTGTTCTCCCTCGGGGGCCGGAGCGGGGGCATTCGCTGTCACTCTAGTCCTCCGTCCATAACGCCCCCACGCGTAGACGAACCCCAGTCCGAACCCGACCAGGTGCGCCAAATAGGCGACCCCCGGCCCGGACGTCTCCCGACGCGCGGCCAGCCACTGCAGGGTCACCCAGAACGGCAGGGTCACCCACGCCGGGAAGCGCAGCGGCAGGAAGAACAGGAACGGGAACAGGCTCGTCACCCGCGCTCCGGGAAACAGGAAGAGGAACGCGCCGAGGACGGCGGAGATCGCCCCGGACGCGCCCACCAGCGACTGCTGCGACCCGGCGTGCGCCACCGCGTACGCCACCAGGGCGAGGTACCCGCAGCCCAGGTAGAAGAGGGCGAACTCCACATGGCCCATGCGTTCCTCGACCATCGCCCCGAAGACGAACAGGAACAGCATGTTTCCCAGCAGGTGCAGCCAGCTGCCGTGCACGAAGAGGGCCGTGAAGGGCGTGAGGACCGCGCGGGGCGTGCCGGCGAAGAGTTCGACCGGTACGACACCCCAGCGGCGGAAATAGGCCCGCTGAGCGGCGAGCAGCTCGTCCCCGGCGCCGTACACGGGGTTCAGGCCCGCGGCCGGACCGATCAGGAAGACCAGACAGCAGGCGGCGATCAGCCCGTACGTCACCGGCGCCGACTCGTTCCGCACGGTCCGCTCCAGCGGCTGCCCCGCCCCGGAGCCGGACCGGGCCCCGAAAACATGTGCGCTCCACTTGCCGATCATGAGCAGAGCATGACGTAACGGGACCCACCCGCACAGACCGCCTCGCCGCCGAGGGGGTTCGTCCTCACCGCCGGAGGCACTCCCCGGGCGGACGGGCGGCGAGTACCGGTCAGGCCGTAGGGTTACGAGCCACACGCACCGGGAGACCGGCGCGCGCATCACGGAGACTGGAAGAAGGAAGAGCAGCCACGATGACGGTTCCCCTGCCGACGGCCACGACCCGCTGGCGCTGCACCCTCTGCGGCAACCTCACGCGGTTCGACGTGACCCGCTCGTCCAAGGTCGTCGAGTACGTTCACCTGGACCTCGCGGGGGAGCCGAAGGTCGAGGAGCGCGAGGTGGTCAGTGAGACCATCGAGTCGGTCCGCTGCCGCTGGTGCAACGCCGTGGACCAGGTGGAACTCGTGGACAGGCCGGGCGCCGGCTCCTGAGGACGTGGGCCCCGCTCGCGCGAGTCGGGAGCGGCTGAGGGGCCCGCATGGAAATGGGGTGTGACGGATGGTGGAGACCGCAGGCGGGGGGCCGGGCGACGGCGCCGCTGAGGTGCTCGACCGTCCGCTGCCCGAAGGCGTGCGCCGGCGTGTCGTACAGATCGTGTCGGACGGGTTCGGCGGCCTGACCGTCGCCGAACTGCCCGCGCAGCTCCGGCAGTACGCCCGGTTCGCCCCGAACCGCCGGGTGAAGTTCGCGGGCAACGCCATGGCGGCCGCGGTCGAGGGCGACACGCTTTTCAGACAGCGGATCGCGGAGCGGTTCCGAGAGGCCCACCCGGAACTGGCCGGCGCCCTGGACACGGGAGCCCCGCCACCGGCCGCCGACCCGCTGGACGTGGCGGCCGCCGCGTACGTCCTGCGCCCCACGGGCTGGGTGAAGCTGGTCGCCGCGGCCGGCGAGGAGGCCCTGCGGGCGGACGCCGAGCGGGCCGACGAGGAGAGCCGCGCCGAACTGGAGCGGCTGCGCGAGCAGCTCGCGGAGGCCCGCGACCACACGAAGGCCGAGACCGAACGGCTGCGCCAAGAGCTGGAATCGGCCAAGAAGGACGCCGACTCCCTGCACCGCAAGCTCCGGGCGGCCCTCAGCGACGTCAAGCGCGGCGAGGCCGCCCTGCGCAAGCAGAACGCCGAGATGGAGGCCCTGCGCGCCGAGAGCCACGCCCAGGTGTCCGCCGCCGAGAGCGAGACCCGGCGGCTGAAGGCCCGGCTCGGCGAGGCGGAGGCCGCCCTGGAGGCCACACGGCGGGCGGCCCGCGAGGGGCGCAGCGTCGAGGACATGCGCGTACGGCTGCTGCTGGACACCGTGCTGGACGCAGCTCAGGGCCTCAGACGGGAGCTGGCGCTGCCGCCGGTGTCCGTGCGGCCCGCCGAGACCGTCGACGCCGTCGAGCCGGGGCGGATGACGCCGAAGGACATCGCCGCCCGCGCGCTGTCCGAGAACGACCCGGCGATCCTGGACCAGTTGCTGGCGCTGCCGCAGGCCCACCTCGTGGTCGACGGCTACAACGTCACCAAGACCGGCTATCCGCAGATGCCCCTGGAGAAGCAGCGGTTGCGGCTCCTCGGGCAGCTGTCGCAGCTGGCCGCGCAGACCGGCGCCGAGGTCACCTGTGTCTTCGACGGGGCGGAGCTGGCCGCGCCCGTGCTGCTCGCGCCGCCGCGCGGGGTGCGGGTGCTGTTCTCCAAGCCCGGCGTCACCGCCGACGAGTTGATCCGGCAGCTGGTGCGCGCCGAACCGCCGGGGCGGCCGGTCATCGTCGCCTCCACCGACCGCGAGGTGGCCGACGGCGTCGCCAAGGCGGGCGCGAGGCCGGTGGCGTCGGCGGTGCTCCTGAAACGGCTTTCCTGACCCTTCGGCCCCGTCCGCACCAACCGCAACATACGGCCGGTATGACCGAATTGACGGAACTGTTGCGCAACGTAGCGTCAATCGAGCATTACTGCATGTGTGTTGAGTGTAAATAGTGCGCCGGGGGAGGGGATTTTTGCTGTGTGGGATTTGAAGTGATCACCGTTAGGTCACTAGGGTCTGGGCTCAAACCTCTGGACGGGTGATCGTTGCCGCCGGTCCCCCTTCGGGCGGGCGATCGCTCACAAGAAGGAGTTCACCTACCGTGGCGTCCCACCGTCGACCCAAGCAGCCGAGCCGTGCGCGAGTGAGCGTGCTCACCACCGCCGCCGCCGCTGCCGTGGCACTGACCTCGCAGGCGGCCAACGCCGCCCCCAGCGACAAGCCGAGCAAGGAAGAGGTCAAGGCCAAGGTCGACGCGCTCTACGAGGACGCGGGCCGGGCCACCGACAAGTACAACGGGGCCAAGGAGAAGCAGGAGAAGCTCCAGAAGGAGATCTCCACCATCCAGGACAACGTCGCCCGCGGCCAGGAGGAGCTCAACGAGCTGCGCGAGGGCATAGGCCAGGCGGCCAGCGCCCAGTACCGCACGGGTGGCATCGACTCCTCGATCCAGCTGTTCCTCTCCGCCGACCCCGACGACTACCTGGACAAGGCCGCCACCCTGGACCAGTTGAGCGGCCAGCAGGTCGAGCAGCTGAAGAAGATCCAGGAGAAGCAGCGGGCGCTCGCCCAGCAGCGCCAGGAGGCGGCCGAGAAGCTCGAGGACCTCGCCGAGACCCGCGAGACCCTGGGCAAGAAGAAGAAGGAATACCAGAACAAGCTCGCCGCGGCGCAGAAGCTCCTCAACAGCCTCACCGCCCAGGAGCGGGCCGACCTCGCCGAGGACGAGCAGCGCGCCAGCCGCGACGCCGGCGAGCGCGTCGAACTCGGCAAGGACGTCCCCGCCTCCGACCGCGCCGCCGCCGCGCTGGCCGCCGCCGACACTCAGCTCGGCAAGCCGTATGTCTCCGGTGGCAGCGGCCCCAACTCCTACGACTGCTCCGGCCTCACGCAGTGGGCGTACGCGCAGGCCGGTGTGTCGATCTCCCGGACCACGTACACCCAGCAGAACGACGGCACGAAGATCGGTCGCGACCAGCTGATGCCGGGCGACCTGGTGTTCTTCAACAACCTGGGCCACGTCGGCCTCTACGCCGGCAACAACACGGTCATCCACGCCCCCTACCCGGGCAAGGTCGTCCGCTACGAGTCGATGGACACCATCGGTTCCTTCCAGTTCGGCGTTCGTGTCGTCTGACGCATTCACGGCTCGAACGAGGCCGGTTGTCACGCACCGTGACAACCGGCCTCTTTCCGCTTCAAGATCAGGACACAACGCCGCCCGAACGGGCGAATTCCCGCACCTCGCACTGACCCCGCGCCCCGCTGGTGACCTGCGCCCCGAGCAAGGTGTCACGCTCCGTGTCCGCGGAGGTCTTTGGCTGTGACCGGGTCGCGCGGCTACTGTCGGCCGCGCCTTCCTCACCCGCCGTGAGAACGCCCCCGCGAAGGGGCACCTCGACGCCGTGCCGGGGGAGGATCCTGTCCGCCGTCGAAGGGAGTGCGGCTTCCCGTGGGGTCCCACAGTCGTCTTGTACCGTCCGGTTTCGACCGGGGCGCAGCCGCCGCCCTGGGCGTGCTGTCCGCCGCGGCCGCCGCGCTCGGCGCCATCCCCGTCCAGCAGGCCGCCGCCGCGCCGCACGACAACTCCACCCGCGCCGAGGTGGACCGGCTGTACGAGCAGGCCGAACGGGCCACCGAGGCGTACAACAAGGCCGACGAGCGCGCCGACGAGCTGCGCGACCAGATCGGCGCCGCCCAGGACGCCATCGCCCGCAAGCAGGACAGCGTCAACACCATGCGGGAGTCCCTCGGTTCGCTGGCCGGCGCGCAGTACCGCTCGGGCGCCCTCGACCCGTCGCTCGCCCTGCTGTTCTCCACCGACCCGGACGACTACCTCGCCAAGGCCTCCGCGCTCGACCGGATCAGCACCCACCAGGCGGGCGAACTCCGCGACCTCCAGCAGGCGGTGCGGGAGCTCGCCCAGAAGCGCCAGGAGGCCACCGGGAAGCTCACCGAGCTGGAGAAGAGCCGCAAGGCCGTCGCCGCGCACAAGCGGACCGTCGAGCGGAAGCTCGCCAAGGCCCGCGAACTCCTCAACTCCCTGCCCGACGAGGAGCGCGCGGAGTACGACCGCGCCTCCCGCTCCGGCCGCGCCGAGATGGAGCAGGAGACCCCCGAGCCCTCGGGTGCCGACGCCCCCAACGCCCGTGCCGCCACCGCCGTCTCCGCGGCCCGCTCCGCCCTCGGCAAGCCGTACATCTGGGGGTCCACCGGCCCGAACGGCTTCGACTGCTCGGGCCTGATGGTGTGGTCGTACGCCCAGGCAGGTGTCGCGCTCCCGCGGACCTCGCAGGCCCAGCGGTACGCGGGCACCCAGGTCCCGCTCTCCCAGGCCCAGCCGGGAGACCTGGTCACCTACCGCTCCGACGCCAGCCACGTCGGTATGTACGTGGGCAACGGCCAGGTCATTCACGCCCCCTACCCGGGCGCCCCCGTCCGCTACGACCCCGTCGGCATGATGCCCATCGCCTCGGTCACCCGCCCCTGACCGCGGACCCCGCCGCATCGAGGCCCGGCCGCCCCGCCCCGGGGGCGGCCGGGCCGCCGTACGATCGGGAACGTGGCTGGTCGAAGGCGTGCGCTCGCGGGAGGCGCGGGAGTCTGTCTCGCGCTGACCCTGCTCGCCGGCTGCGGCGGCGCGGCACCGGACTCCGCGCGCGCCGACGTCGAGGCCATGCTCGACCGGCGGGCGACGGCGGTCCTGGAACGGGACGCGGCGGCGTACCGGGCCACCGAGGAGCCGGTGGTCACCACGCGCGGTCAACGGGCCACCGGGGCGGCCGAGTTCGCGAACCTCCGCGATCTGCCCCTGGCCTCCTGGTCCTACGACCTCACCGGCTTCCGGCGCACAGGCGACCGGGCGACCGCCGAGGCGGCCCTGCGCTACCGGATACGCGGCTACGACAAGGCGCCCGTCACCGCCGTACGCACGCTGACCCTGGCGCGGGACGGCGACGGCCGCTGGCGGGTCGCCTCCGACGAGCCATCGGACAAGGGCACCGAACAGCTGTGGGAACAGGGGCCGATACGGGCCGTCCGCGGTGAGCGGAGCCTGGTGCTCGGGGTGGGCCGGTCGGACGCGGACCTGCGGGAGTACGCCCGGCTGGCGGACCGGGCCGTGCCCGCCGTGACCGAGGCGTGGGGCGAGGACTGGGCACGCCGGGTCGTCGTCCTCGTCCCGAAGTCGCTGGAGGAGATGGCGGAGCTCCTCGGGGCGCCCGCGTCCGGCTACCAGGGGATCGCCGCCGTCACCACCGGGGAGGCCGGAGGCGCGGCCAGGGCGCCCGCGGACCGGATCATCGTCAACCCCGACGCGTACGGGGTGCTCGGCGCGTTCGGCAAGCAGGTCGTCCTCACCCATGAGACGACCCATGTCGCCACCCGCGCCCACACCAACGCCGCCACGCCCCTGTGGCTCTCCGAGGGGTACGCCGACTGGGCCGGATACCGGGCGACCGGCCGCACCGCGCCGGAGGTCGCCCCGGAGCTGCGGAGGGCGGTCGCGGCGGGTCGGGTCCCCGGCGCGCTGCCGACGGACGCCGACTTCGGGTTCTCCGGCGACTCGGGCCGGCTCGCCCGCGCCTACGAGGGCGGCTGGCTCGCCTGCCGGCTGATCGCGGACCGCTGGGGCGAGGTACGGCTCGACGAGTTCTACCGCGCCGTCGCAGCCCACGGGAAGCGCCCCGGGGCCGTGGAGGGCGCCCTGAAGGACGTCCTGGGCACGAACCTCGCCGCCTTCACGGCACAGTGGCGGGATTACGTACGGGCGCAGCTCGACTGAGCGCCGGGCTCCTGGGCGCACGCGGCCCGCCGGGCGTGGCGACGCCGCGGAGATCCATCAGAAGGGCCCTAACCGTGCGCGGTGCCGGTGACGTCGACCGCTTCCGTGCCCTCGCGGCGCATCCGCTCCACACCCCAGGCGCCGAGCGGCTCCAACGCCCGGTTGAGCGTCCGCCCGTCCTCGGTCAGGGAGTACTCCACCCGCGGCGGCACTTCGGCGTAGACCTCCCGGTGTACGAGGCCGTCCTCCTCCAGCTCGCGCAGGTGCTGCGTCAGCATCTTTTCGCTCACGCCCGGCATCCCGCGGCGGAGCTCGGCGAAGCGGCGTACGCGGTGGACCTCCAGTTCCCAGAGGATGAACCCCTTCCACTTGCCGCTCAACACGTCGAACGCGGCGTCGATGCCGCAGATGTACGGCCCCCGTCTCGGCGCCCTCGCCATCACGATCCCCCTAACGGAAAGGTAAGTACCGCAGTAATTAGTCGGTACTTCCGAGACTAGTGGCGCTGTTCGAGCATGGAGGGGTGAACGCACACCAGAACACCCCTACCAGCAAGGACAGTTCCGTCACCGTCATCGGGCTCGGCCCGATGGGGCAGGCGATGACCCGCACCCTGCTCGCCGCCGGCCACCCGGTCACCGTCTGGAACCGCACCGCCTCCCGCGCCGACGGCCTCGTCGCCGACGGCGCGACCCTCGCGGCGACCCCCGGCGAGGCGGTCGAGGCGAGTGATCTCGTGATCCTCAGCCTCACCGACTACCGGGCCATGTACGACATCCTCGACCGCGCCGCCGCGTCCCTCGCGGGCCGGACGCTGGTCAACCTCAGCTCCGACACCCCGGGCCGCACCCGCGAGGCGGCGACCTGGGCGGCGGGCCACGGGGCCGCCTTCCTCACCGGGGGTGTCATGGTCCCCGCGCCGATGGTCGGCACGCCGGCGTCGCAGGTCTACTACAGCGGCGACGCCCCGGTGTTCGAGCGGCACCGGGAGGCGCTGGCCCGGCTGGGGACACCGCGGTACCTGGGCGCGGACCCGGGCCTCGCCCAGCTGATGTACCAGGCCCAGCTCGCCGTGTTCCTCACCACCCTGTCGGGGCTGATGCACGCCACCGCGATGCTGGGTTCGGCGGGGACACCCGCCAAGGAGGCGCTGCCGGAGCTGCTGTCCTTCACCGACTCGATCGGCGCCATGCTGAGGGCCGGTGAGGAGCACCCCGGTGCCGCGCTCGACGCGGGCGAGCACCCGGGCGACCTCAGCACGGTCACCATGATGGGCGCGACGTCCGACCACATCGTCGAGACCAGCACGTCGCTCGGCCTCGACCTCGCGCTGCCCCTGGCGGTGCAGGCCCACTACCTGCGCGCCATCGAGGACGGCCACGGCGGCGACAACTGGACCCGCATCATCGACAGCATCCGCGGCCGCGGCTGACGCCGCCGTCGCGCCGGGCACGCTCAGGAGTTCAGCGACTCCCTGGTGCGGGCCGCCTGCCCCGGGACCGCGGCCCGGCGCGGGTGCGGAACCGTGCTCCGCCACAGTTCGAGGGCGGCGACGAGCGAGGCCAGCACAAGGAGCCCGTTGCGGACGAAGAGGAGCGTGATGCCCAGCCAGTCGCTCATGACGACATGGCCGAACCAGATCGGGAACTCCAGCACGGTCACGAAGGACGCCATCAGGACCAGGACGGCGGGCCACCGCATACGATCCGCCCGGAAGCAGAGGCACACGGCCGCGAGGCCGACCAGCCACACCATGTACTGGGGGCTGATCACCCTGCTGGTCGCCGTGAACATCAGCACCGCCGTGAACGCGGCGTCCGCGAGGGTGTGCGGCGCGAACCGCCGGGCCCGCACCCGCCACAGCAGCAGCCAGGCGAACGCCACCCCGCTCAGGGCCAGGGCCGCGTCGCTCACGACGTCGACGTGGTCGCCGAGGAACTCGACCGAGCCGTAGTTCAGCAGTACCTGGCCGTCCCAGCCGAAGTGCCGGGCCACGTGGAAGACGAGGGCGCCCAGCGACTCCACCTCGGTGCCCCGGTCGCGCTGGAAGGTCAGGAAGGCGAACGCGCCGGGCATCGAGACGGCGAAGACCAGCGACAGGCCGGCCGCCGTGGCCGCCGCCCAGAGCCACGCCGTACGGCCGCGGGCCCCCAGGAGCAACAGGGCCGGCCACACCTTCAACAGGGCCGCGAAGGCCGTCAGCGCCCCCAGCACCGCCGGGCGGCGGCTGCCGGCGAGGAGCGCGGCGACGGCGACCGCGGTCACCATCACGTCGTAGCGGGCGTACACCGTCGGGCCGAGCAGCGGCAGGCCCACCGCCCACACCCAGGCACCGCGCCGGGACCGCCCCGGCCGGCCGCCGGTGTACAGGAGCAGGGCGAGCACCGCCAGATCGGCGAGGAAGGCGAGGACGAAGAACGCGGAGGCGTACTCCAGGAACGGCAGCAGCGCGGGGGAGAGGATCGCGAGGGCGGCGGCGGGCGGGTACTGCCACGTCACGTCGTCCAGCGGATACGTTCCGGTGCGCAGGGTGCCGTACCAGCCCTGGTAGATGACCGACACGTCCGTGGTGACGTCCGGGCCCGGGAACACCCACACCTTGAACACGAACAGCAGCAGGACCAGCCTGGTCGCGCCCCAGACCGCGAGCAGGCCGAACGGGGGCCGCCGTGTGCCCGTCATGTCCAGCTGAGCCATCCGATGCCCCTGTCCGAAGTGCCGCCGCGCCCGGCGTGTCGTCTCCGCGCGGGTTACCCCACGATTGTGCGGGTGGGGGGACATGATCTCCCGTCCGACTGGAAGACGGCGGTGAAACGGGGGCGGATCCTGCGCGAGGTGTCTGCCGCGCGGGTCCCGTGCGTGGTGCCTCTCGCCGGGTCCCGTGCGGGGTGCCTCGCGGCGGCTGTCACGGCCCCGTTCGGTAGGGTCGGCGGCGATGCACAAGACCCTGATCGTGACCAACGACTTCCCGCCCCGGCCCGGCGGCATCCAGGCGTTCCTGCACAACATGGCGCTGCGTCTGGACCCCGAGAAGGTCGTCGTCTACGCCTCCACCTGGAAGCGGAGCCGCGAGGGCGTCGAGGCGACGGCCGCCTTCGACGCCGAGCAGCCCTTCACCGTCGTGCGCGACCGCACGACCATGCTGCTGCCGACGCCCGGCGCCACGCGGACGGCCGTACGGCTGCTGCGGGAGCACGGCTGCACGTCCGTGTGGTTCGGGGCGGCGGCCCCCCTCGGCCTGATGGCCCCCGCGCTGCGCCGGGCGGGCGCCCGGCGGCTGGTGGCCACCACGCACGGCCACGAGGCGGGCTGGGCGCAGCTGCCCGCCGCCCGGCAGCTGCTGCGGCGGATCGGCGAGGGCACGGACACGATCACCTACCTCGGCGAGTACACGCGCTCCCGGATCGCCACGGCCCTCACCCCCGAGGCGGCCGGGCGCATGGTCCAGCTGCCGCCCGGCGTGGACGAGAAGACCTTCCACCCGGACTCCGGCGGCGACGAGGTCCGCGCCCGGCTCGGGCTCACCGACCGGCCGGTGGTCGTGTGCGTCTCCCGGCTGGTCCCCCGCAAGGGCCAGGACACCCTGATCCGGGCGATGCCGGTGATCCTCGCGAAGGAGCCGGACGCGGTCCTGCTGATCGTCGGCGGAGGGCCGTACGAGAAGGAGCTGCGCCGTCTCGCCGAGGAGACCGGCGTCGCCGGGTCGGTCCGTTTCACCGGGTCCGTGCCCTGGTCCGAACTGCCCGCCCACTACGGCGCGGGCGACGTCTTCGCCATGCCGTGCCGCACCCGGCGGGGCGGGCTGGACGTGGAGGGCCTCGGCATCGTCTACCTGGAGGCGTCCGCCACCGGCCTCCCCGTGGTCGCCGGTGACTCCGGCGGCGCCCCCGACGCGGTGCTCGACGGCGAGACCGGCTGGGTCGTGCGGGGCGGTCACCCGGAGGAGGCCGCGGAGCGCGTCGTCACCCTGCTCAGCGATCCCGAGCTGCGCCGCCGGATGGGGGAGCGGGGGCGGGCGTGGGTGGAGGAACGGTGGCGGTGGGACACATTGGCCGAAAAGTTGGAGTTGTTGCTGTAGGGGCAAAAGGGTCATCCAGCATCTCTGGTGGGAATGGGGGCGTCCGCCCATCCTGTGTGCATGACAGAGAAACTGACGCAACATCACCTTTCTCGCCGTCGCATCCTCGGCATGGCTGCCCTCCAGACGGCCGCCGCCCTCGGGCTCACCAGAGTCGGCCTCCAGTCGGCGCACGCCGTCGAGCCCGACGCCGTCGACACCTCCCCGGCCCTCGTCATCGGCTCGGGCTACGGCGCCGCCGTGGCCGCCCTCCGCCTCGGACAGGCCGGTATCCGCACCGTCGTCCTGGAGATGGGCCGACTGTGGAACACGGTCGGCCCGGACGGCAAGGTCTTCTGTTCGACCAGGGAACCGGACAGCAGATCCATGTGGTTCAAGACCCGCACGGAGGCCCCGCTCGCCACCTTCCTGTGGCTGGACGTCGTCAACCGGGACATCAGCCCCTACCCCGGCGTCCTGGACCGGGTCCGCTACGCCAACATGTCCGTCTTCCTGGGCCGCGGCGTCGGCGGCGGCTCCCTCGTCAACGGCAGCATGGCCGTCACCCCCCTCCCGTCGTACTTCGCCGAGCAGTTCCCCACCGTCGACGCCGCCGAGATGTACGGCACGTACTTCCCGCGCGCCCGCGCCATGCTCGGCGTCAACACCGTCGACCCGGCGTGGTTCGAGTCCACCGAGTGGTACCGCTTCAGCCGTGTCTCCCGCGCCCACGCCCAGAAGGCCGGCCTGCGGACCACCTTCGTGCCGAGCGTCTACGACTTCGGCTACATGCAGCGCGAGGCGGCCGGCACGGCGACCAAGTCGGCCCTCGCCGGGGAGGTCATCTACGGCAACAACCACGGCAAGAAGAGCCTCGACAAGACGTACCTCGCCGCCGCCCTCGGCACCGGAAACGTCACCATCCACACCATGGAGCGGGCCAGGGGCATCCGCAGGGAGCCCGACGGGACGTACGTCGTCACCGTCGACCGCGTCGACGACACCGACACGGTCGTCGAGACCAAGGAGTACGGCTGCACGTACCTCTTCCTCGGCGCGGGGAGCGTCGGTACCTCCGAACTCCTCGTCCGGGCACGGGCCAAGGGCACCCTGCCCGCACTGAACGCGAGCGTGGGGGCCGGCTGGGGCCCCAACGGCAATGTGATGCTCGGCCGGGCCAACCACCTGTGGGACACGGTCGGGGCGAACCAGTCGACCATGCCGGTGCTCGGCATCGACGACTGGGCCAACACCGCCAACCCCGTCTTCGCCGAGATAGCCCCGCTGCCCACCGGTCTTGAGCACTGGGTCAGCCTCTACCTCGCCCTCACCAAGAACCCCGAGCGCGCCTCGTTCACCTACGACGCCGCGAGCGACTCGGCGAAGCTCGGCTGGAGCGCCGCCCAGAGCGCGGTCTCCGTCTCCATGGCCAAGAAGCTGTTCGACCGGATCAACTCGGCCAACCACACGATCTACCGGTACGACCTGTTCGGCTCGTCCAACAAGGTGTTCGCCGACGACTTCACCTACCACCCGCTGGGCGGCTGTGTGCTGGGCAAGGCGACCGACGACTACGGGAGGGTGAAGGGCTACTCGAAGCTCTACGTCACCGACGGCTCGCTGGTGCCCGGCTCGATCGGCGTCAACCCGTTCGTCACCATCACCGCGCTCGCCGAACGCACGATGGCGCGGGTCCTCGCCGAGGACACCGCGCCATAGCCGTACAGCCGGGGCGTGCTACTTCGCGTAGATCGCCTCGATCTCGTCCGCGAAGTCCTTCGCCACCACGTTCCGCTTGAGCTTCAGGGACGGCGTCAGGTGGCCCGAGTCCTCCGTGAACTGGGAGGAGAGAATGCGGAACTTCCGCACCGATTCCGCCTTCGACACCGCGGCGTTGCCGTCGTCGATCGCGGCCTGGACGGCCGCGTTCAGATCGGCGTCCGCGCTCAGTGACGCCGCGGTGGACCCCGCGGGCTTGCCGTGCTCGGCGGCCCAACGGCCCAGGAACTCCTCGTCGATGGTGACCAGCGCGCCCACGAACGGACGCCCGTCGCCGACGACCATGCACTCCGCGACCAGCGCGTGCGCGCGGATCCGGTCCTCGATCACGGCCGGGGCGACGTTCTTGCCGCCCGCGGTGACGATGATCTCCTTCTTGCGGCCCGTGATGCTGAGGTAGCCGTCCTCGTCGAGGGTGCCGATGTCACCGGTGTGGAACCAGCCGTCGGCCAGCGCCTCCGCGGTGGCGCCCGGGTTGTTCCAGTACTCCTTGAACAGGTGGTCGCCGTGCAGGAGCACCTCGCCGTCGTCCGCGATGCGCACCACGGAACCCGGCAGCGGCTGCCCGACCGTACCGATCTTCTGCCGGTCCCACGGGTTGAACGCCGTCGCCGCACAGGACTCGGTGAGGCCGTAGCCCTCCAGGACCGTGAAGCCGATGCCGCGGAAGAAGTGGCCGAGCCGCTCGCCCAGCGGGGCGCCGCCGGAGATCGCGTACTCGCCCTTGCCGCCGAGCACCGCCCGCAGCTTGCTGTAGACGAGCTTGTCGAACACCTTGTGCTTGATCTTCAGCCCGAGGGCCGGGCCCGACGGGGTGTCCAGCGCCCTGCTGTACGCGATCGCCGTGTCCGCCGCCTTGTCGAAGATCTTGCCCTTGCCGTCGGCCTGCGCCTTGGCCCGGGCGGAGTTGTAGACCTTCTCGAACACCCGGGGCACACCGAGGATCAGCGTCGGCCGGAAGGAGGCCAGCTCGTCCGTGAGGTTCTTGATGTCCGGCACGGTGCCCAGCTTGATCGGCGCCATCATCGGCGCGACCTGCACCAGCCGGCCGAAGACATGCGCCAGCGGAAGGAAGAGCAGCACACTGCACTCGCCCGTGCGGAACAGTGGCCGCAGCCGCTCCACCACGTTGCCGCACTCGGCGAAGAAGCTGCGGTGGGTGAGGACACACCCCTTCGGGCGGCCCGTCGTGCCGGACGTGTAGACGATGGTCGCCGCGTCGTCGGCCTTCGCCAGCGAGCTGCGCTCCTCGACGGCCTGGTCGGTGACGTCCTGGCCGAGGCGCCCCAGCTCCTCCACACCGCCGCCCTCGATCTGCCACACATGCTTGAGCGCGGGCAGCCGCTCGCGCACCGACTCGACGGCGGCCGTGTGCGTGTCCAGCTCCACGATCATGGCGGTGGCGCCCGAGTCGGAGAGGATCCACTCCACCTGCTCCGGCGAACTGGTCTCGTACACCGGCACGGTGACCGCGCCCGCCGACCAGATCGCGAAGTCCAGCAGGGTCCACTCGTACCGCGTACGGGACATCAGCCCGACCCGGTCGCCCGGCTGGACGCCGGCGGCGATGAGCCCCTTCGCGGCCGCCCGCACCTCGGCGAGGAACTGGACCGCGTCGACGTCCTGCCAGACACCGTCCACCTTGCGGGCGATGACGGCGACATCGGGATGCTGCGCGGCGTTTCTCCGGACGATGTCGGTCAGATTTCCGTCCGCGGGGACCTCGTACAAAGCCGGAAGGCTGAACTCGCGCAAGACTGCTGCTCCTCATAGGGCGCCGGCGCCACGACTCTGTGTGTGATGCGACGGTGCGGTCCAAGGCTGGGGCTAGCGCCCAGGTCCCACTTGTTCCTCACTGGTTGAAAACCTGAGCACGACTGGACTGCCCGGACGTTACCCGCCGGTATGGCTTCTCCGCGAGGGGGGGTGCGGGAGATGTTTTCCGCGTCACACGTATGGGGTTCTCCGGGAACAATAATCCCCCCACTTACTGACTGGCCAGTAACCGCAGGTTCGGTCGACTCTGTTCACCTATGCCGCACCCGCCTACGCTTGATCGTCATGGCACCCACACGAGGCGGTAACCGCAGGACGCGTATTCATGTGGTCAGTGACGTGCACGGCAACGCGCGCGACCTGGCCAGAGCCGGCGAGGGTGCCGACGCCCTGGTGTGCCTCGGTGACCTGGTCCTCTTCCTCGACTACGCGGACCACTCGCGCGGGATCTTCCCCGATCTGTTCGGCGCCGAGAACGCCACCCGGCTCGTCGAGCTGCGCACCGCCCGGCGCTTCGAGGAGGCCCGCGACCTCGGCACCCGGCTCTGGGCCGGCATCGGCCAGGACCGCTCCGCCGTGATCGAGAAGGCCGTGCGCAAGCAGTACGCCGAGCTGTTCGCGGCGTTCCCGGAGCCGACGTACGCCACCTACGGCAATGTCGACATGCCGGCGCTGTGGTCCGAGTACGCGGGGCAGGGGACGACCGTGCTGGACGGGGAGCGCGTCGAGATCGGGGGCTGGGTCTTCGGGTTCGTGGGCGGCGGACTGCGCACCCCCATGCGCACGCCGTACGAGATCAGCGACGAGGAGTACGCGGCGAAGATCGAGGCGGTGGGGGAGGTGGACGTGCTGTGCACCCACATCCCGCCGGAGGTGCCCGAGCTGGTGTACGACACGGTCGCGCGCCGGTTCGAGCGCGGGAGCCACGCGCTGCTGGAGGCGATCCGCCGGACCCGGCCGCGGTACTCGCTGTTCGGGCACGTCCACCAGCCGCTGGCGCGGCGGATGCGGATCGGGGCGACCGAGTGCGTGAACGTGGGGCACTTCGCCGGGAGCGGTAAGCCGTGGGCGTTGGAGTGGTGAGTCCGTACGCGCGGTAGCCTTCACGCTGCACATACGTGCGCACCCACCTCCCTCACCGGACCGTCTCTGGAGGAGCCACGGCGATGGCGGAATTCACCAGTTCGAGCATCACGATCGAGGCTGCGGCGGCCGACGTCATGGGAGTGATCGCCGACTTCGCCCGCTACCCCGACTGGACGGGTGAGGTGAAGGAGGCGGAGGTCCTGAAGACCGACGACGAGGGGCGCGCCGAGCAGGTACGGCTCGTCATGGACGCCGGGGCGATCAAGGACGACCAGACGCTGGCGTACACCTGGACCGGGGCGAACGAGGTGTCCTGGACGCTGGTCAAGTCGCAGATGCTGCGGTCGCTGGACGGGTCGTACATCCTCAAGCCGGTGAGTGACTCGGCGACTGAGGTGACGTACCAGCTGACCGTGGACGTGAAGATCCCGATGCTCGGGATGATCAAGCGCAAGGCGGAGAAGGTGATCATCGATCGGGCGCTGGCGGGGCTGAAGAAGCGGGTGGAATCGGGCGCGTAGGTCCGCCCAAGGGGGCGGGGGTGCGCGTGTGTTCGCGGCTGCGGGTCCGCTGTGGTCGGGCGCGCGGTTCCCCGCGCCCCTTGAGTACCCGGCGGTTCCTCGGCGCCGTCCTCCGCCGCGTTCGCGTCGTGAGCTGAATCCCTGGCCCCGTTCAGTGGGTTACCGTTCAGCCCCATGCGCACCATCCTGATCACCGGGCAAGGCGGCAGTGGCCGTACGACGGTTGCCGCGGCCACGGCGGTGGCGGCGGCTCGGGAGGGCTGCCGCACGCTCGTGCTGAGCGCCGACCGGACCGACAGTCTCGGGGCGGTGCTGGGCACCCCGACCGGCGCCGAGCCCGTACCGGTCGGCCCCGGCCTCACGGCGTGGCGGCCCGACGCCGCCGCCGGCTTCCGCGCGGACCTCGTCGCGTTCCAGGAGCGCGCCGCCTCCGTCCTGGATCTGCTGGGCGCCGGCCGGCTGGACGCCGAGGAACTCACCCCGCTGCCCGGCGCCGAGGAGCTGGCCCTCCTGCGCGCGCTCCGCGACGCCGCGCTGTCCGAGGTGTACGACCTCCTCGTCGTCGATCTGCCGCCCCTCCCGCAGGCGCTCGCCCTGCTCGGCCTCCCCGAGGAACTCCGCCGCTATCTGCGGCGTTTGCTGCCCGCCGAACGCCAGGCGGCCCGCGCCCTGCGCCCCGTGCTCGGCCGGCTGGCCGGCGTGCCGATGCCCGCGGAGTGGCTGTACGAGACGGCCGGCCGCTGGGACGTCGAGCTGGCCGCCGTCGCCGCGGTCGTCGACGACCCGGGCACGACCGTACGGCTGGTCGCCGAGCCCGGCCCCGCCGGCGCCGACCACATCCGGACCGCGGGCGTCGGCCTCGCCCTGCGCGGCCTCCCCGTGGACGCGCTGGTCGCCAACCGGGTGCTGCCCGAGGAGACCTCCGACACCTGGCTCGCGGGTCTCGTCGCCCAGCAGGACAAGACGCTGTCGGAGTGGCGCGCCACCCACCCCGTGCGGGAGGTCGCCCACCTCGGCCGTGACCCGCGCGGCACCGACGACCTCACCGCTCTCGACGTACCCCCTGCGGGTGACAGGCCTGCCCGGGTCGAGTGGCCCGTCACCGACCGGCTCGCCGACGACGGCGTGCTCGTCTGGCACCTCCCGCTGCCCGGCGCCATACGCGACGAACTGGACCTCGTGCGGCGCGGCGACGAGCTGGTCGTCACCGCCGGGCAGTTCCGGCGCATCGTGCCGCTGCCCTCGGCCCTGCGCCGCTGCACGGTCGACGGGGCGGCCCTGCGGGACGGCGAGCTGAGGATCCGCTTCGCCCCGGACCCCCGGTTCTGGCCCCGCACCCGGTGAACCGCATACCCCCGTTCGGGTAACGTCGAAGGTACGAAACGTAGGCAGGAGTCCGCCATGAGCGAAGAGCGCCCCTCGTCCGATGCCGCTCGTCAGGACGCGGCCGGCCGGGCCGCCGCGGACGAGTACGAGGTACGGGCCACGGACGCCGACGCCTGGGCCACCGCGTGCGAGGAGGACCTCGCCGCGGAGAAGGCCCGCCGCCGGGCGCAGCACGGGCCGCCGCCGGGCTCGGCCGCCGAGGAACTGCGCAAGCTGGTCGACACCGTCGCCGACAAGCTGTCCGGCCTCCAGTCGCCGCTGCTCGGCGCGGTGGCGGGCGGAGCGGCCCAGCAGATGGTCAACCAGGTCGTCCAGCAGGCCAAGGCCGCCGTCGAACCCGTCATCGAACGCAACCCGGACGTCTTCGACCACCTCGCCGCCGCGGGCAACGAACTCCTCGCCGCGTACCGCTCCGCCGTCGAGGCCCAGGAACGCCGGTGGACCACCCGCGACCCCGCCCACCGGGAACGCCGTGAC
The DNA here is from genome assembly GCF_023516595.1 of Streptomyces neyagawaensis. Taxonomy (GTDB): domain Bacteria; phylum Actinomycetota; class Actinomycetes; order Streptomycetales; family Streptomycetaceae; genus Streptomyces; species Streptomyces neyagawaensis. The sequence goes on along the minus strand of NZ_JAMGBG010000103.1, from coordinate 44,006 downwards.
GAGGACGACGGGCAGGGCCCCGGCGAACGCATCGACCTGGACTGATGCAGAGCCTGTGAACGAACCCCCGTCCGGATCAGCCCGAGGTGCCTTGCGCCTTTGAATCCAAGGCGGAGGAGGGAGTGATGGCGGAGCCATCGCGACTGACGGCAACGCCGGAGGCGGAGGCGCCAGTCACCTCGGGCCCGGGCGCGGGTTTGTTCACAGGCTCTCAGGGGCGTCCGCCGGGCGGACGACGGGAGCTCCGGTGCTGGGCCCTCGGGTACGGTTGGCCGTAGCGGGGCTCGACCGAAACTGAGGGATTCATGGGACTCACCATCGGCGTCGACATCGGCGGTACCAAGATCGCGGCCGGTGTGGTCGACGAGGAAGGCAACATCCTCTCGACCCACAAGGTGCCGACCCCGGGTACGCCCGAGGGGATCGTGGACGCCATCGCCGCCGCCGTCGAGGGCGCGCGAGCCGGCCACGAGATCGTCGGCGTCGGCATCGGCGCTGCCGGTTACGTCGACCGCCAGCGCTCCACGGTCTACTTCGCCCCGAACATCGACTGGCGCAACGAGCCGTTGAAGGAGAAGGTCGAGGCCCGCGTGGGCCTGCCCGTCGTCGTCGAGAACGACGCCAACGCGGCCGCGTGGGGCGAGTACAGGTTCGGCGCGGGCAAGGGCCACCGGAACGTCATCTGCATCACCCTCGGCACGGGCCTCGGCGGCGGCATCATCATCGGCAACAAGCTGCGCCGCGGACACTTCGGGGTGGCCGCCGAGTTCGGCCACATCCGGATGGTGCCCGACGGCCTGCTGTGCGGCTGCGGCAGCCAGGGCTGTTGGGAGCAGTACGCGTCGGGGCGCGCGCTGGTGCGGTACGCCAAGCAGCGCGCCAACGCGACCCCCGAGAACGCCGAGATCCTCCTCGGCCTCGGTGACGGCACGCCCGACGGCATCGAGGGCAAGCACATCTCCATGGCCGCCCGCCAGGGTGACCCCGTCGCCGTCGACTCCTACCGCGAGCTGGCCCGCTGGGCCGGCGCCGGTCTCGCCGACCTCGCCTCCCTCTTCGACCCGTCGGCGTTCATCGTGGGCGGTGGCCTGTCCGACGAGGGCGAGCTGGTCCTCGACCCCATCCGCAAGTCGTACAAGCGGTGGCTCGTCGGCGGCAACTGGCGCCCGGTCGCCCAGGTGATCGCCGCCCGGCTGGGCAACGAGGCCGGCCTGGTGGGCGCGGCCGACCTGGCGAGAGAGCCCGACCCGATCATGTGACACCCGGTCGGCCGCGGCCCCGTGTCCCGGAAAGGGGCGCGGGGCCGTATCCATGTTCGGCTCCGCCGCACGCGCGTGCCGAGCCACGAACCGCCCCCGGCCGCAAACGGACAAATACCCCCGGGCTCGGGGCGTATCTTGATCCTCATGGCGACGAACCCGCTGCCCAACTCCCGCACGAACCCCGACGGTTCGGCGACCATCCGTGTCCTCAGCTACAACATCCGCTCCATGCGGGACGACACCGACGCCCTCGCCCGGGTGATCAAGGGCTGCGCCCCCGACCTGGTCCTCATCCAGGAAGCCCCGCGCTTCTTCCGCTGGCGCAAGAAACTCGCGCGGCTGGCCGCGGCCTCGGACCTCGTCACCCTCTCCGGCGGCGCCACCGCCTCCGGGCCCGCCCTGCTGTGCGGCCTGCGCGCCACCGTCGAGCACACGGAGGACGTCCTGCTGCCGCTCACCCCCGGCCTGCACCGGCGCGGCTTCGCCACGGCCGTGGTCCGCTTCGGCGGCGCCCGCCTCGGCGTCCTGTCCTGCCACCTCTCCCTGCAGAAGGACGAACGGTACGAGCAGGGCGGCATGCTCCTCGACCGCCTCGCCGCCCTGGGCGTGGAGCACGCGGTGGCGGGCGGCGACCTCAACGAACGCCCCGACGGCCGCACGTTCCGGAGGCTGGCCGGCACGCTCCAGGACTGCTGGGCCACCGCGCCCTGGGGCAGCGAGTACACCTCCACCCCTGCCGACCCCCACCAGCGCATCGACGCCGTCCTGGCCACCCCCGGCATCGAGGTCCTCGGCTGCGGTGTGCCGCTCGGCCTGCCCGGCATCAGCCGGGACGACCTGAGGGCGGCCACGGACCACCTCCCGGTCCTGGCCGCCCTCAGAGTGCCCGCGGCGTCGTCCTGAGCGGTCGGCGCTCGAAGTTCTTCGGGGGTTGATCCGCTGGCGGGGGCGGCGGAGGACTCCTCTGGGTGATCATCGGCGGTGTGTCGGTCTCGGTAGCGATCCGCGCGTTGCTGCGCCCGCCGAGACCTCAGGCTGTGGGCGGGGCGGTCGCTTGGCGCGTCTGCTGGATCAGCACGGTGGTGGCTCTCTCCAGGAGTTCGCAGAGTGCGGCGTGTTCGGAGGGAGTGAACGCATCGGTGAGTGCGCGCTCAAGGATGATCACCTCCTGGTAGGCGCGGTCCAGGAGCGCTCGGCCCTGGTCGGTGAGGGTGGCGATCTGCACCTTGGCATGCACGGGGGACGTCTGGCGGCGGATGAGCTGCTTGGTCTCCATGTTGGTGAGCACGCTGCTCATGCTCTGCTGGGTCACCCCGCAGGAGCGGGCCAGTTGGGAGCCGGACATGCCGCCCTCACGCGAGAGGGCAAGCAGCACCGTGTACTGGGTCATGGTCAGCCCGTAGGTGCGCAGCACCGCCTCGTGGTGCGCCATCAGCGCCTGTTCCGACCGCCTGATCCGGGTGCAGAGGTCGTCTTCGACCGGGGCGTGCGCCATGTGCTCCCACTCCATTAACAGATATATACGTTGACTAAGGAACCTTACACATCTACTCTCCCTGAGAGTAAGGATACTGAGTCAACGCAAAGGGCTGTAACCGTGAAGGCTGTCCTCCTCGATGCCGAAAACCACTACCGCGTCGCACAACTCGACGAGCCCGCACCTGGTCCCGGGCAGGTGGCGATCCGCGTCGCCTACGCGGGGATCCAGTGGGGCGACACCATGGTCCGGGACGGCCACTTCCCCGTGCCGCGCCCCTTCGTACCCGGCTTCGAGGCATCCGGACACATCGTCGCTGTCGGCGAGGACATCGACCCGGGCCGTATCGGTGAACCTGTCACAGCGCTGACCACCGCAGGCGCCTACGCCGAGGTGGCCGTGGCACCCGCCGTACTCACGCTGGACATCGGCGACATGCCGCTACGGACGGCGGCAGGCATCGGCTGGGGCGCGCCGACCGCCTACGACCTGATCAACACCGCCTCGCGTGTGCGGCCCGGAGAGAGCGTGCTGGTCCACGCCGCCGCCGGCTCGGTGGGCACCCTGGCCGCCCAGTTCGCCCGACTGGCCGGCGCCGGTCGTATCGTCGGAGTGGCAGGCAGCACCGCCAGGGCCGACTACGCCGCTCAGTTCGGCTACGACCAGGTCCTGCTGCGCGAGGAGTTCCCGGCCGGACTCGGCGACGAGAAGTTCGACGTGATCCTCGACCCGGTCGGCGGCCCGACCCGGCACGCCGGCCTCGACCAGCTCGCACCCCACGGCCGACTGGTGGCGTACGGCAACCTCAGCACCTACGAACCGGTCCTGACCAACGCCAACGACCTCCTCATGCAGGGCACATCTCTCCTGGCCTACAACAGCAACCTGCTCAGCCGAACACATCCGGATCGACTCGCCGACAGCGCCCGCCGCGCACTCGGCTACATCGCCGACGGCCGGGTACGCGTCGACATCACCGCCGAATACGACCTCACAGACCTGCCCAGGGCCGTACAACGGCTCGCCGATGGCTCCACCCATGGCAAGAGCATCCTCCGGGTCTCCTGACCACACATGCAGACTGGGCAGTGACCCTGGTCGCTGCCCAGTGCTGGTAAGAGGTCGGCTGCGCGAAGCAGGCCCTTACGAACGACCTAGCCGGCGGCCACCGGGCGCTGCTTGGCCCGGTCGACGATCGCCCAGCTGTCCAGGTACGACAGCTGGGTGTAACCCTTCATGTCCTTGCCGCCACCCGACGTGCGCTCGTCCCGGCAGCCCAGGAACCGGTACGTCACCGGGTCGAAGATGAAGTAGCCGCCGAAGCTCGACGACCCCTCCGGGAGCGTCGGGTCGTCGTAGGTGATGGCCACGCCGACCCTGCCCTTGGCGTCCTTCTGGTTCGGCACCGCCTTCACGCCGGGCACCATCCCGAGCGCCTCGTACGCCGCCGGCCGCAGCCCCTCCGGCATCACCGGGACCAGCTTGAGCAGCCCGGCCAGGCTGAAGTGGATGTGCGACCACTCCTGGTCGGTGATCTTCTCCAGGGAGGTGTTCTTCTCCCCGCCGCCGAAGAAGTCGGCCCGGATCGCGAGGATCAGCTTCTCCGGGTCGGTGGGCAGCTTGCGCAGCCTGCCCCAGTCCTGCGGGGGCCAGCTGCTCTCGTCGTCCGCCAGCGGCGGCGACCACCAGCCCTTGCCGATCTCCATGATCCAGGAGCGCTTCGAGCCGTCCACGGAGCGCCAGTTCTCGTCGACGTGGGTCTTCGTCCGCCCGGTCCTCTGGTCGGTCTCCTTGATGATCTCCTTGGTGTAGACGAACTGGTCGTCCCGCGGGCTCACGGTTTTCTCGTGCTCGCGCTCGTAGGCCGCCGCCCCGTCGAGCACCGTCCGTGCGCTCACGTTCCGCATCGGCGGCAGGCTTGTCACCCGCGGATGCGCGGTCCTGCCCCGGTCGGCGTCGTCGTCCTGCACGGCGACCAGCACACCGGCCGCGACCGCGGCGGCCACCGCACCCGTCAGGGCGACACGCAGCAGCGGCCGGCGGCTCACCACGCCGGTCCGGGCTGTCCGGTTCCCCGCGCGGTCCGTGTCGGGCGGGGTGATCGCGGCGAGCAGCCGGGCCCGGCCTCGGCGCCGGGTCTCGTCGTCCAACGGGGGAGTCCCCGCGTCGAAGTCGGTCAGGTCCCTCAGGTCCCTCAGGTCCCTCGGGTCGTCGATGTCACGCATGGGCGTCCGCCTCTCGGAAAGCTGTCGGATCGGATCCGCCCAGTGCTTCGCGCAGTTTGCTGCGAGCCCTGTTCAGCCGGGATCTGATGGTGCCGACGGGCACGCCGAGGGCATGGGCCGCCTCCTCGTAGTCGAGGCCGGCCCACGCGATCAGCAGCACGACGTCGCGGTGCCGGGCGGAGAGCCCGGCCAGCGCGGCCGCCAGGTCCCGGCGCACCCCCGTGGCACCGGCCCTGGCGACCGCGCGGTCCGCGACCGGCTCCTCGTGCTCCACCGGCTCCGGCAGCCGGGACAGCGCCTTGAACCGGCGTGCCTCGGCCCGGCGGTGCCGGCCCACGAGGTTCGTCGCGATGCCGAACAACCAGGGGCGGGCGTCGGCCCGCTCCAGGTCGTACGTGTGGCGTCGCTGGAAGGCGGTGACGAAGGTCTCCGCCATCAGATCCTCCGCCGCCTCCGGACCGAGCCGCCGGGCCGCGTAACCGTGCACGGTGTCGGCATGCCGGTCGTAGAGCACGGCGAACAGCTCGGGCTCGTCCCGGGACCGCGCGATCACGCGGGCATCACTCTCCTCGCGATCCTCGTCGCGGGTGCCGATGCCCGGTGGTCCGACGGTCATCGGGGCTCCTCTCGTTCGTCCGAACGCCTCGCAGGCTTGGGCTTGTTCAGGTTCTTCACCCGTCCTTCGCCGCTCGCCGGAATCGAGTTCCATTCCGGCGGAGGCCGGCGCGCGCCCACGAGCCACGGCCGCGCGCCCGACTCCGGAAACGACGGCGAGGCCCGCCCGGCGCACAACGGCGAAGGGCCGCCCGGCGCACAACGGCGAAGGGCCGCCCCGCGCACAACGGCGAAGGCCCGCCGCGCACAACAGCGAGGGCCCGCCCGGAACGCTCCCGGGCGGGCCCTCGTTCGGCGGCGGGGGTCAGACGACCGCGCCCCGCCCCGGATCGTCGTCGTCCTCGTCGTCGGTCTTCATCCGCATCACCAGCGTGGCGAAACCGCCGAGGAAACCGCCGATGCCCAGGGTGGTCAGCCACCAGGTCATGTCCCAGCCGAGCAGCACCGCGAGCAGCAGCAGCACCGGGCCGCCGACCACGCCCAGCCAGGCGAACTTGGCGGTCGCGTCGGCCTCCGGCAGCGGCGGCGGCTCCGGGGGCACGAAGTGGCCCTCGCCGTCCTCGTCCTCGTCGTCGTCCTCGTCGGTGTCCTCACCCACGGGGTCGGGCACCGTGTAGTCCCGTGGACCGGCGCCGACACCGGGCGCGAACGCGACCGAGCTGCCCAGCGGCTTGGTGGCCGCCGGCCCGGCACTGTCCGCGGCGCCGCCGGCGGGCGGGTCGGTGGGCTCCTCCGGGTCGGCCTCCAGCAGCGCCAGGTCCTCCACGGAACGGAACGGCTTGGCGCCCGGCGGGTCCGGCGGCTCCTCACCGAACCCGGCGACGATGGCCCGCCAGGCGGCGTCCTCGTCGAACGGCACCTGCTGCTCCTCGCCCGGCGTGTCACCGGACGCGGCACCCGAGCCGCCCGAGCCACCGGAACCCGATCCGCCCGAGCCCGATCCGCGTGAGTCACCGTGGCGCTCACCGAGGGGCGCGCCCTTCTCCTCCGGCTCACGCTCGGAGTCGTGCTCAGCCACCAGTGGCCGTCCCTTCCCTCTGCTCCATGGATCCCGCACCGAACCGCTCCGCGGACCCCGACCCGGACTGCTGTACGGATTCCGTCCCGGACTCCTTCATCGACTCCGTGCCGGAACCCTCCGCGGACTCCCCGTCGGTCCCCTTCGCGGTGTCCGGCGCGCCGTCCCCCACGACACGGGTCATGAACGCCAGGCTCTCCTCGAAAACGCGGTCCGCGTCGTGGTCCAACGTCGCGACATGGTGGCTGTGTTCCAGCAGGATCTCCGTGACGTCCGTGGACGACACCCGGCCGAGCACCCGCGCGGAGTCGGCGGCCGGCACCACATGGTCCTGTGTGCTGCGCAACAGCAGCAACGGCTGCGTCACCTGGGGCAGTTCACCGTCGACCAGGCGCAGAAAGGTCCGCAGGGAGTGCGCCGCGTGCAGGGGCACCTTGTCGTACCCCAGCTCCGTGACGCCCTCCTTGGCGATGTCGTCGGTGATCCCCCTGGTGCTGGGGACGAGGTGCCGGAGCACGGGGAGGGCACGGGCCGCCAGGCCGTGCACCTCGTTGGCCGGGTTGACGACCACGACGCCGTCGACCGCGTCCCCGTGCTTCGCGGCCAGCCGCAGGGCCAGCGCGCCGCCCATGGACAGCCCGGCCACGAAGACCCGCGCACAGCGCTCGCGCAGGGCGCGCAGCTCGCGGTCCACCTCCGCGTACCAGTCCTGCCAGCCGGTGATCCGCAGGTCCTCCCAGCGGGTGCCGTGCCCCGGCAGCAGGGGCAGGACGACGGTCAGATCGCGCTCGGCGAGGTACTCCGCCCAGGGGCGCAGCGACTGCGGGGAACCGGTGAAGCCGTGACAGAGGAGCACCCCGACCTGCCCGCCCTCATGGCGGTAGGGCTCGGCTCCAGGAAGGACCGGCACGGTTCGGTCTCCTGTTCATGAGAAGGATGTGAAACGAGTCCCGGTGTGGTTCACCGTACGCGACCGCACTGACACCGACCAGGGGCTTCGGCGGGGGGAGGAGCGGCGGAGGGCGGGGCGCCGGGCTGTTCGTCCGCCGTCCGGGTTAAGGTCTGATCCTCAGAACACAGAGAGGCACTCGGTTGTTGTACGGCGCGATGAAGGTCGCCATCGGGGGACCGCTCAAGGTCACCTTCCGGCCCTGGGTGGAGGGCCTGGAGAACATTCCGGCCGAGGGCGCGGCGATCCTGGCGAGCAACCACCTCTCGTTCTCCGACTCGTTCTTCCTGCCCGCGGTCCTCGACCGCAAGGTCACCTTCATCGCGAAGGCGGAGTACTTCACGACGCCCGGCGTGAAGGGCAAGCTCACGGCGGCCTTCTTCAAGGGCGTCGGCCAGCTCCCCGTGGACCGCTCCGGCGCGCGCGGCGCGGGCGAGGCCGCCATCAAGAGCGGCATCCAGGTCCTGGAGCGGGGCGAGCTGTTCGGCATCTACCCCGAGGGCACCCGCTCGCCCGACGGCCGCCTCTACCGGGGCAAGCCCGGCGGCCTCGCCCGCGTGGCCCTCGCCACCGGCGCGCCCGTCATCCCCGTCGCGATGATCGACACCGAGAAGATCCAGCCGCCCGGCAAGGTCCTGCCGAAGGTCATGCGGCCCGGCATCCGGATCGGCAAGCCCCTCGACTTCAGCCGCTACCAGGGCATGGAGCACGACCGCTTCGTCCTGCGGGCGCTGACCGACGAGGTCATGTACGAGATCATGAAGCTCTCGGGCCAGGAGTACGTCGACATCTACGCGACCGCCGCCAAGCGGCAGATCGCGGACGCGGCCAAGGCGGAGAAAGAGGCCGACAAGGCCGCCAGGGCGGCCCTCGCCAAGGCCGAGAAGGAGCAGGCGGCCAAGGAGCAGGCCGAGGAGTCCACGGGGGACCGGGACCAGCCGGCTTCGTAGCGTCGCGTTCGGCGGATACGGTCGCGTGCGGACAACGCGTCCGTCGTGGGTGGGGTGGGGGTCGGGCACATGCCGAAGCGCGAGAGAGTCATGAGGATGTCGGTCGAGCTGCCGCTGTGGCGCGCGCTCACCGGCTACCGGGTCCTGACGATGATCTACGCGGTCGGCCTGTTCATCAGCGCGTACGGCAAGTTCCCGCGCCCCTGGCTCGCGATCGCCTACTTCGTGGTGCTGGTCGGCTGGACCCTGGCGACCCTGCCCCGGGTCGCCAACGCGGCCGCCTGCACCAAACGGTTTCTCGCCGCCGACCTCACCATCGCGGTCGTCGGCATCCTGCTCACCCGGCTCGCGGACTCCCCGGCGCGGATCGAGGCCGGCGGCCCCACCCTGCCGTCGATATGGACCGCGGGCGCCGTGCTGGCCTTCGCCATCAAGGGCGGCTGGCGGTGGGCGGCCCTCGCCTCCACCCTCGTCGCCGTCGCCAACCTGGTCCACCGCGGCGCCCCCACCCGCGACACCGTCCACAACGTGCTGCTCGTATGGGTCGCTGCCATCGCCATCGGCTACGTCGTCGAGGTCGCCCGCGCCTCCGAGCGCACCCTCGCCCGCGCCCTGGAGATCGAGGCCGCCACCCGCGAGCGGGAGCGCCTCGCCCGCGACATCCACGACAGCGTGCTCCAGGTCCTCGCCATGGTGCAGCGGCGCGGCACCGCCCTCGGCGGCGAGGCCGCGGAGCTGGGCCGGATGGCCGGCGAGCAGGAGGTCGCGCTGCGCACGCTGGTCTCCGGCGGCCTCGTACCGGTCTCCCGGATCTCGGAGGACGCGGCCGAGGGGGCGCTCGTCCGGGTGGTCGACGAGCCGGACACGGCGGAGTCCGGGGACGGCCCCCTCGACCTGCGCTCCCTGCTCGCCCCCTACGCCGGGGCGAAGGTCACCCTGTCCGAGCCGGGCGGCCCGGTGGAACTGGCCGCGCCCGTGGCACGGGAGCTGGCCGCCGCCGTCGGCGCCGCCCTGGACAATGTGCGCCGGCACGCCGGTGAGCAGGCGCGGGCCTGGATCCTGGTCGAGGACTGGACGGACGAGGTCATCGTGACCGTACGGGACGACGGGCCCGGCATCCCCGAGGGGCGGCTCGCCCAGGCCGAGGGCGAGGGACGACTCGGGGTGGCCCTGTCCATCCGGGGCCGGCTGCGCGACATCGGCGGCACGGCCGAGCTGATCTCGGTGCCGGGACAGGGCACGGAAGTCGAACTGAAGGTACCCAGGGCCTCGGAAGCACCGAAGGACACACGGGGGAAGGCGGAGAAGCGGTGACGGACAACGTGCTGGACGGACAGGAGCGGTCGGGCGTCGACGGGGAGGAGCGGTCGGGCGTCGACGGGGAGGACCGGTCGGGCGACCCGATCAAGGTCATGGTGGTCGACGACCACCCCATGTGGCGCGACGCCGTCGCCCGCGACCTGGCCGAGTCCGGCTTCGACGTGGTCGCCACGGCCGGCGACGGCGACCAGGCGGTCCGCCGTGCCAAGGCCGCCGCGCCCGACGTCCTGGTGCTGGACCTCAACCTGCCCGCGAAGCCCGGCGTCCAGGTCTGCAAGGAACTGGTCGGCGCCAACCCCGCCCTGCGGGTCCTCGTGCTGTCGGCGAGCGGCGAGCACGCGGACGTGCTGGAGGCGGTGAAGTCGGGCGCCACGGGCTATCTGCTGAAGTCCGCCTCGACCGAGGAGCTGATCGACGCCGTACGCCGCACCGCCGTCGGCGACCCCGTCTTCACCCCCGGCCTCGCCGGCCTCGTCCTCGGCGAGTACCGCCGTCTCGCCTCCGAGCCGGTGCCCGCCGCGGGCGCCGACGAGCCGAAGGCGCCGCAGCTCACCGACCGGGAGACGGAGGTGCTCCGCCTGGTCGCCAAGGGCCTGAGCTACAAGCAGATCGCCGAGCGCCTCGTCATCTCGCACCGCACGGTCCAGAACCATGTGCAGAACACCCTCGGCAAGCTCCAGCTCCACAACCGGGTGGAACTGGTCCGCTACGCCATCGAACGCGGCCTCGACGACGAGTAGACCGAGGGACACCCGGCCGGCCCGGCCCGCGTAGATCGACAAATGCGTCCATAGACCAATCCGAGGAGTAAACCAACCGCCCGACAGTTCACCGGAATTGCCCTTACCCGGTCATGTCGAAGTGACCTGCGTCACCATTACGGTGCTGCGGAAGGCTTACGGCAACCGCGGTGAAGGGACATTTCCATGCGGGTCGGAGTACTGACCGGAGGCGGCGACTGCCCCGGGCTCAACGCCGTCATCCGGGGCATCGTCCGCAAGGGCGTGCAGGAGTACGGCTATGACTTCGTCGGCTTCAGGGACGGCTGGCGGGGTCCGCTCGAGAACGACACCGTCCGCCTCGACATCCCCGCCGTGCGCGGCATCCTGCCGCGCGGCGGCACGATCCTCGGCTCCTCGCGCACCAACCCGCTCAAGGAGGAGAGCGGCATCCGCCGCATCAAGGACAACCTCGCCAAGCAGGAGGTCGAGGCGCTCGTCGCCATCGGCGGCGAGGACACGCTGGGCGTGGCCGCGCGTCTGTCGGACGAGTACGGCGTGCCCTGCGTGGGCGTTCCGAAGACGATCGACAACGACCTGTCGGCCACGGACTACACCTTCGGCTTCGACACGGCCGTGGGCATCGCGACCGAGGCGATCGACCGGCTGCACACCACGGCCGAGTCCCACATGCGGGTCCTGGTGGTGGAGGTGATGGGCCGCCACGCAGGCTGGATCGCCATCCACTCCGGCCTGGCCGGTGGCGCCAACGTCATCCTCATCCCCGAGCAGCGCTTCGACGTCGACAAGGTGTGCGCCTGGGTGACGTCACGCTTCAAGGCGTCGTACGCGCCGATCGTGGTCGTGGCGGAGGGCGCGATGCCGAAGGACGGCCAGATGGTCCTGAAGGACGAGTCCCTGGACTCCTTCGGGCACGTCCGGCTGTCCGGGGTCGGCGAATGGCTCGCCAAGGAGATCGAGAAGCGCACGGGCAAGGAGGCCCGGACGACCGTCCTCGGCCATGTCCAGCGTGGGGGCACGCCGAGCGCGTTCGACCGCTGGCTCGCCACGCGGTTCGGGCTCCACGCGATCGACGCGGTCCGTGACGGGGACTTCGGCAAGATGGTCGCGCTGCGCGGCACGGACATCGTCCGCGTCCCGATCGCCGACGCCACCGCCAAGCTGAAGACGGTGGATCCCGCGCTGTACGAGGAGGTCGGCGTGTTCTTCGGCTGACCGGGGGAGGGGCGCGTGTGCGTTGCCGGGTGCGGGTGGGTTCGTGGTTTCTCGTGCCCACGCGGCGGAGCCGCATGTGTCACTGCCCCGCGCGCCCCTGAAAAGCCCACCCGCACCCGGCGACGGGGCCCTACCCCGCCCGAAGGGCCCGCAGCCCCGCCACCAGTTCCCGCACCACCGTCACCCCGTCCAGCGTCAGCACCGACTCCGGATGGAACTGCACCCCCGCGAACCCGGCCCCCCGCAGCGCGTGCACCTCCCCGGTGGCGCTGCGGCTGACCTCCACCCCGTGCGCGGCCAGCTCCCCGGCCGCCCCGTCGCCGCAGCGCGCCACGAAGCTGTTGTAGAAGCCGACGACCTCCTCCCGCCCGAACAGGTCGATCGAGGTCTGCGCCCCCTGGTACGGCACCTCCTTGCGTACGATCTCCAGCCCCAGCTCCGCCGCGATCAGCTCATGCCCGAGACACACCCCGAGCACCCCGTACGGGTGGTCCCGGATCACCTCGGCGGTCAGCTCCCGCAGGAACCGCATCTTGGGGTCGTCCGCGTCCCCCGGGTCGCCGGGCCCGGGGCCCAGCACGACCACCCCGGCATGCCCGAGCACGGCCTCCCTCAGCCCCGGCTCGTCGTACCGCCGTACCGTCACCTCCAGCCCCGACGACCGCAGCAGATGCGCGAGCATCGCGGTGAACGTGTCCTCGGCGTCCACCACCAGCGCGTGCCCGGTCAGCTCGGCCGTGCGGTCCTGCATCCGCAGCCAGAACGGCGCCAGCGACGCGCGCCGTCCGTCCAGCGCCGCCCGCACCCGGGGGTCCTCCGCGAGCCCCGGCCGCACCCGCTCCCGCTCCGGCCGCCCGGGCCGCACCCCGAGCGCCGCCAGCACCCCGGCCGCCTTGGCGTGGGTCTCGGCTACCTCGCCCGCCGGATCGGAGCCCCGGACGAGCGTGGCGCCGACGGGCACCCGCAGCCGGCCGTCGGCCGCGATGTCCGCGGTCCGGATCAGGATCGGCGAGTCCAGGGTCTGCGCCCCGCCCTCGTCCCGGCCCAGCAGCGCGAGCGCCCCCGCGTAATAGCCGCGACCACCCACTTCGTGCCGCTCGATGACCCGGCAGGCGTTCTGCACGGGCGACCCCGTGACGGTCGCCGCGAACATGGTCTCCCGCAGGACGTCCCGCACGTCCAGCGAGGAGCGTCCGCGCAGCTCGTACTCGGTGTGCGCGAGGTGCGCCATCTCCTTCAGCCGGGGCCCGATCACCACCCCGCCCATGTCGCCGACCGTGCACATCATCTTGAGCTCCTCGTCGACGACCATCGAGAGCTCCTCGATCTCCTTGCCGTCGGCGAGGAAGTCCAGCAGGTCCTCCGGTGTCGGCCCGCCGGCCGGATAGCGGTACGTGCCGCTGATCGGGTTCATCACGACGGTCCCGCCGGACATCCGCACATGCACCTCGGGGCTCGCCCCGACCAGGGTCCGCCCACCCGTCTCCCGGCCCCGCCCTTCCAAGGAAGGCCCTTCGGGCCCTTTCTGTTCTCCGGTGTGCACCACGAACGTCCAGTACGCGCCCCGCTCGCCCTCCAGCAGCCGCCGGAACAGCGCCAGCGCGTCGGCCCGGCCGAAGCCCCGGATGCCGCCCTCGTACGTCCGCCGGATCACGAAGTTCGCGCCCTCGCCCCGCCCGATCTCCTCGCGCAGCACCCGGCCGACGATCTCCGCGTACTCCTCGTCGCCGACGTCGAAACCGCCGCCCTCGACCCGCACGTCATGCGCGGGCAGCTGGGCCAGCGCCCGCTCCAGCGGCAGTGCGTACGACTCCTCCGGCACGAGCACCGACAGGGGCGTGCCGTCGTCGCGGACGTCGAAGCCGCGTTCGCGGATCTGCCGGAACGGGACGAGGGCAAGCCCCTCGTCGGGGAGGTCGGCGAGCCGTTCGCAGGTGGCGACCGGGCCGATCAGCACCTCCACGGTGTCGTGGTCGAGACCGGGGGTGCGGCGGCGCAGCAGCGCGAACGGTCGGGGGTCGTGCAGGAGTCGAGCCAGGTCCATCGGGTTCTCCTCGTGGCTGATCGGAGCGTGATCAGTGCGGTGATCGAGGAGGGACGGCCCGGTGGTGGAAACACGGAAGGCCGCCCCTCGGGCGGCCTTCGCGAAGTCGTGCGTACGCGCAGTCAGTGGGCCGCCGGATGAGCGGTCCACCACCAGTTCTGGTTGAAGTGCGCGAACATGCGCCGCACCCTACCGGAGGCGTTCCGGCGGCGCCACGGGCCACGCCCGCGGGTCCTGTCCCGATCGAGCGGGGTTCGTCTCACTTGATGAGCAGGGGGATGGACGCCCGACATGACCCCGTAATGTGGACGTCGTGACCGTGAACGCTAAGTCCAGCGCGAGCGCTGGCAACACCTGGCGAGACCTGCCCGCGGCGCAGCAGCCCGAGTACCCCGACACCGAGGCTCTGCGCGCAGTCGTTGCGGAGCTCGAGTCGTATCCGCCGCTCGTCTTCGCGGGCGAGTGCGACCAGCTGCGCGCCCGGATGGCGTCCGTCGCCAAGGGAGAGGCGTTCCTCCTCCAGGGCGGCGACTGCGCCGAGGCCTTCGACGCCGTGTCGGCGGACCACATCCGCAACAAGCTGAAGACGCTGCTCCAGATGGGCGCCGTCCTCACGTACGCGGCCTCCGTGCCGGTCGTGAAGGTCGGCCGGATCGCCGGGCAGTACTCCAAGCCCCGCTCCAAGGGCACCGAGACCCGCGACGGCGTGACCCTGCCGACGTACCGCGGCGACTCGGTCAACGGCTTCGACTTCAACGAGGCCGCCCGCGTCCCGGACCCCGAGCGCCTGAAGCGGATGTACCACGCCTCCGCCTCCACGCTGAACCTGGTCCGCGCCTTCACCACCGGCGGCTACGCCGACCTGCGCCAGGTCCACGCATGGAACCAGGACTTCGTGAAGTCGTCCCCGTCCGGTCAGCGCTACGAGCAGCTCGCCCGCGAGATCGACAACGCGCTGAACTTCATGCACGCCTGCGGGGCCGACCCGGAGGAGTTCCGCACCGTCGAGTTCTTCTCCTCGCACGAGGCGCTGCTGCTCGACTACGAGTCGGCGCTGACCCGCGTCGACTCCCGCACGGGGCAGCTGTACGACGTCTCCGCGCACATGGTGTGGATCGGTGAGCGCACCCGGCAGCTGGACCACGCGCACATCGAGTTCGCCTCGAAGATCCGCAACCCGATCGGGATCAAGCTCGGCCCGACGACCACGGCCGAGGACGCGCTGCAGTACATCGAGCGCCTCGACCCGGAGCGCGAGCCCGGCCGTCTCACCTTCATCGTGCGCATGGGTGCGGACAAGGTCCGCGACAAGCTGCCCGAGCTGGTCGAGAAGGTCACCGCATCCGGCGCGACCGTGGCCTGGGTGACCGACCCGATGCACGGCAACACCTTCGAGGCGGCCTCCGGGCACAAGACCCGCCGCTTCGACGATGTGCTCGACGAGGTCAAGGGCTTCTTCGAGGTCCACAAGTCCCTGGGCACCCACCCGGGCGGCATCCATGTGGAACTCACGGGTGACGACGTCACCGAGTGCGTGGGCGGCGGCGACGAGATCTTCGTCGACGATCTGCACCAGCGCTACGAGACCGCCTGCGACCCCCGGCTCAACCGCAGCCAGTCCCTCGACCTGGCCTTCCTGGTCGCGGAGCTGTACCGCGACTAGTACGGGAGTGACGACACAGTGGAGTGGGGCGCGGATCACATACGATCCGCGCCCCACTCCACTTTTGCGCTCCCTGGCCGCCGGGTAAGGTTAGGTTAGCCTCACCGATCATCGTCGGGACGGCGTTTCGTATCGATCCCGGCGGGAGGTGGACCGCGTGTTCGTCTGCAGTTGCTTCGGTGTCACCGAGCAGCAGGTCAAGAAGCACGCGGCGGACGGCGCCTGCACCCCTCGCCAGATCGCGTCGGCCTGCAAGGCCGGTACGGACTGCGGTTCGTGCGTCCGCCGTATCCAGGCGATCCTGGGCAGGGGCGCGTGCCCGCGCCGTGAGTCGGCCGACCAGGGGCAGCCCGCCTTCTCCGAGGTGCAGGAACTCGAGGAAGCCGCCTAGCCCGTCCGGCGCGGCCCCTCGACACGAGGAATCTCGACACGAGGAATCTCGGCGCGAGGAATCAGCTCTCCGGCTGTTCGATCAGCTGTGCGATGTACAGCGCCTCACCGAGCTTCTCCAGCAGTTCGAGCTGGGTGTCCAGGTAGTCGATGTGGTGCTCCTCGTCGGCGAGGATCGACTCGAAGATGTTCGCGGACGTCACATCGCCCTTGGCCCGCATCACCTCGATGCCGCGCTTGAGGCGGTCGATCGCCTCGACCTCGATCTGCCGGTCCGCCTCGAACATCTCCTTCACCGTCTGGCCCACGCGGACGTGGAACAGTCGCTGGTAGTTCGGTAGGCCGTCCAGGAACAGGATCCGGTCGGTGAGGACCTCCGCGTGCTTCATCTCGTCGAACGACTCGTGCCGGGTGTACTTCGCGAGCTTCGTCCAGCCGAAGTTCTCCTGCATCTTCGCGTGCAGGAAGTACTGGTTGATCGCGGTCAGCTCGGCCGTCAGCTGCTCGTTGAGGAATTCGATGACCTCGGGGTCGCCCTGCATCGCAAAGGCTCCTTCCAAGCGGGGAACTGGGAGGTTGCGCCGCGATGATTGCACCGGCATCGAAGATCGTCCAGTAAGTGCAAGCTTAGTAAGTTAGCCCAGCCTTAGTTCGTTTTGTTCCCATTGGGCGGGGGGCGGTCATGTGCACCACTCGGGGTCTGTCAGGATGGAGTCATGGGTCAGCCGGTGGGACGCGAGTCGGGAGATCGCGCATCTGAGAACGCGGCACAGCCGCAGCTTCCGCCGGGACAGCGACTCCAGCGCGGCTGGCCGGTGACGCACTACGGTCCCGTACCCAAGTTCCGCCCCGAGCGGTGGGACTTCCGGGTCTTCGGCGCCACCGCCGACGGTGAGAAGCAGAGCTGGACCCACGACGAGTTCACCGCGCTGCCGTACGCCTCGGTCGTGGCCGATCTGCACTGCGTGACGAAGTTCAGCATGGTCGGCGCGGAGTGGGGCGGCATCCCCGCCCGCACGATCCTGGAGATCGCGCCTCCGGCCGCCGAGGTCACCCATGTGATGGTGTGGGCCGAGTACGGCTTCAGCTCCAACCTCCGGCTCAGCGACTTCGCCTCGGACCGCACGATCTTCGCCACCCACAAGGACGGCGAACTGCTCACCGCCGAGCACGGCTTCCCGCTGCGGCTCGTCGTGCCGCAGCTCTACGCCTGGAAGGGCCCCAAGTGGGTCCGGGGCATCGAGTACATGACCGCCGACCGGCGGGGCTTCTGGGAGGAGCGCGGCTACCACAACATCGGCGACCCGTGGCGCGAGCAGCGCTACTCCTACCAGGAGGAACCGGGGGAGGGGCCCGAGCTCTGACCGGGCCCGGCACCTGGGGGGTGTTGTGAGAGTCCCGCACAGCACCCCCTGGCCGTCTCAGCCGTCGCGGAGCTTCTTCAGGCGTTCCACGTCCGCCGCGTGGCCCTCCTTGCCGCCGGGGGTCTCGATGATCAGGGGAACGCCCTCGGTGGCCGGGTGGGTCATCAGCGCGCGGAACGGGTCCTCGCCGATGTGGCCGGAGCCGATGTTCTCGTGGCGGTCCTTGTGCGCGCCGACGACGTCCTTGGAGTCGTTGGCGTGGATCAGTTTCAGCCGGCCCTCGCCGACGGTGTCCACCAGCAGGTCCAGCGTCCGATGCATGCCGTCGGGCCCGGTCAGGTCGTGGCCCGCCGCGAAGATGTGGCAGGTGTCCAGGCAGACGCCGAGCTTCGGGTGCGCGTCGAGCGCCTCGAAGTACGGGCCGAAGTCCCAGGTGCGGGAGCACAGGGAGGCGCCCTGGCCGGCGGTGGACTCCAGCAGCAGATACGGGTCGTCGTCGTGGGTCAGCTCCTCCAGCAGCGGCAGGAGGTGTGCGCGCACCTGCTTCAGCGCGACCGAACGGTCCCGCCCGCCGGTTGCGCTCCCGGTGTGCACGACCACGCCGAGGGCGCCGATCTCCCGGCCCCGGCGCAACGAGTGCCGTAGTGACTCCACGGACTTCTCGACCGTCGCCTCGGTGTGCGAGCCGAAGTTGATCAGGTACGGGGCGTGCACGTACGCGGGGATCGACTCGGCCGCGCAGGCCGCCCGGAACTCCTCGTCCTGCCGCGGGTTCCCGACCGGTGTGGCCCAGCCCCGCGGGTTCGCGACGAAGACCTGCACGGTCTCGGCCTTGAGATCACGGGCGTAGGTCAGCCCGACGGAGTTCAGCCCACCGGCGACGGGCACATGCCCGCCGACGGGGTTGCGCGCGGGCCCGGACACGGGGGCGGGCGCGGGGGAGAAGACGGGGTCGGACGCGGGGGCGGAGGGGCCGGGACGACCGGGGGACTGCTCAGTACTCACCGCACAAGGGTGACATGCGGCGGAAGCCACCCGGACGGCGGATGCCCGCGGCGACGGCGGATGCCTGCGGCCGCCCGGGCCTGCCCGGCAAGCGCGGGCCGCCGTGTGCCGCCCCCCGCGCTCTCGGCGGACACGAGCCGCTGTGTGCCGAGACCCTGCCTCCTCGGCAAACGCAGGCCGCAGTGTGCCGCCCCCGCGCCCTCGGCGGACGCGGGTGCCCCCGGCCGCCGGTCGGCCCCAATGCCCCGGCGCCCCGACCGTGGTGAACCGGGGTCAGCCGATCTCGATGGTGATCGTCGAGCCCTTGGGTGCCGTCTCGCCGCCGTCCACCGACTGTCCCTTGACCTCGTCGCCGAAGAGGCCGAGGAGACCCCGGTCCTCGTCGACCTCGAAGCCCGCGTCCTCCAGCTTCCGCGTGGCGTCGTCGACGCTGTCGCCCACGACGTCCGGGACCTCGATCATCTCGGGGCCCTTGGACAGCGTCAGCGTGACCGTGTCGCCCGCCCCGACCTGCTTGCCCGCGCCCGGGGACATCTCGGCGACCAGACCCTTGTCGTACTCGGAGTTGACCTGCTCCGAGGCGATCTCCACCTTCAGGCCCTCGTCCTCCAGCGCGGCGGTGGCGTCCTCGACCGAGTCGCCGGCCACGTCCGGGATCTCCACCGGAGCACCCCGGCTGACCACGAGCGCGACCGCCGAGCCCGAGGACGCCTTGGTCCCGGCGCCCGGCTCGGTGCGGATCACCTGACCCCTGATGACCTCGTCGCTGAACTCCCGCGTCACCAGACCCGGTTCCAGCCCGGCGCTCTTGAGCCGGTCCTTCGCCTTGTCCAGGCGGTAGCCCTTCAGGTCGGGCAGCGCCACGGTCTCGGGGCCCTTGGAGATCGTCAGCGTGACCGTGTCGTTGTCCCGGATGCGGTCGCCCGGCTCCGGGTCGGTGCGGATCACCTTGCCGCGCTTGACGGTGTCGCTGAACGCGCGCTCGACCTTGACGCCGAGCCCGGCACCCTGGATCCGCTGCTTCGCGACGGCCTCCGACTGGGCCAGCACCGCCGGGACCTTCGTGAACTGGCCCGAGTTGATGTACCAGATGCCCCCGCCCACACCGAGGACGAGCAGCACGGCGGCCACGATCGCGAGCAGGCCCCGCCGGGGCGGGGTGCCGCCGGTGCGCCGGGGCGGCGGCGGGGACGTCTCGAACCGGCTCGTGCGGTTCATCCCGTCGAGCCCGGCCGACCGGGACACGGTCAGCGACCGCGGGATGACGCTCGTGCGGTCCTCCGCGTTGTCGTGCCCGGCGGTTCTCGCCTGCGGCGGCACCGCGTCCAGCTGCTCGACGCTCAGCGCGGACCGCGCCTCCAGCGTCTGCGCGAGCAGTGCGACCGCGTCGTACGGCCGCAGCTCCGGAGGGCGGGCGGTCGCCGAGGCCACCAGCTCGTCCAGCTCGTACGGCAGACCGGGCACGGCGGCCGACGGCGGCGGCACGTCGTCGTTCAGCGCGTGGTAGAGCACCTGCGCGGGGGTGTCCCCGCCGTGGGGTTTGCCGCCGGTGAGCATCTCGTAGAGCATCACCCCGCACGCGTACACGTCGACGCGGGTGTCGGTCGTGCCGTGCTCCAGCTGCTCCGGGGCCAGATAGGCCACGGTGCCGAGCACGGTGCCCGTGGTGCTGGTGACGGTGTCCACGGAGCGGACCAGCCCGAAGTCGGCGACCTTGACCCGGCCGTCGTCCCCGATCAGCACGTTCTCCGGCTTCATGTCGCGGTGCACGAAACCGGCGCGGTGGGCGGCGCCCAGGGCGGCGAGGATCGGCTCCAGGATGTCCAGCGCGGCCCGCGGCTGCAGGGCGCCGCGCTCGCGCAGCACGTCACGCAGGGTGCACCCGGCGACGTACTCCATGGCCAGATAGACGTACGACCCGTCGGTGCCCTGGTCGTAGACCCCCACCACGTTCGGGTGGGAGAGCCGTGCCACCGATTTGGCCTCGCGGATGAACCGCTCCACGAACGAACCGTCCGCGGCCAGCGTCGGATGCATCACCTTGAGCGCGAGCACCCGGTCCAGGCGGGTGTCCACGGCCCGGTAGACCGTGGCCATCCCGCCGACCGCGATCCGCGCCTCGACTCGATACCGGCCGTCGAGCACCTGGCCGACAAGCGGGTCCTGAAGGGTCGTGTCCACGCAGGTGAGTCTACGAGCCGCCACGGACACCCCCACCCCTTCCGTGGCGGCGGTGGCGTACTGCAGCAGACCTGTGACCGTCCCGCACCCGGACGAGGGACCCGCCCGCTCAGAACGCCGGCCGCTCCGGGTCCAGTCGCGCCAGCCCCTCGCTCGGGGACGACGCCTCCGCGAAGTGGCGCCGGGGGATGCGGCCCGCCCGGTACGCGAGGCGGCCCGCCTCCACCGCGCTGCGCATGGCGGTCGCCATCAGCACCGGCTCCTGCGCCCGGGTCACCGCGGAGGCGAGCATGACGCCCGCGCACCCCAGCTCCATCGCGAGCGCCGCGTCCGACGCCGTACCGGCCCCCGCGTCCAGGATCACCGGCACGCGCGCGTGCTCCACGATCAGCTGGAAGTTGTGCGGGTTGCGGATGCCGAGCCCCGACCCGATCGGCGACCCCAGCGGCATGATCGCGGCACAGCCGACGTCCTCCAGCTTCCGGGCCAGCACCGGGTCGTCGTTGGTGTACGGCAGGACGGTGAAACCGTCGTCGACCAGCGTCTCCGCGGCGTCCAGCAGCTCGATCGGGTCCGGCAGCAGGGTCCGCTCGTCGGCGATGACCTCCAGCTTCACCAGGTCCGTGCCGAGGGCCTCCCGCGCGAGCCGCGCGGTGAGCACGGCCTCGCCCGCCGTGAAGCAGCCGGCGGTGTTGGGCAGCACCCGGATGCCCAGCCGGTCGAGCACCGAGAGCACCGAGCCGTGCACGGCCGCGTTCACCCGGCGCATCGCGACCGTCGTCAGCTCCGTGCCGGAGGCCACCAGCGCCCGCTCCAGCACGTCCAGGCTGGGGGCGCCGCCGGTACCCATGATCAGCCGGGACGAGTAGGTCGTACCGCCGAGGACGAACGGGTCGTCTGCCATGGGTCAGCCTCCTTGGACGGCGGTCAGGACCTCGACGCGGTCCCCGTCGGACAGGAGCGTCGACGGCCACTGCGCGCGCGGGACGACGGTTTCGTTGAGTGCGGCGGCCACCCCGGACGGGGACGCGGCGAGCGTCCGCACGAGCGTGTCGAGGGCGGTGCCGGGGGCGACACGCCGGTGCTCCCCGTTGACGAGGACGGTCAGGGCGTCGGTACGGTCCACGGTGCTCATACGGGCTGCTCCGAGAGTTCCCTGGGCTGACCCGCCCGGAAGCGCAGCGGTGTGAAGTCCCGCGCCACCTCCGGTAGTTCCCCGCTGATCAGGACATGGGCCAGGACGTCGCCGGTGATCGGGGTGAGGAGGACCCCGTTGCGGTAGTGGCCCGTCGCGAGGAGCAGGCCGTCGAGTTCGGTGGGGCCGAGGAGCGGGGCGTTGTCGGGGGAGCCGGGGCGCAGTCCCGCGCGGGTCTCGGTGAGCGGGAGTTCGGTGATGCCGGGGACGAGTTCATGGGCGTCCCGCAGCAGTTCGTACACCCCGCCCGCGGTGACCGTGGTGTCCCAGCCGAGTTCCTCGCTGGTCGCGCCGACGACGAGTTCGCCGTTCTCGCGCGGCACCAGATAGACGTGGCTGCCGCGGACCACGGCCCGCACGGTCCGGGTCAGGAAGGGCGCGTACCGCTTCGGCACGGTCAGCCGCAGCACCTGCCCCTTCACGGGCCGCACGGGCGGCAGCACGTCGTCGGGGACACCGGCGAGCCGCCCGCTGTGGCTGCCCCCGGCCAGGACCACGTGCCCCGCGGTCAGCTCGGTGCCGTCGTCGGCCCTGACCCCGGCGGCCCGTCCCCGCACCACGGACAGCTCCTCGGCCCACGCCCGGTGGAACACGACCCCGGCCCGCTCACAGGCCGTGACGAGGGCCCTGGAGAGCCGCCTCGGGTCGATCTGGTGGTCCCCGTCGACCCGCAGCCCGCCACGCACGCCCGGCGCCAGCATCGGCTCCAGACGGCGGCACTCGCGGCCGTTCAGCCACTCCGACTCCAGGCCCGAACGGCTTTGCAGGGCGTGCAGTTCCCGCAGATGGGCCCGGTCGTCGGCGTCGAGGGCGACGGCGAGCGTCCCGGAGCGGCGGTAGCCGAGGTCGAGGCCGGTCGCCTCGGTCAGCTCGGCGGCGAAGTCGGGGTAGCGGCGCGCGGACTCCAGGTTGAGCCCCAGCAGCGTCTGCTCGCCGTAGTGCAGTTCCGTGACCGCGGCGAGCATCCCGGCCGCCACCTGGGCCGCCCCGCCGCCGGGCCCGGGATCCACGACGGTGGTGGTGAACCCGCGCTGGGCGGCCCGCCAGGCCGTGACCAGCCCGATGATCCCGCCCCCCACGACGAGGACGTCTGAGGTGTGCGTACGCGACATGGGCGTCCAGCCCCTCCCTTCGCCGGCATGACCCGGATCAGGTTCGTACGGTCGGAGGCCGCCAGCCTCCCTCTCAGCCCGGTGCGTCCGGGCTCCCGCGAGTGCTCTACGGTGGCCCACCCTAGCCCGTGCCGTATCGCTCAGTAAGGGAGCCTCCCGCCATGCCCCGCTCGCTCGACGGACTCGTCCTCGCCCCCGTGGCCGACCAGGCCCCAGGTCAGGTCGGCACCCTCACACGGTTCGCGTACCACGAGAAGGACGGCGAGATCTGGGCCGACTACGCGGGCGGCGACGTCGTACGAGGCCACCTCCTGGGTACCCGTGAGGGTGACCGGCTGGACTTCCGCTACGTCCAGCTGCGGACCGACGGGACGACCGCGTCGGGGCACTGCGTGTCCCTGGTGGTCGAGCTGCCGGACGGGCGGGTGCGGCTGGAGGAGACCTGGGAGTGGGAGTCGAGGCCGGGCAGCGGGACGAGCACGGTGGAGCAGATCGAGACGGCGGACGGCGCTGTGGAGCAGGTCACGGCACACGACCGCTGACTGACGGATCGTCAGTTGTCTATGGTGATCAGGTGAACGAGCAGACGCGGGCAGCGGGAGGGACGACGGCGCGCCGGGTCGTCGTCGTGGGCGCGGGCATGGCCGGGGTGCAGACCGCGGTCGCCCTGCGCGAACAGGGCTTCTCCGGCGAGGTGACGCTGATCGGCGCCGAGCCCCACCAGCCGTACGACCGGCCGCCCCTGTCCAAGGCCGTCCTGCTCGGCAAGGCCGAGGACTCCGCCTTCGACGTCGACTTCGAGGCGCTCGGCATCGAACTCCACCTTGGCCGCGAGGTCTTGGGCGTCCGCCCCGACGAGCACGAACTGGACACCGCCGCCGGGCCCGTCCCGTACGACCTCCTGGTCCTCGCAACCGGCGCCGAACCGATCCGGCTGCCCGGCGTGGAGGGCGTGCCCGGCGTGCACCTGCTGCGCACCCTGGACGACGCCGAGCGGCTGCGCCCCGTCCTGGCCGAGCAGCACGACATCGTCGTCGTGGGCGCGGGCTGGATCGGCGCCGAGTTCGCCACCGCCGCGCGGGAGGCGGGCTGCGCGGTCACCGTCGTGGAGGCTGCCGACCGGCCGCTGGCCGGGGCGCTGCCCGCCGAGGTGGCCGCGCCGATGGCCGCCTGGTACGCCGACAGCGGCACCACGCTGCGCACCCACGCGCGCGTGGAGCGCGTCGAGCAGGGCACGGTCGTCCTGGACGACGGCTCCCGGATCCCGGCCGGTGCCGTGGTCGTCGGCATCGGGGCCCGCCCCGCGACGGCCTGGCTGAGGGGCTCCGGCATCGAACTGGGCCCGCGCGGCGAGGTGGTCGCCGACGACCACCTGCGCTCCTCCGCGCCGGACGTCTACGCGGTCGGCGACTGCGCCTCCTTCCCCTCGGGCCGCTACGGCGAGCGCCTCCTGGTCCACCACTGGGACAACGCCCTCCAGGGCCCCCGCACGGTCGCCGCGAACATCCTCGGCGAGACGCCCGAGCCCTACGACCCCGTCCCGTACTTCTGGTCGGAGCAGTTCGGCCGCTTCGTCCAGTACGCGGGGCACCACCCCGCCGCCGACACCATGGTCCGGCGCGGGGACCCCGCGGGCGCCGCCTGGACGGTGTGCTGGCTGCGCGAGGACCGCCTGGTCGCCCTGCTCGCCGTCGGCCGGCCGAGAGACCTGGCCCAAGGTCGCCGCCTCATCGAGTCGGGCACCCCGATGAACCCCACCCTGCTCGCGGACCCGGCGAGGCCCCTGAAGGCGGCGACGGCCTAGCACAGCGCGGCTCCCGCCCCCTTCCGGGGGTCCCGCCCCCCGGAGGGCCCCGCCCGGCTACCCACTGTCAGTCCCAGATGGCAGTCTTGGTGACGTGACCGAGATTGACGCAAAGATCGATGCTCTCGTCCCCGCGTGGCTGACCCTCCCCGACATCGCCGAGATGCTCGGCGTCGAGGTGACCCGTGTGCGGCAGCTGGTCAAGGAGGGCCAGCTCATCGCCGTACGCCGTGGTGAGAACCGCGCGCTGCACGTCCCCGCCGCCTTCATCGACGGGGACAAGGTGGTCAAGGGCCTCACCGGCACCCTGACCCTGCTGAAGGACGACGGCTTCACCGACGAAGAGATGCTGGAGTGGCTCTTCACTCCGGACCCCAGCCTGCCCGGCACCCCGGCCCAGGCCCTGAGCGAGAATCGCGGCACGGAGGTGAAGCGCCGCGCCCAGGCGCTCGCCGTGTGATCACCGGAGGCTGAGAAGCCGCACCACCGGCAGGATCCGCACCACCGGCAGGATCCGTACTACCGCACCACCCGAACAGCACCGTGCGGCGTACGGCGGCCGGGGCCGCCTGTGCCCCGGCCGCCGTACGCCGCACCGACATGGCACCGCCCACGGGGGACTCATCCATGACCGACGCCGCTGCCCGGCTCGACGACGCCCGTCTCTACCTCTGCATGGACGCCCGCGAGCGCCAGGGCGACCTCCCGGAGTTCCTGGACGCGGTCCTCGACGCCGGTGTGGACATCGTCCAGCTGCGCGACAAGGGCATGGAGGCGGCACAGGAGCTGGAGCTCCTGGAGCTGTTCGCCGAGAAGTGCCGCCTTCACGGCAAGCTGCTCGCCGTGAACGACCGGGCCGACGTGGCGCACGCCTCGCGGTCCGCGCACCCGGGCGGCGCCGACGTCCTGCACCTCGGCCAGGGCGACCTCCCGGTGCCCGCCGCACGCGCGATCCTCGGTGACGACGTCCTCATCGGCCGCTCCACACACTCCGAGGAGGAGGCCGCGGCGGCCGCCGTCCAGGAGGGCGTGGACTACTTCTGCACGGGCCCCTGCTGGCCCACCCCCACCAAGCCCGGCCGGCACGCGCCCGGCCTCGACCTCGTGCGGTACACCGCCGCGCTCGGCACCGACCGGCCCTGGTTCGCCATCGGGGGCATCGACCTCGGCAACCTCGACGAGGTCGTCGCCGCGGGCGCCCGACGGGTCGTCGTCGTCCGTGCGATCACCGAGGCCGACGACCCCGCGGCCGCGGCGGCGGCGTTCGCGAAGCGCCTGCGCGCCCTGTGAGACCGCCCGCAGCCCGGATGTCCAAGGCGTGGACATCCGAGCCGATAAAGCGGACAAATGGGGGTGCTCTGGTTGGGGGACGGCCCCGACCTGACTAACCTGCGGTTATGGCCCTAGGAACCGCCTCCACCAGGACTGATCGCGCACGGACCGTGCGGGACATGCTCGCCACGGGCAGGACCACGTACTCGTTCGAGTTCTGGGCCCCCAAGACCGAGAAGGGCGAGCGGAACCTGTGGAACGCCCTCCGCAGGGTCGAGGCGGTGGCCCCCAGCTTCGTCTCCGTGACCTACGGAGCGGGTGGTTCCACGCGCGCCGGCACCGTCCGGGCGACCGAGCAGATCGCCGCCGACACCACCCTCACCCCGGTCGCCCACCTGACCGCCGTCAACCACTCCATCGCCGAACTGCGCAACATCATCGGCCAGTACGCGGACGCCGGTATCCGCAACATGCTCGCGGTCCGCGGCGACCCGCCCGGCGACCCCATGGCCGACTGGGTGCCGCACCCGCAGGGCCTGACGTACGCCGCCGAACTCGTCCATCTCATCAAGGAGTCGGGTGACTTCTGCGTGGGTGTCGCGGCCTTCCCGGAGATGCACCCCCGGTCCGCCGACTGGGACTCCGACGTGGCCCACTTCGTGGACAAGTGCCGGGCCGGCGCCGACTACGCGATCACCCAGATGTTCTTCCACCCGGACTCGTACCTGCGTCTGCGGGACGCCGTCGCGAAGGCCGGCTGCGAGACCCCGGTCATCCCGGAGGTCATGCCCGTCACCAGCGTGAAGATGTTGGAAAGGCTGCCCCAACTCAGCAACGCGGCCATCCCGGACGCCCTGAAAGAGCGGATCGTCACAGCCAAAGACGATCCGGCCGCTGTACGCTCCATTGGCATCGAGTTCGCCACGGAGTTCTGCGCGAGGCTGTTGGACGAGGGAGTCCCCGGACTTCACTTCATCACCCTGAACAACTCCACCGCGACTCTGGAAATCTACGAGAACCTGGGCCTGCACCACCCACCGGGGGCCTAGACCGGTCGCACTCGCGTACGACACACTGCGTAGCGGCCACAGGGAGAGGGGCGTACATGGGCTGGACGGTCCTCTACATCGCGTTCGGTGTCGTCGCGTTGTGGCTGCTGGGCGAGGTGCTGCTGCAGTACAAGGCGCGGTTGCGGTGGAGGCTGCTCGCCTTCGTCGGGTTCCTCTGTGTCGTGCTCGGCGTCCTGATGCCCAATGTGATCGTCATCGGCGTCGGCGCGATCGCCTTCGCGGTCGGCCAGACGTATGTGACCCTGTCGTTCCGCCGTGGTTTCGAGGCGGGTTGGGCCGTCCGCCCGCGCTCCGGTGAGGATGCGGAGGCCCCCGCGGCCAAGCCCGGCAAGAAGCGACGCCGGGGCGGCGAGCCGGAGCGTCAGGACCCCACGCTGGAGGTCTCCGACCTGCAGCCCGACGTTGCCGGAACGTACCAGCAGGACGACGACCCGCTGGACCAGGACGACGACGTCTTCGTACGCCCGAAGTCCACCCCCTCCGGGGCGGCCACCGTGTACTCGCCGGAGCCCCTGCCCGACGACACCAGCACCTACGGCGTCTACCGCGACGACAACGCGTACGCGGCGGCCCCGGGCCAGTCCTACGCCAACGCCGACCAGGCCCAGGACGAGGCGTTCGCCTACTACGGCTACGACCAGCAGGGCTACGGCTACGACCAGTCCGAGCAGCAGTACGCCGCCTACTCCGACCCGTACATCGGCACCCAGACCTACGACGCCACCGCCCCCTACGACCCGTCCTACGGCCAGCAGGGGTACGGGCAGCAGGGCTACGGGCAGGACCAGTACGGCAACGGCGCGTACGGCGGCGAGACCCCGCCCGGCGGTGTCTGGGTCCCGCAACAGCGCAACACCGACGACCCGTTCGGGTCGGATCTCCCGACGGACCAGTCGTACCCGTACCAGGGGAACGGCAACGGGTACGACGAACAGCAGTACCGTTTCTGACGGTCGGTGCTCACTGGGAGCCGCGGAAGCCGGGTCCCTCCACGATCAGGCCCGCCACCAGGGAGCCCGACATGCCGGCGTGCGGGAGGCCGCCGCCGGGGTGTGACCAGCCGCCGACCGTGAACAGGCCCGGTAGGGCCGTGGTGTTGGACGGTTGCAGGAGGCGGCCCTCGCCCGCCGCCAGCGCCGGGGCCGGGATCGCGCCGCCGGGCGCACCCGTCGTCCGCTCGATGTCCGCGGGGGTCTGCACCTCGTGCCAGAGCAGCCGGTCGCGCAGGCCGGGCACGGCCCGCTCCGCGGCGGTGATCACCGCCTGGGCATGGCGCTCGAAGACCTCCGCCTCCGACCATCCCCGGTCGGGTTGGGCAGGCACCACCGAGCTGAGCGTGATCGCCTCGTGCCCGGCGTCCGGCACCCACGCCGGATCGTCCGGGCGCACCACCGTCACCGTGGGGTGCGCGACCATCCCCGACGAGGCGCCGAACAGCAGCTCCAGCTCGCTGTCGCGGTCCTCCGCGTGCACCACCGTGCGGTGCGCCGTGCCCTCCGGCCGGCCGCCGCGCAGCGCGAGCAGTACGGTCAGCCGGCTCGTCCGCACCCGCTGCGCCGGTACCTCGCCGGAACCCCGGACGACGGACTGCCGCACCGCCCCGTCCAGGACCTCGGGCGCGACCCCGGCGACCACGAAGTCCGCCTCGGACACCGTCCCGTCCGCCGACTCGACCCCGGCCACCCGGCCGTCCTTCTCCACGATCCCGGTTATCTCGGCGTCGAAGACGAACTCGACCTTCCGGGCCAGGCACCGCTCGTACACGGCCCGCGCCAGCTCCCGGAGGCCGCCCCGGACGTACCAGACGCCGAAGGCGTGCTCCATGTACGGCAGGACCGCCGCGCTCGCCGGGGTGGTGCGCGGGTCCAGCCCGTACGCCAGGGCGTGGCTCTCCAGCAGGGCCGTCAGCCGGGGGTCGCGCAGCTCCAGGGTGCCGACCTCGGCGAGCGTGCCGGCGCGGCGGGTGCGCAGCAGCCGCTTGTGGGGCACCGCCGGATAGGGCTCACGCTCGGCGAGGACCTGCCAGTCGGGCCACAGCGGCTCCTCCAGGAGGGGCCGCCGGGTGCGGTCCCACGCCTCGCGGGCCCGGACCAGGAAGTCGCCCCAGCGGTCGCCCGCCCCCGAGCCGAGCGCCGTGTTCAGGGCGGCGACCACGCCCGCGCGGGAGGCGTTCGGCAGCAGCAGGTCCGTGCCGTCGGCGAAGACGTGCCGTGCGGCCGGGTCCACCTGGACGAGGTCGACGCACTTCTCCAGCGGCTCCTTGCCGGTCTTCAGGAACAGGTCGCGGTAGACGGCGGGCAGGGGCAGCAGCGCCGGGCCCGTGTCGAACGCGAAGCCGTC
This sequence comes from Streptomyces neyagawaensis, assembly GCF_023516595.1. Taxonomy (GTDB): domain Bacteria; phylum Actinomycetota; class Actinomycetes; order Streptomycetales; family Streptomycetaceae; genus Streptomyces; species Streptomyces neyagawaensis. Next base: position 14,795 of record NZ_JAMGBG010000103.1, on the reverse strand, counting down.
GCGCTCGTACCGGCCCACCGCACCGCCGTAGGTCGTCGTGCGCTCGTACACCACCACCCGGTGGCCCGCGACGGCCAGCCGGGCGGCCGCCGCCATGGCGCCGAGACCGGCGCCGATCACCGCAATCCTTGCCATGTCTGCGACCTTAGCGGGCGCCGCCGACAACCGGTTTCCGGGCCTGTGCACAGGCCCCGGGCGAGTATCCGCGCGGACGCCGTCGTGACCAGAGGGGCACCGGGGGGCGTGGGTGTGAGTGCGCAGGGGTGAGTACGCGTACCTACGGGGGGAGATGAGTAGGCGCGCGGATGGGCTCCCCTCCGCGCGGACGGAAGAGTGGAGGCACGGGAAGGGGCGTGGCTCCGGAACCGCCGGCACGGGGCGGCGGAACGGGTCTCGCGCTCCGACCGCTCCTTCCGTCGACACGGTCGAGGCTTCGACGGTCGGCGGGAGCGAGGCACGGGGGAATGGGGGACCGGGGGACACGGGGCACGGGGGCAGGGGGAACGGGGGGAATGGGGAAGCGCCGGTTCGAGGTGGCCCGCGGGGGACGCGGCCAGTCCGAACCGGCGCTCTCGTTCGTTCGCTCTCGTCCGTTCGCGCGCGGGCAGGTGCGCGGCGCGGGCGCCTCGGTGACGGCTACCGGTTGCCGCTGACCCGGCCCTGGAGCAGCCGCGACAGCGCCGAGTGCACGTCGTCCAGGGAGCGCTCCGGCTGGAAGGCCTTCCAGTCCAGGGCGGCCACCAGGACCATGCCGACCAGGGCCGACGCCGTGAGGCCGATGTCGATCTCGTCGCTCAGCTCGTCCGCCTCGACGCCCTCGCGGAGCACCTTCTCCACGACCGCGACCGCCTCCTGCCGGACGACCATCAGCGTGGACTGCCACGCCCGGTTGGTGCGCCACAGCTCGGCCACGTACAACTGCGTGAACGACGGGTAGCGGTCGATGAAGACCAGTCCGGCCCGGATCATCGCGTCCAGGGCGTCGACCCTGCTGCCGCCGCCCTCGGCGCTGCGGTCGGCAGCCTCCCGCAGCGACGCCGTGAGGAGCCCCACGCCGTGCCGCAGCAGCTCCTCGAAGAGGACCGACTTGCTGGCGAAGTTGTAGTAGACGGTGCCCTTGGCCACGCCGGCGCGCTCGGCGATCTCGTCGACCGTCGTGGCGGAGAACCCCTGCTCCGCGATGAGCGTGACGGCCGCCTCGTAGAGCTTCTGCCGGGTCGCCTCGCGGCGGCCCCCGCCTGTGCCACCGGGGGCGTTGCTGCTTTCCATGGCCCTGATTGTCACAGGAACCGTGCGGTGCGCGGTCACAGAGTCAACTCCGGGTGCAGTCGGTCCAGGGTCCACACCTGCTTGCGGCGGGCCGACACGGCGGTCAGGGCGAGCGCTCCCGCGGTGAAGGCCACCAGCACGGCGCACGCCTGCCAGACCGGGCCCAGACCGCCGCCGGTGATCAGCCGCCGCAGGGCGTCCACGACGTGGCTCATCGGCAGGAACGGGTGGACCGCGTTGAAGAAGTCCGGGCTGGTCTGCACGGGGTACGTGCCGCCCGCGGACGTCAACTGGAGCATCAGGAAGGCGAGGACGAGGATCCGGCCGGCGGCCCCGAATCGTGCGTTGAGCCACTGCACGATCGCCGCGAAGCACGCCGTCACCAGGAACAGGAAGCCCACCGTCCCGGCCGCCCGCGCCATCTGCAGGCCCACCGCCCAGTGCAGCACCGCCATGAGCGCGACCGTCTGCAGCACACCGAGGGCGGCCACGGGGAGCCAGCCCGCCAGGGCGACCCGCCAGGCCGGGGAACCTGCCGCGAGGGCACGCCGGTTGAGCGGCGGGATCAGCATGTACGCCACCATCGCGCCCACCCACAGCGACAGCGGGATGAAGTACGGGGCGAAGCCGGTGCCGTAGTTGGGCGCCTTGTGGAGGTCCTTGCTGGCCAGTCGGACCGGGTCGGCCATCACCTCGGTGCGCCGGTCGCGGTCCTTCTCGTCGTAGTCCGGGATCCGGTCGGCCCCGTCGTGCAGCCCGCCCGCGAGTTTGCCGGAGCCGTCGGCCAGCTTGTACATGCCGCCCTTGAGGTCGTTCGCGCCGGTCTTCAGGTCGCCCACGCCGGTGTCGAGGTTCTCGGCGCCCGTCTTGGCGGTGCCGAGACCCGTGTGCAGCGTCTTGGCGCCCTTGGCGACCTTCGTTGCGCCCTTGTTGAGCGCGTTCACCTTGGTCACGGCGTCGTCGAGGTCCCCGGACAGGTTCGGCGCGGCCTTCGCCAGGGCGCGGGCCTGCCGCTCCAGGGTCGTCAGATCCTTCTTGAAGGCCTTCAGGTCACCGTCGTAGTTCTTCACCACGGTGTTGACGTCCTCGGCGAGACGGGCCGCCTCCGCGGCAGCCTCCTTCGCCTTCTTCAGGTCCGCGCAGGCCGCGTCCGGCAGCACCGGGTCCTCGCAGCGCCGCTTGTAGACGTCGTCGAGCGTGTCGGAGGCGGTCCGGGTGCCGGTCGCGGCGGCCGGGGCCGTGGTCACGAACGCCGAGAGGTGGGTGCGGATCGTCGCCGCCGAGTCGGCGACCAGGGTCGCGGTGTCGGCGATCGTGTCGCTGTTCTCGTCGAGGAAGGGCCGGACCTGGTCGGCGGACTTGTTGACCTTGTCGGCGAGGCTCTGGGTGCCGTTCGCGACCTGCTGGGCGCCGTCCTGGAGGTCACCCGCGCCCTGGTCCAGGTCGGAGAGGCCGCCGGACAGTTTGCCACTGCCGTCCTTGGCGGTCCTCAGCCCGTCGGCGAGGTCCTTGGAGCCCTTCTCCGCCTTGTCGATGCCGCCCTTGAGGTCGTCGGCGCCGTTCGCGGCCTTCTGGGTCTTCTCGTGGATGTCGGAGAAGGAGATGAAGATCCGGTCCAGGAACGACCGTGACGTCTTGGTCGACGCCGCCGTCCGCACCTCGGAGAACACGGTCCGGGAGATCTGCCCGACGATGTAGTTGTTCGCGTCGTTCGTACGGACCTGGAGGGCGCCCGTCTCCGGCGCGTCACCGGAGCTGGACGCGATGCGCCGGCTGAAGTCCGACGGCATGGTCAGCGAGAGGTAGTACGTGCCGTCCTCGACGCCCTCGCGGGCCTGCTCGGCGCTCACCTCGTGCCACTCGAAGGTGTCGCTGTCCCGCAGGCCGTCGGCGATGTCGTCGCCGGCCCTGAGCTTCTGCTTGCCGACCGAGGCTCCCTTGTCGTCGTTCACCAGCGCCACCGGGATACGGTCCAGCCGGCCGTACGGGTCCCAGAAGGACCACAGGTACAGGGCGCCGTACAGCAGCGGCAGCAGCATGAGCGAGGCCAGCGCGGCGCGCGGGAGCTTCCCCCGTCCGAACCGCCTGAGCTCAAGCGAGGCGAGTTTCGGCGATCGCATCGCCCATCTCCTTGTCGTCGTCACCGCGGTCGGCCTTGGAGGCGGTCTTGGTGTCGGTCTTGGTGCCGGTGCCGGTGCCGGTGCCGGTGCTGGTGCTGGTGCTGGTGCTGGTGTCGGGCTCGGCTTCGGGTTGGGTTCCGGTCTGGGTCCCGGCCTTGTCCTCGGTCCCGGCTCGGGTCCCGACCCCGGCCGTGGTCTCGGCCTCGGCCCCCGCCCCCGTGTCCGTCCCGGCCTCGTTCTTCTTCGCGGTGGACACGACGAGCGCCCCCTGAGGGGCCTCGCTGCACACCGCCACGACCGTGGTCCCGGCCTCGGTGAGGGACCGCAACAGGGCCCATATCTCGGTGCGTTCGGCCTCGGAGAGCTTCAGGTCGGTGTCGTCGACGCCGAGCAGGCGGGGCCGGCCGATGAGGGCCAGGGCGAGCGAGAGCCGCAGCGCCTCCATCCGGTCCAGGTCGCGCACGGCGGTCCGGTCGGCCTTGGGCAGCGACGCCCGGTCGAGCCCGGCGGCGGCCAGCGCGGCGTCGATCCGCTGCTCGGCCTCGGCCGTCCGCTCACGGCGGGGCCGGAGCAGCCCGCGCAGGGAGCCGTCGAACCGCCGCTGCAGCAGCGCGCGTTCCCGCAGGTGCTCCCCGACGGTGAGCGCCGGGTCGAGGTCCGTGACGCCGGGGACATGGGCGAGGGCGCTGATCCGGCGGACGGCGGCCATCTGCTTCGGCAGCCGCACGGCGCCCACCGTGGCGTGCCCCTCGCTCGGTTTCATGCGCCCGGTGAGGGCGAGCAGCAGACAGGTCCTGCCCGACCCCGAGGGACCTTCGATCGCGATCAATGAACCGGGCTCGGCGTGGAACCCCACCCCTCGGAACACCCACCCGCGCGGGCCCTTCATTCCGAAGCCCTCGGCGCCGACGGCGGTGCCGCCGCCCTCCCCGGTGGGTGCCGCGGCTGTCGTAGGCGGCTCGTCCATGTGCTCCGGACCCCCTCGTGCCTTTTTGAACTGACTGGTCAGTGCAAAACTTACCCCGAACTGTCGATCGAAGCAAAAGCCCAGGTCGGAACGGATTGTCAGTGGCATACCTCACGATGGGCACATACGGCACCCCGTGTCAGGGCGTGCCGTCACGCAGACGACAGGAGGTTCGTCATGGCCACGTACCACGCAGCAGCCGGCAATCGGCGCCGCGCCACCGGCCCTGCCCCCTCACTGACCGGCCCGGCGGGCGACGTGCACCCCGTGCTGCGCCGGGCGACGGCCCCGCCCGCCGCCCTCGACCTCCTCGCCCAGGCCCGCGCCGGCCTCGACGAGGCGACCGCCCTCCAGGCCGCCAACGAGCGGTACGCGACGGCCCATCTGGCCGCCCTGCGCACCGCCGCCGCCGTGCTCGCCGCCCGGGGCCGCCCCGAGCCCACCCCGAAACGACGGGCGAAGATCCGGAGCGCCTGGGAAGTGCTCCCCGAGATCGCACCCGAACTGACCGAGTGGAGCGCGCTGTTCGCCTCCGGCGCGTCCCGCCGGGCACGGGCCGAGGCGGGCATACGGGGCGCGGCGAGCGCGCGCGACGCCGACGACCTGATACGCGACGTGGCGATGTTCCTGCGCCTGGTCGAGCGCATGCTGGTGCTCCAGCCCGTCCTGCCCCAACCCCGCCAGGACGCAGGGGGAGGCGTCCCGGACGCGGGCTGACCGACCCTCCCGGCGCCGCCCATTAGGGTTGGGGGCACCCGTAACCTCCGTCACGGCCCCGGCCGCCGACGGAACCAGCAAGCCCACCGCTCCGCCGCACACCAGGCGGTGCCGCGCCGAGGAGTCAACTGCCGTGTCGGACCCGTCGCGCCCCCGCGCCTCCCTCCGTACCGCCGTGGTCTGGGACGTTCTCCAGGACGCCCTCGAGCGCCGAGTGAAGGCCACCGGGCGGGAGTCGCTCGACGTGCTCGACACCGGGGGCGGCAGCGGCAAGTTCGCGGTGCCCGCGGCCCGCCTCGGCCACCGCGTCACCGTCGTCGACCCCAGCCCCAACGCGCTGTTCGCGCTGGAGCGCCGAGCCGCCGAGGCGGGTGTCGCCGACCGGGTGCAGGGCGTCCAGGGCGACGCCCATGGCCTCTTCGATGTCGTCGAGCGCGGCGGCTACGACGCCGTGCTGTGCCACGGCGTGCTGGAATACGTCGACGACCCCGCCGAGGGCATCGGCAACGCGGTCGCCGCGCTGCGCCCCGACGGCGTCCTCAGCCTGCTCGCCGCCGGACTGGGCGGCGCTGTGCTCGCGCGAGCCCTCGCCGGCCACTTCAAGGAGGCCAGGCAGGCACTCGACGACCCGAACGGACGCTGGGGCGAGGGTGATCCCGTACCTCACCGTTTTACCGCCGAGCAGCTCACCGCGCTCGTCGAGAACGCGGGCCTCGCGGTGACCGCCGTCCATGGCGTCCGGGTCTTCGCCGACCTCGTCCCCGGTGTCCTCGTCGACACCGAACCGGGTGCCCTGGACGCCCTCCTCAAGCTGGAGGCCGCCGCCGCGGAACTGCCCGCGTTCCACTCCGTGGCCACGCAACTGCATGTGCTCGGAGAGACCCGGGGGGACGCCGAGGCCTGAGCGTCTCCTGTGCCGTGCCCCCTGATCAGGGACGCGGCGGCGGATGGAGTACGCCACAGGCCCCCCGATCGGGCGCTCGGAGCCGTATGATCGAGGGAGACCGTCCGGCATGACGGGCCGCTCGCTGGGGAATCCACACCTCAGCGAGTCGGGGTGCCATGGCGGGTTCCGGTTGGCGAATTGGCGTAGAGGGGCGGGTTTCAAGGGGGCGATTCCCTGCCTATCCTGAAGAGGACCCCCCGGGTCGCTCCGGCGACCGCACGATGAGGAGGACTCCGTGCCGCTCTCAGAGCACGAGCAGCGCATGCTCGAGCAGATGGAGCGAGCGCTGTACGCCGAAGATCCCAAGTTCGCGTCAGCGCTTGAGGGAAGCGGGCTGCGTACGTACACCCGGCGGCGGGTCTACCAGGCGGTCGCGGGCTTTCTGGTGGGTATCGCGCTCCTCATGGCCGGAATGGTCGCACAGCAGATCTGGGTCAGCGTGGTGGGATTCCTCGTCATGCTGGGCTGCGCCGTGCTCGCCGTCACCGGTTGGCGCAAGGCCCCCAAGCCGGGTGAGCAGCCCACCGCTCCCACAGGCTCCGCCGGTGCCCGTCGTCAGACACGACAGCGCCGCTCCATGATGGATCGAATCGAACAGCGCTGGCAGCGCCGCCGCGACGAGCAGGGCGGCCACTGAGCCCCCGGGTTGCCGGACTCCACGCCAGACCTGAAGACAGATGAAGGGTGACCGCCCTCAGGGCGGTCACCCTTCACGCACGCCCACAATCGAACGCCGGGCGGGCGCCACGCGCCGCCGTCCGCCGACCCACGCGCCCCGGCCCCGGCAGCGGCCCCGCCCCGGCCCGGCCCCGACATGAGTCTGCCCCCACCGGCTTCGCCTGGTGGGGGCAGACTCATGCGGACCCAGGTCGGACCAGGCCCTCAGTTGTTCTGACCGGTCGGGGCCGACGGCCGGCGCAGGGTCGGGCGACGGGCCGCCAGTTCGGTCGTGAGAGCCGACCAGCGGGCCGAAACCGCCCAGATCACGCGGACGGTGGAACGGGGCAGGAAGAGCGCCCGCAGGTGGGGCCAGCGGCCGACCTGGGCCCGCAGCCCGGCCGCCACCTCGTGCGCGTCCTGGGCGAGCCCCGCCGGCACCTGCGGTTGCGGAGCGTAGAGCACCTGCTCCACGGCCGCCGCCAGCCGGTGCACCGCCGCCTCGGCCTGCGGTTCGAGCCGCCCCAGCCGCACGATCCGCGCGGCGGCCCTGCGAGGCGTCTGCGACTCGTCCGGCGCGATCCCGTAGTCCCACGCCGTGTCCGTCACCTCCTGCCAGACCCCCAGAGCATGAGCCGCCGCCTCGGCGGGCGTCCGCCCGTGAGCGCCCAGCCGCACGGACCGCATCCGCATCCGCCACAGCATCGGCAGCAGCGGAAGGGCGAACAGCGCGAGCGCCCCGGGGACGATCAGCAGCGTCCAGGGGGAGAAGAACACCAGCCCCCAGAACCCGCGCTCCTCGTCGTCGGAACCCGGCAGGGCCGCCGCCGACTCGGAAGAGCAGCCGCCCTCCAGGCGCACCTGCTGCGCCGTGCAGCTCTCGCTCTCCGAGGGCTGCGCGGACGGCTCCGAGGACGACGACTCCGAAGGCCGCGGCACATCGGGCAGACCGTTGTCACCGGACGACTCGGGCTGCGTGTACTCGGGGGTCGTGCCCCGGTTCGGGGTCGGCTCGAAGCGGGTCCAGCCCACGCCCTCGAAGTACAGCTCCGGCCAGGCGTGCGCGTCACGCAGTCCCACCGACATCGCACCGTTCGCCTCCGGCGTGCCGGGGGTGAAGCCCACCGCGACCCGGGCCGGAATGCCCAGCGTGCGGGCCATGGAGGCCATCGCGAACGAGAAGTGGACGCAGAAGCCCTCCTTCTCGTCGAGGAACCGGGCGATCGCCCGCGAGCCGGTCCCGCTCTGCACCTCGGTGTCATAGGTGAACTCGCCGCTGAACGCGAACCAGTCCTGGAGCTTCACCGCCCGCTCGTAGTCGTTCGCCGAGCCCGCCGTGATCTTGCGGGCGGTCCGCGCCACCACCGGCGGCAGCGACGGAGGTACCTCGGTGTACTCCCGCTTCAGCGCCGGCGGCGGCTCCGGCGCCGCGGCCAGCTGCTTCGCGGTCGGCCGCACGATCAGGCTCTTGACCGTGTACTGCGCGCCCTTGGTGTCCTGACCGTGGTCGCCGACGAGCGTGCGCCCCACCGGCTCGTACCGCCAGTCGCCGTCGATGTCCACCGACGTCACCGGATACGGCATCGGCAGCCAGTTCTGCGCGTAGTCCTTCGCCGACGCTATCCGGGTCTCGATCTCGTTCCGCTTGACGTCGGGCCCCAGGCCGTTCGGCGTGCCGAAGTCGTCCGGGACACCGGTGATGGACCGCTCGGTGGGCTTCCAGGAGGTGCCGTCGAAGTCGTCCAGGGAGACGATCCGCAGATACATCTCCTGGATGTTGTCGGTGTTCGTGCGGTACGACAGGACCTGGCGGTCCCGGTCGACGTTCAGGCTCTCGCTCAGCTGGACCAGCGGGTTCACCGCGGAGATCGTGCCGCCGCCCCCCGAGCCCGCGCCGATCCCACCGCCCGCGCCGCCCAGCAGTCCGCCGTCGAGGGCGGGCAGCCCCAGCGGCACCACCAGGGCGATGCCCAGCGCGACCGCGCCGATCCGCCGCCCGGTGCGCACCGGGGCGACGGCGCCACCGGTCTCCATGCCGGGGGCGCGCGCCGCGCCGCCGAAGACCCGGCCCCACTGCGAGAGACGGTCGCGGCTCTCGGCCAGCAGCAGCGTCAGATAGCCCACGGAGGCGATCAGGAAGAACAGCCACGCGGCGCCGTCCGACAGCCCCGCCGCCACCGAGTAGAGCGCCAGCAGCGGCAGACCGGCCGGGGCCGCGCTGCGGAACGTCACCGCGAGCGCGTCGACCATGAGGCCGATGACCAGGACACCGCCGATCACCATCAGCTGGATGCCGTCCGTCATCGGCGCCGGGATGGCGTACCGGCTGACGTCGTCGGCACCGCTCCGCAGCAGCGAACCGAAGTGCTGGAACGCCTCCGGGCCCGGGAACAGCCCGGCGACGGCCTGCTGCCGGGCGAAGACCAGGGTCAGCATCGCCAGCGTGACCAGGGCCTGCGCGGCCACCGTCAGCGCCCGGGCCAGCGGCACCCGCCGGGCGAGCGCTCCCACGCCGCTCTGTACGGCCAGCATCACGGCCGCCTGGAAGATCCACGTCTCCGGGTCCACCAGCGGCAGCAGGGTGCACGCCGTCATGATCGTGGCGGCCCAGGCGCACAGCGCCAGCCTCGCCCGACCGCTCATGACCGTCCCTCCGTCCCGAGCCCGGACACCAGGCCGGCGCGCTGCCGGTCCGCCTGGCGCCACAGGTCCGTCAGCGAGGCGCCGCGCGGCACGCCCAGCGCCGTCCAGCCCGCCTCGTGCAGCAGGCGCAGCGACTCCTCGCCCGCGCTCTCACCGCCCGCGGCGGGCACCTCGCCCGACTCACGGGTCCATGTCTCGCTGTCCAGCAGGAACGCGATCGCCCCGCCGCTGCGCCGGCGCATCCTGCCGATCAGCCCCGCCTGCTCCTCGTCGAGGTCGCCGAGGAAGGCGACCAGCAGCCCCTCGTTGCCCCCGCGCAGCACGTCGTACGCGGAGGACAGGCTCGTACCGTCGGACTGGTCGACCACTGCGAGGGTGTCCATCATCAGGCCGGCCGCGTCGGCGGACTCCTGGCTGGAGCCCGCGAAGCCGTCGGCGCCCTCGCCCGGCACCGAACTGCCGGTGTCCGTCAACAGTCGTACGGAGTAACCCCGTTCGAGCATGTGCACCAGCATGGACGCGGCGCCCGAGACGGCCCACTCGAAGGCCGAGTCGGGGCCCGCGCCCAGATAGGCCACGGCCCGGGTGTCCAGCAGGACGGTGCAGCGGGCGCGCTGCGGTTGCTCCTCGCGGCGCACCATCAGCTCGCCGTAGCGGGCGGTGGAGCGCCAGTGCACCCGGCGCAGATCGTCGCCGCGCCGGTAACCGCGCGGGATCACGTCGTCCTCGCCCGCCAGCGCCAGCGAGCGCTGCCGGCCGTCGCCGTACCCCTTCGCCTCACCGCTCAGCCGCACCGGCGGCAGCGCCTCCACGCGCGGGATCACCGTCAGGGTGTCGAACGTGGAGAAGGACCGGGTCAGCTCGCACATCCCGAAGGGATCGGTCAGCCGCAGCTGGAGCGGGCCCAAGGGGTAGCGGCCGCGCAGATCGGAGCGGACGCGGTACGACACCTCGCGTCGGCCGCCCGCCTCGACCCGGTCCAGGACGAACCGGGGACGCGGACCGAGCACGTACGGCACCCGGTCCTGCAGCATCAGCAGCCCGGTGGGCAGTCGCGAGACGTTGTCCATCCGCAGGTGGACGCGGGCCTCGCTGCCGGCGGGCACCCGCGCGGGGGAGAGACGGCGGCTGCCCGCGACCCGGTAGCGGGTGCGGTACAGCACGGTCGCGCACACCAGCGGCAGTACGGCGAGCAGCAGGCCGACCCGGAGCAGATCGCTCTGCCCGAGGACGTACGCGCATATCGCGGCCGCCACTCCGGCGGCGAGGAAGGAGCGCCCGCGTGTGGTGAGCCCGGCGAGAGCCGTGCGCAGCCCGCCCTTGTCCTGCTCCGGGGTGGGAGCGGGCCCCGCGGTGGTCATCCAAGCCTCCGCGGCGGCTGCTGCGGATACGCGGGCGCCGAGCGGACCGCGCCGAAGCCGGCCTGCGGCGGCGCGGCCTGCGGCACGGGCGTGCGCTGCAGGATCTCCTGGACGACCTGCTCGGGCGTGCGGCGGTTGAGCTGGGCCTGGGCGGTGGGCAGCAGCCGGTGCGCGAGGACCGCCACCGCCAGGGACTGGATGTCGTCCGGCAGCGCGTACTCCCGGCCGCTCAGGGCGGCGGTCGCCTTCGCCGCGCGCAGCAGATGCAGCGTGGCGCGCGGCGAGGCACCGAGTCTGAGGTCGGGGTGGGTGCGGGTGGCGCCGACCAGGTCCACCGCGTAGCGCCGGACCGTCTCCGCGACGTGCACGCCGCGGACGGCCTCGATCAGCTTCACGATGTCATGGGCGTGGGCCACCGGCTGCATGTCCTCCAGGGGCGAGACGCCGCCGTGGACGTCCAGCATCTGGAGCTCGGCCTCCGGGCTGGGGTAGCCGACGGAGACCCGGGCCATGAAGCGGTCCCGCTGGGCCTCGGGAAGCGGGTAGGTGCCCTCCATCTCGACGGGGTTCTGCGTGGCCACCACCATGAAGGGGTGGGGCAGCTCGTAGGTGTGTCCGTCGATGGTGACCTGGCGCTCCTCCAGGGACTCCAGCAGCGCGGACTGCGTCTTCGGCGACGCGCGGTTGATCTCGTCGCCGATCACGATCTGCGAGAAGATCGCGCCCGGCTTGAACTCGAACTCCTTGCGCTGCTGGTCCCAGATGGACACACCCGTGATGTCCGACGGCAGCAGGTCCGGCGTGAACTGGATACGCCGTACCGAACAGTCGATGGACCGTGCCAGCGCCTTGGCCAGCATGGTCTTGCCGACGCCGGGGACATCCTCGATCAGAAGATGTCCCTCGGCGAGCAGCACTGTCAGCGAAAGCCGTACGACCTCAGGCTTGCCCTCGATCACCGCCTCGACCGAACTGCGGACTCGCTCCACAGTGCTGGTCAGATCAGTGAGGCTCGCTCGATCGTCATAGGTCGTCACCCGGCCCTCCTCGGCCCGTTCTTTCTCCGGGCCGACGCTCTGCGATGCGGACCGGCCCACCCCGAAACACGGGCACCACGCGCGAACAGTTCCGCGTGTTGCCACACGTGCATTCTTGCTGCCGTTACCGATTCGTGTCACTCGCCTGTGGATAACGGTCGACTATTTGTCAGGCTCACACCGTATTGAGCGCCAAGGTGCCAGGCGATTGACAGGAACCCCGGACGGCGGAAGACCGTCCGGGGTGGCGGCGGAGCAGGTGCGGAGGCCGGTTCGACGCCGCTCAGGCCGCGCCGACCTCACGCAGCAGACCCGTCTTCACGTCGAAGACGAAACCGCGCACGTCGTCGGTGTGCAGCAGGAACGGGTTGGTCCGCACCCGCTGCATGGACTGCCGTACGTCCTGGTCGACATCCCGGAAGGACTCCACGGCCCAGGCCGGACGCTGGCCGACCTCCGCCTCCAGCTCGGTGCGGAAGTCCTCGGTGAGGGCCTCCAGGCCACAGCCGGTGTGGTGGATCAGCACGATGCTGCGGGTGCCCAGCTTGCGCTGGCTGATGGTGAGGGAGCGGATCACGTCGTCCGTGACCACGCCGCCCGCGTTGCGGATGGTGTGGCAGTCGCCCAGTTCGAGGCCGAGCGCGGCGTGCAGGTCGAGGCGGGCATCCATGCAGGCCACGACGGCGACACGCAGGACGGGGCGGGCGTCCATGCCGGGGTCGGTGAACGCCGCGGCGTACCGCCCGTTGGCCTCGACCAGCCGGTCGGTGACGGTGTCGCCGCTTATGGCGCCTTCGGATTCGGTAGGAACTGATGCGGAGGTCGTCATAGCCATGACGGTACTGGTCACGCGTGCCGATGGCGCTCTGTGAGAGGGGACAAAGAACGTCATTGAGGGTTGTTGTGAGGTAACCCACAGGGGTGGCGGGATTGCACCACTCCGAGTGATTTCTCGGCTTTCCGGGCTTCGCTTCGAGGGCGGCGTCGCGACGCGCAGGCCGGTTGATTGACCGCGAGGGGCCGTGGACTAAAGTGACGCGGAGCGGGAGGCGAGGACCCCCTGCTCGACTGACATACCCCAGAGATCCGGTCACTGCCCGGCATCTCCCCGCGTGCGCGGCGCGTACGTACGGCTCGGCCTCCTCCCGCTCCCGGTCGGCCGGCACTTCCGGCGCCGGTCGACCTCCCCTTCCTGAGCGGGCGGGGACCCGGCGGTGCGTACGGGCCCGCCGGACTTGAGAGGGCCCCTTGACCGAGAGCCGACACGTCCCCGTCATGCTCCAGCGGTGCCTGGACATGCTGGCACCGGCCCTCACGGAGCCCGGCGCCGTCGTGGTCGACTGCACCCTCGGGCTCGGCGGCCACAGCGAGGCGCTCCTCACCCGGTTCCCCGAGGCCCGGCTCGTCGCCCTCGACCGGGACAAGGAGGCGCTGCGCCTCTCCGGGGAACGACTCGCCCCCTTCGGTGACCGCGCCACCCTGGTGCACGCCGTCTACGACGAACTCCCCGACGTGCTTGCCCGCCTGGGCGTCCCCCACGTCCAGGGCGTCCTCTTCGACCTCGGCGTCTCCTCCATGCAACTCGACGAGGCCGACCGGGGCTTCGCCTACGCCCAGGACGCCCCCCTAGACATGCGCATGGACCAGACGACCGGCATCAGCGCCGCCGAGGTCCTCAACACCTACCCGGCCGGCGAACTCGTCCGGATCCTCAGGGCGTACGGCGAGGAGAAGCAGGCCAAGCGGATCGTCTCCGCGATCGTGCGCGAGCGCGAGAAGGAGCCCTTCAGCAACAGCGCGCGCCTGGTCGAACTGATCCGCGACGCCCTGCCGCAGGCCGCCAAGCGCACCGGGGGCAACCCCGCCAAACGCACCTTCCAGGCACTGCGCATTGAGGTCAACGGCGAACTCACCGTGCTGGAGCGGGCGATCCCCGCCGCCGTCAAGGCCCTCGCCGTCGGCGGCCGGGTCGCCGTGCTGTCGTACCACTCGCTCGAAGACCGCCTCGTCAAGCAGGTGTTCGCGGCGGGCGCCGCCACCACCGCGCCTCCCGGACTGCCGGTCGTCCCCGAGCGCTACCAGCCCCGGCTCAAGCTCCTGACCCGTGGTGCCGAACTTCCCACGGAGGAAGAGGTCGCCGAGAACCGGCGGGCCGCCCCCGCGCGGCTGCGCGGGGCGGAGCGCATCCGGGAGGACGTCGAGTGAGGCGGACGAGGCGGCCGGAACACGGTGCGTGAAGGGGACGGTGGTGGGTCCGAGAACCGAACTCGCTGGCGCCAGGAGTGACTCCGAGAAGCGAACTGGCAGGGAGGGTGTGTGAGCAGGAAACCCGAACTGAGGGGCCGCGCCGCCCGGCTCGCGCGGCTCCTGCCCGCCGGCTCCGGCCGGGCCGCCCGCACCCCGTTCGTCCTCCTCGTCGTCGTGCTCCTGGGCGGGGGCCTCATCGGCCTCCTCGTCCTGAACTCCGCGCTGAGCGAGGGATCGTTCCAGCTCGACGACCTCCAGGACGACGTCAAGAGCTACACCGACGAGGAACAGGCGCTCCAACGGGACGTGGACGCCTACTCCGCCCCGGAGGCCCTCCAGCGCCGCGCCCGCGAGCTGGGCATGGTGCCCGGCGGCGACCCCGCCTTCCTGGAGCCCGACGGCCGTGTCAAGGGCGTGCCGAGCCCCGCGGCCCCGCAGTCGCCGGCGAGCCTTCCCCTGGTCCTCGCGCCCGAGGCACTCGCCCCCGCGTCCGCCGGCGGCCCGGCCCCCACGCCCACGCCGACCCCCTCACCATCGGACTCGCCCGCGCCGCCGCCCGCGGGGCCCCCCGGAGCCGCGCCGGGCGTCGGGGCGACTCCGGGCCCCGGCCCCGAAACAGTCCGTGGTGCCGCCCCAGGAGCCGTCCGTGGTGCCGCCCCGGACAGCGCCCCCGGAGCCGTACCCACCCCCACCGGCCCGTCCGCACGGTCCGCCCCGCTCACGACGAACCCCGGCAGGTGACGGAAGTGGTCGATTCAGGCAGGCAGCCGCCCCGCCGCCGCGTGCCCGGCCCCGCCCGGCCCGTGCGTCCGGGCGGCCAGCAGCGCCGCC
>NZ_JAMGBG010000102.1 GCF_023516595.1 Streptomyces neyagawaensis | reverse complement strand
CGCCACGCCCGCCGCACCGGCTCCCGCCCAGCCGGCCGCCGCCCCTGCCGCGCCGGCCGCCGCGCCCGCGCCCGCCGCCGATCTGACCAAGTCCGAGGACGCCCGATGAGCACGCCCCAGCCGCAACTCGCCCCGCAGCAGCCACCCGCCGCCCCCTGGCAGGGTGCGCCGGGCACGTCGTACACCTCGCCGATCCCGGTGGTGCGCACACACCTCGGGCACGCGATCGTCTCCGAGTGGACGAAGATCAAGTCCGTGCGCTCGACGATGTGGACCCTCGGTGTCTTCGTCTTCCTCCTGCTCGGCCTCGGTCTGCTGTTCGCCGCCATCGCCGCGTCCGCCGACATGAACCTGGAGGGCGAGTCCCCGCTGGGGCTCGGCCTGTTCGGTGTGATGATCGGCAGCGTCTGCATCATCACGCTCGGCGTGCTGACGACCGCCTCCGAGTACGGCACCGGCATGATCCGGACCACGCTGACCGCGTGCCCGAGCCGCAGCCGGGTGCTGGCCGCCAAGGCGATCGTGTTCTTCGCCCTCGCGTTCACCATCACCCTGGTGTTCACCTCGCTCGTCGCCTTCCTCCAGGTGGCGATCCTGGAGGGCAGCAACGCGGCGGCCCCGAGCGGCGAGGAGTGGGTCAAGGCGACCGTCGGTGTGAGCCTGTTCCTCGCCCTGTTCGGTCTGCTGTCGCTGCTCGTCGGCTCGCTGATCCGTCACTCGGCGGGCGCGATCACCATCATGCTGGGTGTGTTCCTCGCGCCGCTGGTCATCGCGATCTTCATGTTCGCGGAGTCGCTGCGGGACGTGCAGGAGTTCCTGCTCAACTACTCGATCCCGAGCCAGCTCGGCGTCTTCTACGGTGCTGAACTCGGCGCCTCCGCCCCGTCCGGCTGGGACCCGCTGTGGATCATGCTGGGCCTGGTGGCGGTCGCGTTCGCCGGCGCGTTCGCCCTGTTGGAGAAGCGGGACGTGTAACCACCGGGCGGGCGCCCTGAGTCGGGCTTCAGAACCTCGGTGCGTTTCGGGACCGCTGCACCCGCGTGGTGCGGCGGTCCTTCGCGTTCCAGCAGGCCTTGTGCCAGTGGCGCCGTTCGTCGACGCCCGAGTGCTCGGGCCAGGCGACGACGTGCGGGACCCCGGCGGGGATCATCTGGTCGCAGCCGGGGCACCGGTAGGTCTTGCCCGCCGCGCTCGCGCCCGCCACATGGCGCACACTCCACTCCTCACCCTGCCAGGGCTCGCTGGACTGCCAGCCGCCGTACCGGTCCGAACGGTCCTCGTCGGCGCTCCGAGCCGACGGACCCGACCGGCCATCGCCCTTGGGACGGTTGCGACGCGGGGACACGGGACACCTCACGGGGCTATACAGGGAGCAGGTTTGGTGTCCAGCCTACGCGGGCCCGATGGGGGTACGCGTACGGCACCAATCGCCTCAGAACGCCCTCCGCTCGCAGCATTCTGCAGACAATCGGCAAATCTCGCCGCCAGGCCGTGTCTTCGGCACGTGTCAGAGGGTTATGCCGGGTGGGGGAGCTCCCGAGTCGGAGCCGAGGAAGCAGGAAGTGCGATGCGTGTAGGAACATTTGTACTGGGAGCCCAGTTCCCCGGCCAGGGGCAGGGAGAGGCTCTCCACCGTGCGGTGCGGACCGCGGACGTGGCCGAGGAGGCGGGGCTCGACTCGGTCTGGCTGGCCGAGCACCACTTCGTGCCGTACGGGACGTGCCCGTCGGCGATCACCCTCGCCGCGCTACTGCTGGGGCGCACCCGGCGGATCCGCGTCGGCACGGCGGTCAGCGTGCTGCCCACCGTCCATCCCGTCGCCCTGGGCGAGCAGGCCGCCCTGCTGCATGTGACGTCCGGGGGGCGCTTCTCGCTGGGCGTCGGACGGGGCGGGCCCTGGGTGGACCTGGAGGTCTTCGGCGCCGGACTGGGGGCGTACGAGGAAGGGTTCCCGGAATCACTCGATCTGCTGCTGCGCTGGCTGCGGGAACCCTCGGTCTCCGCCTCGGGGGAACGATTCAGCTTCCGTGAGGTCCCCGTCGTGCCGAGGCCCTCGGAGGACCTGGACGAGACGCCGGGCCCCGAGGTCGTCGTCGCCTGCACCTCACGGGCGAGCGTACGGCTGGCGGCGGAGAAGGGGCTCTCGATGCTCCTCGGGATGCACATCGGGGACGAGGAGAAGGCGGAGATGGTGGCGACGTGGCGCAGCTGCGCCCGGGCCGCGGGCCGGTCACCGGAGGAGATCGCCGGCGCGGCCCATGTGTCGGCCGGTGTCTGCCAGATCGCGGACCGGCGCACCGACGCCGTGGAGGCGCTCACCAAGGCGATGCCGGGCTGGCTGAAGCAGGGCCTGGAGGCCCATGTGACCGTCGACGGCCGTGTCCGGGCCATGCGGGACCCGGTG
>NZ_JAMGBG010000101.1 GCF_023516595.1 Streptomyces neyagawaensis | reverse complement strand
GTGTCTGCCAGATCGCGGACCGGCGCACCGACGCCGTGGAGGCGCTCACCAAGGCGATGCCGGGCTGGCTGAAGCAGGGCCTGGAGGCCCATGTGACCGTCGACGGCCGTGTCCGGGCCATGCGGGACCCGGTGGCGTACACCGAACTGCTCTGCGGGCTGCACCCGGTGGGGACGCCGCGGCTGTGCGTGGACCGGCTCTCGGCGACGAGCGAGCGCACGGGCATCTCCCGCTTCGCCCTGCTCGTCGAGGGCTCCGGAGATCTGTCGGCGACGGAGGAGAACGTACGGCGACTCGGTGCCGAGGTGCTGCCTCACCTCGGCTGAGCCGTTCCGTGCTGTGCGGTGCCATGTCGTGCCGTTCGTGCTGTGCGGTGTCGTGCCATGTCGTGCGGTGCCATGTCGTGCGGTGCCATGTCGTGCCGGGTAGCTTGCCGCCCCGCTCTACCGACGCACCTCCCCCGGTTGGAGCGGCAAGCCGTGCTGCCTCATCGCCTCAGCAGTCCCGGAGTTCCGGGGACTGGTTGAGGAGCTGGCCCCGGATCGAGGTGAAGCGGGCGAGCCTGTCGTCCACGGACGGGTCCTGCGGGAACACCGCCACCCGGTGGCAGTTCTGGAAGGCCAGCCGTACACCGAAGTGCCGCTGCAGGGCGCCGCGAATCGCGTCGCTGGCGAGCGCGCGCAGCAGCTGCCCGCGCGCCTGCTCGTCCGGCGGGGGCGTCTGGTTGTCGGCGAACTCTCCGCCTTCGACCTTCAGCTGGACCACCAGGGAGCTGATCATCTCCCACGCGTAGGGCAGGGAGGTCCGGACGCAGTCGACGAAGGCGGCTTCGTCGACCTCGCCTCGCTCGGCCTGTTCGAGTAGGGCCGGTGAGACGTCGAGCGACATGGGTACTCCTCTCGCACCCCCACTACATCAGGGGTTGACGGACAGGGTCGGGGTTCGCGTTACCGAACACGCAGAGTGCACGGTTCGCGACCTCCCGTTTATACGGTAAGCAACCTAACGTGACCGCACCAGGAGATTGCGCGCACCGACCCCACCCGAGACGCTCACAATCAGCCAATGCCGAACAGGAGTTGACAGCGGCACATGCCACGGGACGCCGGCGGCGCCCGTGCGGGCGCGGGGTGGTGTGACGGAGGGCGACGGGGGCCGGACGGGCGGGGGCGGGGTCGTCATGGCGGTCGAATCGCGCGCACCCACCGCCGTCGAGTAGCGTTGCCGACCATGCGTCTCGTCATTGCCCGCTGCTCCGTCGACTACGCGGGCCGGCTCACCGCCCACCTCCCCCCGGCCCCCCGTCTGATCCTGGTGAAGGCGGACGGCAGCGTCTCGATCCACGCGGACGACCGGGCCTACAAGCCCCTCAACTGGATGTCGCCGCCGTGCACCTTGAAGGAGGACGCGGGGGACCCGGACGGCACGCCTGCCGTCTGGACCGTCATCAACAAGGCGGGCGAGAAGCTCATCATCACCATGGAGGAGGTCCTCCACGACTCCTCGCACGAGTTGGGTGTCGACCCCGGTCTGATCAAGGACGGGGTGGAGGCGCATCTCCAGGAGCTGCTCGCCGACCGCATCGAGACCCTGGGCGAGGGCTACACCCTCATCCGCCGTGAGTACATGACGGCCATCGGCCCGGTGGACATCCTGTGCCGGGACGCCGCCGGCGCGACCGTCGCGGTGGAGATCAAGCGGCGCGGCGAGATCGACGGCGTCGAGCAACTCACCCGCTACCTGGAGCTGTTGAACCGCGACCCGCATCTGGCGCCGGTCCGCGGTGTCTTCGCCGCGCAGGAGATCAAGCCCCAGGCCCGGGTGCTGGCCACCGACCGGGGCATCGACTGTCAGATCCTGGACTACGACGCCCTGCGCGGTATCGAGGACGACAAGCTGCGGCTGTTCTGAGCCATTTCACGAAGAGAGGCCGGGTCCGCGGATCGGACCCGGCCTTTCTCTGTGATCTGTTCCCTGGGACCTGTTCCCTGTGATCTGTTCCCAGGGACCTGTTCTCCGACCTGGTGGTCGGAACGTCAGGCGGGGGTTCCGGGCGTCTCCGGAGTGCTCTCCGAGGCGCTGGCCGAGACGCTGTTGGACGGCGCGGTGCCGCCCGTGGTCCCGGCGGTCGTCCCGCCGTCGGCCCCGCCCGTCGTTCCGTCGGTGGTCGTCCCGCCGTCCGTGGTGCCGCCGGTGGTGCCGCCGTCCGCACCACCGGTGGTGTTGCCGGTGGTGCCGCCGTCCGTACCGCCGGTGGTTCCACCCGTGGTGCTCCCGCCGTCCGCCGTACCGCCGTCCGTACCGCCGGTGGTCCCGCCCGTGGTGGTCCCGCCGTCCGCCGTACCGCCGTCCGAGCCGCCCGTGTCGCCGCCGGTCGTCCCGCCGTTGCTCCCGCCGGTCGTGCCGCCGTTGGAACCGCTGCCGGAGCCGCCCGAGGAGCCGCCCCCGCTCGTGCCGCCGTCCGACGAACCGGACGACTCGGAGGGCGACGGCTTGCCGTCCTTCGTCGGCTTCGCCGACTCGCTGGGCGTCGGGTCGTCCGCCGTGCCGTACGTCCCGTCCGGGCCGGGGTCGCTCGGCTCGGGGAGCACTCCGGGGCCGTCGTCGCCCTCGCCCTGCTTGGCGCGGTCGGCGCCGAGGCCACCGTCGTCGGCGCCCTCACTGGCGGAGGGGTTGACGCCGATCCGCTCGGCCGGGGTGTTGTCCTTGTCGGAGGTCGCGCCGAGCGTCACCACGGTGCCGAGCACGGCGGCGAGCAGGGCGCCCGCCCCCGCGGCCACCACGTTGCGCCGGGCGCCGCCGACGAAGTTCTTGAGGACACCGCCCCGGTGGGCGGGCGAGCCGCCGCCCGTGCGCTGGGTGACGAGGGTGGACTCCCCCGTCGACAGGGCCGGGCCGACGGCCGCGCCGAAGGCGGCCGGGACGTACCCGGAGGGCACTCCGCCGGGCGGTGCGGCCGACTCCTCGTGCCGGGCGTCGGGCACCTCCTCCCCCGCCGCCGTGCGCCCACCGGGCGGGGTCGCCCCGGAGCGGTCGGCGACCAGGGCGAGGGCCCTGCGGCCGGCGACGGTGCCGCGCTTGTCGGCGAGGACGCCGCGCAGCCCGATGGACGCCTCCAGCTCCGCGCGGGCCTCGTCGAGCCGGCCGCGGCACAGCGCGAGGACACCCAGCTCGTGGTGGAAGTACGCCTGTTCCCCGGCCTCCTCGGCGAGGCGGGCCGCCTCGACGCCCGCCCGGAGCGCCCGCTCCCAGGCGTTCCAGTGCAGGCCCGCCGCGAACGCGGGCGCCGCCTGCCGGGCGAGCCGCACCGCGACGCTTCCCTCCTCGTCCCCGGAGGGCGAGGTGAGCGGCACGAGGGCGGTGAGCGCGGCGAGCAGGGCGTCCGCCTCGGCGGAGACCCGCTCAGGGGTGACCGACGGGTGCCCGGCCCACCAGGCGTAGTGCTGGGCGGCGGTACGGGCCCTGTCCTCGGTTCCGTCGCCGTATCCGGCGGCCTCCAGCTGGGTCCGCACGCCCGCCGCGAGCCGGTAGCGGGCGCCGACGGGGGTGACCAGGGCGCACGCGACCAGCTCGCCGAGGGCGGCGTCGGCGTGGGTGTCGCCCACGAGGGCGGGCAGATGCGCCTGGTGCGGGACCTCGCCGCCGAGGACGACCGCGAACCGCAGGGTCTCGCGCGCCGACGCGCTCAGCCTGGAGGCGAGCAGCGCGGCGGGCGCGGCGCCCTCGGCGAGCGAGGGCAGCGGTACGTCGTGCCCGTCCTCGGCCGGCTCGAAGGGCACGTCGGCCGGCGGCGCCTCGTGGAAGACGCCGAACTCGTCGACGGCGTCCTCGCCGGCCCGCTGCCGGTCCCGTTGCCTCAGCAACGCCCCGGCCTGGGCGAACCGCAGCGGCAGCCCCTCGGACTCGAACCAGAGGTCGCCCGCCCAGTTCGACTCGTCCTCGGTGAGGTCGCGTCCGACGGCGCGCTCCAGCAGCTCCACGCTGCCCGCCCGGTCGAAGCCGCCGAGGACGATCTCCTCCAGGGGCGCGTCGGACGACGGCAAGGGTGTGTCGGGGGTGGCCGCGATCAGGAAGGCGCACTCGGGGGTCGCGTCGAGCAGGTCGTCCAGCTCGGCGCCGCCGAACTCCAGGTCGTCCAGGACCACGACCGCGCCGATCTCCCGCACGAGCGCGAGGAACTGCTCACGGCCGGGCCGGTGCGCGGGCGCGCTGTGCACGGTCGCGAACAGGTCGTGGAGCAGGTCGTCCGCGGTGCGCCGGAATCCGGAGAGCCGGACGACACCGTCGGGCGCGAGGTCGGCGCAGTCCCCGGCGACGGCGTCGAGGAGTGTGGTGCGGCCCGAGCCGGGGGCGCCGGTGAGGCGGACGGAGCGGCCGCGCGCGAGCAGCCGTACCAGCCGTGCCCGCTCGTCGTCCCGCTGGAGCAGGGGCAGCTTGGCCAGGGCGGGGCCCGGGGGCACCGGTGGCCGGGCGGCGCGGTCGATCTCGGCGCGCTCGGCCGGGGCGTGCTTCTCGGGCCGGGCGGGCAGCTCGCCCGGCGGGCAGTTCTCTATCTCACTGCCGTCCACGGGGTTGACGGTGAGCAGGAAGTCGCCCGAGACCAGCTGGACCGTGCGGGCGAGCGCCGGGGCATGCCGGTCGAAGTCCTGGGACAGCGCCTCGCGGGGCGGGCGCCTGCCGGGTGCCTGTGCGTCGTCGTGGCCGTGCTCGTCGGATGCCCGGTTCGTCGGGTCCATAGGTTCTAGCCCCCCAAAAGCGTCTCGTGTGCTGGAGCCCCTCCCGGCCTTGTCGCACACCGCGCTGTCGCTTCTGGTCCGGAACCCGCTCGAGGGTTGCTGGCGGCGGGCAGCCGAACCCTAAACCTTCGCACAGTATCTCCGACAGTCCGGGGTACCGCGCCGCCCGAGACATCACAGTCTCGTGAGAATTGGGCGTGTGGTGCGTTTCGCCCCCATGGTCCGCACGACCCCGGGAGCAGCCATGACGACCGAGTGTCCCGTGTTCACGGAGCCATACGTAGGAACCCGTACGTCTGTTCACACCCGGGGCAGCGACTCCAGGCCGATGCCGCCCTCGATCGCCAGGATGCGGTGCAGTCGCGTGGCCACGAGCAGCCGCTGCATCTGCGGCGGTACACCGCGCAGCACCAGCCGCCTTCCGCACCGTCCCGCCCGCCGGTGGGCTCCCATGATCACGCCGAGTCCGGTGGCGTCCCAGGAGTCCAGCTCTGACAGGTCGAGCACCAGGTCGCCGGCTCCGTCGTCGACGGCCGAGTGCAGGACCGTACGGGCGTCCGCCGCGCTGCGTACGTCGAGGCGGCCCCCGACGACCAGCTCGGCGTGGTCGCCCCTGATGTACATAAGCGCTCCCGTGAGTGCGTCTCGTACTCCGTGATCTGGGTGATGCAACGTCTGACGGTGTTTGACACCGTCAGGTTGCCGTCTGTGAGCGAACCGATACCGAATTCACCTCAAGGGGTGATGCCCCGGAGGCTCGTGCGTTCACTTGGGCGGTAAGTGCCGCGCGTGACACGTGTGTCGGCGTCAGTGCTTGTAGAAGCCCTGCCCGCTCTTGCGACCGATGTCACCGGCGTCCACCATCCGGCGCATCAGCTCCGGCGGGGCGAACTTCTCGTCCTGGGACTCGGTGTAGATGTTGCTGGTGGCGTGCAGCAGGATGTCGACGCCCGTCAGGTCGGCGGTGGCCAGCGGTCCCATCGCATGGCCGAAGCCCAGCTTGCAGGCGAGGTCGATGTCCTCGGCGGTGGCGACGCCCGACTCGTACAGCTTCGCGGCCTCGACGACCA
>NZ_JAMGBG010000100.1 GCF_023516595.1 Streptomyces neyagawaensis | reverse complement strand
GTGGCGTGCAGCAGGATGTCGACGCCCGTCAGGTCGGCGGTGGCCAGCGGTCCCATCGCATGGCCGAAGCCCAGCTTGCAGGCGAGGTCGATGTCCTCGGCGGTGGCGACGCCCGACTCGTACAGCTTCGCGGCCTCGACGACCAGCGCCGAGATCAGACGGGTCGTCACAAAGCCGGCGACGTCGCGGTTGACGACGATGCAGGTCTTGCCGACCGACTCGGCGAACTCCCGGGCGGTGGCGAGCGTCTCGTCGCTCGTCTTGTAGCCGCGGACCAGTTCGCAGAGCTGCATCATCGGGACGGGCGAGAAGAAGTGGGTGCCGACGACGCGCTCCGGGCGCTCCGTCACGGCAGCGATCTTGGTGATCGGGATGGCTGAGGTGTTGGAGGCGAGCACGGCGTCCTCGCGGACGACCTTGTCGAGCGCCCGGAAGATCTCGTGCTTCACTTCGAGCTTCTCGAAGACGGCCTCGACGACGATGTCCGCGTCGGCCGCCGCGTCGAGGTCGGTCGTGGCGGTGATCCGCCCGAGCGCCGCCTCGGCGTCCTCGGCCGTCAACTTGCCCTTGCTCACGAACTTGTCGTACGAGGCGGTGATGCCGCCGATGCCACGGTTCAGCGCCTCGTCGGTGACGTCGCGCAGGACGACGTCCCAGCCCGCCTGCGCGGACACCTGGGCGATACCGGACCCCATGAGTCCGGCTCCGATGACGGCGAGCTTCCGTGCCACTGTGCGACTCCCCTGGTACGCGCTGTTGATGTGTTGCCTCTCGGGCGGACACTAGCGGTCGTGAGGGGCTGTGTGACCGCTTAGTAATGCGAGTCACGTCTCAATGGACGGACATCACACCGGCAGCGCTCACACGGAGGGGCGGACGGCGTAGTTGAGCACCGTGTCGCTCAACAGGCCCTCCATGTCGTCCAGGAGGAGAAGCACCTCTCGGGAGACTTCGTCCGGATTGTGCCCGGCGACCATGCGGCGGCCGACGACGGCCATCGTCGTCTGGTGGACCCAGTTGATCTGACCGGCGATCAGGGTCGGCGCGGGGTCGTCGGCCGGGGCGCCGGTCTCCTCGCGGAGGACCTTCTCCAGGTTGTCCTGGATCTCCTGCTGGATGCTCCACAGCCTCGACCGCAGCGCGGGCGCCTCGTGGATGACGCTCATGAAGCGGTCGTACCCCGGCATCAGGCCGACGTGCGGCGAGACGGCCTCGACCTCGGAGCGCAGCTCCCGCAGGACGGCCGCGACGGCCGACTCGCCGGGGTCGCGGCCGCGCACCCAGCGGCCGAGGCGCTCGACGATGCCCGCGCTGCGGTCGAAGAAGAGGTCCTCCTTGGAGGGGAAGTAGTTGTAGACGGTGTTCACCGAGACGTCGGCCGCGTCGGCCACGTCCGCCATCGTCACCGTCACGAAGCCGTGCTCCAGGAACAGGCCGGTGGCGATGTCCGAGATCCGCTGCCGCGTCTCGCGCTTCTTGCGCTCCCTGAGCCCCTCCGCCATGACCCCATCCTAGGCACCCCTCTTGATCATTGGGGTCCCTGAAAAGTTGGGACCGTTGCAAAATTTGAGGGACTCTGTTTTTCTGGGGCCATGCCCATCATCAGTACGGCCGGTCTGGCCCGTACCTTCCAGACGAAGCACGGCCCCGTGGAGGCCGTGCGCGGAATCGACCTCACCGTCCGCTCCGGCGAGATCCTCGGCTTCCTCGGCCCGAACGGCGCCGGGAAGACCACCACCCTGCGGATGCTCACGACCCTGCTGCCCCCGACCGGCGGCGCCGCCACGGTCGCGGGCCACGACCTGGTGGAAGACCCGGCCGGGGTCCGCCGGGCCTGCGGCTACGTGGCGCAGTCCGGTGGGGTGGACCCGCAGATCACCGTGCGGGAGGAACTCGTCACCCAGGGGCGGCTCTACCGGCTGACGAAGGAACAGGCCGTCCGGCGGGCCGAGGAGTTGGCCCACGACCTCGACCTGACGGAGCTGCTCGACCGCAAGTGCGCCGCGCTCTCCGGCGGCCAGCGCCGCCGTCTCGACATCGCCATGGCGCTCACCCATCGACCGCGGGTGCTGTTCCTCGACGAACCGACGACGGGACTCGACCCCGGCAGCCGCGCCGACCTGTGGGCCCTGGTCCGCCGGCTGCGCGACGAGCACGGCACCACGGTCTTTCTGACGACCCATTACCTCGACGAGGCGGACGCCCTCTCCGACCGGCTCGTCGTGGTCGACGACGGGCGGATCGTGGCCGACGGCACCCCGAGCGCGCTCAAGCTCCGGTACGCCGGGTCGATCGACGCCTCGCTCCAGGACACCTTCCTCGCCATCACCGGCCGCGGCCCCGCCCCGGCCGACTCCACTCCCGTAGCCGTATAGGACTCCCGATGCTTCTGCACGACACGGCGCTGATCTTCGGGCGGTACGCCCGCCAGACCCTGCGCTCCCGATTCGCGATGCTGTTCGGCGTGCTCATGCCGCTGCTGTACCTGCTCTTCTTCGGCCCTCTGCTCACCGGCCTCCCGCTCGGCTCGCGCGGCAGTTCCTGGCAGGTGCTCGTGCCGGGCCTGCTGCTCCAGCTCAGCCTCTTCGGGGCCTCCTTCTCCGGCTTCATGATCATCCTGGAGAAGCAGTCCGGCGTGATCGAACGGATGCGGGTCACCCCGGTGAGCCGGCTGGCGCTGCTGCTGGGCCGGGTACTGCGGGACGCGGCGGTCTTCGTGTTCCAGGCGGTGCTGCTGGTCGTCGCGGCCCTGTTCATGGGGTTGCGCGCCCCGCTCGCCGGCATCCTCGTCGGCTTCGTCTTCGTGGCCCTGCTGACCGTCTCGCTCGCCTCGCTGTCGTACGCGCTCGCCATGAAGGCCCGCTCGCAGCACGAGTTCGGTCCCGCGGTGAACGCCCTGACGATGGCGTCGATGCTCCTGTCGGGCCTGATGCTGCCGATGTCCCTGGCCCCCGGCTGGCTCGACCTCGTGTCGCGCTTCGTCCCGTTCCGCTATCTGGTGGACGCGATGCGGGACGCCTACGTCGGCCTCTACACGACCGCGTCCATGCTGTACGGCGCCCTCGCCGCGGTCGCTCTCACGACGCTCGCCGTGACGGTGGGCACACGGGTCTTCCGGACGGCCGGGGCGTAACTACGCTGGTCACATGGTCAATCTGACGCGCATCTACACCAGGACCGGCGACAAGGGCACCACCAACCTCGGGGACATGAGCCGGGTGCCCAAGACCGACCTGCGGATCTCGGCGTACGCGGACGCCAACGAGGCGAACGCGGCGATCGGGACGGCGATCGCCCTGGGCGGGCTGGACGGAGAGATCGTGGAGGTCCTCACACGCGTGCAGAACGACCTCTTCGACGTCGGCGCCGACCTGTCCACGCCCGTGGTCGAGAACCCGCAGTTCCCGCCCCTGCGCGTGGAGCAGTTCTACGTCGACAAGCTGGAGGCCGACTGCGACCGCTTCAACGAGCGGCTGGAGAAGCTCCGCTCGTTCATCCTGCCGGGCGGCACCCCCGGCGCGGCCCTCCTCCACCAGGCCTGCACGGTCGCCCGCCGCGCCGAACGCTCGACCTGGGCCGCGATGGAGGCCCATGGCGACACCATGAACCCCCTCACCGCGACCTACCTCAACCGGCTCTCCGACCTGCTGTTCATCCTTGCCAGGGCCGCCAACCAGGAGGTCGGGGACGTCCTGTGGGTCCCGGGCGGCGAACGCTGAGCACCTGAGAGCCCCGGACCGGCGGAAAGGGGGTACCGGGGGCGCGGGGACCCGCACGAACAACCACGCACGACCTCGCGCCCTACGCCACCGCACCCCGTCCGCCACCGCCCGCTACCGAACCCCCCGCCCGCTCCTTCTCGCGCTCGGCCTCCTCGGCACCCACCGGTGCCTTCTTCGGCCAGATCGTGTAGGCGAGGGCGACCAGCCCGTGGATGCCGGCCGCGCGGAGCGCCACCCACTGGAACGACCTCAGCGACGCGACGTTCCCGTCGTCGCCGACGTACCAGACGGCCGCCTGGAGCAGTGCCAGCGCGACACCGGCCGCCACCACGGTCCGCAGCCAGAGGGCACCCTCGTGCCGGGCCCTCGCCATGCCGTACTTCGGCGGCCCCACCGGCTTCGGACCGCCCGCCAGGCGATGCGCGGCATGGCCGTCCAGCCAGCGGATCATGTAGTGGCCGTAGCCCACGGTGAACCCGATGTAGAGCGCCGCGAGGCCGTGCTCCCAGCTCGGCTCGGCGCCGTTCTTGAGGTCGATCGCGGTCACCACGAAGAGCACCAGCTCCAGCACGGGCTCGCACAGCAGCAGGACCACACTCGTCCGGCGCCACCTCAGCAGATAGCGGGCGGCCAGGGCGAGCGCCAGCAGCGCCCAGAAACCGACCTCGCAGGCGATGATCAACGCGACGATCACGACTCGCTCCTTTCGTTCACCCTTCCAGGCTCCCGACCGGGCCGACCGGAATCGTCGTCGGCGATGACGAACCCGCGGTACATCGAAGGATGCAGTCCAGGACCGTCCCCGGGCATCAGGCGGCGAGCAGCCGCGCCGTGTTGGATGGGGACATGGCCGTACGACCGCCCCGCCCGCACCCCTTCGACGTGCGCGCCGCCCTCGCCGGACTGCTCGGCGGCCTGCTGCTGTGGGGGCTCCACCTCGCGACCCGCCCGGCCCACGACCCGATCGTGCTGCTCGACGGGCGCTGGTGGATCCTGCTGCCCCTGGTCGTGACGGCGGCCTGCGAAGCGCTCCGCCGCACCATGCCCCGCACCGCCCTGCTGGTCGGATGGGCCGCGGTGACGGTGGACACGATCACCCAGGGCAATCTGGTCACGCTGGTGATGTTCACCGATCTGGTGTACGCGGCCGTGCTCTACGGCCCGCCCGCCACCGCCCGCCGCGTCCTGTGGATCTCCGGGGTGCTCACCCTGGTCGGCACGATCGTGCCGGTGGCGATCTGGCGGGTGCCGGAGGCGGTGCTCGTCGGCGCGGTCATCGGCCTGGTCGCCTTCATGCCGGCCGCGACCGGCCTCATCGTCCGCAACCACCGCGACGCCGCCGAGGCCGCCCGGCTCCGCGCCGAACAGACCGCGCTGCTCGCCGAGATGGACCGGACCCAGGCCGTCGCGTCCGAACGCGCCCGCATGGCCAGGGAGTTGCACGACATGGTCGCCAACCACCTGTCCGCGATCGCGATCCACTCCACGGCGGCGCTCTCCCTCGACGACCCGGCCACCTCCCGGCAGGCCCTCGGGGTCATCCGCGAGAACAGCGTCGAGGGCCTCGCCGAGATGCGCCGGCTGATCGGCATCCTCAGGGACACCGGCGGCGACAACGAACCGGCCGCCGCCCCCACCCTCGACGGACTAGGCGCCCTGGTCGACGGCGCCCGCACCAACGGCCTGGACGTCACCCTCGACGCCGACCACGGCGACACCCTGCCCGCACCCGTGGGCCTCGCGGCCTACCGCATCGTCCAGGAGTCCCTCACCAACGCCCTCAAGCACGCCTGCCCCGGCCGCGTCACGGTGACCCTGCGGCAGCCGAACGGCTCCCTCCACATCGCGGTGACCAGCCCGTACGGCGACCGGCACGGCCCGAGCGCCCCCGGATCGGGCGCCGGCCTCGTCGGTATGCGGGAGCGTGTGGCGCTGCTGGACGGCACCTTCGAGGCGGGACCCGAGAGCGCGGAGCACGGCAAGATCTGGGTCGTACGCGCCTCCCTCCCGGTCCCCGAAGGAGAACCCGCATGATCCGCGTCCTCGTCGCCGAGGACCAGTCCGCCGTACGCGCCGGGCTGGTCCTCATCCTGCGCAGCGCGCCCGACATCGAGGTCGTCGGCGAGGCCGCCGACGGCGAGCGGGCCGTGGCGCTCGCCCGGGAGCTGCGCCCCGACCTGGTGCTGATGGACGTTCAGATGCCGCGCCTCGACGGGGTGTCCGCGACCCGCCAGGTCGTGGCCGAGGGCCTGGCCGACGTCCTCGTCCTCACCACCTTCGACCTCGACGAGTACGTGTTCGGGGCGCTGCGGGCGGGCGCCGCGGGGTTTCTGCTGAAGAACACCGAGGCGAAGGACCTGATCGCGGCCGTGCGGACGGTGGGGCGCGGCGAGGGGCTGATCGCCCCGGCCGTCACCCGGCGGCTGATCGCCGAGTTCGCCGCAGGGTCGGCCCGTGAGCCCTCGGTCGACCTGTCAGTGCTCGACTCGCTGACCCGACGGGAGCGCGAGGTGCTGTCCTGTCTCGGCCAGGGGATGCCCAACGCGGAGATCGCGGTACGGCTCCACATGGCGGAGGCGACGGTGAAGACCCATGTGAGCCGGCTCCTCGGCAAGCTCGATCTGCGCAGCCGGGTCCAGGCGGCCGTGCTGGCCCAGGAACTGGGGATCTGACCCGCCGGAGGGGTGTCCGGCGGCCCTCGGGCGGGCTGCACGGCGTCGCGCACTGGTCCAGACCCATTGACCTATGGTCCAGACCTTTCTATTCTCGCCGCACTGCGCCACGTCATGCTCATGCTCACGACACCCCACAAGGAGGCGCGTCATGCGCTTCAGGCACAGACTCGCGGCGGGCTTCGCCACCCTGCTGCTTCCCCTGACGGGCCTGGTCGGTCTCGCGACCCCGGCCCACGCGGCGACCGAAGCCACCGCCACCTACGCCAAGACCCAGGACTGGGGCAGCGGCTTCGAAGGAAAGTGGACCGTCAAGAACACCGGCACCACCACGCTCAGCTCCTGGACCGTCGAGTGGGACTTCCCCTCCGGAACGACGGTCACCTCGGCCTGGGACGCCGACGTGACCTCCTCCGGCTCCCACTGGACCGCCAAGAACAAGTCCTGGAACGGCTCCCTCGCCCCGGGCGCCTCCGTCTCCTTCGGTTTCAACGGGAGCGGCTCAGGCTCCCCGGCGAACTGCAAGCTGAACGGCGGCAGCTGTGACGGCGGCCCCAGCGTCCCCGGTGACGCGGCGCCCTCCGCGCCCGGCACCCCGACCGCGTCCGGTGTCACCGAGACCTCGGTCAAGCTCAGCTGGAGCGCGGCCACCGACGACAAGGGCATCAAGAACTACGACGTCCTGCGCGGCGGCAGCAAGGTCGCCACCGTCACCGGCACCACCTACACCGACACCGGCCTGACCGCCGGCACCGACTACTCCTACACCGTCCAGGCCCGCGACACCGCCGACCAGACCGGCCCGCTCAGCGGTGCGGTCGCCGTCCGCACCACCGGCGGGGTCGTCGACCCGCCACCCGGCTCCAAGGTCAAGCTCGGCTACTTCACCGAGTGGGGCGTCTACGGCCGCAACTACCACGTCAAGAACCTGGTGACCTCGGGCTCGGCAGCCAAGATCACCCACATCAACTACGCGTTCGGCAACGTCAAGAACGGACAGTGCGTCCTCGACGACTCCTACGCGGCCACCGACAAGGCGTACACCGCCGACCAGTCCGTCAGCGGCACCGCCGACACCTGGGACCAGCCGCTGCGGGGCAACTTCAACCAGCTGCGCCAGCTCAAGGCGAAGTACCCGCACATCAAGGTCCTGTACTCCTTCGGCGGCTGGACCTACTCCGGCGGCTTCGGCCAGGCCGCGCAGAACCCGGCCGCGTTCGCCAAGTCCTGCAAGGCCGTCGTGGAGGACCCACGCTGGGCCGACATCTTCGACGGCATCGACATCGACTGGGAGTACCCGAACGCCTGCGGTCTGACCTGCGACACCTCGGGCCCGGCGGCGTTCAAGAACCTGATGTCGGCGCTGCGCTCCGAGTTCGGCTCGAACTACCTGGTCACCGCGGCCATCACCGCCGACGGCTCCTCCGGCGGCAAGATCGACGCGGCCGACTACGGCGGCGCCGCCCCGTACCTCGACTGGTACAACGTGATGACGTACGACTACTTCGGCGCCTGGGACAAGACCGGCCCGACCGCCCCGCACTCGCCGCTCACGTCGTACACGGGTATCCCGAAGGAGGGCTTCAACTCGGCCGCCGCCATCGCCAAGCTGAAGTCGAAGGGCGTCCCGTCAGCGAAGCTGCTGCTCGGCATCGGCTTCTACGGCCGCGGCTGGACCGGCGTCACCCAGTCCGCCCCCGGCGGAGCGGCCACCGGCGCGGCGCCCGGCACCTACGAGGCGGGCATCGAGGACTACAAGGTGCTGAAGAACTCCTGCCCGGCCACCGGCACCATCGGCGGCACGGCCTACGCGCACTGCGGCAGCAACTGGTGGAGCTACGACACGCCCGCCACCATCGGCACCAAGATGACCTGGGCGAAGAACCAGAACCTGGGCGGCGCGTTCTTCTGGGAGTTCAGCGGCGACACGAGCAACGGAGAGCTGGTGACCGCGATCAACAACGGCCTGAAGTGACCGGCGAAGAAAGATCAAGAGCCGGTCGGAAGTGACCGGCTGAGAGAGATCAGACGACGTTGACGCTCCCCCAGACTTCGTCCGGGGGACCCCCACCCAGCGAGTGAATGTGGCTACGCCACATTCACTCGCTGTCCGGGCGGGGCTGCCTCCAGCCACGCGAGGAAACCGGTCAGCGCGTCCTCGCTCATCGCCAGCTCCAGACGCGTGCCCCGGTGGAGGCAGACCAGGATGATGTCGTCGGGCAGGAGCACCAGCTCCTCACCGTCCGGGGTGCGGCGGCCGGCCACCTCGATCGCCGAGCGTTCCAGGACGCGGCGCGGGCGGGGCGAGTACGAGAAGATCCGGAACCATTCGATGCGGTCCCCGTTGTAGCGGGCGATGCCGTAACCCCAGCCCTTGCCCTTCTCCTCACCGCCCACGGGTTTCTCCGGGGCATCCCACCGCAGGCTGCAGTTGAAGGTTCCACCGGAGCGCTGAATCAGTCGGCGGCGCAGTCCGAAGACGACGAGCCCCACCACCACGAGCGCGATCACCGACCCGCACACAGTCAGAGCGAGGACCATCGACACCGACCTCCTCGTCTCCTAGGTAATGGAACGTAAAAAACACCCGTATTCACCTCAGCCGCGGCCGGATCAGGATGTTTCCATCCAGACCCAGCCGCGGCTGAGACACAGCATCACACGGCGCACCCGTTCAGCGCGCCGACACCGTCCGCAGTCGGACGTCCGCGCGGCGCTCGGCGGCGGCGTCGCCCTCCGCCTTCGCCCGCTCCAGCTCGCGCTCCGCGCGCTGGACGTCGATCTCGTCGGCCAGCTCGGCGACCTCGGCCAGCAGGGACAGCTTGTTGTCCGCGAACGAGATGAATCCACCGTGCACGGCGACGACGACGGTGCCGCCCTCACTCGTACGGATGGTCACGGGGCCCGACTCCAGCACACCGAGCAGCGGCTGGTGACCGGGCATGACGCCGATGTCGCCGGACGTGGTGCGTGCGACGACCAGGGTGGCCTGGCCCGACCAGACCTCTCGGTCGGCCGCGACCAGCGCGACGTGCAGCTCAGCAGCCAAGGTGGCTCCTCGGGTCACCACCCGGCGGTTCCGCCGGGTGTTGGGTTCAATTCTAGAGGGAGTACAGAGAGGGGCGGGACGCACCCCTAGAGGTGTGGTCTCGCCCCCCACTGTTCACGAGTTGCCGGGCGTCAGCTGACGCCGAGCTCCTTCGCGTTCTTCTTCAGGTCCTCAAGACCACCGCACATGAAGAACGCCTGCTCCGGGAAGTGGTCGTACTCACCGTCGATGATCGCGTTGAACGCGGCGATCGACTCGTCCAGCGGCACGTCCGACCCGTCGACGCCGGTGAACTGCTTGGCGACGTGGGTGTTCTGGGACAGGAAGCGCTCCACGCGACGGGCACGGTGGACGACGAGCTTGTCCTCCTCGCCGAGCTCGTCGATACCGAGGATCGCGATGATGTCCTGCAGGTCCTTGTACTTCTGCAGGATGCTCTTCACGCGCATGGCGGCCGTGTAGTGGTCCGCCGCGATGTACCGCGGGTCGAGGATGCGGGACGTCGAGTCCAGCGGGTCCACGGCCGGGTAGATGCCCTTCTCGGAGATCGGACGGGAGAGAACCGTCGTCGCGTCGAGGTGGGCGAAGGTGGTGGCCGGGGCCGGGTCGGTCAGGTCGTCCGCGGGGACGTAGATCGCCTGCATCGAGGTGATCGAGTGACCACGGGTCGAGGTGATGCGCTCCTGGAGGAGACCCATCTCGTCGGCCAGGTTCGGCTGGTAACCCACCGCGGAGGGCATACGGCCGAGCAGGGTCGAGACCTCGGAGCCGGCCTGGGTGAAGCGGAAGATGTTGTCGATGAAGAACAGCACGTCCTGCTTCTGCACATCGCGGAAGTACTCCGCCATGGTCAGACCGGCGAGGGCCACGCGCAGACGGGTGCCCGGGGGCTCGTCCATCTGGCCGAAGACCAGCGCGGTCTTGTCGATGACGCCCGAGTCGGACATCTCCTCGATGAGGTCGTTGCCCTCACGGGTGCGCTCACCGACACCCGCGAACACCGACACACCGTCGTGGTTGTTGGCGACGCGGTAGATCATCTCCTGGATGAGCACCGTCTTACCGACGCCGGCACCACCGAACAGACCGATCTTTCCACCCTTGACGTACGGGGTGAGAAGGTCGATGACCTTGACGCCGGTCTCGAACATCTCGGTCTTCGACTCAAGCTCGTCGAAGTTCGGGGCCTTGCGGTGGATGCCCCAGCGCTCGCCCGTGTACTGCTCGTCGACGTTCAGAACCTCACCGAGGGTGTTGAACACCTTGCCCTTGGTGAAGTCGCCGACCGGCACGCTGATGGAGGCGCCGGTGTCGGTGACCGCGGCCTGGCGGACCAGACCGTCGGTGGGCTGCATGGAGATGGTGCGGACCAGGCCGTCACCCAGGTGCTGGGCGACCTCCAGGGTCAGCGTCTTCTTCTCACCCTCGTTCGCCGGGTCGGAGACCTCGACGTGCAGGGCGTTGTAGATGTCGGGCATCGCGTCGACGGGGAACTCCACGTCGACGACCGGGCCGATGACCCGGGCGACGCGGCCCGTGGCAACGGCCGTCTCAGAAGTCGTCGTCATTACTTGTCACTCCCCGCGGTCGCGTCGGCAAGGGCTGCGGAGCCACCGACGATCTCGCTGATTTCCTGGGTGATTTCGGCCTGGCGGGCCGCGTTGGCAAGACGGGAGAGCGTGTTGATCAGCTCGCCCGCGTTGTCGGTCGCCGACTTCATCGCGCGGCGGGTGGCGGCGTGCTTGGAAGCAGCCGACTGGAGCAGCGCGTTGTAGATACGGCTCTCGACGTAGCGCGGCAGCAGGGCGTCGAGGACGTCCTCCGCCGACGGCTCGAAGTCGTACAGCGGCAGGATCTCGCCCGTCGGCTTCTCCTCCGCGACCTCGTCGAGGCTGAGCGGCAGCAGACGCGCGTCGAGCGCCTGCTGCGTCATCATCGACACGAACTCGGTGTACACGATGTGGAGCTCGTCCACGCCGCCGTCCGCCGTGTCCTTCTCGATGGCCTCGATCAGGGGCGCCGCGACCTTCTTGGCGTCCGCGTACGAGGGCTCGTCGGTGAAGCCCGTCCACTGGTCCGCGATCTTGCGCTCGCGGAAGTTGTAGTGGGCGACACCGCGGCGGCCGACGATGTACGTGTCGACCTGCTTGCCCTCGGACTCCAGCCGCGCCGTCAGCTGTTCCGCCGCCTTGATGGCGTTGGAGTTGAAGGCACCGGCCAGACCCCGGTCACTCGTCAGCAGCAGCACTGCGGAACGCGTGACCGTCTCGGCCTGCGTGGTCAGCGGGTGCTTGGTGTTCGAACCAGTGCCCACCGCCGTGACCGCGCGGGTGAGCTCGGTCGCGTACGGCGTGGAGGCCGCCACCTTGCGCTGCGCCTTGACGACGCGCGAGGCGGCGATCATCTCCATCGCCTTGGTGATCTTCTTGGTCGCGGTGACGGATCGGATGCGACGCTTGTAGACCCGGAGCTGAGCTCCCATGAGTCAGGTCCCTTCCTTACGTCACTTGGAGACGTTGACGGCCGCCGGAGCGTCCTCGCCGAGCAGCTTGCCGTCCGAGGTCTCGAACTGCTTCTTGAAGTCGGCGATCGCGTCCGCGATGGCGGTCAGCGTGTCGTCCGAGAGCTTGCCGCCCTCCTTGATGGAGGTCATGAGGCCCTGCTCCTTGCGGTGCAGGTACTCCAGCAGCTCCTTCTCGAAGCGGCGGATGTCGGCGACCGGAACGTCGTCCATCTTGCCGGTGGTGCCGGCCCACACGGAGACGACCTGGTCCTCGGTGGACATCGGCTCGTACTGGGCCTGCTTCAGCAGCTCGACCATGCGCTGGCCGCGCTCCAGCTGGGCCTTCGACGCGGCGTCCAGGTCGGAACCGAAGGCGGCGAACGCCTCCAGCTCACGGAACTGGGCGAGGTCCACGCGCAGACGACCGGAGACCTGCTTCATCGCCTTGTGCTGGGCGGAACCACCGACTCGGGAGACGGAGATACCGACGTTCAGCGCGGGACGCTGACCGGCGTTGAAGAGGTCCGACTCCAGGAAGCACTGGCCGTCGGTGATGGAGATGACGTTGGTCGGGATGAACGCCGAGACGTCGTTGGCCTTGGTCTCGACGATCGGCAGACCGGTCATCGAGCCCTTGCCCATGTCGTCGGAGAGCTTCGCGCAGCGCTCCAGCAGACGGGAGTGCAGGTAGAAGACGTCACCCGGGTAGGCCTCACGGCCCGGCGGACGGCGCAGCAGCAGCGACACGGCGCGGTAGGCGTCGGCCTGCTTCGAGAGGTCGTCGAAGATGATGAGGACGTGCTTGCCCTCGTACATCCACTGCTGACCGATGGCCGAACCGGTGTACGGCGCCAGGTACTTGAAGCCGGCCGGGTCGGACGCCGGGGCGGCGACGATGGTCGTGTACTCGAGCGCGCCGTTCTCCTCCAGCGCGCGGCGGACCGACGCGATGGTCGAGCCCTTCTGGCCGATGGCGACGTAGATGCAGCGGACCTGCTTGTTCACGTCGCCCGAGCGCCAGTTGTCGCGCTGGTTGATGATCGTGTCGACGGCCAGGGCGGTCTTGCCGGTCTGGCGGTCACCGATGATCAGCTGACGCTGACCACGGCCGATCGGGGTCATCGCGTCGACGGCCTTGTAGCCGGTCTCCATCGGCTCGTGCACCGACTTGCGCTGCATGACCGTGGGGGCCTGCAGCTCGAGGGCGCGGCGACCGGTGGTCTCGATCTCGCCGAGGCCGTCGATCGGGTTGCCGAGCGGGTCGACGACGCGGCCGAGGTAGCCCTCGCCCACGGCGACCGACAGGACCTCGCCGGTACGGGTGACCGGCTGACCCTCCTCGATACCGCTGAACTCACCGAGGACGATGGCGCCGATCTCGCGCTCTTCCAGGTTCAGCGCGAGGCCGAGGGTGCCGTCCTCGAACTTCAGCAGTTCGTTGGCCATGGCCGAGGGAAGACCCTCGACCTTCGCGATGCCGTCGCCGGCAAGGGTGACCGTACCGACCTCCTCGCGCGAGGCCGCGTCCGGCTTGTACGACTGGACGAAGTTCTCCAGCGCGTCCCGGATCTCCTCCGGCCGGATCGTGAGCTCCGCCATCTGGGTTCCCTGCTCTCCTTGTTGGGCCCGAAGTTTCAACTTGGGGGTCTGGGGGCGACCCCCAGGAATCCTCTGCACGGCCCAACCGGGCCGTAGGTACGTACTGCGTATGAAGTTGCTCAGCTCGCCAGACGGCGGCCGGCGTCCTCGAGTCGGTCCGCGATCGAACCGTTGATGACCTCGTCGCCGACCTGCACCCGGATCCCGCCGAGGACGCCGGGGTCCACGTCGAGGTTGAGGTGCATCGGGCGGCCGTAGAGCTTCGCCAGGGCGGCGCCGAGGCGCTGCTTCTGGGTGTCGCTCAGCGGGACCGCCGAGGTGACGACGGCGACCATGCGGTTCCGGCGCTCGGCGGCGAGCTTGGACAGGGACTCGAGTCCCGCCTCCAGGCTACGTCCCCGCGGCGCGGTCACAAGGCGCGTCACCAGACGCTCGGTGGTGACCTTGGCACGGCCGCCGAGCAGGCTGCGGAGCAGCTCGGCCTTGGCCGAAGCGCCCGCGGCGCGGTCGGTCAGCGCGGACCGCAGCGCGGTGTTCGAGGCGACGATCCGGCCGAACCGGAACAGCTCGTCCTCGACGTCGTCGAGCGTGCCCGACTTCTGCGCGGCGGTGAGGTCGGCCAGGGCCGTCAGCTCCTCCAGCGCGTCCACCAGGTCGCGCGACTGCGACCAACGGGAACGCACCAGACCCGCCACCAGGTCGGCGGTGGTCTCGCTGACCTGGCCGCCGAGGATGCGCCGGGCCAGTTCGGCCTTGGCCTCGCCGGCCTGCGCCGGGTCGGTGAGGACCCGACGCAGCGACACCTCGCGGTCGAGCAGCGCGGTGACGGCGGCCAGCTCGTCGGCGAGCGCGGCCGCGTCCACGGACGTGGAGTCCGTCAGCGCGTCGAGACGCTCACGTGCGGCTGCCAGGGCCTCGCGGCTCGCTCCGTTCATCGCGTCGCCTCGGCCTTCTCCTCGAGGTCGTCGAGGAAGCGGTCGATGACGCGGCTCTGCCGGGCGTGGTCCTCGAGGGACTCACCGACGAGCTTGCCGGCCAGGTCGGTGGCGAGCTTGCCGACGTCCTGGCGCAGCGCGGAAGCGGCGGCCTTGCGGTCGGCCTCGAGCTGGGCGTGACCGGCGGCGACGATCTCCTCACGCTGCCGCTGGCCCTCGGCGCGCATCTCGGCGATGAGCGCGGCGCCCTGCTCCTGCGCCTCCTGGCGCAGTCGCGCGGCCTCGTGCCGGGCCTCGGCGAGCTGAGCCTTGTACTGCTCGAGCACGCTCTGGGCCTCGGTCTGCGCGGCCTCAGCCTTCTCGATACCGCCCTCGATGGCCTCGCGGCGCTCTTCCAGAACCTTGTTGATGTTCGGGAGGAGCTTCTTGGCGAGGAAGCCGAAGACGATGACGAAGGCGAGCAAGCCGATGACGAGCTCAGGGATCGGCGGGATGAGAGGGTTCTCTGCTTCCCCCTCGGCCGCCAGGATGAGCAGCTGGCTCATGTCGTTGCCTTTCGTCTGGTTTGGTCGTCAGCCTGAAAAGATCAGGAGCCGTAGACGAACGGCATAACCAGACCGATGAGGGCGAGCGCCTCACAGAAGGCGAAGCCGAGGATCTGGTTGGCACGGATCAGGCCGGCGGCCTCGGGCTGGCGGGCCAGGGCCTGGGTGCCATTGCCGAAGATGATGCCGACGCCGACGCCGGGGCCGATAGCGGCGAGACCGTAGCCGATGGAGCCAAGGGCCTTGAGGTCACCGGTGACAGCGGCGAGAGTCGAGGACATGCCAGTTCTTCCTTCTCTTTCAAGGACCGGTGGGGGTTGGCCACCGGACGTCTTCGGGGATTGTCGAGAGGTGGGCGCTCAGTGGTGCTCGGCGAGCGCACCCTGGATGAAGGTGCAGGTCAGGAGCACGAAGACGTACGCCTGAAGGGCCTGTACGAAGAGCTCGAAGGCCGTCATCACGATGACCATGATGAACGAGACACCCGCGTAGGCGATCCCGATGCCGTTGAGCAGGTACCAGCTGGCGATCGTGAAGAGGAGCAGCAGCGTGTGACCGGCGAACATGTTCGCAAAGAGTCGCACCGCGTGCGTGAAGGGCCGGACCAGCAGATTCGAGAAGAACTCGATGAGCATTGCCAGCGGCAGAACCGGGCCGAGTTCCTTGTTGTAGCCCGTGAAGTTCTTGAAAGCGCCGACGAAGCCGTGCCGCTTGAACGTCAGGGAGACCCAGAGGATGTAGACGATCGCTGCGAGCACCGCCGGGTAGGAGATGATCGCGGTGACCGGGAACTGGGCGACCGGGACGATCGACCAGAGGTTCATCATCCAGATGAAGAAGAAGAGGGAGACGATCAGCGGGACATACTTCTCGCCCTCCTTCTTACCGATCGTCTCGTACACGATCCCGCGGCGGATGAAGTCGTAGCCGGCCTCGGCGACCATCTGCAGCTTGCCCGGGACAACCTTCGGCTTGCGGAAGGCGGCCCAGAAGAAGCCGATGACGATGATCGAGCCGAGCAGCGCCAGCAGCATCGTCTTGTTGAAGTAGATCGCGTCGTCCTGGTGCCCGATGATCGGCTCGAACAGGAACGAGTGCAGGCCGGGAGCCGGGAAGCCACAGCCGTCGAAGATGTGGCAGTCGGTCTCGAAGGCGAGCACCTGCGTCGGGTCAGCACTCACCGCGGGCTCCTTCAGCGTGGCGCATGGGTACGGCAACCTCGTTGTGTCGGCGCGGCGCGCAGCCGCGGGTCGGCACTGGACTGGTGTTACGGATGTGGGGGCGGCTGTGGGGCATCGAGCCTCGCACTAGGGCAGGCGTCAGCTCGATCGCCCGCGCCCGCGATGCCGCAGTTGGCACCGGACGATAGCAGGATCTCCTGCGGTCGCTTATCCCGGCCCTACCCCTCACGACGAATGCCCCGACTTTTCGGCCTTCGTGTCGGTCGAGGAGTCGGGTTCGACGTACAGGATCTTGGCCTTCATGTGTGCACGGGTCTGGGCGGCGATCCACACAAGGGTGGTGCCGACCAGCGTGAACGCGAAGGCGCGAGGGTGGAAGAGCGTGGTGTTCTTGAACGCGGCCAGGAAGATGAACAGCAGCAGAATTTGTGCCGCGTAGAGCATCAGGCCCATCGCCTGGAACAGGTGAGGAAGCGATTTGGCAGTGCGCTGCAGAACGTAGAGCCCGATTCCCATGAAGAGGATCGTGATCACCGCGGCGACAATGGCACCGACCGCCCCCTTGCCCCCGACGACCACACCGCTGATGACTGCGGCGATCGCGCCGGCGGCAGCCGTGGGCACGGCGGCCTGAAGGAGGATCCGGGCGTCATTGGACGGCATGGCGGCAACTCCGCTTACTAAGGGGGCAGGTGTCGTCATGGACGAGCGTAGTCCCCGGGGGCGAGCGGAATTCTCACGCCGCTGGACCGTCGCACTGCGGTCCTTCGGCTCCATCCGGGGTTCTCGTGAACCGTATCACAAACTATTTGATGAGGTCTTTACCTGAATGGTGTGCACGGCGTCACACATGAGGGTGAAGGCGCCCGTCTGTGCAAAATCAGCGCCGACTTGTCTGGTATAAGGACGGTTTGCCCTCCCAGGTTCTTGCATGCCATCGGCAAAGGCTTAGTCAGATTCTTACCTTGGCGTCAGCGGGACGTCCCTCCCTTGAGCCTCACGGGAGACGGCAGAACAGCAGAACGGCCGGGGGCCGTGTGCGGCTTGCGCACACGGCCCCCGGCCGCTGGAGTCACTCCGGCGAGTGTGGGGTCAGGCCTTCTTGATCTTGCCCTTGAGCTTGCCGTCGATGTAGCCGGCCCAGCTGCGACCCGCCTGGATCCTGAAGCACTGGTTCTTCTTCAGGCTCTTGTCGAAGGTGTAGTAGTCGCCCTTCTTCTTCTTGAATTCCTTCCAGCCCGTCAGCGACTTCCAGTCCTTGCCACAGGTGATGAGGCGGATGCCGATGCCGTGGTCGTAGGTCTTCTTCGTGATCGTGAACTGGACCTTGCCGGCCGCCGTCGTCTTGAACTTGGCGTCGTCCTCGACCTTCTGCACCTCGTTGGTGTTGAAGTTGAACGGCAGGACCTTGGTGGCGGGAGCGGCCGAGGCCTGCGTCGCCGTCAGGCCGAGCGAACCACCGAGCGCCATGACGACGAGCGTGGTGGCGATGGACTTGCGCATGCGTCCCCCATGAATGGTCGGGTCACGGGGGCGTCGGACCCGCACGGCCATGTCTCCGGCGGACAGCCCCCGCGCTGTCGGCCAAGACCTTTCCAGGGGGCTGGAGCGTGCTCAATTGTCCTTAGGTGACCTGTACTTGAGGTCCCTGCCCTTGAGGACCCTGCCCTTGAGGTCCCTGCGCCCTCAGGACCATGCGCGCCGAGGACGGCGTCAGCGCCGCGCGCCTGCCGGGCTCGGCTCCTCGTCCTTGGTCCGGTCGCCGATCGCCGTCGCCCCGTTGAGGGACGGCGTCCAGTCGGTGACCGCCTCGACGGGTTCCGCGGTGGTCTGCGCGGCGGCGCGACGGCGGCGGTAGCGGGGCGGGACGAAGGACTCGGCCCAGCGGGGGGCGCGGGGCGTGAAGCGGGGCAGCAGCAGGAGGAAGAGGCCGACGCCGCTGAGGGCGGCGATGCCCAGGACGATCCACATGGACGCCGAGTTCACCGTGTAGGCGAGGGCACCGAAGGCGATGACCGCGGACCAGAAGTACATGATCAGCACGGCCCGGCTGTGGGAGTGTCCGATCTCCAGCAGCCGGTGGTGCAGATGGCCCCGGTCGGCGGCGAACGGCGACTGACCGCGCCAGGTGCGGCGCACGATGGCGAGAATCAGGTCCGCCGCCGGGATCGCGATGATGGTCAGTGGCATCAGCAGTGGGATGTAGACCGGCACCATCTGGTAGACCGTGCTGCGCTCCGAGCCGTACAGGTTCATCACGTCCGGGTCGACCTGCCCCGTGACCGAGATCGCGCCGGCGGCCAGCACCAGGCCGATCAGCATCGAGCCGGAGTCGCCCATGAAGATCCGCGCGGGGTGCATGTTGTGCGGCAGGAAGCCCAGGCACATGCCCATCAGGACGGTCGCGAACAGGGTGGCGGGGGCGGCGGCCTCGATACCGTAGCTGTACCAGAGGCGGTAGGCGTACATGAAGAACGCGCCCGAGGCGATGCAGACCATGCCGGCCGCGAGACCGTCGAGGCCGTCGACGAAGTTCACCGCGTTGATCGTGATGACGACGAGGGCGACCGTGAGCAGGGTCCCCTGCCACTGGGTCAGCGCGACGATTCCGACGCCCGGCACGGGCAGCCACAGGATCGTCAGACCCTGCATGACCATCACGCCCGCGGCGATCATCTGTCCGCCCAGCTTGAT
Organism: Streptomyces neyagawaensis; assembly: GCF_023516595.1. GTDB lineage: Bacteria > Actinomycetota > Actinomycetes > Streptomycetales > Streptomycetaceae > Streptomyces > Streptomyces neyagawaensis. Next base: position 12,995 of record NZ_JAMGBG010000100.1, on the reverse strand, counting down.
CAGCGCGTCGATCTCGAACTTGTCGTCCAGCACGCCGATCAGCCAGATCAGCGCGGCCCCGGACAGCAGCGCCCGCGGTTCGTTGGAGTCGGCGAAGACCTCGCTGAGGTTGGTCAGGTGGTCGGCGACCAGCAGACCGGCGCACAGGCCGAAGAACATCGCGATGCCGCCGAGGCGGGGCGTCGGCTCACGGTGGACGTCGCGCGCACGGATCTCCGGCATGGCTCCGGCCACGATCGCGAATTTCCGCACCGGCCCTGTCAGCAGGTACGTCACCGCGGCCGTGATGCAGAGCGTCAGGAGGTATTCACGCACGGGCTTCCCCACAGGTCTCGCTGGCCATCTCAGCCCCACACCCTAGCGATGCATGCATATGGTTGGGGACTTCCGGGTAGCGACGATGGTTGCACGTGATGCTGTGCGACGTGGTGCGTCTACCCCACCTCAGCGCGGATACGGCGGAAATCTTCCGGCCAGGTCCCGTACTTCTTCACGCGTCCGCTTGCCGTCGCCGCCGTCCCTGAGCGCCCGTGTGAAGAGCCCGGCGAGGTGTGTCATCTCCGCCTCGCGCATGCCCTGCGTGGTCAGCGCCGCCGTGCCGAGCCGCAGGCCACGGGCGTCGCCGTGCGGCAGCGCACAGCAGTCCAGCACGATCCCGGCCGCCGCGAGCCGGCCGCGGGCGGTGCGGCCGTCGACCCCGAGCGGCGCGGGATCGACGGCGAGGAGATGGGTGTCCGTGCCGCCGGTCACCACGACGAGCCCCTCGCGGGCGAGGCCCTCGGCCAGGACGCGGGCGTTGGCGACCACCTGATGGGCGTACCCGGTGAACGCCGGTGTTGCCGCCTCCCCGAACGCGACGGCCTTCGCGGCGATGGAGTGCATCTGTGCCCCGCCCTGGGTGAAGGGGAACACCGCCCGGTCCACCCGCTCGGCCAGCTCGCTCCCGCACAGCAGCATCCCGCCGCGCGGCCCCCGCAGCACCTTGTGTGTGGTGGCGCACACGATGTCCGCGTACGGCACCGGATTGGGCGCCGCTCCCCCGGCCACCAGCCCGATGGGGTGGGCGGCGTCGGCGATCAGGAAGGCCCCGACCTCGTCGGCGACCTCGCGGAAGAACGCGTAGTCGAGATGACGGGGGTAGGAGATCGAGCCGCACACGATGGCCTTGGGGCGGCGCGTACGGGCGAGGGTGCGCACCTGTTCGCGGTCGATGAGGCCCGACTCGGCCTCGACGCCGTAGCCGACGAAGTCGAACCAGCGGCCGGAGAAGTTCGCCGGCGACCCGTGGGTGAGGTGGCCGCCGAAGTGCAGGCCCATCGCCAGCACGGTGTCACCTGGGCGCAGGAGGGCCGCGTAGGCCGCCAGGACGGCCGAGGAGCCCGAGTGGGCCTGGACGTTGGCGTGTTCGGCGCCGAACAGCGCCTTGGCCCGCTCCACGGCGAGCCGCTCGGCGACGTCGACCATCTCGCAGCCCCCGTGGTAGCGGGTGCCCGGGTAGCCCTCCGCGTACTTGTTGGCCAGCGGCGACCCGAGGGCCGCGAGCACCGCGGGCGAGGTGAAGTTCTCGGCGGCGACGAGCTGGAGCGTCGTCGACTGCCGGTCGAGCTCGCCGAGGAGGATGTCGGCCAGTTCGGGGTCCTGCCGTCGCAGGACATCGGCCTCGAGGACAGGGGTGACCGACATGGTGGGCTCCGGGCGACGTGTTTTTCGGCGGCTCACCTCCGGGGCGCTCAAGTCGCCGTCGAGAGCTCGACCGTGCTCAGCCCTTCGGGCCTCCGCGCGCTCGACCTCTCGACACCGACGCGCCCCTTCGGCTCACTCGCCGTGATGACGTACGACCAATGTAGGCCCGTGTGTCCGGGGACGCCCGGTGTCGTCCCCCGCTTACGCCCGGGCGGGCACCCCCGTCAGCGCGGTCACCACCGGATCCAGCGCCTGGTGTATCTCGTCGCCCACCGAGCGGAAGAACGGCAGCGGGGCGCCGTACGGGTCATGGACCTCGTCCGCGTCGGCCGTGGGGGCGAGGAGCCACCCGCGTAGAGCGGCGGCGGCACGCACCAGCGCACGGGCCCGTACGACCATGCCCTCCTCCAGCGGCGGCAGGGTGGCCGGGTCTATCGCCCGGACGAGGCGGGTGAACTCCTTCAGGGTGAAGGTGCGCAGTCCCGCCGAGTGGCCCATCGAGATGACCTGGGCCCGGTGGTCGCGGGTGGCGGTCAGCACGAGGTCCGCCATGATCACATGCTCGTCCAGCAGTTCCCGCCCGGTGAAGCCGGAGGCGTCCGCGCCGAAGTCGGCGAGGACGGCCTCCGCGTTGGCCTCCATGGGCGCGCCCTCGTGTCCCCAGGTCCCGGCGCTCTCGACGATCAGTCCGCCGCCCAGCGGGTCCCCGAGCCGGTCCGCCAGGGCATGGCGGGTCAGCCGCTCGGTGATCGGCGAGCGGCACACGTTGCCGGTGCTGACGTGGAGGATGCGGAAGGTGTCACGCGGCAGACCCGTGAAGGTCCGTGTCTCTTCCCCGTCCCATATGCCACGCCCCGCGTCAGGGGCCGTCAATTCGCCACCTCGAGGTCGGGTACGACCTTGCGCAGCTCCTCCGCCGACAGGGCGCCCGCACGCAGCAGCACCGGCACCTTGCCCGTGACGTCGACGATGGACGACGGCACGTTCCCGGGGGTGGGGCCGCCGTCGAGGTAGACGGAGACGGAGTCGCCCAGCATCGCCTCGGCGGCGTCACAGTTCTCCGGCGCCGGGTGGCCGGTCAGGTTCGCCGAGGAGACGGCCATGGGGCCGACCTCGGTGAGCAGCTCGATGGCGACGGGGTGCAGCGGCATCCGGACGGCGACCGTGCCGCGGGTGTCGCCGAGGTCCCACTGGAGCGACGGCTGGTGCTTGGCGACGAGGGTGAGCGCGCCCGGCCAGAAGGCGTCGACGAGCTCCCAGGCCATCTCGGAGAAGTCGGTCACGAGGCCGTGCAGGGTGTTCGGGGAGCCGATGAGGACGGGGGTGGGCATGTTGCGGCCCCGGCCCTTGGCCTCCAGCAGGTCGGCGACGGCCTCCGAGGTGAAGGCGTCGGCGCCGATGCCGTAGACGGTGTCCGTGGGCAGCACCACGAGCTCGCCCCGGCGGACGGCGGACGCGGCCTCACGCAGACCGGTGGCGCGGTCGGTCGCGTCGTTGGTGTCGTATCGCCGTGCCATCTAGCGGGCCTCCTCGTACACGTACTGCTGGGGGGTGGTGGGGGGCGTGCTCATCAGGGCAGCGCCTTGCGGGCGGTCGCGAACCGCGGCCGGTTGTTGAGGTCCGGGTGGTCGGCCGCGTCGGCCCAGCCCCGTTCCTCGGTGAAGATCCACGGCACCTGGCCGCCCTGGGTGTCGGCGTGCTCGACGACGACGACACCTCCGGGGCGCAGCAGCCGGTGCGCGGTGCGTTCGAGGCCGCGGATCAGATCCAGGCCGTCCTCCCCCGAGAACAGGGCGAGTTCGGGATCGTAGTCGCGGGCCTCCGGTGCCACGTACTCCCACTCGGTGAGCGGGATGTACGGCGGGTTGGAGATGACCAGGTCGACCTGGCCGTCGAGGTCGCGGAAGGCGTCGAGGGCGTTGCCCTGGCGCAGGTCGACCCGGGAGCCCGCCACGTTCTTGCGGGTCCACACGAGGGCGTCCTCGGACAGCTCCACGGCGTGCACGCGGGAGCGCGGCACCTCCTGGGCGAGGGCGAGCGCGATGGCGCCCGAGCCGGTGCACAGGTCGACGATGCAGGGCTCGACGACGTCCATCGCGCGGACGGCGTCTATGGCCCACCCGACGACGGACTCGGTCTCCGGGCGGGGCACGAACACCCCTGGGCCCACCTGCAGTTCGAGGTAGCGGAAGTAGGCGCGTCCGGTGATGTGCTGGAGCGGCTCACGCTGCTCGCGCCGCGCGATGACCTCCCAGTACCGGGCGTCGAAGTCGGAGTCCTTGACGGTGTGCAGCTCGCCCCGCTTCACGCCGTGCACGAACGCGGCGAGTTCCTCCGCGTCGTTGCGCGGCGAGGGCACGCCGGCGTCGGCCAGGCGCTGGGTGGCCTGGGCCACTTCCGCGAGCAGCACGCCGCGGGGGTTTGGGGGTCGCCCCCCAAGATGATGCTGCACGCAAGTCCTCCGGTCGTGCTCGTCGTACTCGTACGGGCCTACGCGGCTGCCAGCTTCGCTGCCGAGTCCGCGTCGACGCATGCCTGGATCACCGCGTCGAGGTCGCCGTCCAGGACCTGGTCCAGGTTGTACGCCTTGAAGCCGACGCGGTGGTCCGAGATGCGGTTCTCCGGGAAGTTGTACGTGCGGATCTTCTCGGAGCGGTCGACGGTGCGGACCTGGCTGCGGCGGGCGTCGGCGGCCTCCTTCTCCGCCTCCTCCTGTGCCGCGGCGAGCAGCCTGGAGCGCAGGATACGCATCGCCTGCTCCTTGTTCTGCAGCTGGCTCTTCTCGTTCTGGCAGGAGGCGACGACTCCGGTGGGAATGTGCGTGATGCGCACGGCGGAGTCGGTGGTGTTGACGGACTGCCCGCCGGGCCCGGAGGACCGGTAGACGTCGATGCGGAGGTCGTTCGGGTTGATCTCGACGTCGATCTCCTCGGCCTCCGGGGTCACGAGGACACCGGCGGCGGAGGTGTGGATACGGCCCTGGGACTCGGTGGCGGGGACGCGCTGGACGCGGTGCACACCGCCCTCGTACTTCAGCCGGGCCCAGACGCCCTGGCCGGGCTCGGTGGCGCCCTGGCCGCCCTTGGTCTTCACGGCGACCTGGACGTCCTTGTAGCCGCCCAGCTCGGACTCGGTGGCGTCGATGATCTCGGTCTTCCAGCCGACGCGCTCGGCGTACCGCAGGTACATGCGCAGGAGGTCACCGGCGAACAGGGCGGACTCGTCGCCGCCGGCGCCGGCCTTGATCTCCAGGATGACGTCCTTGTCGTCGCTGGGGTCGCGCGGGACGAGCAGGAGGCGCAGCTTCTCCGTCAGCTCCTCGCGCTGCTTCTCCAGCTCCTTGACCTCGGCGGCGAAGTCCGGGTCGTCCGCGGCGAACTCGCGGGCCGTCTCGATGTCGTCACCGGTCTGCCTCCAGGAGCGGTACGTGCCGACGATCGGGGTCAGCTCCGCGTACCGCTTGTTCAGCTTGCGCGCGTTGGCCTGGTCGGCGTGGACCGACGGGTCGGCGAGCTTCTTCTCCAGGTCGGCGTGTTCCCCGACCAGTTCCTGGACCGCCTCGAACATCTCCGGCTCCCTGTACGACGTGATAAGTGGGCTGCACCGCAAAGCGCCGGTCCCCGGAAGCCCCCGGACGGGGGGCACCTAGGACCGGCGCTGTGGGCTCGCTACTTCTTGGCAGCGGCAGCCTTGCCGAAGCGGGCCTCGAAGCGGGCCACGCGGCCACCGGTGTCGAGGATCTTCTGCTTGCCCGTGTAGAACGGGTGGCACTCGGAGCAGACCTCGGCACGGATGGTGCCGCTCTCGATCGTGCTACGGGTGGTGAACGACGCGCCACAGGTGCAGCTGACCTGCGTCTCGACGTACTGGGGGTGGATGTCGCGCTTCAAGGTGTCTCCTAGTTTCGGGAGGGCGCCGGGTCGCTGCCGCGGGATGCGAGAGCGTGAACCGGAGCCGACGTACCAGTCTGCCAGGACTGGCCGCATCTCCCAAAACCAGGGGGTGCGGCCATGTATTCCCGGGGGTGTCTGCTGTGTGGGAGTGTGCGCCCGTGGGGGTGCCTCGTGATCGCCGTGGGCGGCTGCGGGGCCGTGGGGGCCGGTCGCGCGGTTCCCCGCGCCCCTTCAGTGCCCGGCGGTGACGACGTCTCCCGCCGTTCCCGTCGCCGTGCCCTTCGTCGCCGACTTCGGGATGGGCTTGTCGGCCTTCAGGGCGGCCCACACCCGCTTCGACTTCGCCTCGTCGACCAGGACGCGGTTGGGGTCGGCGGGGTCGTACTGGACCGGCATGGTGACCATGGTCATGTTCTTGGCGCCGATGCCCTTGAGGCCGCCCGCGAAGGAGGCCAGGTCCTTGACGTCGTCGAGGTCGGAGTCGGTGGTGACGGCGTCCGTGGCGGTGTCGGCGAGGTCGTAGAGCTTCTTCGGGTTGCTGAAGACGCCGACCTCCTTGACCTGCTCCAGGAGCGCCTTGATGAACGCCTGCTGGAGCTGGATGCGGCCGAGGTCGGAGCCGTCGCCGACGCCGTGCCGGGTGCGGACCAGTCCGAGGGCCTGCTTGCCGGTGAGGGTGTGCTCGCCGGCCTTGAGGTTCAGATGGCTGTCGGGGTCCTTGATGTCCTTGGTCGTGGTGATGTCGACCCCGCCGAGGACGTTGATGAGCTTCTCGAAGCCCGCGAAGTCGACCTCGATGTAGTGATCCATGCGGATGCCGGTCATGGACTCGACTGTCTTCACCGCGCACGCGGCGCCACCGGTGGAGTACGCCGAGTTGAACATCGCCAGCCGCGCCGCCGGGTACGTCTTGCCGTGCGTGTCGGTGCACTCGGGCCGCTCCACCAGGGTGTCCCGGGGTATGGAGACCACGCTGGCCTTCTTGTGGCCCTGGTAGACGTGCACGATCATCGCGGTGTCGGAGCGGGCGCTGCCGTCGTCGACGCCGCCGCCCAGCTTCTTGTTGCTGCCGGAGCGGGTGTCGGAGCCGAGGACCAGGATGTCCTGGGAGCCGTTGTCGACGTCGAGGGGCCGGTCGGTGCCGAGGGCCTGGTTGATGTCGACGCTCTTGATGTTGCCGTTGAGCTTGAAGTACAGGTAGCCGACTCCGGTGCCGCCCAGAACCAGGACGCCGGCGGCGGTCCAGAGGACGGCGAGCGCCGCCCTGCTGTGTCCGTCGCGCGGTGTGCGGCGGCGGCCCTTGGGCGCGCGATGGCGGCCGGCGGTGCCGGACGCGTCCTGTGTGGCGGGATCCAGTGTGCTCTCGGCGGACATGCGCTCCTCGTCCTCTTTCCCGGTCGGTTACCCCCTGCGCTCAGGCCCAGGCCTGCTTGGGTCGGATGTGGCCGTACCGCTCATGGTCACTCCGATCGGTCAGACGGAGTAATTCGGGAAAGGGTTGCACAACGAACGGTGCCCATCGCGCAAAGAGCGATGGGCACCGGGTGTGCCGGATGAGCCCGGTGGGACCGGGCTCACCTGGTGTTTCAGCCGAGCAGGTCGTACTGGGCGTAGCTGGTTCCGACGGAGACCCGTGTGCCGAAGATCTCGGTCGTGGCCTTCGAGGTGCCCTTGTAGAGGTACAGCGTGCCGCCGCTGGTGCGGGCCAGCAGGTCCGCGCGACCGTCGCCGCTCACGTCACCGGGAGTGATGAGCGTGTTGTACGAGCTCCAGTCGGAGCGGACCTTGATCTTGGTGGCGAAGGCGCCCGTACCGGCCTTGCCGGTGCCCTTGAACAGGTAGATGTTCGAGCCGGTCTTGGTGCGTGCGATCAGGTCGGCCTTGCCGTCACCGGTGAAGTCGCCGTGACCGAGCACCGCGTTGTACGTGTTCCAGCCCGTGCTCACCTGGACGCGGGTGTCGAAGGTGCCGTTGCCCTTGCCCGGGTAGATCCACAGGGCGCCCGCCGAGTCGACCGAGAGCAGGTCGGGCAGGGCGTCGCCGGTGACGTCGCCGGGGGTGATGATCCGGGTCCGGGTCGCCCAGTTGTCGAAGATCTGCGTGGTCGTCCAGGTGCTCGACGACGCCGTGCGCCGCCGCCAGAAGACATCGCCGTCGGAGGCGCGGCGCAGGACGTAGTCCTGGTAGCCGTCCCGGTTCAGGTCGGTCTGCTGGACCAGGTTGTAGCCCGTCCAGCTGCCCTCGGCGGTCAGCGCCTTGCGGTCGGCGAGGCTGGAGCCGGAGGAGGCGCGGACGTAGCCCGAGCCGGTCTCCTTGTTGCGCAGGAAGACGTCGGCCTTGCCGTCCCGGCTGATGTCGGTGTCGTCGACGCGCGGGTAGGCGGCGCCCACGTACTTGCTGACCTTCGCGAAGACCGGGTACGCGCCCTTCGCCACGCAGTCCACGACGCCCCACGAGACGACACCGATGATCTTGCCGCCCACGACGAGCGGGCCTCCGGAGTCGCCGTTGCAGCTGGCGGTGGTGGTGGCGTCGGAGCCGCCGGCGGGCTTGCCCGCGCAGAACATGTTCCCCTTGACGAAGTAGGGGTCCCAGGTGTTCCCGCAGGTCGTGTCACTGACCACGGGCAGCGTCGCCGTCTTCAGCTTCTCCGAGATGTCGTCGCTGGTGGAGCTGGTACGACCCCAGCCGTAGACCTTCGCGCTGGTGCCCGCCGCGTACGAGGACGTGTCGGTCGACGTCGTCATCCTGATCGGCTTGGCGGTGACCGGTTTGGCCAGCGTGAGGACGGCGACGTCGTTGTTGATCGTGTCCTCGTTGTACGAGGAGTGGTTCCACTGGCGGGACACCTTCGTGGGCTCGCCGCCGTGGTAGTCCATGTCCACCAGGTTGCCGTCGCTGTCGTAGACGGCCGTGGGCAGCTGGTCCGTACCGGTGACGACGGAACCCCACTTGGCCCAGTCGTAGTGGTTCTTGTCGACGCAGTGGGCCGCGGTGAGGATCTTCGTCGGCGAGACGACCGAGCCGCCGCAGAAGAAGCCGAAGTCCGCGGTCTCGTCGTAGTACCAGAGCTGCGCCATCCAGGGCGCCGCGCCGATGGTGGTCTCGGAACCACCGATGATCTTGGCGTCCGGCTTCAGGCCTTCCGCGTCGCTGCTCGACGACTCGTCCGTCGACGGCGAGGGCTTCGCCGTCGTCTCACCGACGGTGTCGTCCGCCGCCATCGCGTTCGCGATCCGCACGTCCAGCTCGTCGCTCCCCGACGAGCCGGCTCCGTTGGCCGCACCGGCCGATGACAGGAGCAGCGCCCCGGCTATCGCGGTGGCGACAGCTCCGGACATAGGTATGGCCACTCAAGTCCCCCCTGAGAACTCAAGAATCAAAACAAGACAGAAGAAGAACCGTGATCGTACACGTGTCCCATACAAAGACCGGGGCCACCCTCACGAAGGAGGGTGGCCCCGGTTCTGCTCTGTCGTGGACTACCGGTCGGCTAGTCGCCGTTGCCCGGCGTCGGCGTCGTCTTCTGAATCTGCATCAGGAACTCGACGTTCGACTTCGTCTGCTTCATCTTGTCCAGCAACAGCTCGATGGCCTGCTGCTGGTCCAGCGCGTGCAGCACCCGGCGCAGCTTCCAGACGACCGCCAGCTCCTCGTTGCCGAGCAGGATCTCCTCCTTGCGGGTACCGGACGCGTCCACGTCCACCGCGGGGAAGATGCGCTTGTCGGCGAGCTTCCGGTCGAGCTTGAGCTCCATGTTGCCGGTGCCCTTGAACTCCTCGAAGATCACCTCGTCCATGCGGGACCCGGTGTCCACCAGGGCGGTGGCGAGGATGGTCAGCGAGCCGCCGTCCTCGATGTTGCGGGCCGCACCGAAGAAGCGCTTCGGCGGGTACAGGGCGGTCGAGTCGACACCACCGGACAGGATGCGGCCGGAGGCCGGCGCGGCCAGGTTGTACGCACGGCCCAGACGCGTGATCGAGTCGAGCAGCACGACGACGTCGTGGCCCAGCTCCACCAGGCGCTTGGCGCGCTCGATGGCGAGCTCGGCGACCGTGGTGTGGTCCTCGGCCGGACGGTCGAAGGTCGAGGAGATGACCTCGCCCTTGACCGACCGCTGCATGTCGGTGACCTCTTCCGGACGCTCGTCGACGAGGACGACCATCAGGTGGCACTCGGGGTTGTTGTGCGTGATCGCGTTGGCGATCGCCTGCATGATCATGGTCTTGCCGGTCTTCGGCGGGGCCACGATCAGACCGCGCTGGCCCTTACCGATCGGCGACACGAGGTCGATGATGCGGGTGGTGAGCACGCCAGGGTCCGTCTCCAGACGGAGGCGGTCCTGCGGGTACAGCGGCGTCAGCTTGTTGAACTCCGGGCGGCCGCGGCCGTGTTCGGGCGCCATGCCGTTGACGGAGTCCAGGCGGACCAGCGCGTTGAACTTCTCGCGGCGCTCGCCCTCCTTGGGCTGACGGACCGCACCGGTGATGTGGTCGCCCTTGCGCAGGCCGTTCTTGCGGACCTGGGCGAGGGAGACGTACACGTCGTTCGGGCCCGGCAGGTAGCCGGAGGTGCGGATGAACGCGTAGTTGTCGAGGATGTCCAGGATGCCCGCGACGGGGATCAGGACGTCGTCCTCGGCGAGCTGCGGCTCGGCCGCGCCCATGTCGTCACGGCCGCGACGGCCACGACGGTCGCGGTAGCGGCCGCGACGGCCACGGCGGCCGCCCGCCTCATCGTCGTAGCCGTCGTCCTGAGGACCGTTGTCGCGCTGGCGGTCCTGGCGGCCGCCGCTCTGCTGCTGGCCCTGCTGCTGGCCGCGGTCGCGCTGCTGCTGACCGCCGCCCTGCTGCTCGTCGCCCTTGCCCCGGCGGTCGCCGCGGTCACGGTCGCGGCCACGCTCACGGCGGTCACGGCGGCCCTGGCGGCCGTCGGCGTCGGCGGCGTCGCCCTTGGCCTCGGCCTGCGGCTGGGCCGGCGTCTCGGCCTTGGGCTCGGCCTTCGCCTCGGCGGTGACCGTCTCGGGGCTGCCCGCGTCGGCGGTGGCCCGACGACGGCGGCGCTCGGTGGGCGCCTCGTCCCCGCCGGCCGGCTGGCCGGGGATCTCGATCTGCTGCTGGGCGACGGCCTTCTCGGTCTTGTCGACCTTCTCGGCGGGCGCCTCGGCCTTCTTGGCGGCCTTCTCGGCCGGGGCGGCGTCCTCGCCCGTGCGTGCCTTCGAGGTGGTCCGGCGCTTGGGCTTGGTCTCGGTGGCGGCCTCGGCCTTGGGAGCCGCGGCACCCCCGCCCGCCTGCGCCTCCTTGATGACCTCGATCAGCTGGCTCTTGCGCATGCGCGCGGTGCCCCTGATGCCGAGGCCGGATGCGACCTGCTGCAGCTCGGCCAGCACCATGCCCTCGAGGCCGGTGCCGCGGCGCCGCCTGGAGCCGGCACCGCTGGCAGGCGCGGCGTCCGTGGCGGGCGCGGCAGCGGTCTCCTCGACACGTGCGCCCATCAGATCGGTGGTGTCGCTCACGAAGGGTCCTTCCCTGGAGCGGACGTCGGCCTTCTGGCTCGGCGACCGGTTGTGCTGTCCGGCTTCGGCCCTGTTCGGGTGGACCGTGCCGGGGCGGTGGTCCGCCAAAGCGGCGGAGGAAAATTTGCTGGTGATTCGGCGCTTGCGGGGCCGTGGCACTCGGTGTCTGTGTCACGCGGCTCGGTCACGCCGGTTCCGGAGCCTGCTCGGCAGACCGCTCAGTGCCTGCGTACGGCGTACAGCTTGACGTACGAAGCACAGTGCGGCTTGGGAGACTCCCGGAAGAATGGTTGTCCCGGACGGGGACGATAAGCACCATGCCATGGCTGGGGCAGGTGCAGACTTGAGGTTAACACTACCGGATCCAACAAACATTCCCCCTCTCGAAATCCGGCAACCGTACGCCCCTATGCGTCGCCGCTGTCGGCGCCGTTCTCGGCGACGGTGGTGGTGAGCGGCAGGACGCACGCCCCTCGGGCGTCGAGATCCAGCCGGTTGGCGGCCCATTCCGCGCCCGCGAGGTGGGCCACCTTGTCGGCGCTGGCCTCGTCGGCCAGGGCCAGGACCGTGGGTCCGGCGCCGGAGATGACCGCCGGGACGCCGTCGGCCCGCAGTCGCTCGACCAGGGCCGCGCTCTCCGGCATGGCGGGCGCCCGGTACTCCTGGTGCAGCCGGTCCTCGGTGGCGGGCAGCAGCAGCTCGGGACGCCTGGTCAGGGCCTCCACGAGCAGGGCGGCACGGCCGGCGTTGGTGGCGGCGTCGACGTGCGGGACGGTGCGCGGGAGCAGTCCGCGCGCCGTCTCGGTGAGCACGGGCTTCCCGGGGACGAAAACCACCGGAACGATGGAATCGGCGGGATCCATCCTGATGGCCCGCGCGGAGCCGCCCTCCATCCAGGAGAGCGTGAAGCCGCCGAGGAGGCAGGCCGCGACGTTGTCGGGGTGGCCCTCGATCTCGGTGGCGAGTTCCAGCAGGGCGGCGTCGTCGAGCCGGTTCTCCCCACCTATGGTCACGGCGCGGGCGGCGACGATGCCGGCGCAGATGGCGGCGGAGGAGGAGCCGAGGCCGCGGCCGTGCGGGATGCGGTTGGCACAGACGATCTCCAGGCCCCGCGGCTGGCCGCCCAGCAGGTCGAAGGCGGTGCGCAGGGAGCGGACGAGCAGATGCCGCTCGTCGCGCGGGAGCGTCTCGCTGCCCTCCCCCGCGATGTCGACGTGCAGGCCGGAGTCGGCCACCCGGACGACCACGTCGTCGTAGAGCCCCAGCGACAGGCCGAGGGCGTCGAAGCCCGGGCCGAGGTTGGCGCTGGTGGCGGGGACGCGCACCCGTACGGCGGCGGCGCGGAACGCTGGACCGGCCATCGCTCGATGACTCTCCTTGAGCTGCGTGATGGGCGATTGTCGAATGACATTCGATGACGTACGCGGGAACCCGGCGGCCGTCGGAGGACGGCGCGGCGCCGCACCCTTGCGGGGCATATGCAGCGGGCGGGTTCGGTACAGCCTATCGAAGGTGGGTTCTGTGGCGACATAGGGCGCACAGGAGGCGCACGATGCGTGTCGTAAGCCCCCTGTGCACCCCCTGTCGGGTCCTGTCAGGGTTATCCCCCGGGAAACGGCGTCTACGCGCGACTCACTGGCCGTTTCGAACCGTTGCCCGGACGGCTAGTGCCGTGACCGGACAGGTTCACCGGCTCGCGACAAACCTTTCCGGTCACGGCACTAGGCGAGGCCGAGGCGCTCGGCCGCCGTGGCCGCGTCGACGGGGACGGTGACGGGCTGCGGGGCGCCCGCGACGGCCCAGTCGGGGTCCTTCAGGCCGTTACCGGTGACCGTGCAGACGATGGTCTGGCCCGGGTCGACCTGGCCGTTCTCGGCGGCCTTGAGCAGACCGGCCACGGACGC
>NZ_JAMGBG010000010.1 GCF_023516595.1 Streptomyces neyagawaensis | reverse complement strand
GCGGGCCGCTGCGAGGGCGTCGGCGCCGAGGGCGGGCCGGGCGGCGTCGCCCGGCGCGGGCACCAGCCGCAGCCGGGGCCCGCAGTCGGGGCAGGCGACGGGCTGGGCGTGGAAGCGGCGGTCGCCGGGGTCGCCGTACTCGCGGGCGCACGCCGGACACAGGGGGAAGCCGGCCATGGTGGTGACCGCCCGGTCGTAGGGCATCCCGGTGGCGATGGTGAAGCGGGGTCCGCAGTGGGTGCAGGTGACGAAGGGGTGCCGGTGCCTGCGGTCGGCCGGGTCGGCCAGCTCCCGCAGACAGTCCCCGCAGGTCGCCACGTCGGGCGGGAGGAGGGTGCGGCCCGGGGAGCGGTCGGTGGAGCGGATCGTGAAGGTGTCGTCGGCGCCGGTGACGGCCAGTTCCTCGATGCCGACGGCGGTGACGGTGGCCAACGGCGGCGGCTCGGCGGCCAGTCGGTCGCAGAAGAGGGTGATGCCGTCGGGCGGGCCCTCCACCTCGATGAGCACGCCGTCCGCCGTGTTGCCCACGAACCCGGCGAGTTCCAGGTCGGTGGCCAGACGGTGGACGAAGGGGCGGAAGCCGACGCCCTGCACGGTTCCGCGGACGGTGAGGCGTCGGCGCACCGTCCGGGCGTCGCCGGTGCCGCGCGGGGTGCGGGTGGCGGGCGCCGTCACGAGACGCGTCCGGCCGTGAGGCCGGACGCGGCGTCGTCATGGCGGTGCGGGCGCGGCGCCAGGGGAGGCCGGTGGACGGGTGCCCCGTCCCGCACGGCGAGCACCCGCTCCAGGACGGTGTCGACGCCCTCGCCGCCGCGGGCGCAGGACCGCACCACCTCCACGCCCGGGTTGACCCGCTGCACATGGGCGAGGAAGGCGGACTCGTCGAACCCGGCGGCCTCGGCGAGGTCGGTCTTGGTGAGCACGACGAGCTGGGCGGAGCCGAAGGCCGTGGGGTACTTCAGCGGCTTGTCCTCGCCCTCCGTCACCGCCATCAGGACGATCCGCAGGCTCTCCCCCAGGTCGTAGGAGGCCGGGCAGACGAGGTTGCCGACGTTCTCCACGAACAGCAGCGAGGTGTCGGCGGGCAGCCAGCTCTCCACGTGGCCGCGCAGCTGCCGGGCCTCCAGATGGCACAGTCCGTCGGTCAGCAGCTGCTTCACCGGCGCCCCCGAGCGGGCGAGCCGGTGGGCGTCGTTCTCGGTCGCCAGGTCCGCGGTCAGCGCGGCCACCGGGACCCCCCGCTCCACGGCCCGGGCCAGCACCCGGCCGAGCAGTTCGGTCTTGCCGCTGCCCGGGCTGGACAGCAGGTTGACCACGGTCACGCCGCGGCCGGTGAGTTCGTCGCGCAGGCTCGCGGCCAGCCCGTCGTTCTTCGCCAGGACGGCCTGGGTGACGTCGTCCATGGACTCGCACATGGGCACAGCTCCTCGCGGGATTCGGGTGCGTCGGACCGCTGCCGATCCTCCGCGCCCCCGGCCGCCGGACCGGGGAGACGGGCCGCTGACCGGCCCCCGGATTCCTCCGGGCGGCTCAACCGGGCATCGCGGCCCGGGTCGGCGGCGGTGTCGCCGCCGGGTCGGCGAGCAGCGCCGGGACCAGGGTGTGCAGCGCGGTGACGGCCCGCGCGACGGCGTCGCGCACCGCCGCGCTGACGCCGGGCGCGATGTCCTCGTCGCCCCGCGGCAGCACCTGGGGTTCGCAGGCGAGGACGAGGACGCGGGGGAGCGGCTCGTCGCCGAGGTGGGCGGCCAGGGCGAGGACCTTCGCCGGGTCCATGCCGTGCGCCTCGGGCGGGGGGCCGTCGGTGGCGCGGTCGGGGAGTTCCGGTTCGATCAGCGACAGGGTGCCGGGCCGGTGGCCGCGTGCGCAGGCGTCGACCAGGACGGCGGTGTCGTAGCCGCCGAGCAGTTCGTAGGCGAGGTCCATGCCGCGGATGCCGAAGTCCCGCACCCGCGCCTCGGGCGGCAGCGGGTGCCCTTCGAGGGCGCGGATCACCTCGGGGCCGAAGGCGTCGTCCGCGAGGAAGATGTTGCCGACGCCCGCCACCAGCAGCCGCGCGCTCATCGTGCGCCTCCCGTCGCCAGGGGCCGGGCGGAGCCGTGCGGGAGCTTCCGCACGAACGCCGAGCGCAGGGCGTGGTACGAGGCCTCCGGATCGAAGAAGACGGCATGCATACGGGCGAGTTCGTCCCGCCGGTGATCGGCGAGCGGCCTGCGCTCCTCGTCCGCCCGCCGGGCCGCGGCCTTCGCGGCGATCCGCGACGCGAGGTCCGGGGCGTCGGCCAGCTCCGCCGCCGTCCGGGCGACCTCGGCGGTGAAGCCCTGGGGCGGGACCGGCATCCGGCGGTCCACCAGCCCGATCCGCGCGGCGGTCACGGCACTCACCGGCAGCGCCTCGCCCGTCAGCCGCTCGGCCCTCTCCGCCCCGACGCGGCGGGGAAGCGTGTACGTCCAGTACTCCGACCCGTACAGGCCCATGCGCCGGTAGTGCGGGTTGAGGACGGCGCCCTCGCGGCACCACACCTCGTCGGCGGCCAGGGCGAGCATGACGCCGCCGGCCGCCGCGTTGCCGCCGAGTGCCGCGACCACCAGGCGGTCGGTGGTGCGCAGCACCGCCTCGACCAGGTCGTTCATGGCGTTGAGGTTGGCCCAGGACTCGGCCGCCGGGTCGGCCGACGCCTCGATGACGCCCAGGTGGATGCCGTTGGAGAAGAAGTCGCGGGACCCGCCGAGCACCAGTACCGGGGTGGGGCGGGCGAGCGCGTACCGGTAGGCGTCGAGGAGTCGGCGGCAGTGGTCGGTGCTCATGGCGCCGCCGGGGAACGAGAAGTCCATGAATCCGACGGCGCCCTGCCGCCGGTACCGGATGTCGGTGAAGGTGCGCCGGTCCGGGGGCAGTTCGAGCGGGACGGTGTCTTCCGGCAGCCGGTGCGGGTGCTCGTCGCCGCCGGACGTCCCCCGGTCGGTGCCGGGCGGGGCGGGGAAGCCGGCGAGGACCGACGCGGCGGGGCGGCGGAACGGCGCCGGGTCGCCGGAACTCTTGCGGGGGCGCAGCTCCGGAATCCACACCGCGCCGTCCCGGGTGGCCCGGCAGACCGCGCCGGCCCGGGTCGCCAGCAGTGCGCCGGGAGCGCCTCGGAGCCGGTCCTCGGCGTGGCCGCCGTGCAGGAACACCTCGCGGCCGAGGACCTCGTCGAGGACGCCCGGCTGCGAGTCGGCCGCGCGGAGCTTCCGCAGCACCGTCTCCGTGCTGTCGTTCTCCCAGTCGATCCCGCGCCGCTCCTGGCGGAAGAAGTCGCGCCACACCACCCGGATCCCGGGATCGCTCTGCGGCCGCGGTTTGAAGGACCCGTCGGCGTACCGCTGGACGGCCAGCAGGACGGCGGCCGAGGCGGCGTCGGCGACCTCGCCCCGGTACAGGTCGCTCTTGCCGACCGGCGGCACCGGGAAGGACACGGCGGCCCAGACGTCACCGGCGTCCATCCCCGCCTCCGCCTGGAGCACCGTCACACCCCACTGGGCCGCGCCCTCGGCGATCGCCCAGTCCAGGGAGGACGGGCCGCGGTCGCCGGGTGGTCCCGGGTGCACGATGAGGCAGGTGTGCTCCCGCCACACCTCCTCGGGCAGCGCCCTCCTCAGCATCGGCGCGACGATCAGTTCCGGGCGGACCTCGCGCGCGGCGGCCAGGACCGCGTCGGTGCCGTGCGAGGCCAGAACGACGTCGACCCGGTGACCCCGGTCGGACAGTTCCGCGTACACCCGCTGGGAGAGGCTGTTGAACGCGCTGGCTACGAGCAGGATGTCCATGATGGGGAATGTTGGCCGGTTACGGGAGGGTCGCGAAGGACCACCGCGGCGTTTCGCCGGGCTCACCTCCCGACGCGGGCGTCCTCGGCGGACCCGGTCGCCGTTAAGGTCGTGTCGCAGCGGCTGGGCACACCGCCGGTGTGATGACAGAACGCGCAGGTCGGATCCGAGGTCATGGGGGCGTAGTGCGATTGCGAGTGGAGTTCACCACCGAGCCGTTCGATCTGGACGAGCCGCCCCGGCACGCGCTGGTCGCCCGCGACGTCATCGAGGCCGCCGAGCTGGACGCGGTCGACGTGGGCCCCTTCGGCAACACCGCCGAGGGTGGCTCCGACGCCGTCCTCGGCGCGGTCGACGCCCTGCTGCGCCGGGCGCTGGAGGCGGGCGCCACCCGGGTCTCGCTCCAGGTCAACGTGGTCGGGGAGTCCGGGGAGTCCGGGGAGGGGCAGGGGTGACCGCCGCCGGGGACGACCCCTTCGTCGCGGCCGTCAAGCCGCTGGTCGACGCCATGGGCGGGGTTCTGCTGCCGCCGGGCGAGGCCGGTCCCGACGACGTCGTGCTCTCCTGGCAGGGCGCCGACGTCGTCGCCGTCCGGCTGCCGCAGCTCGCCGAGTCGCTGGACCACATCCTCGCCGCGCTGGAGCGCCGGCACGGCAAGCCCCTCGCCGACCTCGACCGCAAGACCAAGCAGGAGATCGTGCGGACGCTGGAGGCGCGCGGCGCGTTCTCCGTGCGGCACGGTGTGGAGACCGTCGCGAGCGCGCTCGGCGTCAGCCGCTTCACCGTCTACAACTACCTGAACAGGGAGAACGCGACCAAGGGCCGGTGACCGGCCACCCCGCCGATCGAGGGGCACCCCCCGCGTTTTTTCAACAAACTGTTGACGTGATGTCGTCGCGGGGCGTTAGCTTGCCGTAGCCAGTCCAGCACCTCGGCCACGGAGGCTCCCGTGACTTCGCGTTCCTCGACGCCGGGCCTCGCCCGGTTCAACACCCTGGAGAAGCAAGCCGCCGTCGCCGTGCTCCACGAGGCGTGCGCCTCGGCGGAATGGGGGCGCAGACTCCTCGCCGGCCGACCGTACGCCGGCGTCGACGACCTGCTCGCCGCCAGTGACGCCGCCATGGCCGAACTGACCGCCGAGGACCTGGCGGAGGCGATGGCCGGACACCCGCCGATCGGCCGCCCCACGCCGGGCGACGCGACCTCCGCCCGGGAGCAGCGCGGCATGGCCGGTGCCTCCGACGCGCTGAAGGCTGAGATGCTCGAACTGAACCTGGCCTACCAGGAGAAGTTCGGCCATGTCTTCCTGATCTGCGCCACCGGCCGCACCGGCGAGCAGATGCGCGACGCGGTCGCGGAGCGCATCGGCAACACGCCGGAGGAGGAACGGGAGATCGTCCGCGTCGAACTGGGCAAGATCAACCGCATCCGCCTGACCCGACTGGTCGAAGAGGACTGAGAGCAGCATGAGCACCAGCACCACGGCCTCCGTGTCCACGCACATCCTGGACACCAGCGTCGGCCGCCCCGCCCCCGGCGTCGCCGTCCGCCTCGCCGCCCGTCCGGGACGCGACGCCGACTGGCGGGCCCTCGGCGGTTCCGCGACCGACGCCGACGGCCGGTGCAAGGACCTCCCGGCGCTGCCGGAAGGGACGACCCACGTACGGCTCGACTTCGCCGTGGAGCCGTACTTCGAGACCAAGCGAGCCGAGGCACAGCAGGACGCCCCCGCGCATCGGGACAGCGGTGTGTTCTTCCCCGAGGTGGTCATCACGTTCGCCGTGGAAGCCGGCGAGCACTACCACGTACCGCTGCTGCTCAACCCGTTCGGCTACTCCGTATACCGAGGGAGTTAGCACCCATGCCCATTCTTGGTCAGAACCAGTACGGCAAGGCCGAGAACCGCGTCGTACGCATCACGCGGGACGGCGCCACCCACCACATCAAGGATCTGAACGTCTCCGTGTCCCTCTCCGGCGACATGGACGAGGTCCACCTCTCCGGCTCCAACGCCAACGTCCTGCCGACGGACACCACCAAGAACACGGTGTACGCCTTCGCCAAGGAGCACGGCATCGAGTCCGCCGAGCAGTTCGGCATCCATCTCGCCCGCCACTTCGTGACCTCCCAGCCGGCCATCCACCGGGCCCGCATCCGCATGGAGGAGTACTCCTGGGAGCGCATCGAGCACTCCGGGAAGGGCGCGCACTCGTTCGTCCGCACGGGCCAGGAGACCCGGCTCGCGCAGATCACCTACGACGGCTCGGCGTGGGAGGTCGTCTCCGGCCTCAAGGACCTCACCGTCATGAACTCGACGGACTCCGAGTTCTGGGGTTACGTCAAGGACAAGTACACGACCCTCCCCGAGGCGCACGACCGCATCCTCGCCACCGACGTCTCCGCCCGCTGGCGGTTCAACTGGACCGACGACGAGCAGCCGACGCCCGCCTGGGACACGTCGTACGCGCAGGTCAAGCAGCACATGCTGGAGGCCTTCGCCGAGACGTACTCGCTGTCGCTCCAGCAGACCCTCTACGCGATGGGCGCCCGGATCATCGACCACCGGAGCGAGATCGACGAGGTCCGCTTCTCCCTGCCGAACAAGCATCACTTCCTGGTGGACCTCGCGCCGTTCGGCCTCAAGAACGACAACGAGGTGTACTTCGCCGCCGACCGCCCCTACGGCCTCATCGAGGCGACCGTCCTGCGGGACGGCGTCGAGGCCCTGATCCCGGCCGATCTCACCAACCTCTGACGCGGACCCGGAACGTACACCGGGAGTTGGGACGAACAACGATGGCACAGCGCATCGTCATCGAGAACGCGGCGATCGCGACCGTGGACGCGCGGGACACCGAGTACACGTCGGGCCATGTGGTGATCGCGGACGACGTGATCGAGTCGGTCGGCGCGGGACGGGCCCCCGAGGGCCTGACGGACGTCGTACGCCGGATCGACGCCACCGGACATCTGGTGACCCCCGGCCTGGTCAACACCCACCACCACTTCTACCAGTGGATCACACGGGGCCTCGCCACCGACCACAACCTCTTCAACTGGCTCGTCGCGCTGTACCCGACCTGGGCCCGCATCGATGAACAGATGACGTACGCGGCGGCCCAGGGCTCCCTCGCGATGATGGCCCGCGGCGGTGTGACGACCGCGATGGACCACCACTACGTCTTCCCGAAGGGCTCCGGCGACCTGTCGGGCGCCATCATCCGCGCGGCCCGTGAGACGGGCGTCCGCTTCACCCTCGCCCGCGGTTCCATGGACCGCAGCGAGAAGGACGGCGGCCTGCCCCCGGACTTCGCGGTCGAGACCCTCGACGGGGCGCTCGCCGCCACCGAGGCGACCGTGAACGAGCACCACGACGCCTCCTTCGGCGCGATGACCCAGGTGGCCGTGGCCCCCTGCTCCCCGTTCTCCGTGTCGACCGAACTCCTCAGGCAGGGCGCCGAGTTGGCCCGACGTCTCGGGGTGCGACTGCACACGCACGGCTCGGAGACGGTCGAGGAGGAGAAGTTCTGCCACGAGCTGTTCGGCATGGGCCCGACCGACTACTTCGAGTCGACGGGCTGGCTCGGCGAGGACGTGTGGATGGCGCACTGCGTCCACATGAACGACTCCGACATCGACGCCTTCGCCCGGACGAGGACCGGAGTCGCCCACTGCCCGTCCTCCAACGCCCGCCTCGCCGCCGGTATCGCCCGCGTCCCCGACATGCTGGCGGCCGGCGTCCCGGTCGGCCTCGGCGTCGACGGCACCGCCTCCAACGAGTCCGGCGAACTCCACACCGAGCTGCGCAACGCGCTCCTCGTCAACCGCCTCGGTCCCCACCGCGAAGCCGCCCTCGACGCCCGCCAGGCGCTGCGCCTCGGCACCTACGGCGGCGCCCAGGTCCTCGGCCGGGCGGCCGAGATCGGCTCCCTGGAGCCCGGCAAGCTCGCCGACCTGGTCCTGTGGAAGCTGGACACCCTCGCCCACGCGTCCATCGCCGACCCGGTGACCGCCCTGGTCTTCGGCGCGGCGGCCCCGGTGACCCTGTCGCTGGTGGGCGGCCGGGCCGTCGTGGAGGACGGCCGCCTGCTGCACGTGGACGAGGACGCGATCGCCCGCTCGACACGGGACGAGGCCCGGCGACTGGCCCGGATCGCGGCCGGGGACTGACCCCACCACTCCGCGCCGACGCCGCGGCGGGAACCCGCCTGTGCCGTACGCCGCCCCGACTCCGGCCGAGGGGGACGGCCCTCGGTCGGAAGCCGTGGACCCGAGCGGGGTCCACGGCGGCCGTCTCCGGGGCGCACAGCGACTGTGCGCCCCGGAACGGTGCGACTGACCGCGCGGCGACCGGGCTCGGACAGGCGGACTCGGGCTCGACGGACGGGCCGGGCCATGTCAGGAGAGTGGGGCTCGGCCTCGACAGGCGGGCCGGGCCTGCTCAGGAGAGTGCCGTGAGCCGCTCCCACACCTGCGTGGCCACCGTGTACGTGTCGCCGGTCGGCTCGGTGGCGAGCGGCCCCGGGTCCCGGGTCCAGTGGTCCTCCAGCGCGAACCAGTCGATCTTCTTCGGCGCCCGCCCCTCGGCGAGCGCGGCCCGCAGCTCCTCGAAGTACGTCGACCAGCGCGCCCGGTACAGCCCGCCGACCAGGCCCGCCCACTCCCGGTTCGCGTAGTCGCGCAGCCCCGCGTCCGCGCCCGCCCGCGTGCCCCACACGGTCAGCAGCGACAGATTGTCGTACGCCAGCCGCTCCCGCTCGGCGTCGTCCGCCCCCCAGGCACGCGCGTCCGCGACCCAACGGCCCAGCAGATGACGGGAGTCGGTGGCCAGCAGCCGGTCCAGCAGGTCCATCAGGGACAGCCAGACCTCCGCCAGCTCCTTCAGCCCGGCGGCGTCGCGGGCGTCGTACGCCTCCTTGATCCGCGGCAGCAGGACGCGGCTGCGGTTGGAGAGGGTCTGGCGGGCCACGTCGAGGAGGTCCCGCCGGTAGGCGGACGAGGTGCGCAACGCGGACCGTACGCGCAGCAGTTCACCCAGGGCGGGCTCCAGGTCCGCCGCCGTGTACCGGAGTTGCTTGGGCGACCAGCGGGCCGCCCGGACGACGGTGAGCCCCGGGCGGGCACCGAACAGGCCGTCGGCGCCCTCGCTCCACCCGTCGGCGCGTGTGGTGCCGTAGACGGTGCGGCGCAGGATGTCCCAGGCGGCCTCGGCATGCGGATCACGGGCGCCGTAGCGCGCGTGCGCCCAGTCGGCGAACCACCCCTCCAGGTCCAGCTCGCCCTCGCGCCAGGCGAGTTCGGAGAAGAGGGCGAAGGCCGCCGGGTTGTTGTCCGCGGCCTCCGGCAGCAGCGCGATCCCACGCAGCGCGCTGCCGGGCTTCGTACGCCACGTCTCGTACAGCTCCGCCCAGTCGCGGGTGTTGGCGCCGAGCGCGGTGTGGCCGCCGAAGTTCCAGATCGAGCCGAACGCGTACGGGGTGCCGCCCCAGTCGGCCTCGCGGTCGGTGACCGTCGGGAAACGGTCGGAGAGGCCGTCGACGACGAGCATGTGCTCCTTGTCGACGGCGTCGACGATCGCGCGTGGCGGGTTGTGCTGCCAGCCGAGGATCACCCAGCCGGCGTCGGGGTGGGCCCGCCGCAGCGCCCGCTCGACGCCCTTCGCCGCGTCGCCCACGGGCACGTCGCCCGGGTCGCCGCCCTCGTGCAGCAGGTCCATCTTGTACAGGGTCGACGCCCCGCCGAACAGGTCGTCCTGGGTGCGGTAGAAGGCGGCCGCGACCCGCGCGAAGGCGTCCGTGCGCGGGTCCAGCCAGTCGGGGCGGGCGAAACCCATCCATGTGCCCTGCGGGACCGTCCGCGCTCCGGGGACGCGCTCGGCGAAGCCCGGCGGGACCGTCCCGAAGTAGCCGGGGAACACCGGCGTCATGCCCAGTTCGCGCACCCGGTCGGCGATCCGGCGGCCGAGCGCGGCGCGGGCGTCGAGGAGCTGCCGGGAGACGGGGGAGGGGAACGCGGACAGGTTCTGCAGCAGCCACCACGGCTGGTGCGCGGGCCCCGGGATCCACTCCCGCAGCTCCTTCTCCCCGTACCCGAACTCCTGGAACACCCGGTGGTAGAGGGCGTCCGCGCCCGCGAGGACGAGGATCTCGTTGTAGCCGTGCAGCGCCAGCACGTCCAGCTCGCGCTCCCAGTACGACCAGTCGAGGTAGGCGCCCGTGTAACCGTCGTTGGTGTCGTTCAGGGCGAAGCGGTGGGGGACGTTCGCGCGTCGGGTGACGGTGCCGTCGAGGCCCGGCAGGACGCGGGGGAGGGCGGTCTGCTCGCCCGCCCAGTTGATCTCGGCGTACGCGATGTGCCGCAGGTACCAGTTCAGACCGGTGAGCCGGGTCGCCGGGGTGTCGCCGGTGACCGTGATGCGCCCGGTGCCGCCCGCGACGTGGAAGGTGTCCCGCTCGGTGCCCACGGCGAACGTGATCTGCCGCCAGTGGTCCGGCAGCAGGCGCCGGGCCGCCGCCGCGGCCGCCGTGTCCTCCGCTCCGTCCGCGCGGGGCGCGTCGTCGGAGGGATTCGCGCGGGCGGGAACGCAGGCGACCGCCGCTCCCGCCGAACCGGCGGCGAAGACGGCGAGCAGGGCACGGCGGGCGAGCGGCATGATGTCTCCGGGTGCGGGTGGGGGGTACGCCGTGGCAGCAATACCCACCGAAACGGTCCTTCCGCACCGACACACGGCCACAAGGGGGAGAATCCGGCGTGAACGGCCGTAATCCCGCCCCCCGCCGCCGGCCCGGCCGTCCCATACGCCCCTCGTACGCCTTTCGCTCGATCCGCCGTACGTCGATCTGCGCCGGATGTGCCGACAGGGAAACTCTCGCCGGACGCGACACGTTGTCGGGAAACAGGGATTCATCCGAATTGATCGCTTCGCGTCCGGTGGGGGCCGGAAGATCCGGGAGGAGCCGGTACGTCCGGTTGTGGCCGGTCGCGGGGTCGGGGGACAGAACGGGGACACACATGGTGCGTCGACACCATCGCGAGAGCTACTACGTCGTCGACGAGGGCAGGATCCTGGAGTTCGAGAAGGGGGACGCCGTCGCGCGCGTACCGAGCGCCGCCGAGCAGCAACTCGCCTTCCGCTTCTCCAGGTTTGGCAAGAAGGGGGTGCAACTCGACGAGGCGCTGCGGGCGAAGCTCGCGGCGGCCATGACCACGGTCGGCACGGGCGGCGACGACCCTGACTCGGGGAGTCCGGGGACACCGGTTCCGGCCGGGTTCACCTACCTCGGCCAGTTCGTCGACCACGACCTGACGCTGGACCGCACCCAGGTCGGGCTCGGCGAGCCCGTCCCGGTCGAGGAGCTGCTCCAGGGGCGCAGCCCCGCCCTCGACCTCGACTCGCTGTACGGCATGGGCCCGCACCACTCGGGCAGCGCCCGGTTCTACGAGGCCGACGGCCGCCTCAAGACGGGCACGACCCTCGGTGTGGGCTTCCCGCCCGAGCTGCCGCCCGCCAACACCGACCAGAAGGGCTTCGACCTGCCCCGCGCCGGTGAGACGGCCGGCGGCACCCGCGCCGACATGCGCGCCCCGCTCATCCCGGACGCGCGCAACGACGAGAACCTGGCCGTCGGCCAGCTCCACCTGGCGTTCATCCGCTTCCACAACCGGGTCATCGACCTGCTCGCCGAGCGGGGAGTGCCCGAGCGCCGGCTGTTCCAGGCCGCCCGGGAGATCGTCGTCAAGCACTACCAGTGGGTCCTGCGCACGGACTTCCTGCCGCGGGTCGTCGACCCGGAGATCGTCGAGCGCGTCTTCACCCGGGGGCGGCGGCACTTCGAGGTGCCCGGGTACACCCGGCCCGGCGATCTGCCGACGATGCCCATCGAGTTCTCCGTCGCCGCCTACCGGCTCGGGCACAGCATGGTGCGGACGGCGTACCAGTGGAACAGGGTGTTCCGTGCGGGCGGCCCCGGTCCGATCGCCTCGCTGGGCCTGCTCTTCCGGTTCAGCGGCACGGCGGGCAACCTCACGCCGGGACCGGACGACCTGAGCGACCTCGACGACCCGAACGCGGGGGAGAACCTGCGGCTGCCGAGCAACTGGATCGTCGACTTCCGCCGGCTGTTCGACTTCGGGGAGGCCGGCCGGGACGATCTGGTGGTGCCCAAGGGCGAGTTCAACCTCGCCAAGCGGCTGGACACCCTCCTCGTCGACCCGCTGGCCGCCCTGCCCACCGGCACCTTCGACGGCCGGGGCCGCCCGGCACCGCCGCCGATCCACCGCAATCTCGCGTTCCGCAACCTCACGCGCGCCGCGATGGTCGAACTGGTCACCGGCCCCCAGTTGGCCGCGCAGATGGGCATCAAGGGGCTGACCGAGGACCAGATCCTGCGGGGCGCCGGCGGAGCCGTCCTGGAGGGCCTCACCGACGCCGAGCGCGCCCAGGTCGTGGAGCACACCCCGCTGTGGTTCTACGTCCTGCGCGAGGCCGAGGTGAACGGACGCCACCCCGGCCGCCTCACCGGCGTCGGCGGCACGCTCGTCGCCGAGGTCTTCCACCGGGCGATGGAGGGCAGCCGCGTCTCCATCGTGAAGCACCCGGGCTGGCGGCCGAGCCTCCCGGCCCACCGCAAGGGCCACTTCACGATGACGGACCTGCTGCTGTTCGCCTTCGAGAACGACCCCGCGCTGCTGAACCCGCTGGGCTGACCGACGGGACGAGGTCAGTAGCTGTTCGGGCTGTGGGCCGCGCTCACAGCCCGAACAGCTTGGGGCGGCGGGGTGCACTCACAGCCCGAACAGCCTGGGGTCGTGAGCCGGGCTCACAGTCCGAACAGCTTCGGGTCGTCCGCCAGCTCCCTGAAGTACGCGCCGGGGTCGGCGACCAGCTTGCGCGCCTTGAGGTCCATCAGGCCGCCCACACCGGTGATCTCGGCGGCCACCGTGCCGTCGGTCCTGCGGATCGTCTGCTCGACCCGGAAGGTCTTGCCCTCGCCCCAGACGAACACGCACGTCACCTCGACCTCGTCACCGGCGAGCAGCTCGCGCCGGTAACGGATCGTCGTCTCCAGCGCCACGGGACCGACACCCCTCGCCATCAGATCGGCCTGGCGGATCCCGGCGGCCTGGAGCAGCGACCAGCGCGCGTGCTCCCCGTACTGGAGGTACACGCTCTGGTTGAGGTGCCCCTGTACGTCGGTCTCGTACCCCCGGACGGTCACCGGGACGGAAAACGGCTCGGACACGACTACCCCTCGACTACCTCAGCGGCGAACAGGACGGACGCAAGCTTACTGAGCGCTTGCTCATCGCGGGTGCTACAGTCCGACGCCTCCCCGCGGCCGGCTCCGCCCGGTCACACCTTCCTGGGGGAGGCCAGCAGATACCGCTCCCGCGTCCGCGGGTCCGTGTGCTCGCTCGGCTGCCAGCCCGCCCGGCGAAGGGTCTCGGCGCAGTCGCGCAGCGCCCCCGCGTCCGGCTCGTGCACGGCGACGGCCTCCGGCTGCGGGGTGGTCCGCACCCGGTAGCCGCCACGCTCCACCTCCGGGCTCGCCGGGCGGTGGCCCGCCGCTTCCAGGGCGAGCGCGGCGGCCCGTACGAGATGCGCGCGCTCCCAGCCGCACGGGAGGTCGGTGGCGCCGCCCGGGTTCGTCATCCGGCGGAGTTCCAGCAGCCCCTGCCAGGCGCTGTGCACCTCGCGGGCCCGCGCCGGTCCGTCCCCGGCGCTCTCCTCGCCGCCCACCCGGGCCGCGAACCCGCCCGACTCGGCGGGGGCGGCGGTCGGCGCCGGCGCCGGGGCCGGGGCCGCCTCGGGCGGGCCCGCCTCCCGTACGCGGTGCCCGGCCGGGGTCAGGAAGTGATCGTGCGGCGGGCGCGGGTGGCGGAACGCCAGCCCTCGCTTCACCAGCGCCGCCAGCTGGGTCTCCGTACCCGTGAGCCGTCCGGTCACGGGCTCGGCGGCGTCGATGATCCGCCGCTGGACGGCGGTCGGCGGTCGGGTCACGACGACCTCCTTTCGCGGAGGAGCGCTGTCACTCGGGGACGGCGTCAACCCACTCGAAGACTACGAGGAGGGTCTGACATTCCACGCCGCGAGCACCGGGCGGCCGTGCTCCGTGCCGAGTCGGCAGACCGTGCCCGTGGCGAGCTGGAACAGCGCCCCGGCGGACGCGGGCAGCCCGAGATACCGCGCGGTGACGACGCGGAGGAGATGGCCGTGCGCCACGAGCACCACACAGCCCTCCGTGTTGCCGAGCGCCGCGTGCGCCTTCGCCAGTATCCGGTCGGCGCGCGCCCCGACGTCCTCCGGGCCCTCCCCGGGGTGCTCGGGCGGTCCCGGCGCCACCCCGTCGGTGAACAGGAACCAGTCGGGCCGCGTCCGGTGGATCTCCTGGGTCGTCACCCCCTCGTACGCCCCGTAGTCCCACTCGGACAGATCAGCGTCCACCTGCGCCCCGGTCAGCCCGGCCAGTTCGGCGGTCTGGCGGGCCCGCTTCATCGGACTGACGAACACGGCCCCGATGCGGTGCGAGGTCAGCAACGGAGCCAGCCCGCGCGCCTGTTCCCGCCCCCGGTCGGTCAGCGGGAGGTCCGTCCAGCTGGTGTGCTGCCCGGACAGCGACCACTCGGTCTCCCCGTGCCGCACAAGAAAAAGATCACCCATGCCTCACAGGCTACGAGCCCATCGCTCCAGTTCCTCGAACTCGGGCTCGCCGAGCCCCCGGCGGGGGTCGATCCGCAGCAGCAGGGCGGGTGTGTCGTGGTGCCGGGCGACATGACGGACGTCGAGGTCGGTGATCATGTCGTCGACCCAGACGAAGGGCCGGCCGGCCGCCCACTCCAGGACCCGGCGGGTCTTCCAGTACAGGCCGTCGGGGTCACGCGCGAACATGTCGGTGAACTCGATGACCGGCAGGTCGGCGGGGAGGCCGATCACGGGGCCGATCATCTCGTTCGCGTCGTGCATCCAGGTCGTCGCCCAGGCCAGGTCGTACGGCAGGGCGAGCAGGCGCTGCCCGTGCGCGGGGTTGAGGCGGATCCGCAGGCCCCGGCGGAGCCTGCGGGAGCCGGGCTTCTGGCGGGCGGACCAGACGGTGGGGTGCACCCGGCGGGCCACGTAGCCGCGCGGTCGCCACAGACGGGCGCCGAACGGGTTGAGGGGGCCGTCGACATCCAGGAGGAGGAGCGGTCGCTCAGTCATGGGGAGGGTCTACCCAGGTGTCCGGGGCGATCCCGCAGATGTCCTCGGCGCTCTCGGCTGCCGTCGGCGGCTCGCGGGTGCGCCCGGCCGTCGGCGGCTCGCGGGTGCGCCCGGGCATCGGCGGCTCGCGGGTGCGCCCGGGCATCGGCTGCTCGCGGGTGTCCTCGACCGTCGGCTGTCCCGGCAGGCCCCGGCTGTTTCCTCAGACGTCGTCGAGGGCGCGGGTCGCGCCTTCCGTCGCCCGGCGGGTGATGTCCTCGGTCTCCGCCCACGGTGGTGCCTTCGGGGCGGCCGCGTGGCTGATCACGACGAGCAGCCTGCCCTGCCGCACGAGCGTCTTGGTCTCGCCGGACGGGAAGCCGCCCAGCTCGACCTCGATGGCGGCGGCCCAACTGCGGTCGCCGAGTTCCGGACCGGTCGTCTCCCGCAGCCGTTCGGTGCCGGTTCGCGCGAGGTCGGACCAGGTGATGGTGAAGTGCGCGCAGTCCGCGAGATCGGCGACCGTCCTGTCGAACGCCCGCCGGGCGGCCGCCTCGTCGCGGTGGACCCGGAGGGTCTCGCGGACCCACGGCCCCAACTGGCTGTGGTCGAACTGGGCCCTGGCCTGCACCGCCGTGCCGGACGGCGGGGTGCCGTGGTCGAGGTCGTTGAGGGCGCGCAGACAGCGGGGCCGGTCCGAGCCGTCGGGAGGGGTGGCGTCCGGGTCGGGCTCGACGAGGTCGTACCCGTCGAGGTCCTCCTCGCCCAGTAACGCGGCGGAGACCTCGTCGGGGGTGGGCAGGGGCACGCTCTCGCGCCCGGCCGAGGCGGAACTCCCGCCCCCGCCACGCCCCTTGCCGGTGCCGCCCTCCCCGCCTCCGCCCCCGTCGCCGTCTGTGCAGCCGCCGACGAGCAGGACGACGGCCACCGTCAAGATCGCTCCCGCGTTCCTCATCCCGACTCCCCCTTCACCGTGGTTCTTCACCGTGGTTCTTTGCCGTGGTTCTCTGTCGTGGTTCTTCGTCGTGCGCTATCGCGTGAGTACGACCTTGCAAGCCGCGTGGATGTCGCGGACGGCCGCCCCGATGTCGAAGTCGTCGGCCTCCCCCGGACGCGTCCGTGCCTCGTCGAGGCCGTCGAGGACGCCGAGCACGATCGCGCGCAGTGCCGCGTCGCGCGTCACCTTCATCCGTTCCACCACCTCGCGCAGGCCGTCCGGTGTGTGAAGGCGTTCGACGGGTGTGGTCGTGAAGAGGTAGCAGGCGAGGGCCGGTTCGACGGCCGGGTCCCGGGCCGGGTCCGTGGCGCTCGGGGCGATGGGCAGCGAGCGTTCCGGCACCCGGCCTGTGGGATCCGCTCCGTCGGACGGTCGCGTCAGGGGCGGGGCGGGACCGGCGCCGCGGTCGATCGCCGTGCCCGCGGCCACCGCGGTGAGCGGCAGCAGGGCCGCGCCCACCAGGGCACCGGACCACAGGACCACGCCGGTACGCGGACGCCACCGGCGCGCCGCCCACAGCACCGCCGGCGCGGCGATCCCGGTGGCGCACAGGGCCCCCAGCACTACCGGCGACAGCAGCAGACGCCCGACCACCCTCGGGGGGACGTACGACGTGGCGACCAGCCGCTGCGCCTGGAACCACAGCGCGAGCGGCACGGACAGCACCAGGCCTCCGAGGGCGATCAGGGCGCCCGGCCCGAGCATGGGGCGGAGCCGTACGGGTCCGCGGCGGGTGCGGACCCGTGGGGAGGCGGCCGGGGACGGCGACCGTGCGGGCGCGAGGGCCCGGGACCAGACCACGAACGCGGCCCCGCCGGCGACCGCCGCCGCGACGAGCGGGAGCGCCGCGAGCGGCCGGTGGGCGAAGAGGCCGTGGTTGTCCCCCGGCAGCAGCGCGGTGGGGAACAGGCGGTCCCAGGACGCGGCGGCGCGGGGCGAGAGCTGCGAGCCGGTGACGAGGGCGAGGCCCAGCAGGGCGCCTGCCAGCAGCCGGTACGGCGTGCCGTGACGGTCCCACACATCCCTTGCGTCCCGTACGGCGTCCGGGCGCAGGTCCCGCCAGAGGGAGACGGGGACGACGGCACTGAGGGCCGTTCCGGTGAGCAGCCCGGTGAGCCAGTACGCGAGGAGGGTTTCGCCGCCGGTCGCGGTCTCCAGCAGCAGGGCGACCTCCTGGAAGGACATACCGACGGCCGTTCCCGCGATCAGGCAGGAGACCAGGAGCAGCCGTGGGGGCCCGCCGGGCTCCCTCAGTGCGCGCAGCCGGCTGTGGTCGTCGGGATGCAGCCGCAGGAACTCGGGCAGCCGGGTCCGGCCCCTGGTGAGCGACTCCTCCACCGCGAGGGCCATGCCCTCCCGGTCCGCGACGGCCGCGTCGGCCTCGTACTCACGGGTGCGGACGAACGCGCCGAAGGCCAGCAGGACCACGATGGTCACCGCGGCGAGCCGCCAGCCCAGGGAGAGCACGAGGTCCGCCGGACGGCCGACGGCCGCGACCGCCAACGGGAGGACGACGAGGAGGGGGAGCAGCCACAGGGCGTGGAACGCGAAACGGCCGCGGCCCACGTCCCCGGCCCGCAGATGGGCGACCTCGTGGCGCAGGCCCGCGAGGGCGACCCGGCCCTCGCTCTCGTCGGCCCTGGGACTGGCGTCGGCGAGCGGGGTGTAGTGGGCGACGACGACGTACCGCCGCCCGAACAGCCCGTACGCCCGTACCTCCTCGCGTGCGCCGCCGAAGGTGCTCCGGCGTTCGACGACCGGCACCGGCGGCCGGGCGAAGGCGCAGCCGGCCTCGGCGAGGCAGCCGGTCAGGGCCGTCGCCGTCCGCTCGGGCACCGGTAACGGGTGACGCCGCCAGCGCCGCAGCCGCCAGAACGTGGTGAGCAGGACGGCCAGTCCGGTGAGGGCGAGCACCAGCAGGGGGCCGAGCAGACTCACGGCCGACTCGCCGAGCAGAACGTGGTTCAGGCAGCGTGTGACGGTGCCCGGCTCGGCGCCGGTCGTGGCCGCCCGGCGTACGCACTCCTCGCGCGGCGCGGTCCAGCCGTCCCGTGTCAGGACTCCCCACCATGTGCCCGCGAAGAGCGACGCCGCGCTCACCATCAGGAGCAGTAGCAGGAACTGGGTGGACGTCGGATGCGGCAGCGCGGAGGGAACCCCGGCGCGCGGGCGCGTCACCCGCTGCCGCCCTCCCCTGCGCCGGGAGCGGCGCCACCCGCTGGTGTCCCGGGCCCGGTGCCGCCCTCGGGCGTCCCGGGGACGGGTCCGGTGCCGCCCGCCGGTGCCCCCGGTCCGCTGCCGCCTCGTGCGACCCAGGCGGTGGCCACGGCGCGGGCCACCGCGGCGGCCTGCTCCGGCGGGCAGCCGATGCCCTCGCACTTCGCGGCCACATAGCCGACCAGCCACTCGGTGTCCCGTGCCTCGATGGGCGTGGCCGGCTCCCGTAACGCCGAGACCAGGCGCCGCCGTTCTCTGCGCCCGGACCACCAGCGGCCGACTCTTCCGTTCACCGCGCGGGTCCCCACCTTGACGCCCTCCGCGATGAGCGTCGCCACGACGGCCACGACCAGGGGCTCGGTGAGGACCGTGGTCACCAGCCCCGTCGACATCAACCCGCCCCGCCGGGCTGCCAATTGATCGACCGTCACCGGGTCGGCGCGATACCGCTCCAGCAGACCCGGCAGTTCCAGCTCGACCTTCTCGACGTCGTGGGAGCCCAACTCCCCGTTCGACGCGAGCAGTCGCAGCGCCCCGCCGATGACGTCCTCGCCCGTGACCACGTTCGTACCGGAGTTCACATCCACCCCCGAAACACCCGAACTCGTGTGTTGGGGACTATAGAGGGATATGACGGTGGCTGCGAGCACGAGGAATTATCTTTTGGGAAATTCCGGAAACAGCGGTTCTCCGTTATTGCCGGTAGCCACTCAGGAACCGTCCGATACGGCTGATCGCCGCGTCCAGGTCGTCCGCGTGGGGCAGGGTGAGGATGCGGAAGTGGTCGGGGGTGGGCCAGTTGAAGCCCGTGCCCTGGACGACCTGGATCTTCTCGCGCAGCAGCAGGTCGAGGACGAACTTCTCGTCGTCGTGGATCTTGTGGACCTTGGGGTCGAGGCGCGGGAACGCGTACAGCGCGCCCTTGGGCTTCACGCACGACACGCCGGGGATCTCGTTGAGCTTCTCCCACGCCACGTTCCGCTGCTCGTGCAGTCGCCCGCCCGGCGCGGTCAGGTCCCGGATGGACTGACGGCCGCCGAGCGCGGCCTGGATGGCGTACTGGGCGGGGGCGTTGGCGCACAGCCGCATGGAGGCCAGCATCGTCAGGCCCTCCAGATAGTTGCGGGCGTGCTGCTTGGGGCCGGTGACGACCAGCCAACCGGAGCGGAAACCCGCCACTCGGTACGTCTTGGACAGGCCGCAGAAGGTGAGGACGACCAGGTCGGGGGCGAGCGCGGCGGCCGAGTGGTGCACGGCGTCGTCGTACAGGATCTGGTCGTAGATCTCGTCGGCGAACACCATCAGGCCGTGGCGGCGGGCGAGGTCGAGGATGCCCTCGACGATCTCCTTGGGGTAGACCGCGCCGGTGGGGTTGTTGGGGTTGATGATGACGACGGCCCTGGTGCGGTCGGTGATCTTCGATGCCATGTCGTCGAGGTCCGGGTACCAGTCGGCCTGCTCGTCGCACAGATAGTGGACCGCCTTGCCGCCGGCGAGGGTCGTCACGGCGGTCCAGAGCGGGAAGTCGGGCGCGGGGATGAGGATCTCGTCGCCGTCCTCGATCAGCGCCTGTACGGCCATGGAGACCAGCTCGGAGACGCCATTGCCGAGGAAGACGTCGTCGACGTCGACCTCCAGGCCGAGGGTCTGGTAGCGCTGGGCGACCGCGCGGCGGGCGGAGAGTACGCCGCGCGAGTCCGTGTAGCCGTGGGCCTGCGGGAGCATCCGGATCATGTCCTGGAGGATCTCCTCCGGCGCCTCGAAGCCGAAGAGGGCGGGGTTGCCGGTGTTCAGGCGCAGCACGCTGTGGCCCGCCTCCTCCAGCGCGTTCGCGTGCTCGATCACGGGGCCGCGGATCTCGTAACAGACCTCGCTGAGCTTGCTCGACTGCCGGAACTCCATGCGCTCTCGCCCTCCGGTTCGTTGTGTTGCTTGGTTTTACCAAGTGAGTGCTTGGAAAGTCCAACGACATGTCTAGACTGCGTCGCATGTCACCTCGCCGAAGCTACGACCAGTACTGCTCCGCCGCCCGGGCGCTCGACCTCGTCGGTGACCGCTGGACCCTGCTGATCGTGCGCGAACTGCTCGCCGGGCCGCGCCGCTACACGGACCTGCACGCGGACCTGCCCGGCGTCAGCACGGACGTCCTCGCCTCACGGCTGAAGGACATGGAGCGTGACGGTCTGTCGACCCGGCGCCGGCTGCCGCCGCCGGGGGCCGCGTACGTCTACGAACTCACGGGCCGGGGACGGGATCTGCTCCCGGTGCTCCAGGCGCTGGGGGAGTGGGGCGAGGGCGCGCTGGGAGAGCGCCGGCCGACGGACGCCGTACGGGCGCACTGGTCCGCCCTGCCGCTCCTGCGGAACCTCGACGGCTGCGCCGCCGGGCTCGTCGAAGTCCGCCTGGAGGAAGGGACGTTCCATCTGTGGACGGGCGCCGAGGAGGGCCCGGTCTACGGCGACGGCCCCGCCCCGGGCGAGCCGGACGCCCGGCTCACCCTCGACGAGGAGACCTGCGAGGCGGTCCGCCGCGGCGAACTGCCCCTCAGGGACGCCGTACGGGCGGGCCGGGTCGAGGTGTCGGGGGAGGGGGCCCTGGCGAAGGAGTTGCGGGAGGGGTAGGACCCGTCCACGCCGAAGGCCCGCCGGACCCGGGTGAATTCCAGGGTTCGGCGGGCCTTCACGGGGGTGTCAGGCGCCCGGTGGGGGCACCCTCGTCGGGCGGCCCGAGCCGCGGGTGAGGCAGTAGCCGCCGATGCCCGCGAGGGCGGCGAGTACCGCGCCGAGCGCGGTCCAGACCCAGCGGTCGCTCCACCAGCCCGACGCCCAGCCGTCGTCGGGTTCGAGGGAGGACAGGACGGCCTCCGTCGAGGAGTCCTCGTCGTCCTGCTTCGAGGTCACCGCGATGCCCGGCACGAGCGGCTGCGCCAGCGAGCCGTCGACCGCCGCCGCACCGCCCATGTCCTTGGACTCGGCCCGGACCTCGACCCCGACCGGCAGCCCGAGGTCACCCGTGGCCAGTCGCGTCGTCGTCAGCCGGACGTAGTACGTGCCCGGCAGCGGGTCGCCGGACCACGGCTCCGACCAGGCGCGGACCGTGCGCAGCGTGCAGGCCAGCTCCACGGAGGCCGCCCCCGCGTCGGCCGTGCGCGTCTGTGCCCCGTACTGGCAGGCCTGGCGGCGCCGCAGCCCGTCGTACACGTCGAGCTGCCAGGTCGAGGCGGACTCGGCCGCCTCCGGCAGTTTCACCGTCGCCTTCACGGTGGGCCGCTGGCCGGCGTCCGCCGGGAACGACCAGTACAGGTAGTCGCCGGTCGAGGCGCTCGCCGTGGCGGTCTCCCCCTGCTCGAACTCCGCCGCCGTACGGAAGGAGGTGCCCGCCTCGGTGGGCGCGTCACCGTTCTCCGACGGGCTCGCGGAGGGAGAGGAGTCCGCGGCCGCCGGGGAGGCGGCCAGGGCCAGCATCAGCAGGGCGGCGCCCCACACACGTGTGATCCGCATCAGTTGGTCCTCCAGACCGCGACCCGCCAGCGCGACAGCCAGCCCCACAGCACACCCGCCAGGAACCCGACGAGCACCAGCACACCGAGCAGCCACCAGCCGCGGCCGAGACCGAAGGACGCCACGTCCTTCGCCGGGTCCGGACCGTCCACGACGTCGACGGTGATCTCCAGCGGCAGACCGGGCGTGGTCTTCACCCCGCCGGCGGCCGCGTACGAGTGGGTCACCTGGAGGCACACGGTCTCGGCGACGTCCTCGTCCTCCTCGTCCTCGGCCTCCGCCTTCGGATAGCGCAGACCCGTCGAGATGACGTCCGTGCGGCCGGTGCCGGCCGCCTCGCCGCGCACGATCTCACGGTTCTTGACGGTGACCGCGCGCAGCAGCACCCCGTAGTGCGGGTTGACGTCACGGTCCGCCGCGACGCTCACCGAGGCCCGCAGTTCCTGGCCCGGCTTCACATCCACCCGGTACCAGCGCTGCTGGTTGAACTCCTCGCGGTCGGTGAACAGCCCCGAGGTGAGCGTGGGCGCCCCGGCACACGCGTCGGTGCCCTCGACGGCCTTCGGGACGACCACCGGGTCGGCCGCGCGGTCCACCAACTGGTTGACACGGTCGGTGAGTTCGTCGCGGTGCTCGATCGAGGTGTACGTGCCGCCCGTCGCCTCGGCGATACAGCTGAGCTGCACGCGCAGCTTGGCGTTCGGGACCAGGCCGAGCGTGTCGATGGTCAGGCCGATGCCCTTGGCGGCGATCTCGCGGGCCACCTCGCACGGGTCGAGCGGGGCGCAGGTGTCCTCGCCGTCGCTGATCAGGACGATGCGCTTGGTGCCCTCGCCGCCCTCCAGGTCGTCGGCCGCCTTCAGCAGCGCGGGGCCGATCGGGGTCCAGCCGGTCGGGGTGAGCGTGGCGACGGCCGTCTTCGCCTCGGTGCGGTCCAGCGGGCCCACCGGGTACAGCTGCGCGGTGTCCTTGCAGCCCGTCTTGCGGTCGTCCCCGGGGTAGTTGGCGCCCAGCGTGCGGATGCCGAGCTGGACCTCCTCGGGCGTGGCGTCCAGGACCTCGTTGAACGCCTGCTTCGCCGCGGCCATCCGGGACTGCCCGTCGATGTCCTTCGCCCGCATCGAACCGCTGACGTCCAGCAGGAGGTTGACCTTGGGCGCGGTGGCCGTTATCTCGTCGGCGACGGCCGTCGACGGGACGGCGATCCCGGCCGTCAGGGCGGCGAGCAGGGCGAACACCCCTGCTGCCAGCCTTTGTCTTGTGATCATCGGCGGATCCTATTGATCAGGTGGCCCGCGCTTCAAAACGAGACCGCCCGTTCACCCGCCGGACAACGGCACCCGCCGCGCGCCCCGAACGCGGGGAGAGCGGCGGGTGTTCACCCCGGCCGCCGGGACGACTCCCGACCGCCCACGAGTGGTTGACGAGCCTCGCACCGGGCCGGGTGACCAGCCCTTGACCGGGCGAAGTGCCAAGCCCCTGACCGGGCCGGGCGACAAGTCCCGCACCCGGTCGGCCGGACGTGCCTCACCGCAGCGGAGTCGGCAGTTCCGCCCAGATGTCACCCGGCCGCTCCGGCGAAAGACGCATCAGCGTCAACGCCTTCGTCGGTACCGGCCCCTCCGTCAACGTGGCCAGATCGGCGGTCGGCGGCACGTCCCGTACGGCGGCGGCGAGCGCCTCGCGCAGCACGGGCGTCGAACCCGCCGTCGCCCCGAGCGTGCCCGTGATCAGCGCGCCGAACAGCTTGCGCCGCAGGGTCGTCTCGTCGTCCGTGATGATGCGGCCGGTCATCGCGGGCGCCGCGACGCCGTGCCGGGCCAGCCGGGCCGGGCTCACCCTGATGTCCGCGAGGTCGCGGTAGACGAGCCGCACAGGGGCACCCGACGGCGAGAGCACCACCAGGAGGTTCTGGCCGTGCGCCTCCAACGCCACCCCCAGGTCGAGCAGCCGGAGGCAGACCGTGAGCGCGAGTCGGCAGAAATCCGCCAGCCACGACGGCGACCCGGGCAGTCCGGTCGCCGCCAGCGCGCCCACGGGGACGACCCGCTCACCGGTGGCCGTGTCCACGTACCTCTCCGGTGACTCCCGCAGCACCGCCGCCAGATCCGGGGAACCGGCGGTGACCGCGCCGAGCGTACGCGTCACGTGCAGCAGACCGTCCGTGCGGGAGGCGACCTCCGCCATGAAGTCCGACACGATCGCCGACGTCTCGATCGAGTAGACCGAGATGTCCCGCACGGAGGACGTCAGCCGGGCGCTCAACGCCGTCTTCACATGCGCCCCGCCGTCCGCGAGGGCGAGGGTGCGCAACGCCATCAGGGGATGCGCCTCGATCACCTCCTCCAGAGGGCACTTGAGCACATGTGCCGCCTGCCACGGATGGACCGGCACCAGCACCCGACCGCCGTCCCGGAACCGCTCCGGCCACTCCCCGACCACCAGTGCCTCGTCCACGGGCGCCAGCCCCAGCGACACGACCTGCCGGTGCTCGGGCCCGTACGCCAGCTGATCGGCGGCGGAGAACCCGGGCCGGGAACGGCAGTTGGGGTGGAAGGGATGCCCGTCCACCACCGACTGCTCCCACTCCCAGCTCGTCTCCGGCGTCCCCGCCACCGCCGGCCGTCCGGCCCGCGACAGCGCCAACGAGGCCGCGCTGTGGTCGAGTTCGGCGGCGAAGGCGGCACTGTGCGGCACCGCCAGCGCGCTCATCAGCCGCGCCGGACGGTCGTACGGCCGCCCGTCCAGCCACACCTGCTCGACCGGTACGTCCGTGGCGTACGGGTCCACCGCCGGGCCGTGCAGCCGGCGGCCGTCCGCCAGCAGGAGCGTCACGCCGTCGCCCCCGGCCCTCTCCCGGCGCGCCACCCAGGGCAGCGGCTCGTGCGTGAGGCCCCGCCACAGCCGCGCCAGCACGGCCGCCCGGGCACCGGGGAGCCCCGCCGCGTACGGCGGCGCCAGATCGGGGCGTACGGCGCCCAGCTCGGCGTCGAGCGCCGCCTCGGCATCGGACATCGGGTGACGGTCCACGGACGGGCTCCTAGGGTGCGGGAACGGCGACGGGCGGGTACGGGCACCGCGTCGACAACGGCGTACGACCACTGCCCGCCCGCCTCCGCGGCGACGCGTGAGGGCGGCGGGACGAGCCACGACGGGCAGACATACTGATCACACATGCACCGTATGTGGAACGAATGGACCCCGTGGACGCCAACCCGCCCCGCGCCGACGGCACCGCCGCCGACAGCACCGCCGCCGACGGCTATGCCGCCGCGCCGCTGCTCAACTGCCTCCTGCGGGATGCGGGGGAGCCCGTCGGACCCGGTGTGCACCGCCTCGCGGCGAGCGGCCGCCTCCTGCGCGTCCGGGGCACCCGCCGCCCCACCGACCCCGAGGTGCTCACCGACGGCACCCGCCGCCCCACAGACCCCGAGATGTTCACGGGTGGTACCTGGCGTCGGCTGACCCACGCCGAGTTCGTCGACCTCGCCGCCGACGAACTCCGCCTTCGCACCGGCCTGGCCAACCCCGAGCTGCCCGCCGAGATGCTCGACAGCCGCGCGGTCGTGGCCGCCTTCCTCACGGCACGTGCTCAGGCGACGCCACCGGAGGACCCGTACCGGCGGTCCGAGCAGTCGCTGATCACCGGGCACCCGTACCATCCCGCCCCCAAGGCACGCGGCGGCGGTCCGGCCGCCGCCTGGCTGCCCTACGCGCCGGAGGCGTACGCCGGTTTCCCGCTGACGCTGCTCGGGATCCGCGAGGACACCGTCGTCGAGGAGGGCGACACCACCGCCCTCGACGCCCTGGGCACGGCCCCGCCCGGTTACCGGCTGCTGCCCGCCCACCCCTGGCAACTCGACCTGGTGGGCGAGGGGTTGGCAGAGGCCTTCGCCGACGGCCGGCTGATACGGCTGGGGCACACGACGGGCGAGGTGTGGCCGACGGCCGCGATCCGCACCGTGTACGTGCCCGGGGAGACCCTGCGGGGGAACCCCGGCGGGGCCGCGGCGACGGCCCGGACCGCGGCGAAAGCCTCCGAGCCGGGCCCCTTCGAGCCGGACCTCTTCCTCAAGTTCAGTCTGGACGTGCGGATCACCAACGACGTGCGCCGTCTGTGGCGGCACGACCTGCTCAAGCTGCGCCGCACCGACGCGGCGGCCCGCGCGGCCTTCGCCGCGCTGCCGGACGGCGCCTGGCTGAGCGACCGCGGCTACCGCACCGCCGCCTTCGCGTTCGAGGAGCTCGCGGTCCTGGTCCGCGACGGACTGGCCGGGCATCTGGCCCCCGGCACGACCGCCGTCCTCGGCGCCGCGCTCACCGAGGACACCGCGGCGTTCCCGGGCAACCCGCTGGTCCGCACCGCCGCCCCCGACGCCTGGTGGAGGGCGTATCTGCGGGCGGTCGTGCCCCCGGCTCTCGGCGCGTTCCACCACCACGGTGTCGTTCTGGAGGCCCACCTCCAGAACACGCTCGTCGCCTGCGGCACCGCCGGCACCCCCGTCCAGGTCCTCTACCGGGACGCCGAGGGCGTGAAGCTCCTGCCGGACGTGACCCGTGAGGCGGGCTGGGAGCGGTTGGTGTACTGCCTGTTCGTCAACAACGTCCTGGAGGTCGCGGCGGCCGTGGCCGAACACCACCCGGGGGTCGACGTGTGGGCGGCCGTACGCGGGGAATTGGCGCGGCACCGCGACGTGCCCGGCGTCGAGGACCTCCTCGACGCGCCGACGCTGCCCGGCAAGACGAACCTGCTGCTGCGCTGGACGCGGGCCGACGGCGCGGACGCCCGCTACCTCCCGCTGCCCAACCCGTTCCGGCATGCCGACCGTACGGGGGCGGCGTAACGTCGCGCGTGAGGGCACTCGGGCACGTGGGGCCTGCCGTGCCGTACCCGAGGGGAGCCGGCGGCCCGTCCACGGCCGTCCGGCCGTGGCCCGCGACGCTGGAGGTGCCTCGTGACCGGCACGAGTGATCCGGCTGCCGCCCATGCGCTGGACGCCGTGTTCGCGGAGACCGTGCGGGGGATCGGCGCGTCCATTGGCGCCCTCTATCTGCTCACACCGGACGAGGAAGCGCTGCGCCTGCATCTGCTGAGCGGCGCGCCGGCCGAGTTCGCCGCGCCCTGGGCGCGCGTCCCGGTCGCCGCGCCGGCACCCGTGGCGGTCGCCGCCCGCGAGGGCCGCATGGTGTGGGTCGGCAGCCAGGAGGAGATGGCCCACTCCTTCCCGCGCACCGCGATGGTCCTGCCGTACCCGCTGGCCCTGGCTGCCGCCCCGGTCACCGGCGCCCGGCGCTGGGGGACGCTGCTGCTGATGTGGCCGACCGGCCGCCCCCCGTACATGACGGCTCGCGAGCGGGGCCACATCGAGTCCCGGTGCAGACGTCTGGCCCGGCTGCTGGACGAGGCGGAGGCGCACGACGGCGCGCCGGTGCCCGCCGCCCTCCCCCGTGTCGTCCCCGCCGGGGCCGGCCGCCCGTCCGTCAGTGAGGAGATGGCCCTGGCGGACTTCGTGGAGCGCCTGCCCGGCGGCAGCTGCGCCCTGGACCTGGAGGGCCGCTTCACCTACGTCAGCAAGGGCGCGGGCGAGCTGTTCGGGCGGGAGCCCGAACAACTGCTGGGCACCCTGCCGTGGCAGGCCGTGCGCTGGCTCGACGACCCCGTCCACGAGGACCGCTACCGTGCCGCGGTGATCACACGGGAACCGGTGTCGTTCTCGGCCTGCCGGCCGCCCGGCCAGTGGCTCGACATCCACCTCTACCCGGACACCAGCGGCATCAGCGTCCGGGTCGTGCCGCGCGGCACCGCGCCGGAGGATTCCCGGTCCACGAGTACCGTGACGCCGTCCCGCGCGGGCCGGCTGTACCAGCTCACCCACCTGGCCGCCGCCCTCACCGAGGTCGTCGGTGTGCAGGACGTCGTCGACGTGGTCGCCGACCAGGTCATGCCCGCCTTCGGCGCCCACGGGCTCGTGCTGTCCGCCGCCGAGGCCGGGAAACTCCACATCATCGGCTACCGGGGCTATTCCCCCGAGGCCATCGCCCGTCTCGACGGCCTGCCCCTCGACACCGCGTTCACCCCGGCCGGGCGCGCCCTGAGCAGCGGGGTCCCCGCGTTCTACGGCGCTCCCGAGGAGATGGAGCGCCTCTACCCCGAGGCGCCCGTCGCCAGCGGCAAACAGGCATGGGCCTTCCTGCCGCTGATCATCACCGGCCGTCTGGTGGGCATCTGCGTCCTCTCCTACGACACCCCCCACGAGTTCGAGGCCGAGGAGCGGGCGGTGATGACGTCGCTCGCCGGGCTCATCGCCCAGGCCCTCGACCGCGCCCGCCTCTACGACACCAAGCTCGAACTCGCCCACGGCCTCCAGCAGGCCCTGCTCCCGCGCACGCTGCCCACGGTCCCCGGTCTGCGGATCGCCGCCCGTTATCTGCCCGCCACCCGCGGTATGGAGATCGGCGGGGACTTCTACGACCTGATCCGCTTCGGCGACACCGCCGTCGCGGCCGTCATCGGCGACGTCCAGGGCCACAATGTGGCCGCCGCCGCGCTCATGGGCCAGGTCCGCACCGGTGTCTACGCCCATGCCACCCTCGGCACACCCCCCGGCGAGGTTCTCGCCCGGACCAACCGGCTCCTCACCGATCTCGCCCCCGACCTGTTCACCAGCTGCCTCTACGCCCACCTCGACCTCGGCGAGGGTCGGGTGAGCCTCGCCAGCGCCGGGCACCCGCCGCCCCTGCTGCGCCTGCCCGACGGCGACACCCGGCCCCTCGCGGTCCCGCCCGGCCCTGTCCTCGGCGTCGACCCGCGCGCCGTCTACCCGGTGACGGAGATCCCGCTGACCCCGGGAATGACGCTCGCCTTCTACACCGACGGTCTCGTGGAGACACCCGGCGTCGACCTGGACGACTGCATCGCCCGTCTCGCACAGCACCTCGCGCGCGCCGACACCCGGGACCTGGACGTGGTCATCGACGATCTGGTCGAGAAGGCCGGTCCGCCCGGCCAGCGCACGGACGACATCGCGCTGCTCCTGCTGCACCACGAAGGCGACCACGGAAGCAGCGGTTGACACCACAGGGGAACCCTGCGGTGTCAGAGAATCCGGTGCGCCTCGGGTGCGCCTGTGCGCCGGGTCCGCGTCGAGGGAGCCCGCGCGGTCAGCCGGCCTTCTGCTCGCGTTGGTCGCGCAGTTCGTGGACGGTGGCGGTCAGGGTGCCGTCCTGCTGCTCGTAGTGCGACAGGGCGAGGCCGAGGCCGAAGAAGGTGGGCGCCCACTCGCCGACGAACAGGCCCCAGCGGTCCGCGCGGTCCAGCCCGGTGCCGGGCTCCATCTTGAGGGACCCCGCCCAGGCGACGACGGTCAGGCCGATGGACGCCATGGCGGCGATGTAGGCGTGCTCACTGCGGATGCCCATGTCGTGCATCTTCTTGATGACCATGATCGACTCCTTGTGTCCTCGCGGGTGGGGGATGTCCGCTCGGCGGGCGAGTGCCCGTGGCCGGGCCGCCCATGCGTCGATTCGCCATATATGTCCGCTATTTGAGGTTCGGGTGGTGGTCACTCCGCGACGTGGCGTTCGATCCAGTCGGCCGCGGTGCGGCGGAAGATCCGTCGGCTGTCCGCGCGCAGGAAGTCGTGGCCCTCGTTGCGCAACAGCAGCAGCTCGGCCTCCAGGCCCCGCTCGCGGGCCGCGCGCACGAACTGCTCGGACTCGCCGAGCGGCACGTTCGTGTCGTGCTCGCCGTGGACGGTGAGCACCGGTACCCGTAGCGCGTCGATCCGGGTCATCGGGGACAGCGAGTGCAGCAGGTCCCGGTCGTGTTCGGGATGGCCGTACTTG
The DNA here is from genome assembly GCF_023516595.1 of Streptomyces neyagawaensis. Taxonomy (GTDB): domain Bacteria; phylum Actinomycetota; class Actinomycetes; order Streptomycetales; family Streptomycetaceae; genus Streptomyces; species Streptomyces neyagawaensis. The sequence continues at coordinate 283,975 of NZ_JAMGBG010000010.1, read as the reverse complement.
TGTGCGGCCGACTCCGCGATCCACGGCTCGGTCCCGGCATAGAACGTCGCGAAGTCCGACATACCGCACGCCGCGACACCCGTACGGAACAGCTCCGGGTGCCACACGAGCGAGGCCATCACCAGATAGCCGCCGTACGAGCGGCCCATGACGGCCAGCCGCCGCGGATCGGCGAGCCCGGCCTCCACGATGTGGGCCGCGCAGTCGGCGACGTCCTCGATCGCGGCGAACCGTCCCGTGCCGAGATCGGCGTCGACGAACGACCGGCCGTGCCCGGAGGAACCGCGCACGTCCGGCGCGAAGATGTCGAGCCCCCGGCCCGACAACTCGTGGTACAGCGGGTTGAACACGGGCCGTTCCTGCTCCTCGGGACCGCCGTGCAGATGGATCACACAGGGCGCCGGCTGCCCCGGGGCCCGACCCGGCGCCCGGTAGTACCAGCCGCTCAGCGGCAGCCCGTCCCGCGCGACCGGCCGCAGCGGCACGGGACGCACGGGCGAACGGCCCGGAGGTACGGCGTCCTCGTCGCGCGAGGACCACATGGTGCGCCGTGGGGCGCCCTCGGAGAGCCACCACACGCCGGGCCGCCGCTGCGACCCGGACAGCGCCAGCACCAGCTCCGGCCCCCCGCCGGCCCGCGCCATCCGGGTCACCACCTCGTGCGGCAGCGACACGGACCGCCGCACCCCCACCGACGCGACGCCGGCGGTGCCCGAGACGGTGGTGACCTCCAGCTCGGTGGCCCCCCGCACGTTCCACGCCAGGGCCGCCGTGGACCCGTCGCGGCCGAACGTCAGCAGCTCCAGGCCGGACCCCTCGCGCTCCGCGGTGACGGTGATGCCCTGCTGCTCGCCCCCGGGTGCCAGCCGTACGGCGAACAGCGCGGCGAACTCGCGGGCCGCGTCGCTGCGCAGCCACAGCGTCGTGGCGTCGGGGGAGAACCGGCCGATCCACGGGTCACCGTCCGCGACCGGCAGCGCGAACGTGGTCCGCAGGTCGGAGGTGCGCACGACGAGGGCCTCGCGGCGGCCGCGCGGGCCCCGGCGCACCAGGGCGAGCCGTCCGTCCCTGCTGAGGTCGCACACCCGCAGCGTGGCGGCGCCGCGTTCCACCGCCAGCAGCGCGGGTGCCGCCGCGCCCGTGGGGTCGACGAGGTAGGCGGCGAGACCACCCGCGGCCTCCTGGCCGCTCTCCTGGTCGTGTTCGCGGGGGGTCCCGCCCTCGCGTTCCGCGAGATGGGCGGCCGGCCCGGCGTCGCCGTAGCGCGGGCCGCCCAGCAGCACCGCCCGGCCGTCACGGACGGCCCAGCCCGGCGGACGGGCCGGCGTGTACGTGTGCGGGTCGGCGAGGCCCGGCTCCGCGCGGGCGGGCGACTCCTCCGTGTCGCCCCCGGCCGGCAGGAGCACCGGCTCGGCGACGGTGACGGCGACCGCCGACCCGTCGTGCTGCCAGCAGCCGAGGTACGCGGAACTGCCGGGCTCGGCACCGGCGAGGACGCGTCGCCCGGTGCCGTCGGGCCGGACGCACAGGACCCGGGTGTGCTCGCCGCCTCCGGGGGCGGTGGTGTAGGCGATCCAGCGGCCGTCCGGCGACCAGGCCACCTCCTTGACCGGGTGGGGATCGGAGTCCAGCAGATGGACCTCGTCCCCGTCGACGGGCCCGGTCCACAGTTGCGGCACCCCGCCCCGGTCGCAGATGAACGCGACCTGTCGGCCACTGGGGTCGACGGAGGGGTACCAGCAGCCGTGGGACCGCAGCGGCTGCGGTGTGTCCCGCGTTCCGGCGGTCTCCGGCAGCGGCACCGGTACGGGAGCCGTTGACGCCGGGGGTGCGAGGGCGGACGCCCCGGACCACGCGGCGGCCGGGGCGATCGCGACCGCGGCCGGGGGCGCGGTGCCGTGGTCCAGGGGCAGCCACGGCACCCCGTCGACGACGTCCTCACCGGCGTGGACGCCGACGGGGGGCGCCGCCGGCGGGTCCGACGGGGCTGCCGTGGCCGGGCGCGGGGATCGGCTCCCCTGCGCCCCGGTCAGCTGATTCCGTGCGTTTGCAGCCATATCTCCAGCAAAGCTACCTGCCACAGGGCGTTCGCCCCACGCCTGGTGCGGTGCTCGTCCGGCGCCGACAGCAGCTTGGCCACGTACGCGTCCTCGAAGACACCGCGCGACGTTGCCTCCGGAGCCGTCAGGGCCTCGGTCACCCGGTCGAATACCGGACCCGCCATGTGCATGATGGCGGGGACCGGGAAGTAGCCCTTGGGCCGGTCGACGACCGCCGTGGGCAGGACCTTCCGGCCGGCGGCCTTGAGGACTCCCTTGCCCCCGTCGGCGAGCTTCAGCTCCGGCGGGCAGAGGGCGGCCAGCTCCACGAGTTCGTGGTCGAGGAACGGCACCCGGGCCTCCAGCCCCCAGTCCATCGTCATGTTGTCGACCCGCTTGACCGGGTCGTCGACCAGCATCACCTCGGCGTCGAGCCGCAGCGCCGCGTCGAGGGCGGTCTCGGCGCCCGGGCGGGCCATGTGCTCCCGTACGAAGCGGCCGGACACGTCGTGCTCGGGCAGCATGTGCGGCCGGACGATCCCGGTGAGGTCGCCGTGCGAGCGGTCGAAGTACGTCTCCACGTACGCCTCGGGGGCCCGCTCCCTGGGGACGGCGGCCATGTCCGGGTACCAGTGGTAGCCGGCGAAGACCTCGTCGGCGCCCTGGCCGCTCTGGACGACCTTGACCTCCTTCGCCACCTGCTCGGACAGCAGATGGAAGGCGACCACGTCATGGCTGATCATCGGCTCGCTCATCGCCTCGACCGCCGCGTCCAGCGCCGTCGACACCCGGTCCGAGGGCACCATCAGCTGGTGGTGGTCCGTGCCGAAGTGCCGGGCGACCAGATCGGAGTAGTGGAACTCGTCGCCCTCGACACCGCCCTCCGACTCGAAGCCCACGCTGAACGTCGCGAGGTCCGTCTGCCCCTCGTCGGCCAGCAGCGCCACGATCAGACTGGAGTCCAGGCCGCCCGACAGCAGGACGCCCACGGGCACGTCGGCGACCATGCGGCGGCGTACGGCGGTGCGCAGCGCGTCGAGCACCGCGTCACGCCAGTCGTCCGCGCCGAGCCCCGCGTGCTCCGGCACACGGCTGTACGACGGCTGCCAGTAGCGGATGTCCCGCTCGCGGCCGTCGGGCTCCACGACCCGCACGGTGGCGGCGGGCAGCTTGCGCACCCCGTTCAGGACGGTGCGGGGCGCGGCCACCGTGGCGTGCCAGCTCATGTACTGGTGCAGCGCGACGGGGTCGAGGGAGGTGTCGACGCCGCCGCCCGCGAGCAGGGCCGGCAGCGAGGAGGCGAAGCGCAGCCGCCCCGGCGACCGGGCCAGGTACAGGGGCTTGATGCCGAGCCGGTCCCGGCCGAGGACGACCCGCCCGGTGTCCTGGTCGACGATGACGAAGGCGAACATGCCGTAGAAGTGGTCCACACAGTCGGTGCCCCACTGCTGGTACGCCTTGAGCACGACCTCGGTGTCGGAGTCGGAGAAGAAGCGGTGGCCGAGTCCGCGCAGTTCCTCGCGGAGTTCCTTGTAGTTGTAGACGCAGCCGTTGAAGACACCGGTGATCCGGCCGGCGGAGTCGGCCATCGGCTGCGCCCCGCACTCGGACAGGTCGATGATCTTCAGCCGCCGGTGGCCCAGGGCGACGGCGCCCTGCGACCACACGCCCCTGCCGTCCGGTCCACGGGCGGCCAGGCGGTCGGTCATGCGTTCCACGGCCGCCAGGTCCGGCCGTCCGCCGTCGAAACGGATCTCTCCGCTGAGACCGCACATCAGGCCGCACCCCCTCGCGCAGTGACGCCGGTCGTGCCCGGCGACGAGTGGGCGCCCGGCGGGCACCACCCGGTCTGATCGCTGTCGGTCTTGCTGGTGGGCATGTCGAACTCTCCTTGATCGCCTACGGCACCGGCGCCGGGGAGCGGACCACGACCGCTCCTGGGGGCGCCCCGTCGCGGGGCGCGGACCGGTGACCGTCTTTCCGCATGGCTGCGCGGTTCAGCCCCCGAGGGCTTCCACGGGGCCCGATGCCAGGGGCCCCCGCAGCGTCGTCGTCGCGGCCGCCGCGAGGGGCCGCCGGACCGGGGCGTGTGCGGGGCGCGGGTCCCGGTCTCCGCGGGTCTCGGCGACGACCGTCTCGACGGCGGCGCGCAGGCCGTGGACCTCGGCGATCCGGCGCAGCCGGTGGGCGGCGCTGCCCCGGGCGAGGGCCTCCGCCATGAGCAGGCGCACCGTGTCCCAGTCGCCGCAGGCCTCCAGGGCCGGGCGCAGCCGCCGGAGCATGCCGCGCAGGACGTCGGGGGCGGGCGCGGCCAGCCGGGTGTCGGGATCGACCAGGGGGCCCTCCAGCCCCGTCCGGGCCGCCCGCCACGCCGCCGCCCTGAGCCACTCGTGCCGGCCGTCGCAGACCTGATCGCTCCGCTCCAGGCGGAGCCGCGCGTCCTCGACGAGGGCCCGGAACAGCCCGGCGACGAGCACGACCGTCTCGGTGCGCGGACAGGCGTCGCAGATCCGCAGTTCCAGTGTCCGCTGGTGGTCGGAGGGCCGCAGGTCGTAATAGACCATTCCCGGGTCGCTGATCACTCCGCCGCGGATCAGGTCCGCCACGGCGGCGTCGTAGTCGGCGGCCGAGGCGAAGCAGCCGACCGGCCCGGCGGTGGGCCAGCGCTGCCACAGCATGGTGCGCCAGCTGGCGTACCCGGTGTCGGCGCCCATCCAGAACGGGGAGCTGGCGGAGAGCGCCAGCAGCGGGGGCAGCCAGGGCGAGACGGCGCACATGATCCGGACGGCCGTGTCGCGGTCGGGTATGTCGACATGGACCTGGGCGCTGCACACCAGGTGCTCGTCTGAGACCCGCCGGTACTCCTCGGCCATGGTCCGGTACCGCGGGTCCGGGGTGGGGTCACCCGGCGTCAGCCGTGCGAACGGCACGGTTCCGGCAGCGGCGACGGCCAGCCCCAGAGGGCCGGCCGCCGCGTCCAGTCGTCGCCGGGCCCCGGCCAGATCGGCGCGCAGGGCCTCCAGCGAGGTGTGCACCCGGCTGTTCCACTCGACGGCCGACCGCTGGAGTTCCGGCTTGAAGCCCGGTCTGCGCAGACGACCGAGGACCGCGTCTGCGCCCGGGACGAGTCGTCCGCTCTCCAGGTCCAGCACATGGAACTCTTCCTCAACGCCTACCCGAACGGCCACGATCTCTCCCTCTTCCGTTCCCGAGATCGCCCGCCGGGCAGGGAACCCGCGGCGACCGTTGCGCCATGCGAGTTCCCGGCAAAAGGACAAATAAGCCTCACGCTCTTGCACGTCTGTCGTGTACGGAGTGCATATGAGCGAACGCGATCGGGCTTCTCAAGGCCCGGGACCGGCTCCGTCAGCGGAAGAAGGCCGACGCGAGCGTCCCGAGTCCGGCGCAGGCGAGGAGGGCGCACGCGCAGGCGGCGTGGCGTCTCAGGAGGGAGCGCCGGAGGGCCGCGTACCGGGTCTCGTACTCCTCCCGGAGCTGCCCGGCGCGCTCCGTGGTGGCCAGCAGTATCTGGCGGGTCAGATCCATGCGGCGGCGGAGGTAGTGGGCGGTGACGTCCTCCGCCTGGGCGGTGGTCAGCCACGGCATCCGGGCGCACAGGTCCTCCGCCTCGCGCCGGGCCTGCTCGCGGTGGGTATGGGCGAGGAGGTACCCCTCGACCCTCGAGGCCGACCCGTCGTCGTACCCGGTGTCGTGCCCCGTGTCGCAGCCGCTCTCGTGTCCGCTCTCATGCCCGCTCTCGTCCTCCCGGTACGGCGATGTGCACCGGTCGCGCCTCACCGCGGCTCGCCCTTGTGGTTCTCGGCGTCGACGGCGTCCCGCCTGCCCTCGTTCGCCCGCTGCTCGATCCGCGCGAGCCGGGGGTGGTGCAGGTCGAAGGCGGGGGACTCGGAGCGGATCCGGGGCAGGGTGACGAAGTTGTGGCGCGGGGGCGGACAGGAGGTCGCCCATTCCAGGGAGCGGCCGTAGCCCCAAGGGTCGTCGACCTCGACCTTCTTGCCGGTCTGGGCGGTCTTCCAGACGTTGTAGAGGAACGGCAGGGTCGACAGGCCCAGGAGGAAGGAGCCGATGGAGGAGACCGTGTTGAGGGCCGTGAAACCGTCGGCGGCCAGATAGTCGGCGTACCGGCGGGGCATGCCCTCGGCGCCCAGCCAGTGCTGGACGAGGAAGGTGGTGTGGAAGCCGACGAAGAGCGTCCAGAAGTGGACCTTCTCCAGCCGGTGGTCGAGCATGGTGCCGGTCATCTTCGGCCACCAGAAACTGAAGCCGCCGAACATCGCGAAGACGATCGTGCCGAAGAGCACGTAATGGAAGTGCGCCACGACGAAGTAGCTGTCGGTGACGTGGAAGTCCAGCGGGGGAGAGCCGAGGATCACTCCGGTCGTGGGGACGGGCGGCTTCGGGGGCGCGGAGGGGACAGCCCCTTCGGAGGCCGGTCGTCGTCACTCCGTGCGTAACCGGCCCAGCGGAAAGTAGTCGTGCCGTTCCGCACCCGCGCACCCGAAAGGCCTGTAACGGGCCGAATGGCCGGATGATCCATCCCCTCGGGTGGATCCCGCCGCGACCGCCCGGACCGACGCCCACGACGGCTCAGCCGGGGCCGCATCCGACGGGCCGCCTCAGCGTGGCGCGAGCAGCACGGTGAAGCGTGTGCCCTCGCACGGGGCCGTTCTGAGTTCGACGCGGCCGCCGTGGCCCTCCAGGATCGCGGCGGTGATGGCGAGGCCCAGTCCGGTGCCGCCGCGGGTGCGGGAGCGGGCGTTGTCGACCCGGTGGAACCGTGCACGGCGTCCTCACGGTCGGATGGTGCCCCTGTTCCGCAGCCTGGTCTTCCTGCCGGCGGGCCGTCGAACGCATGCCGATGGCGCATTTCCTGTCCCTGACCGCCCTCGGCAGCCTGATCTGGAACTCCGGCTTCGTCACGGCCGGTTATCTGTTGGGCGCCAACTGGCAGGACGTGGACGCCTACGCGGGCGCCCCAGAAGCCGGTCGTCGCGCTCGTCGCACTGGCCGCCGTCGTGTTCGTGGCGGTCCGGCTGCGCGAACGGAGGCGGGACGCCCGGTAGACGCGAGCAGCGCTCGGCCGCCGCTCGTGGACCGGGCGGCCCATGAGAGCCTGACCCCTGATCAGGATCGATGCCGACCATCATGTCGAACACGGGGGCGAACCATGACCATCGAGCGGCCGGGAGTGCCCGGCGATCTTCCGCCCGCCGAGGTGCTGTGGGCGCGCTGGTCGCTCGTGGCCGTGCTGGAGGCCACCACGGCGGACGAGGGGGAGGGCCATCACCGCACGGGGACCTGGGTGGACGACGAGGGACTCCACCTGGACGACTCCGGCTGCACCTGGTGGACCTTCGAACAGCGGGGCGAGGGGCGGTACGTGCTCTTCGGCGAGGACGAGTCCAGCGGGGTCAAGTGGCACGAACCGCCGGTCGACATGCTCGTCGGCGCCCCCGACTGGCTCCCGCACGAGTGGCTCCAGGACCTGCTGAAGGGCTGGCAGCTCGGCTGCGTCTACTGGTACGAGAACGGCACCTGGGCACGTGCCCCGTACCCGGCGACCCTGCACGACGACGGACTCGACTGCGGCATGAGCCGCTTCGTCGACCGGAAGGACGTGCTGAGGACGATCGCCGACGAGGACCACGGCGCCATGCCGGCCCACGACGCCGAGACCCTGCTGACCCACGCCGAGACCCACCGGCTCACCCCCGACCTTCTGATGTCCCTCGTCAACGAACCCGACTGGCGTGAGCTGGACCGGCCCGCCATGATCAGGGCGCTGGAGCGCGCGGGCCTTGATCGGACACGGTAGCGATCACCGGGACGCCAGTAGCGGATCTGAGTCAGTTCGCTTCAGCCCAGCTCGGCGTGCGGCATCGCCGACAGCACTCATCAACATCGTGGTTGCGCAGGCATCCTTCATTACCGCGCTGATGTTCTACGTGGGCGTGATCTACACCAGCGCGTACTACGGCTACTTTCACCTTTCCCCCTTCGCGCTCGGTTTCGGCTTCGGGGAATTCGTCCTGCACAGCCTGCACTTGGCGACCTTCCCAGTCCTTGTGGGCGCCGCAAGTACTGCACTTCGTCATCGCGGTCGCCGGCCGTAGGCCAAGGCGACGTGGGGCGCTGGCGCACGCTGTCGAGCGCGGCGTATCGGCGCCGACCCGCCGCTATCTGATTGTCGTGGCCGCAGGTGTACTACTGCTCATCCTGTGGTGGCGGTGGCAGGTACTTGTGCCCTACCGCTGGGTGGGCCCCCTCTTCGTAGGCTTCGGCCTGCTGCTCGGCCTAGTAGGGCAAACCGGCTCCGGTCGCCACGGGAACGCCTGGGAGACCGCGTCGCTGGTTCTCGCTGCCGGGCCGTTCCTGCTGTGGACTGTCACCCTCGTCTCCGGCCAACTCGGCGAGCGGCACGCCAGACATGACGCTCGAGCGGTGATCCTTCGCACCGGCCTGGTCGTTCACAGCGCCCGGTCACTCGGCCTCTCGTCATGGGCGCCCGGGCTGCGCCACCGGGACTTGGGTGCGGGCACCCACCTCCGCCACCGCTACGAGGGACTGCGGCTCATCGTGGAGCGTGGCGGGCGCTATTACGCCGTGCCCACGGAATGGCGGGCACGCACCGACAGCGTCTTCGTCCTCAGAGAGAGCGCCGGCGTCCGCATCGAGCTCACGCCAGGGGTGATCTGGGTACGGTTGACTTCGTCGCGCTACTGTCGTGACGGGATCGAGGCCTGTGTCCCTGGGTGGTGCGGCTGACCCGCGCGCGGCGCTCGGTGAGCGTGGCCGGGCCGCCCGCTGTCAGGCGGCCCGTGCGACCCCAAACGTTAACCTTCGGTCATGAAGTCAACCGTGAGGCCCACCAGCGAGGAGATCGATCGTGCCCTGATCGACGTGGCGGCCTTCGTGTTTGCGCGGCACGGGTTCGCTCAGGGCCCCGTGCAGGCGATCGCTGACGGTGCCGGCTACTCCAAGGCGGCTGTGCTGAAGCGCTTTGGCTCGAAGGAGCGGATCCAGGACGCCGTGGTGGCTCGCGCGGAGGAACATGCCGCGCGAGTGGCGGCTGCGGGTGAGGGCCTCCCGGTCGGGTTCGAGCGGGATGCCGCCCTGCTCGGTGCGCTGGTCGAGCTGATCGAGGAGTGGCCGGGGACTGGTGCGCTCATGGCCGGAGCCTTCTGGCTGACGCGAGAGCCCGAGATCATGGAGCGCCTGTCCGGGGCGCAGCGCATGTTGATGGAAGCCTTCGATCCCGATGTCTGGACCGATGAGGAACGGCATGTGCGGGTGGTGTCCGCGATCGGTGCTGTGACCGTCACGATGATGGCGAACCGTGAGGCCAGGTGGACCGAGCGCACCGATGTGGTGATCGCCGCGGGCCTTGGCGCACTGGGCCACAGGGGCAACGGCGATGCCCGCACGGGTGATTGAGTCACTGAGACGGGTAGCCGGCGCCGCATTACGGAACAACGGGCCCGGCGACCAGTGCGCAGCGTCGGCTGAGGCAATGCTGCGTCACTTGTGCAGTTCGGCCGGGGTTGGGTGCCCGTGCGGCACGGCGGCAGACAACTACTGCCGGTGCAGCCAGTCGCCGATCACGGTGCAGGCGTGTTCGCTGGCTTGTGGCGGGACAGCAGGACGTCGTGGAGGGCGCCTGGGACGGGGACGACGGTGGTTTCGTTGCCGAGGCAACTCGACCAGCGGACAGTCCGGGTGACGTCCAGGACGGTATCGGAGCGGTCGCTGACCTCGGACGAGCGGTCGTCGATGGGCTGACCGGAGGGGGCGCCGTCGCTCCATGCCCAACCGGCGATCTTCATACTGGATACGGTGTTGCTGTTATGGTGCTGGCCGAGGAGGTGGACGTTCAGTGGCAGCAGCTGGTCCTGTGCGAGCGACCAAGGCATCGGCTCGGCGCCCGGGGCGTCCGCCCGTGCCGCTGGAGCGCATCGTCTCTACCGCACTGCGGATCGTGGACGATGAAGGGGCCGACGCTCTCTCGATGCGGACGCTGGCCCAGCGCCTGGGCTCGGGCACGGCGACGCTGTACCGGCACTTCGACAACCGGGCAGCGCTGGTCGCCCATGTCGTGGACCGCATGTTCGGCGTCGTGGAACTGAAGGGCGACGAACTCCTCGCGATGGGCTGGCAGCAAGCGCTGCGGACGGTCGCGCACACCATGTTCGAGGCCCTGGCCCGGCACCGGAACGCGGCGCGCCTGATGGTCGAAGAGATCCCCCTGGGGCCGAACGCCATGGCGCTGCGGGAACACTGTGTCGCGGCGCTGCTCGACAGCGGCTTCCCGCCGCGACTGGCCGCGCACGCCTTTGCCACCCTCTCCCGCTACGTTCTCGGATTCGCCATACAGTCCAACGGTCACGGCGGCGGCGGGCAACTCGACGACGCGCAACTGTCCGCCGTCTTTCAGGGCGTCGATCCAGCCTCGTTCCCCGCAACGGTCACCGTCGCCGGGTCGATGCCCGTTCCGATCGAGGACGAGTTCTCCTTCGGACTCGAACTTCTTCTCAGCGGGCTTGCCCAGCTGCGCGACGACGCCTGACCAGCCAGGACGATGCGGATGTGAGGCCGCCCGCCCACGGTGTCATCCCGGGCGGCATGGAGCGAGGCTGTCAGGGACTCGTGATCGACCCGCCGGCCCCGGCCAAGGGTGAATGCGCCGGCCGAACCGGCCCACCGGTGCCCGCGCGAGGAAAGCCGTCCGCCCCGGGCACCCAACGCTGCAGTGCCCGCGGCAGACGAGTTGAGCAACCGCTCGTGGTGAGCCTACGGGGATGCTGTGGAACCTCCCCAGCGGAGTCTGTCCGTCACTGCCCGGCGGCGGCAGGGGCGCTGTGCTTCCTGGTCAGCCCCTTGAGGTCGTAGGCACGAGTACCGAGGGCCCCGACGAGGAGGCCGAGGACAAGCGCGATCACGGAGGCCGACACGGCACGCGCCAGCCCCGAGTCCCAGGTGGCTCCGAAGTACAGAATCGAGCGCGTACCCAGATAGATCTGGTGCATGGGCTCGAACGAGCTGAGGAAGCGGAAGAAGGGGGGCATGGCTTCCAGCGGTGTCGTACCCCCGGAGCTGGGGATCGACAGCACGACGAAGAGGAAGAGGTTGACCACCATGCCCAGACCGCCCAGCAGGGCGAGAACCGCCTGGGCGACCACTGCGACGGCCGAGATACTCAGCACGCTGAACAGCCACAGCTCCCCTGGATGGTCCAGCGGCATGCCGGTCCAGTCCGCGATCCCCAGATAGACACTGCTGACGAGCACCGCGATACCCGCCATGATTCCCCACTTCAGAACAAGGGTGGCCAGGCGGCTGCGACCAGAGGGGCTTTCCATGCGGTAGAGCGGCCCGATCTCCGACGGAGTGAAACCGAGCTGGGAGTCGACGAGATTGGTGGCGATCAGGGAGCCCGTGAACCCGGCCAGCGCCAGCAGGAGGGCGTAGTAGAAGGCCGAGAGGCCGCCGCCGGTCCCGTCGGGAACCTCCTTGAACGGCGTGACGTGCACCAGCATCGGTTCGGACAGAACGATGCGTGCCGTTCCTGTGACGGACTGGCTGCCGGATGCCGCCTTGTCCCCGGCCTGCGTCGCGGTGGCAAGCAGCTGCTTGCCCACCGTTTGGTTCGCCTCGGCCAGCGCCTGAGAAGCGAAGGAATTGACGACGGACGCGCTGGAAGTGTTCGCGAGGGGATTGGTGTACACGGTGACCGCGGGCTGCTGTGCGGCCCCACCGGTCGCCGCGCTCTCCGTGAGAGCCACCAGCTTCCTGCTCAGGTCCGAGGGCAGAACGATCGCGCCGTAGAGCTTCCCCTTGCCCATGTCCTCCTTCGCTGCGGCAAGGCTGACGAAGCGTAGATCGAAATTGTCGTCGTCGACCCCCTTGCGCAGGCTGTCGGAGATCTGCTCGCCGACGTCGATGCGCTGCCCCGATGGGGTGGTGGCTCCGGTGTCGGCGTTGACGACCGCTACGGGAAAGTCGTTGAGCTCTTGGGAGGAGTTGACCGTCGACCCCAGATACAACGCTGCCAGGGCAGCCATGACCACGGTGACGATGACTGCCGGGGGCAGCCACAACCGCGGCCCCAGCCTGCTTCCTGCGGGCTCGTCGTCGTTCGTCATGGTGCGCACATCCTTCGGGGTGACCATTTCGGTTATGGTGTAACCAGAATGGTCACCTCTCATCGTGAAGTCAAATGCGAAGGTGAGCGGCGAGGAGGTGGACGGTGCGTTGACCGACGCCGCTGCCTCCGTGATCGCTGATCGCCCGGCACGGGTTCGCCCAGGGCACCGTCCAGGCTGTGGCGGATGCAGGCGGCTGTGACTGCTCGTGTCGAGGACCACATGGCGCTCATCGGTGCGGCCCGCACCGGACGGCATCCTGCCGCTAGAAGCGGAGTGCCTCTTCGGGCAGATCCCGTTCAGCAGTGAGCGGCAGCTCCAAACGGGTGAGCATGTCCCGGTACCGTTCGGCCAGTTGGGAGGGGGGCTTTCTGCTGAACACCACCAGCTCCCGGAAACAGCCGGGCCCGATCCGCCGGGCGTGCCTCGACCAGCGCAGCGGCACCGCGTTCTCCGGTGTCACCGTCACGCCGATTCCCTCGACCGCGAACAGAAGCGCCGCGGAGACCTGGCCCGTGCGGGCGACGGCGCGCGGCGTGAACCCGAGGTGCCCTGTCAGGCGGTCCACCACTTCGCTCATGCCCTGTTCCCGCTCGTAGAGCACCCAGTCGGCTGCGGCCAGTTCGGCCGGATCAGCCGCTGTCCCCGCCGGGTATTCGGCCGAGCCGGTCACCACCATCTCCTCGTATCCCAGGGAGATGACGGGCCCCTCCCACGGGTCGGGCCGTGGACCGACCGCGATGTCGCCCTGGCCGCTGCGCATGGCCTCTTCGAGGTCCCGGCGGTGGGAGTAGTCGTGCAGTCTCAGCACGGTGGAGGGGTACGTCGAGTGCCAGCGCGCCGCGGACGGCGGCAGGATCCCCGAGGCGACGGACCGTACGGTCAGGACGTGGACGTCGCCCTGACGGCCCTCCACCACCTCGCGCACCGAGTCCTGCGCGTCCTGAACCGCACGGACGACGTCCTGCGCACGGGGCAGAAAGGCACGGCCCGCGGGAGTCAGCGTCACCCCTTGCCGACCGCGCTCCAGCAGGACCGCGCCCAGCTCCTTCTCCAGGGCCCCGATCTGCTGGGAGAGCGAAGGCTGGGTGACATAGAGCCGCGCAGCCGCTCCGCTGAAGGAGCCCGCCTCCCAGACCGCGAGGAAGTACTCCAGCTGACGTAGCTGCATGTGATCAAGTTACGTGGTGCCGTACCGCTGTGCTGAGGCGTGTCGCCTGTGCGTCATGCCAAGAGTGCGACCCTGCTGTCCTTGCGGGTGAGCCTGGACAGCAGGTAGTCGACCTCGGTGCGGGCACGCGCCGAGAGTACGGACCCGGGCTTGCGCTGGGTGTCGGAGGCCAGGATTCCGCGGCGCTTCATGACGTACTTGCGCACGGCCAGGCCGATGCCCGGCTGCTGTTCGTAGCGCAGCAGGGGCAGGTGGGCGTCGAAGACGTCATGGGCGGCGTCACGGTCGCCGGCCGTGGTGTGGCGCACCACGTCGACGAGGAGCTCGGGAACGCAGTAGCCCGTCATCGCTCCGTCGGCTCCGCGTTCGGTCTCGAAGTCCAGGAAGAGGCCGCCGTTTCCGCACAGGATCGACAGGCGGGGCATCGCTCCATCGGCTTCGAGTTGCCGGAGTGCGCTGATCTTCTCCAAGCCCGGCCAGTCCTCGTGCTTGAGCATCACGCACCCGGGCGCGGCGTTCGCGATGCGGGCGATGACGGCAGGGGACATGACGACGGAGAACGACAGCGGATAGTCCTGGATCACGAACGGCACGTCCGCGCCGATGGCGCCCGCCGCTCCCTCGTAGTAGCTCACGATCTGGTCGTCAGTCCGCAGCGTGTTCGGCGGGGCGATCATGACGCCGCCGGCGCCGGCTGACATGACGTCGACCGCGAGAGCCCGCATGGCGGCGTAGCCGGGTGCGGAGACGCCCACGATGATCGGCAGATCGGTGCGCTTGATGACTTGCTGGACGATGCGCACGCTTTCCTCGTGGGACAGCTTGGGTGCTTCGCCCATCTGGCCCAGGAGGGTCAGTCCGGTGACGCCGACGTCACCGTAGAAGTCGACGAGTCGGCTGAGTGAGTCGAAATCGATTGTGCCTTCCTCGCTGAAGGGCGTTGGCGCGATGGCGAAAACGCCATGGGTGTTGCGGTCCAGGGGTGCCATTGTTCTGCCTCCTCAGAAATCCGATGTCTTTTTCAGAGGCTGGCGATGAGTCCGCCGTCGACGCGAATGACCGAGCCTGTGATGTAAGAGGCCTGGGCGCTTGCGAGGAAGGTGACGGCGGCTGCGTATTCCCGCGGTTCGCCGTAGCGGCCCACAGGGATCGACGCGACGCTCTCGGCGGACGTCTCCGCGACGGCCCTGCCCTCCCGATCGGCCTTGGCCTGGTCGAGGAACTTGGTCCGCTGGGTGCCGATCCGTCCCGGAACGACCACGTTGCAGGTGACGCCCTCGGCCGCGACTTCCCGGGCCAGCGTCTTGGACCAGCCGAGCAGGCTGCCCCGCAAGGCGTTGGACAGCCCCAGGTTGGGGATGGGGGCGATCACCCCCGAGCTGGCGCTGGTGATGACCCTGCCCCAGCCGCGGCTCCGCATCAGCGGCACGACCCTGTCCGTGATCGCGATGACGGACAGCACCATGGACTGGAAGTGTTTCAGCCAGAGTTCAGGGTCCTGCCCCGCAACCGGCGAGGGCGGCGGCCCTCCCGTGTTGTTGACGAGGATGTCCACGGGACCGAGCGCCCCTTCGGCTGCCGCGAGGTGCTGGTCGATCGCGCCCAGGTCCGCGAGGTCCCATTCCAGGGGCACGGCTTTCCCGCCCGCGTCGGCCACCGCCTCGGCGGTGCGCTCGGCGGCCTGTGGGTTGATGTCCGCGACGGCGACAGCGGCCCCTTCCGCGGCGAGTGTCTGGGCGATCGCGCCGCCGAGACCCCCACCTCCGCCCAGTACGAGCGCGGTCTTGCCCGAAATTCCCAGATCCACAGCTTCGCTCCTTGGGCGGTGGCCCCGTTCCCCGACCGTACGGCCGACGGCTACGTCCGTCGTTTCCACATGACACTGCCACGAGGCTGTGGTGGGTATCCAATAGGAATCTCTCGCGACATGCATAAGGGATGCCTATGTGCCGCGCATAGGGAATAGGCGTTTCCGGCGTGCAGGATGAGGTGGGGAACAGGGCCGTTTCGGCCCGTCGATTCCCGACGCATGTTCATGGCCGTAATCGGAGGCCCCTATGTCCTTGCCGGAAACCATGCAGGCCGCTGTGCTGTGCGAGCCCGGCACCCTCGCCGTCACGACGCTGCCCGTGCCGCGGGTGGGACCGGAAGACGTTCTGGTACACGTCCGCAGGGCGTCCCTGTGCGGAACGGACCTGAAGATCCGCAGCCGGCACTTCTTCAAGGACGGCGGCCCGGCCGCGGGCGAGTTCGTACCCGGCCACGAGTACGCCGGCGTCGTCGCCGCGGTGGGCAGCGCCGTGGACGAGCTCCGGGTCGGCGATCGGGTGGTGACGGAAGCCCACCGCGGTTGCATGCGCTGCGCCAACTGCCTGGCCGGGGCCTACACGGACTGCCTCAACTACGGCCTGCGGCACACCGGGCACCGCGTGCAGGGGATGACCGTCAACGGGGGCTTCGCGGAGTACGCGCTCAACCACGTGGCGACCCTCCACCGGTTGCCGGACACCGTGGACTTCGACGCCGCGGTCGTCCTCACCACCGTGGGCACCGTGATGCACGCCTTCGACGTGCTCGACGCCCTGCTCGTCGGATCCACGGTCGCTGTGATCGGCCCAGGACCGATAGGTTTGCTCGCGGTACAGGTCGCACGTGAACTCGGGGCCAGGACCGTGGCCCTGGCCGGCACGCGGGAAGCCAGGCTCGCCATCGGCAAGTCCTTCGGCGCGGACCTGGTCGTCAACTCCCGGGAGGAGGACGCCGTAGCGGCGGTTCGGGAGGCGACCGACGGGATCGGCGCCGACATCGTCCTGGAGTGCTCCGGCGCCCCGAGCGCGGTGGACGACGCGCTGCACATGGCCAAGCGGTCCGGGAAGGTCGTCCTCGTCGGCTTCTTCGAAGAGCCCGTACGGGCCGACCTCAACCACGCCGTGATGAACGGCATCTCGATCCGGACGGTCCGCGGCGAGGGCACCGGTTCGCTGGCCCGCTCCGTGGGCCTGGCCGCCCGGGGTCGGCTGCGCACCGCGGAACTGGTCACCCACCATTTCGGGCTGCCGGACGTCGCCGAGGCGTTCGACACCTACGCCGAGCGCCGGGGCAACGCCATCAAGGTCATGCTCGACATCTCCGAGGACCCGGAGTCCACCGGTGACCGGTGACCGAGAGGGCACCGTGCCCGCCGCCGCCCTGGCAGCCGGGCGGGAGAAGGCGGCGGCCGCCATGGCCGACACTGCCACCGCCTGGCTGGACAGCCTGAGCGAGGACCAACTCCCGCTCGCCGCCTACGACTCCCCGCTCCACCCGGATGCGGAGGCCGAGCGGCTGCGCTGGTTCTACACCCCCACCGAACACGGCGGGCTCGCCGTCCGGGACCAGAACGCCCGCCAACAGAGCCTGGCCATGCGACTGGTGGCCACCGGACTGTCCGTCCCGGGCTACGCCACGGTCACCACCGTGATGGGACTGGAGAACGTCCTGGACCAGCTGGAAGGGTGGCGGGTCCACTGGGGCCGGCAGCGCGGACGGGACCCCGGCCTGTACTGGCTGAGGATCTTCGGCCGCCCCGGCGACCGAGTCTGGGCATGGCGGTTCGGTGGCCACCACATCTCCCTGAACAACCTCGTCGTCGCCGGCCGGCTCGTCTCCACGACCCCCTGCTTCATCGGTGCCGACCCGGCCACGACCGAGCTGATCGGAGGCACCCTGCGGCCCTTGCAAGGCCCTGAGGAGACGGCCCGCCAACTGGTCCGCAGTCTGGACCCGGGCCAACTCCACAGCGCCCTGCTCCACCCGTCAGCGGTCTCGGACATCGTCTCCGGCAACCGCCCACGCGTCGAACACGGCGACACGATGATGCACATGCAGGACCTGTGGCGCGGCCGGTTCGCCGACCCTGAGCTGGACCGGCTTGTCAACGACATCGACCGCCGGGCGGAAGCGGGCAGCGGATACACCGAGAACGATCACGCCCGCGTGGCCATCACGATTCCCCCCGGAGGCATCGGCGGTCGCGACCTGAACAACGAGCAGCGGCACCTGTTGCGCCGACTCGTCACCCTCTACACCGGACGGGCACCCGAGTTCCTCGCAGACGCCTACGACACCCACTACGCCTCTGACACCGTCCTCGACGCGGTGCATTTCGGCTGGGCGGGCAGCACGGACGCCGGGGAACCGCACTACTACCGGGTGCAGGACCCTCGCGTTCTCATCGAGTACGACAACACCCAGCGGTACGCCAACCACGCCCACTCGGTGTGGCGAGACCTGACCTCCGACTTCGGACTGGACGTACTCGCCGAACACCGCGCACACATCGCCCACGAGTAGGGCGCGTACTCGGGGAGCGCCGTACACACCCGTACCGCCGCTCCATCCCCCTCCCCGAAAGAACCAGCACCATGACCACCCCGCTGATCGTCGACGACGAGCCCCTGCAACGCCTTGCCGTGCGCATGATCCTCGAACGACAACCTGGACTGACCCTCGTCGGCGACGCCGTCATCGCGCCGGGTCTGACCCGCAGACTCCTCGACACCTTCGCTCACCGCCTGCACAGTCCCGTCCCGGACCGGAACCACGACGACAGCGGCCGGCTCCACCACCTCACCAGACGCGAGCGTGACGTTCTCGCCCGCGTCGCATCGGGTCGGAGCAACGGAGAGATCGCCGAGGACCTGCATCTGGCCGAAACCACGATCAAGTCACACGTCAGTCGCATCCTCGCCAAGATCGCTGCCCGGACCCGCGTCCAGGCGGTGGCTTTCGCCTACGGAGCAGGGCTGGTCAGACCGGTCCTGCACATGTGACAACCTCCGAGAAGCTGACGGCATCGCGGTGCCAAGAAGGAGAGCCGGACATGAGCAGTCCCCAGATGCACGTAGTCGCCGCGTTCATGCGGTTGGCCCTTAAGGGCAAGACGGCCCCGGACCCCGTGGCTGCGTCGAAGGAGCCACCTCGTCCGCCCGCCAAACTGGTACAGCGGCACGACGTGAGATCGCGCAGCATCGACGGGTTCGCATGCCACACCGTCAGTCCGCGCGGGCGCCGGGCGGAGCGAGCGGTCGTCTATCTGCACGGCGGCGCCTACATCAAACACCTCTCGCCCCAGCACTGGCAGTTGATCTCGCAGCTCGCGGATGCCGGTGTACGGGTCGAGGTGGCGCACTACGGGCTGGCGCCGAAGTACACCTACCGTGACGCGTATCCCTTCGTCACTGCCGTCTACCGCGAACTGCTCAGCGACCTGGACGCCGGCCAGGTCACGATCATGGGCGACTCCGCCGGCGCGGGCTTGGCTCTGGGCGTGGCGCAGAGCCTGGTCGGCTCGGGTCTGCCCCAGCCGGCCCGAGTGGTACTGATCTCCCCCTGGCTGGATCTGACGCTGACCAACCCCACGATTCCCGAGGTCGAAGCCCGAGATCCCTTTCTCACCACCAGCGGCCTGCTCGCGGCAGGACGTGGCTGGGCAGGCGGGGACGACCCCGCCCAACCCCGGCTCAGTCCCGTCAATGGCCCGCTTGCCCCCCTGGCGCCCATCGACGTCTACATCGGCACTCGCGACTTGTTCTACCCGGACGTCCGGCGCCTGGAAGAACGGGCTGCTGCGGAAGGGGTGGCCGTGAACGTCATCGTGTGCGACGGGGCGGTCCATGTCTACCCGCTCGTCCCCGCTCCCGAGGGGCGTGCCGCGGCCCGCGCCATCGTGCGGTCCGCGGCCTCCTGAGCGGGTGAGAGGCGATCTTCAGCCGACGTCGGGCGATCCCTCGCCCCGCTGTTCGAGAGCGGTGTCGCACACCGACCAGCAGCTGCTTCCGAACTCCTGGTACGACACAGCCTGCGGAGGCGTGAGGTTGAGGAGAGGTCAGGTCTCCTGACTCGATACTCCGGTGCTCTGCGCTGGAACGGCTGCATCGTTGTACTCCCTCCGGCAGCACGGGGTTTGCGGCGGAGATCAGCCACCGATCAGGAGGAAGGGGATGCGGGCGCGCGATCGGCCGGGCAGTGCCTCAGGAGAGCGCCGCGTGCGCTGCTGTTGCCGCTGAGGAGGGTGTAGGGCAAGTCTCCGGTGAAGCAGGCGTAGTCGCCTTCGTGCGAGGTGGAGCAGCGAGCCTTCGATGCACGGGGGGTGGTGATCCTTCGCGCTCGTGCAAGTCCTCGGGCTGTCGGTGTGTCTCTCGGGCACCGCGATCAGCCCGGCATTGGCGGCAGAGTGGCGGCGCAACACGGGTGAGGTCGTGTGGCTCACGACCTCGGTCCATATCGGGTTCGTACTGGGCGCGACTGTCTCAAGCGTCTTCCGTCTCGCCGACCGTCGGCCCCCGCGCCTGGCGCTTGCCGCAGGTGCCCTGGGCGCCGCCGCGTCGACACTCGCGCTCGCGACGGCGGCCCACGGCCCGGGGGGCCGGAATCGCACTCCGGGCGCTCACGGGCGCGAGCCTGGCCGCGGTGTATCCCATGAGGGCGAGGCTGACCGCCTCCGGTCCGCGGGCGTGCCTCCGGGACCCTGACAGCCGCCCTGACCATCGGCTCCGCGCTTCCGCACCTGATCGCGAGTATCGGTGCACCCTCCTGGCGGGTCGCCGGGGTGGACAGCCTTGGGTGGCGTCCCCGCGGAGGAAAAGATGACGGGACGAGAGCTACGACGTTGCGCCCCATCCGGGCGCGATCTGCCGCGCCAACTGATCCAGGACCTCCTCCAGGCGCTCGCGAGACAGGCTCGCGTAGACGTAGTTGTCTGGACGAACGAGGAGGATGGGCTTGCGCCGGAACAAGGGGCGGGCGACACCTTCAACGTCCTCCAGGACGTCAGACCTTGCGTCAGGGCGTGTCGGACGCCGTCCCATTTCGGCGAAAGTCACGAAAGTCGCCCGCAAGACAGTCTCTGCAAGGTGCTGGCCGCGAGGCGACAATGATTTCCCTGGGGGGTCGCCCCAGCCGATGATGCGCCATCCAGTGCCTGCAACGTCGTCGAGAAGGCGCTCTTCACGCTCAAAGGTCCGGACGATCGGTTGAGGAAACAAGCGCCCGACTGGCGAGAGAGGTGAGGTTCGGCCGGACAAGAGGCCGCGGCGATAGCGGGCCGGCTCGCGCCATCGGCCCTGTCGAGCGGCAGTACGAAGGGCTGGGACCCGCAAGACCGTCCCGGCCACTACGTCGCGGGCTGCGGCTGCCTTCGCAGACCTTGGCGTGGTCAACTGCCCAGCCCGGACGGACAGGTTGGTGATCGCCTCCGCGTGCGGTCGCTGGGGGAACGAGGCCGCGGGGTGCGGTTCTGAGGGCGCGTGGCCATCGCGCCGACGAGGACGGGTGTCGTGCGCGTCGGCGCGCGGTTCCTGCGTGGGGGCCGTTGCGGTAGGTCAGCCGGGAGAGCCCGCGGGCATGATGCCGCGCAGCAGCCGCTCTCCGGACTCGCGTAGCTGGTCCTTGACCTCGTCGAGGCCGGATGCGAGCAGGACGTGATCGCGTTTGCGCCAGATGCCGGCGACCATCACGGCTTCGATGTTGGCGATGTCGGCGTGCAGGACCGTGGCGACCGGGTCGTGCGCCGGCCACAGGTTGAGCGCCCGGGCGTCGACGGCGACCAGGTCGGCCTGCATGCCCACCTCGATCCGGCCCACCTTGTCCGCCAGGCCCAGTGCCTTCGCTCCTTCGACCGTGGCCCAGGCGAGCGCCTGTTTGCCGGTGACGGACGGTGTGTTGGCGTACATGCCGGTCGTCCGCCGGTGGTGGGCGTGGTCCAGGCCGCGCTGGTGGGCCAGGGCGATCCGGGCGGCGGTGAGGACCGTGCCGGGTACGGCGGTGTCGATGTCCGTGCCCAGGGAGGGTGCCGCGTCCAGGCGCAGCAGGGATCCGGTGATGGGTGTGCCGTGTCCCTGGCCCAGTTCGTTCTCCGGGGTGGCGGTGAAGGTGACACCCGCCTCGACGAGCGTCTTCAGCCAGTCCTCGGGCAGGTCGGATCCGTGCACGACGTTGGTCAGGGGGCTGAACAGCCCGGCGTTGCGCACGGCTTCCCAGCCGGGTGAGGGTTCGCCGCCGCTCTGGTGCATCGAGACGACGAGGCCGCGTTCCGCGCCGGCCTGGAAGTCGGCCACCGCGGTCTCGGCGGAGGAGTACTGCGGCCCCTGGAGTGCCATGCCCAGGGTGAGGAGGCCGTGGTCGCGGACGGGGCCGTCGAGCAACCGGTCGATCTCGGCGAGCGGGTGGGGTGTGTCCGGCGAGCGGTAGGGCGTGCCGTGCAGGAAGACGGCGCGGATCCCGGCCCGGACCAGTCCCTCGACGGCCGCGTCGGCGTGTTCGGGCGACAGGGCGTTGTGACACCAGTCGCCGACGGTGGTGGTACCGCAGTTGAGCTGGTTCAGGGCGCCGGCGAGATTGCTGATGTGCATGTCGGCCGGGGTGTACTGACCGACGCACTCGCCGTGCAGGTGGGTGAGGTACTCCATCAGCGTCCAGTCGGCGCCCACGGAGCGCAGCGCGGTCTGCCAGGTGTGCAGATGGGCGTTGACCAGGCCGGGGATGAGGACGCGGCCGGAGAAGTCGACGACCTCGGCGTCGGGCGCCTCGATGGTTTCGCCGACGGCGGCGATGGTCTCACCGTCGACGAGGATGTCGACCTGCTCGGCGTCCGGCCGGTCCGGCGTCATCGTGATGACCTGCGCCTCGCGCAGCAGTATGCGGCTCATTCAGTGGCCCCCGAACCGGGGGAGGTGTGGCTCGGCTGGGACATGGTGCGGCTCCTTGCCTGCGGCGTCATCGCCCGCACGGCGGCTTGTGTGGTGGTGAGGAAATCCCGAGTGGCGATGTGCCCGATGTAGCCGTCGGGACGGATCAGCAGCAGCGTGTCGCCGGTCAGGCCGTAGGCACTCCGCAGCGTGTTCGTGGGGTCGGAGAAGGCGCGGCCGTCGCCCGCGGCCGATCCGACGGTGAGCCGCCCCAGCCGGGCGCCCGTCGTCGGCCAGTCGAGGAGTTCGAGGTCCCGGGCGGCTCCGGGGCCGTAGGCGATGGCGGTGAAGTGCGGTCCCTGGAAGAGGGTGAACAGGCGGGTCTCGGCGCCGTCGGCGCCGAGCAGTCGGGCGTCCGGGGCGCGGTCGCCCACGTGCAGCGTGCTGGTGCCGCCGCTGTCGCCGCCGGCGGGGGCGAGCGGGCCGCCGTAGTAGGTCAGGGCGAGCTGCTGCTCGTCCTTGCCGCGCTTCATGCTGGAGGGGTCGAGCCTGGCGAGGCCGCCCCACTTCTCCGTGGACAGTCCCAGGACCCCGGCGGCGATCGGCTGCCGCTCGGCCTCGTAGGTGTCCAGCAGGGCCGGGTCGGCTCCGGCGAGGACCTGGCCGAGCTTCCAGCCGAGGTTGTAGCCGTCCTGCATACCGGTGTTCAAGCCCTGGGCACCGGCCGGGGTGTGGACGTGCGCGGCGTCGCCGACGAGGAAGACACGTCCGCGGCCGTAGTGCTGCGCGAGACGGATGTTGGGCCGGAACACGGACGTCCAATGGATCTCGTGCAGCTGGATGTGCCGGTTGCGGGTGTGGGAGTGGATCCGGTCGATGATGGCGCCGATCTCCTGGGGCGGCTTCTCGTCGGGCGTGAGCCGGATCATCCACTGGAACATGTCGCTGTCGGGGAGCGGGCAGGCGCCGATGAGCTTGCCGCCGAGGCCGGGCCACATGTGCCACCGGTTGCGGGCCAGGCCACTGACGGAGGCATCCACGATCAGCACGCGGTCGGCCTCGTCCGTCGTCCCGGCGAAACCGATGTCGAGCTGCTTGCGCACCACACTGGAGCCGCCGTCGGCCCCCACGGCATAGCGGGCGACGATCTCCTCGACCCCGTCCGCGCCCACCACCTTGGCGACCACCGTGTCCTCGTCCTGCGTCAGCTCGGTCAGCTCCTTGCCGAACTCGACCCCGCGGCCGAGCTCACTGAGCCGGGCGTGCAGGGCGCGGTCCGTGCGGAACTGCGGGATCAGCCACGTGTTCGGGTACGGGACGTCCGGGGTCGCCTCTTTGTGGGGGAACATCTTCCACGGCACACCGATGGGCCCTGCGTGGATCCCGAGCTTGGGATAGATGTCGCCGCCGGCCAGCACGTCGTCGAGAGCGCCGAGGTCTTCGAGGACTTCGAGGCTGCGGGGCTGGATGCCCTTGGCGCGCGAGCCGTCGAAAGCGTGGGGGGACCTGTCGACGATCCGGACGTCGAGTCCACGGCGTACGAGGTCGATCGCCAAGGCGGAGCCCGAGGGGCCGGCGCCGATGATCAGGACGTCGATGGCCTGCGGACTGTTCATGAGTCGAGCCTTTCGGTGCGGGCGGACACGAACGAGGCGAGCTGATCGGCGACGTCGCGAGGCCGTTCGAAGGGGGCCATGTGCCCGCATTCGGTAATTACGTGATGTTTCTGAGGCTTCAGCAGAGCGCGCGCTGTGTCGAAGTGCGCCAGCGGCGTGACGTTGTCCTCGTCGCCCCACAGCAGCAGCGTCGGAATGCCCAGGGCTCCCGTCCGCCGGAAGAGGTCGTCACGGCCGGCGACAGGCAGGTGCTGGAGGGTGTCGAAGACCGCGTACAGCGAGCCCTCGAAGTGGAAGGCGTCGAGGACCATCTCGGTCAGTTTCGCGCCGAGCTCGGGGTCGCGGACGTTGTGCCCGAGGTGCCCCTGGAGCAGCTGAAGACCGCGACGGCGGGCGACCGCTCCGGCCAGCAGATCGCTGCGCAGCAGCCGGTGGGGGGAGGCCAGCCGCGGTTTCGCGAGACCGGCGGGCCCGACGATGGTGAGCGTGGACACCGACGAGCGGTACTGGGCGGCGTACGTCATGCCGACCAGCGCGCCCATGGAGGTGCCGACCAGGTGCAGGGGCCGCGCCGTCAGGCCGAGCCGGTCCGTCAGCTCGGCCAGCTGCCGCGTGAACAGCGCCTCGTCGTAGCGCGCCTCGACCCGGTCGGAGTAGCCGCGGCCGTAGGCGCTGCACGTCAGCGTGCGCAGCCCGCGGGCGTGCAGCTCGCCGACGAGGCCGTCCCAGTAGAACAGCGGAATGGTCAGACCGCCCGCCATCAGGACCACATCCCCGTCCTCGGGCCCCGTCAACTCGTAGTGGGTGACGCCGTCGGACAGCTCGATGAAACTGCCGCGCAGCGCCTTGCGCGAGTCGGCGGTGAGCTTGCGGTCCTCGCCCGAGGCGACGAAGTACTTCATGGAACGGGCCTCCTTGCCCTCAGTTCGCGGGAGTGTCGGCGCAGGAGCCGAGGAACTTCGCGATCGCGTCCGCGACCCACTGCGGTTCCTCCTCCGGCAGCAGATGTCCGCCGTGGGGGTGGACGAGCTCCTGGGCGCCGGGGATGTCGCGGGCGAAGTGCTGGCCGTCGATGCTCGCGCTGCGCAGCACCAGCGTGGGCACCGTGATGCGGGGGATCCGCGCGCTGCGGTCCGGCTGGTCGGTGTTGCAGAAGTCGACGAAGGCCGAGCGGTTGCCGGGGCGGCTCATGAGCTGATGGGCGCGGTCCACCATGGCGTCGTCCACGATCCGCGAGTGCGGCCCGACGGCGGCGCGCAGGTTGCGTTCGAGTGCCCCGCGCGGCATCACCCGCCTCAGCAGGGGCCGCACCAGCGGGTTGCGGGTCAGGCGCATCCCCGCGGGCACCGTCTTCTCCGGATAGCCGGTGGCATTGACCAGTACCAGGCCGGTCAGCCGTTCCGGGTGATCCAGCGCGACGTTCCAGGCGATGTTGCCGCCCAGGGAATTGCCGGCCAACGCGTAGCGCGGCACGCCCAGCGCCTCCGCGAAGCCCGCCACCGTCGCGGCGTACGCCGGGACGCGGTAGTCGCGGTCCTTGCGCGGGCCCGTCAGCCCGAACCCCGGCAGGTCGGGACGGATGACATCGAACGAATCCGACAGCAGATCCGTCGCGCGGTCGAAGTGCTGCAGGGATGAGGCACTGCCGTGCAGCAGCACGAGTGCCGGGCCGTGCCCAGCACGCTTGTAGTGGATCCGCAGGCCGTCCACCTCGACGAACCGGGAATCGGGCTGGGGCTCAGACCAGGTACTCATAATGGATACACTGTTACCGATATCGTGGCCGTGTCAAGAGGAAGCCCCCGCGTGTGACGACCACGGTGGTCCTGAGCGAGGAGACGGATCAGTCGGTGCGCCGCGCTGCCGGTCGTCCGCCGGTCCCACCGGACCGGATCGTCGACGAGGAGGAAGCGGAGGCGCTGTCGATGAGGGCCCTGGCCGAGCGCCTGGGCTCGGGTACGGCGACGCTGTACCGGCATTTCGGCAACCGGGCAGAGCTCGTGGCGCAGGTCGTGGACCACATGTTCGGCCTCGTCGAGCTGGACGACCGTGAACTGGCCTCGGTGAGCTGGCAGCAGTTTCTGAGGGCGGTGGCACACGCCATGTTCGGCGCCTTGGGTCGGCACGGGAACGCCGCCCGGCTGCTGGCCGAGCAGACTCCCGTCGGCCCCCACGCGATGGCGCTGCGGGCACGCTGTGTCGCGGTCCCGCTCAAGGCGGGATTCGAGGCCTCACTGGCCACGCGCGCGCGTATGTGACGCCGGCTCGCTACGTATGTGGCCTGGCGATACAGCTCAACCATGAGAACGGCGGCGGTGGGCGGCGCAACGGGGGGTCGGTCGCTGCTCCGCGGGGGATGGATCCGGCACAGTTCCCCGCTGTCCTCTCGATCGCGGAGGCGTTGCCGGTGCCTGTCGAAGAGATCTTCTCCTTCGGGTTGGATCTCATCCTCAGGGGGCTGGGGGCCTTCCGTGATCCGGAGCCGTGCTGAACCACCTCCCTCCGATCACGCTTGGTTACAATGCTCACTTCAGGCCGGAGGCCGGAAGCCCGGCGGCCGCGCCGGTGGGGCGCACCGCCGTCGACGGACTGCTGGGGAGGAGGGAGCTGTGGGGCCTTTGAAGATGCTGAGAGAGGTCACCGCCACCCGCTACATCGAGCCCCTGCGCTCCGGTGGCTCCGTCCCCGGCGTCGTCGAGGCCGACGACCTGGGCACCTACGTCGTGAAGTTCACCGGCTCCGCGCAGGGCCGCAAGGCGCTGGTCGCCGAGGTGATCGTGGGGGAGCTGGCGCGAGCGCTCGGGCTGCGGTTCTCGGAGCTGGTCCTCGTCCACTTCGACCCGGCGATCGCCGACGACGAGCCCCACCAGGAGGTACGGGAGCTGCACGGGGCGAGCGCGGGACTCAACCTCGGCATGGACTATCTGCCGGGGGCGAAGGACTTCACCCCCGAGGTCGCCAAGGCGTTCCCCGTGGATCCGGTCGAGGCGGGCCGGATCGTCTGGCTCGACGCCCTCACTGTCAACGTCGACCGTACGGTCCACAGCTCGAACCTCATGGTCTGGCCCACCCTCGGCACCGTCCCCCCGCGGCTGTGGCTCATCGACCACGGCGCCGCCCTCGTCTTCCACCACCGCTGGGACGCCTCGGACCCCGCGAAGGCGTACGACTTCCGGCACCACGCCCTCGGCCACTACGCACCCGACGTCCGCGCCGCCGACGCGGAGCTGGCGCCGAAGGTCACCGAGAGCCTGCTGCGGCGGATCGTGGCGGAGATTCCCGACGCCTGGCTGGCCGCCGAGGACGGGTTCGCGACGCCCGACGAGGCGCGCACGGCGTACGTCGACTACCTCCACGCGCGCGTGCGGGCCTCCGCGTCCTGGCTCCCCACGGACTTCCCGTCCCGGGAGGAACTCGCCGCCGAGGAGGCGCTCCGCGCGGCGAGAACACAGCAAGGCCGCCCGGACTGGCTCAAGCGGGTCCCCGATCTGCACGGCAAACCGGCGGCGGAACAGGATTGGTCGGTGCATCTCGGATGACGGACAGCACGGACACGACGGACGCGGCGACCGGCACGGCGTCCCCCGCCCCCCGGCGCGTGTCGATCGAGTACTGCACCCAGTGCCGCTGGCTGCCCCGCGCCGCCTGGCTCGCCCAGGAGCTGCTCACGACGTTCGAGGCCGAGCTGACGGAGCTGTCCCTCAGGCCCGGCACCGGTGGCGTCTTCGTCGTCCGGGTCGACGACGAGGTCGTCTGGGACCGCCGCGAGCAGGGATTCCCCGAGCCGACGGCGGTGAAGAAGCTCGTACGCGACCGAGTGGCCCCGGGAAAGACCCTGGGCCACTCGGAGCGGTGAGGTCCGGCGGGCCTCAGCCGCGCAGCCGCTCGTACGCCGGCAGCGTCAGGAAGTCCGCGTAGTCCTCGTCGAGGGCGACCTGGAGGAGCAGGTCGTGGGCCTGCTGCCAGTGGCCGGCGGCGAAGGCGTCCTCGCCGATCTCGGCGCGGACGGCGGCCAGTTCCTCGGCGGCGACCTTGCGGGCCAGCTCGGGCGTGGCCTTCTCGCCGTTCTCGAACTCGACACCCGCGTTGATCCACTGCCAGATCTGGGAGCGGGAGATCTCCGCGGTGGCCGCGTCCTCCATCAGGTTGAAGATCGCCACGGCGCCGAGGCCGCGCAGCCACGCCTCGATGTAGCGGATGCCGACCTGGACGGCGTTGACGAGGCCGTCGTAGGTGGGCCTCGCGTCGAGCGAGTCGACCGCGATCAGGTCGGCGGCCTCGACATGGACGTCCTCGCGCAGCCGGTCCTTCTGGTTCGGCCTGTCGCCGAGGACCTTGTCGAAGGACTCCATGGCGATCGGCACGAGGTCGGGGTGTGCCACCCAGGAGCCGTCGAAGCCGTCGTTCGCCTCGCGGTCCTTGTCGGCGCGGACCTTCTCGAACGCGACCTTGTTGACCTCGGGGTCCCTACGGGACGGGATGAACGCCGCCATGCCGCCGATCGCGTGCGCGCCGCGCTTGTGGCAGGTACGGACGAGGAGTTCGGTGTACGCCCGCATGAACGGGGCGGTCATCGTGACCGCGTTGCGGTCCGGGAGGACGAACCGGGTGCCGCCGTCACGGAAGTTCTTCACGATGGAGAACAGATAGTCCCAGCGGCCCGCGTTCAACCCGGAGGCGTGGTCGCGGAGTTCGTAGAGGATCTCCTCCATCTCGTACGCGGCCGTGATCGTCTCGATCAGCACCGTGGCGCGGATCGTGCCCTGCGGGATGCCGACGTAGTCCTGGGCGAAGACGAACACGTCGTTCCAGAGGCGGGCCTCCAGGTGCGACTCCGTCTTCGGGAGGTAGAAGTAGGGGCCCTTGCCGAGGTCGAGCAGCCGCTGGGCGTTGTGGAAGAAGTACAGGCCGAAGTCGACGAGGGCGCCGGGCACGGGCGTGCCGTCGGCGTCGACGAGGTGACGCTCGTTCAGGTGCCAGCCGCGCGGGCGCATGACGACCGTCGCCAGCTCCTCGTTCGGGCGCAGCGCGTACGACTTGCCGGTGCGCTCGTCGGTGAAGTCGATGTTCCGGGTGTACGCGTCCGCCATGTTCACCTGACCCAGGACGACGTTCTCCCAGGTCGGGGCGGAGGCGTCCTCGAAGTCCGCGAGCCACACCCGGGCGCCCGAGTTGAGCGCGTTGATGGTCATCTTGCGGTCGGTGGGGCCGGTGATCTCGACCCGGCGGTCGTCCAGGGCGGCGGGCGACGGGGCCACCTTCCAGGAGTCGTCGGCGCGGATAGCGGCCGTCTCCGGGA
Organism: Streptomyces neyagawaensis; assembly: GCF_023516595.1. GTDB lineage: Bacteria > Actinomycetota > Actinomycetes > Streptomycetales > Streptomycetaceae > Streptomyces > Streptomyces neyagawaensis. Next base: position 255,024 of record NZ_JAMGBG010000010.1, on the reverse strand, counting down.
GAAAGTCGAGCGTGGAGGTGCGGGCGATCTCCGCGCGGCGCTCTGCCCGGCGGGCGAGCAACTCGTCGCGCCGGGGCGTGAACCGGCGGTGCAGCTCGGCCACGAAGGCGAGGGCCGCGTCGGTGAGGATCTCTTCCTGGCGGGGCAGGGGCTCGGCGTCGACGATGGCCAGCGGGGACGGCGCTGGTGCGGACATGAGCTGTCACTTCCTTCAGCGGGCGTGGCACCGGGTGTCAGTCGACCCGGGTAGGGCTGGGAGCGCCCTTGGGTCACGAGAGCGCTTCTGAACAGTGGATACTAGTTTCCTCATGGTGGAAGTTCAATGTTTTGTTGATGTCGAGATTCTCCGGGTCGAGTCAAGGCGGCGCTGGGTGCCACTCCGCTCACGCACCGCTCATTCGAGATGGGCGAGGTCGGCCTCGGTGTCGATGTCGTAGGGCCGCGCCACGTCCCCGCACTCGACGAGCGTGATCTCCTCCGCGTGCGCCTTCAGGTAGGCACGTGCCCCCCGATCGCCGGTGGCAGTCGCCGCGATGCCCGCCCAGTGCTCGGCGCCGAAGAGGACGGGGTGGCCCCGTTCCCCGCCGTAGGCGGCGGCCACGAGCGCCTTGCCCGCGCCGGCCGACTGGTACGCGGCGAGCACCCGGGCCACGGCCTCCGGTCCGATGCCCGGCTGGTCCACGAGCGACACCAGTGCCGCCTCGGCGCCCGTCCCGGCGAGCGACTCCAGTCCCGCGCGCAGCGACGAGCCCATGCCGTCGGCCCACCGCGGGTTGTCCACCAGGACGCAGCCGGGCAGTTCGGCCCGGGCGCGTACGGTCGCCGCCTCCGCCCCGAGGACCACATGGATCCGCGAACAGCCGGCCGCCCGCAGCACCGCGACCGCGTGTTCGACCAGGGGGCGCCCGCGATGGGGGAGCAGCGCCTTGGGGCGCCCCCCGAGCCGCCGCCCGCCGCCCGCGGCGAGCAGGAGCGCGGCGATACGGGGTGACGGGCCGCCGCTCTGTGCGCCCTGGCCGGCGGCGTGTCCGCCGCCGGGTGCGCCTTGGTCGACGGCCTGTCCGCCGCCGGGTGCGCCTTGGCTGACGGCCTGTCCGCCGCCGTGTACGCCCTGGCCGGCGGCCTGTGTGCCCCGCTCGGCGGCCGGTTGGTCGCCGTCGTGTGCGGTCTGCCGGTCACCTCGGCCCGCAGGCGGCCGGTCGTCCCGCTCTCCTGCCCGCCGGTCGTTGCGCCCTCCTGTCCGCCGGTCGTCCTGACCTGCGGTCTCCGCGTCGTCTCGGCCTGCGGGCCCCCGGTGGTCGTGTGTCATGTGCCCTGCATACCCGAACCGGCGTGCGGGTGCCCATCAACCGGGGGCCGGTGGCGTCCGCCGGTAGGGGAATCCTTGGGGCTGAATTTCGGTCCTCGGTGTGGCGCTCGCCATACCGTTGGCGTTTACTGGCCCGCGCCACCCCCGGCGGACGACCTGCGCCAGGGGCGGCCGGTCGTGCGACGGGGTGCGGCCGGGTCTCGCGCGCGACGGTGTGCGTGAGGGGGGAGAGCTGGGTTGCGGAGCTTGGGGCAGAGGCCAGTGACCGGCAGTGGCGAGGATGTGAGGGTGGCGGAACTGCGGTCCGCCGTGTCCCGGTTGCGTCGTGAACTCGCCGCGCATCCTGCCGAGTTCCCTGATCGGGGGATCGCGGAGGACGAGTTGGCCGCGCTGGCGGCGATGGTCGTGAGCGGCATGCCCGAGGTCCCGCGGTTGCGACGGTCCCTGCTGTTGATCGCGGGGGCGATCGGCTCGGTCAGCGCGCTCGCGCGAGGGCTGGCGGAGGTACGCACGGCAGTCGACCTGTTCGGCGAACCGCCGGGTCGGTGACAGCCGGGTCCGTGACACGGGCAGGTGGTTGTCGGACCGGTGGTTGTCGGGCCGGTGACCGCCGGGGGTTTCGCCCCGCCGTCCCCGGCCCGTCACCACCCTCTCCGGTGGGCCGTCGCCTCCTGGCCGACTACTCCTCCGGTTCCCAGGCGCGAAGCAGGTCCAAGAGCCCGGCGTCCCCGTCGATCCGTACGGCGTCTGCCGGGATGCGGTCGTACATGAAGAGGATCAGTTCTCCTGCCGTGCCGTGGACGGAGACGCCGGCCGCGTCCGGGCCCTCACCGGCGGTGGTGGTGGGCAGGCGGTCGGAGCGGGCGCCGTCCCCGTCGACCGTGAGGCGCCAGGAGGCACCCTCGGTGGCGTGGAAGTCGAACGTCGCGGGCTTGTGCGGCCAGGGGGCCGTCGTGGCGCAGCAGGTGGACAGGAACTCGTCGACGCCGTCGAGCGCCACCGCGTCCGGCAGCGGCCGCGGAGCCCCCAGGGTGAGCTGAACGTCGTAGGTGTGCACGGCGGTCTCCTGGACCCGGTGCCGGGCGACGCCACCGGAGGTGGGCGGCGACTGCGCCGCGCTCCACCACGTCCAGCAACCGGCGTCCGGGCCGACCGCTCGCAGCGCGCCCAGCAGCAACTGGGTCGACTCGGCCAACCAGGCCGACAGGGCCTCGGGCTCTCGTGGCGCCACCAGGGCGGCGCGCTCGGCGACCGCCTCGGCCGCCGGAGCGTCAGCGGGTCCTGCGGCGACGAGGGTGGCCCAGAAGCGGTCGCCTCCGCCCAGGTGCTGTGCCAGGTCGAACAGCGTCCACTCGGGACAGGTCGGCACCCGCGCGTCGAGATCGGGCGCGGCGGCGACCGCGCCCCGGAACGCGATCGACCGTTCGTCGATCAGCCGCAGCAGGTCGGAGAACTCAAGTGTCATGGCCACATCGGGTATCTATCACCACACCCCGATGACCGGACAGCGATTTTCGCCGACGACGCACGCGCCGCTCGGCACGGCAGTCGGACGGCGATGAAGGCCTGGCCGCAGGCCCATGCCCTCAGGGGCGCGGGGCCGTGACACACGCGGCTCCGCCGCCCGGGCGCGAGCAACTCCCAGACCAACTCCCATGCATCCGCACGCGCCGCCGCACCCGCACCCCCGAGCCGAAACGCGCCCGGCCCTCAACCCCCCGTGTTGGCGAGCGCCTCCGACAACTCCGCCGCCACCTGCTGCAGCACCGGCACGATCCGTTCCGTCGCCGCCTCGGTGACACGGCCCGCCGGGCCGGAGATGGAAATCGCGGCGGCGGTGGGGGAGTTGGGGACGGAGACGGCGAGGCAGCGGACGCCGATCTCCTGCTCGTTGTCGTCGACGGCGTAGCCCAGGTCGCGCACCTCGGCGAGCGCGGCGAGGAAACCGTCGGGTGTCGTGATCGTCTTCTCCGTCGCGGCGGGCATCCCGGTACGGGACAGCAGGGCCCGGACCTCGTCGGCGGGCAGGTCGGCGAGCAGGGCCTTGCCGACGCCCGTGGAGTGGGGCAGCACGCGGCGGCCGACCTCGGTGAACATCCGCATGGAGTGCTTGGACGGCACCTGCGCCACATACACGATCTCGTCGCCGTCGAGCAGCGCCATGTTCGCCGTCTCGCCCGTCTCCTCGACCAGCCGCGCCAGATAGGGGCGGGCCCAGGTGCCGAGCAGCCGGGACGCCGACTCGCCGAGGCGGATCAGACGCGGGCCGAGGGCGTAGCGCCGGTTGGGCTGCTGGCGCACATAGCCGCACACCACCAGGGTGCGCATCAGCCGGTGGATCGTGGGCAGCGGCAGCCCGCTGCTCGCGGACAGCTCGCTGAGGCCGACCTCGCCGCCGGCGTCCGCCATCCGCTCCAGCAGATCGAAGGCGCGCTCGAGGGACTGGACGCCGCCGCTGGACGAGGACGACTTGGTGGAGTCGGTGGTGCTGGCGCTGGACGTCGGCACGGCGCGGGTCCTTTCACGAAGGCAGGCGAAGTCGCAGCCTACCGGGCAGTTCGTTGACTGCTCGCTTGCACGTCACTATGTTCTGCCTGGTGGAATTCTCATTCCGGGAAATGAAAATATCCAGGGCGGCGGGATAGGGAGCAGAGTGGAGGTAGGGGGCTCTTGACGGGGCCCGACCTGGAGTGAAGACTCCTTCAACAGAACGTTGAATTCCGTTACGTGGAAGTAAAACCGGCGGACGCGGAAGAAAAAACGGCAGGACGAGAGGGGTCCGGGTGTCCGACGCTGAACTGGTGCTGCGCTCGACGCGGGTCATCACGCCCGAGGGATCGCGCCCCGCCGCGGTCGCGGTCGCGGACGGCCGCATCACGGCCGTCCTCCCGTACGACGCCGACCTGCCCCCCGGCGCCCGTCTGGAGGATCTCGGCGACGACGTCCTGCTGCCGGGGCTGGTAGACACCCATGTGCACGTCAACGATCCGGGCCGTACCCACTGGGAGGGCTTCTGGACCGCGACGCGCGCCGCGGCCGCCGGTGGCATCACCACCCTCGTCGACATGCCCCTCAACTCCCTGCCGCCGACCACGACCGTCGACCACCTCCGTACGAAGCAGGAGGTCGCCGTCGACAAGGCGCACATCGACGTCGGCTTCTGGGGCGGCGCGCTGCCCGACAACGTCAAGGACCTGCGCCCGCTGCACGACGCCGGCGTCTTCGGCTTCAAGGCGTTCCTGTCCCCGTCCGGCGTCGACGAGTTCCCGCACCTCGACCAGGAGCGGCTCGCCCGCTCCCTGGCCGAGATCGCGGGCTTCGGCGGACTGCTCATCGTGCACGCCGAGGACCCGCACCACCTCGACACCGCCCCCCAGCGCGGCGGCCCCCGGTACGCCGACTTCCTCGCCTCCCGCCCGCGCGGCGCCGAGGACAGCGCCATCGCGTCCCTCATCGACCAGGCCCGACGGCTCGACGCCCGCGTGCACGTCCTGCATCTGTCCTCCAGCGACGCGCTGCCGCTGATCGCCGCCGCCAAGGCCGACGGCGTACGGATCACCGTGGAGACGTGCCCTCACTACCTCACCCTGACCGCCGAGGAGGTCCCGGACGGGGCGAGCGAGTTCAAGTGCTGCCCGCCGATCCGCGAGTCCGCCAACCAGGACCTGCTGTGGCAGGCGCTCGCCGACGGCACGATCGACTGCGTGGTCACCGACCACTCCCCGTCCACCGCCGATCTGAAGACCGACGACTTCGCCACCGCCTGGGGCGGTATCTCCGGCCTCCAGCTGAGCCTCGCCGCGGTCTGGACGGAGGCCCGCCGGCGCGGCCACACCCTGGAGGACGTGGTCCGGTGGATGTCGACCCGCACGGCGAGCCTCGTCGGCCTCGACCGCAAGGGCGCCATCGAGGCGGGCCGCGACGCCGACTTCGCCGTGCTCGCCCCGGACGAGACGTTCACCGTCGACCCGGCGGCCCTCCAGCACCGCAACCGGGTGACGGCGTACGCGGGCAGGACGCTGTACGGCGTCGTCAGGTCCACCTGGCTCCGCGGCGAACGCATCGTCGCCGACGGCGAGTTCACCGCACCGAAGGGACGGCTCCTCACCCGCACCCCCTGATCCACTCCGCACCCGCGGCGGCCCACAACCGAGAGGCAGACCTGATCAACGTGACGGCGATCGTGAACTTCACCGGCGACGCGAACCCGTACGGCGGCGGTGACCCGTACGCGGACTACCGCACCGCCGACCTCCCCTTCACCCACTACGCCGACCTCGCCGACCGCAGGCTCGGCGCCGGTGTCATCGCCGCCAACGACGAGTTCTTCGCCCAGCGGGAGAACCTGCTGCTGCCGGAGCGGGCCGAGTTCGACCCGGAGCACTTCGGGCACAAGGGCAAGATCATGGACGGCTGGGAGACCCGGCGCCGCCGGGGTGCCTCGGCCGACCACCCCTGGCCGACCGCCGAGGACCACGACTGGGCACTGATCCGCCTGGGCGCGCCCGGCGTCGTCCGGGGCATCGTCGTCGACACCGCCCACTTCCGCGGCAACTACCCGCAGGCGGTCTCCGTCGAGGCCACCTCGGTGCCGGGCACCCCCTCGCCCGAGGACCTCCTCGCCTCCGACGTGAAGTGGACGACCCTCGTACCGCGCACCCCCGTCGGCGGCCACGCGGCGAACGGCTTCGCCGTCTCCGTCGAACAGCGCTTCACCCACCTGCGCGTCAACCAGCACCCCGACGGCGGCATCGCCCGCCTGCGGGTGTACGGCGAGGTCGTCCCGGACCCCGCGTGGCTGGACGTCCTCGGCACCTTCGACGTGGTCGCCCTGGAGAACGGCGGCCAGGCGGAGGACGCCTCCAATCTCTTCTACTCACCGGCCACCAACACCATCCAGCCCGGCCGCGCCCGGGTCATGCACGAGTGCTGGGAGACCCGTCGCCGCCGTGACCAGGGCAACGACTGGATCCGCTACCGCCTGGCCGCGCAGTCCCAGATCCGTGCCCTGGAGATCGACACGGCCTATCTGAAGGGCAACGCGGCGGGCTGGGCCACTGTCTCGGTCCGGGACGGCGAGGACGGCACCTGGACGGAGATCCTTCCGCGCACCCGCCTCCAGCCCGACACCAACCACCGCTTCGTGCTCCCCGAGCCCGCGGTGGCCACCCACGCCCGCATCGACATCTACCCGGACGGTGGCATCTCCCGTCTGCGCCTCCACGGCTCCCTGACGGAGGAGGGCAGGACGCGGCTGGCGGCACGCTTCCAGGAACTCGGCGCCTGACAGCATTCGTCCTGGCCGCACCGATGAGTTGCGGGCCCTCGCGGAGTCTGAGGTGATGACAACAGATCCCGCACCAGGAAGCAGGCGATCGCCATGGGCAAGCTCGTCTCGACCGTCTTCGTCACCCTCGACGGCGTCTACCAGGCCCCCGGTGGCCCCGAGGAGGACACCCGCGGCGGCTTCGAGCACGGCGGCTGGAGCTTTCCGTACGCCGACGACGACTTCGGGAAGTTCGTCGACGAGAGCTTCGGCAGGGTCGGCGCGTTCCTCCTCGGCCGCCGCACGTACGACATCTTCGCCTCGTACTGGCCGAAGATGACCGACCCGGCCGACCCCGTCGCCGGCAAGCTGAACACACTGCCGAAGTACGTCGCCTCCACGACCCTCACCGATCCCGAGTGGTCCGGTACCACGGTCATCGGCGGCGACCTCGCCGATGAGGTCACCGCCCTCAAGGAGCGCACCGACGGCGAACTCCAGGTGCACGGCAGCGGCGCGCTGGTCGGTTCCCTGATCGACCTCGGCCTCCTCGACACCCTGCACCTGCTGACCTTCCCGGTGGCGCTCGGCTCCGGCCTCCGGCTGTTCCGGGAGGGAGCCGTGCCGACGGCCTTCCGCCACGCGGGAGGCCGGATCACCGGCAAGGGCGTCTCGATCCAGACGTACGAGCGGGAGGGGCGCCCCACCTACGGCAGTTTCGCCCTGCCCGAGGACGCCTGACGGAGCGTCGTCGTGTGAAGGAGGACGGGCCGTCCGTGAACTCCGGTTGACTCCCGGAAAACTTCACGGACGTGCCCGCAAAATCCTCGGACTTGTCATTGGCATGTCATCGTCTACGCGCGTCATCATGAGGCCATGCGGTTCCCCCCACGCACAGCGCGCGCCACGCGTCTCGGCGCCACCGCCGCCCTGCTGAGGCTGCCCGTCGCACCGTGTCGATGGCGGGCGCACGGCATCACCGGCGCGCTCTCGGCGTTGCCGGTGATGCCGTGTGTGGGGCGCCGATCCGGCCTATCCGTAGGTGAGGTCGGCGGCCACGGCGATGTCGAGGACCAGCGGTGTCGTTCTCGTGGCGAGGCCCTGGAGGATCTCCGGGAGGGTGGATGCGAGCTGCTCGTAGGAGTCGACTCGCAGGGCCGGGCAGCCCAGACCGGCGGCGATGTCGGAGATCCGCACCTCGGTGAAGGAAGGCCATGGCGGTTTGCCCTGACCGGACTGCTCCGCAAGCCGGTCCATGATGGCGTAGCCGCCGTTGGACAGCACCAGGAAGAGCACGCCGATCTCGTAATGGGCCGCACTCCACAGGCCCTGGATGCCGTACATCGAGGAGCCGTCGCCCAGCACCGCCACCACCGGCCGCTCGGGGGCACCCGACTTGAGCCCGATCGCGGCCGGCAGGCCGAAGCCCAGTCCGCCGGCGGCGGCGCTGACGAAACCGAGCGGAGCACGTGCGGGCACACGCCGGTGCAGCTCGGGACGGCTCGACGGCGACTCCTCGACGAGGATCGTGTCGGCCGGCAGGCCCGCGGAGAGCAGGTCGAACACGTGGCCTGGACGCATCGGCTCTCCACCGGTCGGCTCCGGCAGAGGGTCCGCCGGGACACGGAAGGCAGCAGGCGCGCCGGTCCGGGCTCCGATCCGCTCGACGAGCGCACGGCACGTCCTGGACACATCGGCGACCAGAGCGAGATCGGCGATGCTGTGGTGCGTCTCGTCGGCGTACGGCGTGACCTGGACGACTGTCGCGCCTTCGGGTACCAGGTCGCCGGGTTCGCAGGGGTACTGGCGCAGCACGGGTGCGCCGAGGACGAGGAGCAGATCGTGCTCGGCCAGTGCCGTCCGTACGCCCGATCGGCCGGGCGGAAGGTGTCCGGCGAAGGATGGATGGTCCTGCGGAAAACCTGCCCGTGCCCCGAACGGCTCCTGCCAGACGGGCGCTGAGAGCCGTTCCGCCAGAGCCGTCAGGGCGGCCCAGCTCGCGGCATCGTCGGCGGCCGCGCCGACGACCAGCGCTGGGTTGCGGGAGCCGTCGATCCGCTGTGCCAGGTCGTCGAGTTCGGCGCCCAGTGTGGCCGCGCCACGGCGCAGGTCGAGCGGCGCGGCGCCGCGGCGGCTTTCGGCGGGCTGAACCCAGTCGTCCATGGGGACCACGACGATGGCGGGCCCCGCGCCTGTGATCGCCTCGTGGTGCGCTCGGGCGATCGCGGCCGGTACGTCCTGTGCGCGCAGGGGGTTGCCGGTCCACACGGGATAGTCTCCGATGAGGCTTTCGAGCCGTCCGGCGAGGAAGGGGTCGTACGCGAGATGGCGCCGGTCCTGCTGTCCGGCCACGACGACGAGTGGTGCCCGGTTGGTCCGTGCCGTGGCGAGAGCTCCGGCGGCGTTGGCGAGGCCGGCGGTGGTGTGGAGGTTCACGAAGGCCGGGCGGCCGGTGGCGATCGCCCATCCGGCGGCCGTACCGACCACGGAGCCCTCGTGGAGTGCCAGTCGGAATGCGATGTCGTCGGGCAGGCCGGTGAGGAACGGAATCTCGGTCGAACCCGGGTTGGCGAAGACGGTCGTCATCCCGAGGCGGCGCAGCACGTCGAAGACGGCGTCGCGCACGGTCTGAGGTGAGGAGCCCGAAACAGTGCTGCCCTCGGTGGTCATGGTGTGCTTCTCCTTGCGAGCGGTCAGGTCGAGGGGCGGGAGAACGGGCGGCGCTCAGATCGGGTAGTGGCGCTCGCCGGACTGGAGGGTGACCCAGCGCAGCTCCGTGAACTCCTCCAGCGCCGCACGTGAGCCGAACCGTCCCCAGCCACTCGCGCCGACACCGCCGAACGGCATCTGCGGCTCGTCGTGGACGGTAGCGCCGTTGATGTGGCAGATGCCGGAGCGGATACGGCGGGCGACTGCGAGTGCCCGTCCACCGTCTCGGCCGAAGACGCTCGCGGACAGGCCGTATTCGGTGTCGTTGGCGGTCGCGACGGCTTCCTCGTCGTCGGCCACCTCGATGATCGAGACGACCGGTCCGAAGGTCTCCTCGTGGTAGATCCTCATCTGCGACGTGACACCGCGCAGCACGGTCGGCCGGACGTAGAGACCGTCAGAGGTCCCGCCCGTGAGTACCTGGGCGCCGTGCGCGACGGCGTCCTCGATCAGGGCGACCACATGGTCGCGTGCCCCGGCATGTACGAGGGGGCCGATCTGCGAGGTGTCGTCGTCGGGCGGACCCACCACGAGTTGGGCGGCGCGCTCGGCCAGCAGGGTGCTCAGCTCGTCGGCGACGGACCGCTCGACGATGACCCGCTCAGTGGACATGCAGATCTCGCCCTGGTTCATGAACGCGCCGAAGCCGGCTGCCGCCGCGGCCGCCTCCAGGTCCGCGTCGTCCAGCACGAGCAGCGGGGCCTTGCCGCCGAGTTCGAGAACCACGCGGGTGAGGTGGCGCCCTCCGAGCTCGCCGATCACGCGCCCCACCTTGGTGGAACCGGTGAAGTTCACGCGTGTGCTGGCCGGATGGGCGATGAGAGCCTCCACTATTTCGGGGGCATCCGCGGGGTCGTTGCTGACGAGATTGACCACGCCGTCGGGGGCGCCGGCGTCGTGGAGGATCCGCACGATGGCGGCCTGGGTGAGCGGCGTCTGCTCGGAGGCCTTCAGGACAACGGTGTTGCCGTAGATCAGCGGCATCGCGATGGCGCGGACGCCGAGGATCAGCGGCGCGTTCCAGGGGGCGACACCGATCACGACACCGGCCGGCTGGCGTACGCCGAGCGCGGTGAGGCCCGGCACGTCGGAGGGGATCACCTCACCCACCGCGGAGTACGCCTGGGCGGCGGCCTCGGTGAGCATGCCCTGTGCGACATGGACGTTGAAGCCGCACCACGGCCGGGTGGCACCCATCTCACGGCCCATGGTCGCGGCGAGCTCCTCGGCACGCTCGCCGAAGAGCTCCGCCGCGCACGCCAGCACGGCTCGACGGCGGGCAGGGGGAAGCTCGGCCCAGGCCGGCAGCGCGGCCGCGGCGGCGTCGACAGCAGTGTTCACGTCAGCGACGGTTGCCGCGGCCACGCGAGCGATCGGCTGCCCGGTGAGAGCCTCATGCGTCTCGACGTACCGGCCGTCCTGTGCCGGCACGGACTTGCCGGCGATGAGCAGGTCGGAGGTCGTGGCTTTTGACGGCTCGGCGGGAGCTGCTTCGGTGGTGGACATCAGGGTTTCTCCTCCGCGGCTCGGGGTCCCGAGTGCACGGCTGCTCCACGGGTTCCGCGGGGAGTATCCGAAGTCACATGCGGCGGGACAATGCGCCCGTTCGTTCAATGAACATCCGGTACATCTGGTGGAGGGTCAGCCCTGGCGGACTTTGATCCCGGGCTGCCAGCCGAGCCTCCGCGAGATCGCCAGACCGCTCGTGATCACTGAAGGGAGGACGGCTTGCGTCTGCACGGAGCTGCTGCGGACGACGACGGAGAGCGCGGCGACCACCCGGCCCTCGTGGTCCATGACCCGCGTCGCGATCGAATCCGCACCCTCGGTCAGCTCACCACGCACCAGCGAACTGCCCGTGCGCCGGCACTCGGCGAGCTCACGGCGAATCGCCTCCGGATCGGTGACCGTACGCGACGTGAACCGCTGCAACGGGCCTCCCAGCACCTCGTTCATCAGCTCGGTGCCACCGTGGCCGAGAAGGATCTTGCCCACTCCCGAGCAGTGCAGCGGCAGCCGACCGCCGACCCCGGAGACGAGGTCGAGCGCCTGCGGCGCCGACAGCCGCTCGATGACGACGGCTTCCCTGCCTTCGAGGACGGCGAGCTGCACATGCTGATGCAGGGCGCTGTAGAGGTCTTCCATGTACGGCTGCGCCATCGTGCGCAGCGACTCGGTCAGTGGCGCCAGAGTGCCCAGCTGCCACAGCCGCAGGCCGACGACGAACCGGCCGTTCTCCCGCTGTTCCAGCGCGCCGGCGGCGGTGAGCTCCCGCACCAGTCGGCGAGCGGTGGGGTGCGGCAGACCTGTCTTTCGTCCGAGCTCGGCCAGACTCAGCTCGCTCTGCCCGGCCTCGAAGGAGAACAGCAGGTCGAGCAGGCGGGAGCTCACGCTTCGCCCGGGTTCGCTCGTTCGGGGCATGGAGCCGTCACCTCCCCTCCCGTCGATCGGCAGGACCGGCATGTTCGTTCAATGACTCATGATGCCCCCGACCTCACGGTTCTGGGCACCATGAGCGCGCCGGATGCCGCACGGCGCCGGAATGCCACCACCCACACCGTCCCGCCGACCGTGAAGCCATGAGACGGGCGATGAAACCAGAGGGGCTTCCTCATGACAACGCACGAGACCCGACCGAGGATCGCGATCCTGGGAGGCGGCATAGGCGGCCTCGCCGCGGCCGCATTCCTGCACCGGGAAGGTCTGTCCAGCACGGTCTACGAACAGGCACCCCGGCTGGGAGAAGTGGGCGCCGGCCTGGTCGTAGCACCCAACGCCGCACGCCAGTTGCGCAAGCTCGGCGTCCTCGACGAGTTGCGCAAGGGTGCTGTGCAGCTCGTCGTGGGCTGGGAGTTCCGGCGCTGGCAGGACGGGACGGTCCTGTCCGCCGAAGACCTCGCCGCCTCCTGCGAGCGGCTCTACGGCGAGCAGACCTACACCGTCCACCGCGCCGACCTGCTGGCAGCGATCCAGTCCCGGGTATCGGCCACGAGCATCGAACTCGGACGCAAGTGCGTCGGCGTCTCACCCCGCGGCGACGCCCTTGAGATCGACTTCGCCGACGGCACCAGAGCCGAGGCCGACATCGTGATCGGTGCCGACGGTGTCCACTCCGTCGTACGGGGCTGCCTCTTCGGAACCTCACCCGCGACCTACTCCGGCATCTGCGCCTACCGCGCGCTCGTCCCCGCCGACCAGGCACCGGACTTCGCCCGCCGAGCCGCCCAGACTCTGTGGATCGGCCCAGGCCGTCACCTGGTCCACTACCCCGTCTCCGGTGGGCGGCTCGTCAACGTCGTCGCCTTCGCGCCGGCCAGGGACTACACCGTGGAGTCCTGGACCGCCACGGCCACCGTCGGGGAGTTCCTCACCGAGTTCGACGGCTGGGACCCCCGTCTCGTCGACCTCATCCGTGCCTCCGGAACACCCGGCCGATGGGCCCTGCTGGACCGGGCGCCCCTGCCTCGGTGGACGGTCGGCGGGGCCACGCTGTTGGGTGACGCCGCCCACCCCATGTTCCCGTTCTTCGCGCAGGGCGCCGCCCAGGCGATCGAGGACGCCGCCGTCCTGGCCCGGTGCCTCGCGGACGGCATGGGCAACCCGACCGCCGCGCTGCGGCGCTACGAAGTGCTGCGCATCCCTCGCACCACCCGTCTCCAGACGGTCAGCCACGGCCGGTCGCACATCAACCATCTCGACGACGGACCCGAGCAGCGTGAACGCGACGCGCTCTACGCCCAGGAGGACCCCCTCGTCGCCAACGGATGGATCTACGGCTACGACCCGGACGCCGAGCTGAGGCCGGCCGCAGCCCGCAGATCTGGCTGCCCATCGACTTCGGTCTGAGCAGACAGGCGCCGGCCATCAGCAGCGTGAGGCGAAGCCGGTGGCCGGGACCGGACACGGTCCGTTCGGATGGCGGGTCGTCACCGGCCGCTGCCGACAGGGACGGGGGCGAGGGCACGAGGTAGGCATGCGAGAACTCCACGTGGCGTGTCGGGAGAGAAGGTCTCCGGTGGCGCGCGGCCCACGCACGTGCGGGCCGCGTGGCAGGGGCAGCGGAGCGTGGGGCGCCGTACGGCTGCCGGGCGGTCGCGCAGGCGGCGGAGAGGTCCGGCGCCTGCGCCGACCCGACATCGGTGAGGGGGAGCGGCTCCGGCGCCGGGTGGAGACGACTATGGGCCAGCGGGCAGGTGCTGCCTAGGCCCTGTCCGATGGAGATCACAGATGTGGATCATCGATGTGTCGGATGCCGCTACGTCCTGGATGCCCGTCCGCCCCGTCCGCCCTGTCCGTCGTGGCCATGAGAGGGGGCTCGCCCGGCTCCGAACGTCGGCGGAGGGCCGCCGGCGGCGCCGCCTGGATCTGGACGTGCTGTTCTCGGCGTGTCCTTCGGGTCAGGTGCTGCCTCCTCCGGGCAGGAGGGCGAGTGCGAGCCGCAGGAAGGCCTGGGCCGCGGGGGAGGCCGGGGCGGGGTCGCGGTGCACGAGGGCCAGTGGCTGGAGTGCCTGGGGATCGTCGAGGCGCAGGACGCAGTCGGCGTGGTCGGCGGGGACGATGGCGTCGGCCACCGGGCGGGGTACCACGGTCACCCCGATGCCCTCGATCGCCAGCGAGGTGAGATCTCCCGCGTTCCGCAACGCGCAGACACCCCTGCGGCGGGCCCGCGCGCGGTCGAACGCGGCGTCCACCTGCGCGCGAAGTCCCGTGTCCGGGCCGCATTCGAGGAAGCGCTCGTCGGCCAGCTTGCCGAGATCCGTGACGCCGGTCCCACGCAGCCGGTGCCGACGGCCCACCACGGCCACGAGAGGCACCAGGCGGAGCAGGTGGTACGCGATGCCCTGGGGCAACTGGTGCTCGTGCAGGGCGATCACGGCGACCTCGAGTTCGCCGGTCAGGAGCTGGGCGGCGGCCTCCACCCCGTCGGCGTCGGAGAGGATGACCTCGACCGCGGGGTAGGCCTCCTGGTACTCCCGCAACAGGCCGAGCTGGTCGATGTCGCCGGCCGTGAGCGCCACCGAGCCGATGCGCAGCCGTCCTCGCACGAGTCCGTCCAGCGCGGCGATGTCTGCGTGCATCTCCTGCACTGCCGTGAGCACCCGCCGTGCGCAGGCCACGAAGGTCTGTCCGGCCTGGGTCAGCCGGACGCTGCGGCTCGTCCGTTCGAACAGTATGGTCCCGACCTCCCTTTCGAGCTGGGTGATCTGGTGGCTGAGCCCGGACTGCCCGATGCGGCAGCGCGCTGCGGCACGGGTGAAGTTGAGCTCGTCGGCGATGGCCACCGCGTACTCCATCTGCCGCAGATCCATCGCAATCTCCGATCATTTCGTGCGTGATTGAGTGTTGGACGCTGAAGGCGTGACCGAGACATCATGGGCAAGACGAGCTGCTGAGCTCATATCCACCAGCGCTTCCACCCGATTCCGCGATGCCTGAGCTCGCAGTGGAGCGCCGATGCTCAGGATCATCCATCACATTCTTCGCTTGATTCAGACCTTGTCACAGGGAAGAGAGCCATGGCCACTGCAACGACGCAGCCCGGCGGAACGCCCGGACAACAGCCCGTGGGCACCCAACCGCCTCCGGAGACCATGCAGTTCCCGGACACGCCGAAATTCGGGGGGTTCTTCGCTCCGTCGCGGATCGAGGCGGATGTCCACGACCTGGAGGTCGAGGGCCGCATCCCGCCCGAGCTGTCCGGCGCCTTCTACCGTGCCGCCGCGGACACCCGGTACCCGCCGCGGTTCGCCAATGACGTGTACATCAACGGCGACGGCATGATCCACATGGTTCGGTTCGAGAACGGCCACGCCGATCTGAAGACCAAGTACGTCCGTACCCGGCGCTTCGAGCTCGAACACCAGGCTCGCCGGGCCCTGTTCGGGGCGTACCGCAACCCCTACACCGACGACCCGTCCGTGGCCGGCGTCGACGACGGCAACGCCAACACGTCGATCATCTGGCACGCCGGCAAGCTGCTCGCGCTCAAGGAAGCGGCGCTCCCGTACGAGTTGGACCCGCTGACCCTGGAGACGAAGGGCGTCCACGACTTCTCCGGCCAGATCACCGGACGTACCTTCACCGCACACCCCAAGCACGATCCGCGCACGGGCGAACTGATCGCCTTCGCGTACAACGCCAGCGGGCTGCCGGACAAGCAGATCCACATCTACGAGATCTCGGCCTCCGGCAAGGTCACCCGCTCCCAGACCTTCGAGGTGCCGTACTCGTCGATGGTGCACGACTGGCTGGTCACCCGGGACCACTTGGTCTTCACGATCTCGCCCATGGTCGCCGATCCTGAGCAGCTGAAGAGGGAGGAGCAGTACTTCGTCTGGGACCCGAACCGGGAGACCTACGTCGCGATTATCCCCCGTGAGCAGGGCGTGAGCGGCATCAAGTGGTTCCGCAGCGAGCAGCTCATGGAGACGCACTCCCTTAATGCGTGGACCCACGGCGACACTCTGGTCGCCGACCACTTCGTCACCAAGTCCGGCTGGTTCTCCCAGTTCCCGAAGACGACCGTCGGCCTACTGCCCGAGCAGCCGCCGTTCCTGCACCGCTGGACGTTCGACCTCACCCAGGGCGCCGCTCACTGGGACGACGCCAAGAACACCTACCGCAGCGAAAAGCTCATCGCCTCGCCCGGTGACATGCCCCGCGTGGACCCCCGTGTGCTGATGGAGAAGCACCGGCACGGGTGGATCGGCGGTATGCATCCCGACGAGCCGAAGTGCGAGGTCGGCCCGATGGGCCCGCCGTTCAACTCCCTCATCCACCGCGACAACGACACCGGTGAGACGACGCACTGGGCGCCCGGCGAGCACGCCGCGCCCGAGGAGCCGGTGTTCGTGCCGAAGTCGGCAGACGCCGCCGAAGGCGAGGGCTACCTGCTGTCGCTTGTCGGCCGCCGCGACCAGAACCGGCACGACCTGGTCATCCTCGACGCCCTCGACATCGCCGCCGGCCCCATCGCCACCGTGAAGATCCCCTTCCGGCTGCGCTACGGCTTTCACGGCACGTGGGTTCCCGACAACGAACTGCGAAAGTGAGCGGCCAGATGCGACTCATCAGGTGCGGACACGCCTGTATCCGGCTGGAGCGGGACGGCGTGGTCATCGTCATCGATCCCGGTGTCTTCTCCGACCCCCGGGCACTGGAGGGTGCCGACGCGGTGCTCGTGACGCACGAACACGAGGACCATTTCGCCGAGCCCGTGCTGCGCGCGGCGGCCGAGGCCGAGCCCGCCCTGCGGATCCGGGCCGACCGTTCGGTGGCGGACCGGCTCGACGGGCTCGGCGCCGGCCGGGTCACCGTGGTCGGTGACGGAGACGCCTTCGACATCGGGGGCATCGGCGTCGAGGTGCACGGGGAACTGCACGCCCCGACCCACCCGGACTTCCCTCAGGTCACCAACGTCGGCTTCCTGGTGGGGAACACGGAAACGGGCGGCACTGTCTTCCACCCGGGCGACGCGTTCACCGTGCCCACCCGCCCGGTGGACACGCTCCTGGTGCCGGTCCACGGGCCGTGGTCCAAGACCGGCGAAGTCGTCGACTACGTCCGCGAGATCAAACCCCGGCGCGCTCTGTCGATCCACGACGCCGGTCTCAGCGAGGTCGGGAACTCCCTGGTAGACGGCCTGCTCAAGGCGGGTGTACGGGACTTCGCCACCGGCTATGAGTCGGTGGCGGTCGGAACCGGGATCGAACTCACCTGATGGCTCCTTGACCCGCGGGCCGGAGAATTCCCAAGGCTCGCGACGCAGTAGCCGGGACGGAGTGCCGCAGCGAGCTCGTGAGCGACCTACGGGACCGCACTCGTGACGCCGAACCGGTCGAGTGCGGTCCGGGCCGGGCGCGCCGCGGACCGGCTGACGCGCGAGGCCGGCCCGGGCAGCATGGTGCTCTTCTCGTCCGCCTCCTCCCGGCTCGCGCACCGCGACCACGCCCGGGTGTGCTCCGGCGGGACGCCGGCCAGCACGGTGCCCTTCGCCGGGCGTTGAACTTGGTCCTCGTACCCACACCTCGCGCCGACGAGAACCGTTCGTGGTCGGCCAGAGCCGCGCGGACCTGGTCGCAGCGGCGCAGCGGGGAAGGCCCCAGGCGTCGTATGCGGTCAGCCGTACAGCGGGGCCTGCTTCCCGGAGCTGGCGGAGCGCGGGATACGGTCCCGCAGCACGTCGTCGGCGAACAGGCCGACGTCGGAGGTGGGCAGCGGCAGGGTCGCATGCATCGACAACCCTCCTTCGAGTTGCTCGGACCACGACGGAGCTCCGGAGGTGGAAGAGGACTGAGCTGTCGGCACGAGGGCGCGGGAAGCGAAGAGAAGCGAACCTCTGTGTGAGTCAGTACTCACACATAGGGTGAGCGTGAGCTCACAACCACTCGCGTCGCGTCAAGCCCTGTGTGCGCACTTGTGCGCAACGGCGAGCCAGGCGGTCAGCGGCCGTCCGGGGTGCCGAGGAGGTAGGAGATGACCGCCGTCTGGAGGTGGCTGCGCAACTCGCCCCAGGGCAGCGGGCGGTCGGACTCCAGAAACTCGCCCTGCGTGATGCGGTGCGCGATCGTCGCATAGACCAGGCGGAAGGCGAAGTCCAGCGCGGCCTCGGGATCCGGGTGCGCGACGGGGATGTGACGCAGAGCCTCGGCGAAGTTGCGGTTGCCCTCGACGCTGATGCGCGAGCCTTCCGCCCGTACCGCTTCATGACGGGTGCCGAGCAGCAGAAAGACGCGCAGCAGAGACTTGTAGGCCTGGAAGACGTCGGTGATCGCTCCGACCGCCTCGGCGATCGCCACGGCCGGATCGCGCAGGAGGCGCAACCGCTCCGGGGACATGCGCCGGGTGATCTCGGCCTGGAGGTTCTCGGTGAAGGCGTGCTGGATGGCCAGCAGAAGTCCTTCCTTGTCTCCGAACCGGCGGTAGATGCTGCCGACCGCCATACCGGCCCGCTCCGCGACCGCGGCCACGGTCAGCGCGTCCACTCCGCCCTCTTCGAGCAGCGCGTACCCGGCCCGCATGAGGTCCTGCTGCGAACGGCGACTGCCTTCCCGGAGGGCGGCAGGCCTGCGGGTGGGGGACTCGGTCATCTGCGCAGTTTATCGACCGGGCTCTTGACGTCCACGTTGCCGGCATGTGAATCTCGCTTCACTATCGAGTGTGAATCTGAATTCACACGAAGCTGCGGCGTGCACCGCACGGTCGAACCGCACCCCTCTCCCTTCCCACCACGACCCCTCGCAACGGCGCGGGGCTGTCTCTGGAGGTGTCCGATGGCACCGCACTACGACATCGCGGTCGTCGGCTACGGTCCGACCGGACTCGCCGCGGCCTCTCTGCTCGGCCGGCTCGGCAACCGGGTGGTGGTGTGCGAGCGCTGGCCGGCCCTGTACGGCCTGCCCCGGCTCACCCACATCGACGACGAGACCGCACGCACCGTCCAGGCGGCGGGCGATGTCGACGACGCACTGCGCGACTCGTCCCTGTGCGAGTACCTGTGGGTCAACGGAAAGGGAGAGACGCTGGTGCGCATCCCGGCGAACCCTGACGGCCCGATGGGATATCCGGACCACATGTCCATGTACCAGCCGGACGTGGAGCAGGCGATCGACAAGCAGTTGCGCGGTTACGGCACGGTCGACGTCCGCCAGGGCTGGGCGGTCACCGGCCTCGACCAGGACGACGACGGCGTCACCCTGCGCCTGTGCGGCTGGAACACCGAGACGATCTGTGCGGACGGTCCGGACGACGAGGTCCGGGCCCGCTATGTGATAGCCGCCGACGGCAGCCGCAGCGGGGTGCGGGAGATGCTCGGGGTCGAGCGAGAGGACTTCGGCTTCAACGAGAGCTGGGTCAACATCGACACCGAGTGGCTGCGCCCGCAGCCACCGGAGTTCGCCTACGGCACCCAGTACTGCGACCCTGCGCGCGGGCACATGACGATCAACATCGGCACGACCCGGCAGCGCTTCGAGTTCGCCCTGCTGCCGGGCGAGACCCGCGAGGAGATGACCGCGCCGGAGACGGCCTGGCGGCTGCTGCGGGAGTACCACGACCTGGGCCCGGACGATGTACGGATCACCCGCCAGCTCGTTTACGGCTTCGAGGCCCGCATCGCCACCCGCTGGCGCACCGGCAGGGTCTTCCTGGCCGGCGACGCCGCCCACACCATGCCCCCCTACCTCGGCCAGGGCGCGTGCAGCGGCATCCGCGACGCCACCAACCTCGCCTGGAAACTCCACCTCGTCCTCGGAGGGTCGGCGCCCGAGGCTCTGCTGGACACCTACGAGAGCGAGCGCCGCCCACACGTCACCGCCCTCACCCACATGGCGATCGGCCTCGGCAAGGTCGCCAACACCCACGACGTCGAGGCTGCGGCGGCCAGGGACGCCGCGTTCTTCGCGGGCAAGGTGCCCCCGCCGCCCCCGTTCCCGCCGCTGAGCGGCGGTGTGCTGCGCAAGGAAGCCGGCACACCGGTCGGCACCCTCACCCCGCAGGGCCGCATCCGTCTGGCCGACGGCCGCACCGGCCGCCTCGACGACCTCACCGGCTATGGCTTCACCCTGGTGGCCGCCGAGGACCCGACCACCGCCCTCGGCCCGGAGCGCCTCGCCGTGCTGGAGCGCCTGGGCTGCGCCGTGGTCGCCCTCGACACGGCCCGCGACCTCGACGGGCGGCACCGGGAGTACCTCCAGCGGCTCGGCGCGGTCGCCTACCTGGCACGCCCCGACTTCGTGCTGTTCGGCACGGCGGCCGACAGTACGGACCTCGGCGGGCTCGTGGACGACCTGGACGACGCGCTGTCCGGCACGGCCAAGGCGGTCGTATGACGCCCGCGACCCCCGGAACAGCTGACCTGCCGCCGCTGGTGGCGGCCCAGCACCGGGCCATGCCCTTCACCCGGCTCACCGACTGCGGCATGGACCCGGCCGACGCCCGCCGCCTGCTCGCCGACACCGCGGCCGGGACGCCGTGGCAGGACGCCGCCGCGGCCCTCGCACAGACGCAGCTGGAACGGGCCCGCGTGTCGGAGGGGGCGGGACACCGCACGACCGCCCGGCAGGCGTACCGCTACGCCTCCGCGGCCTGGATGTTCGCGCAGATGGCGCACCAGACCGACACCGCGGAGAAACGGGATCTGTACGCCCGGCACACCGCCGCGACCGCCGCTCTCGCACCCGGCGTGGAGCGCGTGGAGATCACTCACCGCGACAGCGTCCTCGGTGGCTGGCTGTGTATGCCGGAGGCCGCCACGCCCCGGGCCACCGTCATCGTCTGGGGCGGGCTCAGCGGCTGGGGCGCCGCGTACCTGCCCGTCGCCGACGCGTACACCGCACGCGGCCTGGCCTGTCTGCTCGCGGAGGGCCCCGGGCAGGGAGAGTCGCGGCTGCGCCACGGACTGTACGTCGATGAACGCGTCACCGACGGCTTCGCCCGCTTCATCGACCTGGTCGAGGCCGATCCCCGTCTCGGCGGCGCGATCGGAGTGCAGGGCATCAGCTTCGGCGGCCTGTTCGCCGCCCACCTGGCCGCCGCCGACCCGCGCGTCGGCGCGGTGGTCGTCAACGGCGCCCCGGCCGCTCCCACGGTCCCGGAATTCCGCACCGCCCGCGAGCAGATGGCCGCCGTGGTCGGCACCGACGACCTCTGCCGGGTGACCGAGGTCATGAACGCCCTGCGCTTCGACCCGGACAAGCACCGCATCACCTGCCCGCTGCTCCTGCTGCACGGCGGCCAGGACCCCCTGGCCCGCTACGAGGACCAGGAGCCCTTCCTGCGTGCCGCCGATCCCGCCGCCGCCACCGTCCGCGTCTGGCCCGACGGCGAGCACACCCTCTACAACCACGCGGCGGAACGCGACGCGCTCACCGGCGACTGGTTCACCGACCATCTCACCCATCAGGGCACCCCGAAAGGTTAGGACCACCAGTGGACTTCACCGTCGAGACAGCCACCGACGCGGTGGTGGAGAGCTTCCGGGAGACCAAGGACCAGCGGCTGCGGCAGGTCATGGAGAGCCTGACCCGCCACCTCCACGACTTCGTCCGGGACATCGAACCCACGATCCAGGAGTGGGAGGCCGCGATCGGATTCCTCACCGCGGTCGGCCACACGTGCGACGACACCCGCCAGGAGTTCGTCCTGCTCTCCGACATCCTGGGCGTCTCCATGCTCGTCGAGACGATCAACGGTGCCGAGGAAGGAACCGAGAGCACCGTCCTCGGCCCCTTCCACATGACCGAATCCCCCCGCCGCGAACTCGGGGACTCCATCGACCTCCTCGGCACCGGCCGTCCCTGCGTGGTCTCCGGCCGGGTGCTCGCCGCCGACGGAACGCCGCTTCAAGGCGCGGAACTCGACGTGTGGCAGTGCTCGCAGGACGGCTTCTACGACGTGCAGCAGCCCGACGTGCAGCCTCCGGGAAACGGGCGCGGCCTCTTCCGTACGGACGAGGACGGCCGCTACTGGTTCCGCACCGTCGTCCCCTCCCACTACCCGATCCCGACCGACGGCCCCGTAGGCCGCCTCCTCGAAGCCACCGGCAGGCACCCCTACCGGCCCGCCCACATCCACTTCATCGCCGACGCCGAGCGTCACCGGCCGGTCACCACGCACGCGTTCGTCGCGGGCAGCCCCTACGTCGACTCGGACGCCGTCTTCGCGGTCAAGCGGGGCCTGATCACCGACTTCACCGAGTCCCATGACGAGCAGGACGCCGAGCGCTTCGGCGTGACCACGCCCTTCACCCACGCCGGGTTCGACATCGTGCTGGCGCAGGAGGCGAAGGCGACGCGATGACCTTC
The DNA here is from genome assembly GCF_023516595.1 of Streptomyces neyagawaensis. Lineage (GTDB taxonomy): Bacteria > Actinomycetota > Actinomycetes > Streptomycetales > Streptomycetaceae > Streptomyces > Streptomyces neyagawaensis. The sequence goes on along the minus strand of NZ_JAMGBG010000010.1, from coordinate 232,937 downwards.
ACCTACGAGGCGCTGCCCATGCGGGTGGTCTTCGGTCCCGGCAGTCTGCGCCAACTGCCCCAAGAAGCAGACCGTTTGGGCCTGCGCCGACTGCTGGTGCTGTCCACGCGCGGTCAGCGCTCTCTCGCCGAGCACGCGGCCACCGTGCTGGGCGACGCATGCGCGGGTCTCTTCACCGAAGCCAGGATGCACGTGCCGGTCACAGTCGCCGAAGCGGCTCGCGCGGCCGCCCGCGAGGCCGGCGCGGACGGTTGCCTGGCCATCGGCGGCGGGTCCACCATCGGCCTGGGCAAGGCGATCGCCCTGACCTCCGGCCTGCCCGTGATCAGCGTGCCCACCACCTACGCCGGCTCCGAGATGACAGCCGTCTGGGGGCTCACCGAGAACGGGCGCAAGCGCACAGGCCGCGACCGGGCGGCCCTGCCTCGCAGCGTGGTCTACGACCCCGAACTCACCGTCGGCCTCCCCGTGGACGTGTCGGTGACCAGCGGCTTCAACGCCATCGCTCACGCCGTGGAGGCCCTGTACGCGCCCGACGCCTCGCCGATCGTGTCCCTGATGGCCGAGGAAGGGGTGCGCTCACTGGCCGCGTCCCTGCCGCTCATCGCCGCCGACCCCGGCGACACGGCGGCCCGCACCGACGCGCTGCGCGGGGCGTGGCTGTGCGGGGCGTGCCTGGGAGCCACCACCATGTCCCTGCACCACAAGCTCTGCCACATCCTCGGCGGCACCTTCGACCTGCCCCACGCCGCCACCCACACGGTCCTGCTCCCCTACGTCGCCGCCTTCAACCTCCCCGCCGCACCAGCCGCCGATCGGGCCCTGCGCCGCGCGCTGGCCACGGACGACGTACCGAAACACCTCGCGCACGCATTCGCCGGCCTTGGCGTTCCACGCTCACTGGCCGAACTCGGCCTGGGGGAGCGCGACATCGACGAGATCATCGCCCAGGCACAGGCCCAGCCCTACGCCAACCCACGACCGGTCACCGAAAAGGCCCTCCGCTCGCTTCTCGCCCAGGCCCTGAACGCAACCCTCGCCTGATCAAGCCGTTGGCCGTCGTACCGCGGCGCCCCGGTACCACGCAGACCGACCCGCGACGGAGCGTGCTGCCAAGGGGCTCCTGCGGCTGCCGCAGCGGCTTGACAACGGCATGGGAAAGTTTCTGAACCGGGTGCCTCGGTCGGGCGTGCCAGCGCGCCGATCCCGCCACTCTGTGGTGACGCTGGGAGACAGCGGTGCCGCAGATGAGAGGTTCGGGCCGAATGCCGTCAGGCAGACAGCAGGTAGCGCACCGCTGTCTCCGCCAGATCGGCGGTGAACGCGTCGTCCTCGACAGGTACCGGCCTGGCGAATCCCGGACCGTAGGCGACACGGATGACCGAGGCGGCGAAGACGGTGCTGAAGCAGGAGTGCACCGCGGTATCGACGTCGGGGAGTGTGATGGCGTCCGCCGCGCGAACGACCACCTTGGCGAATCCGTTCCCGAGCTCCTGGCTGTAGCGGGAACCACGGTGCCGGATCTCGGGATGTGACGCCGAGGTCAGGACGACGGCCCGCAGGAACCGTTCATGGCGCAGGAACATGCCGATCGTTTCGGCCACCGCACCGCGGACGAGTTCGGCCGCGGACAGGTCTGCCCATCGGCTGTCGTCGGCGAAGACCTGCTGCTCCGCGCGCAGGCGCTGCATGCCGTGCTCGTAGACGGCGAGGAAGAGGGCGTCCTTGCTGGTGGTGCGGGCATAGATCGCCGGCGGCGCGACGCCGGCCCGCTCGCACACGGCGGCGATGGTGAACGCCTCGTGCCCGCCGTCCTCCAGGATCGACACTCCGGCATCGAGCACCCGGTTCCACGCCTCGCGGCTGCGCCGCTGCTTGGGTGGCCGGATCTCCAGGTCGGCCACCCGTGCTGCTCGGGCCTCGCCCATGATCTCAGCCTCTCGTTCCCCTGGTGCGTGCACAGGTCTTGACTGAACCGTAGTCCACACTACAGTCTGCGGCTAACAGTAGCGCCCGCTACTGTTTTCCTCCCGATGACGCGAGGTGCTCCATGCCCGTGCCGAACAACTCCGGCGGCAGTGTCGCCGTCCTCGGCGCCGGTCCGGCCGGTATGGCCGCGGCCCTGTCCATAGCCCAGGCCGGCCACGAGGTCACCCTGTATGAGCGCTACCGCGAGGCGCGGCCGGCCGGCAACATCCTCAACCTGTGGCCGCCGCCCCTGAAGGCGCTGCGTGCACTCGGAGTGGACACCGAAGACCTCGGCTCCCCCACGGACACCGAGTTCCGCAACCTCCGCGGCCATGTGCGCGTACACGTCAGGCAGGACCCGGAGACCAAGCGTGCCTACGGCGGCGGGTTCATCGGACTGCTGCGGCCCGAACTGTACGAGCGGATGCTCGCCGCCATCCCGCCGGACACCCTCCGGTTCAACCAGCACGTGACGCACATCGAGCAGGGCGACCACGCGGTCACCCTGCACTTCGCCGACGGCACCGCGGCCGAGCACGACCTCCTGGTCGGCGCCGACGGCATCGACTCGCTGGTGCGGCGCACCCTGTGGGGCGACGCCCCCAAGCGCGAGCACCGGCTGCACATCTTCGGCGGATTCACCTTCACCGACGTCCCCGGCACCGAGCCGAACATGTGCGTGGTGACGCACAGCAGGACGGTGCAGGGAAGCTGGACATCGATCCGGCACAAGGGCCGCGACGGCTTCCAGTGGTGGGTACTCACCGCCGCCGACCCCGACGCCCCGGCACCGTCCGACCTCAAGGCCGCAGCCACCGTACTGGGCGCGGAGTTCCCCGCGCCCCTTCCCGGGCTGATCGCCCGGACAGAGCCGGATGACGTCCAACGCTGGGTGCTGCGCGACCGGCCCCGCCTGAAGCAGTGGTCCCAGGGACGGGCCACCCTCGTGGGCGACGCCGCACACCCGACCTCGCCCTACGCCGCCTACGGTGCGGGCATGTCCATCGAGGACGGCTACTTCCTCGGCCGGGCCCTGCGGGGCGTCGACCTCACCGACCTCACCGCCCTGCAGCGTGCGCTGCAAAGCTACGAGGACCCGCGCAAGCCCCACACCGCCCGGCAGGTCCAGCAGGCATGGATGCTCGGCAAGGTCTTCCACCACACACCGGCACCACTGCGGCCCGTCCGCGACTTCATCTTCGACCACACCCCGCTGCTGCAGAAGGTCGCAGGCGACACCAACCCCCGCGAAATCCGGAAGCAGTTGGCCCTCATCCAAGACTGACGGGGTGCCGGAAAGCACATGCTGACCATCAGCTCCCCGGGCCGCCGGGACGACTCCGTCGCGGCGGCCCGGGACACGAGGGAGGAGGCCGCACGCGAGACACAGACCACCAGCACGTAGCTGAGGCCCTGGCCCTCGGTGCTGATGTGCCGGTGCCTCTCGATGAACAGGCAGCCGAGGGCGCCCGGTTGTGGCAGCTGACGGAGAACATTGGCGAGTGCCGACGTGGCCCCTCACCCACCAAAGCCCTCCTGGTTACGGCCACGGCGGCATGAGCGCCGTGCTCCTCGACTGGTGGGGGAGGAGCCGCCCAGCGTGGCGGCGAGCACTCCGGTCGGCGACCGGGCGATACGGAGGACCGCTTGGCCGATCGACTTGGCGGTAGGACAAGGTCGATGTCATGTGCCCATGGCTCACGTCGGCTGAACTCGGCAGCGCGGCCCAGGCGACGGTGCACTACACCTTCGGGCAGAACTCGTAGCCGTCCGGGTGGGTCCAGATCAGTGGTGGCCAGCCGCGTTCGGCGATGATGTCGCGCGGGCAGGCGAGTCCCGCGCGGGTCTGGTGGGGCGGGAGTTCACCGGATTCGGCGGCTCGTTCGTCGTCAACAAGCAGCCGACAGGCTGTCGAGGCGCAAGGGGGCACCGGTGCGCGCTGCGACGTGGTCCACGGTGACGCCGGGCGCGGTTTCGACGAGGGCGAGGCCGGTATCGGTGATGTCGAGGACGCCGAGGTCGGTGATGACGCGGTGGACGCAGGCCTCGCCGGTGAGGGGGAGGGTGCACTCCTTGAGGATCTTCGGGGTGCCGTCCTTGGCGGTGTGTTCCATGAGGACGATGACGCGGCGGGCGCCGTGGACGAGGTCCATGGCGCCGCCCATGCCCTTGACCATCTTGCCGGGGATCATCCAGTTGGCGAGGTCGCCGCGTTCCGACACCTGCATGGCGCCCAACACCGCGGTGTCGATGTGGCCGCCGCGGATCATGCCGAAGGACAGAGCCGAGTCGAAGAAGGAGGCGCCCGGCAGCACGGTGACGGTTTCCTTGCCGGCGTTGATCAGGTCGGGGTCGACCTCGTCCTCGCTCGGGTACGGGCCGGTGCCGAGTATGCCGTTCTCGGAGTGCAGCACGACGTGCACACCGGGCGGCAGGTGGTCGGGGATCAGGGTGGGCAGGCCGATGCCGAGGTTGACGTAACTGCCGGCGGTGAGTTCGGCGGCGGCGCGGGCGGCCATCTGGTCGCGGGTCCAGGGCATCAGGAACGTACCGTCCTCTTCTCGATGTGCTTGTCGGCGGCTTGCGCCGGCGTCAACTCCACGATCCGCTGTACGAAGACACCGGGCAGGTGGACCATGTCGGGGGCGAGTTCGCCGGGTTCGACCAGTTCCTCGACCTCGGCGACGGTGACGCGGCCGGCCATCGCGGCGAGCGGGTTGAAGTTGGCGGCGGCGCGCCGGAAGACCAGGTTGCCGTGGCGGTCGCCACGCCAAGCCCGTACGAGGGCGAAGTCGGTGGTGATGCCGTGCTCCAGAACGTACGCGCGGCCGCCGAACTCGCGGATCTCCTTGGGTGGGGAGGCGACGGCGACGGAGCCGTCGGGGGCGTACCGCCAGGGCAGTCCGCCGCGTGCGACCTGGGTTCCCACACCTGCCGGGGTGTAGAAGGCGGGAATCCCGGCCCCGCCGGCTCGCAGGCGTTCGGCGAGGGTGCCCTGGGGCGTCAGTTCCACCTCCAGTTCCCCGCTCAGGTACTGGCGGGCGAACTCCTTGTTCTCACCCACGTACGAGCTGGTGACCCGGCTGATGCGACCGGAAGCGAGCAGCACGCCCAGCCCCCGCCCATCGACCCCGCAGTTGTTGGAGACGACCCGCAGTCCCGACGTGCCCTGCGCATGGAGGGCCTCGATGAGGACGCCGGGGATGCCGGAGAGGCCGAATCCCCCGACGGCGAGCGAAGCGCCGTCAGGAATGTCGCCGACCGCCTCGGCGGCGCCGGCGATGACCTTGTCCACGGTGTTGCCTGTTCCTTTCAGTGGGGACGGCCGGCCGAGCGGTCGGCCAGCCGTCGCTGACGACGAGTCGGGAGCCGGAGCCGCTTTCCGGTCCGGCCGTTTCACGGGCCCTCCGCTCGCAGCGCGTCCGAGACGGACTTGACGCCGCCGTGCGCGGTGAGCCCACCGTCGACGGCGATCTCGGCGCCGGTGATGAAGGACGAGTCGTCGGACAGCAGGAAGACGACCAGGGGAGTGACCTCGCCGACCGTGCCGGTCCGCCCCAGGGGCGTCTCGCGGATGTTCGCCTCACGGAAGGCGGGCGCGGCGGAGGCGGTCATCTCGGTCTCGATGTATCCGGGGTGGATGGTGTTGACCCGGATGCCCCGGGGCCCGAGTTCGAGCGCCGCGGTCTTCGACAGTCCCCGCAAGGCCCACTTGCTGGCCGTGTAGGCGACCGGATAGTGGCCGGTGAGAGCGGCGGAGGAACCGACGTTGACGATGGAGGAGCCGCGTGGCATCAGCGGGGCGAGGTGCTGGATGCCGAGCAGCGGGCCGGTGACGTTGACGGCGTGGACGCGGTGGAAGTCGTCGGTGCGCACGTCGCCGAGACGGGCGCGCCAGGTGATGCCCGCGTTGTTGACCAGGCCGTGAACCTGGCCGTACGCCTCCTTCAGTTCGGCGGCGAGTTCGGCCCATTCCTTGTCGCTTGTGACGTCGAGCCGACGGCAGCCGGGGGCTCCTGTCACATCGGTGGCGATGACACGCGCGCCTTCCCTCGTGAGGGCATCGGCCTCGGCCGCCCCCTGGCCGCGGGCCGCTCCGGTGACGACGACGACCTTGCCGAGCAGCCGCTTGCTGTGGAGTTCGCTCACGGCCGCTCCCGCGAGCGGCGCCTGCCGACCGGCAGGGCGACAGGTTCGGGACCGGGCACGACGGTGTTGGAGACGGTGCCGATGCCCTCCACCGTGAGGGTGACGACGTCGCCCGGATTCAGCGGGGGTGGCGTCTGCTCGCCACGCAGGCCCCACAGCTCTGCCAGGCAGCCGCCATTGCCGCAGGTGCCGGAGCCGAGGACGTCACCGGGAACGACGCGGGTGCCACGGGAGGCGTAGGCGACCATCTCCTCGAAGGTCCAGCTCATGTTGGACAGCAGGTCCTTGCCGACGACCTCGCCGTTGACCTCGGCGGTCAGGGCCAGACGCAGGAAGCCGTCCGGGTCGCGGAAGGGCTCCAGCTCGTCGGCGGTGACCAGGTACGGTCCGAGCGTGGTGGCGGTGTCCTTCCCCTTGCAGGGGCCGAGACCGACCTTCATCTCGGCGGACTGCAGGTCCCGGGCCGACCAGTCGTTGAAGATCGTGTAGCCGAGGATGTGGTCGCGGGCCTGTTCGGGGGTGAGGTCGTGACCTTCGCGCCCGATGACTGCGGCGACCTCCAGTTCGAAGTCCAGAACGCTCGATCCCGGGGGTACGGGGATGAAGTCGTACGGACCGACGACCGCGTAGGGATTGGTGAAGTAGAAGGTCGGGGCTGCGTACCACTGCTCGGGCACCCCGGTGACGCCGTCCACGGCCCGCCGTACACCCTCGACGTGCTCCTCGAAGGTGACGAAGTCCCGCACGGTGGGCGGCTGGAGCGGTGGCAGCAGCCGCACCTCGGACACGTGGGGGCCCGGAGGGACGTCCAGCGTGGCGGCGCCGGCGCGCAGGAGCGCGTCGAGTCCGTCGCCGCTGCTGATCAGCTCCGTGAGCGAGCGCGCTCCGGGAACGGGGTGGAGGGTGCCGTCCTTCTCCACGACGGCGACCCGGCGCTGGTGTCGGTGTTCATAGGTGGCGAATCGCATGCACGGCTCCAGGTTCCGGCGGTCTTCGACAGCGGTGGAAGCCGGGGACGCGGCAAACATCAGGGCGGTGACAGGGCCACCGCGTCCCCGGGGTTCGAGGGGTCAGACCGGCGGGGCCACGAAGCAGCCGCGGTCGGGGTCGTTGAAGGACTCCTTGGCGACCAGTTCGTTCATCGGGTTGGCGGTGCCCCACTGGTCGGTGACCTCGGGCTGGGAGAAGTCGTAGACGTGCGGGTGCCAGGTGTCCTCGTCGAGGCATTCCAGCTCGGTGGTGTACTCGACGGTGTTGCCGTGCGGGTCGAGGAAGTAGGTGAAGGTGTTGTCGCCGGCGAGGTGCCGGCCCGGGCCCCAGATCTTCTTGAAGCCAGCGCGGATCACGCGGCCGGAGCCGCGCATGTACTCGTCGATCCCGCGCATCTCGAAGGAGATGTGGTGCAGCGCGGTGTGCGGGCCCTTCGCGATGGCCATGGAGTGGTGCTGGTTGCTGATGCGCATGAAGTGCATCGCCTCACCGATCTGCGGGTGCATGAGGGTGTCGGAGAGGCGGAAGCCGAGGTGGCGCTCGTACCACTCCCGGGTGCGGTTCAGGTCGGGGGAGTTGAGGACGACGTGGGACAGCTTGACCGGGATCGCCTCCTTCTCCTCGATCCTGCGGTGCTGACGCACCTCGACGTCGGCCGAGACCTCGATGGTGCGGCCGTCGACGTCGAAGAAGCGGAAGCCGTAACCACCGCCGGGGGTGTCGACCTTGCCCGGCTGGGAGACCAACTGCACGCCACCGGCGAGGAGTTGCTCGGCCAGGGTGTCCACGTCGGCCGGGTTGTCCGCGCCGTAGGAGACCAGGTCGAGGCGCTTCTCGTCGGCCCTGCGCAGCCGTACGACGTACTGCTCGGGGCTGCCCTCGGCGGCCAGGAAGGAGATGCCGGAGTCCTCGGCGACCTTGGTCAGGCCCCAGACGTCGGCGTAGAAGTCCAGCTGCTTGTCGTAGTCGGGCACCGCCAGGTCGACGTGCCGCAGGTGAGTGAGCAGGCGTGCGGTCATGGTTTCAGTCCTTCCGGAGGAGCGCGGCGGCGTTGCCGCCTCGTACGGCGTGGAAGTCGGGGTCGGACAGACGGGCCGCGCGCAGGGCGCCGACCGGGTCCTCGGTCCCCATGTCGAAGGGGAAGTCGGAGCCGAGCAGCACCCGGTCGGCGCCGACGACCCGGATCAGCTCCCGCAGGATGTGCGGGTCGTGGACCAGGGAGTCGAAGTACAGGCGCTTGAGGTAGCTGCTGGGCAGGTGGGCGCAGTCCGCGCCCGCGTCGGAGCGGGCCGACCAGGCGTGGTCGGAGCGGCCGATGTGGGTGGGCAGGTAGCCGCCGCCGTGTGCGGCGATCAGCTTCAGGTCCGGGTGGCGGTCCAATACGCCGGAGAAGATGAGGTGGGACAGCGCCACCGCGTTCTCCGTGGGCTGGCCGACGGTGTTGGACAGGTACCACCGGTCGAGGCGTTCGTCGAGCGTGCAGCCGAAGGGGTGCAGGAACAGGATCGCGCCCGTTTCCTCGGCCCGCTTCCACAAGGGCTCGTACGCCGGGTCCGACAGCTCGCGGCCCGGTGTGTGCGAGGAGATCTCCACTCCCGACAGGCCCTGGTCCAGGGCATGTTCGAGGGCGAGCACGGTCTGCTCCGGGTGCTGCAGCGGGACCAGCCCGAGACCGTGCAGCCGGTCCGGCGCCTGCGCGCAGTGCGCGGCCGTCGCCTCATGGGCGAGCCGGTACACCTTCTCGGCCGTCGCCTCGTCCGCCCAGTAGTGGTAGTGCGAGGGCGACGGACTGACCAGCTGCACGTCCACGCCCTGCGCGTCCATCGCGGCGAGGCGTACGGCGACGTCGGTGAGGCGCGGGATGCGCTCGCGCACCATCGGCCCGCTCACGGCGAGGGCGGCCGGACCGTTGCGGCGGGCGTCCAGCGCCCGGGCCGCCGCGAGGTCGGGGTGATCGGCGACGGCCTCCTCCACCTCGGGGACCAGGAGGTGGGCGTGGACGTCGACTGTCGGTGTGGTCACGGCAGTTCCCTGAGCGGGGTGAGGGTGCGGGAGATCAGACCGGGTACGTCGGCGTCGCGCACGCCGTCCAGCTGCCACTGCCCGACCTGGACCGACGCCTCGACGATCGGCCGGACCCGTCGGATGCGGCGCTCGTAGAACTCCTGGAGCAGTGCGTCGTCCCAGTCCCGCCCGCCGGTCAGCAGCTCGGCCAGCACGGAGGCGTCCTCCAGTGACAGGGCCGCCCCCTGGGCCAGGGTGGGCGGGCAGCAGTGCGCCGCGTCGCCGATGAGGACGACCCGGCCGCGATGCCAGGAGCCCTCCACCAACAGCCGGTCGAACCAGGTGTAGTTGACCTTCGTCGGGTCGGTGATGTGCTTGGTGATCTCGGTCCAGTGGCCACCGTAGTTGCGCGCGATTCGGCGCATCTCGTCCGCGTAGGTGGCCGGGTCGATGAGGGCGCGGTCGCGGCAGGCCTCGACGACGTACGCGTAGATGGTGGTCTCGCTCGTCGGGCAGTACCCCGCGATGTACGCCGGGCCGCCGTACGCCAGGTCCGTGCGGACCAGCCCCTCGGGGCGCGGTGCGGGGGCGCGCCAGATCGCCATGCCGGTGGGCTCGGGCTTGTCGGTGATCCCGATCGCCGCGCGGGTCGCGGAGTTGAGGCCGTCGGCGGCGATCACCAGGCCGTAGCGGCCCTCGGTGCCGTCGCTGAACCGCACCGAGACGCCCTCGGCGTCCTGCTCCAGGGTCTCGGCGGTGGTGCCCAGGTGCACGTCGGCGCCGGAGGCGCGCACGGCGTCGATGAGGATCTGCTGGAGCCGCGGGCGCTGCATGCCGACCGTGGCGGGCAGGTCGTCACCGCCGGTGCGGATGTCGTCGTGGGCGAAGAGCAGCGTGCCGTCCGGGGCGGTCACACCGAACGACTCGAAGGCGAACCCGGAGGCTTCGACCTGTTCCCACACGCCGAGTTCGCGCAGCACGCGCAGCGCGTTGCCCTGCAGGGTGATGCCGGAGCCGACGGCGGCGTTCCAGTCGGGCTTCGCCTCGACCAGGTCCACCTCGACGCCGGCGCGGCGCAGCAGGATGGTCACGGCGTTGCCGGCCGCGCCGCCGCCCACGACGAGGACTCTTCGGGTGTTGCTCATGGGGAACTCCTTCGTTCCGCTGTTACTTGACGGCGATCGGATTGATGGGAGAGCCGACGGCTCCGGTGATGGGCAGCGGTGCGGCGGTGAGCCAGAACTCGTACACGCCGTCGACCGCGCAGTCCTCGGCGAGCGACTCCAGGTCCCACATCTCACCGATCAACAGACCGATGTGCGGGATGGCCACTTGGTGCAGCGGCTGGAAGGCGTGCTCGAACTCGTTCGGCCGCACCTCGAAACCCCAGGTGTCGGTGGCGATCGCGGCGATCTCGCTGCCGTGCAGCCAGCCCGCGGTGGTGAACGACAGCCCGGGGGCCGCGCCGCCTGCGTAGTCACCCCACCCCTCGCGCCGGGCACGGGCAAGCTGCCCGGTACGCACCACCACGATGTCGCCGCGGCCCACGGTCACCCCGTGCGCTGCCGCGGTAGCGGTCAGATGCTCCTCGGTGATCGCGAAACCGTCCGGCAACTCTCCCCCACTCTCGGCTCCGCTCGAGCGGGAGGTGCCCCCACCGGTGCCCACGACCCGGCCCACGTCGAGCAGAACGCCGCGTCCCGCGACGTACGGCGCCATGTGCTCGATACCGGTGACGAGGTCGCCCTCGGAGGTGACCACCTTCTCGGACGCCCGGCCGTTCCAGGCCTTGCCGTGGTCGAAGATGTGACCGAGCCCGTCCCACTGGGTGGAGCACTGCAACGGCATGGCGATCACATCGTCGGCCCCGCCGATGCCGTGCGGGAAGCCCTGATTACCCAGGGCCGCGTCGGTGCCGGTGTCCAGCATGGTGTGCACCGGGTTGGTCCGTCGGCGCCAGCCCTTCTGCGGACCGTTCATGTCGAACCGCTGGGAGAGGGAGAAGCTGACGCCCCGGCGGACCAGGGCCGCACCCTCCCGACGCTTGCCCTCGTCGAGGAAGTTGAGGGTGCCGAGCACGTCGTCCTCGCCCCAACGCCCCCAGTTGGAGCACGCCTTGGCCGTGCGCGCGATGCAGCCTTCCGGATCATGGCGGTCCAGGGTCACGAGGCGGCCTCCGCGACACATCTGGTGCGCTGCACACCGAGCCCGGTGACCGAACCCTCCATCACGTCGCCGTCGCGCAGCAGCCGACCCCAGTGCATGCCATTGCCGGCCGGGCTGCCGGTCAGGATGAGGTCACCGGGCAGCAGGCGAGCGGTCTGGGAGGCGTACGCCACCATCCGGGCGATGTTGAAGATCATGTCCTTGGTGGACTCGTCCTGCATGGTCTCGCCGTTGAGCCTGAGCGTGACGCGCACGTCGTCCGGGTCGGCGATCGACTCGGCGGGCACGATCCAGGGGCCGAGCGGGGTGAAGCCGGGTGCGTTCTTGCTGCGCAGCCAGTCGGTGCCGATCTGCGGCATGTCCCGGCGGAAGACGGTGGCACGGTCGGTGAGGTCGTTGGCGATCGTGTACCCGGCGACGTGTTCCAGGGCCTCCTCCACGGACACCTGGTAAGCGGGCTTGCCGATGACAACCGCCAACTCCAGTTCCCAGTCCGGCTTTTCAGCCCAGGAGGGAAGCACGACATCGTCGTACGGGCCGGTGATCGCGCTCGGCAGGCCGATGAACATGTAGGGCAGGTCCTCGGCCGCCCGCCGGTCCATGATCTCGGCGGCCTCGGCGCGCCGCTCCTCCTCGGAGCGGTCGTCGGCGGGGTCCCGGTGGGCCACGTGCAGGTCGATCACGTGCTGCCGGTAGTTGGCTCCCGACTGGAGCACCTGGCGCGGCTCGATGGGAGCATGCACCCGGAAGTCCGCCAGGGGCCGCCGTTCGGTCCCGGGGTCAGCGGCGAGCTCGCGCAACACGGGGAGTGCGACCACCCACTGCTCGAGCAGACCGCGCATTGTCAGAGCGTCGTCCCGCAGGGCCGCTCGGAGGTCGACCACCTGACTGTCGGCCGTGACCAGGGCGGGAAAGTGCGGCTTGCCCGGGGCCGAGAGGGTGGCGAGGGCGAAAGGGCCCGCGAACAGAGCGGATGCGGGTTCGGGTTTCACGGACATGTCCTCCTGATTGCGGGTGGGACATAATCTGAGGCCGCCCGCCCTGATCAAGGAAATCGATTCTTTGGATACTCGCAATCCACGACGCTTATAATCGCTGATCAAAGTGTCGCTAAGGGGAGTCCCGTGAACCTGGCCCGCCTCGATCTCAACCTCGTCGTCGCGCTGCGTGTCCTGCTGGAGGAGCGCAATGTCACCCGGGCAGGGCGTCGCATGGGCCTCAGCCAGCCCGCCATGAGCGCCGCGCTCGCCCGGCTGCGCCGCCACTTCGACGACGACCTCCTCGTCCGGGCCGGCGGGCACTACGAGCTCACCGCCCTCGGGCAGGTCCTCCTCGACCGCACGTCCACCGTCTGTGACCTGCTGGAACGCCTCTTCAGCAGTCAGGCCCACTTCGACCCGGCCGCCGAGAGCCGCGAGTTCAGACTGCTTGCGACCGATTACGCCGTCGCCGTCTTCGGTAGCGAACTCGCCCGCGTCGTCCATGAAGAGGCGCCGGGTATCAGGTTGCGCTTCACCCAGACCCCGCCGACCGTGCTCGACGACACCGCCACACTGCTCAGCGCGACGGACGGCCTGTTGATGCCGCACGGTGTGATCAGCGGTTTCCCCGCCACCGATCTCTACGACGACCGATGGGTCTTCCTCGTCGCGGACCACCACCCCGAAGTCGGTGACCGCATCACGACCGAGGACCTGGCCCGGCTGCCGTGGGTGACATACCAGCGCACCTATGACGCCCCGGCCGTACGCCAGCTCGGCATGCTCGGCATCGAACCCCACGTCGAGGTCTCCGTCGACAGCTTCCAGAGCCTGCCCTTCCTGGTCGCCGGCACCCGTCGCATCGCCCTCGTCCAAGGGCGCCTCGCTGAGCGCCTGCGCGGCGTCGCCCCGGTACGGATCATGGAGCCGCCCTACGAGGCCGTCCCCCTCCGGCAGGCCCTGTGGTGGCACCCGGTCCACACCCGCGATGCCGCGCACATCTGGCTGCGCGAGACGGCCGCGCGCGTCGCTGACTCCCTCACCGGGCCGACCACCCGCCATCCACAGGCTGGATGAACACGATCCAGGAGTTTGATCGCGCAGAGGGTAGCCCCCCGGGGGAGCCTGGCCCATAGTCGTGCCAGTTCCTGACGCCCGCTCTCGGGCGCATTCCCCTTGGGTGCACCTGCGCCCCGCAGCCTGGCACGGCCACGGTCACCGCGGGGGCGCGGTTGCGCGCCCCCGCCCCCGCCTCGTGGAGGCCTCGCATGCCCGGATTCCCCTCCCCACCCGTGCCCGCCGACGGCACCGCCGCCCAGAACACCGGGCCCGCGCCCGAAGCCGGGGGCCGTCTGCGCGTCGTGCTTCTGATGGCAGGCAGCTGTCTGCCGATCCTCGGCGCGGTGCTGCTCGCTCCGGTGCTGCCGAAGATGCAGGCGCACTTCGCCACAGTGCCCGGCGCCAAGGCGCTCGTCCCGATGGTCCTGACCGTCCCCGCACTCGCGCTCGCCCTGCTGGCCCCCTTCGCGGGCGTCATCATCGACCGGCTGGGACGCAAACGCCTCCTGATCGTCGCGGCCGTCCTGTACGCCCTGTTCGGCACCGCACCGCTGTGGCTGGACTCCCTCGGTGCCATCGTGGCCAGCCGCGCCCTCCTCGGCGTCACCGAGGCCGCCATCATGACCTGCTGCACCACACTGATCGGCGACTACTACACAGGCCGCGCACGGGACCGCTACCTGGCCCTGCAGACCTTGTGCGCCTCCGCCTCCGCCACCGCCTTCTTCGTGCTCGGCGGCGCGCTCGGATCCTCGGGCTGGCGCACCCCGTTCTGGCTCTACGCTGTCGGGCTGCTCCTCGCCCCCGCCATGGCCGCGTACCTGCCCCAGCCCAGGCAGGGCGCAGCCACGGAAAAGGCTGCCGCCGCCGAGGTACGGCCGTTCCCCGTGCGCCGACTGGCGGGCATCTGCGTGCTGACGGTGTTCGGCGCCATCGTCTTCTACACCGTCCCGGTGGAAACGGCCTACCTGCTGGACGACCTGGGCGTGAAGAACAGCGGCGTCATCGGCATGGCCACCGCCATCGCCAGCGCCGCCACCGTCACCGGATGCCTCACCTTCGCCAGGCTCACCGGCCGGCCGGAGCGCAGGCTGCCCGCGATCTTCGCCCTGTGCGGAGCAGGGTTCGTGGTCATGGGCCTGGCCCCCACCACCCCGGTCCTGGTCGCCGGCGCGGTCCTCAACTGCATCGGCACCGGCTTCCTGCTGCCCTCGCTGCTCACCTGGGCGATGTCCAAGCTGGACTACGCCGACCGCGGCCGCGGCACCGGCCTGTGGACGGCGTCGTTCTTCTCCGGGCAGTTCCTCTGCCCGCTCGCCCTGATCGCCGTCGAGTCCGCCACCGGCAGCCTCGCCGCCGCCGTCGGCCTCCTCGGCCTGGCCTCGGCACTGGTGGCGGCCGGGCTGCTGCCCGTCCTGCGCCGGGCGTCGGCCCCGCAAGAGCCTTCGCGGGCGTGACCCGCCCCCTGGTCAGCCGCACCCGTCGGGTGCGGCTGACCAGGCTCTTCCTTCGGTCCGGCGCGACGCGCCGCCCACCGTCAACTCCCTTCGTCCTGCGCGTGACGACACCACCGGCAGACAGACCCACTGGGCCCCGGCGCGCACCGCGCATCCGAGGAAACGGGTGTCTCCCGCACCTTCGGCCGTCGTCCCGAAGTCCGACAGCGCCGTCGAGGGCGACGGCACAGCGTGATCCGTTCGGCCCGCTCCGGCAGGAACCGGCGCGGCCCGGTCATCCTCCAAGCCCTCGGCCTCTCGCGCCGGACCCACCGCCCCGGCGAAGATCCCGTTCTCGGCTCCGATACGCCGCGAACCTCCGGCCGCACGGGACGGCCTTGCGTGCCGGAGAGCGAATGCCATGCTGGTCTCCCGGCGGCGCATGCCCCGAACACCGGAGCACGGATCATGAAGACACCCCACCACGAGTCGGTCCTCTCCCGGGCGGCTCGCATCCTGGAGGCCTTCAGTCAGGACGAGCCGGCGCTGACCGTCTCGGAGATCGCCCGCCGCAGCGGGCTGCACGTGGCGACGGCCTCCCGGCTCGTGGCCGAGCTGGTGGCGCACGGCTTCCTCAGCCGGGACGACGACCGTGAGGTGCGGATCGGTGTGCGACTGTGGGAGCTGGTGACACGCGCTTCGCCGACGCTCTCGCTGAGGGACACCGCGATGCCGTTCATGGAGGGCGTGCACGACGTCGTCGGCCACCACGTGCAGCTGGGCGTGCGCGACGGCGACGACGTGCTGTTCCTGGAGCGCCTCTCGGCACCCAGCGCGGTGATCAACTACACCCGGGTCGCCGGCCGGCTGCCCCTGCACGCCTCCTCCAGCGGCCTGGTGCTGCTGGCCCACGGCCCCGTCTCGCTGAGGGAACGCATCCTCGCCGGCCCCCTCACCACCTACACCCGCCACACTCCGGCCACCCCGGCACGGCTACGCGCGATCCTGGCCGACGTCCGGCAGCAGGGGTACGCCTACTGCCCCGGCTACGTCCACGAAGAGGCCCTCGGGATCGCCGCCCCCGTGCGCGGCGCCGACGGCACGGTGCTGGCAGCTCTGGCCGTCATCGTGCCCAACGACGCCAGCGCCCAAGCGGTCGTCCCCGTCGTACGGACCGCCGCCCGCGGCATCTCGCGCGCCCTGGGCAGCACCTGACGACGGGGCTGCGGGCGGTCGTGTGACGGTGGCGCGACAGCCGCGTGACATCCGCACGAAATTCGTCTCTCACTGAATGAGAATGCCGTCGCGAGACAGCCCCGGCCCCGAGCATCCTGCCTGCATTCCACAGACGGGAGGCGACAAAGTGGTCGCAGACAGCCTGCTCCGGGTTCCCCAACCCGCCCTCTCCAGGGTGACATTGCAGATCCGCGCCAAGGACACGATCGCCGACGGCGTCGTCTCTCTCACTCTCGCCCACCCGGACGGCGCGCGGCTGCCGGACTGGACCCCTGGCTCGCACATCGACCTGGTCCTGCCGGAAGGGACGACCCGGCAGTACTCCCTGTGCGGTGACCGGTGGGACCCGTACACCTACCGCATCGCGGTCCTGCGCGAGCCGGCCGGGCGTGGCGGCTCGGCGTACGTGCACGACCGGCTCGCGCCGGGTGACCTGGTCGGCGTCGGCGGGCCGCGCAACCACTTCCCTCTGGTTCCGGCCGACCGGTACCTGTTCATCGCAGGCGGCATCGGCATCACCCCGCTGCTGCCCATGATCCACCAGGCCGAACTGATCGGCGCCGACTGGCAGTTGCTGTACGGAGGCCGCAGCCGTGCCTCGATGGCGTTGCGCGAGGAACTGTCGGCCGCCCACGGCGACCGAGTGCACATCAGCCCCCAGGACGAGTGCGGTCTGCTGGACCTGGCCTCGTGGCTGGACACCCCGGATCCCGACACCAAGGTCTACTGCTGCGGACCGGCGCCGCTGCTGGCGGCCGTCGAGCAGGCCTGCGCCGCCTGGCCGTCGTACAGCCTGCGCACCGAGCGCTTCAGCGCCGGCGCCCTGCCGGAGCCCGTCCACCAGAGGGCCTTCGAGGTGGAGCTGCGCCGCACGGGCCGCACCGTGACCGTCATGCCGGACACCTCCGTCCTGCACGCCGTACGACAGGTGGGAGCCGACGTCCTGTCCTCCTGCGAGCAGGGCACCTGCGGCACCTGCCTCACGCCGGTGCTGGAAGGGACGCCCGATCACCGGGACTCGATCCTCGCCGACCACGAACGGGCCGCGAACGACTGCATGCTCCCGTGCGTATCCCGCTCCCGCGGTGACCGCCTCGTCCTCGACCTCTGAGCCGCACCCGCAGACATGCCCCCACGCCCGTGCCCTCTTCCGCTGGAGCCGCCATGACCCACGCACCGGCCCCCGCCGTCTCGCTCCCCACGAGTGACGCGGACCCCTTCGCCGCCGAACATCTGTCACAACCCGAGCCGCTGCACCAGCAGTTGCGGCAAGCCGGTCCCGTCGTCCACCTGGCCCGCTACAACGTGTACGCGCTGGCCCGCTACCGCGAGGTGCACACCGCCCTGGTCGACTGGCAGACCTTCCAGTCCGCCGCCGGCGTCGGACTGGCCAACTTCCGTCACGAGAAACCCTGGCGGCCGCCGAGCCTGCTGCTGGAAGCCGACCCGCCGCACCACGACGCCCCACGCCGTGTCCTGCGCGAGATCCTCGCACCACCCGCCCTGCGGAAACTGCGCGCGACGTGGCAGACGGTCGCCGAGGAACTGGTCGACACCGTACTGGCCGACCGGGGCAGCCAGTTCGACGCCTTCACGGACCTGGCCAGGGCGTTTCCGCTCCGTGTGTTCCCCGACGCCGTCGGACTGGGGCCCGAGGGACGGGACAACCTTCTGCCTTACGGCAACATGGCCTTCAACGCCTTCGGACCGGCCAACGACCTCGTGAAGGCCGACGCCGACAGGGCGGCCGAGTTGTCGGCCTGGGTGAACGCCCAGTGCGCCCGCGAGGCGCTGAGCGAGGACGGTTTCGGCTCCCGTATCTGGGCCGCCGCCGACCGCGGCGACCTCACACACGCCCAGGCACCCCTGGTGGTGCGCTCCCTGCTCACCGCCGGCGTCGACACCACCGTCCACGGCCTCGCCGCCACTCTCTACGCCTTCGCCACCCACCCCGACCAGTGGCAACGACTGCGCGAACGACCCGAGTCGGCACGTGTGGCGTTCGACGAAGCGGTGCGCTGGCAGTCACCCGTGCAGACCTTCTTCCGTACCGCCACCACCGACGTCACCATCGCCGACGCCCTCATCCCCGAGGGCACGAAGATCCTCATGTTCCTCGGCGCCGCCAACCGCGACCCGGCCCGCTGGCTGGACGCCGACCGCTTCGACCTCACCCGGGACCCCTCCGGCCATGTCGGCTTCGGCATGGGCATCCACCAGTGCGTCGGCCAGCACGTCGCCCGCCTGGAGGCCGAGGCCCTGCTGACCGCCCTCGCCCGCCGCGTGGAACGCATCGAGCTCACCGGCGAACCCCGCCGCCATCTCAACAACACCCTGCGCTCCTGGGCGGCGCTCCCCGTCACCGTGCGGCCCGCAAGGTGATCTCCGGCAACCGCACCCCGTCCCACCCACCCACATCGCACAGCGAGAGGACCACCTCCATGCCCCACCACGTACGCGGTGTCGTCGCCCGCGCCAAAGGCGAACCCGTAGCCGTCGAGACGATCGTCGTGCCCGACCCGGGCCCGGGAGAGGCAGTGGTGAAAATCCAGGCGTGCGGTGTCTGCCACACCGACCTGCACTACCGCGACGGGGGCATCAACGACGACTTCCCCTTCCTCCTCGGGCACGAGGCGGCCGGCGTCGTCGAAGAAGTCGGTCCCGGAGTGACGGACGTCGAACCCGGCGACTTCGTCATCCTCAACTGGCGTGCCGTGTGCGGCCGCTGCCGCGCCTGCCGGCGCGGACGCCCCCAGTACTGCTTCGACACCCACAACGCCGCACAGAAGATGACTCTCCTGGACGGCACCGAGCTCTCGCCCGCCCTCGGTATCGGAGCCTTCGCCGAGAAGACGCTGGTCGCCGCCGGGCAGTGCACGAAGGTCGACCCGGCCGCCTCACCGTCCGCGGCCGGCCTCCTCGGCTGCGGGGTGATGGCCGGCATCGGCGCGGCGATCAACACCGGCAACGTCGGCCGAGGGGACACGGTGGCCGTCATCGGCTGCGGTGGCGTCGGGGATGCCGCGATCGTCGGGTCCCACCTGGCCGGTGCGGCCAAGGTCATCGCCGTCGACATCGACGACCGCAAGCTGGCCACCGCCAAGAGGCTGGGCGCCACCCACACCGTCAACTCCAAGGAGACCGACCCGGTCGAGGCGATCCGCGAGCTGACCGGCGGGTTCGGCGCCGACACCGTCATCGAGGCCGTCGGCCGACCGGAAACCTACCGGCAGGCCTTCTACGCCCGCGACCTCGCCGGCACGGTGGTCCTGGTCGGGGTGCCCACCCCGGACATGACGCTCGAGCTGCCGCTGCTGGACGTCTTCGGCCGCGGCGGAGCCCTGAAGTCCTCCTGGTACGGCGACTGCCTGCCCTCCCGCGACTTCCCGATGCTCATCGACCTCTACCAGCAGGGCCGACTGGACCTGGACGCCTTCGTCACCGAGACCGTCGCCCTGGACGAGGTCGAGAAGGCCTTCGAGCGGATGCACGACGGCGATGTCCTGCGCTCGGTGGTGATGCTGTGATGACCGGCGTCCGCATCGAGCACGTCATCACCTCGGGCACCTTCAGCCTGGACGGCGGCACCTGGAACGTCGACAACAACGTCTGGATCGTCGGCGACGACCACGAGGCGGTCGTCATCGACGCCGCCCACGACGCGGAGGCGATCGCCCGCGCCGTCGGAGACCGCCGTCTGACCGCCATCGTGTGCACCCATGCCCACGACGATCACATCAACGCGGCTCCCGCCCTCGCCGAGGCCACCGGCGCGCCCGTCCTCGTCCACCTGGACGACCGGCTGCTGTGGAAGCACACCCACCCCGACCACGACCCCGGCGGTTACCTCTCCGACAACCAACGCATCCCCGTCGCGGGCACGGAACTGCGGGTGCTGCACACCCCTGGGCACACGCCCGGGGCCATCTGCCTGCACCTGCCCTCGCTCAACACCGTCTTCACGGGCGACACGCTGTTTGCGGGGGGTCCAGGAGCGACCGGCCGGTCGTACTCGGACTTCCCGACCATCATCCGCTCGATCCGGGACCGCCTCCTCGAGCTGCCACCGGCCACGCAAGCGCGTACCGGGCACGGACAGGGCACCACCATCGGCGCTGAAGCGCCCCACCTCGCCGACTGGATCGCACGAGGTCACTGAGCGGCGGCGCTCAGCGAGGATGCCGGGCCCGATGGGGGCCGTGAGCCTCGGTGTTCCGCGCACCGCGCGGGCCGGCACTGGTTGCCGCCATTCGACCGGAGTGGGATGACGCTCGCCGGAATGAGCCTTGGACCGTGCCCGACGTGGTGAGGCGGACGAGCCTCTTGTAACAGCAGAGGGGGGCGGCCAGGCCGAGAAAGGCCAGGTAGTTGCGGGGATTGCGTTCAGAGCGGGGGCTGAGCCGGCGGTAGCCGGACAGCCACGACATGGTTCGCTCGATGACCCAGCGACGGCACCCTACCGACCTTCCAAGCGTGGTGTCGTAGGGGCTGACGCCTCATGATCCCTGCGGCCGACCGCATGAGGTATGCGCAAGGGGGCGCACTGACCGACGAACGGCGGGCCTTCCGCGAGCAGTTGAGGATGGAGGCGGCCGAGCGGTTCCGGCAGGGCGACGAGAACCCGGTCATCGCTCACGACCTGCGGGTCAGCGTCCGGTCGGTTCAGCGGTGGCGCAGAGCCTGGTCGCAGAACGGGCCCCGGGCCCTGGCTTCCAAGGGCCCGGCATCGCTGCCGCTGCTCAGTGACGAACTGTTCGCCGTGCTCGAGCGGGAGCTGGCCAAGGGGCCGGTGGGACACAGCTGGCCGGACCAGACCTGGACCCTGTCGCGGATCAAGACGCTGATCTGGCGCCGCTTCCACAAGAGCTACACCGTTCAAGGGAGGGCCGCCCTGCTCAAGCGGCACGGCTGGAGCTGCCAGGTCCCCGCCCGGCGGGCGATCGAGAGGGACGAGAACCTGGTGGCCGGCTGGGTGAAGGAGACCCGGCCGAGAGTGGAAGGACCGTGGCGGCGCTCGACGCCTGGCTCGTCTTCGAGGACGAGGCCGGATTCTCGATGACGCCGCCGCCCCCCGCACCTGGTCCCGCCGCGGCCACACCCCGGTGACCCGCGTGCGGGGCCGCTCCCGCCGCCGCTTATCGGTGGCCGCCCTGGCCTGCTGCAAGGCCCGCGAACCCTCGCGGCTGATCTGCCGGCCCTGCCCGGACGCCCGGCCTGACGGGCGCGAGAGCTTCTCCTGGAAGGACTGCCGCGAGCTGATCCAGACCGCCCACCAGCAGCTCGGCGGCCCGATCGTGCTGGTCTGGGACAGTCTCAACACCCACCCGACGGCCGGAATGCGCCGCTGCATCGCCGACCGCGACTGGCTCACCGTCCTTCAGCTGCCGCCCTACGCACCCGACCTCAACCCCCGTCGAAGGCATCTGGTCCGTCCTGCGACGCACCACCACAGCCAACCGCGCCTTCGCCGACCCCGACGACCTGATCACCGCCGTCCGGCGCGGCCTACGCCAACTCCAGTCGCCCCGACGTCCTCGATGGCTGCCTCACCGGCACCGGCCTCCGACACCAGCCACCACGACGACATGTGACTGGACAGGTGGCTGGTTGGCTTGGCTCGGTCGGCTCTGTGGCGGCTGGCGGGACCCTGTACCGCCCCTGAGGGCGTGGTGACCGTCAATCTGGGCTCAGCGCAAGGCGCTGGCGAGGTAAGCGTTGCGGGTTCTGATGAGGCGGGGCATGTACCAGCTCAGAACAGTGCGGTCGACGACACGTCCGAGGAGTCCGAACGGCGAGGCAAAGTCGATGACGTCCCTCATAACGGTGCCGCCAGTGCCGTCCGGCTCGAAGTGATGACTGTGATGCCATCGCTTGAAGGGGCCGGCATCCTGCTCGTCCACGAAGCACTGGGGCGGGTCATACGCCGTAATGCGGGCGGTGAGTCGCCAGATCAGGCCGAAGTGGCGGGCCTGGAAGGTCACCGTGTCGCCGAGTGAGAGTCCGCCTCGGGTCCTGCCGCCGACCGCCCGCTCCGACGAATCGGCCATCGACCGCGTGTGTGCTTCCACGTCGAGGCATGCCTCGAACACCCGGTCCGGGGGTGCGGCGACGGCTGTCACGATCTCGAAGTGCGGCACCGGGCCATCCTAGAAGGGCGTGCTTGATCGCAGGTCGGTGGGGCCGGCGTGGTCAAGTGGTGGCGGGCATCCAGGGGCTGCCCCGCACGGCCTGCACGAGGACGTCGAGCATGGGCTGGTCCTGGCGGGCCGCGGTGGCGAGGTACGTGCGGATCGCGGCGAAGTCCTGGGCGCCTTGCAGGGTCCGCGGACACTCGGAGACCTTGATCCGCAGTTTTCCCATCCTGATCGCCTGTTCGGCCGGGTTGTTGTCGAACGGCAGCCGCAGGTCGTGGACCCGGCGCAGGTAGTCCTCCCAGCGCCGGTGCAGGCGCTTGAACAGGGCGTGGTGCTGGCCTCGGTCTTCGACGCTCGGGCGGCGGTGGCTGCCGGCCGGTCGTCGACCGCGCGGTGAACCATCTATCCAGTTACGACGACATCACGCATTCAAGGTCAGTAATCGTTCGCTGGACTCGATGCCCTTGCGGGCGATCCGCACTCCGATGTGCCGCTCGATCATGAGCTTCAGCCCCTCGCTGTGGTGGGTGTTCCCGGCCGAGACACCGACGAGTGGGGCAGTCCGTTCGCGTCCGACAGGATGTCCATGTTGGAACCCGGCTTGCCCCGGTCCAAGGGGCCCGGACCTGTGTGTTCGCCCCCTTTTGGCGCGGACATGCGCGGTGTCGAGGACGACGCGGGTGACGTCGATGAGGCCGACGTCGTCGAGCCGGGTGCAGCACCGCTTCGTGCAGTCGGCCCCAGACACCGGCCCTCGACCAGATCAGGAACCGGCGGTGAGTCGTCGACTGGGATCGATGGCTGCTGTGATGCGGTGCCCGTGCTCGGCAGCGCCGTGCCGGTCCTGGCGCGCGACCACGGCGTGGCCGTCGGATCCGAGCCTGCTGCAACTGCCGGTGGCTTACCGGCCGGTGAGGTCGCCGAGCAGAACGCAGCAGAACCAGGAGGACTGCTACACCGCCGACCACTACGCGTCCTTCGACCTGATCGACTACGACCGCTGAGCCGGCCCGATCGACTACGACCGCTGAGCACCGCGAGGACACCCGTCGGGCCGTCCGTCCGCCCCCCACCGGAACGGACGGCCCGACGGGCCAGGGTCAGCCGGCCTTCCGGCTGTCGGCCGCCGCGAACAGGGCGAGCCCCAGCACGATCAGCGCGATGCTCACATAGATCTCGTAGCCGTCCAGGACGGCCCACCGCTGGGTCACCCCCCACCGCAGCTTGCCGGTGAGCTCGTAGACCAGACCGCCCGAGCCCTGCAGCAGGGCGAGGAACCCGAGGAACTCCAAGAACTGCTTCATGGCAGGGATCCTCACGCCACGGACCCCTCCCGCCCATCGGCCGCGGGGCCCTGCCCGGCCGACCGCGGTACCGATCCGCACGGCGGCGGGCCACCGAAAGTCGACGAGGTCACGACTTTGGTCGCGATCCCCGGCGGAAAGGCGTCGACGGGGGCCGACTCTGCATAGATTTGTCGACTGTGAGTGGTGACCGACCGGTGCCCGAACCACCGGCCTTCCCTGGGCGGCGCTGGCTGTTGCCGTCCGCCGTCCTCGACCCCGCCCAGGAGCCCGGCGGCGGGCGGCCGGACCGGCGACCCCGGCGCACCGCGCGCGACTGGGTCGTCGACTTCACCTGCTTCCTGCTCGCGGTGGGCATCGGCCTCCTCGCCCTGGACACGGTGAACAAGGAAGTCGGCCTCCCCGACGCCTACGCCACGCTCGACCAGGTGCTCGGCGCGCTCGCCTGCGCCGCGGTATGGCTGCGCCGCCGCTGGCCGACCGGGCTCGCCGTCGCGATGGTCCCGGTCTGCTTCGTGTCCGCGACCGCGGGCGGCGCCGGCCTCGTCGCCCTCTTCACCCTCACCGTCCACCGGCCCTTCCGGTACGTGGCCGGAGTGGCCGGCGTCTCCGTGCTGTTGAACCCGGTCTTCTACTGGCTGCGCCCCGACCCCGACGTCAGCTACCCCTGGGCGGTCTTCCTCTCCGCCGTGCTCACCGGCGCCATCGTCGGCTGGGGCATGTTCGTGCGTTCCAAGCGGCAGTTGATGCTGAGCTTCCGGGACCGCGCCCGGCGGGCCGAGACGGAGGCGGCCCTACGGGCCGAGAAGGCGCAGCGCCTGGCCCGGGAGGCCATCGCACGTGAGATGCACGACGTCCTCGCCCACCGGCTGACCCTGCTCAGCGTGCACGCGGGCGCCCTGGAGTTCCGGCCCGACGCGCCCCGCGCGGAGATCGTCCGCGCGGCGGGCGTCATCCGGGAGAGCGCCCACGAGGCGCTCCAGGACCTGCGGGAGATCATCGGCGTGCTGCGCGCGGGCGACTCCGACGACGCCGGACGCCCCCAGCCGACGTTCGCCGCGCTGGACGGACTCGTCGCCGAGTCCCGCGTGGCCGGCATGAAGGTCGTCCTCGACAGCCACGTCACCGACCCCGCCGCCGTCCCCGCCTCCGTGGGCCGCACCGCGTACCGCATCGCCCAGGAGTGCCTCACCAACGCCCGCAAGCACGCGCCCGGCGCCGAGGTCACCGTCACGGTCTCGGGCGCCCCGACCGACGGACTCACCGTCCGCGTCCGCAATCCCGCCCCGCCGGGGGAGGTCCCACCCGTCCCCGGCTCCGGACAGGGGCTGATCGGCCTGACCGAGCGGGCGACCCTCATCGGCGGCCGCCTGGAGCACGGCCCCGAGGCGGACGGCGGCTTCGAGGTGCGGGCCTGGCTGCCCTGGGCCTGAGAATCGGGTGTGCGCGCCGCCGGGGAGTCGACCATGATGGCCAGTCGACGCGTTCGGCACCGGGCACCTCGGAGGGGACAGCAGCGTGAGTTTCGGGGGACACGATCCGTACCAGCCGCTCCGGCCGCCGAACGGAGGACCGCCCCCGTCGCCGTACCCCGGCCCGTATGTGCCGCCGCAGCCCGGCCCGTCGCCCTACGGCCCGCCCTTCCCCCACCCGTACATGCCGCAGCGCCCGCCCTCCCTGTGGCAGCGGATGCGCGAGGACGACTGGCCGCCGCTGGGCGAGTTCCTGAGCGGACTCCGGCTGCACGGCTGCCTGTGGGCGCTGGCCGCGCTCTGCGCGTGGCCGTTGGTCGTCGGGGTGCTGGCGGGCTACCCGCTGGCCCGCTCCGCCCGCCGCCGGGCCCGGCGGCTGTTCCCCTCCGGGGCCCGCCACCGCGTGTTCGACCCGGGCGTGGCACGGGTGCAGCGGACCAGGGCGTGGACGGCCACCGCGATGTCCCTGCTGATCCTCGCCGTGTACGGCAGACCGGAGGACGTGGACCAGGCGCAGGAACAGTTCATGATGCGGATCACGATCACGCCCTGGCTGCTGCTCCTGAGCGCACCGGTCGTCGTCGTGGTCCTCTTCCGCCGCTCCTCGCCCGCCGCCCGTCGCGCGATGCGCGCCCCGCTGCGGACCGCCGGCAGAACGGCCCTGTGGTACTTCGGTGGTTTCACCACGGTGCCGCTCATGGTCGCCGCGATCCTCTACGCCAAGCACCGCATGGGCCCGGACGCGGGCCGCTGGGTGCCGCTCGCCCTCCTCGTGCCGCTGCTGTGGATGCTGCTGTTCCTCGCCTTCGCGACCGGCCCCGCCGTACGCACCGCCTTCAACACCGCCGACGTGCACGCGGCACTCCCGGCGCTGCTCACCGGCGTCCTGGTGTGGGAGCTCGCGGCGATCGGGCTGGCGATGGGCGGGATGCCGCCGGGGCCGCCGGTGGTGCGGTTCGCCGCGCTGGTGGGTGGGCCGTTGTCGGTGACGGCGGTGGCGTGGTGGGAGATTCGCCGGTTGCGGGTGCGCTACGGGGTGGGGTTGTAGGGCGCCTGACAGCTCGGGGGTGCGCGATTCGTCGGCGGGTGCGGGTGGGTGGGGGTTGTTCGCGCCCACGCGGCGGAGCCGCATGTGTCACCGCCCCGCGCCCCTGAAAAGCGACCGGGGCTGCGCCCCGTGCTTTTCATGGGGAGGGCGGGCCGCAGGCCCGTCCCTCCAGGGGCGCGGGGAACTGCGCGAGCAACCACGAACCACCCGCACCCGCCAACGAATCGCGCACCCCCGAGCTACTGGGCGCCCCGGCCCCACTCCCGCGGCACCACCCGTTGCCCCGCCGAGCCGTACACCCAGGCCGACGCCTCGTCGATGAAGTCGCCGGGGAAACCGAGACGGAAGCCGGTCGTGTCCTCCAGACGGGCCAGGACCTCCTCCGGCAGGACCAGCCGGGCCGCGCCCAGGTTGTCCGTGAGCTGTTCGGCCCGGCGGGCGCCCAGGATGGGGTGGACGGCGGGGGAGTGCGCCATCGTCCAGGCGATGGCGACCTGCGCGGGCGTGGCACCGAGCTCGTCCGCGGCGGACTGCACGGCCTGCGCGACCGCCCGCTCCCGCCGCCCGATGGTCTCCGCGGACAGCCGGGTCGCCGTACCCGGCGCCGGCCCGCCCGCCCGCGTGTACTTGCCGGACAGGATGCCGTTCTGCAGCGGGCTCCACGCCGCGACCGACATCCCGAACGCCTCCGCCATCGGAAGCAGCTCACGCTCGATGTCCCGGTTGAGCAGGCTGTACGGCACCTGGAGCGCCGACAGCGGGGACCAACCCCGCCACTCCGCGAGGGTGTTGGCCCGGGCCACCACCCATGCCGGTGCGTCCGAGATCCCGACGTACAGCACCTTCCCGGACCGTACGGCGTCGTCCAGCGCGCGCATCGTCTCCTCGACAGGGGTGTTCCGGTCCCAGATGTGCACCCAGTACAGGTCGATGTAGTCGGTCTCCAGGCGCCGCAGACTGGTCTCCAGCGACAGGGCCAGGTTCTTGCGGTGGTTGCCCGCCGCGTTGGGGTCGGTGCCGTCGCGCGAGACGGTGTACTTCGTGGACAGCACGAACCGGTCCCGCTGCCCCTTGAGCAGCTCGCCGACGATGCGCTCGCTCTCCCCGCCCCGGTAGTTGACGGCCGTGTCGATCACATTGCCGCCGGCCTCCGCGTACACGTCGAGGATGCGCGCGCACTCCGCCCGGGGCGCCCCCACCCCGCCCTGCTCGCCGAACGTCATGGCGCCGAGGAACAGCTCGGAGACACGGAGCCCGGTCCGGCCCAGGAGTCGGTAACGCACCCACAACCTCCGTCAGTTGAATGCCGTACCGGCCGACACTAACGGGTCGACCCGACGGAAGGCGGGGGTCCGCGACGCGGCGTCATTACGGTAGGGCCATGACCGACATCCGAACGGCGGGCCGATGACCCCCATCCGACTGCTCCTCGTCGACGACGACCCCCTCGTCCGCGCCGGGCTCTCCTTCATGCTGGGCGGCGCCGACGACATCGAGATCGTCGGCGAGGCCGCCGACGGCGCCGAAGTGGACGCCCTGGTCGACCGCGCCCGCCCCGACGTCGTCCTCATGGACATCCGGATGCCCACCGTCGACGGCCTCTCGGCCACCGAACGGCTCCGCCGCCACCCGGACGCCCCCCAAGTGGTCGTCCTCACCACCTTCCACGCCGACGACCAGGTGCTGCGGGCCCTGCGCGCGGGCGCCGCCGGGTTCGTGCTGAAGGACACCCCGCCCGCCGAGATCGTCGACGCGGTACGCCGGGTCGCCGCCGGTGATCCCGTCCTGTCGCCCGCCGTCACCCGCCAGCTGATGGAGCACGCCGCGGGCGCCGCCCCCGATACCCGCCGCACGACGGCCCGTTCCCGGGTCGCCGCCCTCAACGACCGGGAACGCGAGGTCGCCGTCGCGGTCGGCCGGGGCGCCTCCAACGCCGAGATCGCCGCCGAACTCTTCATGAGCGTCGCCACCGTCAAGACCCACGTCTCCCGCATCCTCGCCAAGCTCGACCTCAACAACCGTGTGCAGATCGCTCTGTTGACATACGACGCCGGCCTGCTGGAGGAGGACGGTCGCTAGCTCCGGCCGCCAGGGCGGGGAGCTCCTACCAGGGGCCGTCGCCCGGTGGGTGGGGAATCCGGTGCCTGGCGCGGGCACTCGCGCGGGGGTCCGTGCGTTGTGCGGGTGAGGGGGGATTCATGAGGAACACGCATGTGATCGATCTGGGGGAGTACGGGGCCCGGTTCACCGAGGACCCGTATCCCGTGTACGCCGAGCTGCGCGCGCTCGGCCCGGTGCACCGGGTACGGCTGCCGGGGCACGACGCGCACCACGAGACATGGCTGGTCGTGGGGTACGAGGAGGCGCGGGCGGCGCTCGCCGACCCCCGGCTGTCGAAGGACGCCTCGAAGATCGGGGTCACCTTCCTCGACGAGGAGCTGATCGGCAAGTACCTGCTGGTCTCCGACCCGCCGCAGCACACCCGGCTGCGGGGGCTCATCACCCGCGAGTTCACCGCCCGCCGCGTGGAGCGTCTGCGGCCCCGGATCCAGCAGATCACCGACGACCTGCTCGATGCGATGCTGCCGCTCGGACGCGCCGACCTGGTGGAGTCCTTCGCCTACCCGCTGCCGCTCACCGTCATCTGCGAACTGCTCGGCGTGCCCGAGTTCGACCGTGCCGCCTTCCGTGAGATGTCGACGGAGACGGTGGCCCCCACCAGCGCGGAGAGCGAGTACGACGCCTTCGTCCGACTCGCCGCGTACCTGGGCGAGTTGATCGAGGACAAGCGGTGCTCGCCGCCCGCCGACGACCTGCTCAGCGCGCTGATCCGCACGACCGACGAGGACGGCGACCGGCTGTCGCCGGACGAGCTGCGCGGCATGGCCTTCATCCTGCTCATCGCCGGCCACGAGACCACGGTCAACCTCATCAGCAACGCCGTGCGTACCCTGCTCGCCCACCCCGGCCAACTCGCCGAGGTACGGGCCGACATGAGCCTGGTGGACGCGGTGGTGGAGGAGACCCTGCGCTACGAGGGCCCCGTGGAGAACGCGACGTTCCGCTTCGCCGCCGAGCCCCTCGTCATCGCCGGCACACCCATCGAGGTGGGCGATTCCGTGCTGGTCGGCCTGGCCGCCGCCGATCGCGACGACAGCCGCTGCCCCGCCGCCGACCGCTTCGACATCCACCGCGACACCCGGGGCCACCTCGCCTTCGGGCACGGCATCCACTACTGCCTGGGCGCGCCCCTGGCCCGACTGGAGGCCCGCGTCGCCCTCCGCACTCTCCTCGACCGCTGCCCCGACCTCGCCCTGGACGGACCGCCGGGCCCCTGGCTGCCGGGCATGCTGATACGCGGCGTACGGAGCCAGCCGGTCCGCTGGTGAGTACGCTCACCCCGCCGGCGCACGCCGCCCCCGAGCCCCGCAGGAGAACCCGACCATGCTGCGCACCGCGGAGATCACCGCGGCCCTCACCCGGCCGCCGGGCGGCAAGGAGAGCCATCAGCTGTACTGGGGGCCCACCGTCGAGTTCAGCCTGGACTGCTTCGTCTGCGAGCGCCTCGGCCGCACCACCCTCTTCGAGCGGGGCGCGGAGAAGGCCCTGTGCTCCGGTACCCGCAGCGGCCTCGGCCGGCATCACGCGCCGGCCCGCATCGCCGCGTTCGACAGCACCTCCGGCGACGAACGGCTCGGGGTGCGGATCCTGGTCGACTTCTGGTGGGCGCCCTTCGAGGACGGCCGTGACGGCCGCCGCTCCGCGGCCCCGACCAGCCACCCCTGGGTGCGACTGCACCTCGGCTACTACTGCCACGAGACCAGGGAGTCAGGCAAGCCCAGCATCCAGACCAATGTGAGCCGCCCGTGGGACCTCCGCTGCGGCGACTGCGACCAGATCCTGGCCACCGACACGGAGACCCCGGCGGTACGGCTGCTCGTGTGACCCGGGCGCTCGGAAACCCCGGCGGTACGGCCGTCGGGCGGCTCAGTCGCGGCCGCCCGGGATCTCGCCGAGGCTCACCGGCCGGTGCTCCCGGCGGGACACCTCGCAGGCCTCGGCGACGCGCAACGCCTGCAGCGCCTCACGGCCGTCGCAGGGGTTGGCCCGCTCGCCGCGCACCACCTCGACGAACGCGGCGACCTCGGCCTCGTACGCGGCGGCGAAACGCTCCAGGAAACCGGTCCACGGCTTGTCGGCGGGCGGCGGCCCGGCCGGCTCGGTGGACGCGACCGGCGTACGGTCGTCCAGCCCGACCACCACGGTGTCCAGCTCACCGGCCAGCTCCATGCGGACGTCGTAGCCCGCCCCGTTCACCCGCGCCGCCGTCGCCGTGACGAGGGTGCCGTCCTCCAGCGTCAGCACGGCGGCTGCCGTGGCGCAGTCGAAGGCATGCGCCTCCCGGAACACCGGGTTCCCGGCGTCCGACCCCGTGGCGTACACGGTGACGACCTCGCGCCCCGTCACCCAGCGCACGGCGTCCAGGTCGTGGATCATGCAGTCCCGGAAGATGCCCCCGGAGACCGCCAGGTACCCGGCGGGCGGCGGCGCCTGGTCCGCGCTCAGTGCCCGCACGGTGTGCAACCGCCCCAGCCGGCCCGAGCGCACGGCCTCACGGGCGGTGACGTAGCCGGAGTCGAAGCGTCGCTGGAAGCCCATCTGCAGCACGGTTCCGGCGGCGTCGACCTCGGCGAGCGCGTTTAAGGTGCCCTGCATGTCCACGGCGATGGGTTTCTCGCAGAACACCGGGAGCCCCGAGCGTGCTGCCCGACCGATCAGTTCGCCGTGGGCCGACGTGGCGGCCGTTATCACCACGGCGTCCACGCCCCAGGTGAAGATCTCGTCCACTCCGGGTGCGACCGTCTCGCCCAGGCGGTCCGCGAGGTCATGGGCCCGAGCCGTGTCGACGTCCGTGATGATCAGGGAGCCGACGTCGCGATGACGGCTGAGCGTGGTCGCGTGAATCGTCCCGATTCGACCCGCTCCGATAAGTCCGATGCGCATGAGAAACAAAGTGCGGGCGTACCCGCCGCCGTGTCAATGCTTTGTCCGGACAACCGAACGACGCGGCTTCCCGTCATCCGGCACCGGGGCTACGCTCGGCCCGTGCCGAAACCAGAAGTGGATCCGACCGTGTCGCTCCAGCTCAGCGTCGACCGCAGCAGCCCGGTCCCGCTCTACTTCCAGCTGTCGCAGCAATTGGAGGCCGCGATCGAGCACGGCGCGCTGACCCCGGGCAGCCTGCTGGGCAACGAGATCGAGCTGGCCGCCCGCCTCGGCCTGTCCCGTCCCACGGTCCGCCAGGCCATCCAGTCCCTCGTCGACAAGGGGCTCCTCGTCCGCCGCCGCGGCGTGGGCACACAGGTCGTCCACAGCCAGGTCAAGCGGCCCCTGGAGCTCAGCAGCCTCTACGACGACCTGGAGGCCGCCGGCCAGCGCCCCGAGACCCGGGTCCTGCTCAACACCACCGTCCCCGCCTCCGCCGAGGTCGCCGCCGCCCTCGCCGTCGCCGAGGGCGGGGAGGTCCACCGCATCGAGCGACTCCGTCTGGCCCACGGCGAGCCCATGGCCGCCCTGTGCAACTACATCCCGACCGGCCTCCTGGACCTCGACTCGCCCCAGCTGGAGTCGACGGGCCTCTACCGCCTGATGCGCTCCGCGGGCATCACCCTGCACAGCGCCCGCCAGACCATCGGCGCGAGATCGGCCACACCGGAGGAAGCCGAACGCCTGACCGAACCCGACGGCGCCCCCCTCCTGACCATGCAACGCACCACCTTCGACGACACGGGCAGAGCGGTCGAATACGGCACCCACGTCTACCGAGCCTCCCGCTACTCGTTCGACTTCCAGCTGCTGGTGAGGGCGTAGCCGGCTTTCCGCCCGCCCGCCCGCTCGACGGCGGCGCAGCCGCCGAAAGAGGGGCGCGGGGAACTGCGCGACCAGTCCCCACCGGACCCGCACCCGAAAAACAACCCATGGCACCCCCAGCCCCCACGCCGCACCAAGCGGAGCGCTAAGGCAGAATCGGCCCGATGAGCACTTACCGCGACTTCACCCACCGCGGCTCCGCGCGGGCCACCGTCCTGCGTACCGTCGGCACGCGCGAGCGCCGCTCGCACCTGACGGCGCCCCGCGTCCCCACCGTCGGCATCGACATCGGCGGTACGAAGGTGATGGCGGGCGTCGTGGACGCCGACGGCAACATTCTGGAGAAGCTCCGCACGGAGACCCCGGACAAGTCCAAGAGCCCCCAGGTCGTCGAGGACACGATCGTGGAGCTGGTCCTGGACCTCTCCGACCGGCACGACGTGCACGCCGTCGGCATCGGCGCCGCCGGCTGGGTCGACGCGGACCGCAACCGCGTGCTGTTCGCCCCGCACCTGTCCTGGCGCAACGAACCGCTGCGCGACCGGCTCGCCGGCCGTCTCGCCGTGCCCGTGCTGGTCGACAACGACGCCAACGCCGCCGCCTGGGCCGAGTGGCGCTTCGGTGCCGGCCGTGACGAGGACCACCTGGTCATGATCACGCTCGGCACCGGTATCGGCGGCGCGATCCTGGAGGACGGCCAGGTCAAGCGCGGCAAGTTCGGGGTCGCCGGAGAGTTCGGCCATATGCAGGTCGTGCCCGGCGGACACCGCTGCCCGTGCGGCAACCGCGGCTGCTGGGAGCAGTACAGCTCCGGGAACGCGCTGGTCAGAGAGGCCCGCGAGCTGGCCGCGGCGGACTCCCCGGTCGCGTACGGGATCATCGAGCACGTCAAGGGCAACATCGGCGACATCACCGGGCCGATGATCACCGAACTGGCCCGTGAGGGCGACGCGATGTGCATCGAGCTGCTCCAGGACATCGGCCAGTGGCTCGGCGTCGGCATCGCCAACCTCGCCGCCGCCCTCGACCCGTCCTGCTTCGTCATCGGCGGCGGTGTCTCGGCCGCCGACGACCTCCTCATCGGCCCCGCCCGCGACGCCTTCCGCCGCCACCTCACCGGCCGCGGCTACCGCCCCGAGGCCCGTATCGCCCGCGCCCAGCTCGGCCCCGAGGCCGGCATGGTGGGCGCCGCCGACCTGGCCCGTCTCGTCGCCCGCCGCTTCCGCCGCGCCAACCGCCGCCGGGTCGAGCGCTACGAACGGTACGCGCGGTACGTGGAGGCCCGCCGCACCACCCAGGACTCCGCATGACCGCCTCCGTGCCCCGCCAGGGCACCTCACCCGAGGAACCCGAGCAGCCCGCCGAGGACCGCCGCCACAAGATCCGCCGGCGCGCGCTCACCCTGGCGATCATCGTGCTGCTCATCGGCGTCCCCGCCGGCTATCTGGTGATCTCCGCGAACCAGAGCCGGGACAGCGGCAAGGACAAGGAGGAGAAGTACTCGGCGACCGGCCTCACCGCGCACTGGCCCTCCCGGCTCCAGCAGCGCCTCTACGACGTCCCGGTCCCGCCGTACTCGAAGCACCTCGCGTACTACGAGACGAACAACTGGCGGACCAGCCGTCTGTACGTGCAGTTCTACACGAGCAACGAGGGCCTCGAACGCTTCCTCGACCAGATCGGCACCAGCACGGCGGCGCTGAAGAAGGGCGAGCTGGCCGTCCACGCCCGCGACCGGCGGATCGTCGGCTGGGACTTCAGCGGCCCCGGCCCCTGGTACGGCCTCGTCAACAAACGGAAGAGTCCCGCGCCCACCCACGACATCGTCGTGAACCGGTCCAACCCGGACCATCCGATGGTGTACGTGGTGTCCCGAACTGTGCCCTGACCTGCGCGTATCCGGGCCCGTGCGGGCTCGCGCACGGTCGGCGGGACCGATTGTCAGACCCCGCCCGTAGAGTCGGAGACAGCTGATCGGAGCCGGAGACGGCTCATCCGACCATGGGCGGGGAGGTGACCGGACGCATGCGGGACACGGCTGTTCCCGAGGCCGGCACGGCTGTTCCTGAGGCCGACATGGCCGTTCACGGTGCCGTCACGGCCGTGCCCGCGATGACACCGGCCGCCACCGATCCCCTGACCGTCCCGGTGCGGCTGGCCGCCGTCTTCCTTCCGGCGCCCCTGCCCCGCCACGGCCGGGTCGCCTTCTGGGACCCGGACAGCGACAAACCACCGCCCGGCACCCCCGAGGACCTCACCGTCGTCCGACGGCACGGCGCCACCGGCGTCCGCAGAGGCACCGCCCCCGCCCTGTCCCTGCCCGTCGCCGCGGCCCTGCCCCTGCTCGCGCGGGCCCGCCGCGACCCCGCCGCCCACCCCGCCACGGCCTGCTGGGGCGCCGCCGCCCTGCACGCGCTGCGGCTCGTCGCCCGGGGACGCCTGCTGCCGGGGCTCACGGCCGACGGGTTCGACGCCTGGCGGGCCGGACCGCTCGACCCGGACGACATCGCCCACCTCAGGGCCGTCGCCGCGGCCCTGCCGTATGAGGGCCACGCCGTTCCGCTGCCCGGCAAGGGCCCTCTCCGGCTGCCCGAACCGGAAGCGCTGGTGCGGTCCTTCCTGGACGCCGTGGCCGACACCCTGCCCCGCGGCCCGGCCGCGCCGTACGTCTCCGGCAAGCCCTTCGCGGCGAGCACCGGCCAGCGGCTTCCCGGCGCCCGCGACTGGGCCGCCGAGGTCGCCGCCGGCATGGACGCGGGCGTACGGATCTCCCTGCGCCTCGACCTGTCGGCGTACGACCTGTTCGACGACAGCGAAGGGGGCCGCCGGGCCGGCGCGGCCGTCGTCCAGGTGCACAGCCTCGCCGACCCCACGCTGGTCGTCGACGCGGCGGCGCTGTGGGCGGGCGACGCGGACGAGGCGTTCGGGCCCCGCGCCCGGGTGGACGCCGCCCTCGCCGTGCGCCGCGCGGCCCGCGTCTGGCCGCCCCTGGACCGGCTCGCCGACCAGGACGTCCCCGACGTCCTCGCGCTCTCCGAGGACGAGCTGTCCGACCTCCTCGGCGTGGCCGCGACCCGGCTGGCCGCGGCCGGGGTCGCCGTGCACTGGCCCCGCGACCTCGCCCAGGACCTGAGCGTCCGGGCCGAGGTGCGCCCGGCGCCCGGCTCGGCCACGGACGGCACCGGCTTCTTCGAGAGCGAGGAACTGCTGAGCTTCCGCTGGCAGTTGGCGCTCGGCGGCGACCCGCTCACCGACGCCGAGATGGACGCCCTGGCCGAGGCGCACCGCCCGGTCGTCCGTCTGCGTGACCAGTGGGTCCTCGTGGACCCGGCTCTCGTCCGCAAGGCCCGCCGGCGCGAACTGGGCCTGCTGGACCCGGTGGACGCCCTGTCCGCGGCCCTGACCGGCACGGCCGACGTGGACGGCGAGACCGTGGAGGCGGTCCCGGTGGGCGCGTTGGCCGCGCTCCGCGACCGACTGACGGCCGGCGTCGGCCCGGTCGACCCGCCCCGGGGCCTCGCGGCCACCCTCCGCGACTACCAACTCCGGGGCCTTGCCTGGCTGGACCTCATGACCTCCCTCGGCCTCGGCGGCTGTCTCGCCGACGACATGGGCCTCGGCAAGACCATCACCGTCATCGCCCTGCATCTGCGCCGGGCCCGCCCCGAGCCCACCCTCGTCGTCTGCCCCGCCTCCCTGCTGGGCAACTGGCAGCGCGAGATCACCCGCTTCGCCCCCGGCGTGCCCGTCCGCCGCTTCCACGGCCCCGACCGCTCCCTGGACGACCTCGGCCCCGGCTTCGTCCTCACCACGTACGGCACCATGCGCTCGACGGCGACCCAACTCGCCGAGCAGCGATGGGGGATGGTCGTCGCCGACGAGGCCCAGCACGTCAAGAACCCCTACTCGGCGACGGCGAAGGCCCTGCGCACGATCCCGACGCCCGCCCGGGTCGCCCTCACCGGCACCCCGGTCGAGAACAACCTCTCCGAGCTGTGGGCGCTCCTCGACTGGACCACCCCCGGCCTCCTCGGCCCCCTCAAGTCCTTCCGCGCCCGTCACGCCCGCGCCGTGGAGAACGGCGAGGACGAGGAGGCCGTGACCCGACTCGCCCGGCTGGTCCGCCCCTTCCTGCTCCGCCGCAAGAAGTCCGACCCCGGTATCGTTCCCGAGCTGCCGCCGAAGACCGAGACCGACCACCCCGTCCCGCTCACCCGTGAACAGGCCGCGCTCTACGAGGCCGTCGTCCGCGAGTCGCTGCTGGCCATCGAGACGGCGGAGGGCATCGCCCGCCGGGGCCTGGTCCTGAAACTGCTGGGCGCCCTCAAACAGATCTGCGACCACCCGGCGCTGTATCTGAAGGAGGAAGCCGCCGGCCACGGAGACCGCCTCTCCGCCCGCTCCGGCAAACTCGCCCTCCTGGACGAGCTGGTGGACACCCTGCTCTCCGAGGACGGCTCGGCCCTGGTCTTCACCCAGTACGTCGGCATGGCCCGCCTGATCACCGCACACCTGGCCGCCCGCGCGATCCCCGTCGAACTGCTCCACGGCGGCACCCCCGTCAAGGACCGCGAGGAGATGGTGGACCGTTTCCAGAGCGGGGCGACCCCCGTCCTGGTGCTCTCCCTCAAGGCGGCCGGCACCGGCCTGAACCTCACCCGCGCCGGCCATGTCATCCACTTCGACCGCTGGTGGAACCCCGCCGTCGAGGAACAGGCCACCGACCGTGCCTACCGCATCGGCCAGACCCAGCCCGTCCAGGTCCACCGCCTCATCACCGAGGGCACCATCGAGGACCGCATCGCCGAGATGCTCGAAGCGAAGCGGGCCCTCTCCGACGCCATCCTCGGCTCCGGCGAGGCGGCCCTCACGGAACTGACCGACCGCGAACTGACCGACCTCGTCTCGCTGCGGAGGTCGACGTGAGCACCCCTGACCACCCCACCCCCCGCCCCGCGGACGCGGCCCGCCAGGCACTGCGCGCGGCCCGGGACCGGGCCCTGCGCGGCGACGACCAGGGAGAGACCGCGACGCCACCGACGCCGACCAGCGGGGGTGCGGCGACCGGCGGTGCCGAGGCGGCGCAGGGCAGTGCCTGGGAGGCGCCGGGCGTGGAGGGGACGAGCGACTCGGGCGGGGCCGGTGCGTCGGGCGGTGCCGGGGCCGGGCCCGGTGGGGCCGCTGGAAGGTCCGACCGTGGTGCTGGTGCTGGTGCTGGTGCTGGTGCTGGTGCCTCGGGCTCGGAGGGTGCTGCGTCCGGCGGAGCCCGTGGGGCCGGTCAGGCGCTGGGGCGCGGCGTGGAGATGACGTCCGGCCGTGGCAGTGCGGAGCCGCAGGGCCTCGGCGAGGAGTCGGAGAGCGGGGGTGCGGCCGCCGCGTCGGCCGGGAGTGAGGCCCAGGGGGCGCGGGGTGCCCGGCCCGGCGATGTGGCCCGGGCCGCGCTGTGGCGGGCAGCGGGCGCCAGGGCGGCGGCCTCGCCCGAGGAGCCGTCCGGGGAGCGCGCATCACGCACCCCCGAGGTCCCGCGCGCCGGTGGGACCGCCGCATCCGGCGGTGCCCGGCCCGGTGACATCGCCCGTGCCGCGCTGCGCGCCGCTCGGAGCGCGGCGGAGCGGGCCCGCGCGGAGGCCGAGGCGGAGACCAAGGCCAAGGCTGATGCCAAGGCCAAGGCTGATGCCAAGGCCAAGGCTGATGCCAAGGCCAGGACCGGTGCCGGGGCCAAGGCCACCGATGCCGATGCCGATGCCGGGGGAGCCGCGTCTGAGGCATCGGCAGCAGCGGGGGCAGCCGATGCCGGGCGCCGGGCTGTGCCGGCGCGCCGTTCTGCGGACCAGGCCCTGGGCCGCCGCAGAGGGAGGCAGGAAGGGAGCGGCCGCAGCGCTGACCGACGTGAGGGCGCTGACCGGAGGGAGGGGCCCCGCCCGGTCCGGGACGTACGCGCCTTGCTCGCCGGTGCCTTCGAGCTGCCCTCGGAGGCCGCTGAGTCGCCGCACGGCCTCACCGCCGCCGAGCCTCGGCAGGGCAGCTCCCGTGATACCGCGAGAGCCGAAGCCGAAGCTCGCACCCGAGGCGAAGCCGAAGCCGAAGCCGAAGGTCCCACCCGAGCCCAAGCCCGTACCCGAGCCGAAGCGCAAGCCCGAGCCGAAGGCGAGGCTTCCCTCGGCGACCGGGCTGTCGGCCCTGCGGTCGACCACCCCGCAGATGCCCGGTCCGGTGTCGGCGCCGCCACGCCCCGCGTCCCCAGCAGCATGGCCGCCCCTTCCCGTGACGGCGAACTCCGGCGTACCTTCCGGGCGTTTCCGCCCCGGACCTCGGGCGGGGAGGCGTTCGCGGAGAGCTGGTGGGGGAACGCGTGGGTGACCGCGTTGGAGGAGGGCGCCCTGGACGCGGCCCGTCTCGCACGGGGGCGGGCGTACGCCGACAAGGGTCACGTGGACGCGATCACGGTCACGCCGGGGCTGGTGCTGGCGTACGTCCACGGCAGCCGGCCCCGGCCCTACCGGGTGCAGGTCCGGCTGCGGACACTGGACGACGACGAGTGGGACCGTTTCCTGGACACGGCGGCCGAACGCCCCGCCGACATCGCCGCCCTGCTCGACAAGGAACTCCCGCAGTCCCTGGCCGGTGGTGCCACAACCGCATCCGCATCCGGCCGCCGGAGCCCTCGCGGGACGCGGCTGCTGCCCGGACCGGGGGAGTTGGAGCCCCACTGCAGTTGCCCGGACCGGGGGCACCCCTGCAAGCACGCGGCGGCGCTCTGCTATCAGACGGCGCGGCTGCTGGACGAGGACCCGTTCGTCCTGCTGCTTCTGCGGGGCCGGGGCGAGCGGGAGCTGCTCGACGCGCTGTCGCGGCGCAACGCCGCGCGGGCGGCGCGTGCCGCGCAGGAGCAGCGGCCCGCGGCGCTCCCCGGCGTCCGGGCGAGCGAGGCCCTCGCCCCGCGCACGCTTCCGCCGCTGCCCGCACCGCTGCCCCCGCCTCCGCACCCGGAGCAGCCCCCGGTGTATCCGGGGGCGCCGGGCGGCCCGGACCCGTTCGCGCTGGACCAGTTGGCCACCGACGCGGCGGCCCGGGCGCACGCGCTGCTCACCACCGGACGGGACCCGGTAGCCGAGCTGACGCTCTGGCAGGACGCGGTGCGGCTGGCCGCGGCCCGCCCCGGCTCCGGTCTGACCGCCACCACCCGCGCCCTGTACTCGTCGCTGGCCGCCGCCACCGGCCGCACCCCGGCCGACCTGGCCCGCGCGGTCGCCGCCTGGCGCCAGGGCGGCCTCGAAGGGCTTGCCGTCCTGGAGGAGCCGTGGGACCCGCCGGCGGGCCGCTTCGACCGTGCCCGCCCGCTGCTCCTCGCCGCCGACCTGCCGGCGTTCCGCCCCTGGCACAACCACCTCACCCACCCCTTGGGCCACGTCCAACTCCGCCTGGGCAGGGACGGCCTGTGGTACGCCTACGAGTCCGAACCGGGCCACGACGACTGGTGGCCGAGAGGCACACCCGACCTCGACCCGGTGGGAGCCCTGACGGGCCTGGGCTCGACCGACGACCACTGAACCCCCACGAATGAACCCCCACGAATGACCCCACGGACGCGGAGGCCCCCGCCCCCGACAGCGCGCCGGGGGCGCCCTGCAACGCACGACACGCTGGGAAGTTTGTTCGACGGATGGTCCGGTGTCGTGCCCCGTTCCCGCGCCCGTAGCGTGACCTGCGCTTCGGTGAAGACGGTGTGGAAGTTGCCCGTCGATGTTCGGGAGCCGCACGGGCGGATTCCGATCCCCGGGACAGAGCACCGAGGGCGGGACGTTAGCGTGTAGCGGTGAGTGAGACGACGACCCCTGCCCTCCAGTACCGCTTCGACGGGCCGGACGACGCCCCGGTCCTCATCCTCGGGCCCTCGCTCGGCACGACATGGCACATGTGGGACAGGCAGATCCCCGAACTGACCAAGCAGTGGCGGGTCTTCCGGTTCGACCTGCCGGGCCACGGCGGCGCGCCCGCCTACCCCGGCGGTTCGGTCTCCGAGCTGGCCGCCCGGCTGCTGGCCACGCTGGACGCGCTCGGCGTGCAGCGCTTCGGCTACGCGGGCTGCGCGCTCGGCGGCGCCATCGGCGCGGAGCTCGCGCTGCGCCACCCCGACCGCATCGCCTCGCTCGCGCTGATCGCCGCGTCGCCGCGCTTCGGCACGGCCGACGAGTTCCGCCAGCGCGGCGTGATCGTACGGACGAACGGCCTCGACCCGATCGCGCGTACGTCCCCGGAGCGCTGGTTCACCGCCGGGTTCGCGGCGGCGCAGCCCGCGATCACCGAGTGGGCCGTCCAGATGGTCCGCACCACCGACCCCGGCTGCTACATCGCCGCCTGCGAGGCCCTCGCCTCGTTCGACATCCGCGCCGAACTGGGCCGTATCGGTGTCCCCACCCTGGTCCTCGTCGGCTCCGACGACCAGGTCACCGGGCCCGCCGAGGCCCGTACGCTCGTCGCGGGCATCCCGGACGCCCGTCTCGCCGTCGTGCCCAGCGCCTCGCACCTGGTGCCCGTCGAGCAGCCCGCCGCGGTCACCGACCTCCTCGTCCGGCACTTCTCGACGGCCTGGCAGCCCGCGTACGACTCGACCACCGGTCAGATCGCCATCCCGGTGGCGCCCGCCAAGCCGGCCCTCGCGGTCGCCGTGCCGCAGCAGAGCGGCCCCGTCGCCGAGATCGCCCCGGCCGCGGTCCAGCCGGAGGCGACGGGCAGACCGGACCCGTACGACGCCGGGCTCAAGGTGCGCCGCGAGGTGCTCGGCGACGCGCACGTCGACCGGGCGCTGGCCACGGCGGACGAGTTCTCCGGGGACTTCCAGGAGTTCATCACCCGCTACGCGTGGGGCGAGATCTGGGACCGGCCGGGCCTCGACCGCCGCTCCCGCAGCTGCGTCACGCTCACCGCCCTCGTCGCCGGCGGACACCTCGACGAACTCGCCTTCCACACCCGGGCCGCCCTCCGCAACGGGCTCACCCCGAACGAGATCAAGGAAGTCCTCCTCCAGGCCGCCGTCTACTGCGGCGTCCCCGCCGCGAACAGCGCCTTCAAGGTCGCCCAGCAGATCATCCGGGAGGAGACCACCCCCGAGGAATGACCCCGGCGGCGGCCCGCACAGGCAGGGGACCTGACCCGTGAAACACCGGCCAGCGGGCCCTCGGGGGTCCCGCGGGGGCAGGATGGAGTCATGACCATGAAGCTCACGAAGAAGTCGCACGCCTGCGTCCGTCTGGAGAAGGGCGGACGCACGCTCGTCATCGACCCCGGCGGGTTCAGCGAGGAGGACGCGGCGGTCGGCGCGGACGCGGTCCTGGTCACGCACGAGCACCCCGACCACTTCGACGAGGGACGGCTGCGCGCGGCCCTTGAGGGCAACCCGGCCGCCGAGATATGGACCCTGCGCTCCGTCGCCGAGAAGATCTCCGCCGCGTTCCCCGGCCGGGTGCACACGGTCGGCCACGGCGACACGTTCACCGCCGCGGGCTTCGACATCCAGGTGCACGGCGAACTGCACGCCGTCATCCACCCGGACATCCCCCGCATCACCAACGTCGGCTACCTCGTCGACGGCGGCCGGGTCTTCCACCCCGGCGACGCCCTGACCGTGCCCGACCACGCCGTGGAGACGCTGATGCTCCCCGTGATGGCCCCCTGGAGCAAGATCTCCGAGGTCATCGACTATGTCCGCGAGGTCAAGCCGCAACGCGCCTACGACATCCACGACGCCCTCCTCACCGACCTGGCCCGCCCGATCTACGACCGCCAGATCGGCGCCCTCGGCGGCGCCGAGCACCTCCGCCTCGCCCCCGGCACCTCGGCGGACCTGTAGGGGGACCTGGGGCGGGGGACCGGGCGGGACGGCGTTGTCGGACCCGCCCGGTAAGTTGTGGGGCATGCGTATCGCCACCTGGAACGTGAACTCGATCACCGCCCGCCTCCCGCGGCTCCTCGCCTGGCTGGAGACCAGCGGTACGGACGTGCTGTGCCTCCAGGAGGCCAAGATCGCCGAGGACGCCTTCCCCTTCGAAGCGCTGCGCGAGAGGGGCTACGAGGCCGCGGTGCACGCCACCGGCCGGTGGAACGGCGTGGCGGTGATCTCCCGCGTCGGCCTGGAGGACGTCGTCAAGGGCCTGCCCGGCGACCCCGGCTACGACGGAGCCGTGGAGCCCCGCGCGATCTCCGCCACCTGCGGCCCGGTCCGCGTCTGGTCGGTGTACGTGCCGAACGGCCGCGAGGTCGACCACCCGCACTACGCGTACAAGCTCCAGTGGTTCGAGGCCCTCAAGGCCGCCGTCGCCGGCGACGCCGCCGGCAGCCGCCCCTTCGCCGTCATGGGCGACTACAACGTGGCCCCCACGGACGACGACGTGTTCGACGTCGCCGCCTTCGAGGGCGCCACCCATGTCACCCCCGCCGAGCGCGCCGCCCTCGCCTCCCTCCGCGAGGCCGG
The DNA here is from genome assembly GCF_023516595.1 of Streptomyces neyagawaensis. Lineage (GTDB taxonomy): Bacteria > Actinomycetota > Actinomycetes > Streptomycetales > Streptomycetaceae > Streptomyces > Streptomyces neyagawaensis. The sequence goes on along the minus strand of NZ_JAMGBG010000010.1, from coordinate 190,649 downwards.
CCTCTCCGACATCGTCCCGCGCCCCCTCAAGTACGAGCACCCCTTCACGTACTGGGACTACCGCCAGCTGTGCTTCCCCAAGAACCGCGGCATGCGCATCGACCTGGTCTACGGCAACGAACCGTTCGGGAAGGCCGTGAAGGACGCCTACGTGGACCGCGAGGAGCGCAAGGGCAAGGGCGCCTCGGACCACGCGCCGGTGGTGGTGGACCTGGACGTGTAGCGGCCCCGGGACCGCCGCTCAGAGCAGCCGCAGATCCACCGACTCGGCCAGCGCGGCGAGCCCCGCCTCGCCCGGATGCAGATGGTCCCCGCTGTCGTACGCGGGAAGCATCCGCGCCGGCCGGTCGGGGTCGCGCAGCACCCGGTCGAAGTCCAGCACTCCGTCGAACGCGTCGTTGCCGCGGATCCACTCGTTGATCGCGACGCGGTGGGCGTCGGCGGCCGCCGTGCAGCGGGCCTCGCCCTCGCAGGGCGCGATCGTCGCCACCAGCATCCGCAGACCGCGTGCGTGGCCCCGGGCGGCGATCTCCCGCAGCCCGTCGACGACCTGGTCCGCGGTGCCGCCCCAGCGGACGTCGTTCACGCCCTGGAAGACGACGGCGGTACGGGCGGACGTCTGGGCGAGGACATCACGGTCGAAGCGGTGGAGGGCGCTGACCCCGCCCGTGTCGGTGGAGACACCGTCGCCCGGATAGCGGTCGGTGACGACCCGGTTCGCGGAGATCCCCTGATTGAGGACCCCGTAGCGGGGGACCTGGTCCTGCTGCCGCAGCCGGTCCGCCAGGACGTCCGGCCAGCGGCGGTTCGCGCCCACCGTCGTCCGCTCCCCGTCGGTGATCGAGTCGCCGAGGAGAACGACCGACCCCGGCCCGCCTCCCACGTCGACGCCCGTCAGCAGCGGCCAGGTCGTGATCGTCGACGTGTAGGGCGCCGCCGAGCCGTCGCCCGCGTGATCGCCCGGCTCGCTGACGTACGAGGTCTGCTGGGCCAGCCGGTGCACGGGCGCGGCAGGCACCGTGCCCGGCAGATGGAAGCTGACCAGCAGATCCGTGTCCGGCGGCACCTCGAAGCCCAGCGGATCACTGAACGCCTGCGCGCCCGCCGGGATCTCGGTGCCCGCCCGGCCCTCGAACGACAGCGGAACCGGAGCCCCGAGGGCGGCGGCCCCCTCCGCCCGCAGGGCCACCGTCGCGCTGCCGACCCGTACCGGCGCCGACGCGAACGTGTTGTCGAGCCGGATCCGCACCCGGGGCCCGCCCGCCGAGGTGTGCACGACCAGGCGAAGGGTGCGGTCGGTCCAGGTGCCGACGGCGGTGTAGCCGGAGGTGGAGGCCGCCCAACTGCCGGTCCAGCCCCGTGACTCGGGCCGCACCGACAGGGCGAACACATGGAGGTCCCGGTCGCGCGGCAGCGTCACGGAAGCCACCTGGCGGCCCCGCACCAGGGGCACGGTGACGACGTACAGCCGTGCCTTCTCGGCGAGTTGACCGCCGGGCGTGTTGATGTGGGGGAGGGCGACGGCCTTGGTGGCGAGCGGGCCGGTGCGCCAGTCGGGGGCGGTCAGCCGGTACGTGGACCGGGTGCCGCCTGTGTAGCGGACCGTCCCGGTGCCGCTCGCGTCGGCGCCGCCCGTCGCGGCGACCAGGAAGGCGAGGACGTCGCCCCGGCCCCGTACCCGCACGGACTGGCCGTCGGCCCGTACGTTGTCCACCTCCCCCGGGTCGCGGTCCGGCCAGGTCAGGCGGGCGCCCTGGACGGTCAGCACACCGCCCGGGGTCCAGCCGGCCGCCGTCAGGTCCCGTGCCGAGAGCGAACCGCCCGAGCCGTCGAAGTCGGCCTCACCGGGCCGGGCGTCGTCACTGACCGCCCGGTTGTCGAACAGCCGCGCAAGCGGGACCGGCTCGCCCGCCCCGCCGGCGGCGGCACGGGCCGAGGCGACGGGGGCGACCCCCGCCAACAGGCCCAGTACGACAGCCGTTCCCCAGACGCGTCGGCGCACGCGCGACCCTCCCGTTCCCCTGATGACGACGGATGCGCCACGAAACTAAAGAGGCGTCAGGGACCCGTCAATGAGGCTGGCGCGAACCGGGCGCGAACTCCGGGCGAACAGGCGATTTCCGCGCGCCTGTGGTGCGAAGGGCGGTGCGAATGACACGCTGACCGCATGAACATCCCTTTCCTGGGCAACTGGCGCAAGAAGCGTGGTCCAGCCCTGGGAGTCGCGGTGATATCCGCCGGCGAGGGCGAGGGGGACGACAACGGTCAGGAACGCCACGAGCGCATCGCCGAACTCCTCTCCGAATGCGAGCTGCTGCGCGCGCAGGCGCACCATGCAGGGGTCGAACTCGACGACTCGGCCGACTCGTTGGAGGCACTGGACCAGCTGGTGCCGCGCTGGCGCGACGACGAGGAGACCGCCACCTGGCTGGGCAACGACGCAGGGCTCTACCTCGGAACCGTCGTCGTCCGCACCGTCCCGGGCGCCCGCTGGGAGATCTGGCCCAATGGCCAACCCGTGGTGCGGCTGGCCTCCGGACGGGAGATCCACGTGGTCGAGGCCGGACACGAATGGGCCGACAACGGCGTACCGGAGCTGTCGCAGCTGTACGCCGAGATCGCGGAGGGGTGAGCCACCCAGGAGATCGGGGCAGCCCGGCATCGGGCGGCGGGATGGCGAGGCCGACCCCGGCCCGTGCCTGACAATACGGCTAATCCCCGACGGTGCGTGTCGCGTATGGAGCCACCTTGCGTGCGGATAGTTTGCGGCACCTGCGACACGACACGGCCGAGAGCGAACAGGGCGGGCAGTGCATGGCTGTCGATCCGCTGATCGAACTGCATGGTGTGAACAAATACTTCGGGGAGCTGCATGTCCTCCAGGACATCGAGCTCACCGTCGGCAGGGGGGAGGTGGTCGTGGTCATCGGCCCCTCGGGGTCGGGGAAGTCGACGCTCTGCCGGGCCATCAACCGGCTGGAGGCCATCCACTCCGGGGAGATCCTGCTCGACGGGCAGCCGCTGCCCGCGGAGGGCAAGGCCCTCGCGGCGCTCCGCGCGGACGTCGGCATGGTCTTCCAGTCCTTCAACCTCTTCGCGCACAAGACGGTCCTGCAGAACGTGTCGCTCGGTCAGATCAAGGTGCGGAAAAGGAAGAAGGAGGACGCCGACGAGCGCTCCCGCACCCTCCTCGACCGGGTCGGCCTGGCCGATCAGGCACCGAAGTACCCGGCACAGCTGTCGGGCGGCCAGCAGCAGCGTGTGGCGATCGCGCGGGCGCTGGCGATGGAACCGAAGGTCATGCTCTTCGACGAGCCCACCTCCGCCCTCGACCCCGAAATGATCAACGAAGTCCTCGAAGTCATGCAGCAGTTGGCACGCGAGGGGATGACCATGGTGGTCGTCACCCACGAGATGGGCTTCGCCCGATCCGCCGCCAATCGTGTCGTCTTCATGTCCGACGGGCGCATCGTCGAGGACCGCACGCCCGACGAGTTCTTCACGAATCCGAACAGCGACCGCGCCAAGGACTTCCTCTCCAAGATCCTCAAGCACTGACCGCCGCTGGACCGGGCGCGGGCCTCGACTACGATGAGCGGTTCCTCCACTTGGGGGTGACCGAGGCCGAGGACTCCATCCCGGTCGCGCAAGGGGACGCTGCTGCCAGGCGCGCAGTAGCCAGGGGCCAGGCCCGCCCGGCGGCAGCCGGAGATCACTGCTCGCGCAGCGGGATCGACACGTACGACGGGTCGTTCGGCGGCGAGGAGAAGGTCAGCTGCGCGCCGGACGGGTTGTGCTCGATGTAGAGCGGGTCGACCGTGTCGACGACCAGGGCGAGACGGTGGCCCGCCGGAACGTCGTAGGCCGTGGAGAACAACTCCAGGTCCACGCCGAACGGCTTGCCGGGCGTCTCGCCGTGGAAGGTGTACGGCGCGTGGCTGACCAGCTTGCCGAGGCCGAGCGGGCCCACGTCGTACAGATGGGCGACGAGGGTGCCGCTCTCCTTGGTGGCCGTCACCGTGGTGTGCAGTTTCGCGGTGCCCCGCACCTGCTGCGTCGTCCGGTACTTCTCCGACTGCCACACGGCCGCCCAGCGGCGCGGAAGCAGCGGTATCGAGGCCATGGGCGGTAGTTGGACGACCTGGTCGAGGACGCTGGACAGGAAGACCACCCCGCCGTTCGCACCCGAGTCGACGTTCGCGTGGATCGTGGTGCCACTCGTGAGGGCGATCTTCTTGCGGGTGGCGGTGACCGACTTCCAGTCCGGATAGCCCTCGAAGGCGCCGCCGGTACGGGACTTGAGTTGCACGGGCTGCTCGTCGTCGATGCCGTTGGCCTGACCCCGCAGATAGTGGTCGAACCAGCGCCGGGTGTCCGTCCACACATCGTTGGGCAGCCCGAACAGGCCCGTCAGCTCGGTGGTGGCGTGGTCGCCGGGCCGCAGTTCCAGGCGCTTGGGGCCGGTGAGCTTCTCGTAGAAGTCGGCGTACTGGTTGGGCGGGAAGATCGAGTCGCCCCAGCCGTTGGCGAGCATGACGGCCGTGCCGTTGGTGTTGAGGGCATCCACATATATCTCGGGGGAACGTTTCTTCCCCCACTCGATCATGTCCTGTTCCTTGGCCAGGTTGGACGCGTAGAGGTTCTTGAAGATCTCCTGGACTTCGGGGCTCTGACGGCCCGTGATCCGGCCGGCGCCGTCGAGCACGGCCGCCGCCTGGAGGTGCTGGGTGCGCCCGGAATAGATGGAGTCGATGAGGTCGGCCCAGCCGCTGAGCGCGGCGACCGCCTTGACCCGCTTGTCGTGCGCTGCGGCGAGCAGGCTGATGCCCGCGCCGTACGACAGCCCCGCCATGCCCACGCGGCGCGCGTCGGCCGGGGTGTGGGCGAGCGCCCAGTCGATGACCTTCGAGGCGTCGGCCATGTCCGGTGGCCCGGCGACTTCTATGTACCCGCCGGACTCCCAGAAGCCCCGTACGTTGTAACTGACCACGACGTACCCGGCCTTGGCGAGCTGCTGCGCCTGGGCCAGGTACTCGACCTGCGGCAGCCCCCAGCTCGTGGGGAGCACGAGCAGTGGGTAGGTGCGGGAGGCGTCGGCGGGGGCGACGACATTGGCCTTGAGGACCGTGCCGTCGGTGCTCGTGATGTCGACGAAGCGGGTGGTGGGGGAGTCGGCCGAGGCCGCCTGGGCGGCGGGGGCGAGTCCGAGGGCCGTGCCGGCGACCAGGGTGGCCGAGACGGCCCCCACGGTCGTCGTGCGCAGGGCCTTCGCCGTGCGCGATGTGGTGCCGTGCGGGTGTCTCACGGGTCGCTCCTCACTCGTGTCAGTGCAAAGTGACCCGACGGTAACCGCCGCGACTTACCAGAGGTAACTCCTCGGTAAGTTACGTGACGGTAACAGTTGGCGTGAACGCGTCGGCGGGGCTCGTCCCGTCCCGTCCTGGGGGCCCGCCCTACGAGGCCCGGTGCGTCGCCTTGGCCGGGAGCGCCGCCGGCGGTGTCTGCGCGGCGCGGGTGACGTCCGCGACCAGTTCGACGACATCGGGGCCGTACGCCTGGGAGTTGACGACCTTCAGCAGGAGGACGAAGTTGCCGGTGCCGTACTTGCGGTGGAGTCGCTCGTGGTGGCGGGCGAGGTAGCGGGTGGCCGCCTGATTGGTGATGGCCCGCTGGCCGCAGAACAGGAAGACCGGCCGGGCCTGGTGCGGCTGGCCGGTCGTGAGCCGGGCCAGCAGGACGTGCTCGGTGACACCGGGCTCCAGCCGGTAGGTGTCGTCGCCGACCAGGAAGGCAGCCCGGTCGGGGCCGGGCTCGGGATCGGTGTTGAAACGTATACCGGGCAGCATGGCCCCGATGTGTGCGGCCATCCGGCGATTGGAGACGGGTCCGCCCACACAGAACTCGGTGCGTTCGCCGAAGCCCTGCTGGGCCGCGTCCTGCGTGATCATCTGGGCGTGCGCGCCGCAGTCCTTGATCAGGGCGGACAGTTCCAGCAGCGCGAACACGTCGAAGCGGTGCACCGCCATGTCCGCGCTGGACGGATCGCGGTTGACCACCAGCAGCGACTCGGAGTTCTCGGGCAGCCCGAAGAACGCCTGTTTGCGGCGGAGCTTGCGCTTCCACAGGTAGGTCCGGACGAACCAGCCCAGCGAGGCACTGATGCCCGCCGCGATCACGCCGAGGACGATATTGCGCACGTCGTCATTCATGGCCGCGCATGGTAGCGGGCGCGACCGAATACTGTCCGAATCCGTGTCCGATTCCTTGACCGGCTCCGCCCCGGGGTCTGCTCGGCGACCTGTGCGGATCGCCCCGTACGACGTCCCGGCGCGGGCGGGTGGCGGGGCCGCCAGTTGGCCGAGACGCCGCTGACGGCGGGACGGCGGCCACGTTAGTCTGCGCGAACGGTCGTTGACTGGAGGTACGGATGCGTCTGCGTCGCCCTGTCGCGCGGAAACTGACGGTTCTTGCGGCGGTGTCCGCCGTGGTGTCGGTGGGGGCGGCGGCGCCGCCGACGTCCGCCGCGACGGACCCCGTCGAGAAGGTGCCGGTCGCCGTCGGCTACGGCGGTGCCGTGGCGAGCGTCGACCCCGACGCCTCGGCCGCCGGGATCGAGGTCCTCAGGAAGGGCGGCAACGCCGTGGACGCGGCCGTCGCGACCGCCGCCGCCCTCGGCGTCACCGAGCCGTACTCGGCGGGCATCGGCGGAGGTGGCTACTTCGTCTACTACGACGCCGCGAGCCGCAAGGTGCACACCGTCGACGGCCGTGAGACGGCGCCGCTCAGCGCCGACGAGAGCCTCTTCCTGGAGAACGGCACGCCCATCCCGTTCGCCGAGGCCGTGACGAGCGGACTGAGCGTCGGCACGCCGGGCACGCCCGCCACCTGGCGGACCGCGCTGCGCCACTGGGGCAGCAGGCCGCTCGCCAAGCTGCTCAGGCCCGCCGAGAGACTCGCCCGCGACGGCTTCACCGTCGACGCCACCTTCCGCGCCCAGACCGCCGCCAACGAGGCCCGGTTCCGCAACTTCCCCGCCACGGCCGACCTCTATCTGCCCGGCGGACAGCTGCCCGTGATCGGCTCGACGCTGAAGAACCCCGATCTGGCCCGCACCTACGCCGAGTTGGGCCGCGAGGGCGTCGGGGCGCTCTACAAGGGCGACATCGCCCGGGACATCGTCGCCACTGTCAACAAGCCGCCCGTCGACCCCGCTTCGGGCTACAACGCCCGCCCCGGCGACCTGACCACCGCCGACCTCGCCGCCTACCGCACCAAGAACCAGGCGCCCACCAAGGCGTCGTACCGCGGACTCGACGTCTACGGCATGGCACCCTCCTCCTCCGGCGGCACCACCGTCGCCGAGGCACTCAACATCCTGGAGCGGACCGACCTGTCGAAGGCGAGCGACGTCCAGTACCTGCACCACCTCATCGAGGCGAGCCGTGTGTCGTTCGCCGACCGGGGCCGCTGGGTGGGCGACCCGGCCTTCGAGGACGTACCGACGAAGGAACTGCTGTCGCAGCGGTACGCCGACTCCCGCGGCTGCCTGATCAAGGACGACGCGGTGCTCACCAGCCCCGTCGCCCCCGGCGACCCGCGCCACCCGGCGGCCTGCCCCACGGGCGGCACCGCCGCGCCCACCACGTACGAGGGCGACAGCACGACCCACCTCACCGTCGCCGACAAGTGGGGCAACGTCGTCTCCTACACCCTCACCATCGAGCAGACCGGCGGCAGCGGCATCACCGTGCCCGGCCGTGGCTTCCTGCTCAACAACGAGCTGACGGACTTCTCCTTCACCCCCGCCAACCCGGCCGTGCACGACCCGAACCTGCCGGGCCCGGGCAAGCGGCCGCGCTCGTCCATGTCACCGACGATCGTGCTCGACAAGCACGGCAAGCCCGTGGTGGCGCTCGGCTCGCCCGGCGGCGCGACCATCATCACCACCGTGCTGCAGACCCTCACCGGCTTCCTCGACCGTGGCCTGCCGCTGGTCGACGCCATCGCCGCGCCCCGCGCCAGCCAGCGCAACCAGACCACCACCGAACTCGAACCGGGCCTGTGGAACAGCCCCCTGAAGGGACAGCTCGAAGCCATCGGGCACGCCTTCCGGCAGAACCCCGAGATCGGCGCGGTCGCCGGCGTCCAGCGCCTGCCGAACGGCAAGTGGCTGGCCGCCGCCGAGACGGTACGCCGCGGCGGCGGCTCGGCGATGGTGGTGCACCCGACGCGCTAGTCGGCGTCAGCCCACCTCAGCCCACGTCTGAACCCCGCGGAGCGGGCGGCGGCGTCGTCGTACGGAAGGCGAGCCGCCCGTCCTCCGTTTCCACCACCACCCGACTGCCGGACGGCAGACGGCTGTCGAGGAGCAGCCGGGAGAGGGGGTTGTCGACCTCCCGCTGGATCGTGCGGCGCAGCGGCCGGGCCCCGTACTCGGGCTGGTGGCCGTGGCGGGCGAGCCAGTCGACGGCCTGCTCGGTGAACTCGATGCCGATGCCCCGCGCGTGCAGCCGCTCCCGGGTCCGTTCGAGCAACAGGTCGGTGATGCGCCGCAGTTGGTCTGCCGTGAGCTGCCGGAACACGACGATCTCGTCGACGCGGTTGAGGAACTCGGGCCGGAAGTGCTCCCTGAGCGGCCTGAGGATCCGCTCGCGCCGGTCCTCCTCGGCCGCCTCGGCACCTCCCGCCCCGAAGCCCAGCCCGGCCCCGCGGCGGGTGATGGCGTCCGAGCCCAGGTTGCTCGTCATGACGATCACCGTGTTGGTGAAGTCGACCGTGCGGCCCTGGGAGTCGGTGAGCCGGCCGTCGTCGAGGACCTGGAGCAGGATGTTGAACACATCCGGGTGGGCCTTCTCCACCTCGTCCAGCAACAGCAGCGCGTACGGGTGCCGCCGTACGGTCTCGGTGAGCTGCCCGGCCTCCTCGTGGCCGACATAACCGGGCGGCGCGCCCACCAGCCGGCTGACCGTGTGCCGCTCCTGGTACTCGCTCATGTCGAGGCGGACCATCCGGTCCTCGCTGCCGAAGAGGGCCTCCGCCAGCGCGCGGGCCAGCTCCGTCTTGCCGACGCCGGTCGGGCCGAGGAAGAGGAAGCTGCCGATGGGCCGGTCGGGGCTGGACAGCCCGGCGCGTGAGCGCAGCACCGCGTCGGCGACCACGCCCACCGCCTCGTCCTGCCCGACGACCCGCTGGTGCAGATGCTCCTCCAGCCCCAGCAGCCGTTCCTTCTCCTCCTGGGTGAGACTGCTGACCGGGATGCCGGTCTGCCGGGACACCACCTCGGCGATGTCCTCGGCGGTGATCCCCAGGCTCTGCCCGTCGTCGGCCCGGTCGCCCTCGCGGCCCTCGGCGAGCCGCTCGTTCAACTCGGCGATACGGTCGCGCAACCGCGTCGCCTGCTCGTACTGCTCACCCGCGACCGCCTGGTCCTTGTCACGGGTGAGCTGCTCGATCTCCCGCTCCAGGGCCCGTAGGTCCGTCCCCTTCGTGCGGGAACGCAGCCGCACCCGGGCGCCCGCCTGGTCCATCAGGTCGATGGCCTTGTCGGGCAGCCGCCGGTCGGTGAGATACCGGTCGGACAGGTCCACGGCCGCCGCCAGCGCCTCGTCGGTGTAGCGGACCTGGTGGTGGGCCTCGTACCGGTCGCGCAGCCCCCGCAGGATCTCCAGCGCGTCGGCGGCGGACGGCTCGGAGACCAGCACCGGCTGGAACCGGCGGGCCAGCGCCGCGTCCTTCTCGATCCTGCGGTACTCCTCCAGGGTCGTCGCGCCCACGATGTTCAGCTCACCGCGCGCCAGCGCCGGTTTCAGGATGTTGCCCGCGTCCATCGCGCCACTCTCGCCGGAACCGGCGCCCACGACGGTGTGCAGCTCGTCGATGAAGACGACCAGTTCCTCGGAGTGCGTTCGTATCTCGTCGACGATGGTGGTCAGCCGCTCCTCGAAGTCGCCCCGGTAGCGGGTACCGGCGACGACCCCCGACAGGTCCAGGGCGACCACGCGGCGCCCGGCCAGCACATCGGGCACGTCGCCCTCGGCGATGCGCTGCGCCAGCCCCTCCACGATCGCCGTCTTGCCGACGCCCGCCTCACCGATGAGGACCGGGTTGTTCTTGCCCCGCCGCGACAGCACCTCGACGGTCTGCTCGATCTCCTCGTCCCGCCCGATCACCGGGTCGATACGGCCCTGGCGCGCCTGCTCGGTCAGATCGCGCCCGTACTTGTCGAGGGTCGGCGTGGCCGCGCGGCGCGGCAGCTCCGACTGCGGGTAGAGGGGGCGCGGCAGTCCCGGCTGGGTGCCGTTCGGCGGCGGCTCGGACGCCTCGGGCGGCAGCGACGCGGCCGACAGGCGCGCGGCGTTCAGGATGTGCCCGGCGGCCGAGTCCGGGTTGCCCGCGAGGGCGCTCAGGACGTGTTCGGGGCCGATGTATCCGGAGCCGGCGGCACGGGCCAGCTCGTGGGCGTCCAGCAGGGCCCGTTTGACCGCCGGTGTCAGGGCGAGCGACGCGGGCGCCGGCCCCTGGCCGGGTTTGTGCCGGGCCGGGCCCGACCGCTCGTCGATCTCCCCTGCGAGCGCGTCCGGATCGGCGCCCGCGCGGGCCACGAGACTCCGGGTCGGCTCGGCGGTGAGCGCGGCGCGCAGCAGATGCTGGGTGTCCAGGTCGCTGCTGCCGTGCTGCGCCGCGTACGCCGCCGCGTCCGCCACCAGCTGCCGGGCCTGGCCGCTCATCAGCCGCCCGATCTCGAGGCGCTGGGGGCGGGGCCCGCCGAAGAAGCGTGCGAGGAACTCACTGAAGGGGTCCGGACCGTAGCCCTCGGGCCCCGGGAATCCGCTGTTCATTGGCACGCGAGTGCCCTGTCGCTGCGCGGCTACACCCGGGGGCGCCTAGTAGCTCGGGGGTGCGGCGTTCGTGGGCGGGTGCGGGTTCGTCGTGGTTCCTCGCGCAGTTCCCCGCGCCCCTGAAGGCTTGGGCCTGCGGCCCGGCCTTCATCGGGAAAGCACGGGGCCGCAGGCGGCGCTCTACCGCGCGGTCAGCACCCGCGGTCCCCCCGTCGTGATGGCCACCGTGTGTTCCACGTGGGCCGCGCGGGAGCCGTCGTCCGTGCGTAGGGTCCAGCCGTCCGGGGCCGCGTGGTAGCCGTCCTTGCCGCCGCCGGTCAGCATCGGCTCGATCGCGAGCACCAGGCCGTGCCGCAGCGGCAGCCCCCGCCCCGGCGGGCCCTCGTTCGGGACGGACGGGTCCTCGTGCATATGGCGGCCGATGCCGTGGCCGCCGAAGCCGTCGGGGACGCCGTACCCGGCGGCACGGCACACCGAGCCGATGGCGTGGGCGATGTCACCGATGCGGTTGCCGACGACGGCGGCCTCGATACCCGCCTCCAGGGCCCGCTCCGCGGTCTCGATCAGCCGCAGGTCGGCCGGGCGCGGCTCGCCCACGACGAAGCTGATCGCCGAGTCACCGGCCCAGCCGCCCAGGTGGGCGCCGCAGTCGATGGAGACGAGGTCGGCGTCCCTGAGCCGGTAGGAGGTCGGGATGCCGTGCACGATCGCGTCGTTCACCGAGGCGCAGATCACCGCCGGGAACGGGGTCGGCGCGAACGAGGGCCGGTAACCGAGGAACGGCGACGTGGCGCCCGCCTCGCGCAGCACCTCGCGCGCCACCTCGTCCAGTTCGAGCAGGGACACACCCACGTCTGCGGCCTTCCGTACCGCGCTGAGCGCACGCCCCACGACCTGCCCGGCCTCGTACATCGCGTCGATGGACGCGTCCGTCTTCAGTTCCACCATGCCAATTACTATACCGGTCGACATCCAATTCTAATACCGGTTCCCCGGTGGGGGTCGGTATTAGAATGGGCGCATGGTGCGCACCCCACTGACCCCCGAAGAGCGCGAACGCGGCGAGCGGCTCGGCCGGTTGCTGCGGGAAGCCCGCGGCGGTCGCAGCATGGCGGAGATCGCCGCGGGCGCGGGCATCTCCGCGGAGACGCTCCGCAAGATCGAGACCGGTCGCGCCCCCACCCCGGCCTTCTTCACGATCTCCGCCCTGGCCCGCACGCTCGGCCTCTCCATGGACGAACTCGCCGGACGCTGCACACCGGTGGAGGCCGTGCCGCCGGCGGCGGTGGCCTGAGCGGGCGGAGCGGCGCCTTCCGTGCGGGCGCCTGGCCGGAGCCTGTCGTCGCGTGGCCTGAATCCCTTACGCACAGCCGCCGGACGGGCGCGCACAGCACACTGCGTCCGGTCCGAAAACTCCGCGTAGCCTTTCTGTAACACGGCTGGTGTTTTCTGGCGGACCGGGGCACTCCAGTCTGCCGGGGAGCATGGGATGGCTGTGGATCAACTCCCGGGCGAGGTTCGGGAGTTCGCTGGTTACCTGAACAAGCTGATGACGAAGCTGGACCAGGGCGGAGGTTGGTGCGCCGTCTTCTGGCGGCGCGACCCGGACGGTATGCGGGCCTGCCTCGACGGCCTGGAGGTCCCGCCGTGGGACGTCGTCGAAGCGCTCATGCACGACCTCCACACCGCGTACGGTCCCGCGGTCGCCGCCCAGGAGACCGCGCGGGCCCGCGCCCTGCACGGCGCCTCGCTCGCCGCGTACGACGCCCTGCCCGGCGGCCGGGACGCCCTCGGCGACCGGTTCGACGTCATGCTCCGCGAGCAGCGGTACGCCGCCGAGCGCACCGCCGAACTCGACCGCCGCCTCCGTACCGCCACCACCCGGGAGGAGGCCGAGTCCCTCCGTCTCGACCTGGCCTGGGCCCACGACGACCACGAACGGGCCACAGCCCGCTGCGCCGAACTGCGCGCCCGGATGGAGAACCTCGACCGTCGCGCCCCGCACCTGCCTGTGCGGGGCGCGACGCGCTTTCCGGACGACCCCGCCAGGGACTTCTCCCGGGCGCCGGAGGCGGAAGGGCGCGCCCCGGAGGCGGCGACACCCGGCGGCCGCACCGGCCGCACGTACGCGGGCCCGGAGGGCGCGGTCCCGGCGGGCCCGCGCGACGGCATGCCGACGGACCGGACGGACGACCGCCGTGCGCACGACCCCTACGCGGCCCCCGGCGTCGGGTACGACGCCCACACGGTCGGGCGTGATACCCAGGCCCAAGCCCAGGGTCATGAGGTCGCGTTCGACGCTCACGACCCCGCGCACGATGCCGCCGACCCCGAGGTCGAGGCGGTGACGTCCAAGAAGCGGGCCAAGCGGCGTCCCCGGGGTGGTGCACGCTTCGCCGGTGCCGTGGAGGCGGAGGAGGTGCCCGTCGTCGTGCCCGAGAGCGCGCCCGCGCAGGCGGCCGCGCCCCAGGCGCGTGCCCGCCGGGGCGCTCGCTACGCCGGGGTCACCGAGGAGGCCGCGCCGCCGCAGCGGCCGGAGCGGCCGGCCCGGCAGGCCCTGGACGACGAGGCGCGGCGGGAGGTCGCCGGGACCGTCGAGCGGCTGTTGCGGCTGCGCAAGGAGGGGCGCAGCGGGGAGGCGCACGCCCTGCTCGTCGAGGTCGCCCACTGGCCCGCCGCCCGTTTCCCGCTGCTCGCGGCCGACATGCACCGGGCAGGACTGGGCGCCGACTGGGCGACCCTGCTGTGGGAGGCCGCCTCGCTGCCCGTGGACAGGCTGGTCGCCGTCGTCGACGCCCTGAACGCCGTGGGGCGCGTCACCGACGGGGAGCAGATGCTGCGGCAGGGTGTCGGGCGGCCCTCCGAGGAGATCGGCGAGGCGGTGCTCGGCCTCGCCGAGGAGGGGCGCGAGTGGCAGGCGCGTGCGCTGCTCGATGCGTATGTACGCGTCCGTACGCCCGAGGAGGCGGCGCGCGTCGCGGAGGCGCACCCACAGCGGCTGACCCGTATGGTCGTGGAAGCGGCCCGAGCCGTGTCGGAGGACCGCCACCGGGACGTGGCGCACGCCCTGCGCGTCGCCGGACTCGCCTGACGGTCACCGGGAGCCGCGACCGGCTCTCCGTGCGCGGACGCCGAGGCACGGCGAGGCGATCACCCACTGGAGTGCGAAACGTGATCGACTCGGCCGGTTAACGGCGATGGTCTTGCCCAGCCCGTCGGCGAGGCTTACTTTCAAGCCTCTACGGCCTGTTTCTACGGGCGTAGAGGCTCTCTGACTTCCCGGTCGAAGGAGCAGCTGACATGGCCAACGTCGTACGCGCCGCCCTCGTCCAGGCGACCTGGACCGGCGACACGGAATCCATGGTCGCCAAGCACGTCGAGCACGCCCGCGAGGCGGCCCGGCAGGGCGCGAAGGTGATCGGCTTCCAGGAGGTCTTCAACGCGCCGTACTTCTGCCAGGTGCAGGAGCCGGAGCACTACGCCTGGGCGGAACCCGTGCCCGACGGGCCGACCGTCACGCGGATGCGGGAGCTGGCCCGCGAGACCGGCATGGTGATCGTCGTCCCGGTCTTCGAGGTCGAGCAGTCCGGCATCTACTACAACACCGCCGCCGTGATCGACTCCGACGGCACCTACCTCGGCAAGTACCGCAAGCACCACATCCCCCAGGTCAAGGGCTTCTGGGAGAAGTACTACTTCAAGCCCGGGAACCTCGGCTGGCCGGTCTTCGACACCGCCGTCGGCAAGGTCGGCGTCTACATCTGCTACGACCGCCACTTCCCGGAGGGCTGGCGCCAGCTCGGCCTGAACGGCGCCCAGCTCGTCTACAACCCCTCCGCCACGCACCGCGGTCTCTCCTCCCACCTGTGGCGGCTCGAACAGCCCGCCGCGGCCGTCGCCAACGAGTACTTCGTCGCCGCGATCAACCGCGTCGGTGTGGAGGAGTACGGCGACAACGACTTCTACGGCACGTCGTACTTCGTCGACCCGCGCGGCCAGTTCGTCGGCGACACCGCGAGCGACAAGGACGAGGAACTCGTCGTACGGGACCTGGACTTCGACCTGATCGAGCACGTACGCACGCAGTGGGCGTTCTACCGGGACCGCAGGCCGGACGCGTACGAAGGACTCGTACAGCCCTGACGTAGGCACGTACAGCCCTGACACGCCCCACCCGTACCGCAGTGAAAGGAGTGGTGCAGCCGTGACCGACGAACTGCTCGGCCGCCACAAGGCCGTGCTGCCCGACTGGCTCGCGCTCTACTACGCGGACCCGCTGGAGATCACCCACGGCGAGGGCCGTCATGTGTGGGACGCCGCCGGCAACAAGTACCTCGACTTCTTCGGCGGCATCCTCACCACGATGACGGCGCACGCCCTGCCCGAGGTCACCAAGGCGGTGAGCGAGCAGGCCGGGCGGATCATCCACTCCTCCACGCTCTACCTCAACCGGCCGATGGTGGAACTGGCCGAACGCATCGCCCAGATGTCCGGCATCCCCGACGCCCGGGTCTTCTTCACCACCTCCGGCACCGAGGCCAACGACACCGCGCTGCTGCTGGCGACGACGTACCGGCAGAGCAACCAGATCCTGGCGATGCGCAACAGCTACCACGGCCGCTCCTTCAGCGCGGTCGGCATCACCGGCAACAAGGGCTGGTCACCGACGTCGCTGTCCCCGCTCCAGACGCTGTACGTGCACGGCGGCGTCCGCACCCGAGGCCCCTACGCCGATCTGAGCGACGCCGACTTCATCGCGGCCTGCGTCGCCGACCTGGAGGACCTCCTCGGCCATGTCCGGCCGCCCGCCGCGCTGATCGCCGAACCGATCCAGGGCGTCGGCGGCTTCACCTCACCGCCGGACGGCCTGTACGCGGCCTTCCGCGAGGTGCTCCAGCGGCACGGCGTGCTGTGGATCGCCGACGAGGTGCAGACCGGCTGGGGCCGCACCGGCGACAACTTCTGGGGCTGGCAGGCGCACGGGCAGAACGGGCCGCCCGACATCATGACCTTCGCCAAGGGCATCGGCAACGGCATGTCCATCGGCGGTGTCGTCGCCCGCTCCGAGGTCATGAACTGCCTCGACAGCAACTCCATCTCCACCTTCGGCGGCACCCAGATCACCATGGCCGCCGGCCTCGCCAACCTCAACTACCTGGTCGAGCACGACCTCCAGGGCAACGCGCGCCGCGTCGGCGGGCTGCTCATCGAGCGGCTCCGGGCGATCACGGCGCAGGTGCCGGAGGTGAAGGAGGTCCGCGGCCGGGGTCTGATGATCGGTGTCGAGCTGGTGAAGCCGGGTACCGAGGAGGCCAACCCGGACGCGGCCGCCGCCGTCCTCGAAGCCGCCCGCCGGGAGGGCCTGCTGATCGGCAAGGGCGGCGGCCACAACACCAGCGCCCTGCGCATCGCACCCCCGCTCTCCCTCACCGTCGCCGAGGCGGAGGAGGGTGCCGACGCCCTCGAACGTGCTCTGAGGAGCATTCGGTAGCACCACCGGAGCAGATCTGAGGAACGCCCCATGACCACCGCCCTGGAACCCGCCCTGTCGGTACGCCAGGTCCTCACCCTGGACCGGGTCCTCGCCGGAGAGCCCGAGGTGGTGGCCGGGGCCGGCCAGCTCGACCGGCCCGTGCGCTGGGTGCACGTCGCCGAGGCCCCCGACGTGGGCGTCATGCTCACCGGGGGCGAGATGGTCCTCACCACCGGGGTCCTCCTCGCCGGCGACGAGGAGGCGCAGGCCGAGTACATCCGCTCCCTGCACCGGGCGGAGGCCGCGGCGGTCGTCCTCGGCCTCGGCCGGGCCTTCCCGACGCCGCCCGAGGTGATGCGCCGGGCGGCGGAGCGGTGCGGACTGCCCATGGTGGTGCTGCACCGGCCGTTCCCCTTCGCCGAGCTGACGGAGGAGGTCCAGTCCCGGCTCGTCCGGCGGAAGTTCGCGGCGGTGAGCCTCTCCGAGTCCGTACGGACCGCGCTGACCGGCCTCATCACGGCCGGCGCTCCGCTGCAACGGCTGCTCGACGAGATCGCCCAGCACGCGGGCTGTCCGCTCGTCGTCACCAACCTCGCCCACCGCGTCCTCGCCACGGCGGGGGAGCGGCCCGCCGTCGACGACGTGCTGCGCGACTGGGAGCGCATCTCACGGCAGGCGGGCGGCACCGAGGGCGACGGGTGGATCCGCGCCGAACTGGGCGGACGCGGGGAGCGCTGGGGCCGGATCGTGCTGTGCGGCTACCGCGGCGACACCGCCACCGGGCGGCTCCTCGCCGACCGGGCCGCCGAGGCGCTCGTCCTGCACCGCATGCTCGGCGGAACCGCGCACAGCTGGGAGGAGCAGTCCGCGCAGAGCCTGCTGACCGACCTGGTCTCCGGTGTCGTACCGGCCCGGCAACTGCTGCCCCGGGCGCGGGCGGCCGGGTTGCCCGTCAACCGCCGGACGTTCGTGCCGCTCGTCGTACGCGACGGCGACCCTGCCCAACTCGACCGGGTGCTGCGGATGCTGGGGCTCTCCGGCCTCGTCGCCGAACTCGCCGAGGGCGCGACCGCCGTTCTGCTGAGCCTCGCCCGCGACCAGGACGCGCAGGCCCTCACCGCGCACTTCGCGACCCGGCTGCGCTCGGAGTCAGGGGTGCGCCGGACGGTCGTGGCGGCGGCCGAGCCACGCATCACCTGGGAGGACGTCCCGGCGGGCCTGCGCGAGGCGCGGCACGTGGCCGACGCCGTCGCCCAGTCGGCGACGGGGCTCGACCTGCCCGCCGTCGTACGGCTGCGCGACGTCCATCTGCGGGGCCTGATCCGGCTGCTGCGGGACGACCCGCACGTCCAGGCCTTCGCCGAGCGGGAGCTGGACGGGCTGCTGTGCGGCGACCGGCACGCCGAACAGGACCTGCTGCCGGTCCTGCGGACCTATCTGGCCACCGGCCGCAACAAGTCGCACACCGCTCAGCTGCACCATGTCAGCCGGCCCGCCCTGTATCGCCGTCTCGAAGCCATAGAGGCCCGGCTGGGCGTCGACCTCGACGACTTCGAGCAGGCCGCGTCCGTGCACATCGCCCTCCTCGCGCATGACGCGCAACAGGGCTGAAACATGCCGGGACCTGGGAAAACGGCGGTGAAACATGCGTCCACGAAGAGGTGACACGGTGGAACGCCAAGCGGCTCCAGACGTGACACCGTGCAACTCAAACCCGGTCTTCGGGCTTCCTAGTCTCGCTTCACACCGAGTGACCGGAGGTCCCGATGAGCAGAGTCATCCGCGCAGCCATCTTCCAGACGGCCTGGACCGGCGACAAGGAATCGATGATCCAGGTCCACGAGCAGGCGGCCCGCGACGCGGCGGCACAGGGCGCCCAGGTCATGTGCTTCCAGGAACTGTTCTACGGCCCCTACTTCTGCCAGGTGCAGGACAAGGCGTTCTACGAGTACGCGGAAGCCATCCCCGACGGCCCGATCGTCAAGCGCTTCCAGGCGCTCGCCAGGGAACTGAACCTCGTCCTGGTGCTGCCGATGTACGAGGAGGAGCAGCCGGGCGTCCTCTACAACACGGCCGCCGTGATCGACGCGGACGGCACGTACCTCGGCAAGTACCGCAAGCACCACATCCCGCAGGTGCCCGGATTCTGGGAGAAGTTCTACTTCCGCCCCGGCAACGCCGGCTGGCCCGTCTTCGACACGGCGGTCGGGAAGATCGGCGTCTACATCTGCTACGACCGTCACTTCCCGGAGGGCTGGCGGGCGTTGGGCCTCGGCGGAGCGGAGATCGTCTTCAACCCGTCGGCGACCTCGCGCGGTCTGTCCCGCTACCTCTGGCAGTTGGAGCAGCCGGCGTCGGCCGTCGCCAACGAGTACTTCATCGGCGCGATCAACCGGGTCGGCGTCGAGGACCTCGGCGACAACGACTTCTACGGCACGTCCTACTTCGTCGACCCGGAGGCCCAGTTCGTCGGCGAGGTGGCGAGCGACAAGGAGACGGAACTGGTCGTCCGCGACCTCGACCTCGCCAAGCTCCGCGAGGTCCGCGACCGCTGGCAGTTCTTCCGCGACCGCCGCCCGGACGCGTACGGCCCGCTGACGGCGCCGTAGCAGCGCCTCCCCGCGACCCTGTCTTCGGCGGGGCGCGGGGCAGTGCCTGATGTGCGGCTTCCGCCGCGATGGGGGCCCCTCCCGCTCGAGCGGAGTCGAGAGTGGGGGAGCGACCAGCCACGAACGACCGGCACTTTCCCGACAACCGAACGGAGCGTGACCGAATGAGCGGCCGTACTCTGATCCGCGGCGGTCTCGTCATCACCGCGTCAGACGAACTGCACGCCGACGTCCTGATCGAAGACGGCCGAGTCGCCGCCCTGGCGGCAAGCGGTACGGCCCCCGCGGCGGCCTGGACCGCCGACCGCACCATCGACGCCACCGGCAAGTACGTCATCCCGGGCGGCGTCGACGCCCACACCCACATGGAGCTGCCCTTCGGCGGCACGTTCGCCTCCGACACCTTCGAGACCGGCACCCGGGCCGCCGCCTGGGGCGGGACCACGACCATCGTCGACTTCGCGGTGCAGAGCGTGGGCCACACCCTCCGCGAGGGCCTCGACGCCTGGCACGCCAAGGCGGACGGCAACTGCGCCATCGACTACGGCTTCCACATGATCGTCTCCGATGTGAACCAGGAGACGCTCAAGGAGATGGACCTGCTGGTGGAGGAGGGCGTCACCTCCTTCAAGCAGTTCATGGCCTACCCGGGCGTCTTCTACAGCGACGACGGCCAGATCCTGCGGGCCATGCAGCGCTCCGCCGACAACGGCGGCCTGATCATGATGCACGCGGAGAACGGCATCGCCATCGACGTCCTGGTCGAGCAGGCGCTGGCGCGCGGCGAGACCGACCCCCGCTACCACGGCGAGGTCCGCAAGGCGCTCCTCGAAGCGGAGGCCACCCATCGGGCCATCAAGCTCGCCCAGGTCGCCGGCGCGCCCCTGTACGTCGTGCACGTCTCGGCGATGGAGGCGGTCGCCGAGCTGGCCAGGGCACGCGACGAGGGGCTCAACGTCTTCGGCGAGACCTGCCCGCAGTATCTGTTCCTGTCCACGGACAACCTCGCCGAGCCGGACTTCGAGGGCGCCAAGTACGTGTGCTCCACCCCGCTGAGGCCCAGGGAACACCAGGCCAAGCTGTGGCAGGGCCTGCGCACCAACGACCTCCAGGTGGTCTCCACCGACCACTGCCCTTTCTGCTTCGCCGGGCAGAAGGAACTCGGCCGCGGCGACTTCTCCAAGATCCCCAACGGTCTGCCGGGCGTCGAGAACCGGATGGACCTGCTGCACCAGGCCGTCGTCGACGGGCACATCTCGCGCCGCCGCTGGATCGAGATCGCCTGCGCGACCCCGGCCCGCATGTTCGGCATGTACCCCAAGAAGGGCACGATCGCGCCTGGAGCCGACGCGGACATCGTCATCTACGACCCGCACGCCGAGCAGGTCATGTCCGCCGAGACCCACCACATGAACGTCGACTACTCGGCGTACGAGGGCAAGCGCACCACCGGCCGGGTCGAGACGGTCCTCTCGCGCGGCGAACTCGTCATCACCGAGCGGGAGTACACCGGTCACGCCGGGCACGGCGTCTACACCCCCCGCTCCACCTGTCAGTACCTCAACTAGGAGCGGAGCAGATGGACTTCGGACTCGTCCTGCAGACCGACCCGCCGGCCTCGCGTGTCATCGAGCTGATGAAGCGCGCCGAGGACAACGGCTTCACCTACGGCTGGACCTTCGACTCCGCCGTGCTGTGGCAGGAGCCGTTCGTCATCTACAGCCAGATCCTGTCGAACACCACGAGCCTGAAGGTCGGCCCGATGGTCACCAACCCGGGCACCCGCACCTGGGAGGTGACCGCCTCGACCTTCGCCACGCTGAACGACATGTTCGGCAACCGCACCGTCTGCGGCATCGGCCGCGGCGACTCCGCGATGCGCGTCGCGGGCCGCACCCCGAACACCCTGGCCCGCATCAGCGCCGCCATGAAGGTCATCCGCGCCCTCGGCTCGGGCCAGGAGGCCGACCTCGGCGGCACCGTGATCCGCTTCCCCTGGATCAAGGAGGACGCCGAACTCCCGGTCTGGATGGCCGCGTACGGGCCCAAGGCCCTGAAGATGACAGGGGAGGAGGCCGACGGCTTCATCCTCCAGCTCTCCGACCTGTACCTCACCGAGTACATGGTCAAGGCGGTCAAGGACGCGGCCGTCGCCGTCGGGCGCGACCCGTCCGAGGTGAAGATCTGCGTGGCCGCCCCCGCGTACATCACCGAGGACGACTCGCCGGAGGCGCTCGCCCACGCCCGTGAGCAGTGCCGCTGGTTCGGCGGCATGGTCGGCAACCACGTCGCCGACCTGGTCTCCAAGTACGGCGAGCACTCCGCGGCCGTACCGGAGGAGCTCACGGACTACATCAAGGCCCGCGAGGGGTACGACTACTCCCACCACGGACGGGCCGACAACCCCGACACGGCGTTCGTCCCCGACGAGATCGTCGACCGGTTCTGCGTCATCGGCACCCCCGACATGCACATCGCGAAGCTGAACGGGCTGCGGGACCTGGGCGTCGACCAGTTCGCCGTGTACGACATGCACGACGCGCAGGAACGGGTGATCGACGTGTATGGCTCCACGGTCATCCCCGCGATCACCGGCTGACCAGGGATTCCTTCCCGGGCCGGCTCCTGCCACAATCCGGAACGCTCCACTCCATCACGACCCCCCACACCTTGACTCCCTCCCCGCTCCCCCGGGGAGGGGCCCAAGGCCCGCACGGCCTTTCTCTCCCGTCCCGCCTCCTTGATTGGCCTGCCCATGACCGAAACAGTCCCCTCGGGGTCGCCGATGGCCCAGTCCGTCGACTCGTCCGGCCGGATCGAACTGGCCCCCGGGGCCTTCCCCGCCGACAGTCCCTTCGCCAACGAGGACCTGCGCCCCGTACCCGTCTCCGAACGCAAGTGGACGACGTACAACTTCGCGGCGCTGTGGATCTCCATGGCCCACTGCATCCCCAGCTGGACCCTGGCCTCCGGCCTGGTCGCCCTCGGCATGGACTGGAAGCAGGCCGTCTTCACCATCGCCCTGGCCAACGTCATCGTGCTGCTGCCGATGCTGGCCACCGGGCACGCCGGACCCAAGTACGGCATCCCGTTCCCGGTGCTCGCCCGCGCCTCGTTCGGTCTGCGCGGGGCGAACATACCGGCCATGATCCGGGCGGCCGTGGCCTGCGGCTGGTTCGGCATCCAGACCTGGATCGGCGGCAGCGGCATCTTCGCCCTCGGCTCCAAGCTCACCGGCGGTCAGTGGGAGACCGCGGGGAAGATCGCCGGCAACCCCTGGCCGCTGTGGCTCTGCTTCATCCTCTTCTGGGCGCTGCAGATCGCGATCATCTACCGGGGCATGGACTTCCTGCGGCACTTCGAGAACTGGGCCGCGCCCTTCGTGATCGTCGGCGCCTTCGTGCTGCTGATCTGGATCGCGGTCAAGGCGGACGGGTTCGGCGCACTGCTGGACCAGCCGTCCAAGCTGGGCTGGGGCGCCGACTTCTGGCCGGTCTTCTTCCCCTCCCTCATGGGCATGATCGGCTTCTGGGCCACCCTCTCGCTGAACATCCCCGACTTCACCCGCTTCGGCGCCAGCCAGAAGGCGCAGACCTGGGGCCAGTCCCTCGGGCTGCCGACGACGATGACGCTCTTCGCGATCCTCGCCGTCCTCGTCACCTCCGGCTCCGAGGCCGTCTACGGCGAGGCCATCTGGGACCCGGTCACCCTCGCCGCCAAGGCCGACAACACCTTCGGTCTGCTCTTCGCCCTGATCACCGTGCTGATCGCGACAATCTCCGTGAACATCGCGGCGAACGTGGTGTCACCGGCGTACGACCTCGCGAACCTCGCGCCGAAGCTCATCAATTTCCGCACGGGCGCCCTGATCACCGGCGTCCTCGGCATCCTGATCTTCCCGTGGAAGCTCATCTCCACGCCCGAGTTCTACATCTTCACGTGGCTCGGCGTGGTCGGCGGACTGCTCGGCACGGTCGCGGGCATCCTCATCGCCGACTACTGGATCATCCGCCGTACGGTCCTGCACCTCGCGGACCTGTACACGGCGGGCGGTCGCTACTGGTACTCGGCCGGCTGGAACTGGCGGGCCATCGCCGCGTTCCTGGTGGGCGGCGTCCTCGCGGTCGGCGGCTCCTACTCGAGCGTGAACGCGGAGGGGGTCTCCTCCGGGCCGTTCCCGCAGGACGGCCTCATCCCGTTCCTCAAGCCGCTCGCCGACTACGGCTGGGCGGTGGGCCTCGCCGCCTCGATGCTGGTGTACGTGGCGCTGATGGCGGGGGAGCGGGAGAAGGCGAGAGCGACCGTCTGAGCCTGAGCCGACGGCCCTGACCGCAGTGGCGGTGGTCGTGCCGGAGACGTGCCCCTACCGGGCGCCCTCCAGCGCGGCCACCGCCTCCTTCGCCGCCTTGATGGCACCCTTGTTGATCTCGTCGGTGCCGGGGGCCTTCTGCGACTCGAAGTCGCTGCCGTTGTAGGTGACGACCACCAGGGCGTTGGCCACGCGCGCGTACACCACACCCTCGCGGGTCTGCTGCTTGTCCTCGGTGGTGAGGTTCACGACGGAGTAGGCCGCGTCACCGAGACCGGGCACCGCGCCGCCGCCGCTCTTCTGCGACATCCGCTCCTTGTAGGTGGTTTCGGCCTTCGCGTCCGTTTGGTGAATCTCGTACGAGATGTCCAACCAGCGGTAGTCGTAGCCCTTGAGGGCGTTCCAGGAGCAGGTGCGGCGCACGGAGTCGTCGGTCGACGCTATTTCCTTGCCGGCCGTCTTGGCGCCCGGAACAAGGGATTTGACCGATTTCGCCGCGATGGCGCCGCAGGGCGAGGGTGCCTTCGCATACGTCTTGGTCGCGGCGGACGTGGCCGGCGCGGACTCGGAGGTGGAGATGGGCCCGGACGCGGTCTCCTGCGCGGACTCCTTCCCCGCCGGGCTCG
The DNA here is from genome assembly GCF_023516595.1 of Streptomyces neyagawaensis. GTDB lineage: Bacteria > Actinomycetota > Actinomycetes > Streptomycetales > Streptomycetaceae > Streptomyces > Streptomyces neyagawaensis. The sequence continues at coordinate 166,794 of NZ_JAMGBG010000010.1, read as the reverse complement.
TGTCCGACGAACCGGACGACAACGCCCAGCCTGCCGTGGCGAGTACGGCGACCGGAAGCAGACGCACGGTGAGGGCGAGCGGCAGAGGGAGATCACGCACAGCGCACTTCTCGGGGTCGTGGCGGCGGTGCCGCCGGTCGGTGGGGTACGTCAGTGTCACACGACTGCCTGTGGGGCGAAAGTGCGACCTCGCTCTGTGTATACGTGGTGACCGGCCCTCACCGTTCAGTCGCACGGCGACTTTCCGGACTCCCGGCTTCCGCCGGACGCGCGTGTCAGGATCGGGCCCATGATCCCGACACCCCGCCGCACCACCTCCCGCGCCTCCCTGGCCGCCGCGCTGATCCTGACCGTCGGCGGCTGCGGACTCGGGGCGGAGATCGACCGCGAGGTGAACCCCGACCGCGACCTCCCCTCGACGTCGGCCGCGTCCGCGGGAACCGAACGCCCGGCGGGCGTGCACGCCGACGAGCTGCCCGGTGGCGTGCATGCCGACGAGCTGCCCGAGGGAGTGCCCTCGAGCGTGGACGTGCGGCCCACGGAGGCACCGTCGGCCGACCCCAAGGACGCCTGCCCGTCCTCCGGGGTGCGGATGCTGCCGGGTCTCGTGGAGGCCGCGATGGGACTGCGCGCGATGACGGTGACGCTGACCAACTGCGGCACGAAGCCGTACACCGTGAACGGCTACCCCTCGGTCCAGGTGCTCGACGAGGACCGCGAAACCGTCGACGTGCGCGTGCTGCGCGGCCCGCAGGAGATCACCACGGGTGTGCCCGACCCGGGCCCGCACGAGGTGACGCTGAAACCGGGTGAGTCCGCGACCACCTCGCTGGTCTGGCGCAACACCGTCACCGAGGCGGACGTCCCCGCCGTCAACGCCCCCTACCTGCGCGTCGCCACCGCGAAGGGCCGCCCCGCCCAGGTACTCGCCCCCGACGGCGGCATCGACCTCGGCACCACCGGCCGCCTCGGCACCGGCGCCTGGACGAAGGCGCAGGACTCTTAGAGTTCCGAACAAAAGGGGAGCCCGGCTCGCGGCGTCTGGCACGCACGCTCGCCGCGTTGCCGAAAGCCCCTGGTAGCTCCTCCCCCACTCTCGGCTCCGCTCGAGCGGGGGACCCCCATCGAGGAGCTTCCGGCGCCTTGCGATCGCACGCACCAGACGCCGCGAGCTGATCGGACTCCCCTTTTGTTCGGAGCTCTTAACCGGTTGCACCGCGTTCACGGCGATCAGCACCCTTGAGGCATGACCCGGTTACCTTCCCCAGCATCCGGATCCCCTTCCCTGCGCGAGGAGATCCTCGCCTACTACGAGCGGGGCGGCGAGGACACGCGCCTCACCGAAGGCGCCGGACGACTGGAGTTCTGGCGCACCCAGGAGCTCCTGCGACGGTTCCTGCCCGACACCCCCGCGCGCGTGCTCGACGTCGGGGGCGGCACGGGCGTCCACGCGGCCTGGCTCGCGGGGGACGGCCACGAGGTCGAGGTCGTCGACCCCGTACCGATGCACGTCGAACGGGCGGGCCTGCTGCCCGGTGTCACCGCCCGGCTCGGGGACGCCCGCGCGCTGCCCGCCGAGGCCGCCGCGTACGACGTCGTCCTCCTCCTCGGGCCGCTCTACCACCTGCCCGAACGCCCGGAGCGGGTACGGGCGCTGGTGGAGGCCCGTCGTGTCGTCCGGCCCGGCGGTGTGGTGGTCGCGGCCACGATCAACCGGTACGCGGGCCTCAACGACACGCTTCGGCAGGGGAATTACTTCCTCCCGGAGCGTCGTGCGCGCACCGACGCGGTCTCGGCGGACGGGCGTCACCTGCCCTCGGCGGACGACCCCGTCTTCACCACCGCCTACTTCGCCGACCCCGCCGAGGTGCCGGGCGAGTTCGACGCGGCGGGGCTCGCGTGCGAGGGCCAGTACGGCGTGGAGGGCGTCGCCTGGCTGATGGGCGACGTGGACGAGTGGCTCGACGACCCCGAGCGGAGGGAGGCCGTTCTGGCGGCGACCCGGCGTATCGAGTCGGAGCCGTCGCTGCTGGGCACGAGCGGGCATGTGCTGACCGTGGGGCGGCGCGCGTGAGGTGGGCTGTCGGCGGCCCGTGTCACCGCGCGTCCGAGGGTGACTGAGGGCGCTGCGTACGATCGGCGGACGATCGGCGCGCTGTGAGGAGTCCTCCCGTGTTCACCACCCGACCGACGCTCCAGGGGACCTTCGGCATGGTGTCCTCCACGCACTGGCTCGCGTCGCAGTCCGCGATGGCCGTCCTGGAGGACGGCGGCAACGCCTACGACGCGGCCGTCGCCGCCGGTTTCGTCCTGCACGTCGTCGAACCGCACCTCAACGGGCCCGCGGGGGAGGTCCCCCTCGTCCTGGCGACGGCGGACGGCGAGGTCCGGGTCCTGTGCGGACAGGGCGTGGCGCCCGCCGGGGCGACGGTCGAGCACTACCGGGGACTCGGACTGGACCTCGTCCCCGGCACGGGCCCCCTGGCGGCCGCCGTCCCCGGCGCCTTCGACGCGTGGATGCTCCTGCTGCGCGACTACGGCACCATGGACCTCGCCGACGTCCTGAAGTACGCCATCGGGTACGCGGAGAACGGGCACGCGCCCGTGGAGAACGTCGGCGCGACCGTCGAGACGGTGCGCGACCTCTTCGAGAAGGAGTGGGTGTCGTCGGCGGAGGTCTACCTGCCCGGCGGCCGGGCGCCCCGCCCCGGCGAACTGTTCCGCAACCCCGCCCTGGCCGCGACCTGGCGGCGGCTGCTCGCCGAGGTCGAGGGAGCGGGCGACCGCGAGGCCCGCATCGAGGCGGCACGCGAGGTGTGGCGCGCCGGCTTCATCGCCGAGGCCCTGGTACGGCAGGCGGGGCGGCCCACCCTGGACACCAGCGGCGAACGGCACACCGGCACCCTCACCGCGGCCGACCTGGCCGCCTGGTCCGCGTCCTACGAGGCCCCGGCGACCTACGACTGGAACGGCTGGACCCTGTGCAAGGCCCGCCCCTGGAGCCAGGGCCCGGTGCTCCTCCAGCAACTCGCCCTGCTCCCGGACGAGCTGCCCGCGTACGGGTCGGCCGACTACGTACACCTGCTGATCGAGGGCTGCAAGCTCGCCATGGCGGACCGCGAGGCCTGGTACGGGGACGCCGCGCCGGTGCCGCTGACCGAGCTGCTGTCCGACACGTACAACGCCGAGCGGCGGGCCCTCATCGGCGACACGGCCTCGTACGACCTGCGGCCCGGCAGCCTCGGCGGGCGCACCCCCCGACTGAGCGCCCACGCGCGCGTGGTGGCCACCGACCAGCCCGGCTTCAACCCCATGGGGGCCGGGGAGCCCACGGTCGGCGGCGCCCGCGCCGGCATCGGGGAACCCACGGTCGCCAAGAGCCCCCTTTCCCCGGTACCGGGGGAGCCCGAGGTCGGGGCGGACGGGGGCACGCGGGGCGACACCTGCCATCTGGACGTCGTCGACCGCTGGGGCAACATGGTCGCGGCCACGCCCAGCGGCGGCTGGCTCCAGTCCAACCCCGTCGTGCCCGAGCTGGGTTTCCCGCTCGGCACCCGGCTGCAGATGACCTGGCTCGACGAGGGACTGCCGAACTCCCTCACCCCCGGCCGCCGGCCCCGCACCACGCTCACCCCCTCGCTGGCGCTGCGCGACGGGGTGCCCGTGATGGCGTTCGGCACACCCGGCGGAGACCAGCAGGACCAGTGGCAGCTCCACTTCTTCCTCGGCGTCGCCCTGCGCCCACCGGTCCGGGGCGGCCTCGACCTCCAGGGCGCCATCGACGCCCCGAACTGGCACAACGACGGCTTCCCCGGATCCTTCTACCCGCGCGGCATGCGCCCCGGCAGCGTCACCGTCGAGTCCCGCATGCCCGCGGAGGTCGTCGCGGAACTCCGTCGGCGCGGCCATGACGTCACCGTCGGCGAACCCTGGTCCGAGGGCCGCCTCTGCGTGGTCGCGCGCGACCCCGCGACCGGCGTGCTCTCGGCGGCGGCCAACCCGCGGGGCATGCAGGGGTACGCCGTCGGACGCTGAGCGGGGCCGCCGCCCGGCCGCGGCGGACCCGCTGTTCATGGTGATTCCATGCGGAGTGCACCCTCCCGGTGGGGATTGTCAGTGGTGCGTGCTGTGATGGAGGCATGATCGAAGACAGCGAAACCATCGACGAGTTTCTCGCCCGGCACGCCTCCGACGTCGAGGAAGCGATCCGCAAGGCGGCGGCCGCCGAGATCATGCCGCGCTGGCGGCAGCTCGCCGCGCACGAGATCGACCAGAAGAACGGCCCCCACGACCTCGTCACCGACGCCGACCGCAAGGCCGAGCTGTATCTGACCGAGGCGCTGCCCGCGCTGCTGCCCGGCTCCGTCGTCGTCGGCGAGGAGGCGGTCCACGCCAACCCCGCGTCCTACGAGGCGATCCGCGGCGACGCACCGGTCTGGATCGTCGACCCGGTCGACGGCACCCGGCAGTTCGTGCACGGCGAGCCCGGCTTCTGCACGCTCGTCGCCCTCGCCCTGGACGGCGTGGTGCGCGCCTCCTGGACGTACGCGCCCGCGCTCGACCGGCTCGCCGTGGCGATACGGGGCCGAGGGGCCACGCTGGACGGCGAGCCGCTGCACGCCGGTCCGCCCGAGGCCGGCCGCGACCTCGACGTGGCGACCTCCCACCCGGACTACACCACGGAGGAGCAGAAGGCGGCGCTGCTCGGCCTGTGGACGGAGGGCGTCGCCCCACGCCCGTGCGGGTCGGCGGGGCTGGAGTATCTCGCCGTCGCACGGGGGCGGTTGGACGCGGTCGCGTTCTCCTGGGAGGCGGCCTGGGACCACGCGGCGGGCCTGCTCCTCGTCGAGGAGTCGGGCGGAGCCCATCTGACCCTCGCGGACGAGCCCTTCCGCATCACCGGCGGCAACACCCTGCCGTTCACCGCGGCCCGGGACGCGGCCACGGCTCGCCGGGTGCGGGGGTTGCTGTCGGGCGGAGCCTGAGCTGGCAGCTGCCGCTGCCCATGCGGATGTCGATCACCTCGAACACGGCGGGCGTGCCGTCCGGTGGCCACTGGCACTCGGCCCGCAGGAGGATCAGAGCGTCCACGAAGCCGGGCACGGACAGACCGAGGTCCACGAACACCCCGGTCACCCCGGGGCCCCACGGGGAGACAGTGAACGTGCCGGGCAGACGCCCGCCGACGGGGACGGGGCCACTGTCGTGCCGGACATCGCACTGGCGGTGGCTGCGGGCCCGCCCCCACGCCAGGTCGAACTCCCGCTCGGTGACCGGCACCGCCTCCGCCGGTTCCGCTACTGGCCCCGGCCAGGCCGTGCCGTACACGACCTCGTACAGCTGGACGGCGAGCCCACCGCCGACCTGCCGGACCTCCTCCCGTTCGGCCGGGTCGGCGGCGATCAGGGCCACCGGCGCCCCGCCCCGGAAGGAGATCTGTCGCAGGACCCGCCCGTCGTCCCCCAGCTCGAACCAGTGCCGGAGATCCCGCTCGTGGTCGGTGAAACGGAACCGGCGCGTCATGCGGCGCAGCCTACCCATGCTGTGGCTGTCGGTGGTCGGGCATATCCTGAGCGCAGGTTCGCCGCCGGGCGGAAACCCGTTCGCGGCGCTCGATGACCATCGGCTGACGAAGGGGTCCGAACGTGCCGGCGATGCTCGACGCGGTGGTGGTGGGGGCGGGGCCGAACGGCCTGACGGCTGCCGTGGAGCTGGCCCGCCGCGGCTTCTCCGTGGCGGTGTTCGAAGCCAAGGACACGGTCGGCGGCGGTGCCCGCACCGCCGAGCTGACCCTGCCCGGCTTCCGGCACGACCCCTGCGCGGCGGCCCACCCCCTGGGCGTCAACTCGCCCGCGTTCAACGGGATGCCGCTGGCCCGCTACGGCCTGGAGTGGCTGCACGCCGAGCTGCCCATGGCGCACCCGTTCCTGGACGGCTCGGCGGCCGTGCTGTCGCGTTCGGTGGGGGAGACGGCCGCCTCGTTCGGGCCGAGGGACGCGGGGGCGTACCGCAGACTGATCGAGCCGTTCCTGCCCAAGTGGGACACCCTGGTGCGGGACTTCATGTCGCTGCCGCTGTCGGCGCTGCCGCGCGACCCGGTCACCCTGGCCCGCTTCGGCCTCGTCGGACTGCCCCCCTCCACCTGGCTGATGCGCCGCTTCAAGGACGAGAAGGCCAAGGCGCTGTTCTCCGGGCTGGTCGCCCATGTCATCGCCCCGCTCGGCGGGCTCGCCACCGGCGCCGTGGGCCTGGTCTTCGCGCTGGCCGCGCACGCCGCCGGCTGGCCGGTCGCCCGCGGCGGCTCCCAGGCCATCTCCGACGCGCTCACCGCCTATCTCAAGGACCTCGGCGGCACCGTCCACACCGACTACGAGGTCAAGCGGCTCGACGATCTGCCGCCCGCGCGCGCCTACGTCTTCGACACCTCGCCCACCGCCCTGGCCCGGATCGCCGGCTTCGGAAGCTTCTACGAGTCGTACCGGTACGGCGCGAGCGTCTTCAAGCTCGACTACGCGCTGGACGGCCCCGTGCCCTGGACCGCCGAGGAGGCGCGCGCCGCGGGCACGGTCCAGGTCGGGGCGAGCAAGGCGGAGATCAGCACCGCCCTGGACGCCGCCGCCCGGCACGGCCACGCCCCCGACCGGCCGTTCCTGATCACCGTGCAGCCCAGCCTCGTCGACCCCACCCGCGCCCCCGAGGGCAAGCACGTCTTCTGGGCGTACGGCCATGTGCCGAACGGCTGGACCGGAGACTTGACGGACGCCGTGGAGCGCCAACTGGAGCGTTTCGCACCAGGTTTCCGCGACCTCGTCCTCGCCCGCGCCACCGCCGGACCGCCCGAACTCGCCGCGCACAACGCCAACTACGTCGGCGGTGACATCGCCTGCGGCGCCGCCTCCGGTCTCCAGCTGCTGCTCCGTCCCAAGCTCACGCTCCAGCCGTACCGCACCCCGCATCCGGCCGTGTTCATCTGCTCGTCGGCCACCCCGCCGGGCCCCGGAGTGCACGGAATGTCGGGGCACAACGCGGCCAAGGCGGTGTGGCGGAGACTGCGTCAGGAACGCTGACGGGCCAGTAGCACGCATATGCGTGCATCAGTAGGCAATATCAAGTCACAAAACGAAAAAGGTCTTCACGCTTTCTTCGCATGAATGTCCAAGTGGCAGGGGTAAGTTGCCGCCATGAAAGCTCGGAGATGGGATGTCCGCTCCGGCTCGCGGCAAGCCGTGCGCCTCGCGGATCTCGCTCAACTCGTACGTGCGCCAGCCGCGTTAAGCGTGCCGGGTGACATCCTCGCGGGGGCCGCGGCAGCAGGACGTCCGCTCAGCGGTCCGACGCTGGGAGTCATGGGGTCATCCGTCTGCCTCTACTGGGCCGGCATGGCCCTCAACGACTACGCCGACGCCACGATCGACGCCGTCGAACGCCCCGAGCGGCCCGTCCCGTCGGGCCGCGTCCCCCGCGGTACCGCCCTCGCCGTCGCCGGTGCGCTCACCGCGGCGGGCCTCGGGCTCGCCGCCGCCTCGGGCGGCCGCCGCAGCCTTCTGGCGGCGCTGCCGCTGACCGGCGTGATCTGGGCCTACGACCTGAAGCTCAAGTCGACCCCCGCGGGAGCGGCCGCCATGGCCTCGGCCCGGACCCTGGACGTCCTCTCCGGCGCGCTGGCCGCCGCCCGCCCGGGCGGAACCGGCAGGGCACTGCTGCGCGGCGCCGTCCCGGCCGCGCTCGTCGGCGCCCACACGTACACGCTGTCCGCCCTCAGCCGCCACGAGATCTCCGGCGCTCCCGCCCGCGTGCCCGCCTCGACCCTCGCCGCCGCCACGACCACCGCCCTCGCGACGGCGCTGCCCGCCGTCCGCACGGCGATCGTCTCCGCTCGGGCCGGGACGGCGGAGCCGTCCCGGGGGCGCACAGCCGCGACCGCCACCCAGCGGTACCTCGGCAGCCATCCCACCACTCGGTCGGCCACCACTCGGTCGGCGGCCACCCGGGCCGTCGTCGTCGGCGCCGGAGCCCTCGCCTACCTCGGCACCTACGGCACGGCACAAATCCGCGCCCTGCGGGAGCCGTCGGGCGAGAACGTACGGCGGGCCGTCGGGGCCGGCATCCTCGGGTTCCTGCCACTCCAGACGGCGCTGACCGCGCGCAGCGGCGCCACGGTCGCTGCGGCCGCCCTCGGCGTCGCCCACCCCCTGGCCCGGCGGCTCGCCCGGCGTGTCTCCCCCACCTGAACCACCCCCTCGACCAGCACAGACCTCCGCAGGAGGAACGCCGGCATGACCGCGCCCCCCACCCCCCTCCGATTCGGTTACGGCACCAACGGCTTCACCAACCACCGCTTGGGCGATGTCCTCACCGTCCTCGCCGACCTCGGCTACGACGGCGTCGCCCTCACCCTCGACCACGGGCACCTCGACCCGTACGCCCCCGACCTGCCCCGACGTGTCGCCGAGATCGCCCGGGACCTCGACCGGCACGACCTCGACGTGACCCTGGAAACCGGGGCGCCCTACCTCCTCGACCCCTGGGGCAAGCACCAGCCGACCCTGATGTCCGACGCGGCCGAACACCGGATCGACCTGCTGCGGCGCGCCGTACGCATGGCCGCCGACCTGGGCTCGCCCACCGTCCACCTGTGCAGCGGACCCGCACCACATGACGGACTCCCGGCGGGGGACGCCTGGAAGCGGCTCGCGGCGGGAGTGGAGACCGTCCTGGAGACCGCCGAGGAGTACGGCGTCTCCCTGGCGTTCGAGCCGGAGCCGTACATGTTCGTCGACACCGTCGAGCGATGCCTCGAACTGGCCGAACTCGTCGGCGGGCATGAGCTGTTCGGGATCACCCTCGATGTGGGGCACGCCCACTGCGTGGAGGAGCGGACCGTCCTGGAGTGCGTGCGGCTCGCAGCGCCGCGTCTGCTCAACGTGCAGATCGAGGACATGCGGCGCGGAGTCCACCAGCACCTCGAATTCGGCGCGGGCGAGATCGACTTCCCGCCCGTGCTCGCCGCCCTGCGGGAGCTCGGCCATCGCGGACTGGTCTCCGTGGAGATCCAGGGCGGCTCCCTCGACGCCCCCGACGTGGCCCGCCGCTCCATCGAGTTCCTGCGCGCGGCAGCGGCCTGACCCCCCGCGACACCTCCTTCCGCTCCCTCCGCTTCCCCTCCCTCCGCTTCTCTTCCCTCCCCGCCTCCTTTCGCTTCCCTCCTCTTCCTCCCTCTCCCTCCCTCTTCTCTTCCTCTCGGGTTTCGCTCCCTCCACCCCCCCACCGGAGGCTGTTCCGCCATGGCGTCCCTCGGCATGCCCGCAACTCCGCCCCCCGATCCCCGGACCGTCCTCTCCCGCCATCCGCTCGAACCAGCCGCCCGCTCATGGCTCGCCGACGCGGAGGCGCGGATCGCCGCGCGGCCCGCCGCCGTGCGGGCCCTGTTCCCCGCCGCCCGCAGACACTGCGGACGCGCCCGGCTGGACGCCCACTGGACCGCCGACGAGGCCGCCCGTGCCGTCCTGCTCACCGCCCTGCCCCTCACCGGCGCACCCCTCGCCACCGAACTGGCGGGCCTCTTCCGCCACGGCGACCCGGCCGAGCAACGGGCCGTCCTACGGGCCCTTCCCCTCCTCGACGCCTCCACCGAGGGCGGCGGCGAACCCCTCGCCGACCTCGCCCTCCCTCTCGTCCGTGAGGCGCTGCGCGGCAACGACAGCCATGTCATCGAGGCCGCCCTCGGGCCGTACGGCGCGGCCCGGCTCCCCGACGCCGAGTACCGCCAGGCCGTGCTCAAGTGCGTCTTCCAGGAGATCCCGCTCGACCGGATCGCCGGGCTCGACATCCGCACCGACGCCGAACTCGCCCGTATGCTCGCCGACTTCGCCCACGAGCGGGTCGCCGCAGGCCGGGACGTCCCGCACGACATCTGGCCCGTCGTCCGGGCCCATCCCGCCCGCGCCGCCCTCGTCGAGCGGCTCACCGCCGAGACGCGGGCCGCCGTGCCCGAACGCCGCGAGGCCGCCGTCCGCGCACTGAAGGAGCTTTCTTAGTCCCGCGGGACCCCACCGAACTCGCCCCGCTCCCCGAAGAACACGAGGAAGAGCAGAACGTGCGCATCTTCGACCCCCACATCCACATGACCTCCCGGACCACCGACGACTACGAGGCGATGCACGCGGCCGGGGTCCGCGCGGTCGTCGAGCCGGCCTTCTGGCTCGGCCAGCCCCGCACATCCCCCGAGAGCTTCTACGACTACTTCGACGCGCTGCTGGGCTGGGAGCCGTACCGGGCCGCCCAGTTCGGCATCCAGCACTTCTGCACCATCGCGCTCAACCCGAAGGAGGCCAACGACCCGCGCTGCCGGCCCGTCCTGGACGAACTGCCCCGCTACCTCGCCAAGGACCGGGTGGTCGCGGTCGGCGAGATCGGATACGACTCCATGACACCGGAGGAGGACGAGGCGCTCGCCCTCCAGCTGCGACTCGCCGTGGAACACGGCCTGCCCGCGCTCGTGCACACCCCGCACCGCGACAAGGCCACCGGCACCCGCCGCACCCTGGACGTCGTACGGGAGTCGGGCATCGCCCCCGAACTCGTCGTCCTCGACCACCTCAACGAGCTGACCGTCGGCATGGTGCTCGACAGCGGCTGCTGGGCCGGGTTCTCGATCTACCCGCGGACCAAGATGAGCGAGGACCGCATGGTCGCCATCCTCCGGGAACACGGCACCGACCGCGTCCTCGTCAACTCGGCCGCCGACTGGGGGCGTTCGGACCCGCTCAAGACCCGCAGGACCGCAGACGCGATGCTCGCCGTCGGCTTCGACGACGACACCGTGGACAAGGTCCTCTGGCGCAACCCCGTCGGCTTCTACGGACAGAGCGGCCGACTCGACCTCGACGAGCCCAAGCCCGACGAGGAGTCGAGCTTCCAGGGCAACTCCATCCGCCGCGGCGGAGAGTGAGCGCCCGGCCATGCGATTCCGGCACCCCGACGGCAGCCCCGTCCACCTCGGCTACTGCAGCAACGTCCACCAGGCGGAGGACCTCGACGGAGTCATCGGCCAGCTCGCCGCGTACGCCGAACCCGTGCGCGAACGCCTCGGCGTCGACCGACTGGGCATCGGCCTCTGGCTCGCGCGTGACACGGTGACCCGGCTCGTCGACGACGAGGACCAGGTGCGACGCCTCCAGGGCGAACTCGCCGCCCGCGGCCTGGAGACCGTCACCCTCAACGCCTTCCCCTACGCCGGGTTCCACCGCGAGGTGGTCAAGAAGGACGTCTACCTGCCCGACTGGGCCGACGAGGCCCGGCTGCGCCACACCCTCGACTGCGCCCGCGTGCTCGCCGCCCTCCTCCCCGACGACGTCGCCCGGGGGAGCGTCTCCACCCTGCCGCTGGCCTGGCGCACCCCCTGGCCCCCGGACCGCGCCGAGACCGCCCGCCGCGCCCTCGACCGGCTCGCCGCCGGACTCGCCGCGATCGAGTCCGACACCGGCCGCCGCGTCCGCGTCGGCTTCGAACCGGAGCCCGGCTGCGTCGTGGAGACCACCGCCCAGGCCGTACGGGAGCTGCGTGGACTCGACCCCGACCGGCTCGGCGTCTGCCTCGACGCCTGCCATCTCGCCGTGCAGTTCGAGGACCCCGGGGCCGCCCTCGCCCGCCTCGCGGACGCCGGGCTCGCGGTCGTCAAGCTCCAGGCGTCCTGTGCCGTCGAGGCCACCGACCCCGCCGATCCCGCCGCCCGCGCGGCCCTGCGGCGCCTCGCGGAGCCACGGTTCCTGCACCAGACCCGTACGGCGTCCGCGCCCGAGGCCCCCGTCCACGCCGTCGACGACCTGCCGGACGCCCTCGACGGCGGCCTGCCCACCGGCACCGGGCCCTGGCGTGTCCACTTCCACGCCCCGCTGCACGCCGACCCCGAGCCACCGCTGCGCACCACCGCCGACCAACTGACCGCCGTCCTCGGGGGACTACTCGGCGGCACCTCCGTCCACTGCGACCACATCGAGGTCGAGACCTACACCTGGTCCGTCCTCCCCGAGCCGCCCGCCGGCCTGGCCGGGGGCATCGCCGCCGAACTCGCCTGGGCCCGCGACCGGATGACCGGCCTCGGCCTCAAGGAGGACCACCAGTGAGCACCCCACCGTCGAGCACGCCACCCTCAAGCACACCGTCCGCCCGTACACCGTCCGTGAGTTCTGCGTCAGCGGGCACACCGTCCGTGAGTACCGCGTCAGCGAGCACGCGGTCGGCCGGTGACCCGCCCGCGCGCCGGCTCGTCGTCCTCGACATCGTCGGCCTCACCCCGAAGCTGCTGCGGCACATGCCCGCCGTCGCCGCCCTCGGCGAGCACGGCTTCCGGGCCCGTCTCGACCCCGTCCTGCCCGCCGTGACCTGCACGGTCCAGTCCACCTTCCTCACCGGCGAACCCCCCGCCGGGCACGGCGCCGTGGGCAACGGCTGGTACTTCCGCGACCTCGGCGAGGTCCTGCTGTGGCGGCAGCACAACGCGCTCGTCGGCGGCGAGAAGATCTGGGACACGGCCCGCAGGACCGCCCCCGACTACAAGGTCGCCAACATCTGCTGGTGGTACGCGATGGGCGCCGACGTCGACCTCACCGTCACCCCCCGCCCCGTCTACTACTCCGACGGCCGCAAGGAACCCGACTGCTACACCTGGCCGCCGTCCCTGCATGACGAACTCACCGACCGGCTCGGCCCGTTCCCGCTGTTCACCTACTGGGGCCCCAACGCCGGAATGCCCTCCACCCAGTGGATCCTCGGCGCCGCCCGCCAGGTCTTCGACGAACACCGGCCCGATCTCACCCTCGTCTACGTCCCCCAACTCGACTACGAGCCCCAGCGGTCCGGCCCCGACTCGCCCGAGACCGCCGAGAGCGCCCGTCGGCTCGACGAGGCGCTGCGCCCGCTGATCGACCACTTCCTGCGCGAGGGCGCCACGGTCGTCGCGCTCAGCGAGTACGGCATCACCCCCGCCTCCCGCCCCGTCGACATCAACCGCGCGCTGCGCCGCGCCGGACTCCTCGACGTGTACACCCAGGACGGCATGGAGTACCTCGACCCGTGGACCTCACGGGCCTTCGCCGTCGCCGACCACCAGATCGCCCACGTCTACGTCCGTGACCCCGCCGACACGGCCCAGGTCGCCAAGCTCCTCGCCGAACTCGACGGCGTGGACGAGGTGCTGGACGCCGAGGGCAAGCAGACCCACGGCCTGGACCACGAGCGTTCCGGCGAACTGGTCGCGGTCGCCGACCCCGACGCCTGGTTCACGTACTACTACTGGCTCGACGACGCGCACGCCCCCGACTTCGCCCGCCAGGTCGAGATCCACCGCAAGCCCGGCTACGACCCCGCCGAGCTGCTGTACGACGACACCGTCCCGGCGGTGAAGCTCCGCGCGATCGGCCAGGTGGCCCGCAAGAAGCTCGGGCTCCGCTACCGCATCAGCACCGTCCCGCTGCGCCCCTCCGGTGTCAGCGGCAGCCACGGCCGGCTGCCCGCCGACCCGGACGACGGCCCCGTCCTGCTGTGCTCCGCACCGGACGAGGCACGCGAGGCATACGCCGCGACCGAGGTCAAGCAACTGCTGCTGACCCTCGCGGGCCTCTCCACGACCGACGCCCCCCACACAGACACCGACACCCCCCACTCAGTCACCGACACCCCCCACTCAGTCACCGACGCGAACTAGGAACGGCACACCGCGATGACGACGCACCCCCCGCTCCCCACCGCCCGCCCCCTGCTCGACCCCGCCCCCGAGTACGCCAAGTGGCAGGCCGAGGAGCCGATCCGCCGTGTGGCGCTGTGGGGCGACAGCAGCCCTTGGGTGATCACCCGGCACGAGCATGCCCGCACGGTGCTCTCCGACGCCCGCTTCAGCTCCGACGGCACCCGCGACGGCTACCCGACCATGCGTCCCCAGCCCACCCCGCGCACCCCCGGCCAGATCTTCATGATGGACGGCCACGACCACAACAGGCTGCGGCGCATGCTCATCAGCGACTTCACCCACCGCCGGGTCGAGGCGCTGCACCCCTCCGTCACCCGGCACGTCGGGAACCTGATCGACGCCATGACGGCCGACGGGGCCGGCGAGGCGGACCTCGTCGAGGCGTACGCGTTGCCGCTGCCGTCGCTGGTGATCTGTGAACTGCTCGGCGTGCCCTACGAGGACCACGCGTTCTTCCAGCACCAGGCCCGAACCTTCCTCACCATCGGCACCAGCCCCCAGGAGGCGATGGCCGCCCGCGCCAAGCTGTACGACTACCTCGGTGCACTGCTCGCCCGACGGACCGAGGAACCCGCCGACGACCTGCTCTCCCGGCTCGCGACGGAACGGGTGGCCACCGGCCAGGCCACGGTCGAGGAGGCCGTCGGCGTCTCGTTCGTGCTGCTCCTCGGCGGCCACGAGACCACCGCGAACATGATCGCCCTGTCGACCGTGGCGCTGCTTCGCGACCCGACGCAGCTCGCCGCGCTGCGCGCCGAACCCGCGCTGTGGCCGGGCGCGGTGGACGAACTGCTGCGGTACCTGACGGTGGTGCACTCGGGCATGCGCAGGGTCGCCACCGAGGACGTCGAGGTGGGCGGCGTGCTCATCCGCGCCGGCGAGGGCGTCATCGTGCCCCTCCAGGCGGCCAACCGCGACCCCGACGTCTACCCCGACCCGGACCGGCTGGACGTCACCCGGGACGCGTCCCGGCACCTCGCGTTCGGGCACGGGGCCCACCACTGCGTCGGCGAGTCCCTCGCCCGCGCCGAACTGGGCATCGCCCTGCCCGCCCTCTTCGACCGGCTGCCGGGCCTGCGCCTGACCGCCGACCCCGAGGACTTCGCGCAGCCGCTGAGCCCGGTGCACGGGGTGCGGTCCCTGCCGGTCGCCTGGTGACGTGACCGACGGGGCGTTCGGCGCCCGTGTGGAGGACTGACACATGCTGCTATCGGAAATCATTCGCTGTGCTCCGGCCTTCAGGCCGGGGGGAAGCGAATCCTGTGGCCGCGACGCGGAGCGTCGCGGTGGCGTTCCGGCGGAGCCGGACCCTGCTTCGTGACGGTGACGGGTCGTTCACCTGTTCCCGGTGACGACGTGGGTTCGACGTGCCTAGTGTGATCGTCATGCAGCTCCGGTACGCCTTCAGGCTGCACCCGAACGCCGCTCAGCAGGCCTCGCTGGCCAGGGCGTTCGGGTGCGCACGCGTCGTGTTCAACGACGCCGTGCGTGCCCGCGAGGACGCCCGCCGGGCTGGGCAGCCGTTCCCGACAGCCGGTCAGCTGTCCACACGCCTGATCACGGAGGCGAAACGGACGCCGGAGCGCGCCTGGCTGGGCGAGGTTTCGGCCGTCGTCCTTCAGCAGTCCCTGCGGGATGCGGAGGTCGCCTACAAGAACTTCTTCGCCTCCCTCAAGGGCACCCGGAAGGGGCCGAAACTGGGCGCGCCCCGGCTCAAGTCCCGCAAGGACGCCCGGCAGTCGATCCGGTTCACCGCCAACGCCCGCTGGAGCATCACCGACCGGGGGCGGCTGAACCTGCCGAAGATCGGCGCGGTCAAGGTCAAGTGGTCCCGCACCCTGCCAGCCACCCCCACTTCCGTCACCGTCGTCAAGGACGCGGCAGGCAGATTCTTCGCCTCCTTCGTCATCGACACCGACCCCGCAGTCGACCAGGCGCGCATGCCCGCAACCGACCGCACCATCGGCATCGATCTCGGCCTGACGCACTTCGCGGTCCTGTCCGACGGTACGAAGATCGACTCCCCGCGGTTCCTGCGGCGCGCGGAGAAGAAGCTGAAGAAGACCCAGCGGGAGCTGTCCCGCAAACAGAAGGGATCCAAGAACCGGGCGAAGGCCCGTCTGAAGGTCGCCCGCGCCCACGCGGCAGTCGCCGACGCGCGCCGTGAGTTCCACCACCAGCTCTCCACGAAGCTGATCTCCGAGAACCAAGGGATCGCCGTGGAGGACCTGTCGGTGGCGGGGCCGGCGCGGACGAAGCCGGCCAAGTCCGTGCACGACGCCGGGTGGGCACAGTTCGTCAGGATGCTGGCGTACAAGGCGGAACGGTACGGGCGGACCCTGGTCACGATCGGCCGGTTCGAGCCGACTTCCCAGACCTGTTCCACCTGCGGCGTAAAAGACGGCCCCAAACCCCTGAACGTGCGGGAATGGACCTGTAGCGCCTGCGGTACAGTCCACGACCGGGACACCAATGCCGCGATCAACGTGAAGACGGCCGCCGGACTGGCGGTATCGGCCTGCGGAGCGCCGGTAAGACCGGGAGTGATCCCGGCACAGCGCGAAGAAACAGGAAGCCACGGATTCCCGACCGGAAACCGTGCCGCCATAGGGGCACCCCTGCTCGAACGTAGTTGAGAGCTTGGGGGAGGCACAGTCTCCGGTGGGGAAGGCCGGAATCCTCGCCTTCAGGGCGAGGAGCATGTCAAAGAGGTGGTCATGACCAACATCACCCTCGTCCAGGGGGACATCACCCAGCAGTCCGTCGACGCCATCGTGAACGCCGCGAACTCCTCCCTCCTCGGTGGGGGAGGAGTGGACGGCGCGATCCACCGGCGCGGCGGCCCCGCCATCCTGGAGGACTGCCGCAGACTCCGTGCCTCGCACTACGGCAAGGGCCTGCCGACGGGGCAGGCGGTGGCCACCACGGCCGGAGCGCTGGACGCCCGATGGGTCATCCACACGGTGGGCCCCGTCCACAGCCAGAGCCTGGACCGGTCCGCCCTCCTCGCCTCCTGCTACCGCGAATCCCTCCGGGTGGCCGACGAATTGGGCGCCCGCACGGTCGCCTTCCCCGCCGTCTCCGCCGGCATCTACGGCTGGCCCATGGACGACGCCGCCCGCATCGCCGTCGAGACGGTCCGCTCCACCGAGACAGCGGTGGAGGAGGTCAGGTTCGTCCTGTTCGACGAGCGGGCGTACGAGGCGTTCGCGTCCCAGGTCGGCTGACGGGACCCGCCTCCAGGGAGTTCTGCCGGGGGACCCGGACGGTGGAACGGGCGACGGGCCCCCGGAAGCCGTCGCGGGGCGGCGGAAGCGGCTGGTCAGGGGTGCCGGACGCGGCGGTGAGGGGGCGGCCGTCGGCCCGGGAACCGGTTGCGGGGCGCTTCGGCGGCTCCCACGGTGAGCCCAAGGACAGCCCGACCCGCCCCCGAAAGGAACGTCCATGCGTGCCCTCGTCACCCGCGGCCTCCTGCTGCCGCCCCTGATGTGCGCCACCCTGGTCGGCACGCCGGCCGGCACCGCCGCCGCGCTCGTGGACGCGGGCCGCGAGGCGAGGGGACCCCACGCAACGGGAACCGCCAAGGCTCCCGGACCCGATGTGGACGCCCTCCTGGCCCGGTTCGACGCGCTGGAGGCGGAATTCGACGCGCTCGCCGACCAGGCGGAGGCGGAGGCGGAGGCGCTCGCGGCACAGAAGGAGGCGGAGGCCGAAGCGCTCGCGGCGCAGCGGGAGTCGGTCGCCGAGGCGCTCGCGGCGCAGAAGGAAGCCGAGGCGGACGCCCTCGTCGCCCGGAAGGAGGCGGAGGTCGACGCGCTCCTCGCGCGGCTCGATGCCGCGTCGGACGTGCTGGTGACCCGGATCGGGACCCTCGACCGCATGGATCGCGGCAATGTACTCGCCCCGCTGCTGCGCGAGTTGACGACGCTCGCACAGTTGGAGGGCGACCGGCTCGAACCGGCCGCTGCCGCCCGCCACGCCGACGCCGTGAAGCGGGCCCACGCCACCGTGCAGAAGCGGCTGCGGACCCTGCACGCCACCACGCCGGTCACCCTTCAGCACGCGCCCGCGGCGGCAACCCCCCACCGCACCACCCCGGTCGCCCCCTACCGTGCGCCCGGCCTGGTCACCCCGTACCGCGCCGCCGCGGCGGCCGACCCGGTCGCCGATCTCCTCGCCGCGCTCCAGTCCGCCGTCGACGGCCTCCTCGAGACGCTGACCTCGCTCGACCTGGGCGCTGTCCTCGGCGCGGTGACCGGACTGCTCTCCCCGGTGCTCGGCGTGGTCACCGGCCTCCTGCAGCCGGTCCTCGGCGTCGTCGGCGGCCTCCTGGACGGAACACCGCCCGCACTCTCGGCCCCGCTGCCCGCGTCCTAGTCGCTCGTCTCGCAGTTCCTCGTCTCGTGGTTCACAGGAGTGTCGCAACGCGGACCAGGTCAGCGACTGCTCGGAGGCGGCTGTTCGGCGGCCAGGCGATCACCGTTGTCACAGGCGGAGCGTCCAGGACCCGCACTGCGGCGAGGTCCCGGCGCAGGTCAGCTCCGGCTGACTCGGGAATGACCACGGTGGTACGGCCGAGCGCGATCAGCTGGAAGAGCTGTGTCAGGTTTCGTATCTCCGGGCCTGATCCTTCTGGGTAGTCGCCGCCGGGACCGGGCCAGCGGGCCATCGGCAGCTCCGGCAGCGTGGTGACGTCGGCCATCCGGACCTGGGAGCGGAGGGCGAGCGGGTGTGAGGCCGGCAGGATCGCGACCTGTCCCTCGGTGTACAGGGTTTCGGTGTCGAGCCCGGCCGCCGAGTCGAAGGGCAGGTGCAGCAGAGCCACGTCGGCTTGTCCCTCCCGCAGCAGCCGCCGGTGCTGGTGCGCCTCGCAGATCAGCAGATCGACGGTGGCCGCGCCGGGTTCCGCGGCGTAGGCGTCCAGCAGTTTCGTCAGCAGCTCGCCACCGGTGCCGGATTTGACGGCGAGGACGAGGCTGGGATGTGGCTTGGCGGCCCGTCGGGTGCGCCGCTCAGCCGCGGTCACCGCGCTGAGGATCTCGCGTCCTTCGGCCAGCAGCACGGCTCCGGCCTCTGTGAGCGTGACCTTGCGGCTGGTGCGTTCCAGCAGTGCGGTTCCGAGCCGCCGCTCGAGCTGGGTGATCGTGCGGGACAGCGGCGGCTGGGCTATCCCGAGGCGCTGGGCGGCCTTGCCGAAGTGCAACTCCTCGGCGACGGCGACGAAGTACCGCAGCTCGCGTATTTCCATGGGTCCAGGCTAGGACGGCAGGTGGCTGATCGATATCGCTCGGGTATCGCTGCACTACCGAGCGGGTGTTGGTGCCCGGCCGCGGCACAGGCATGCTCGCTTTCATGAGCGAGAAGACGATCGCGTTGGTCACTGGCGCGAACAAGGGAATCGGGTACGAGATCGCGGCCGGGCTGGGTGCGCGGGGCTGGAGTGTCGGTGTCGGCGCCCGGGACGAGCAGCGCCGGAAGGACGCTGTGGCGAAGTTGCGTGCGGCTGGTGCTGACGCGTTCGGCGTGCCCTTGGACGTGACCCACGCCGGGAGCGTGGCCGCCGCGGTCCAACTGATCGAGGAGCGGGCAGGACGGCTGGACGTACTGGTCAACAACGCCGGCGTTGCCGGCGGCTGGCCGGAGGCACCGACGACCATCGACCTCGAGACCGTGCGGCGACTGCTGGAGACCAACGTCCTCGGCGTCATCAGGGTCACCAACGCGATGCTGCCCCTGCTGCTCCGTTCGGCGCACCCGCGGATCGTCAACCAGTCCAGCCACGTCGGCTCCCTGACACTCCAGACCACGCCCGGCGTGGACCTAGGGGGGATCAGCGGGGCGTACGCGCCGACGAAGACCTACCTCAACGCCGTGACCATCCAGTACGCCAAGGAGCTGAGCGGCACCAACGTCCTGATCAACAACGCCTGCCCCGGTTACGTCGCCACCGACCTCAACGGATTCAGCGGGACGCAGACCCCCGAGCAGGGCGCGGCGATCGCCATCCGGCTGGCGACCTTGTCGGACGACGGCCCGACCGGCCAGCTGTTCGACGACAGCGGCGTCGTCCCCTGGTGACCTGACCTGGCCCCCGGTCCGACCCGCCCCCGGCCCGTCCTCCCGGCCCGGCGGCTCAGTCCCCCTCCGGCGTGTCGCTGATCCCCATCCGCAGGTGCTCCACGTGGTACACGGCCTGGTCCAGCAGCTCGGCGACATGGTGGTCGTGCAGCGCGTACACCACCGAACGGCCCCGGCGCTCACCCACCACGAGCCCCAGGTTCCGCAGCAGGCGCAGCTGGTGGGAGCACGCGGACTGTTCCATGCCGACCTCGGCGGCCAACTCGGTCGCCGGGAGCGGGCCTTCGCGCAGCCGGGCCAGGATCAGCAGCCGGGAGGGCGTGGACAGGGCCTGGAGGGTGGTGGCCACCTTCGCGACGTTGCCGGCGTCCAGACGCACGCGGGGGGCTGCGTCCTGCGCGGCGGCGGTTACGGCTCCATGACCCATGGCGAGTATCTTACCCATCGCATATGAAGGCATGAATGAGTCTTCATGTGTTCCTGTATGGTGTGCCGGGTGTCCGCCACTCTCGCCCCGTCACCGGTCCGCCGTACGCCCGCGCCGACGGCCCCCCGCCGCCGCACCCGCGTCCTCGCCCTCCCCGAGGCGCGCTGGGCCCTGGCATCGACCGTCGCCTTCCTGATCGCCTTCCCGCTGGACCTCGCCGGCGCCTCCGCCTGGCTGTACGGCCCGCTCTACGTCGTCGCGTACGCGGCCGGCGGCTGGGAGCCCGCCCTCGAAGGGCTGCGGGCGCTGCGCGAGAAGAGCCTCGACGTCGATCTGCTGATGATCGTCGCGGCACTCGGCGCTGCCGCGATCGGCCAGGTCCTCGACGGCGCCCTCCTGATCGTCATCTTCGCCACCTCCGGCGCCCTGGAGGCCCTCGCCACCGCCCGTACCGCCGACTCCGTACGCGGCCTGCTCGACCTCGCGCCCACCACGGCCACCCGGCTGTCCCCGGACGGCACCGAGGAGACCGTGCCGACCGACCGGCTCGCCGTCGGCGACACGGTGCTGGTCCGCCCCGGCGAACGCATCGGCGCCGACGGCCGGGTCCTGGAGGGCGAGAGCGAGGCCGACCAGGCGACCATCACCGGTGAACCCCTGCCCGTGCCCAAGGCGCCGGGCGACGAGGTCTTCGCCGGCACCCTCAACGGCAACGGCGCGCTGCGCGTCCGCGTGGAACGCGACCCCGCCGACTCGGTCATCGCCCGTATCGTCGGCCTCGTCGAGGAGGCGTCCCGCACCAAGGCGCCCACCCAGCTGTTCATCGAGAAGGTCGAACAGCGGTACGCCGTCGGAGTCGTCGTCGCCACCCTCGCCGTGTTCGGCATCCCGCCGGCCTTCGGCGAGGACCTCACCGGGGCCTTGCTCCGGGCCATGACCTTCATGATCGTCGCCTCGCCCTGCGCGGTCGTGCTGGCCACCATGCCGCCACTGCTCTCCGCCATCGCCAACGCCGGCCGGCACGGCGTCCTCGTCAAGTCGGCCGTCGCCATGGAGCGGCTGGGCGAGGTCGACATCGCCGCGCTCGACAAGACCGGCACACTCACCGAGGGCACGCCCGAGGTCACCGCCGTACGGCCGCTGCCAGGTTCCGGGCTCGACGAGGACGGGCTGCTGGCGCTGGCCGCGGCCGCCGAGCACCCGAGCGAACACCCGCTGGCCCGCGCGGTGGTCGCCGCCGCCGGTGCGCGAGGGCTGCGCCCTGCCGCCGCCGGGGAGTTCGTGGCCACACCGGGGCGGGGCGTGCGCGCCACCGTCGAGGGGTCCGTGATCACCGTGGGCCGACCGGGCGAGCACGGTACCTCCGACGACGAAGTCCCCGACGGCGACGTCCTCGACGGAGACGTCTCCGGTCGCGAGGATTCCGGAGGGACGACCGTTCTCGTCGCGCGGGACGGGGTCGCCGTCGGGCTGCTGACCCTCACGGACCGTGTGCGTCACGACGCGTCCGCCGCCGTCGCGGGGCTCACCGCGGTGACCGGCACCGCGCCCGTGCTGCTGACCGGGGACAATCCGCGGACCGCCGCCCGGGTGGCAGCCGGCACCGGGATCACCGACGTGCGGGCCGGGCTGCTGCCCCAGGACAAGGTGTCGGCCGTACGGGAGTTGCAGGGCGGCGAGGGCCGCAAGGTGCTGTTCGTCGGCGACGGGGTCAACGACGCGCCCGCGCTGGCCGCCGCGCACTCCGGGGTGGCGATGGGCCGTGCCGGGTCCGACCTGGCGCTGGAGACGGCGGACGCGGTCGTCGTGCGGGACGAGCTGGTCGCGATCCCGGCGGTGGTGCGGTTGTCACGGGCGGCCCGGCGGCTGGTGGTGCAGAACCTGGTGATCGCGGGGGTGTGCATCGCCGTGCTGGTGGTGTGGGACCTGGTGGGGCATCTGCCGTTGCCGCTGGGGGTCGCCGGGCACGAGGGATCCACCGTGATCGTGGGCCTCAACGGGCTGCGGCTGCTGCGGGAGAGCGCCTGGCGACGAGCCGTGGGATAGCGGCGCCCGAGGGGGCGTCCGCGGTGCGGCCGTCCCCTGAGGTCCACTGCCGTGCCGAGGTCGCCCCCACCTCGATGTCGGATTCTCGCCAGCCCCGCCTCCTCCCGTGCTCGATGCTTGAGCCATGCGGAACGGGATGTACAGGGACGTGGAGCGGTGTGTGCGGGCCGTGCAGTCGAAGGACGCGCGGTTCGACGGGTGGGTGTTCACCGCCGTGCGGACCACACGGATCTACTGCCGGCCGAGCTGTCCCGCGGTGCCGCCCAAGCCGCGGAACATGACGTTCTATCCGAGCGCGGCGGCCTGCCAGCAGGCCGGCTACCGGGCGTGCAAGCGGTGCCGGCCCGACACGAGCCCGGGATCACCGGAATGGGACCAGCGGGCCGACCTCGTGGCCCGGGCGATGCGGCTCGTGGCGGACGGCGTCGTCGACCGGGAGGGCGTGCCGGGGCTGGCCCGGCGGCTCGGGTACAGCACCCGGCAGGTCGAGCGGCAGCTGCTGGCGGAGCTGGGGGCGGGGCCGCTGGCCCTCGCCCGGGCGCAGCGGGCGCAGACCGCGCGGCTGCTGATCGAGACCACCGCGCTGCCCATGGCGGAGATCGCGTTCGCCGCCGGATTCGCCTCGATCCGGACGTTCAACGACACCGTGCGGGAGGTCTTCGCGCTCTCCCCGAGCGAGCTGCGGGACCGGGCCGCGAAGCGGGCCGGGATCCCGGCCGTGGCGCCCGGCGGCCCCGCCCGGACACCGGGTGTCCTGGCCCTGCGGCTCCCCTTCCGGGCCCCGCTCAACCCCGACAACCTGTTCGGACACCTCGCCGCGACCGCCGTGCCCGGCGTGGAGGAGTGGCGCGACGGCGCGTACCGGCGCACGCTCCGGCTGCCGTACGGGCACGGCATCGTCGGCCTCACCCCGCGCCCCGACCACATCGCCTGTCGGCTCACCCTCAGCGACCTGCGTGACCTGCCCGTCGCCATCAGCCGCTGCCGCCGCATGCTGGACCTGGACGCCGACCCGGTCGCGGTGGACGAGCAGTTGCGGGAGGACCCGGTGCTGGCGCCGCTGGTCGACAAGGCGCCCGGCCGCCGGGTGCCGCGCACCGTCGACGAGGCCGAGTTCGCCGTACGGGCGGTGCTCGGCCAGCAGGTCTCCACCGCCGCCGCCCGCACCCACGCGGGCCGCCTGGTCCTCGCCCACGGTGAACGCGTCGACGACCCCGAGGGCGGCCTCACCCATCTCTTCCCCTCACCCGAGGCGCTCGCCGCCGTCGACCCCGCGACCCTGGCGATGCCCCGCACCCGCCGGGCGACCCTCACCACGCTGGTCGGCCGGCTCGCCGGGGGCGAGTTGCACCTGGGGGTGGACAGCGACTGGGCGGAGACCCGCGCCCGCCTCCTCGACCTGCCCGGCTTCGGCCCCTGGACCGCCGACGTCATCGCCATGCGCGCCCTCGGCGACCCCGACGCCTTCCTCCCCACCGACCTCGGCGTCCGGCGCGCGGCCGCGGAACTGGGCCTGCCGTGCACCCCGGCCGCGCTCACCGCCCGCGCGGCGGCCTGGCGGCCCTGGCGGGCGTACGCGGTCCAGTACCTGTGGGCGACGGACAGCCACCCCATCAACTTCCTTCCCGCATGAGCCCCTTGAAGGACACGGCATGAAGCAGCACACAGTGACCGACAGCCCCTACGGCCCCCTCACCCTCGTCGCCGACGACGGCGTGCTGTGCGGCCTCTACATGACCGGGCAGCGCCACCGCCCGCCGCAGGAGAACTTCGGCCCGCGCGACGACACCCTCCTCGCCGACGTGAAGGAGCAGCTGGCCGCCTACTTCGCGGGCGAGCTGCGGCAGTTCACCCTCACGCTGCGCCTGCACGGCACCCCGTTCCAGCGCGGCGTGTGGGAGCAGCTCGCGAGGATCCCCTTCGGGGAGACCCGTTCGTACGGTGAACTCGCCGACGCCGTGGGCAGTCCCAAGGCGTCCCGCGCGGTCGGCCTCGCCAACGGCAGGAACCCCGTCGGGATCATCGTGCCCTGCCATCGCGTGGTCGGCTCCGACGGCAGCCTCACCGGGTACGGCGGCGGCCTGGACCGTAAGCGGCGCCTGCTCGACTTCGAACAGGGCACGGCGCTGTTCTGACCCTCCGCCGCCCGGCTCCCGGCCGCTCAGCCGCTCACGGCACCGACCCTGCGCAGCAGTTCCGGCAGCGCGGTGCCGATCGGCTCCCGGACGACCTCGTCGGCGAGTTCGTCGTACGGGGTGGGCTCGGCGTTCACGATGATCAGCCGGGCGCCGTGGTCGGCGGCGACCCCGGCGAGCCCGGCGGCGGGCTGCACCTGGAGGCTGGTGCCGACGGCGATGAACACCTCGCACGCCTTCGCGATGGAGACGGCCTCGCCGAGCACCACCGGGTCGAGGCGCTCACCGAACATCACCGTCGCCGACTTCAGCACGCCCCCGCACTCCAGGCACGGCGGGTCGTCCTCACCGGCGTCGAGACGGGCGAGCGCGTCCTCCATCGGCGTACGGGCATGGCACTTGGTGCACACCACGGACCGCGCCGTGCCGTGCAGTTCGAGGACCTTGCGGGCCGGCATCCCGGCCAGCTGGTGGAGCCCGTCCACGTTCTGCGTGATCACCCGTACCGGCACCCCGGACCGCTCCAGCTCGGCCACCGCCAGGTGGGCCGCGTTCGGCTCGGCGTTCAGCGTCTCGCTCTCCCGCCGCATCCGCCAGGAGCGCCGGCGGATCTCCGGATCGCCCATGTAGTACTCGTACGTCACCAGCTTCTCGGCCTCCGGGTCCGTACGCCACAGCCCGTTCGGACCGCGGTAGTCGGGGATACCGGAGTCGGTGGAGACACCGGCGCCGCTGAGCAGGGCGACGAGGGGCTTCTTCATGGGGCCGAGGGTAGGTCGCCCGGCAGCACGGGACCAACGGATTTCGGGGGCCGCCCAGGGCCCGAGGCGTCGGCGGGACCGGGGCGGTCAGGCAGCGGGGATGCCGTAGGCGCGGTCGTAGTGTTGGGCGACCAGGACGCCGGAGTGGTCGCAGGCGAGCTGCCAGTCGTTGACGCCGGTCTCCACGCCGTCGGTGAAGTGCCACAGCAGCCGGCCGCGGGCGGCGTCGATGGCGTAGAAGCCGTTCCTGTTCCTGTAGGCGGGCACATAGACCGCGCTCGGCCCGGTGGTCACCGGCAGGTCGCCGTTGAGGGGCGGGGTGGGGCAGAACCAGCGCCGGGAGCCGGTCGCGGCGTTGAAGGCGTGGACGCCGGAGGGGTTGGTGCCGGTGACGTACACCGTGTTGCCGTAGACGCCGAGGGAGGCGAACTGCCCGTCGTCGGGGCTCACCCGCCAGCGCACCTTGCCCGTGGCGAGGTTGAGGGCCTTGAGTTCCTGGCCGATGGCGAACACGGTCCGGTCGAGGACGGCGAGACCCGGCCGGAGGTCGTAGCCGACGGGGTGCCGCCACAGGACGTCGGAGGTGTCGGTGTCGCGGGCCGTCACATTGCGCAGACCGTCGGCGTAGACGAAGTAGCCGGGGAGGATCACCGGGGCGAGCCGGATGCCGACGTCCTCCGGGCTGATGGGGATGACCTCGGCGCGGCGGCTCGCGAGGTCGACGCCGAAGACGGTGTCCGTGGACGTCGCGACGCCCTGCTCCTCGGACTCCCGCTGGAGCCGGACACCGATGACGGATATGTAGCGGGCGTCGACGGCGCCGAGCAGGGTGGTGAACCGGAAGTCGGGCCCGAAGTCGATGGTGAACCGCTCCGAGCCGTCGGCCGGGTCCACTCCGATCACCGTCGAGCCCTGGCCCAGCGCGACCGCCGCGCCGAACGTCAGTACCGCCGGGGTGGGGGACTGGCTGATGCCGCTGTAGACCCACTTGGGCCGGGTGCCGTTCTTGAGGTCGAGACTGAGCAGGTCACCAGGCCGGGTCTTCACCAGGGCCGTCCCCTTGTGGAACACGGCCGGCGCCTGGAGCAGCGGGTCGCCCCGGTACACCCAGGCCGGCTCGGGGGCGGGGCCGAGCGGCGTCGCCCTCCGCCCGTCCGGCTTCTCCCGCCGGGACAGGAACACGGCACCCCCGATGGCGGCCGCGGTGGTGGAGGCGGCCGACGCGGCGAGCACCGTACGCCGGGACGGTCCCGACCGGTCGGACACCCGGCGGTGGCCGGGCGAGGCCGCGCGACTGGGCTCCGGCTGCCCGGGGGAGCCGTCGGCGTGGGCGCCGGGAGCCTCGACGGTGCCCGTCACCCCGTCCGGGTGGGCGGAGTGGTCGCAGCCCTCCGCCGTGCACGGTACCGGCGTCGCGGAGGTGTACGGGGCGCGCTCGGGAGCGTAGGGCGCCGGATCGGAGGCGTTCGCGGCCCGGCCCGAGGCGTACGGCGCCTGGTCGGGACCGTACGGTGCCCGCCCCTCCTCGTAGGGCGCCCGGTCCTGCTCCTGGACGCCGCCCGCCGCGTCCCGGCGGTAGGGGTACGGCTCGGGGGTGTCCCCGGAGGCGGGGCCGGGGTGGACGTCGTCCGGCGCGGTGGCGAACGTCGCGACGGCCGCGGCGCGCAGGGCGATGGAGGCGGTCACCGAGGGCGGCAGCCAGCCGTCGCCCGTCACCTGCTCCACACCGCCCGGCGCGCAGGCGGCGGCCAGCTTGTCCGGAGTGATCCGCAGCCGCGGGTCCTTGGTGAGGCAGAGGCCGATGATCTTGTCGAGCGGATCCGGTACGCCCGACAGGTCGGGCGGGCTGTGTACGACCTGGTAGAGGAGCGTGGCCGCCGCCGTCCCGCTGAACGGGGCGTGCCCGGACGCGGCGTACGTGAGCACGGACCCCAGGGAGAAGACGTCGCCCTCGGGGCCCAGCGGCTCGCCCGTGGCCTGCTCGGGACACATGTACTCGAAGGACCCGAACAGCGCTCCCGAGCGGGTGAGGTCGTAGCCGTCGGTGGCGCGGACGATCCCGAAGTCGATGACCCGCGGGCCGTCGGCGGCCAGCAGAACGTTGGACGGCTTCAGATCGCGGTGCACGAGCCCGGCCGCCTGCACCGAGATCAGCGCCTCGGCGATCCCGGCGCCCAGCGCCAGCACCGAATCCACCGGCAGCGGCCCGTGCTCCAGGACCGCCTCGGCCAGGGTGGGGCCGGCGATGTAGTCGGTGGCCAGCCACGGGATCGGGCCGT
Source organism: Streptomyces neyagawaensis (assembly GCF_023516595.1). Taxonomy (GTDB): domain Bacteria; phylum Actinomycetota; class Actinomycetes; order Streptomycetales; family Streptomycetaceae; genus Streptomyces; species Streptomyces neyagawaensis. Next base: position 139,321 of record NZ_JAMGBG010000010.1, on the reverse strand, counting down.
CCGGGTCGGCGTCCACCACGGGCGCCGTGTACCGGCCGCCCAGGGCGCCCGCCGCCTCCACCTCGCGCCGGAAACGAATCCGGAAGTTCCGGTCGCCCACCAGCTCGGGGCGGATGGCCTTGACCGCGACGAACCGTCCCTGGGGGCAGCGCGCCAGGTAGACCCGCCCCATCCCGCCCGCGCCGAGCCGGGCCGCGAGCCGGTGGGGACCCAGTACCTCGGGATCGTCAGGGCCAAGTGGTTCCATGACCTCAGCTGCCTGTTCTCGGTCAAGCCGGGCGGGAAACGGCCCGCGCGGGGTGGGGGGAGACCGGCATGTCCGGGGGATCCCGTACGACCGCTCCCCAGAGCCCCGCAATCCTGCCGAAGCCGCGGCCCGCGCCCGGGATGCCGGTCCAGGGATCCCGAGTGCCGCCCCGGTACCGGAGCGGGCCGGCACAGGGCGATCGCTCGGACGGGGTCTGCGGTCAGCCTAGAGGCTGGAGTGACCAGTGGGCAGCGTTTTCAGCCAACGCTTTAATTTTCCATCAACGGTGGCGGACACCTTTTCACAGTCCGTACAAGGGCACTTGACCGTAGGTCAGCTGACTCCTGTCAACGGCCGGCCCCCGCGCCAGCGGGTAGCCGTGGCGCATTGTCGACGGTCCTCAGCCCACCCGGATCCCGTTCTCCAACTCCACCGGACCGGTACCCTCCGCCAACGCGTCGAGCGCGGCGAGCACACGGCGACCCAGCACCTCCGGCAGGTACCCGGTCAGTTCGGCCCGCGGCACGAGCCGCCACGACAACAACTCGTCCTCCTGCAACCGGATGCGGGACAACTCGCCCTCACCGATCACCCCGCCGTCGTACAGATACGCCACCAGCGGCGGCCGCCCCACGCCCTGCACCCAGTCCACGGCGAGCAACCGCCCGGGCTCGATGTCGAGTCCGATCTCCTCGGCGGTCTCGCGCCGCGCGCCCTGCCGGGGCGTCTCCCCGTCGTCCGACTCGATCGTCCCGCCCGGCAGCGCCCACCCCTCGCGGTAGTTGGGCTCCACGAGCAGGACCCGCCCCTCGGCGTCACGGAGGATCGCGGCGGCGCCGGCGAGGACCTTCGGGAGGCTCGCGATGTACGCGGCGAAGTCTTGAGTGGTCATCCAGGAAGGGTAGACGGCGCCCACCCTCACGCCGAGGTCCGCGCCAACCGCACCGTCCGCTCGGCGAGTTCGCTGATCCGCACCCCGTCGAAGCCGAACACGGCGCTGCGCACGGTGTCCTCCAGCGGGTCCTTCCACCGGTCCGGGATCGCCGCCGCCCCGCACAGCACCCCCGCCACCGAACCGGCGGTCGCGCCGTTCGAGTCGGTGTCCAGGCCGCCGCGCACGGTCAGCGCGACGGTGCGGGTGAAGTCACCGTCGCCGTACAGGAGCCCGGCGGTGAGCACCGCCGCGTTCGGGATCGTGTGGATCCAGTGCGCCCCCGCCGTCTCCTCCGCCACCGTCGTGAGCGTGTCGTCCCACGCCATCCCCGTCTCGTGCAGCGAGGCGACCCGCCGCACGGTCCGCGCGAGCCGGCTGCTCGCCGGGATCACCGTCAGCGCCTGCTCCACGGCCTCGCGCACGGTGCCCGCCGTGAACGCCGCCGAGACCAGCGCCGCCGCCCACATCGCCCCGTACACACCGTTCCCGGTGTGCGACAGGACGGCGTCACGGCGGGCCAGCGAGGCCGCGCGCCGGGGCGCGCCCGGGCTGGTCCAGCCGTGGACGTCGGCGCGGATGAGGGCGCCGATCCACTCCTGGTACGGATTGTCGTACGTGGCCGTCAACGGAGGCTTCAGCCCATTGGCCAGATTGCGGTAGGCCGCCCGCTCCGCCGTGAACGTCTGGAGATACGGCAACCGCAGCAGCCACAGATCGCCGACCTGCTCGGTGGTGAAGTCGAAACCGTGCGTCTCCAGCAGGTGCAGCCCGAGGATCGCGTAGTCGACGTCGTCGTCGCGGCAGCTGCCGTGGACGCGGCCGCGCACGCACTCCCGCCACTCGGGACGCAGCGCGAGCCGGTCGCCCTCGTCGGCCGGCTCCGGCAGGTAGTCGGTGAGGGGCAGCGCGTCGGCGCGGCGCAGATAGCGGTCGATGCGCTCCCGCGTCCAGTGGTCGCCCCGCTCGACCGGCTTGCCGAGCATGTTGCCCGCGATCCGGCCCAGCCAGCCTCCGAGTACGCGGTCGGCGAGTTCGCTGCCCACAGGGGTCATGGTGGAAGGTCTACCCAATTCCACGGATCGGCGCTCGGTGAACGGGCGGGTACGCGGCGTGTCGCGCTCGATGGGCGGGACGGGGCATGACGGAGGGCCCGGGGTGAGGTTAGGGTCACAGCGGCGCGACTGCCTTGACATGCGCAAGGCCCGATGAGCGAGGGGAACGCAAGGTGGCGAACGCCGTAGTGGACGGGACCGACACCGGCACGGCAATCCCGCGGGTGCTGATCGCCGCGGACAAGTTCAAGGGCACGCTCACCGCCGTCCAGGTCGCCGAGCGGGTGACGGCGGGCCTGCGCCGGGTCCTGCCGGACCTGGAGGTCGAGGCGCTCCCGGTGGCCGACGGGGGAGACGGCACGGTGGCCGCCGCGGTCGCCGCCGGCTTCACCCGCCACGAGGTACGGGTGACCGGCCCGCTGGGCGAGCCCGTGACCGCCGCGTACGCGCTGCGCGGCGACACCGCCGTGGTCGAGATGGCCGAGGCGAGCGGGTTGCAGCTGCTGCCCGCGGGGGTCTTCGCGCCGCTCACCGCCTCCACGTACGGCTCCGGAGAGCTGTTGCGCGCCGCGCTCGACTCGGGCGCCCGCACGATCGTGTTCGGGGTGGGTGGCAGCGCCACGACGGACGGCGGCGCGGGCATGCTCGCCGCCCTGGGTGCGCGCTTCCTGGACGCGGCGGGCGAGCCCGTCGGGCCGGGCGGCGGCGGACTGCGCGACCTGGTGACGGCGGACCTGTCGGACCTGGACCCCCGGTTCGCCTCCCTCGACCTCGTCCTGGCGAGCGACGTCGACAACCCGCTGACGGGCCCCAAGGGGGCGCCCGCGGTGTACGGCCCGCAGAAGGGTGCGAGCCCCGCGGACGTGGCGGTCCTCGACGCGGCGCTCGCCCACTTCGCGGCCGTCCTGGAGAAGTCGCTCGGCGGCCGGGCCGCCGACCACGCGCTCGCGCCCGGCGCGGGCGCCGCGGGCGGCATCGGCTACGGCGCCCTCGTCCTCGGCGCCCGCTTCCGCCCCGGCATCGAGGTGATGCTCGACGTCCTCGGCTTCGCGCGGGCGCTGGACAAGGCCACGTTGGTGATCACCGGCGAGGGCTCCCTGGACGAGCAGACGCTGCACGGCAAGGCACCCGCGGGGGTCGCCGCGGCCGCGCGGGCCGCGGGCAAGGAGGTCGTGGCGGTCTGCGGCCGCCTGGCCCTGCCCCCGAAGGCGCTGGGCCGCGCCGGCATCCGCAGGGCGTACCCCCTGACGGAGGCCGAGCCGGACATGGCCCGCTGCCTCGCCGACCCGGGCCCGATCCTGGAGCGGGTGGCCGAGGGGATCGCCCGGGACTTCCTGACGTGACCTGATCCGTCAGGGCAGTGGGATCAGATTGCCGTCGAACTCGCGGAAGTAGCTGCCGCTGCCGAGGCCCTCCACCTTGCACGCGAAACAGGTGTGGCCCGAGCCGGGAGGGCTCGGGCCACACCTGTCGGTGCTGGAGCGGGGTCAGGGCAGCTGCGCCGCCCGCGCCTCACGCCGGTTGTCGCGGAAGGTGTTCACCCGGCGGGCCGTGGCGAACAGCGGGATGACCGCGCCCATGACGAGCTGCAGGGCGCAGCCGGCCTGGAGGAGGAACTGCCCGCCGGGGGCCGCGAAGGCCCAGGCCGCCAGCAGACCCATGGACAGGACGATCCAGGAGAGCATCGCGACCGCGAGGACACCCCGCGGCTTCGGGTACTCGACCCGGCTCACCATCAGCCACGCCGTGCCGAGGATCGCGAGCAGCGTCGCCTCGAAGGGCAGCTCCAGGAGCACGATCGACACCACGGTCAGCGCGCCGAACGGCGACGGCATGCCCTGGAAGGTGCCGTCCTTCACGGTCACGCAGGAGAATCTGGCAAGCCTCAGCACCACCGCCAGCAGCACGACGATCGCGCCCACCGCGGCCACCCGCTGGTGCGCGTCGTTCGCGACCATGCCGTAGACGAGGACGAAGTACGCCGGCGCCAGACCGAAGCTGATCAGGTCGGAGAGGTTGTCCAGCTCCGCACCCATCGGCGAGGAGCGGAGCTTGCGCGCCACCAGCCCGTCGAACAGGTCGAAGATCGCCGCGCAGAGCATCAGGATGACCGCGGTGGCCGCGCTGTGGCGGGCCATGCCCGTCTCCTGGCTGCCCGTGATGTGCGGGATCAGGATGCCCGTGGTGGTGAAGTACACCGCCATGAAGCCGCACGTGGCGTTGCCCAGGGTCAGCGTGTCCGCTATCGACAGGCGCAGCGACAGCGGCATCTCCTCCGCGTCGTCCTCCGCCTCGTCGACGTCCGGCATCCAGTCGGTCGCCGGGCCGGTCTTCCCGGCCTGTGTATCAGGATCAATCACGGTCAATGCGAGTCACCCCAGCCACGGTCTTCTGACCCACCTCGACGTCGACCTCCACGCCCTCGGGCAGGTAGATGTCGACCCGCGAACCGAAGCGGATCAGCCCGATCCGGTCACCCTGCTCGACCTTGGTGCCCTCGGGAACGTACGGAACGATGCGGCGAGCCACGGCGCCGGCGATCTGGATCATCTCGATGTCACCGAGTTCGGTGTCGAAGTGCCAGACGACGCGCTCGTTGTTCTCGCTCTCCTTGTTGAACGCCGGGACGAACCCGCCCGGGATGTGCTCGACGGACGTCACCGTGCCGGAGAGCGGCGCGCGGTTCACGTGCACGTTGAGCGGGCTCATGAAGATCGCGACGCGGGTCCGGCCGTCCTTCCACGGCATGATGCTCTGCACCACTCCGTCGGCGGGCGAGATGACCCGGCCCTGGGTGATCTCACGCTCGGGGTCGCGGAAGAACCACAGCATGCCCGCCGCCAGCGCGGTGGCGGGAACGGCCACGGCCCGCGCGACGCCGGAGCGGCGCGAGCGGGCGAGGCTGAGTGCTGCGGTGGCGACGGTCGGGAGAAGCCACGGCGATGCTCCGCGCGCGAGCCGTACGCCAGCGAGGCTGTCGCGAGGTGCAGAGGTTTGGCTGTGGGGCATGGATGACCTTCGTAGCGGATGATGCCGCGCGGTGACAGGGGACGGCGGCTTTCCGGGGATCGTACCGGTCGCGGCCCGCAACTGGGCAAGCCAGGAAGCCGAGTCGACGGCCGAACACTGCTGACGGGGTGTGATCTTCTTCTCGAAGAAAACACCCCGAACCAGACATTCGACCCTGGACTAGCCCTGGAATCGATACTCCTCGAGTAGCCGGCGACCGATGATCATTTTCTGGATTTCGGCGGTACCTTCACCGATGAGCAGCATCGGGGCCTCCCTGTAGAGGCGCTCGATCTCGTACTCCTTGGAGAAGCCGTAGCCGCCGTGGATCCGGAAAGCGTCCTCGACGACTTCTTTGCAGTATTCGGAGGCGAGGTACTTCGCCATCCCTGCTTCGAGGTCGTTTCGTTCGCCCGAGTCCTTTTTGCGTGCTGCGTTCACCATCATGGCATGAGCGGCCTCGACCTTGGTAGCCATCTCGGCCAGCTTGAACTGGATCGCCTGGTGCTGGGCGATCTGCTTGCCGAAGGTGTGGCGCTGCTGGGCGTACTGCACACCCAGCTCGAATGCACGCTGCGCGACACCGCAGCCACGCGCGGCCACATTCACGCGGCCCACCTCGACACCGTCCATCATTTGGTAAAACCCTCGGCCGGTGACGCCGCCGAGTACACGATTGGCCGGAATGCGCAGTCCGTCCATGATGAGCTCGGTCGTGTCGACGCCCTTGTAACCCATCTTGTCGATCTTCCCGGGAATGGTGAGGCCGGGCCGGACTTCTCCGAAGCCGGGCTCCTTCTCTACCAGGAAGGTCGTCATCGACTTGTGGGGCGCCGTGCCCTCGGGGTGTCCTTCATCACTTCGGACGAGAACGGCGACGAGGGTTGACGTCCCGCCGTTCGTCAGCCACATCTTCTGACCGTTCAGGACGTACTCGTCGCCATCCTTGACCGCCTTCGATGTGATCGCCGACACATCCGAGCCGAGCCCCGGCTCCGACATCGAGAAGGCGCCGCGGACCTCGCCGGCCGCCATGCGCGGCAGGAAGTACTCCTTCTGCTCCTCGGTGCCGTGCTGCTTGAGCATGTACGCCACGATGAAGTGCGTGTTGATGATCCCGGACACGGACATCCAGCCGCGGGCGATCTCCTCCACGCACAGCGCGTACGTCAGGAGGGACTCGCCCAGACCGCCGTACTCCTCGGGGATCATCAGACCGAACAGACCCAGTTCCTTGAGCCCGTCGACGATCGCTTGCGGGTACTCGTCGCGGTGCTCCAGCTCGGTCGCGACCGGGATGATCTCCTTGTCCACGAAGTCGCGGACGGTGGAGAGGATCTCCCGCTGGATGTCCGTGAGTCCGTGGGTCTGGGCGAGTCGCGCCATGGCTACTTCTCCTGTGCCTTCAGCTCCGGGCGGCCGGGCTGCTCGCCGCCGCGCTCCTTGATGTACGTCTCGGTGGGCACCATCACCTTGCGGCGGAAGACGCACACGAGGGTGCCGTCCTGCTTGTAGCCCTTGGTCTCGACATGGACGATGCCGCGGTCGTTCTTCGACTTCGACGGCCACTTGTCCAGCACGGTCGTCTCGCCGTAGATCGTGTCGCCGTGGAAGGTCGGCGCCACGTGCCGCAGCGACTCGATCTCCAGGTTCGCGATCGCCTTGCCGGAGACGTCCGGGACGGACATGCCGAGCAGCAGCGAGTAGATGTAGTTGCCGACGACGACGTTCTTGCCGAAGTCCGTCGTGCTCTCGGCGTAGTTCGCGTCCATGTGGAGCGGGTGGTGGTTCATGGTGAGGAGACAGAAGAGGTGGTCGTCGTACTCCGTGACCGTCTTCCCGGGCCAGTGCTTGTAGACGGCCCCGACCTCGAACTCCTCGTACGTGCGTCCGAACTGCATCGCGCTCAGGCCTCCGGGATCTCGAACTTGGACGTGCGCTGCATGCCCGCCGCACGGCCCTTGCCGGAGATGACCAGCGCCATCTTGCGGCTGGCCTCGTCGATCATCTCGTCGCCGAGCATCGCGGAGCCCTTCTTGCCGCCCGCCTCGGACGTGTAGTAGTCGTACGCGTCCAGGATCAGCTCGGCGTGGTCGTAGTCCTCCTGCGAGGGCGAGAAGATCTCGTTGGACGCCTCGACCTGGCCCGGGTGCAGCACCCACTTGCCGTCGAAGCCGAGGGCGGCGGCGCGCCGGGCGACCTCGCGGTAGCCGTCGATGTTGCGGATCTGGAGGTAGGGGCCGTCGATCGCCTGGAGGTTGTTGGCGCGGGCGGCCATCAGGATCTTCATCAGGATGTAGTGGTAGGCGTCCGCCGGGTAGCCGGGCGGCTGCTCGCCCACGACCAGCGACTTCATATTGATCGACGCCATGAAGTCGGCCGGGCCGAAGATGATCGTCTCCACGCGCGGGGAGGCCTGCGCGATCTCGTTGACGTTGTTGAGGCCCTGCGCGTTCTCGATCTGCGCCTCGATGCCGATCTTGCCGACCTCGAAGCCCATCGTCTTCTCGATCTGTGTCAGCAGCAGGTCCAGAGCGACGACCTGCTGGGCCGTCTGCACCTTCGGCAGCATGATGCAGTCGAGGTTCTGGCCGGCGCCCTCGACGACCGTGACGACGTCGCGGTACGTCCACTCGGTCGTCCAGTCGTTGACCCGTACGACCCTCGTCTTGCCCGTCCAGTCGCCCTCGTTGAGGAACTTGACGATCGTGTGCCGGGCCTCGGGCTTGGCGAGCGGGGCACAGGCGTCCTCCAGGTCGAGGAAGACCTGGTCCGCCGGGAGGCCCTGCGCCTTCTCCAGGAAGCGGGGGTTGCTTCCGGGGACCGCGAGGCAGGAGCGTCGCGGACGCAGACGGTTGACGGGCGTGGTCATGCGGGGACCTCCAGGGGGTCGAGCTTGTTGGCCTTGCGGATCTCGTCGACGATACGGCCGATGATCCCGGTGATGTCGAAGTCCTTCGGGGTGAACACGGCGGCCACTCCGGCGGCCCTGAGCTGCTCGGCGTCGGCGTTGGGGATGATCCCGCCGGCGATCACCGGGATGTCGGTCGCGCCGGCGTCCCGCAGCCGCTCCAGGACGTCCGGGACGAGCTGCGCGTGCGAGCCGGAGAGGATGGACAGCCCCACCGCGTGCACGTCCTCGGCGAGGGCCGCGTCCACGATCTGCTCGGGGGTGAGCCGTATGCCCTGGTAGACCACCTCGAACCCGGCGTCACGGGCCCGCACGGCGATCTGCTCCGCCCCGTTGGAGTGCCCGTCCAGGCCCGGCTTGCCGACCAGGAAGCGGAGCTTGCCGACACCGAGGTCCCGCGCGGTCAGCTCCACCTTGCGGCGCACCCCGGACAGGGCGGAGCCCTCCTCGGCCGCCACCGCCACCGGGGCGGAGGAGACACCGGTCGGCGCCCGGAACTCCCCGAACACCTCACGCAGGGCCCCGGCCCACTCGCCGGTCGTGACCCCGGCGCGGGCGCACTCCAGAGTGGCCTCCATGAGGTTGTCGGTGCCCTTCGCGGCCTCCTTCAGCCGCTCCAGCGCCTTGCACGGGCGCGGGTGGTTGAAGGGAGGCTGGTAGCGGGTGTCCCGCCAGTGCTGGAGGGAGGCGATGACACGGGCCTCGACGGCCGGGTCGACCGTCTGGATCGCGGTGTCCAGGTCGGCCGTGAGGGGATTCGGCTCGGTCGTCTCGAAGATGTTGACGCCGACGATCTTCTCCTGGCCGGACTCGATCCGCGCCCGCCGCTCGGCGTGCGAGGCGACGAGCTGCGACTTCAGATAGCCGGACTCGACGGCGGCCATTGCGCCGCCCATCTCCTGGATCCGCTCGATCTCGGTGAGCGACTCCTCCACCAGCGCGGCGACCTTCGCCTCGATGACGTGGGAGCCCTCGAAGATGTCCGCGTACTCCAGCAGGTCGCTCTCGTGCGCGAGGACCTGCTGGATGCGCAGCGACCACTGCTGGTCCCACGGCCGGGGCAGCCCCAGCGCCTCGTTCCAGGCGGGCAGCTGCACGGCACGCGCGCGTGCGTCCTTGGAGAGGGTCACGGCCAGCATCTCCAGCACGATCCGCTGGACGTTGTTCTCCGGCTGCGCCTCGGTCAGCCCGAGGGAGTTGACCTGGACGCCGTACCGGAAGCGGCGCTGCTTGGGGTTCTCGATGCCGTACCGCTCGCGCGTGATCCGGTCCCAGATCCGCCCGAACGCCCGCATCTTGCACATCTCCTCGATGAAGCGGACGCCCGCGTTCACGAAGAAGGAGATACGGGCCACGACGTCCCCGAACTTCTCCTCGGGAACCTGCCCCGAGTCGCGCACGGCGTCGAGAACCGCGATCGCGGTGGACATCGCGTACGCGATCTCCTGGACCGGCGTGGCGCCCGCCTCCTGCAGGTGGTAGCTGCAGATGTTGATCGGGTTCCACTTCGGGATGTGGGAGACCGTGTACGCGATCATGTCCGTCGTCAGCCGGAGTGAGGGCCCCGGCGGGAAGACATGGGTTCCCCGCGACAGGTATTCCTTGACGATGTCGTTCTGGGTCGTGCCCTGGAGCTGGGTGATGTCCGCACCCTGCTCCTCGGCGACGACCTGGTAGAGCGCCAGCAGCCACATGGCGGTGGCGTTGATGGTCATCGAGGTGTTCATCTGCTCCAGGGGGATGTCCTGGAACAGCCGGCGCATGTCACCGAGGTGCGCGACCGGCACGCCCACCCGGCCGACCTCGCCGCGGGCGAGGATGTGGTCGGAGTCGTACCCGGTCTGCGTCGGCAGGTCGAACGCCACCGACAGGCCGGTCTGGCCCTTGGCGAGGTTGCGCCGGTACAGCTCGTTGGACGCCTCCGCCGTGGAGTGGCCGGCGTACGTGCGCATGAGCCACGGCCGGTCCTTTTCTCTCGGCGGCTGCGCCTGAGAGCGCTCGGTGCCCGCGTCGACGTTCCTCAGTCCGCGGTCGCTGCGCTCCCTTGCCTTCGTCTCTTTCGACACGGGCGCGCCCTCAGGCGCAGCCGCGGGCTGGCGCTCAGTCATCTGTGCTCCCGGATGTCTCAGATGTTGCGGAAGCGGTTGATGGCGTCGATGTGCTGGTCGCGCTTTTCCTGGTCGCGCACGCCCAGGCCCTCCTCGGGGGCGAGGCAGAGCACGCCGACCTTGCCCTGGTGGAGGTTGCGGTGCACGTCGTAGGCGGCCTGGCCGGTGTCCTCCAGGGCGTACACCTTCGACAGGGTCGGGTGGATCTTGCCCTTCGCGATGAGCCGGTTGGCCTCCCAGGCCTCGCGGTAGTTGGCGAAGTGCGAGCCGATGATCCGCTTCAGCGACATCCACAGGTAGCGGTTGTCGTACTCGTGCATGTAGCCCGAGGTCGACGCGCAGGTGGTGATGGTGCCGCCCTTGCGGGTGACGTAGACGGAGGCGCCGAAGGTCTCGCGGCCCGGGTGCTCGAAGACGATGTCGATGTCCTCGCCGCCGGTGAGCTCACGGATGCGCTTGCCGAAGCGCTTCCACTCCTTGGGGTCCTGGGTGGACTCGTCCTTCCAGAACTTGTAGCCCTCGGCGTTGCGGTCGATGATCGCCTCGGCGCCCATGGACCGGCAGATCTCCGCCTTCTGCGGCGAGGAGACGACACAGATCGGGTTGGCGCCGCCCGCGAGCGCGAACTGCGTGGCGTAGGAGCCGAGTCCGCCGCTGGCGCCCCAGATCAGGACGTTGTCGCCCTGCTTCATGCCGGCGCCGTTGCGGGAGACGAGCTGCCGGTACGCGGTGGAGTTGACCAGACCCGGAGCGGCGGCCTCCTCCCAGCTGAGGTGGTCCGGCTTCGGCATCAGCTGGTTGGACTTGACCAGCGCGATCTCGGCGAGACCGCCGAAGTTGGTCTCGAAGCCCCAGATGCGCTGCTCGGGGTCGAGCATCGTGTCGTTGTGGCCGTCGCTGGACTCCAGCTCGACGGACAGGCAGTGCGCGACGACCTCGTCACCGGGCTTCCAGGCGTTGACGCCGGGGCCGGTGCGCAGGACGACGCCCGCGAGGTCGGAGCCGATGATGTGGTACGGCAGGTCGTGGCGCTTGGTCAGCTCGCTGAGCCGGCCGTAGCGCTCCAGGAAGCCGAACGTCGACAGCGGTTCGAAGATCGACGTCCACACCGAGTTGTAGTTGACCGACGAGGCCATGACGGCCACCAGGGCCTCGCCCGGACCGAGCTCGGGCAGCGGGACCTCGTCGAGGTGGATCGACTTGCGCGGGTCCTTGTCGCGGGTCTCGAGGCCCGCGAACATCTCCGTCTCGTCCTTGTGCACGGTGATCGCGCGGTACGACTCGGGGAGCGGCAGAGCGGCGAAGTCGGCGGACGTGGACTCCGGCGACTGGATCGCGTCCAGGATTTCCTTCACGGTGGTGCCTCCGGCGACGAGCGTCCGAGGGAAGACGCTGTTGAGGGTTACGTCGGGGTGCTGCTGATCTGTCTGGGTGATGCCGTCGGTTCGGCGGAGGGGTGGTGCTCTCGGCGGCGCTTTGTGGCGCGGAAGGGTGCCTGTGACGCAGGCGTCCGGGCGCGCAGGCACGTGGCTTGCGGGGACAGCCGGCGTACGGGAGTTCTCTGCACGCCGGCCGCCCGGACACCCTCAACGTATGGCACGCCGTGTCACCCCGCAAGGCACCGAGTGCCAGAAAGTTCGCTCAGGTGAAATCTTTACGTAACACTTGAGCGATGATCGATCAGAAGGGGTCCTAAAAGGGCCTCTGGCATGCCAAAACGGCCACCCGATGGGGTGGCCGTCATCACAGTTACCGATGAGTAAAGAGGGGTTTCGAAGCCCCCGCGGGAGGCGTCAGCGGTCGCGGAGGGCCTCCTCGATCGTGCGCATGACCTCGTCCAGGGGGGCGTCCGTGCGGGCGACGGTCACGAGGACCTCGCCGTGGGCGGAGGCCGTCGCGGCGGCCGGTTCCGGGGTCATGGAGCGGCCGGCGCCGATGCCGGTGCCGAAGGTCTTGCGGACGATGGCGAACGCGTGGTCGAGCTGGGTCTCCACGTCGCCCTGGCCGCCGGAGCGCAGCCAGCGGCGCAGGACGTGGTTGTGGGCGGTGACGACCGCCGACGCGGCCACCTCGGCGAGCAGCGGGTCGTCGTTGCCGTCGTCGACATGGGCGTGCTCGTCGAAGTGGCCCAGCAGATAACGGGTGAAGAGACGTTCGTAGCGGGCGACGGACGCGATCTCCGCCTCGCGCAGGGTGGGGACCTCACGGGTCAGCTTGTAGCGGGCGACCGAGATCTCCGGCCGCGCCGCGTACATCTTCATGACTTCCTTGATGCCCCGGCACACCGTGTCGAGCGGGTGCTCGTGCGCCGGTGCCGCGTTGAGCACCGCCTCGGCGCGGATCAGGGTGTCGTCGTGGTCCGGGAAGATCGCCTCTTCCTTGGAGCGGAAGTGGCGGAAGAAGGTGCGGCGGGCGACACCGGCCGCCGCCGCGATCTCGTCGACGGTGGTCGCCTCGTACCCCTTGGTCGAGAACAGCTCCATGGCCGCGGCCGCCAGTTCCCGGCGCATCTTGAGCCGTTGGGCGGCGGCACGACTGCCCGCGGCACTCTCCGGCGCGTCGGGCGTAGCTGGTGTACGTGAGGACTTGGCGGGCTGGGACATGCCCCGAACGTACTGCATTCGCGCAGGAGAGTGCGCAGGTCCACCGATCCCCCCGCCCCGCGCGGGCGGGGGAGTACGGGTGCCGGAGGGCACGGACCGGCCGCCCGGGGAGAGCAGTCCGCCCCAGTCCGTGCCCTCGTGGAACCAGTCGCCCGGCCGCTCAGCGCTTGGCATATTCGCGGAAGCCGCGGCCGGTCTTGCGGCCGAGGCAGCCCGCGGCCACCAGGTGCTCCAGCAGCGGCGCGGGGGCGAGCCCCGGGTCGCGGAACTCGCGGTGCAGGACCTTCTCGATGGCCAGCGAGACGTCCAGCCCCACCACGTCCAGCAGTTCGAACGGACCCATCGGGTAGCCGCCGCCCAGCTTCATCGCCGCGTCGATGTCGTCCAGCGTCGCGTAGTGCTCCTGCACCATCTTGATCGCGTTGTTCAGGTACGGGAACAGCAGCGCGTTCACGATGAACCCGGCACGGTCGCCGCAGTCCACCGGGTGCTTGCGGATGGCGCCGCACAGCTCGCGGACGGTGGCATGGACGTCCTCGGCGGTCAGGACCGTGCGGACCACCTCGACCAGCTTCATCGCCGGCGCCGGGTTGAAGAAGTGCATCCCGATCACGTCCTGCGGGCGCGAGGTCGCGCGGGCGCAGGCCACAACGGGCAGCGAGGACGTGGTGGTCGCGAGGATCGCCCCCGGCTTGCAGACCTTGTCGAAGGTCGCGAACAACTGCCGCTTGACCTCCAGGTCCTCCGCCACGGCCTCCAGCGCCAGGTCGACGTCCGCGAACGCGTCGTACGAGCCCGCCGGGGTGATCCGGTCCAGGGTCTCTGCGGCGGCCTCGACCGTCATCCGCCCCTTGTCGACCGACCGCGACAGCGACTTGCCGATACGCGCCTTGGCGGCCTGCGCCTTCTCCTCGGTGCGCGCGGCCAGGACGACCTCGAAGCCGGCCTTGGCGAACACCTCGGCGATCCCGGACGCCATGGTCCCGGAGCCCGCCACACCGACCGAGCGGACCGTGCGCCCGGCGGCCGTGGCGACCCCCTCCAGCGGCGTCAGCGCGTCCCGCACGACGGTGGCGGAGCCGGGCGCCTCGTAGGTGTAGAAGCCCCGCCCCGACTTGCGGCCCGTCAGGCCCGCCTCACTGAGCTGCTTGAGGATCGGCGCCGGTGCGTGCAGCCGGTCGTGCGAGGCCGCGTACATGGCGTCCAGGACCGTGCGGGCGGTGTCGACGCCGATCAGGTCGAGCAGTGCCAGCGGGCCCATCGGCAGACCGCAGCCGAGCCGCATCGCCGCGTCGATGTCCTCGCGGGAGGCGTACTTGGCCTCGTACATCGCGGCGGCCTGGTTGAGGTAGCCGAACAGCAGCCCGTCGGCGACGAATCCGGGCCGGTCGCCGACCGCGACGGGCTCCTTGCCCAGGTCGAGCGCGAGGTTCGTGACGGCGGTGACGGCCTGCGGCGCGGTGAGCACCGAGGAGACCACCTCGACCAGCTTCATCGCGGGCGCCGGGTTGAAGAAGTGCAGCCCCAGCACCCGCTCGGGGTGCGCGGAGTCGGCGGCCAGCCGGGTGACCGAGAGGGCGTTGGTGCCGGTGGCGAGCACCGTCTCGGGACGCACGATCGCGTCCAACTCCCGGAAGAGCTGCTGCTTGATGTCGTACGACTCCGGGACGACCTCGATCACCAGGTCGGCGTCGGCGGCGGCCCGCAGGTCGGTGAAGGTGCGGAAGCGGGCGAGGGCGTCACCGCGTTCCCGCTCGGTGATCCGCCCGCGTGCCACGGCACGCTCCGTCGAGGACTCCAGCGCCGCGACGGCACGGGCGGCGGCCGCCTCGCTGATGTCGATGCCGATGACCTCGCGGCCGGCCCGGGTCAGCACCTCGGCGATGCCGGTGCCCATGGTGCCGAGGCCGATGACGGCGATGGTGGTGAGAGGGGACTGCGGGGACAGGGGCGAGTCGGAAACGGGAGTGGCCATCGCGGGACTCCAGGGATGAGGGTGACGACTGAGGAAGCGCCCGGGTACGCCGACGAGGGCGCGACCAGCGCGTGGAGTGCGGGTGCTGCCGGGCTGCGAGCGCACACGCCCGGTGCCGCCGCCGTGGGCGTGCACACGCCCAGGGGGAACGGCTGAACCGACCGGCCCTGTCCCGAGGCCGAGTCGCACTGCGGTACTGCGCGTACCGAACCGACTGCGCTCACGACGGCCGCGTCACCAGACCGTCGAAGCGAATACGAGTGGGTCACTCGCTCGTCTGAGCTTAACCGGTGGGTAACGAGCGCGCCAGCCCTCGTCTTTGTGATGTAGGTCCCTGAAGGGAAGCCCCGCCCGTAATCTCGACGGTATGGACGAAGCGTTGCGATCGCTCACGGAGCGTGTGCGGAACGAGTCGGGCGGATCGGCCGGCTGCGAACGGCTCCTCGCCATCGAGGACACCGACGAGCTGGCCTCCGTGCTCACCGAGCCCGGACAGCCCCTGTGGGCCCGCGAGGTGGCCGCGTTCCGGCTCGGTGTCGCGGGGGACCGGCGGGCCTTCGAGGCGCTCGTCCTGCTCCTCAACCACCGCGACCCGCCCCGCTGCGCCTCGGCCGCCCACGCCCTGGCCCGGCTCGGCGACCCCCGCACCGCCCGCGCGGCCGCCGCCCTCGCCACCAACGAGCTGCGCGTCGCCTATGCCCTGCACCCGGTCCGGCTGCTCGTCGAGCTCCGGGCGCCCGAAGCCGTGCCCGCGCTGATCACCACCCTCGAACGCCGGCTCACCCCGCACGACCCCTACCGCCGGGTGGCCCTCGCGTGCGTGGAGGGGCTCGGGGCGCTGGGCGACAGCCGGGCCAGACGGGTCCTCGGCGAGGCGCTCGCGCACCCGGCGCTGGCGGAGGCCGCGGTGCACGCCCTGGCCAGGATCCCGAGACAGCGCTGACGCCGGCGGGGTGCCGCCGCCCCCCGGCCCGTGCTGACCGGAGGGGGAGACGCCCCCGCGTGCGGATCGGCGGGTGCATGCGTCACGCGGCCACCGGACTGATCAGGGCGTGCTCTCGCCGGGCTCCAGCCAAAGGGCGTACCGCAGTTCCGGTATCTCCACCCCGTCCACCTCGAACGGTTCCTCGACGCCGTCCGGTGCGAAGCCGTGGTGCTCGTAGAAGCGCCGGGCCCGGGCGTTCTCCTTGAGCACCCACAGGAACACCCGGGGGTACCCGGCGGCCCGGCAGCGGTCGAGGGAGGTCCGCAGCAGCGCACCGCCGACGCCGCCGCCGAGATGGCCCGGCCGTACGTAGATCGCGTACAACTCGGCGTCCCCGGTGCGGATGTCGCCGTCCCGGTACGGCCCGTACGCCGCCCAGCCGAGCACCTCCCCGGCGCGCTCGGCGACCAGGTTCACCACCGGGTTGCCGGCCTTGAGGAGCATCCCGCGCCGCTTCTCGGCGTCCTCGGCCACGTCCAGTCCGTCGAGGTGCGACTGCGGGACGAGCCCCGCGTAGGCCGTGCGCCAGCCGCCGACCCGGATCTCGGAGACGGCACGGCAGTCGGCCAAGGCCATGTGCCGGACACGGAGGTCATGAAGATCATCCATGGGGGCACCCTAGGTGTGCGCCGGCTCGGGGTCCTTTCGATTACTCGCCGAGCACCGCGAACGCCTCGATCTCCAGCAGGAACTCGGGGCGGACGAGCGCGGTCACCTGCACCGCCGACGATGCGGGGAGCCTGTCGTCGGGGATGTGCTCGGCCCTGGCCGAGCGGATCGCCGGGAGGTACGCCGTGTCCGTGACGAAGTAGGTGAGCTTGACGACGTCGTCGAAGGTCGCCCCGGCGGCCGTCAGGCAGCGCCGCAGGTTCTCGAAGACCTGGCGGGCCTGCGCCGCCGGGTCGCCCTCGCCGACGAGCTCGCCGTCCTCGTCGAGCGCGACCTGACCGGACACGGCAACGAAGCGGCCCGTGCCCATCACGACATGCGCGTACTGGGCGGCGGGGGCGACACCGTCGGGGGCGGCGATCCTGGTCGGTTCACTCATGACCCCATCCTGAGGCATGGCGGTGACAGGGCCCCCGACGGGCCGTCAGGGGCGGTTCAGCTCCGGAAGCCGAGCAGGCCGTGGAGGGTCGAGCCGCGGGACGTCGCGGGCGCGGCCTTGGCCTTCCGTGGCTTGGGGTCGGGCTGCTTCTTGCACACCGCGTCCGCCTCGCCGGTGCCGCGCGGCACCGTGCCGTCGGTCAGATAGGCGGCCAGATGCCGGTCCAGGCAGGCGTTCCCGCTCAGCGAGATGCCGTGGTTCCCGCCGCCCTGCTCGACCACCAGACTGGAGCCGCGCAGCAGGTGATGGGTCATCACACCGCCCTCGTACGGGGTGGCGGCGTCGTCGGTGGCCTGGAAGATCAGGACCGGTGGCAGCGCGTCGTTGGAGACGTCCACGGGGTTGAGGGACGCCGTGGGCCAGAACGCGCACGGCGCGTTGTACCAGGCGTTGTTCCAGGTCGTGAAGGGTGCCTTCGCGTACACCCCCCAGTTGTCGTCACGCCACCGGTCCCAGTCCCTCGGCCAGGGCGCGTCACGGCACTGCACCGCGGCGTAGACGCTGTAGCCGTTGGCGCCCGCGGTGTCGACGGCGGCGAAGTTCTCGTACGCCTCGACGAGCGGGTCGTCGTCCTTCTTGTTCACGAATGCCGCGAACGCGGCGGCCAGGTCGGGCCAGTAGCCGTTGTAGTACCCGCCGGGCAAGAAGGTGTCCTCCAGTTCGGAGGCGCCCACCTTGCCGTCCGCGGGCTTCCTGGCCAGCGCCGACCGCATCGCGTACCACGTGTCCTCGACCTTCCGCGGATCGGTGCCGAGCCGGTAGGTCGCGTTGTGCTTGGCGATCCAGGCCATCAGCGCCCGGTGGCGGTCGTCGAACGCGTAGTCCTGCTGGAGATTGTTCTCGTACCAGACCCCGGTGGGATCGACGACCGAGTCCAGCACCGCCCGCCGTACCCGGTTGGGGTGGAGCTTGGCGTACACGGCGCCCAGATAGGTGCCGTACGAGTACCCGAAGTAGTTGATCTTCTTCGCGCCGAGGGCCGCGCGGATGGCGTCGATGTCCTCGGCCGCGCTCACCGTGTCGATGTACGGCAGCACGTCCCCGTACTTCGCGGCGCACGCCCGGGCGAAGTCCTCGGCGCGCTTCAGATTCGCCCTCTCCGTCTTGCCGGTGTCCGGCAAGGAGTTGGGCCGCACCGGCGCGAACTGGGCCGGCCGGCAGTTCAGGGCGGGCCTGCTGGCGCCGACGCCGCGCGGGTCGAAGCCGATGACGTCGTACTGCGCGGCCACCTTCTTCGGCAGGGAGGAGGCGAGGTAGCCGGCCAGGGTGAGTCCGCTGCCGCCGGGCCCACCGGGGTTGACCAGCAGCGGTCCCTGGTACTTCTTCGCGGTGTGCGGCACGCGCGACAGGGCGAGCGTGATCTTCCTGCCCCGCGGGTCGGCGTGGTTCAGCGGCACCTTCAGGGAGGCGCACTGGAGGGTCGGATACGCGCTGGTGGCGCACTTCTTCCAGGAGAGCTTCGCCACCGGGGCGGCCGCTGAGCCGCCGCTCGCGTCGGCGGGGACCGCCGTGACCATCCCGGCCAGCACAGCGGCGGCACCGCACAGGGCGGTCGCGCGTTTCTTCATTTATCAGGTCTCCCAGGACGGAGGATGTCGAGCCGTGCACACCACGGCCTTTGGTCGCATCGTCCCGGAATGAGGGCGCGGAAGAACCCGGTCTGTCATATGTTGACCCGATCGGCGATGAAGGAGCGCCCGGATGACCCCGAACCGGTCAGGGATGTTCTGTCAGAGAAGCGTCAGTTGGGTGGGCGCCGAGCCCGGCGCCTGCTCCGCCGGGGCCGGCTCGGGCCGCGCCGGCCTCCTCGGCAGCCCCGCGCGCCGGGGCCCCATGCCGAACTCCTCGGCCAGTTCGTGGACCTGACGGGTCACCTGCCGCTGGTACCACTTCGGGGCGTACGCCCCCTCCGCGTACAGCCGCTCGTAACGCCGTACGAGATGGGGGTGATGGCGCTCCAGCCAGGCCATGTACCACTCGCGTGCGCCCGGCCGCAGATGCAGCACCAGTGGTGTAACGGAGGTCGCCCCGGAGGCCGCGATCGCCCGGACGGTGTCGCGCAGCCGGTCCGGGTGGTCGCTGAGGAAGGGGAGCACGGGGGCCATCAGTACCCCGCAGCCGATGCCGTGGGCGGCGAAGGCCCGCACGATGTCCAGGCGGCGCTCCGGCGCCGGCGTGCCCGGCTCGACCGTGCGCCACAGCTCCTGGTCCGTGAAGCCGACGGAGACGGAGATGCCCACCTCGGTGACCTCGGCGGCCTGCCGGATCAGGTCCAGGTCGCGCAGGATCAGCGTGCCCTTGGTCAGGATCGAGAAGGGGTTCGCGTGGTCGCGCAGGGCGCCGATGATGCCCGGCATCAGCCGGTAGCGGCCCTCCGCGCGCTGGTAGCAGTCCACGTTGGTACCCATCGCGATGTGCTCACCGCGCCAGCGCGGTGAGGCGAGCTGGCGGCGCAGCAGCTCGGGCGCGTTGACCTTCACCACGATCTGGGAGTCGAAGTCGTGGCCCGTGTCCAGGTCCAGATAGCTGTGGGTCCTGCGGGCGAAGCAGTAGACGCACGCGTGTGTGCAGCCCCGATAGGGGTTCACCGTCCATTCGAACGGCATCCGGGAGGCCCCCGGGACCCGGTTCACGATCGATTTCGCCCGGATCTCGTGGAAGGTCATGCCCTGGAACTCGGGCGTGTCGAAGGTGCGCGTCGTCACCGCGTCCGCGCCGAACAGCGCGGCGTCCCGGGCCGTGGCGGGGTTCTCGGCCAGATGGTCCCAGCGCATGGACGCCTCCTCGGTTGCTCTGACCTCAGAATAGAACACACGTTCCCATGATCGTGCGAATGGGCTTTCGAACATCGTGTGAAGGTCTCGCCGGGAGGGATCTGCCGCGGGTCGCGCGCCGCCCTCGCGGCCCCCCGATTTGGGTCGTCCGGCCGGGTGGTGGTTGGCTTTCCGCACATCCCCGAGTTACCAAGTGCTGGAGGAAGTGCAATGGCGCAGGTCGAGGCCACGACGGAACGAGTCGTCGCGGCGGACGCGGAGACGGTGTTCGACACCCTGGCCGACTACAGCGGCACGCGCGGGAAGCTCCTGCCCGAGCACTTCAGCGAGTACGAGGTGCGCGAGGGCGGCGACGGCGAGGGCACCCTCGTCCACTGGCGGCTCCAGGCCACCAGCAAGCGCGTCCGCGACTGCCTCCTGGAGGTCACCGAGCCCTCCGACGGCGAGCTCGTCGAGAAGGACCGCAACTCCTCCATGGTCACCGTCTGGCGGGTCACCCCGGCCGGCGAGGGCAGCTCCCGTGTCGTCGTCACCACCACCTGGCAGGGCGCCGGCGGCATCGGCGGCTTCTTCGAGCGGACCTTCGCCCCCAAGGGCCTCGGCCGGATCTACGACGCCGTCCTCGCGAACCTCGCCGCCGAGGTCGAGAAGTAGGCGTCCCGAAGCACCCCGCCGCCCCCGCGGCCCGGCCCAACGGGCGGCACACCAACGCCCCTTGTGCTCCTCACCGGTTCGAGTGGATCTCCGTCGCGCTCCCCGGGACGCCGTAACTCGTGGCCCTTACCGGCAGTTGCCGCTTGACGCGGGAACTGTGCGGTAGGTGCCACGAGGGGAGCGGTACGGATGAGCGCGACCACACTGCTGAAGGACGAACCGGCCAGCGCCCCCGCGCCGTCGCCGCCCGCCACGCCCCCACCGCTCGGTAACGGCCGCGTCCGCTCGGTGTTCTGCGCCCTCCTGCTGGTGCTGCTCCTCGCCGCCCTGGAGCAGATGACCGTGGCCGTCGCGCTCCCGCGGCTCGCCGGCGAACTGCACGGCCGGGACCGGATGTCCTGGGTGATCACCGCGTACCTGCTCACCGCCACCGTCACGCTGCCGGTCCACGGCAGGCTCGGCGAGCTGTACGGCCGCAAGGGCGTCTTCCAGTTCGCGCTCGTCGTCTTCCTCGCCGGCTCGGCCCTCGCCGGCTGGTCCCGCACCATGGACCAGCTCATCGCGTTCCGCGCGCTCCAGGGCGTCGGCGCGGGCGGTCTGATGACCGGCGTCCAGGCGATCGTCGCCGACATCGTGCCGGAGCGGCACCGCGGCCGCTATCTCGGCGCGGTCGGCGCCGTGTTCGGCCTCGCCTCCGTCACCGGCCCGCTCATCGGCGGCTACCTCACCGACCAGCTCTCCTGGCGGTGGTGCTTCTACGCCAATGTGCCCGTCGGCCTGCTCGCCCTCGCCGTCGTCACCTTCGCGCTGAAGTCGCCGCGGCGGGAGCCCCGCAGGCCCCGGCGGCGGCTCGACGTGGTGGGCGCGCTGCTGCTCGCCGTCGCCTCGACCTGCCTGGTACTGGCCGCCGGCCGGGCCGGCACGGCCCACGCGTGGGACTCCCGGGTCGTGCTCGGGCTCGGCGCCGGCGCGGTCGCGGCGACCGTCCTCCTCCTCGTCGTCGAACGGTTCGCGACCCATCCCCTCATCCCCCTGCGGCTGTTCCGTGACCCGGTCTTCGTCGTCACCGGGCTCGTCGGGCCGGTCATCGGCGCGGCGCTCTTCGGGGCGGCCAGTTATCTCCCCGCCTGGCTCCAGCTGGCCGACGGCGCCTCCGCGACCGAGGCGGGCGTCCTCATGCTGCCGATGACGGCCGGCATCGTCGCCGCGTCGGTCGTCTCCGGCCGACTCATCAGCCTCACCGGGCACTACCGGACCTACCCGGTCCTCGGCAGTGCCCTGGCCGCCGCCGGGGTGTGGCTGCTCTCCCGCCTGGAGCCCGACACGCCCCGGCTGCACTTCGGCCTCTGGACGGTCCTGCTGGGCACGGGCATCGGCATGGTCATGCCGGTCCTGGTCCTGGCCGTGCAGCACTCCGCACGGCCCGAGGACATCGGCACCGCCACCCACGCGAGCAACTACCTCCGGCAACTCGGCGGAAGCGTGGCAGTCGCCCTCCTCGGCGCGCTGCTGACGGCCCGGCTCACCGAGCGCCTGCCCGCCCGCGCGGACGGCGGACCCGAGCCCCGGTTCCTCACCGCCGGCCCCGTCCACGAACTGCCCGCCCCGCTGCGCGCCGCGTACGCCGAGGGCTGGGCCGACGTCCTGCCGCGCCTTTTCCTGTATCTCGCGCCGGTGCTCGTCCTCGGGCTCCTCATCGCCCTCTTCCTCAAGGGCGACCCGCTGGTCCCGCAGGACGAGGCCCCCGAGGGGGCGGTCCCCGCCGCGCCGGTCCCCGACGTGCCCACGCCTCCCGTCCCCGGCCCGCAGGACCGCTCGGCCCACGACCCCGGTGGGGCCCCGGCCGCCCCCGCCGTCGCGCTGTGCGGCACGGTGCGGCACCAGGACGGCACCGTCGTGCCGCGGGCCGCGCTCACCCTCATCGACGCCGTCGGCCGGCCGACGGGGCGCGGCGGCAGCGGCGAGGACGGGACGTACGCGCTGTCCACGCCCGGACCGGGGCCGTACCTGCTCATCGCGGCGGCCGGCGGCCACCAGCCGCAGGCGGTGAGCGTGACCGTCGGGGAACGCCCCGTCGAGGTCGACATCGTGCTCGGCGGCGTCGGGCGGCTCACCGGGACCGTGCGCACCGCGGCCGGCCGGCCGGTGGGCGACGCGACCGTCACCCTCACCAATGTGCACGGAGAGGTCGTGGTGACCACCCGCAGCGGCGCACTGGGCGAGTACGCCGTCAGCGATCTGCCGGCCGGCGAGTACACCCTCGCCGCCGGCGCCCACTCCCACCGTCCCGCCGCGCTGCCCGTCACCGTGCGGGCCGCCGGCGAGACCCGGCAGGACATCGAACTCGCCGGGGGCGCCGTCCTGAAGGGCACGGTCCGCGCCGGCGGCGGCCGCCCCGTCGAGGACGCGCGGGTCACCCTCCTCGACGGGGCGGGCAACGTTGTCGACACCCTCACCACCGGCGCCGACGGCACGTTCCGGTTCGAGGACCTGTCCGTCGGCGAGTACACGGTGATCGCGACCGGATACCCGCCGGTCGCGACGGTCCTCCGGGTCGTGGGCGGCGACCGGACGGTACGGGACCTGCACCTCGGACACGCGGACTGAGGCACGCGGGCAGAGGCGTGGGAGGTGAGACGGGGGGCGACGGTGGGGTCTGTGACGCGGGACCGACGCCGACCGGCGCGTCCGGGCCGGCCGCCCGGACCTGACGGGTGCGGCGCGCGGGCGGGACGGCGGTCGGCGACTCCGGGCCGGACCCAGGCCGCGGGCAGGGCGGGCGCCTGGGCCGTCCCGGCCCTGACCGGGACCAGCGCGCCGCCGAACAGGGGCCACGTCGGGGCGTCCGGGCCGGCCGCCGGCTTCGGTGGCGCCTCCGGTGCCGGCCCCCGTGCCGCAGGGCACGTGAGGCGAGGGGCACGTGTGGCGAACGGGCGTACGCGTCGAGGGGCGTACGCGTCGAAGGGGCGCCGAACGCGTGCCCGGTTGTGCGCCGGAGGCTCCGGGTGGTCAATTCCCGTATTGCCACACCTCGCGACGCTACGCCGCCGTACGGTAGTGAGGGCGCCGCAGATCTTGCGAGCCATGGAAGAAAGGGCCTTGGTCATGGACCGTGGCACCGGCACGGGCGCGAACACCGGCCACGGAGCGGGGGACGACGCGGTGGGGCGGACCGCGGCCGGCCGGGTTCCCCTGGCCGTGGTCGTCGTCGACCGCGGCGGAGTCGTGTCGCACTGGAGCACCGGAGCCCGGCGGTTGTTCGGCACCGCCAAGGAGGACGCGGTGGGCCGCCCCGCCCTGGACCTGCTCCCGGTGTCCGGCGCGCTCCCCGAGGAGGACGACACCTCGTCGCACGCCGCGTACGGCCCGTACGACGGACTCGGCCCCGGCCTGGAGTCCTCCCTCGACGGGCAGCTCTGCTACCCGTCGGCCGGACGGGCCCGGCTCACCGTGCCCGAGGGCGACAGCGGCGGGACCAGCGCCGCCGAGGCACCCGGGCAGGGGCACGGCACCCGGATCGACGTCCTGTGGTGGGCCTACCCGCTTGTCGGGCCCGGCCCGGGACGCCTGCTGGTACTGGCCGCCGACGCCGATGCGCTGCGGGGACACCACGGCGGCGTGGCCGTCGAGCGCATCGCGCCGGGTTTCGCCCTCCACACCGACTTCCCCGGCGCCGAGGAACTCGCCCGCCGCCTCCCCGAGATCCTGCCGAGCATGAGCGTCGACGACAGCGCCCGCATCGTCGCGCAGGTCCTCGAACTGGGCTACCCCGTCCTGGAGTTCAGCCAGAACGACCGGGTGCCCGTGACCCCCGACTGGGGTGTGCCCCGGCGCGCGGAACGGCGCAGGCGCCGCGAACGCGCCGCGCGCGCCGTCGCCGAGGGGCTGCCGGTGCCGGAGGAGCTGAAGGACGAGGGCGAGGACCTCGAGTACGCCGCCGTGCGGGAGCGTCTGGAGTTCCTGAACGAGGTGAGCGGACGCATCGGCACCTCCCTCGATCTGTCCCGCACGATCATCGAGGTCAGCAAGGCCGTCGTCCCCCGCTTCACCGATGTCGCCGGCACCTATCTGCGTGAGCAGGTCGTCGCCGGTGAGGGCTTCCCCGAAGGCGTCCCCGACACGACCACCATGTGGCACCGGGTGGCCCTCGAGCACACGGACGAACCCGGTCGCTGGGACGACGTCGTCCCCGTCGGCGAGGCCATGCCGTTCCCCGCGCACACCCCGTTCTTCCAGTGCATGACCACCGGCGAACCCGTCCTCGTCCCCCGGATCAGCGAGGAGATGGGGCACGCGATCGCCGCGCAGTTCGAGAAGCGCGACATCCGGCCGCTGATCACGGGCCGCTCCATGCTGATCGTGCCGCTGAAGGCCCGCAACGTGGTGCTCGGCTTCATGATCCTGCTGCGCCACCCGGAGCGCGAGGTCTTCGACGACATGGACCGTGTCACCGGCGCCGAACTCGCCGCCCGCGCCGGGCTCGTCCTCGACAACGCCCGCATGTACACGTACCAGGAGAACGTCGCCGAGACGCTCCAGGACAGCATGCTGCCCACCATCGAGGCCCACCGGACCGGCTGCGACATCGCCACCCGCTATCTGCCCGGCACCCTGCTCGGCCGGGTCGGCGGCGACTGGTTCGACTCGGTGAAACTCCCCGGCGCCCGCACCGCGCTCGTCGTCGGCGACGTCATGGGGCACGGGCTCAACTCGGCGGCGATGATGGGCCAGTTGCGCACCGCCGTCCAGACCATGGCGGCCCTCGACCTGCCGCCCGCGCAGCTCCTGCGCAACCTCGACGACCTCGCCCAGCGTCTCGGCGACACCTACCTCGCGACCTGCCTGTACGCCGTCTACGACCCGATCGCGGGCGAGCTGCACCTCGCCAACGCCGGCCACATCCCGCCGGTGCTGGTCCGCGCGGTGGACGGCCGCAGCGAACTGCTCGACCTGCCCACCGGCGCACCCATAGGCGTCGGCGGGGTGCCCTTCGAGGCGGTGCGCGTCCGCGTGGAACCCGGCGACCGGCTGGTGATGTGCACCGACGGTCTGGTGGAGGTGCGCGGCGAGGACATCGGCGTCGGCCTGGCGACGCTCTGCGAGTCCGCCGCCCACCCGGCCGCCTCCATGGACGCGGCCTGCGACACCATCATCCGCGCCCTCAACACCCGGGGCGGCCGCAAGGACGACGTGGCCCTGCTGATGGCCCGTCTCAACGGCGTCGAACCGGAGGACGTCGCCGAGTGGCGCCTCGCCCCCGAGCCCGTCGAGGTGGGCCGTGCCCGCGCCGCCGTCCGTGAACAGCTGTACGTCTGGGGGCTGGAGCCGCTCACGGACACCGCCGAGCTGCTGGCCGGCGAGCTGGTGACCAACGCCGTACGCCATGCGAGGGGCCGCAGCGTCGAACTGCGGCTCGTCCGGGGCGACACCCTGCTGTGCGAGGTCTACGACGAGGACCACACCCTGCCGACGCTCCTCAGCACCGGCCCCGCCGACGAGTACGGCCGGGGACTGCGCGTCCTCAGCACCCTCGCCCGCGAATGGGGCACGAGCCGGACCGGCGGCGGCAAGACGGTCTGGTTCGAGCTGACCCTCCCGCGCCGCCGCTGACGGACGGAGAGCCACACACGACCGTGGCGGCGGTGTTCTCCGTGGGGCGCGGGGAACGCGGGTAGGCGCGCGGGGCCCGGCGCGGTGTGGGCGATCCGGATGCGGGGTGAAGGTGCGGCCCCGGGTGCTTGTCCCCGCGTGACGGGCGCGGTAGACCGTTCTGGGCCACCCGTCCGGTGGGCCCGCGGCCACATCCAGGGGGTTGGGCATGAGCGTGACGAGTCGGTACCGGGACGCCTGGGACGGGTTCTGGCGTGAGGCCCCGGACGAGGCGGGAGCCGTGTTCTGGGACGCCGAGCCCGCGCGGACCTCCGCCGTTCACCTGGCCCTCTTCGAGCCGCACCTCACCGCCCTGGACCTGCCCATGGTGGACCTCGGCTGCGGCAACGGCACCCAGACCCGCTACCTCGCCGACCGCTTCGCCCGCGTCGTCGGAACGGACCTCTCGGCCGCCGCCCTCGACCACGCCCGCCGCGCCGACCCCGACGGCCGGGCCGACTACCGGCTCCTCGACGCGGCCGACAAGGCGGACGCCGACGCGCTGCGCGCGGACCTCGGCGACGCCAACGTCTATGTGCGCGGCGTCCTCCACCAGTGCGAGCCCGAGGACCGACAGCGCCTCGTCGAGACCGTCGCCACGCTGGTGGGGGAGCGCGGCCGGGCCTTCCTCGTCGAACTCTCCGAGGCCGCCAAGCCCGTGCTCATGGGCCTGGCCGGCGGTCCCGCGGGCCCGCCCGCGAAGCTCGCCCCCGTCTTCCGCCACGGCATCGCCCCCGCCGAGGTCAGCGACGCCGCCGTCCCCGAGTACCTGCGCACGGCCGGGCTCACGGTCCTCGCCGACGGCGGGCTGCCCCTCGTCACCACCGAGCACACCCCCGACGGCACCCGGATCGAGCTGCCGTCGAGGTGGTACGTGGCCGGCCGGGGCTGAGCACGGGAGCGACACCGGGCGGAGCCGCCCCCGGGCAGAAGGGAACCGCGACGTCCGACGGGGCTCGTCGCCGCGCCCGTCCGGGGCGGCGCGTAACGTGAGGCGTCATGAAGATCCTCATCAGTGCGGACATGGAGGGCGCCACCGGTGTCACCTGGCCCGCCGACGTGCTGCCGGGTACCCCGCAGTGGGAGCGGTGCCGGGCGATGTTCACCTCCGACGTGAACGCCGCCGTGCTCGGCTTCCTCGACGGCGGCGCCGACGAGGTGCTGATCAACGAGGCGCACTGGACGATGCGCAACCTGCTCCTGGAGCAGCTGGACGAGCGGGCGCAGATGCTCACCGGCCGGCACAAGGCGCTGTCCATGGTCGAGGGCGTGCAGCACGGCGACGTCGACGGCATCGCCTTCGTCGGCTACCACGCGGGCGCCGGCATGGAGGGCGTCCTCGCCCACACCTACCTCGCGAACTCCATCACCGGCGTGTGGGTCGACGGCGTACGGGCCAGCGAGGGGCTGCTGAACGCCCGTGTGGTCGCCGAGTTCGGGGTGCCCGTGGTGCTGGTGACCGGTGACGACGTGGCGTGCGAGGACGCCCTCGGATACGCGCCCGGCGCGCTCAAGGTCGCGGTCAAGGACCACGTGTCCCGGTACGCGGCGGTGTGCCGCACCCCCGCGCGGACCGCCGCCGACATCCGCGCGGCGGCGAAGGAGGCCGCGTCGCTCGCGGTCCGGCACGAACCGGTGCAGGGCGGGCCCTTCACCGTGGCGCTGGAGTTCGACGCCGAGCACCTCGCGATGGCCGCGACCGTCGTACCGGGCGTGACCCGTACCGGCGAACGCAAGATCGCGTACACCAGCCCGACCATGTACGAGGGCATCCGTACCTTCAAGGCGGTCACGACGATCGTCTCGGCCGCGATGGAGGAGACCTATGGCTGAGCAGACGGCACCCGTGGACGAACAGGCGCTCGACGAGGTCGTCCGGTTCACCTCCGACCTCATCCGCATCGACACCACCAACCGCGGCGGCGGCGACTGCCGCGAGCGGCCCGCCGCCGAGTACGCCGCCGCGCGGCTCGCCGAGGCCGGACTGGAACCCACCCTGCTGGAGCGCACCGAGGGCCGTACGAACGTCGTCGCCCGGATCGAGGGCACCGACCCCTCGGCGGACGCGCTGCTCGTCCACGGTCACCTCGACGTGGTGCCCGCGCGGGCGGAGGACTGGAGCGTGCACCCGTTCTCCGGGGAGATCCGCGACGGCGTGGTCTGGGGCCGGGGCGCCGTCGACATGAAGAACATGGACGCGATGATCCTCGCCGCCGTACGGCAGTGGGCCCGCCACGGTGTACGGCCCCGCCGCGACATCGTGATCGCGTTCACCGCCGACGAGGAGGCCAGCGCCGAGGACGGCTCCGGGTTCCTCGCCGACCGGCACCCGGGCCTGTTCGAGGGCTGCACCGAGGGCATCAGCGAGTCCGGGGCGTTCACCTTCCACGACGGAGCCGGCCGACAGCTCTACCCGATCGCCGCCGGGGAACGCGGCACCGGCTGGCTGAAGCTCACCGCGCGCGGCCGTGCCGGTCACGGCTCCAAGGTGAACCGGGACAACGCGGTGACCCGGCTGGCGGCGGCGATCGCCCGGATCGGCGCCCACGAGTGGCCCCTGCGGCTCACCCCGACCGTGCGTGCCGCCCTCACCGAGCTCGCCGCGCTGTACGGCATCGACGCCGCGCTCGACGACCCCGAGGGCGTCGACCGGCTGCTGGAGAAGCTCGGCCCGGCCGCCGCCCTGGTCGAACCGACCGTGCGCAACAGCGCCAACCCGACCATGCTCGACGCCGGCTACAAGATCAATGTGATCCCGGGGGAAGCCGTCGGCCATGTGGACGGGCGGTACGTCCCCGGCGGCGAGGACGAGTTCCGCGAGACCCTGGACCTGCTCACCGGGCCCCATGTCGACTGGGAGTTCGAGCACCGCGAGGTGGCCCTCCAGGCGCCGGTCGACTCCGTGACGTACGCGCGGATGCGGGCCGCCGTCGAGGAGTTCGCGCCCGAGGGCCACGTGGTGCCGTACTGCATGCCGGGCGGCACGGACGCCAAGCAGTTCTCGCGCCTCGGGATCACCGGCTACGGCTTCGCGCCGCTGAAGCTCCCCGAGGGCTTCGACTACGCGGCCCTCTTCCACGGCGTCGACGAACGCGTCCCGGTGGAGGCGCTCCACTTCGGTGTCCGGGTACTCGACCGCTTCCTCAGGACGGCGTAGCGACACCGGGTCCGCCTTCGGGCGACGGCGGAATGTGACGACAGGGCCTAGGAAGCGGCGGCTCGGGGAAGGCACAGACGGGGGACGAAAGGAGATGGGGGACAAGGTGCAGACCCTGGCGTACGGTTCATGGCCCTCTCCGATCGACGCGGAGCTCGCGGCCGCCCACGACGGGCACCCCGAGTTCGCGGGGTTCGTCGGCGACGAGGCGTGGTGGACCGAACCACGGCCCACCGAGGGCGGCAGACGCACCCTCGTACGACGGACCTCCGACGGCACGGAGGAGTCGGTGCTGCCCGCGCCGTGGAACGTGCGCAGCCGCGTCATGGAGTACGGCGGGCACCCGTGGGCCGGACTCCCGCGGGACTCCGGGCCCCTCGTGGTGTTCGTGAACTTCGCCGACCAGCGCCTCTACCGCTACGAGCCCGGCGGGGAGCCCGTGGCCCTCACGCCCGAGTCCCCGGTGGGCGGCGGGCTGCGCTGGGCGGATCCGCAGCTCCACCCCGAGCGGGACGAGGTGTGGTGCGTCCTGGAGGAGTTCACCGGGAAGGGACCCGCCGACGTACGGCGGGTCGTCGCCGCGGTGCCGCTGGACGGTTCGGCGGCCGAGGACCGCGGCGCCGTCCGCGAGCTCTCCGACGGGGCCCACCGGTTCGTCACCGGGCCCCGGATCTCACCCGACGGCCGACGCGCCGCATGGCTCGCCTGGGACCATCCGCGCATGCCCTGGGACGGCACCGAACTGATCGTCGCCGACGTCGCCGACGACGGCACGCTGCGCGGCGCGCGGACCGTCGAGGGCGGCCCCGATGAGTCGATCGCCCAGGTCGAGTGGGCCGCCGACGGCACCCTCGTGCACTCCAGCGACCGCACCGGCTACTGGAACCTGTACCGGCGCGAGCACGACGGCCGCAACACACCGCTGTGCGCTCGCGAGGAGGAGTTCGGCGGGCCGCTGTGGAGGATCGGCCTGCGCTGGTTCGCCCTGCTGGAGAGCGGGCTCATCGCCGTCGTGCACGGCCGGGGCGCCACCGCGCTCGGCATCCTCGACCCCGAGACCGGCCAGATCACGGACGCGGCCGGCCCCTGGACCGAGTTCGCCCCGTCGCTCGCCACCCACGGCGGCCGGGTGATCGGCATCGGCGCCAGCCCGCGCAGCGCCTACGAGGTCGTCGAACTCGACACCGGTCCCGCCGACCCCGGCTCCGCCGGCACCCTCGCCGGCCGCGCCCGGGTCGTCGGGGCCGCGCACGACGACCCGGTCGACCCCTCCCACTACCCCGAACCCCAGATCCGCACCTTCCTCGGCCCCGCCGGACGCGAGATCCACGCGCACGTCTACCCGCCCCACAACCCCGGCTGCCTCGCCCCCGGCACCGAACTGCCGCCGTACGTCGTCTGGGCGCACGGGGGACCCACCAGCCGCGCGCCCCTGGTCCTCGATCTGGCCATCGCGTACTTCACCTCGCGCGGCATCGGCGTCGCCGAGGTCAACTACGGGGGGTCCACCGGCTACGGGCGGGAGTACCGCAACCGGCTGCGCGAGCAGTGGGGCGTCGTCGACGTCGAGGACTGCGCGGCCGTCGCCCTCGCCCTCGCCGACGAGGGCACCGCCGACCGCTCCCGGCTCGCCATCCGGGGCGGCAGCGCGGGCGGCTGGACCACGGCCGTCTCCCTCACCACGACCGACGTGTACGCCTGCGGAACCATCCTGTACCCGGTGCTGGACCTCACCCAGTGGGCGTCGGGGGAGACCCACGACTTCGAGTCGCGGTATCTGGAGAGCCTCGTCGGGCCGCTCGCCGAGGAGCCGATGCGGTACGCGGAGCGGTCGCCGGCCGAGCACGCCGACCGGATCACCGCGCCCTTCCTGCTGCTCCAGGGCCTCGACGACGTGATCTGCCCGCCCACGCAGTGCGAGCGGTTCCTGGCCAGGATCGAGGGACGGCCGGTGCCGCACGCGTACATCGCCTTCGAAGGCGAGGGGCACGGCTTCCGGCGGGCGGAGACGATGGTGCGGGTGCTGGAGGCGGAGCTTTCGCTGTATGCGCAGGTCTTCGGGTTGAATCCTCCTGGAATCCCTACCCTGGAGCTCGCCAAGTGACCACACCCCCGCCGACCCGCCCCCCGGCGCCCGCCGTGACCCCGCTGACCCGGCCCGCCCGCCTCGTGCCCGGCGCCCGGGTGGCCGTCGTCGCCCCCAGCGGGCCGGTGCCCGAGGAGCGGCTCAGCGCGGGGCTGGACCTCCTGCGCGGCTGGGACCTCGACCCCGTCGTCGCACCGCACACGCTCGACCGGCACCCCGACTTCGACTACCTCGCCGGCACCGACGCCGACCGGGCCGCCGACTTCCAGGCCGCCTGGTGCGACCCGTCCGTGGCCGCCGTCGTGTGCGCCCGCGGCGGCTACGGCGTACAGCGGATGGCCGACCTGCTGGACTGGGACGCCGTCCGCGCGGCCGGGCCGAAGACCCTCGTCGGGTTCAGCGACATCACCGCCCTCCACGAGGCCTTCGCCACCCGCGCCGGTCTTGTCACCCTGCACGGTCCGATGGCCGCCGGCCTCGACTTCCTCAAGAACACCCGCGCGCAGGACCATCTGCGGGCCACCCTCTTCGCTCCCGAGTCGGTGCGCACGATCACCGCCGAGGCCAGCACCGCCCTCGTCCCCGGCCGGGCGCGGGGCGTCCTGCTCGGCGGCTGCCTCTGCCTGCTCGCCGCGGAACTCGGCAACCCGTACGCCCGGCCGGGCGCGCGGGGCGCCCTGGTCTGCCTGGAGGACGTCGGGGAGGAGACCTACCGCCTCGACCGCTATCTGACCCAGCTGCTGCGGGCCGGCTGGTTCGACGGCGTCGCCGGGGTCCTCCTCGGCTCCTGGGCCCAGTGCGAGCCGTACGAGGGGGTCCGGGCCCTGCTCGTGGACCGCCTCGGCGGACTCGGCGTGCCGACGGTGGAGGAGTTCGGTTTCGGCCACTGCGACGGCGCGCTGACCGTCCCGTTCGGTGTGACGGCCGAACTGGACGCGGACGCGGGCACGCTGACGCTGGACGAGCCGGCGCTGGTCTGAGCCGGCGCTGGTCTGAGTCGGCGCTGGTCCGAGCCGGCGCCGCTGCGAGGCGCTCCCGCCGGGCGGGGAGCGCCGCCGCGTCGCATCCTGGTCGTATGAGCCCGAAGACCACCGCGTCCGACCGAGGCAGGGGCACGGCACGCGGGCACCGGCAGTGGGGTGACATGCTGACGCCCGGCAGGGTCACCGTCGGCGTGCTCGCCCTGCTCGCCCTCGTCTTCATCTTCGAGAACACCCGGACCACCAAGATCCGGCTGCTGGTCCCCGAGGTCACGATGCCGCTGTGGCTGGCGCTGCTCGGGACGGCGCTGATCGGAGCGGTGTGCGGGGCGTACTGGGCGTACTACATGAAACGCCGCTGAGACGACCGACGGCCCCGGGGCCGGGGCCGGGGCCGGGCGGCGGGCGCGGGACGGCCCGGCGTACCGTGGCGGGGTGTCCGAGAACGTCCGCCACCTCGCCGAGGGCCCCCGTGTGGGGATACGGCACTTCACCCTGGACGACGGCCCCGAGTTCATCGCGCGGGCGCGGGAGAGCCGGGACCTGCATCGCCCGTGGCTGTTTCCGCCCACCACGCCCGTCGCGTACGCCACCTACGCGGGGCGGCTCATTGAGGACCCCACGAAGGCCGGGTTCCTGGTGTGCGAGCGGGACGGCGGGGCCATCGCCGGGTTCATCAACATCAACAACATCGTGGAGGGCGCCTTCCAGTGCGGCGCCCTCGGCTACGGGGCCTTCGCCCACGCCGCCGGACGGGGGCTGATGGGGGAGGGGCTCGATCTGGTCGTCGAGCACGCGTTCACCGCCCTGGGGCTGCACCGGCTGGAGATCAACGTGCAGCCCGGCAACACCGCCTCCATCGCCCTGGCCCGCCACTGCGGGTTCCGGCTGGAGGGCTTCTCACCCGACTTCCTGTTCATCGACGGGGCCTGGCGGGACCACGAGCGGTGGGCGCTCACGACGCGGATGCGGTCCGACGATCTGGCCAACCGCCCCTGAAATTAACTACGTTGCCGTCGACCCACTGTGTGCACGAGGGAGCGGCAGCCGTCATGGGGGACCTGGAGAAGACCTTTCGCGCGATCGACGTCGGCGACGGCGGGGACGGACGGTGGGCCGCTCACACACGCCCGCTGTGGTCGCTCGCAGAGAGGTGGATGACCGAGGAGGGCCGCACCCCCGAGGGCGCCGAGCGGGCCCGGAAGCTGTTCGAGACGCACATGCCGGAGCTGGTCCCGGTACTGGACCGGCTCGTCCGGCAGCTCGACCGGCCCGACGCGGAGGCCTTCCTCACCCTCGCGACCCTGCGCCCCTTCTTCTCGGGCTGCACCCAGATCGGCGGCGCCGGAACCCTGCTGCGCACCTACGACTTCGACCCCGACGAGTGCGAGGGCGTGATCGTCCGGTCCGACTTCCTGCGCCCGGTGATCGGTATGCAGGACGCGGCCTGGGGGCTGCTGGACGGGATGAACGACGCCGGGCTGGCGGTGTCGCTCACCTTCGGAGGGCGGTTCGTCCACGGCCCCGGCTTCGCCGTGCTCATCGTGCTGCGCTATCTGCTGGAGACCTGCGACACCGTCGACGAGGCCGTGCGCAGGCTGCGATCCATCCCGATCTCCCTCCCGCAGAACATCACCCTCGTCGACCACGAGCGGGCGGTCACCGTGTACGTGGGGCCGGACATCGAGCTCACCGAGGCCCCGGACGCCTGCGCCGCCAACCACCAGCATCTGCCGGTGCCCGACGAGCAGGAGCGGTTCTCCCGGACCGGGCGGCGGCTGGCGGCGGTCCGCGCGGCGGGCGTGGACGTCGCGGCGATGCTTCAGCCGCCGCTCCACCAGACCGCGTACGACGAGGGGCTCGGCACGGTCTACACCGCCCACTACCGGCCCGGCGAGGGACGCGTCACCTACCACTGGCCCGGTGAGTCCTGGGAGCAGTCCTTCGACGCGTTCGTGCCGGGGGAGCGCACGATCCGCCTCGGGCGGCGCGGCTGAACCACGCCCGTCGGGGGCCCCGATGTGGCCCGGCCCGGTCCGTCGACGCGTTCCGGCCCCGCGGGTCCGCTCGACGGCGCCGGATGGGGCCATGCGGAACCTCGTCGTCGTGGACGCCCCCTCGAACCTCGGCCTGCGGCCGCCCGCCCCCGGCACCGTGCCCGGCTGCTACAAGCTCGCGGGGGCGCTCAGGGAGCAGGGGATCGTACGGAGGCTGGGCGCCCTGGAGGGCGGTGTGGTGGTGCCGCCGCGGTACGACCGCGGGGACTGGCAGGAGGGGGACGGGGTGTTCAACGCGGCCGCGCTCGCCTCGTACACCCGTCGGCTCGCCGACCGGGTCGAGCGGCACCTGCGCGCCGGGGAGCTGCCCGTCGTCCTCGGCGGCGACTGCTCGATCCAGCTCGGTGCCTCCCTAGTGCCGTGACCGGAAAGGTTCACCGGCTCGCGACGCCCGGCACGGCACCTCGCCGCGTTGTCGCATCACCCGCGTACATCCAGTACGCGGGCGATGCTCCGCCTTGCGATGCTCCCCCACTGCCTGAATGGCGTGGGAGGTGCCCCCAGCACCGGACGCCGCGAGCCTCCCGGCAAACCTTTCCGGTCACGGCACTAGCGATGCGACGGATCGGGCGGTACAGGCTCGTCGCGATCGACGCGTCCGCCGACTTCCGGCACCCCGGCAACTCGGACCGGATCGGCGCTGCCGGTGGCGAGGAACTCGCCCTCGCCACCGGCCGCGGACAGGACGACCTCACCGACCTGGAGGGCCTGAAGCCGTATCCGCGCGACGAGGACGTGCGCCTCTTCGGCATCCGGGACGCCTTCGAGGACGACCGGACCGAGCCGGCCGACCTGAAGATCCCCGTGGTGACCGTCGGCGACCTGCGCACCTGGGGCCCGGACGACCTCGCCCGGGTCACCGCGCAGAGCTACGAGACGCCCGAACTCGGCGGCTTCTGGGTGCACCTCGACGCCGACGTCCTCGACCCGTCCGTCATGCCCGCCGTCGACAGCCCCGACCCCGACGGACTGCTCCCCGACGAACTGACCGCGCTGCTCGGCCCGTTGGTGAGGTCACCGCACTGCGTCGGCCTCAACGTCACCATCTACGACCCCGATCTCGACCCGGACGGCACGGCGGGCGCGCTGCTCACGGACATCGTGGTCGCCGCGTTCGCCGGCCGGTCCGGGAGCTGAGGCACCGCCGGGGCTATCCCGGTGCGCGACGGTCGGCGTACTCGTACACCGAGCCGTCCGGGTGCACGGCGATCAGATTGCGGCCGACGGGCGTCGGCACCGGGCCCGCCAGGACCCGGGCGCCGGAGGCGGTGAGCACCCGGTTCGCCTCGTCGACGTCCTCGACCGCGATGGTCGCGGCCACCTTCCGCAGCACCTCCAGCTCGGACTCCGGGCCGCTCATCAGCAGGAAGCACCCGATGGCGGCGACCTGGACGCCACCGCGCTCGAAGCGCATCGCCGGTCC
This sequence comes from Streptomyces neyagawaensis, assembly GCF_023516595.1. Lineage (GTDB taxonomy): Bacteria > Actinomycetota > Actinomycetes > Streptomycetales > Streptomycetaceae > Streptomyces > Streptomyces neyagawaensis. The sequence continues at coordinate 103,609 of NZ_JAMGBG010000010.1, read as the reverse complement.
GCCCGAGAGTCTCTCGTAGAACGGCACCGCGGCCTCAAGGTCGTCGACGCAGATACGGAGCGTGGTTCCGAGAATCTCCATACGGAAAAGCCTAGTTGGAAAACCGCCGGGACCGGCCACGCGGGAGATCTCCGGACGGCCGGAGCCGGCGGGGTACGGGTGCGGGCCGCCCGCGGGGCCCGCGCGCCGCGTTACCCGGGGAGGGCATCGGGTACTCGGGCGGCATGGACCGCTTGGATCATCTGGAACATCTGGACAAGCACCTGGTCGACGAGCTGGCGCTGGTGGCCCGCGAGACGGTGCGGGACGAACTGCGGCAGCAGACCCGCAAACAGCGTCGCCGGGCCGCGCTCTACGCCGCGTCCGGTGCCCTCGCCCTGTACGCGGGTGCCGCGCTCGCGCTCGCCCTCGGTCTGGCGCTCTCGCTGGTCCTGCCCGACTGGGCCGCCGCGCTGATCACGGCCGTCGTGCTCGGCGCCGTGGCGTACGTACTGAGGGGCGCGGCCCGTCCCTCCGCGTCCCGGCCCGGCGCCGGGCACGCAGCCGGGCACGGAGCCGAGCGCGCAGCCGACCATGGCCATGGCGCCGGCGACATCGCGCCGGGCATGCCGCCGGGTGGTGTGGCGCCGGCCGGTTACCCGCCGGTCCCGCCCGTCGCCCCGGCCGCCGGGCCGGTGCCGGGTACGCCGACCGGGTCACCGCCCGCGCCGGGCGGTGACCCGGAGACACCGCACCACAGGGCGTGACGCGCCATGGGCGCCGCGCCGTCGGGACGCCGTCGCAGGGCCGTGGTGGTCACCGGGGCCAGCGCCGGCGTCGGCCGTGCCACCGCCGTGGCGTTCGCCGCCCGGGGCGACCGGGTGGCGTTGCTCGCACGCGGACGTGAGGGCCTCGCCGCGGCCGCCGACGACGTCGAGCGGGCCGGGGGCGAGGCCCTCGTCGTGCCCGTCGACATGGCCGACGCCAAGGCGGTCGAGGACGCCGCCCAGCAGGTCGTCGACGCCTTCGGGCACATCGACGTCTGGGTCAACAACGCCTTCGCCGGGATCTTCGCGCCCTTCCAGGACATCACCCCCGACGAGTTCCGGAGGGTCACCGAAGTGACCTACCTGGGCCATGTGTTCGGGACCCGGGCCGCGCTGCGGCACATGCTGCCCCGCGACCACGGCACCATCGTCCAGGTCGGCTCGGCGCTCGCCTACCGGGGGATCCCGCTCCAGTCCGCGTACTGCGGCGCCAAGCACGCGATCCAGGGCTTCAACGAGTCGCTGCGGTGCGAGCTGCTGCACGACGGCTCGCGGGTGCGGACCACCATGGTCCAGCTGCCGGCCGTGAACACACCCCAGTTCGAGTGGGTGCTGAGCCGGCTGCCGGGACGGGCGCGGCCCGTCGCCCCGATCTTCCAGCCGGAGGTCGCCGCGCGGGCGGTCGTGCACGCGGCCGGGCACGGGCGGCGACGCGAGTACTGGGTGGGCGGCTCGACCGCGGCGACCCTGATCGCCAACGCCGTCGCGCCGGGGCTCCTCGACCGGTACCTCGGCCGCACCGGGTTCGCCTCCCAGCAGGACCCGGGCGAGCACCGCGGGAACGGCAACCTGTGGGTGCCCGCGGACGGCCCCCACGGGCGGGACCACGGGGCGCACGGGCGCTTCGACGCCGAGGCCCGGACCAGGAGCGCGCAGGACTGGGCGTCACGCAACCGCGACCGGGTGGGCGCGGTGGTCGCGATCGGCGGGCTGGGGGCCGCGCTGACGGCCGGTCTGCGTCGCCTGGGCCGGACGCCGTCGCGCCGGTAGGAACAGCCGGTACGAACAGCCGGTGGGAGCCGGTACGAACAGCCGGTCGGAACAGCGGGGAGAGCGCGTCCGTACGTGCGCTCGGCCCGGACGACGGGGAGAGAAGGCACCGTCCGGGCCGAGAAACCGGGGGTCTTCCGGGGTCAGCCCTGGCGGAGCTGCGGCAGCACCTTCGTGCGGTAGAAGTCGAAGAAGCCGCGCTGGTCGGGGCCGATCTGACCGACGTACACGCGGTCGAAGCCCGCCTCGACGAAGGTCCGAAGCTCACGGACGTGCTCGTCGACATCGTCGCCGCACACCGTGTTCTCGCCGACCGTCTCCTCGGTCACCAGCGGTCCCAGCTGCTCGAAATGGCGGGGCGTCGGCAGGATCTGGCCCATCTCGCCGGGCAGGTACTGGTTCGGCCAGAGGCGGTGGGCCGTACGGACGGCCTCCTCGCGGTCCTGGCCCCAACACACCTTCGTACCGCCGCTGACGAGCTTGCCGCCCCCACCGCCCTTGCGGTACTGCGTCACCATCTCCTCGTCCGGGCCCATCGTGATGAAGCCGTCGCCGACGCGGGCGGCCAGCCCGGCGGCCTTGGGTCCGAATCCGGAGATGTCGATCGGGACGGGCTCGTCGGGGACCGTGTAGAGGCGGGCGTTCTCCACGGTGTAGTGGGGCCCGTGGTGGGTGACCTCCTCGCCGGTGAACAGGCGCCGCATGATCTGGATCGACTCCTCCAGCATCTCCAGGCGCACGTTCGCCGGCGGCCTGGGGGTCCCCCCACGCCCTTGAGGCAGTGGGGGAGTGTGCCGAGGATGTGCTCGTTGAGGGCCTCGCCCGAGCCGAGGCCGAGCCGGAACCGGCCCCCGGTCATCACCGCGCTGGTCGCCGCGGCCTGCGCCACCACCGCCGGGTGGATCCGGACGGTCGGGCAGGTCACCGCCGTCTCCACCGGCAGCGACACGGCCTCGGAGAGAGCGCCGATCACCGACCACACGAAGGGGCTCTGGCCCTGTTCGTCGTTCCAGGGATGGTAGTGGTCCGAGATCCACAGGCAGTCGAATCCGGCCTGCTCGGCCATCCTCGCCTGCTCGATGAGGTCAGCGGGACCGAATTCCTCGGTCGCCAGGAAGTAGCCGAACTCGGGCATGGGGGGTGTCCTTGGCTGGTGCGGGTCAGGTCGCGGTCCGGGTACCCGGAGGTCACGGTGGAAACCCGCGGCCTCGCCGCCCCCGCCGGTTTGGGCGACCCCACCAGGGGGACGCGGTAAGCCCGTACGGCGTGGGCCGGAAGCCCCGAGAGCGAGGCCGTACGCCCAGACCGGACCATCGAGGACTCCACGACCGAGGACTCCGTACGCGCGACCCCGCCGGAGGCGAACCGTGAGTCGACCCCGCATCGTGATCGTCGGTGCCGGCTTCGCCGGCTACCGGACGGCCCGCACCCTGGAGCGGCTGACCCGGAACAAGGCCGACATCACCCTGCTGAACCCGACCGACTACTTCCTGTATCTGCCCCTGCTGCCCCAGGTCGCCGCCGGCATCCTGGAACCGCGCCGGGTCACCGTCTCCCTCACCGGCACCCTGCGCCACACGCGCCTGGTGCTCGGCGAGGCCGACGAGATCGACCTGGACGCGCGCACCGTGCGCTACGCCGACCCCGAGGGCGGTGTCGGCACCCTGACCTACGACCGGCTGGTGCTCGCCGCCGGCAGCGTCAACAAGCTGCTGCCCATTCCCGGCGTCGCCGAGCACGCCCACGGCTTCCGCGGTCTGCCGGAGGCCCTGTACCTGCGCGACCACGTGACCCGGCAGATCGAGCTGGCCGCCGGCTCCGAGGACCCCAAGGCCTGCCGCTCGCGCTGCACCTTCGTGGTGGTCGGCGCCGGGTACACCGGCACCGAAGTGGCCGCCCAGGGGCAGCTGTTCACCGACGAGCTGGTGCGCAAGCAGCCACGCTGGGACGGTGTGCGGCCCCGGTGGATGCTGCTCGACATCGCCGAGCGGGTGATGCCGGAGATGGACGAGAGGCTGTCCGCGACCGCCGACCGGGTGCTGCGGCAGCGGGGCGTCGACGTGCGGATGGGGACCTCCGTGAAGGAGGCGACCTCCACCGGAGTGCTGCTGAGCGACGGGGAGTTCGTCGACACCCGCACCGTGGTGTGGTGCGTGGGCGTACGGCCCGATCCGCTCGCCGAGTCGCTCGGGCTGCCCATGGAACGCGGCCGGCTGCTCGTCGAGCCCACGCTCCAGGTGCCCGGCCGCCCCGAGGTGTTCGCCTGCGGGGACGCGGCCGCCGTGCCCGATCTGACCAAGCCCGGCTCGTACACGCCGATGACCGCCCAGCACGCCTGGCGGCAGGGCAAGGTCGCGGCCCTCAATGTGGCCGCCTCCCTCGGCCGGGGCGAGCCGAAGCCGTACCGCCACAGCGACCTGGGCTTCGTCGTGGACCTCGGCGGGGTCAAGGCCGCCGCCAACCCCCTCGGCATCCCCCTGTCCGGGCCGATCGCCGGAGCCGTCACCCGCGGCTACCACCTGGCCGCGATGCCCGGCAACCGCGTCCGGGTCGCCGCCGACTGGCTCCTCGACGCGGTCCTGCCCCGCCAGGGCGTCCAACTCGGCCTCGTCCGCTCCTGGTCGGTCCCCCTGGACACGGCCTCCCCGGAACTGGCGAAGGTACCCGCCCCCGCGTCGCCGAAGCGGACCGACCCCTCGCACAAGCCCGCACCGGGTGCGGAAGGAGACTCATGAACAGCCGTCAACTGAACGAACTGGCACAGCAGTTGCGCGTCGACAGCATTCGCTCCTCGGCGGCGGCCGGGTCCGGGCATCCCACGTCGTCGATGTCGGCGGCGGAACTGATGGCGGTGCTGATGGCACGGCACTTCCGCTACGACTTCGAGCGGCCCGAGCACCCCGGCAACGACCGCTTCGTGCTCTCGAAGGGCCACGCCTCGCCCCTGCTGTACGCGGCGTACAAGGCGGCCGGGGCGATCAACGACACGGAGCTGATGACCTACCGCAAGCTGGGCAGCCGCCTCGAAGGGCACCCCACGCCGCGCCGTCTGCCCTGGGTGGAGACGGCCACCGGGTCCCTCGGCCAGGGCCTGCCCGTGGCCGTCGGCATCGCGCTCGCCGGGAAGCGGCTGGACCGCACCGGCTACCGGGTCTGGGTGATGTGCGGGGACAGCGAGCTCGCCGAGGGCTCCGTCTGGGAGGCCGCCGAGCACGCCGCGTACGAGCACCTCGACAACCTGACCGCGATCGTCGACGTCAACCGGCTCGGCCAGCGCGGCCCCACCCGGCACGGCCATGACCTGGACGCCTACGCCCGCCGCTTCGCCGCCTTCGGCTGGCACACGATCGAGATCGACGGCCACGACGTGGACGCCGTCGACCGCGCCTACGGCGAGGCCGAGTCCACCAAGGGCCAGCCCACCGTGATCCTCGCCAGCACCCTCAAGGGCAAGGGCGTCGAGGCCGTCCAGGACCGCGAAGGGCTGCACGGCAAGCCCCTCAAGGACGCCGACGAGGCGATCGCCGAGCTCGGCGGCCCGCGCGACCTCCGCGTCGAGGCGCCCGAGCCGCCCGCCGCGCGAATGCTGCACGCCGTACGGACCGGGCACCTGGAGCTGCCCCGCTACGACATCGGCGACGAGGTGGCCACCCGCGACGCCTTCGGGCAGGCGCTCGCCGCGCTGGGCAGTGCCCGCGGTGATGTCGTCGCCCTGGACGGTGAGGTCGGTGACTCCACCCGTACCGAGTTCTTCGCCAAGGAACACCCCGACCGGTTCTTCGAGTGCTACATCGCCGAACAGCAACTCGTGGCCGCGTCGGTGGGACTCGCGTCGCGCGGCTGGGTGCCGTTCGCCTCGACGTTCGCCGCGTTCTTCACCCGCGCCCATGACTTCGTCCGCATGGCCTCGATCAGCGGGGCCGGCATCAATCTCGCCGGCTCGCACGCCGGGGTCGCGATCGGCCGCGACGGGCCCTCGCAGATGGGCCTGGAGGATCTGGCGATGATGCGCGCCGTGTACGGCTCGACCGTGCTGTACCCGTGCGACGCCAACCAGACCGCCAAGCTCGTCGGCACCATGGCCGACCTCGAAGGCGTCCGCTATCTGCGCACGTCCAGGGGCGAGACCCCCGTCGTCTACAGCCCGACCGAGGACTTCCCCGTCGGCGGCAGCAAGGTGCTGCGCGCCTCGGACGACGACCGGCTGACCGTCGTCGCCGCCGGGATCACCGTCCACGAGGCGCTGAAGGCCGCCGACGCGCTGGGCCGCGAGGGCATCCCGATCCGGGTGATCGACCTCTACTCGGTCAAGCCCGTCGACCGCCGCACCCTGCGGGAGGCCGCCGAGCGCACCGGCTGCCTCCTCACCGTCGAGGACCACCACGCGGAGGGCGGCCTCGGCGACGCGGTCCTGGACGCTTTCGCCGACGGGCGGCCGGTGCCCCGCCTGGTGCGCCTCGCGGTGCGGAACATGCCGGGCTCCGCCTCCCCCGAGGAGCAGCTGCACGAGGCGGGCATCGACGCGGAGGCGATCGCAGCGGCCGGCCGCCTCCTGGTGGAGCACGCGATCGCGCCCTGACCGGCACGGCGGGAACGGTCCGTACGGAGTGAGGAGTTGACCATGGGGGCGGCACGCACCCTGCGGGTCGGTCGGCGGGGCGTGGAGATCCACCGCCCCGAGAAGGTGCTCTTCCCCGCGGACGGTGGTGGGCAGGGGCAGGGCGGCGGCAAGGAGTACACCAAGGGCGACCTCGTGGCGTACTACCGGGCCGTCGCCCCGTTCATGCTGCCGCATCTGCGCGGGCGTCCGCTGATGCTGGAACGGCACCCGGACGGTCTCGGCGGCCCCACCTTCATGCAGAAGAACACCCCCGACCACTATCCCGACTGGATCGAGCGGGTGGAGGTGGCCAAGGAGGGCGGCACGGTCGTCCACACGGTCTGCGACGACACCGCCACCCTCGTCCACCTCGCCGACCAGGCCTGTGTCACCCTGCACCGCTGGCTCTCCCGGACCGGCCGGATCGACCGGCCCGACCGGATGGTCCTCGACCTCGACCCGGCCGAGGACGACTTCGACCAGGTCCGCCGAGCGGCCCACGATGTCAAGGACCTGCTCGACGAGCTGGGGCTGCCGTCGGCGCCGATGACCACCGGCTCCAAGGGTCTGCACGTCGTCGTGCCGGTGAACGGGCACGACGACTTCGACGCGGTGCGCGACGTCGCCCGGGAGATCGCCGAGGAACTGGTCCGCGCCCATCCCGAGCGGCTCACCACCGCCGTCCGCAAGAAGGACCGGGGAGGGCGCCTCTACCTCGACATCCAGCGCAACGCCTACGCCCAGACCGCGGTCGCCCCCTTCACCGTACGGGCCCGCCCCGGCGCCCCCGTCGCCACACCGATCACCTGGGAGCAGCTCGACGACCCCGCCGTCGACGCGCGCCGCTGGACGATCGAGGACGCCGTCGACCAGGCCCGCACCGACCCCTGGGCCGGGGTGATGCGCAGGGCCCGCGCCCTCGGCCCGGCCCGACGGCGGCTCGGCACGCTGCGCGGTTGAGACCGTACGCACCCGGAAGGTTTGGCCAACGGCCGGAGGGCCACTCGGTGTTCGAGGTGGCCATGTCGAACACATCCAACACGTCCAAGACGCAACGTTCACAGAAAAGTCAGACATCGCAGAAGAGCCAGACATCGCAGAAGGATCAGACAGCACAGGATGCGGACGAACCGGAGGAGGGGCGGGAGTCGTCCGGGTCTTCCCGGCACGAGGAGGTCGAGAGCCGTCCCACCCCCATGCAGGTACTGCGCCACGCGCGGACCCAGCTCGCGGAGCTGACCGGTATGGCGCCCGAGTCCGTGTCGTCCTTCGAACAGACCGAGGACGGCTGGACGTTGGAGGTCGAGGTCCTGGAGGTGGCCAGGGTCCCCGACACCATGAGCCTGCTCGCGAGCTATCAGGTGGAGCTCGACCCGGACGGTGAGCTCACCGGTTACCGGCGCGTCCGCCGCTACGAGCGCGGGAGGGCCGACCCACGCCGTTCCGGCGGCCGCTAGGCCGCCGTCCGGCACCGGCATCACCGGACACCGGCATCACCAGAACACCGGCGTCCCCAGACATCAGCATCCGCAGACAAGCAAGGAGGAACGGCCGGCATGACCGTAGTCCCGGCACAGCAGTCCGGCGGTGGAGGCGGCAGCAGCGGTCTCTACGACGTCCTGGAACTGGTCCTCGACCGAGGACTGGTCATCGACGCCTTCGTACGGGTCTCCCTCGTGGGCATCGAGATTCTGAAGATCGACGTGCGGGTCGTCGTCGCGAGCGTCGACACCTATCTGCGCTTCGCCGAGGCGTGCAACCGGCTCGACCTGGAGGCCGGGCCGCGCAAGGACCCCGGCCTGCCGGACCTCGTCGGTGAGATCACCGAGTCCGGCGCGCGCGGCAAGTCGAAGGGGGCGCTGTCCGGCGCCGCCGAGACGATCTCCGATGCCTTCAAGCAGGCCCGCGACGACGGCCAGACCGAATCGCGGCCCCGGGCCCGCAAGACCACCAGCTCGCGCAAGAGGGAGGAACAGGAGTGAGCACGTACGTCTACGGCATCACGGCCGGCTCGCACACCGCGCTTCCCGAGGGCATGGGCGGGGTCGGTGACCCGCCGCGCCCCGTGCGGATCCTGCGGGAGGGCGAGCTGGCGGCGATCGTCAGCGACGCCCCCGAGGGGCTGCGCCCCAAGCGCAAGGACCTGCTCGCCCACCAGAACGTGCTGAGCGAGGCGGGCGGGGGCGGCTCCGTGCTGCCCATGCGGTTCGGCAGCGTCGCCCAGGACGACGCGGCCGTCACCGGGGTGCTCGCCGAGCGTGCCGAGCACTACCGGGAGCGGCTGGGCGCCCTCGACGGCAAGGTCGAGTACAACGTCAAGGCCAGCCATGACGAGCAGGGCGTGCTGCACCGCGTGATGAGTGAGAACGCCGAGCTGCGTTCGCTGGCGGAGGCCAATCGCAAGGCCGACGGCGGCACCTACGAGGACCGGCTGCGGCTCGGTGAGATGGTCGCCGGCGCGGTGCAGCAGCGGGAGGCCGAGGACGCGGCGGAGCTCCAGCGGGCGCTGGAGGCGGCCGCGACCGCCGTGAGCGTGGGCCCCGAGTCCAGCGGTTGGCTGGCCAACGTCTCGTACCTGGTCGACCGGCAGTCGGCCGAGGTGTTCCTCGCCGCCGTGGAGCAGTTCCGCAAGAGCCATCCGCACATCGAACTGCGGGTCAACGGTCCGCTGCCGCCGTACAGCTTCGTCGAGCCGGGCCCCGTCCGGCACGCGGAGGCGGAGGCGGAGGCGGCGCACTGATCGCGCCACGCGCACGGCGCGGAAGGTCGAAGGAGGCGAGTGCATGGGTCTGATCTCCGAGGTGCTGCTGCTGCCGTTCGCACCGGTGCGCGGCAGCCTCTGGGCGGTGGGACAGGTGCTGGCCGAGGCCGAGCGCCAGTACTACGACCCGGCGGCCGTCCGCGCCGAACTCGCCCGCCTCGAGCAGCGGCTCGACGCGGGCGAGATCGATGAGGAGGAGTTCGACCGCTTGGAGGACGAGCTTCTGGAGCGGCTGGAGATCAGCGCGCGCAGGAGTACGGGAAATGGCGATGGGACGACATGATGAACCGAGTGGGACTGGGCCTCGCTGTCGGGGCCGGATACGTCCTCGGACGTACGAAGAAACTGAAGTTCGCCGTCGCGGTCGGCACCATGGTGGCGGGCAAGCGGCTGAATCTGACGCCGCGGGGCATCGCTGACCTGGTGTCCCAGCAACTGAAGGACAATCCGCAGTTCAAGGAGCTCGGCGACCAGCTGCGCGGTGATCTGCGCGGAGTCGGCAAGGCGGCCACCGGAGCCCTCGTCGAACGCCAGATCGAAGGTCTGGCGGACCGGCTGCACGGGCGCACCTCCCAGGTGCGCGACCAGCTCTCCGGAGCCGCCCCCGAGCGGTCGGACCGCGACGAGGACGACGACGCGTACGAGGACGAGGACGAGCGAGCCGAAGCGTCCTCGGAGGACGACGAGGAGGGCGCCGACGCCCGCTCCGACGCGGACGAGTCCGAGGCCGGCGACGAGGGCGAGGAGCCGGAGCGCGAGCGTCCGGCGAGGAAGACCGCCGCGCGCGCCACCAAGAAGGCCCCCGCGAAGAAGACCGCCGCCCCGGCCGCGCGCAAGGGCACGGCGAAGAAGGCCGCCGCCAAGAAGACGGCCGCCAGGAAGACCACCCCGGCCAAGAAGACCGCCCGCAAGGCCACCAGGTCGCGGGCCACGAGGGGAGGCGGTGGCGATGACTGAGACCCTGGGCGCGGCGACCGGCCGCGCGACGAAAACGGCGAAGGGCACGACCGACACGGCGAAGGGCGCGGCGAACGGCACGCCGCTCTCCGACCTCGCCCACAGCCCCGCCGTCGACCACCTGAAGGAGGAGGCGCGGGAGTTCCTGGCCGCGCAGGCCCAGCGGATGCTGGTCGGCCTCGGCCGCAAGCTCGGCGAGACCACCGGCAAGCTGAACGACATCGCCGACGGCAACAGCCCCGGCTTCGCCAAGCTCGCCCTGGAGGGCGGCCGCAAGATCGCCGAGGGCAAGGGGCCGCTGCGCACCGCCCTGGAGGTGGGCGCGGGCCGGGCCAAGGACAATGTGCTGGGCGCCCTGAAGAACCTCGGCGGCGGCAAGGGCGGCCGCGGGGGCGGGGCGGGCAACAAGCCCACCGTGATCCTGGAGTCCATCGACGTGGGTGTGCCCGTGCGCACCGCGTACGACCGGTGGACCCGCTACCAGGACTTCAGCACCTTCGCCAAGGGCGTCAAGAGCGCCGGCCGGGCCGACGACACCCACTCCGACTGGCAGCTGAAGGTCTTCTGGTCCAACCGCAGCTGGAAGGCCCACACAACCGAACAAGTGCCCGATGATCGGATCACCTGGACGTCGGAGGGCGCCAAGGGCACGACGAAGGGCACGGTCTCCTTCCACGCGCTCGCGGACAACCTCACACGCGTACTCCTGGTGATCGAGTACTACCCGAAGGGGCTGTTCGAGAAGACCGGCAACCTCTGGCGCGCCCAGGGCCGCCGCGCTCGGCTCGACCTCAAACATTTCGCCCGCTTTGTCACTCTTAAGGGTGAAGCGGAGGAAGGCTGGCGCGGGGAGATCCGTGACGGCGAGGTCGTGCGTTCCCACGAGGACGTGGTGGCGGACGAGGAGCGTGAGGAGTCCCGCGACGACGACGAGGCCCGTGACGAGCACGAGGACGCCGAGGACGCCTACGAGGACGACGAGGGCGCCTACGACGACGAGGAGCCCGACGACGAGCCCCGGGACGCCGACGAGGAGACCGACGAGGGCGAGTACGCGGACGACGAGGACGCCGAGGACGCGTACGAGGAGGACCCCGAGGCCCCCGACGAGGCGGAGGACGCGTACGAGGACGACGCCGAGGAGGACAGCGACGAGGAACCGTACGACTATGAGGACGAGGAACAGGGCGCCGTGGGCGGGAGCCGCCGGTGACCTTCCCCAGCCGAGCCCCCGAGCCGTACGGCCAGAGCGGCAGCGCCAACCTCGCCGACATCCTGGAGCGTGTACTGGACAAAGGTCTGGTGATCGCGGGCGACATCCGGATCAACCTGCTCGACATCGAACTGCTCACCATCAAGCTGCGCCTCATCGTCGCCTCCGTCGACAAGGCCAAGGAGATGGGTATCGACTGGTGGGAGACCGACCCGGCCCTGTCGTCGCACGCCCGCCGCGACGAACTCTCCCGAGAGAACGCCGAGTTGCGCGCCCGGCTCGCCGAGCTGGACGACGGCCGTCCCCGGCGTGAGCCGGAGCCGGCCGTCGAGCGCGGCCGTGCCAGAGAGGAGCCCTCATGACCGGACTGCGCTACGTGTACGCCGTGTGCCGGCCCTTCGGCGCGCCGCTCCAGTCCCAGATCACGGGGGTCGGGGGCGCCCCTCCCCGGCTGCTGCGCCACCACGACCTGATCGCCGTCGTCAGCGAGGTGCCCGAGCGGGACTTCGCGGAGCAGCCGCTCCGCGCCCACCTGGAGGACCTCGACTGGCTGACCGAGACCGCCCACGCCCACCAGAACGTGATCGACGCGCTCACCGTGGTCACCACCCCGCTCCCGCTGCGCCTCGGCACCGTCTTTCACGACGACAGCGGCGTACGGGTCATGCTGGAGGCCCGCGAGGAGGGCTTCCTGCGCACCCTGGACCGGCTGTCGGGCCGGGTGGAGTGGGGCGTCAAGGTGTACGCGGAACCGGAGGCCGAGGAGCAGCCCCGGGAGTCGGCGAAGGTCACCAGCGGGCGGGACTATCTGCGGCAGCGGCGGCGCAGCCGGCAGGCCCACGAGGAGATGTGGGAGAAGGCCGACCGGTTCGCCCGCCGACTGCACGAGACCCTCGCGGAATGCGCCGAGGACACCCGGCTGCACGCACCCCAGAATTCCGCCCTCTCCGGAGCGCCCGGCCGCAATGTGCTGAACGCGGCCTACTTGGTGCCGCGCCGGAATTCCGAGGAGTTCGTGGAAATCGTGGACCGCACGAAGAACGAGGAACCCGGATTGCGCGTGGAACTCACCGGACCCTGGGCCGCCTACTCCTTCAGCGGTGAGGAGCCCGGCGAAGGGAACTCCGGTCGTGACATGGATTCCGGTGACATGAGCGGAGAGAATTCGTGACCGTCGTAGAACGCCGGGAGGTGGCCCTCGTCGACCTGCTCGACCGGCTGCTCGCCGGCGGGGTCGTCATCACCGGTGACCTCACCCTGCGCATCGCGGACGTCGACCTCGTCCGTATCGACCTGAACGCGCTCATCAGCTCCGTGAACGCGAACGTGCCCGCACCCTGGGGAGGCAGCGAGTGACCGGCCGCAACCGTCTCGAACTGGAACCCGACACGGTGGAACGCGACCTGGTCAAGCTGGTCCTCACCGTCGTCGAACTGCTCCGTCAGCTCATGGAGCGGCAGGCGGTGCGCCGGTTCGACACGGGGGAGCTGACCGAGGAGCAGGAGGAGCGCATCGGGCTCACCCTGATGCTGCTGGACGACCGGATGACCGAGCTGCGCGAGCGCTACGGCCTGCGGCCCGAGGACCTCAATCTGGACCTCGGGCCGCTCGGACCGCTGCTCCCCAGGGACTGAGGGACTGAGCCCGCTCTTCGGCGGTTTCGTCCTGCCCGGTCCCCGGGGAGTTCCTTCACCACCTGTACCAGCGGCCCCTGCCCCCGCCGGCGGTCGTGCCGCGCAGCAGGAATCCGAGGAGCCACAGGACCAGGACGGCCAGTGCGATGTACCAGAGAACCTCAACCGCGAATCCGGCACCGAAAAGGATCAGCACCAGCAGCAGTACCAGCAGGATGGGAACCATTTCGCGAACCTCCTGAGGGCCCGGGTCTCCAGAATTCCAGGAGTCAGGCCTGCTTACGGCAGAGAATTTCGCCGTGCAGTACGGCGAACCAGCCGTCCTCCTGTCGCCCCCATTCCCGCCAGGCGGCCTCGATCGTCCGCAGCCGCTCCTCGGTGGCGTGACCGCCCTCGGTGGCCCGCTCGGCGTACGCGGAGGCGACCGTGCGGTCCGCCCACAGCCCGCTCCACCAGGCCCGCTCCTCGGCGGTGGAGTACGTCCACGTGGAGGAGGTGGCCGTGATGTCGGTGAGTCCGGCCCGCAGGGCCCAGGACTTCAGCCGGCGCCCGGCGTCCGGCTCGCCGCCGTTCGCCCGGGCCACCCTCCGGTACAGGTCCAGCCAGTCGTCCATGCCCGCCGACTCCGGGAACCAGGTCATCGCCGCGTAGTCCGAGTCGCGGACCGCGATCAGACCGCCGGGCCTCGTCACCCGCGCCATCTCGCGCAGCGCCTGCACCGGGTCGCCGACGTGCTGGAGCACCTGGTGGGCGTGGACCACGCAGAAGGTGTCGTCCGGGTGGTCCAGCGCGTGGACGTCGGCGACCGCGAAGTCCACGTTGGTCAGGCCCCGTTCGGCGGCCGTGGCCCGCGCCTGCTCCAGAATGCCGGGGGCGTGGTCGACGCCGGTGACGTGGCCGTCCGGGACCAGGGCGGCGAGGTCCGCGGTGATGGTGCCGGGGCCGCACCCGATGTCCAGGACCTTCATGTGCGGCTTCAGCGAACCGAGGAGGTACGCCGCCGAGTTGGCGGCCGTCCGCCAGGTGTGCGACCGCAGTACCGACTCATGGTGCCCGTGCGTGTAGACGGCGGTCTCCCGTGCTTTCGACATGGCCGTTCCCCTTCTCCAGGTCCTGGGGGAACCGTACGCGCCTGTGCCGAATGTTGAGACCGCCGTCTTGAATGCTGGACGTTGAGTGAACGGCCGGGGTCAGCCGAGGGGCCGGTAGACCGTGAGCGCCTCTGGGAGCTTCTGCAGCGTCAGATCGCCGTGCACCTCGGTGACCTCACCGTCGTACGCCAGCGGGGTGCCCGGTGTGACGCCCTCGATGCGGAGCCGGTTCACCCGGACCGCGGCGTGTGCGGGGGAGCGGGTCAGCGGGCCGGCGAGGGCCGCCGCCAGCAGCCGCAGCGCCGGCCGGCGCCCGCCGTGCACCACACGGACGTCGAACAGCCCGTCGGCGAGGTCGAAACGGTGACCGGGGGCCAGGCCCAGCCGGTGGTACGTGCCGTTGCCCGCGAACAGCAGCCAGATCGGGCGCGGCCGGCCCTGGAACGTGGCCTGGAGCGGGTGCCGGTCGGAGCGCAGGACACGCACCGCCGCGATCACCCCGGCCGGCCAGCCGCCGAAGATCCGCTCCCAGCGCTCGCGCTCCCGCACCAGCTCCGGGTACACGCCCACGCTGAACGTGTTGACGAAATGGCCCTCCGTCTCACCGGACCGGAAGTGGCCCACGTCCACCCGGACGGCCTCGCCCCGGCGCAGGGCGCGGCCGAGGTCGCGGACGTCCTCCACGCCGAGGTCCTGCGCGAAGTGGTTGAACGTGCCGCCGGGCAGGACGGCCAGGGGCAGGCCGTGGCGCAGGGCGACCTCGGCGGCGGCGTTCACCGTGCCGTCGCCGCCGCACACACCGAGGACCCGGGCGTGGGTGGCCGCCTTCTCCAACTCGGCGCGCAGGTCCTCCGGTTCGCACTCCACCGTCTGGGCGCCGGGGAGGGCGTCCCGCAGGGCGCGTACCCGGTCGGCGGTACCGGAGGCGGTGTTGGCGACCATGACCAGGCCCTCGCCGTCCGGCAGCGCGGGCGCGTCCGCGCGGGGGCGGCCGGGGGGCGCGAGCTGGTCGCGGGTCGGCACCATGCCCCGGACGGCGTAGGCGGCGCCCACCCCGAACGCGGCGCCGGCCAGGACGTCACTCGGGAAGTGCACGCCCGTGTACACGCGGGACAGCGCGACGGCGGTCGCGAGCGGGGCGACCACCGCGCCCCAGCCACGGGACTCCAGCGCGACGCCGGTCGCGAAGGCGGCGGCGGAGGCCGAGTGGCCCGACGGGAACGACGTCGTGATCGGTTGGCGCTTCAGTTGGCGCATGACGGGGACGTTGTCCAGGACCGGGCGGGGGCGGCGCACGGTGCGCTTGCCGAGGGTGTTGATCGTCGCCGAGGCGAGGGCGAGGGAGGCCACACCGCGGGCGGCGGCCCGGCGGGCCCTCGGGCTGCGGGTCGCGGCGATCACGGCCGCCGTGGCGAACCAGAGGACGCCGTGGTTGGCGGCGCGGCTCAGCCTCGGCAGCATGGGGTGGGCGCCCGGCCAGTCGCGGGTCGCCACCGCGTTGAAGAGGCGGCTGTCCGCGGCGAGAAAACGATCCCGGAGAATGTGGTGGCCCGGCGGGCGGACGGTGAGGTCGACGTCTGCGGTCATGAGTCCACGGGTACCCCATGGTGCGGCAACCGTGTCAGCCGGGGGTGCGGTCGGGCCATAGGCCGCCGCTGAGGCCCTGCGCGACGGCGCCCTGCCCGCCCTCCACCGGCCCGCGCCGCCCCGCCCTCCGGGCCGAGGCGGACCGAGCGGGGCGGGGACGCGGCCGTGGAGGCAGGGCAGCCCGTGGCGGGTCGGGGGAGCGCGGCCCTGTCGCGGCTGGGGGGAGCGCGCATCCGCGTCCGTGCCCGTCCACGACCGGGTGGGGAGCGCACGCCCGCCCGCGGCGCCGGGCTCAGGCGGGGGTGCCCTCGAGTCACCGGCTCCCCCCGGAGGCCGAGTCGGACCCGACCGGGGCGCGGGCGCGGCCTTCGGAGGCCCGGTCGCCGGTGGCGGGGCGGGGAGCGCGGCCCTGTAGCGGCTGGCGGAGCGCGTACGCAGGTCCCCGGCCGGGCGTGCGGGGAGCACCCGCTGGTTCGTGGTCGGGGTGCCGGGCGGTTCCGGGCTCGTGGCCAGGGCGGAGGCACCCTCGGGCCCCGGCCCGCCGGAGCCAGAGGCGGACGGACCAGGGCGCGGGCGCGGCCTTCGGAGGCCCGGTCGCCGGTGGCGGGGCGGGGGGCGCGGCCCTGTAGCGGCTGGCGGAGCGCGTACGCAGGTCCCCGGCCGGGCGTGCGGGGAGCACCCGCCGGTCCGCGGTCGGGGTGCCGGGCGGTTCCGGGCTCGTGGCCAGGGCGGAGGTACCCTCGGGTCGCGGCCCGCCGGAGCCAGAGGCGGACGGACCGGGGCGCGGGCGCGGCCTTCGGAGGCCCGGTCGCCGGTGGCGGGTCGGGGGGCGCGGCCCTGTTGGGGCCGGGGGAGCGCGTACGCAGGTCCCCGGCCGGGCGTGAGCGGAGCACCCGCCGGTCCGCGGCCGGGGCGCCGGGCGGTCCCCCGCCGGGGCGCGGGGCGTCGGTGGCGGTGTGGCTTATCGGTTTGCTTCCGGGTTCGCGGGGCTCGGAGAATGCGCCCCATGGGATATCTCGAAGCGGCGCATCTGGAGTACTACCTTCCTGACGGGAGGGCCTTGCTCGGCGATGTGTCGTTCCGGGTGGGGGAGGGGGCCGTGGTCGCCCTCGTGGGTCCCAACGGCGCCGGGAAGACCACGCTGCTGCGGTTGGTCTCCGGGGAGCTGAAGCCACACGGGGGATCGGTCACCGTGACCGGCGGGCTCGGCGTGATGCGCCAGTTCGTGGGCTCCGTGCGCGACGAGACGACCGTCCGGGACCTGCTCGTGTCCGTGGCGCAGCCCGGCATCAGGGAGGCCGCCCGCGCCGTCGACGCGGCCGAGCACGGGATCATGACCGTCGACGACGAGGCGGCCCAGCTCGCCTATGCCCAGGCCCTCTCCGACTGGGCCGAGGTCCGCGGCTACGAGGCCGAGACCCTCTGGGACATCTGCACCACCGCCGCGCTCGGCATGCCGTACGAGAAGGCGCAGTGGCGGCAGGTGCGGACCCTGTCCGGCGGCGAGCAGAAGCGGCTCGTGCTGGAGGCGCTGCTGCGCGGCACCGACGAGGTACTCCTTCTCGACGAGCCCGACAACTACCTCGACGTCCCCGGCAAGCGCTGGCTGGAGGAGCGGCTCGCGGAGACCCGCAAGACCGTCCTGTTCGTCTCCCACGACCGGGAGCTGCTCGCCCGCGCCGCCCAGAAGATCGTGAGCGTGGAACCGGGCCCCGCGGGCGCCGACGCCTGGGTACACGGCGGCGGGTTCGACACGTACCACGAGGCCCGTCGGCAGCGGTTCGAGCGGTTCGAGGAACTGCGCCGCCGCTGGGACGAGAAGCACGCCCAGCTGAAGAAGCTCGTGCTGACACTCCGACAGGCCGCCGCGGTCAGCCATGAGATGGCCTCGCGGTACGCCGCCGCCCAGACCCGGCTGCGCAAGTTCGAGGAGGCCGGGCCGCCGCCCGAGCCGCCGCGCGAGCAGGACATCACCATGCGCCTCAAGGGCGGCCGCACCGGCGTACGGGCCGTGACCTGCGCCGGGCTCGAACTGACGGGGCTGATGAAACCCTTCGACCTGGAGGTCTTCTACGGCGAGCGGGTCGCCGTCCTCGGCTCCAACGGCTCCGGCAAGTCGCACTTCCTGCGGCTGCTCGCCGGTGAGGACGTGGCCCACTCGGGCCAGTGGAAGCTCGGCGCCAGGGTCGTCCCCGGGCACTTCGCGCAGACACACGCCCATCCGGAGCTGGAGGGGCGGACCCTGCTCGACATCCTGTGGAAGGAGCACGCGCAGGACCGGGGCGCCGCCATGTCACGGCTGCGCCGCTACGAGCTGACCAGACAGGCCGAGCAGCCCTTCGACCGGCTCTCCGGCGGCCAGCAGGCCCGCTTCCAGATCCTCCTCCTGGAACTCCAGGGAGTCACCGCCCTGCTCCTCGACGAGCCGACCGACAACCTCGACCTGGAGTCGGCGGAGGCCCTCCAGGAGGGCCTGGAGGCCTTCGAGGGCACGGTGCTCGCGGTCACCCACGACCGTTGGTTCGCCCGTTCGTTCGACCGCTATCTCGTCTTCGGCTCCGACGGCCGGGTACGGGAGACCCCGGAGCCGGTCTGGGACGAGCGCCGGGTGGAACGCGCCCGCTAGGACGCGCCCACTGTGGTCCGTCGCCCGTGCCACCGTCGTCCGCGCGTGGCGTCGTCCGTGCGTGGCGGGTCGCCCGGTCAACGGTGCGTGGTGACCGCCGCGCACCGCTGACCGGCCGGGGTCACGTCCAGCGCAGCAGCGCGCCCAGGCCGCCGACCGGGATCCCGGCGTCCGCGGCCTCGGGCGCCGGTGTCACGGACATCGCCGGGGCGCCGGTGGCCACCGCGGACCGCAGCAGGGCGTCGTCGGCCCTCGCCGACCGGGCGCGGTCCTCGGCAAGCCCCAGCGTCCGCAGCTCCGTACGGCGTACGGCCAGCTGGTCGGGATCCTCGCCGACCCACACCGCGCGATGCGTGTCGGGCCCCTCGGCGCGGACGAGCAGCTCGTCGATCCGGTGCTCCCGCGCCGCCTCCACCAGGTCGGCCACATCCTCCACGGCCCCCCGGCGCCCCTCGGCGTCCGGGCCGCGCGCCGCGAGGAACCGTTCGACCTCGTCGGCGGCCAGCCGGCGGACGTGCTCGGCGCGGATCCGCGCCACGTCCTCGTCCAGCAGCCTGCTGCCCGCCCCGTGCGGGGCCTCGACCACCCGGTCCAGCAGCCGCTGCGGCAGCCGGTCCCGCACGGCGTGCCGCTCGCGGTCCTCACCCACGAGGATCAGCAGATCTGCGCGGGCGTCCTCCTGGCACACGGCGAGCGCGTCGGCGACCTCCGCCGCGTTGTGCTCCCAGGTGTTCTCCACCCGCAGCTGGAAGTGCCGCTCCGACCAGTCGACCGTGCTCGTCCGGTGCACCGGCCACTGCCGCCCGACCACCGCCCCGGCGTCCTCCCCGCCGAGGGCGTCGCGCAGCTCGAAGCGGGCGCCCCGCCGGTCCACGTACGCCACCACGCACACCGGGTCCTCCCCGGCCAGGTCCAGCAGCGGCGCCGCACGCGGCAGCGGAGCCCAGAAGGCCTGATTGGCCGGTGGCGGCGCGGCCAGCGGCGGGTCCAGGACCACCCGGCCGTCACGGGCGAACAGCGCCCGGCCGTGCGGCTCGGCGTCGTGCCGCAGCTCCTCCACCGCCTGGTGCACGGCCCGGCAGGTCGCCTCGTCCGCCCCCTGCTCGGCGAGCTCGTGGGAGACGGCGGCCGCCGTCAGGGACCGCTCGTGGGCCATGGACTCCGTGGGCGCGGACGTACCGACGTACACGGAGGCCCAGGGACCGGGATGTTCGTACAGTGGATGGAGAAACGCGAGATCCATGGCTCCCTCCCGGATGCCGCTCGGGGTAACGCTTGCCGGGCGGGTACCCGGACCTCATGGAGGAACACGAAGATCGGGGTACCACCATGACCGGAGTGCACCCGGACCAGCTGGACGACCAGCAGTTGATGAAGGAGCTGGAGTCGATCCACCGGACGCGGCACGACACGCTGCTGCACGGATCGTCCGAAGCGCTGCGCACCCACAACGAGCGGATGGCGCAACTGGAGGGCGAGTACCTGCGCCGCCACCCGCGCCGCCCGGTGGTCTCCGGGCGCACACGTGAGGGCGCGCGGGACCGAGGACCGGGGCCGTCATGACACGTACGACGTCCGACCCGGCCGGCGACGCGTCCGGCTCGGCGGAGCCCCCTCCGCTGCTCGCCCTGCACGCCGAGGCCCAGGACCTCTTCGGTGACCGGGTGCACGCCGTCCGCGACGACCAGTGGGGCGCGGGAACCCCGTGCGCCGAGTGGACGGTCCGCGACCTCGTCAACCACCTCGTCTCCGAACAGCTGTGGGTGCCGCCGCTGGTCCGGGACAGCTGCATGATCGAGGAGGTCGGCGACACGTTCGACGGGGATCTGCTGGGGCCCGACCCGGCCACGTCCTGGGACACGGCGGCCCGCTCCGCGCGGGAGGCGTTCACCGCGCCGGGAGCGCTCGAACGCACCGTCCACCTGTCGTACGGCGACACCCCGGCCACCGCGTACTGCGCGCAGATGATCGCGGACCTCGTCGTCCACACCTGGGACCTGTCCCGCGCGATCGGCGCGGACGAGCGGCTCCCCGAGAAACTCGTGACGTTCACGACGCAGGAGATCGCCCCCTACGCGGGGGACCTGGAGAAGAGCGGGCTGTTCGCGGCCCCCGTGGAGCCGCCGGCGGACGCCGACGCCCAGACCGCGCTGCTGTGCCTGCTCGGCCGCCGACCGTAGGGCGACGAGGGCGACGAGGGCGACGAGCAGGGGGCGCCCGCACAGCTGTGCGGGCGCCCCCTGTGTGGTGCCGGACTCAGACACCGGCCGTCTGGAAGACGTCGAGGAAGGCCTCGCAGAACGCCTTCAGGTCGTCGGGCTTGCGGCTGGTGATCAGCTTGTTGGGCCCGTGGTCGCAGACCCGCACCTGTTCGTCGACCCATTCGCCGCCCGCGTTGCGGATGTCCGTGCGCAGGCTGGGCCACGAGGTGAGGACCCGGCCTTGGACCACGCCCGCCTCGACCAGCGTCCACGGCGCGTGACAGATCGCGGCGACCGGCCGGCCCCGCTCGAAGAACTCCCGCACGAAAGAGACGGCCTTCTCGTCCATCCGCAGGAAGTCCGGATTGGCCACCCCGCCGGGCAGCACCAGCGCGTCGAACGACTCGGCGGGCACCTCGCCCACCACCTCGTCCACGGCGAACGTGTCCGCCTTGTCCAGGTGGTTGAACGCCTGGACGCGGCCCGGCCGCGTCGACACCAGCACCGGCTCGTGACCGGCGTCCTTCGCCGCCTTCCAGGGCTCGGTCAGTTCGATCTGCTCCACACCCTCCGGTGCGGTCAGGAATGCGATACGCATATGCGTTCGGTCTCCTTTCTCCTCGGACGTCGCGGGTCAGACGGGGTTCCCGCCCGGCCAGCCGTCCGGTTCGGCGCGGCTGATGTCGGCGAGCGCCGAGTCAGGGTCCTGGGCCACGGCCAGATCGCCGAGGCTCACCATGCCCACCGGGTGCCCGTCCGCCAGGACCGGAAGCCGCCGTATCGCGTGGTCGCGCATGAGCGCGACGGCCGTGGACAGCGCGTCGTCCGGCCCGATCACCACGGGGTTCGGGGTGCACACGGCCTGGGCGCTCACCGTCAGCGGGTCCACGCCGTCGGCGACGGCCCGCAGGGTGATGTCACGATCGGTCAGCACCCCGACGAGCTGCTCGTCCACGGTGACCAGGACGTCCCCGACGTCCTGCGCGCGCATCAGCTGCGCCGCTTCCACGAGTGAGGCGTCCGGGCGGACCGTCACGACGCCCGGCGTCATGACGTCCCTGACGAAATCAGCCATGCTGGTCTGCCTCTCCTAGCTGCTCCCGGGGTGCGGGGCACGCCCGCGTGGGTGGGACGAGGCCCGCAGTACCCGTGAGCGGGGCGGCCATGCACCCCGTCGTGTGTCCATTCCGTGCCCGTCCGGTCACCTCTTCCCGTCGCTGTCCCGGGTGCCGACCACGGCCTCCGCGAGCTGGTGCACGGAGTCGTAGCGGGCCTTCCTCGGCAGCCGCTCCACGGGCTCGACGAGGCTGTCCGGGGCGTGCTTGTCGCGCAGGACGCGGATCAGCTCGCCGGGCCCCGCCGGGAACGAGGTGCGGCCCAGAACACGGGCCAGCTCCAGGCGCAGTGTCTCCACCCGGGCGGGTGCGCGGCTCGGTGTCACCGGTCCGTGGGCGACCTCCGGGTCGTCCTCGGCGTACGGCTCCGGGTCGTGCCACTCCTCCGTCCGCGTGGGGTGCCCGGATCGGAGCAGCCCCTGAAGTTCGTGCTTCATCTCGTCGTCGCGGTGGACGTTCAGGCGGTCGCTGCCTCGCTGCATAAGCCCCTCCATGGTGGGTGTGGCCCACGCGTACCCGAGGGCCCGGCGTCGACACGGGCGTTCCGGGGGCGGCCGGTTCCGTTCCTCGTGCCGGGGTTCCGCTTGCCGCCCGGGTTTGGCCGTCCATGCAGGGGAGACCCGCCCTGACACCCCCCACCGCACATTCCCTGGGGAAGGACCGGGCCCATGGCGGTGATCGCTGTGATCATTCCGATGCTGATGCTCTGCGCCGTTCTGGCGCTGGGCCGCTACGAGGAGGTGCTGCTACCACCCGTCGAGGACCCCGAGCCCGACCCGGTGGTACCCGCCCCCTGACGGCCCCCCCCCGACGGCCGCCGGGCTGGGCGAAAGCGGCCTAGCCCGGCTTCTTGATGCAGGTCGGCGCCTCCCGTGCTCCCTGATCCGGCGGCGGGGCGCGAGCGAGGAAACCCGGCGGCGGGGCGCGAGCGAGGAAACCCGGCGGCGGGGCGCGAGCGAGGAAACCCGGCGGCGGGGGTCCTGCGGGTCACCGACGAGCTCGGTTACCGCCCCGACGGCCCCGCCCGCCTGCCCGCGCCCGACCGCGGCCGCCCGCTCGGCGTGCGTGACGGCCTGGTCGGCGCTCGCGACCGGCCGTCCCCGGATGTCGACCTGTCTCATCGTGGCGTGGGTCATGTGCCTGCTCGCGGCTGGTGCGTTGACTAGCAGGGATCAGTAGACTGATGATGTAATCAGTTATGCGGGGATGGTCAGAGAATGGGTCTCGTTCCGCTTGCCTGCCATCCGCCCCACCCTGAGGAAGGCGCCATGAGCCAGAAAGACCTGCACGCGAAGTTCCAGGAGTTCCCCGCCGCCGTCCGCGAGAAGGTGGACGCCGCGCTGTCGGACGCGAAGATCGCTCTCAAGCTCAAGGCCGCCGAGGTGCTGGCCGACAAGGCGGAGATGGCCGAACACGCGGTCACCACCGCCGGCCGGATCGGCGCCAAGAGCGGCGAGGTGTCCGAGCTGACGACGATCCTGCCGCTGAAGCCGAACGGCGCCGAGCGGCTGCGGAAGTTCTTCCACCTGGTCGGCGGGAACCTGGCGGGCGCAGGCCAGGTCGGCACGCTGCACAACATGCGCTTCGTGTTCCTCGACAACGACACCAAGCTGCTTTTCGCGACCGCCTTCGACGGCGAGTGGGACCCCTACATCGACGACTTCGCGACCAAGATCCCCGAGTTCATGGACTACCTGTTCAGCAACGTCGAGGGCTGGCCCGGCATCACCTCGCCGGACGTGAAGGACTTCATCGTCAAGCACCAGCTCCCGGCGGAGGCGTGGTTCGTCGCCCACCCGGGCCTCACCGTCGCGGAAGGCCACCGGCTCAAGCGGCAGGAGGCCGCCGTGCAGCGGTTCCTCGCCGACCTCAACTGAAGGCGGGCGCACCATGCCTTCCCCGCTGTTCCGGCGGTTGCGCCGCCCGCCCACCCTGGATCTCGACGACATCCAGGCGACGCTGCTGCGGGCCCGGCCCGAGCCCTACTTCGGCACCCACGCGATCCTGGAGATCACCGAACCGGCCGCGGGCAGGGAACTGCTGCGCCGGCTGGCCCCGCGGGTGACATCGGCGGCCCGCTGGGACGAGCCGCAGCCGTCCTGGCTGGCTGTCGCGATCAGCTACCAAGGACTGGTCGCGCTGGGCCTGCCGGAGACGTCACTGGCCTCCTTCCCCGCCAACTTCCGTGCCGGGATGGCCGCCCGCGCCGAACGGCTGCGCGACACCGGCCTGAACGCGCCGGAGCGCTGGGAGTTCCCGTTCGGCACGCCGCGCGTGCATGTCGCCGTCACGGTCTACGCCGCGAGCGAGGACGACTGGCGGGCGGAAGTCGCCGCCTACGAGAAGGAGTTGGGCGAGGTCCCGGGTGTGCGGCTGCTGTCGCACCAGGACTTCGCGGCCGACGGGTTCAACGTCTTCGGCTACCGGGACGGCTTCAGCCAGCCGGTGGTCGAGGGCAGCGGTGCCGAACCGCTGCCCGGCGACGGACGGCCCATCAAGGCCGGTGAGTTCGTCCTCGGCTACCCGAGCGAGACCGGTGTGCCGCTGCCCGTACCGGCTCCGGATGTCCTGGGCCGCAACGGCACGTACGTCGTCTTCCGCAAGTACCACTCCCACGTCGCGGTCTTCAACAAGTGGCTGCACGACAACGCCTCCACCGAGGCCGAGCGCGAGCTGCTGGCCGCCAAGCTGGTCGGCCGCTGGCGCAGCGGCGCACCCCTGGCCCTGGCCCCGGAGCGCGACAACGCCGCGATCGGCGAGGACCCGAACCGGATCAACGACTTCGACTACTCCGCCGACCCGCGCGGACTGCGCACCCCGCTCGGCTCCCACATCCGCCGGATGAACCCGCGCGACACCAAGCTGACGGTCCTCACCGACGTCAACATCCGCCGGATCATCCGACGCGGCACCTCCTACGGCACCCCTCTGCCCCCGGACCGGCTCAAGGACGACGGCACACCGCGCGGCCTGGACTTCATCGCCCTCGGCGCCCGCGCGATCGACAACGTGGAGTTCCTGCAGAGCGAGTGGATCGGCTCCGGCAACTTCATGGGCCTGGGCAAGGAGAAGGACCCGCTGATCTCGCTCCAGGACAAGGGCGCCTACTTCACCGTGCCGGGGACTCCGCCCCGCCGGGTGCAGAACATCCAGTCCTTCAACACCCTCCTCGGCGGCGAGTACTTCTTCATGCCGAGCCTGTCCGCCATCCGCTGGCTCGGCAGCAACTGACCCCCCACCCCGTGCGGAGACACTCCCCATGACCTCGTACGTCCGCTACAGCCCCGACCTCGAACAGCCCTTTCCGGACGAGGACGAACTCGTCCGCCAGGTCGTCGCGGCCATGGGCAAGGCCAATCAGCAGGTCGCCGACAAACACCGCCACGGCCTGCGCGACGCCCACGCCAAGAGCCACGGGGTTCTCGCCGGCGAGCTGCGCATCCAGTCCGGCCTCCCGGCGCCCCTCGCCCAGGGCCTCTTCGCCGAACCGGTCACCTACCCGGTCATCGTCCGCTTCTCCTCCGCCCCCGGCGACCTGCGCTCCGACCAGGTGCCCGTCCAGCGCGGCCTCGCGATGAAGGTGATCGGTGCCCCCGGGCCCCGTGCCCTCGACGACGGCTTCACCACCCAGGACTTCCTCCTCGTCAACCACCCCACCCTGCCCTTCGGCAACATCGCCGAATACGCCAAACTCCAGGGCATCCTGGAGAAACAGCCCGGCCAGAGCGACCAGCAACTCCAGCTCACCGGCGCGGCCGCCCGCGTGGCCGCCAAGGCCCTCACCCGCGTCGGACGTCCGCTTCCGCCCGCCGTCGAGACCCTGGCCGCCGCCAACGACCACATCCTCGGCGAGACCTTCCACTCCATGGCCGCCCTGCGCTACGGCGACCACGTCGCCAAGATCTCGGCCTCGCCGCGCTCGGCGAACGTCAAGGCCCTCACCGGCAGCCAGGTCGACAAGAAGGCCGGCGAGTCGGCGCTGAGGGACCTCGTCGTCGACTTCTTCGCGGACAACAGCGCCGAGTACGACATCCGGGCCCAGCTGTGCACGGACATCGACCGGATGCCGGTGGAGGACGCCTCGGTCCTGTGGCCCGAGGAACTGTCACCGCACCAGACCGTGGCCGTGCTGCATCTCCGGGCCCAGGACGCCTACAGCGACGCCCGCCGCCGCTACGCCGACGACGTCCTCTCCTTCAGCCCCTGGCACGCCCTGGAGGCACACCGCCCGCTCGGCTCGATCATGCGCTCGCGCCGCGCCGCCTACCCCGCCTCCAGCGACTTCCGCCACCACTACAACGGCATCCAGCCGCAGGAGCCGTCCGACATCAAGGAGCTTCCCGCCTGATCACGGTGTGCCGATCCGCGGCTGCGGCCGGGGGTCGGCACGGGGGCCGCGTGTCAGAATGAGGGCACCCCCCTGTTCGTCCTTCCTTCATCGAGGTCCTTCCGTGTCCCAGCCCGTCGGCCGCGTCCCGCAGCGACGCAACGCACGGTCCAACCGGGCGCGCATCCTGGCCACCGCACGCCAGGAACTCGGACGGAACCCGGACATCACCCTGGAAGAGCTGGCCCGCGCCTCCGGTGTCGTACGGCGCACGCTGTTCGGGCATTTCCCCGGGCGGGCCGCGCTGTTGGAGGCACTGGCCGAGGAGGCCGCCGAGGCGATCGAGTCCGCCGTGGCGGTCGGAGCGACGGCGACCGAGCCGGCGGAGCGGGCGCTCGCGCGCTTCTCGTTGTCGATGTGGCCCGTCGGCGACCGCTACCGCATGCTTCTGGCACTCGCCCAGCGGGACCTGGGTATGGAACGTGTCGCCGAGATCCTCAAGCCCGCCCGCGTCAATGTCACGGCCATCCTGGAGCGCGGGCAGCGAGACGGTGTCTTCCACTCCCATCTGCCGCCCGCGGTGCTGAGCGCCGGTCTGGAGGCCATGACGGTCGCCCTGCTGGAGCAGGTCAACATCGGGGCGCTGGAGGACGACGGCACCCGGGTCGCCGTCACCACACTCATCGCTGTCGGCGTGCCGGAGAAGCAGGCACGCGTCGTGGTCGAAGAGGTGGCCGCCACGGCGGCCACCGCGGAGGCCGGCGCCGAGGGGTGAGCCCGCGGCACGGCTGCGCACGCAGAGGTACGAACAGACCCCGGTCGAAGGCACCGGGGTCTTGTCATGTGTCTCCCGTGCACGGTTGCCGGTCGGCGGGCCTTGTGGCTCCGCTTTCGCCGGGTTGCGCCGGGCCCTCAGGGGCGGACATGACAGCAGAAAGGGACGGTGCCGGGCGTCCCCTCCCGGCACCGTCCGGGGCCGTGCGCCGCTCAGAGCTCCGAACAAAAGGGGAGCCCGGCTCGCGACGCCTGGCACGCACGCTCGCCGCGTTGCCGAAAGCCCCTGGTAGCTCCTCCCCCACTCTCGACTCCGCTCGAGCGGGGGGACCCCCATCGAGGAGCTTCCGGCGCCTTGCGATCGCACGCACCAGACGCCGCGGGCTGATCGGACTCCCCTCTTGTTCGGAGCTCTCAGGCACAGCCCGTCCTGGGTGGAGGGGGCCGGAAACGAGTTCCCGGCCCCCGGCCTGCGGCCATGGGCCGCGCAGACCTCGTGGACTCAGACGCCCACGGTCTCGGTCTGCTCCTGGGTGGTCTCGGCCGCTTCTTCCTCGCGGTGCTTGGCGGCGTCCTTGCGGCCGGGCAGGACGGCGATGACGATCAGGGTCCCGGCGGCCATGATGATGCCGCCGACGAGGCTGGTGTGCGCGATGGCGTGGGCGAAGGACTCGTGCACCGCCCCCAGCAGGGTCTGGGCCTGCTCGGCGCCGCCCTGGGGGTTCTTGGCGACCTGCTCGGCGACCGCGATGCCGCCGCCGACGGAGTCCTTGGCGACGTCCATGGCCTCGGCCGGGAGGTGGCCGCCGACCAGGTCGGTCAGCTTGTCCTTGTAGGAGGTGGCCAGCAGCGAGCCGAGGACGGCGATGCCCAGGGCGCCGCCGAGTTCCAGGGCGGTGTCGTTGGCGCCGCCGCCGACCCCCAGCTCGTCCTCCGGGAAGGAACCCATGATGGTGTCGGTGGCCGGCGACAGGCTCAGGCCGATCGCGAAGCCGAGCAGCAGCAGGGGCGACAGGAAGTCGGTGTACGTCGAGCCCGACTCGATCCGTGTGAGCAGGAAGACGCCCACCGTGCCGATCACCATGCCGGTGCCCACGACCAGCTTCACGCCCAGCTTCGGGGCCAGCTTGCCGGTGACCGCGGCGCCGACGAACACCGCACCGGCCAACGGCAGCAGGCGGATGCCGGTCTCCAGGGCGTTGTAGCCGAGGACGAACTGCAGGAACTGGGTGGAGTAGTAGATCGAGCCGAAGGTTCCGAAGAAGAAGAACAGCACCGCGAGCATCGAGCCGCTGAAGGGACGCTCGGCGAACTTGCGCACGTCCAGCATCGGGTTCGGGTGCTTCAACTCCCAGGCCACGAAGGCCAGCAGACCCACACCGGCGATCACGGCAGCGGTGATCGGGCCGGCGCCCCAGCCGAAGTGCGGGCCCTCGATGGTCGCGTAGACCAACGAGCCGACGGAGACGATCGACAGCAGACCGCCGACGTAGTCGATCCGGCCCATGCCTTCCGCCTTCGACGGCGGGACCAGGAGCAGTGCGCCGACGACGCCGAGGACGGCGACGGGGACGTTCATCAGGAAGGTGGAGCCCCAGGCGTGGTCCTCCAGCAGCCACCCGGCGGCCAGCGGGCCCGCGGCGATGGCGAGCCCTGAGGTGGCGGACCATGCCGTGATCGCCTTGGCGCGCTCACCGCGAGGGAACATCGCGACCAGCAAGGAGAGTGTGGCCGGCATGACGACGGCGGCACCCACGCCCATGATCGCGCGGGCGACGATGACCAGGTTGGTCTCGTCGACCAGGCCGCCCATCAACGAACCGCCGATGAAGATCAGCAGGCCCAGCACCAGGGCACCGCGGCGGCTGTACTTGTCGCCTATCGCGCCCAGCACGAGCATCAGCGCGGCGTAGGGGACGGTGTAGCCGTCGATGACCCACTGCAGGTCACTGCTGGACAGGCCCAGGTCCTTGGTCATGTCGGGGGCGGCCACGATCAGCGACGTGTTCGCCATGACGACGATCAGCAGGCTCAGGCACAGGACCAGCAGGGCCCACCAGCGGCGTGGATAGGGCGCGGTCATCTTCTCGACGGGTGTGTTCGCAAAGAGCGGCATCGGGGGCTCCTCGGCAGGAGGTGAAGCGGAGGCTTCGGGGTGCGGATCGATGGGGAGCGGTGCGTGCGCGGACAGGGCTGAGCACAGCACCGAGTGCAGTTAATTGCCCGTTGATGTGCAGACTAGTTTGTTGCCCGTCCATGTGCAACTATCGAGTCGCCCTCCCCGTCGAACGGAGGTCCGACATGACCCGCTCACCCGTCACGGCAGCTCCTGAACGCAGCCGAACCCTGCTCACACGGGCCCGCATCCTCGAAGCGGCCAGGCGGGAACTCGGTCGTGACCCCGACGCGAGCCTCGGTGGCATCGCCGAGGCGGCAGGTGTGGTGCGCCGTACCGTGTACGGCCACTTCAACGGCCGGGCCGCACTGGTGGAGGGGCTGGTGGAGGACGCCGCGCAGGCGCTGCGACAGGCACTCGCGGCCCCGCGGGTTCCGGCGGCGGACGCCGTCACGGAGTTGGCGCGCTTCGTCCTCGCCGTATGGCCCGTCGGTGACCGCTACCGCATCCTGCTCCGTCTCGCCCCCCAGGACCTCGGGGCCGAACGAGTCGCAGAAGTTCTCGCCCCGGCGCGCGACCTGGCGGAGGCGATCATCGGTCGGGGGCAGCGGCAGGAGGCCTTCCAGGTCAGTGTTCCGCCGGCCGTGCTGGCCCGGGTGCTGGAGGGGTACCTGTTGGGCCTTCTGGACTGTGTGAACGGCGGGGCCTGGAGCGACGACGGCACGGGCACCGCGATCGCCGCCCTGATCGCGATGGGCGTGGACGCCGGCCATGCCGCCACCTGTGTCCGGGGGCTCGTACGGCCCGAGGGTGACGGTGCGTAGGCGCCTTCCCGAAGCATCACCCGAAGACGGAGGTGTCGCGGGCCGACCAGTCGGGCCGGATCAGCGTGACGGCCAGTCTCCCGCTCGTCGGCGACGTGACCGTGAGCGCCGCCCACTCGGCGGCCTCCGGCAACCGCTGCAAGAACGTTCCCGAGGGGCTCCGCCTGTGGTCGGGCATCACCACGGTGGGCGGGATCGATGCCCGCTTCACCGGCCGCGCGGTCGCCTTCCGCCCGGACTCGTCGTCCGCCCGGGTGGCGTCAGCCGAGGTCGGGGAGGGGGCGCCGGGCGACCTCGTGGGCGTCGTCCGCCGGCAGGCCCAGCATGCGCAGGACCATCTCGGCGAGGTTCATCGCGGCCTCGTCGCCGTCCACCTCGGGGCGGGCGAAGCGCAGCTCCACCAGGGCCAGCAGGGTTCCGGCCAGCGCGGACAGGGCGACCGTCGGGTCGAGGGTGGTGAAACGGCCGGAGGCGATGCCGACCTGGAGATCGCGCAGCGCCCGGCGGGCCAGTCCGTTGTCCGAGTGGATGTGGCCGAGGCCGCGGCGGCGCAGGACCTGCATCAGCTCCGGGTGGGAGTCGGCCATGCGGGCGCTCAGCCGGAAGCCGGCAGCGAGAAGTTCCGCCGGGTCGTCGATCCCGGCCAGGCGCTCATCGAAGCTCTGGCCGAACTCCTCCAGGGCGTCCACCACGGCCGCCTCGAACAGCTCCGTCTTGGAGTCGAAGTGGTTGTAGAAGGAGCCGAAACCCACATCCGCGCGCTCGGCGATCGCCTGGATGCTGACGCTGGTGTCCCCGGTCTCGGCGAGTATCTGCCGGGCCGCTCGCACGAGAGCCCTGCGGGTCTCCGCACGGCGCCGCTCGAACCGGTTGCTGGGCGGGGCTGACGTAGACATGCGAAGAGTCTAACCGCCGGGACGATGGCGATCGCAGTCCTGATGACTTCATCATTTCTCGCCGCGAACACCTTGACGATAGAACTGTCACAGTTGATGATTTCCTCATTACGGCGATGTTGCTCGGAGGGCACCATGTCTGAAACCCGCGTCAACGGGACCGATGTCATCACGGCCCACCAGGACCTCCACAGCGAGCAGGGCGCCCTGCGCGGCGAACACCCCGGCCGCTCCCGGAACCCGGTGATCAAGGTGGCGGACCTGGCCTGGCTGGAGTTCGAGAAGCCCGACCTGGACCGCGCCGAGGTCTTCGCCCGGGACTTCGGGTTCGGCGTCGCCGCCCGCACCGAGCGGGAGCTGTGGCTGCGCGGCACCTTCGCCGGCTCACCCTGCATGGTGATCCGCAAGGGGCGCACGTCCCGCTTCATCGGCCCGGCGTTCCGGGCTGCCGAGCGCGCCGACCTGGACCGGCTGGCCCGTGCGACGGGCAGGGACGTGCGGGACGGGGACGTGCCGGGCGGTGGCAAGGTGGTCGACCTGTTCGACCCCTCGGGCTTCCCGGTGCGGGTCGTGCACTGCGCCGCGCCCCTTCCCGCGCTGCCGGAACAGCAGCCGCTGCTGCTCAATTTCGGCACGGATCACCGCCGTACGAACGCCACCCAGCGTCCGCCGCGCGAGCCGTCCCGCATCCAGCGTCTCGGTCATGTGGTCCTGGAGACCCGTGTGTTCGGCCGGGCCCTGGACTGGTACCTGGACACCCTCGGCATGATCGTGTCCGACTTCCTGTTCCTGGACGGCCGGCGCGACCGCGGCCCGACGATGGCGTTCATCCGCTGCGACCTGGGCGGTGTGCCCGCCGACCACCACACGCTGGCCATGCACCTGGGCCCGGGCACGGGCTATGTCCACTCCGCCTACCAGGTCACCGACCTCGACTCGATCGCCACCGGTGGCGAATACCTCAAGGAGCGCGGATACAAGCGCAGTTGGGGCATCGGTCGGCACATCCAGGGCAGCCAGCTGTTCGACTACTGGCGCGACCCGGACCGCTTCATGCTGGAACACTTCGCCGACGGCGACCTGTTCACCTGCGACGTCGAACCCGGCTGGGCCCCGATGTCCACCAGCGGCCTCGCCCAGTGGGGGCCGCCGGCCACCCGTGACTTCCTCGGCGCGAGCCCCTCCCCGCAGCGGGTCCGCGACGTCATCCAGGCGCTGCGCGGCGACAACGAGATGGACCCGGCGCGCCTGTTCGGCCTGCTCAAGGCCGCCAACTCCTGAACCTCCACACCCCAATCCCCTCACGAAGGCACTGACATGAGCACCAAAGTCCTGCGTACCACCGACGGCTGGTGGGTCGTCCTCCCCCAAGCTCTCGACTCCGCTCGAGCAGGGGGTACCCCCATCGACCGGGCCGTCCCCGTCGAGACCAAGGCCGTGACCACCGCGGAGCTGGTGGCCGACCGCGCCGCCGTCCGCGAGGCCGCCGCCTCCGGCGAGCCCGGCACGCCCGTGGCCGACCTGGTCGCACTCTCGCCGGTCACCACGCCCTGCCGGGTGGTCGCCCAGATGGTCAACTACCGCAGCCACGCCCGCGATTCGGGCTTCACCGGCGACATCCCGCCCGCCTTCTTCCGTAAGGCGTCCGGCTCGGTCAGCGGCCCCGGCGACGCCGTCGTCCGCCCCGCGCACGTGAAGTTCCTCGACTACGAGATCGAACTCGGCCTGGTCATGGGGGCGCCGCTGCCCGTCGGCACCGTGGTCGAGGAGCGGGACCTGCCCTCGTACGTTGCCGGGCTCGTGATCACCAACGACGTCAGCGCCCGGGAGGTGCAGCTGACCAAGACGCAGTTCTACGAGAGCAAGTCGTACCCCACCTTCACTCCGACCGGGCCGTACCTGGCCCTGCTGGAGCCGGAGGACTTCTCCCGTCTCCTCGATCTGCGGCTGAAGCTGAGCGTCAACGCCGAGTTGCGCCAGGACCGCACTCTCGCCGACATGATCGTCCGCCCGGCGCAGGCGTTGACCCTGCTGGCCCGCTTCCAGACCCTCGACCCCGGCGACCTGCTGCTCACCGGAACCCCCGGCGGCACGGCGCTGAAGGCCCCGCCCAAGGCGGTGGAGAAGATCGGCGCGCTGCTGCCGCCCGCCGTGAAGTGGAAGGCGTTCTTCAAGAGTCAGGCGAAGAACCCGCACTACCTGCACGCGGGTGATGTCATCACGGCGACGATCGCGACCCCGGACGGCCGGATCGACCTCGGCGAGCAGCGCACGCCCGTCACGGACGCGAAATAACACCCGAGGTGAGCCGCACATGACCATCGATGAAGCCGCACGTGTGCCCGTCGTGATCGTCGGCGCCGGACCGGTGGGCGTGACCGCCGCCCTCCTCCTGGCTCGGCACGGAATCCGTAGTCTCGTCCTCGAACGCCACCAGGACGTCTACCCGCTCCCACGCGCCGTCGCCACCGACGACGAGGTGCGCAGGATCCTCCAGGCCGCAGGCGTAGGCGAGGAGTTCACCGCGATCGCCCGCCCGGCGAAGGGGCTGCGGCTGTTGGACGCCCGGCACCGGGTGATGGCCGAGTTCCGCCGCTCCGAGCACGGCCTGCACGGCTATCCGCAGACCAGCATGTTCGATCAGC
The DNA here is from genome assembly GCF_023516595.1 of Streptomyces neyagawaensis. Classification (GTDB taxonomy): domain Bacteria; phylum Actinomycetota; class Actinomycetes; order Streptomycetales; family Streptomycetaceae; genus Streptomyces; species Streptomyces neyagawaensis. The sequence goes on along the minus strand of NZ_JAMGBG010000010.1, from coordinate 70,446 downwards.
CCGAGCTGGAACGCGTGCTGCGTGATGCCCTGGTCCGGCGCCCCGAGTGCGAGCTCCGGGGCGGAGTGGAGGTCACGGGCATCGGCCCCGACACCACCGGCCCCGTGCGGGTCGCCTACCGCGACGACGCCGGCGAGCACGAGGTGTGGGCCGACGCGGTGCTCGGCTGCGACGGCGCCAACAGCCTCACCCGCGAGGCCATCGGAGCCGTATGGGAGGATCTGCGCTTCGAGGAACACTGGACCGTCATCGACGTCCGCACGACGGCCGACGTCCGCTGCTGGGAGGGCGTCGACCAGGTCTGCGACCCGGACCGGCCGGCCACCTTCATGCGGGTGGGTGAGGACCGCTACCGCTGGGAGTTCCGGCTGCGCGAGGGGGCGGAGCAGCCGGTCCGCGAGTTGGTCGCCCCGTGGCTGCCGCCGTCGTACGACGGGGACTTCGAGGTCGTCCGCGAGACGCAGTACACCTTCCGGGCGCGGGTCGCCGACCGCTGGCGCAGCGGACGGGTCTTCCTGCTCGGCGACGCCGCCCACCTCACCCCGCCGTTCGTCGGGCAGGGGCTGTGCTCGGGGCTGCGGGACGCCTACAACCTCACCTGGAAACTCGCCCGCGTCCTCCGACACGGCGCTCAGGCAAAGCTGTTGGACACCTACGAGAGTGAACGCAAGCCGCACGCACGGCATGTGATCCGCCTCGCGGTCGCCATGGGCTGGGCCATGACCGGCGGCCAGGACGGCGCCGCCGCGATGCGCCGCAGGCTTCTGGCCGCGGCCTGCCGCATACCCGGCCTGACCGAGCTGGCCGGCCGCGATCTCAGCCCGCCCCTGACCGCCGGCCCCCTCGTGCGGCGCAAAGTCCGCCGTGGCCTGGCGGGCACGCACTGCCCGCAGCCGTGGATGAGCGTCGACGGACGGCGTACCCGTCTCGACGAGTTGCTCGGCGACTCCTTCACCGTCCTGACGACCACCGACCCCGGCCCCTCACTGACCGCGCTCGCCCACAGCCTCGGCATACCCGCGCTCTCCGTGACCGACCTCGGCGACGACGGCACCCTCGCCGCCTGGCTGCGCGCCGGACGCGTGGACGCCGTACTGCTCCGCCCCGACCGCGTCGTCATGGACGTCGTCCCGGCCGGTGGACGCGACTTCACCTCGACCGCCGACTGGGCGGCCCTGCTGCACACCACACGAAACCCTGTTCCTGCCGAACGGACGCCCCTGAAAAGCCCGTTGAGGAGTACGACGCGATGAGCACGCCCTTCTTCACGCCCGATCCGCGGACGGCGGCCGCCAGTCGCATCGCGGACTTCGCCCGGCGCCAGGGCATCGACCCGGACGACTACGCCGCCCTGCACCAGTGGTCGGTCACCGACCTGGAGGGCTTCTGGGGCGCGGTGTGGGAGTACTTCGACATCGACGCCGACACCCCCTACGAGCAGGTGCTGGCCGAGGAGAGGATGCCGGGCGCCCGCTGGTTCCCCGGCGCCACCCTCAATTACGCCCACCACGCTCTGCGTAACCTGGCCGACGAGGACGTGGCGATCGTCGCGCTCGACGAGACCGGCGCCGGGTACGAGGTGACGGGGGAGCGGCTGCGCGCGCTGGTCGCTTCCGTCGCCGCCACCCTGCGCGACCTGGGCGTCGGTACGGGCGACCGGGTCGTGGGCTACCTGCCCAACACCCCGCACGCGATCGTCGCGTTCCTCGCCGCCGCGAGCCTGGGCGCCGTCTGGTCGGTGTGCGGACAGGACTACGCCCCGCAAGCCGCCGCCGACCGCTTCGCCCAGCTCGAACCCACCGTCCTGATCGCCGCCGACGGCTACCTCTTCAACGGCACCACCCACGACCGCCGTGACGCCACCCTCGACCTCGCCCACGCGTTGCCGACGCTGAAGGCCACCCTGCTGGTGGACCACGTGGGCCTGCCCTGGCCGTCGCGGACGTCCCCGTCGCCGGTCATCCCATGGGAGGACGCGGCCACCCGCCGCGAGGATGTCATCTGCACGCCGGTGCCGTTCGACCACCCCCTGTGGGTGGTGTTCTCCTCCGGCACCACCGGCCTGCCCAAGGGCATCGTCCACGGCCACGGTGGCGTCCTGCTGGAGCACCTGAAAACCCTCGGCCTGCACTCCGACCTAGGCCCCGGCGACCGCCTGCTGTGGTACACCACCACCCACTGGATGATGTGGAACCTGGTCGCCTCCACCCTCCTGACCGGCGCCACCACCTGCACCTACGACGGCAGCCCGGCCCCCTTCGCCAAGCTCGACGTCCTGTGGGAACTGGCCGCCCGACACCGGGTCACCGTCTTCGGTACCAGCCCCCAATACCTGCTGGGCATGGCCAAGTTCGGCATCGACCCGGCCGGCCATGACCTGTCGTCGGTCCGCGTGGTCGGCTGCACGGGGTCCGCCCTGCCGGCGTCCGCCTACCCGTGGGTCCGCGACCATGTGGGGGAGCGGGTGCTGCTGGCCTCCATCAGCGGCGGCACGGACGTGGTGTCGGGCTTCGCGGGCAGTGCGCCCAACACCCCGGTCTGGCCCGGGGAGTTGTCGGCACCGCACCTGGGTGTGGCGCTGGCCGCGTACGACGCGGCGGCCTCGCCGGTGGTGGACCAGGTCGGCGAGCTGGTCGTCACCCGCCCCATGCCCTCGATGCCGCTGTACTTCTGGAACGACCCCGACGGCACCCGTTACCGCGACGCCTACTTCTCCTCCTATCCGGGCGTCTGGCGGCACGGTGACTGGATCACCGTCACGGGCCATGGCTCGGTGATCGTCCACGGCCGTTCCGACAGCACTCTCAACCGCAACGGCGTCCGGCTCGGCAGCGCCGACATCCACCATGTCGTCGAACGCCTCCCCGAGATCACCGAGGCCCTGATCATCGGCGCGGAGGAGCCGGACGGCGGCTACTGGATGCCGCTGTTCGTGGTCCCCGCGGCAGGGGTGACGCTCGACGACGCCCTGCGCGAGAGGATCAAGGAGGCCATCCGCACCGGGGCCTCCCCCCGCCACGTCCCGGACGAGATCCTCGAAGTGCCGGGCATCCCGCACACCCGCACCGGCAAGAAACTGGAGGTCCCGGTCAAGCGCCTCCTCCAGGGCGCCCGTGTCGAGCAGGTCGTGAATCCGGCCGCGCTGGACGCCCCCGACCTCATCGCCTACTACGCCGGCTTGGGCGAGGAGCGCCGCAAGGGCAGGACCACCGCATGAGAACAGTGCTCGCCGTCGCCCTGTCCCTGGTCTTCCTCCCCCTGGGCCTGGCGAAGATCGCAGCCGTGCCGTTCATGCGTCGGGCGGCGGCCCACCTCGGCATGACACCGGGCCACTACCGCGTCGTCGGCGCACTGGAGGTGGCCGGGGCCGCCGGGCTGCTACTGGGACTGGTGTCGCTCCCGCTCGGCGTGGCCGCCGCGACGGGACTGGCGTTGCTGATGGCCGCGGCGGCGGCGGTCCACCTGCGCCGCGGCGACCCGCCGCCCCGGGCGCTCCCGGCCATTGCACTGGCCCTGATCGCCGTGACGTACGCGGCAACGGCGGTCGCCGCCGGCTGACGTACGTCCTGTACGGGCCGGGCATGGGCAGCTCCTTGTGAGGGTGGCGGCTGCCTTTCCCCCGGCTCCCCGCGGGCCGCCATCGCACACCGGCCTCCCCCTCCCCCCGGGCCGGGGCGGCCCGCGCCGACGTCCGGGGCCTGCGAGCCGACTGGCTCGACAGGCCCCGGACGAGGTGCCCACCAGCGTTACTTCTTGCTCTTCGGCTTCGTGCTCGGCAGGAACTCCTGCATCTTCGCCTTGAAGCCCTGCTTGATCATGGACCCCCGGTCGGCGTCGCCCTTGAGGATCGAGGCGGCCGTGGCCTCCATCTGCTCCCAGGTGGCGTGCGGCGGGATCGGCGGGACCGCCGGGTCCGTGAGGAACTCGACGACGGCGGGGCCGTCCGCCTCCAGGGCCGCACGCCAGCCCGCCTCGACGTCCTCCGGCTTCTCGACCCGGATGCCGGTCAGCCCCAGGGAGCGGGCGAACGCGGCGTACTGGACGTCCGGCAGCTCCTGCGACGGCAGGAAGGACGGCTCGCCGCCCATCGCCCGCAGTTCCCACGTCACCTGGTTCAGATCCCGGTTGTTCCAGACGCCCACCACCAGCCGGGGATCCTCCCAGCCGTCCTTGTACTTGGCCGCCGTGATCAGCTCCGCCAGACCGTTCATCTGCATCGCGCCGTCCCCGACCAGCGCGATCGCCGGACGGTCCGGATGGGCGAACTTCGCGCCGATCGCGTACGGCACCCCGCAGCCCATCGTCGCCAGCGTGCCCGACAGCGACCCCCGCATGCCGTCCCGCAGGGTCAGATGGCGGGCGTACCAGTTCGCCACCGAACCGGAGTCCGAGGAGATGATCGCGTTGTCCGGCAGCAGCGGATCGAGGGCGTGGGCCACGTACTCCGGGTTGATCGGATCGGCCGACAGTTCCGCGCGCCGCGTCATCACCTCGCGCCAGCGGGCCACACTCGCGCACACCTCGTCGAACCATTCCCGTCCCCGCGCCGGGTCGATCATCGGGATCAGCCGCTCCAGCGTCGCCTTCGCGTCGCCGACCAGGTTCACCTCGTACGGGTAGCGCATCCCGACCATGTGCGGGTCGATGTCGATCTGGACCGCCCGCGCCTTTCCGTACTCGGGCAGATACTGCGAGTACGGGAACGACGAGCCGATGGTCAGCAGCGTGTCGCAGTCGCGCATCAGCTCGTACGAGGGGCGCGTGCCCAGCAGTCCGATCGAGCCCGTGACGTACGGCAGCTCGTCACTCAGCGCGTCCTTGCCGAGCAGGGCCTTCGCGACCCCCGCGCCCAACAGCTCGGCCATCCGCTGGACCTCGGCGCGGGCCCCGGCGGCGCCCTGACCGACCAGGACGGCGACCTTGTCCCCGGCGTTCAGGATCTCCGCCGCCCGCTCCAGCGACTCCTGCGAGGGGATCGTCGTCCAGGAGCTGCCGCCCAGGCTGGAGGGGACCATCTTGAAGTCGTGGGTGGGCGGCGAGTAGTCCAGTTCCTGCACATCGCCGGGGACGATGATCGCCGTGGGCGCCCGGCGGGCGTAGGCGGTGCGGATCGCCCGGTCCAGGACGTTCGGCAGCTGCTCGGGCACGGTCACCGTCTCGACGAAGTCCGAGGCCACGTCCTTGAACAGGGTGTGCAGGTCCACCTCCTGCTGATAGGAGCCGCCCATCGCGCTGCGATGCGTCTGGCCGACGATCGCGAGCACCGGCACATGGTCCAGCTTGGCGTCGTACAGACCGTTCAGGAGATGGATCGCGCCGGGCCCCGAGGTCGCCGCGCACACCCCGATCCGGCCCGAGAACTTGGCGTAGCCGACCGCCTGGAACGCCGACATCTCCTCGTGCCGTGACTGGATGAACCGAGGTCGGTCCTCCGCCCGGCCCCAGGCGGCGAGCAGCCCGTTGATGCCGTCACCCGGATAGCCGAAGACATGTTCGACTCCCCATGCGCGCAGCCTGCGCAGGATGTGATCGGCGACATACGTGCCCATACTGGACCTCCCAGGGTGTTTTTCCTCAGGCCCGAGTCACCCGGTGGGGAGGAGAAAAACCTGCGTGTGTTTGCCGCGCATGAAGCGGGGCAGGCGCACCCCAGTGCTTCGGACAGGAGGCACGTCCGTGGGATCGGCGATCCATCCACCACGGGTGTGCCCTCCATGTGCATGTCCGCGCTCCCCACGGTGACCGTCCCCCAGAGCACATCTAGGGAGTTGCGACGCACCATGCGTACTCAGGCAACCACGAAGCACCACCCGCACGACGACGCCCCCGACACCGCGGAGGCGTTCCGAAAGCTGGCGACACTGGCCCCCGGCCCGGAGCGGGACGCTCTGCGGGCACAGATCGTCGAGGCATGGCTGCCCATGGCCGAACGGCTCGCCGGGCGGTTCCGCAGCCGCGGCGAGAGCTACGAGGACCTGCGCCAGGTCGCGTCGCTCGGCCTGGTCAAGGCCGTCGACCGCTACGACCCGGAGCGCGGCAACGCCTTCGAGAGCTATGCGGTACCCACCGTCACCGGTGAGATCAAGCGGCACTTCCGGGACCACATGTGGACCCTGCACGTGCCGCGCCGGGTCCAGGACCTGCGCAACCGGGTTCGGTTCGCCACCCAGGACCTGTCGCAGACGATCTCGGGCCGTCGGCCCACCGTGGCCGAGATCGCCGCACACGCCAACATGAGCGAGGAAGACGTCCAGGTCGGGCTGGAGGCGCTGGAGAGCTTCACGGCGCTGTCCCTGGACGCCGAACTGCCGGGGAGCGAGGACGGGTACTCGCTCAGCGACGCGCTGGGTGCGCCGGACCCCGCGCTCGACACCGTCGTCGACCGCGAGGCGGTCAAGCCGCGGCTCGCGGCGCTGCCGGAGCGGGAGCGGGCGATTCTCTACATGCGGTTCTTCGGGGACATGACCCAGAGCCGGATCGCGGAGCAGTTGGGCATCTCGCAGATGCATGTCTCCCGGCTGATCAGCCGGTGCTGTGACCGACTGCGCGACCAGGTGATGCAGGACGTCGGTGGCCCCACCGACTGAACCCCGCTGTCCACGCAACCCACCGACGCGACCGGTCGGCCGACCCCTTCGGGGGCTCGGCCGGCCGGTCGTTCCTGTCTCCCTGAGGGGTGACGCTGTCCGCGGGGATTCCCGTCGGTCACCCGCGGGGGTCCATCGCGAGGGCGATGTGGCGGGACATCGTGTCCATCGCCCGGGCCTCCGCCATCGAGAAGGCCAGCCGGGCGCCCGAACGGAAGAGGGTGAGCACGCCCCTGACCGTGCCGTCGGGGGCGGTCAGGGGGACCGACAGGAGTGAGGTGACGTCGGCCCGTACGAGGACGGGGGCGCCCGTGGTGTCGTGGCCGAAGGCGTCGGGGTCCGGCGGGCGGACCTGGAGGGCGGTGGAGCCGCCCCGGGCGGCGGACACGACCAAGGGGCAGGTGGCCGGATCCTGGTCCGCGACGAGACCCGCCTCCTTGCCGGAGGGGGCCAGCGCGGTCGTACGGGTCAGCCCGGGGGACGCCGTGTCGGCCACGACCCAGTCGGCGAAGCGGCCGTGCAGTACCCGGGCCGCGCGGTCGAGGGCCTCGGCGGCGGGCACGGTGAGCAGGGCCGTCGTCATGGTGTCCAGCAGATCCATGAGCGCCGCGTGGCGGGTCGTCTCCGCGAGGTCGGGCAAGGGGCGGGCCGTGCCCTCCACGACCGGCATCCGGTCCCAGTGCCCTGCCGGCTGCAGCACGACCAGCACGGTGGTGCGGGGCTCACCACTGGGGCGCAGCGCCGTCAACGTCGCCCGGACCGGCACGGAGGGGCGCTGCTGGAGGTGCACGGTGAGACTGCGGTCGCCCTCGCCGCGCGCCACGGCCGCCACCTGACCCCGGAACGCGCTCCGGTCGGCGTGCGCCAGGAACCCGGTGAGCGGACGGCCGGTAGCGTAACCCGCCCGCACGCCGGTGAACGTGCTCGCCGCCTGGTTGAGGCGGCGCACCACCGTCTCCCGGTCCAGCAGGGCCAGGGGCAGCGGCAGCAGTTGGAAGACGGCCTTCAGCAACTGGTGCTCCTGCGCGGCCGACGCGGTCCCACCGGGCGGTCGGGCCGTCAGCCGCTCGTACCGCGGCCACAACTGATCCGCCACATGGTCGAGTTCGAAGATCGCCGCGTCCAGCACCGTCGGCAGGTCGTCGGCCGGTACCGACCTGGCCGTCTTGAGCTCCGCGACGCGGCGTACGAAATCCGCCAGCTCCTCGCCGAATTCGTCCGTCTGAGCCATGCGACGAACGTAACGCGTGAGAGGCGTTCACGGGGATGGCGTGGCACAGCGCACGATGTCGGTTGTCCGACTCCTTCGCGCGCAGGGCCCGCCGTGTCCGTTTTCCGCGTGGGTGAACGGGAACGCCATCCACGAGAGGAGGCGCGCAGCATGCCGGAATCCGAACATGTCGGCCTTCCGCGCGGGGAATCGCCCGAGTCGGCCCTTCCGGCGAGGAGGCTCTCACAGCTCGTCGAACACGCCGCCCGCTGCACCAGCGACTGCTGCGGGGCGAGCAGCATGGTCTGCGACGACGGCGCGGAGCGGCCCGCCGCCGTCACCCACCCCGACCTCGCCGGACTGGTCGCGGTCCAACTCCGGTCGGGCGAGGGGCCGATCCCGACGGCGTTGGAGCGCGGGGAACCGGTCGACGCGGCGGATCTCCTGAACGACGAACGGTGGCCGGACTATCGGGCCGTGGCCCTCGACGCGGGCGTCCGGTCCAGTGTCACCCTGCCGTTCCGGCGGTCGGGGCTGACCGTCACGCTCAGTCTCTACAGCTTCCGCGCCGGGGCGTTGGGGGACGTGCCGCACGGGCCCGCCCACGCGCTCGGGGATCTCGCGGCGACGTGCATCGTCCGGGACCGGTCCTACCGGGCGGCGCTCACGGAGCTCGACCAGCTCGGGGCGGCGCTGCGGACGCGGCCGGTCGTCGATCAGGCGTGCGGGATCGTGATGCATGTCCTTGGCTGCGACGCGGATGCGGCGTTCGCTGTGCTGCGGCGTATTTCGCAGGCCACGAATCGTAAGTTGGCGGAGGTGGCTTCGGCCGTGGTGGAGAAGCGGGGGCGGGGGCTGGAGCGGGAGTTGGTGTCCCTTTCCGGCTGAGGGGGAGGGGGAGGGCGCCTTGGAGCTCGGGGGGTGCGGGCTCGGCGGGTGCGGGTGCGTTGTGGCTTGTCGCGCAGTTCCCCGCGCCCCTGAAGGAGCGGGCCTGCGGCCCGCCCTTCGACCCCCGCGTGCCCCACCCCGCGTGTCCTCCGGTCCACACCCCTGCCCCTTACGCACCCCCCTCGCCTCAAACGTGCTGTCACCCGGTCGGCGGGGGCGGTCCCGCTAATGGGGCTCGGTGGCGGGCGGGGGGTCGGGGTGGGGGGTCTGATGGGGAGGGCGGGGCGCGGTGGGCGTGTCCCGAGTCGGAGTCCTAAGGAGTCCCGCCCATGCGCCGCAGAGCCCGTGTCCTGTCCGCCGCCGCCCTGGCCGGTGCCGTGCTCGGCGTCGCGGCCCCGGTCGCGTACGCGGATCCGGCGGCCGAGGTCGCCCCGCACGAGGCCGCGCCGGGCGAGACCGTCACGGTCTCCGTCTCCTGCGACCCCACCGGCGGTCAGGCCCCCGAGAGCATCGACGCCAGCTCACAGGCGTTCGAGCAGGGCACCGTCACACTGCAACGGATCCCCGGCAACGACGATCCCGCGGGCGGGCCCTCCTACCAGGGAACCGCCCGTATCGCCCCGGCCGCCGACTTCGGGACCGGCCCGGACGCGGCGGGCGGCTCCACCGAGTGGGGCGTCGACGGCGTCTGCCCCGCCCCGCCCGGCGCCGAGCAGAAACAGTGGAGCGCCACCTTCACCGACAACCCCGGCGGCCACCAGCCCACGCATCACCCCACCGACCAGCCCACGCATCACCCGACCGACCAGCCGACGCATCACCCCACCGACCAGCCGACGCACCAGCCCACCCACCATGACACCCACCGTCCCGCGCCGGTCCAGCGCGGCGTGCACGCGGGCAGCGGCGGTGCCTTCACCGACTCCGTCCCGGCCATGATCGCCGGCGGCCTCCTCATCGCCGGCGCGCTCGGCGCGGCCGTCCACCGGCTGCTGCACCGCCGAGGACGATGGACCCCGTGACCGCGCGCCGCCGTGACCGGCGCGACCCGACGCGGTGCCCATGAGGCGCGTGAGCCGGGGTACTGGCAGGCCGAGGGCGTGGAACACGCGTCACGGGGTACGACGGAGCACGCGCGGGAACGACGGAGCACCATGGACAGCGCGGGAGCGCTGAGCACCGGACAACGCGACGACACGGCGCGGAGGCACAGATGCGGCGGACGGAACCGGGAAGAGGTCCGGTGGGGCACGGCCCCGTCCGCTACGGTCCGCCCCTTCCCGACCAGGGACTGCCGCTGCTGCCCGAGCTGACCGCCGTGCTCTCGGCCGCCGCCGGCCGCCCCGACGCCGTACCCCTCGGCGGTTCCCCCGCGCTCCTGGACGCCGCCTGCGGTTACTGGGACCGACGCGGGCTGCCCACCACCCCCGACCGGGTCGCGGCAGCCCCCGGCGCCCCCGCCCTGCTGCTGGCGCTGACCGCCGCGATCGGCGGCGACGTCCTGCTCCCGCGGCCGTGCGCCGCCTGGTGGGAGCCCGAGGCACGGGCGCTCGGCAGATCCGTCTTCCACGTCCCGACACCCGCCGAGTGCGGCGGCGTACCGGACTCGTACGCGCTGCTGGAGACCGTGCGCAGGATCCGGGACGAGGGCGGTGACCCCCGGCTGCTCGTGCTGTGCGTCGCCGACGATCCGACCGCCACCGTGGCCCCGCCCGAACTGGTCCACGAGACCGTGGAGGCCGCCGCCGGGGAGGGCCTGCACCTGGTCAGCGACGAGACCTGGCGCGACACCCTGCACGACCCGCACGACCCCGTGCTGCTCAGCCCGGCCGAGATGCTGCCGGACCGGGTCACCGTCGTCACCGACCTCGCGGGCCCCTTCCTGCCCCCGGGCTGGCCCGCCGCCGTCGCCCGCTTCCCGGCCGACGGCATCGGCGGCGGACTGCGCGACCGGGTCCTCGACGTGCTCACCGCCCTCGGCGCCCGTGTCGCCACGCCGGTCGCCGCGGCCGCCGCGTACGCGCTCGACGAACCCGGCCCGGTCAGCGAGCGCCTCGCCGGTGCGGTCCGGCTGCACGCGAGGCTGGCCGCCGCCGCGCACCGGGCCGTGATCGCCGCCGGGGCGCTCGCCCTGCCCCCGCGCGCGGGCCGGCACCTCTACGTCGACCTCGCCCCGCTGCGCCCGGCGCTCACCGCGCACGGCGTCGGCGACGCCCAGGAACTGGAGGACTTCCTCACCGCCCGGCTCGGCCTGCCCGCGCCCGGCGGGCACCGCTTCGGCGACGACCTCGGGGCGCTGCGGTTCCGTCTGTCGACGGGGCTGTTCCTCGGCACCGCCGACGAGGAACGGGAGCAGGCCCTGACCGCCCCCGATCCCCTCGAACTACCCCATGTGAACAGCGCGTTGACCCTGTTCGGATCGGCCCTGGAGGATCTCCGATGACGAGGGCGCCCGGGGCCACCGGACCGTGTCCGCGCCGATTCGCCGACCGCCCGCGGTCCGGTCCGCGACGACGATCCTTCGACGACGCCCAGCGATGGGAGCCTCCTCGATGACGCAGCAGTCCGAGTCGACCCCCACCTCCTCCGCGGCCTCCTCGTCGCCCGTCTCCGCGCCCCCCGAGGACACCGACGATCCAGCCTCCTCAGCCGGCCCCGGTGCCCTGGATCCGAGGCCCGCGCCGCCCTTCGCCGTCCCCCTGCCGCCCCCGGAGCCCGCCGAGCCCCGCCCCCTCGGCGAGCGGCGCCGCTGGCCCGCGTCCTTCGCCGGCCGGCTGACGACCCCCCTGCCCGGCCTGCGGGCGTTCGCGCGCTTCGCCCGCGAGGGCTCGGTACGGCCGGGCCCCGAGGGTCTCGTCGACATTCCCCGGCTGCCGTACGAGCCCGGCCCGTTGCCTCGCGTCGACGCGCGTACCGTCGCCGTCACCTGGGTGGGGCACGCGAGTTGGGTGGTGCGGATCGGTGGGCTCACCGTCCTCACCGATCCGGTCTGGTCCCGCCGCATCCTCGGCACGCCCGCCCGGATCACCCCGGTCGGCGTGGCCTGGGACGCGCTGCCGCGCGTGGACGCGGTCGTCATCAGCCACAACCACTACGACCACCTGGACGGGCCCACGCTGCGGCGACTCCCGTGCAACACACCGGTGTTCGTGCCCGCCGGTCTCGGCGGCTGGTTCCGCCGCCGCCGCTTCACCCGCGTCACCGAGCTGGACTGGTGGGAGGCGGCCGAACTCGACGGCGTCCGCTTCGACTTCGTACCGGCCCATCACTGGTCGAAGCGCACCCTCACCGACACCTGCCGCTCCCTGTGGGGCGGTTGGGTCCTCACGGCGCCCGACGGGAAACGGGTGTACTTCGCCGGCGACACGGGCTACGGCCACTGGTTCTCCCTCATCGGCCGCCGCCACCCCGGTATCGACCTCGCGCTCCTGCCGATCGGCGCGTACGACCCCCGCTGGTGGCTCAGCGACGTCCACTGCGACCCCGAGGAGGCCGTCCGCGCCTTCCAGGACCTCGGGGCCCGCCGTATGGCCCCCATGCACTGGGCCACGTTCGTCCTGTCCGCCGAACCGGTCCTGGAACCCCTCACCCGCGTACGGACGGCCTGGGAGGCGGCAGGCCTCCCGCGCGAGAACCTGTGGGACCTGCCGATCGGAGCGTCCCGGCTCCTCGGGTGAGGGCGGTGCGGGGGTGCCCTCAGCCGTCCTGTGAGGGCGGCGCGGGGATGCCCTCAACCAGCCGAGGGCGCACACCCCCGGCCGTCGGAGGCGCGCGGCCGGGATCTCAGCGGACGAACCGTCGCCACACGCTCGGCACCACGCTGATCAGCAGCGTCAGCAGGACCGCCGCGAGCACCCCTTGCCAGGGCTCCGCGAACAGTGACCCCCCGAGGATCCCGATCAACTGGTACGTGACCGCCCACGCGAGGCACGCCGGCAGGTTCCCCCGCGCGAACCGCCGCAACGGCATCTCCGCCAGCAGGCACGCCAGCATCACCGGGAGCCGGCCGGCCGGCACCAGCCGGGACAGCACCAGCACCGCCACCCCGTGCCCGTCGAGCTTCCGCTGGGCCTGGGCCAGCCGGTCCTCCGGTGCCCGGCGGCGGATCGCCTCCAGCCAGCGCGAACCGTTCTTCGAGCCCATGCCGCGCCGCCCCAGCCAGTACAGGGCGATGTCCCCGAGGAACGCGGCCACCGACGCCACCACGAACACCATCAGCAGCGCGAACGGCGCCGTCTGGTGGAACGCCACCACGGCCGCCGAACTGACCAGCGCCCCCGTCGGCACGACCGGCAGCAGCGCCCCCACCAGCACCAGCAGGAACAGCGTCGGATAGCCGATCGCCTGCTGCGTCGTCTCGTAGGGCAGGGGAGTGGCCGCGACGGACAGCACCATCACCGGGCGCCCTCCGCGACCCCGCTCGACGGGCGTCTCACTCCGCCACCCCCGGTCGTACGCTCTCCCCGTGCTCCAGCCGGTGCACCGCCACCTCGGGCGCGCGCAGCGCGGCGAGGCGCACGAACTCCGCACCGGGCGCATGGAATTCATGGGGGCGCACGGCGTCCATCCCGATCGGCCAGTACGTGCCGTAGTGCACCGGGATCGCGCTGTGGGGCGCGAGCAGCGCGAGCGCCTCCGCCGCGCGCCCCGCATCGAGATGTCCCTCGCCGAGACAGGGCCCCCAGCCGCCGACCGGCAGCAACGCCACGTCGACCGGCCCGACTTCCTTGGGCATCGACTCGAACAGCCCGGTGTCCCCGGCGAAATAGGTCCGCGCCTCACCCTCGACGACGAACCCGAGCGCCGGTGAGCGGTGCGGTCCGACCGGCAGGCGCCGCCCGTCGTGGTGGGCGGGCACGGCACGGACGACCAGGTCACCGACGCTCACCTCGTCCCCGGGCGCCACCTCGCACAGCCGCAGATGCCGCAGCCTGCGCAGCCCCCGCACCTGGCGCGGCGCCCCGCGCGGCACCACCAGCCGGGTACCCGGCGCGAGCCGGGCCAGGGACGGGACATGCAGATGATCGGCGTGCAGATGGGACACCAGCGCCACGTCCGCGACCGCCGCCTCGGGCGGGGGCGTCGCCCCACGGCGCCTGCGCAGATGCGCGAGCCGGCGCGTGAACAGCGGGTCGGTGAGCACGCGCGTGCCCGAGTCCTCCACCGTGCAGGTGGCGTGACCCCACCAGGTGACCTCCACCGGCACTTCTTTCGCCTCCTTCGCGCTACTCCCCCGAGCCTACGGGCTGGAGTAGGGTCTCAGGCTCTGGACCCGGAGGTGAGGGGGACGCCGTGGGAGACAAGAGTGACGCCTTCGCCCTGTCCTGCCAGGAGATACCCCGTGAGTGCCCGGGGCGGACGGCGGGACGCGGAGCGGTCGTGCGGGTCGCCGCCATCGCCAGCCTGACACCTCTGGAGGAGCTGGAGGCGGACCCCTTCCTGGTCGACTCCCGCAGCCAGCACGCCATGTGCGCCCGCTGGGCCGCCGAGCGCGGCTACGTGGTGACGCGCGAGCTGCTCGTCCGCGGTCTGCGCCCCGACCACTGCGCCTTGTGGGCCGACGTCGACGCCGGCCATGTCGACCTCTTCGTCGCCCCCAGCCGCCGCGTCCTCGAACGCGCCCTCGCCTCCGTCGACGACTTCACCGCCGAGTGCGCCCGCCGCGGTGTCCGCGTCGAGACCGTCGGCCGCGCCGAACCCGCCTACGACGCCCAGATGAAGGCCAGCGTCCACCGCCGTCTGTCGATGCCGACAGCGGGCTACGACGGCCGCTGAGCAACGAGGACCGCCGCCCGCCGAGGACCGCCGCCCGCCGAGGACCGCGGCACGCTGAGGGGCGCCGCCCGCTGAGGACCGCCGCCCGCTTTGGGTCGCGGCACGCTGAGGACCGCCGCTCGCCGAGGGTCGCGGCACGCTGAGGGGCGCCGCCCGCTGAGGACCGCCGCCCGCTTTGGGTCGCGGCCCGCTGAGGACCGCCGCCCGCTTTGGGTCGCGGCCCGCTGAGGGGCGCCGCCCGCTGAGGACCGCCGCCCGCTTTGGGTCGCGGCACGCTGAGGACCGCCGCTCGCTGAGGGTCGCGGCACGCTGAGGGGCGCCGCCCGTCGAGGGCCGCTGGGATCCGGGAGTCGCCGCGCATCGACTGCGGGGGCCGGGGGCCGCCGCGCTCCGAGAACCGCGGGGATCCGAGAACCGCCGCCCGTCGAGGGCCGCTGGGATCCGGGAGTCGCCGCGCATCGACTGCGGGGGCCGGGGGCCGCCGCGCTCCGAGAACCGCGGGGATCCGAGAACCGCCGCCCGTCGAGGGCCGCTGGGATCCGGGAGTCGCCGCGCATCGACTGCGGGGGCCGGGGGCCGCCGCGCTCCGAGAACCGCGGGGATCCGAGAACCGCCGCCCGTCGAGGGCCGCTGGGATCCGGGAGTCGCCGCGCATCGACTGCGGGGGCCGGGGGCCGCCGCGCTCCGAGAACCGCGGGGATCCGAGAACCGCCGCCCGTCGAGGGCCGCTGGGATCCGGGAGTCGCCGCGCATCGACTGCGGGGGCCGGGGGCCGCCGCGCTCCGAGAACCGCGGGGATCCGAGAACCGCCGCCCGTCGAGGGCCGCTGGGATCCGGGAGTCGCCGCGCATCGACTGCGGGGGCCGGGGGCCGCCGCGCTCCGAGAACCGCGGGGATCCGAGAACCGCCGCCCGTCGAGGGCCGCTGGGATCCGGGAGTCGCCGCGCATCGACTGCGGGGGCCGGGGGCCGCCGCGCTCCGAGAACCGCGGGGATCCGCGAACCCCGGGGATCCGACAACCGCCGCCCGTCGAGGGCCGCTGAGGACGGGGAGCCGTCGCGCGCCGGACGCCGCCGAGAGCCGCTGACTGCCGTAGGCCGTGGCGAATTGGGAGCCGTCGCGCATCGCCGGCCGCCGGAGGCCGACAGCGCGCTCCGTGCCGTGCCCGGGGCGTACCCCGGCGCTGCCTCCGTGCCACCCCTCGGTGCCACCCCGGCTCCCCGGCCCTTGTGACAGGCTGGGCGCAGGAACGGGACGTAAGGGTGGCCGGACGTGGGCGGTGAGCGTTGGCGGAGGGTGCTGAGCGGGTTCTGGCGGATGCTGGCCGTGTGGGCGGTGTCGACGCTGACGATGCTGGTGCTCGCGGGTGCCCTGCCCGACTTCCGGCTCCAGTCCAGCACCGGCGAGAGCGCCACCCAGATCGCCGTCACCGCGGCCCTCGGCGCGGGGGTCTTCGGTCTGCTGTCCTCCCTCGTGTGGCCGCTGCTGGTACGGGCGTTGCTGCTGGTGCCCGCCCTCGTCCTCGGTGTGCTCGTCTTCTTCCTCAACGGCTCGCTGCTCCTCATCGCCCTGTGGATCAACCCCTCCGGTCAGGGTGAGGCCGCGCCCGAGACCGCCGTGGTCGTGGCCGCCGTGATGTCCGCGGTCGCCTCCGCCACCGGCGGCGCCCTCGCCGTACGCGACGACGACGCGTACCGGCGCCGCCTGTACCGGCTGGCCGACCGCCGCCGCAGGCACGCCGACGGCCCGCCCGGTCCCGTCGGACCCGGCACCGTCTTCCTCCAGCTCGACGGCGTCGGCCACGACGTGCTGGAGGCGGCCACCGCGAAGGGCCTGATGCCGACCGTCGCCGCCTGGCTCGGCGCGCCCGCGCCCGGCACCGGGCACGTCCGCGCCACCCACCGGCTCACCCCGTGGCGCACCGACTGGTCCAGCCAGACCGGTGCCAGCCAGCTCGGCATCCTGCACGGCAGCAACCACGACGTGCCCGCCTTCCGCTGGTACGAGAAGGAGAGCCGGGAGGTGATGGTCTGCAACCGTCCCTCCAGCGCCGCCGAGCTCCAGCGCCGCGCCATCGAGCGCACCGGCGACGGGGGCCTGCTCACCGTCGACGGCGCGAGCCGCGGCAACCTCTTCAGCGGCGGCGCCGACCAGCTCGCGCTCGTCCTGTCCATCGCGGCCCGCCGCGGCAAGCAGAACCGGTCCCGCGCCGGGTACTTCGCCTACTTCTCCGACCCCGCCAACGCGGTCCGCACCGCCCTGTCCTTCGCCGCCGACGTGCTGCGCGAGATCGGCCAGTCCACCCGCGCGCGCCTGCGCGAACAGCGGCCCCGCGTCAAACGCGGCGGCCTCTACCCGTTCATCCGCGCGTTCGCGACCGTCGTCGAACGCGATGTCGTCGTCGCCGCCGTCATCGGCGACATGTTCGCGGGACGCGCCGCGATCTACGCGGACCTCGTCGCCTACGACGAGGTCGCCCACCACTCCGGGCCCCACAGCCAGGACGCGGAGAAGATCCTCGAACGCCTCGACCGCTCCATCGCGTTGATCGCGCAGGTCGCTGAACACGCCCCTCGCGCCTACCGCATCGTCCTGCTCTCCGACCACGGGCAGAGCCCCGGCGAGACCTTCCTCGGCCGTTACGGCCTCACGCTCAGCAACCTGGTGCGCGCCGGCTGCGGCCTGCCCGTGCCGCGCAGGGCGGAGCGTACCCACAGCGGCGCCGAGGCCCGCTCGGCGGTCCGGGCCGCGCTGCGCATCCCCGTCGAGGAGGGCGGTGAGGAACACCGCCCGACCCGCCGCTCCGAGCCGGTCGTGCTCGCCTCCGGCAACCTCGGCCTGGTGTCCTTCCCGGACGTGCCGCACCGGATGAGCCGGGAGGAGATCGACGCCCGCCACCCCGCCCTGCTGTCCACCCTCGCCAACCACCCCGGCGTCGGCTTCGTCCTCGTCCGCAGCGAGGAGCACGGCGGCGTCGTCCTCGGCGCGCACGGCGCGGAGATCCCCGTCGCCGAACTGAGCGACGACCGTCCAGGACCGCTGGCCGACTTCGGTCCCGGCGCCGCCGACGCCGTACGCCGCACCCACGGCTTCCCGCACACCGCCGACATCATGGTCAACTCCTGGTACGACCCCCAGGAGGGCGAGGTCCTCGCCTTCGAGGAACAGATCGGCTCCCACGGCGGCCTCGGCGGCTGCCAGTCCCGAGCCTTCCTCCTCTCCCCCCTGGCCCTCTCCGCCCCGGTCGAGGAGAACGAGGAGTTGGTCGGAGCGGAACACATCCACCGGGTCCTGAGACGCTGGCTCAGAGAGGCCCACGGCCCACAGGTACCGGTGGGCGCGCAGGCGCCCCACAGGGGCGCGGGGAACCGCGCGACCAGCCCGAACGAACCCGCACCCGCCAACCCGCAGGACCCGGCAGACGCGTAGGCACCCTCGGCCGCTCTGATAATTCGGCTGCGGTCCTTCGAACAGGCGCCCACACTTGGTCGCACCGTCCGGAGGACAACCCCAGGAGCCCACCCCTTGCAGGCAGCCGTCACCGTCACCCCGTCCCGTCTCCCCGAGTTGCTGCTGGGCCTCGCCACCGTGCGGCCCGTGTTCGTCTGGGGTGCCCCCGGTATCGGAAAGTCCTCCCTGGTGCGGGACTTCGCCGAGTCGCTGGGCCTGGAGTGCGTGAGCCTGCTCGGTACGCAGCTCGCCCCGGAGGACCTGATGGGCGTACCGCAGATCCGTGACGGACGCTCGGTGTTCTGCCCGCCGGAGGCCATCGCCCGCGACGAGCCGTACTGCCTGTTCCTCGACGAGCTGAACGCGGCGACGCCGGATGTCCAGAAGGCGTTCTACTCGCTGATCCTCGACCGCCGCATCGGCGCCTACGAACTGCCGAAGGGCTCCATCGTCATCGGCGCGGGCAACCGCGCCACCGACAACGCCCTCGCCCGCCCCGTCGCCTCCGCGCTCGTCAACCGGCTCACCCACGTCCACCTGGAGGCGTCCGCGAAGGACTGGCTGGTGTGGGCGGCGGGCAGCGGCATCCACCCCTGGATCGTCGACCACCTCACCGACCGCCCGGACCACCTGTGGTCCAAGCCGCCGAAGACCGAGGAGGCGTTCTCCACCCCGCGCTCCTGGCACATGCTCTCCGACGCCCTGCACTCGTTCGGGCCGGGCCTCGACGAGGACACCCTCCAGGTCCTCGCCCACGGCACCCTGACGCCCGCCCACGCGGTCGCCTTCTGCGGCTACGTCAAGGTCGTCCGCAGCCGCTTCGGCATCGAGGCGATCCTGAAGGGCGACGCCCGCTGGCCGAGCCGCATGGAGGACCGCGACCTGCTGTACTTCCTCGCCGACTCGTTCCGCGGCCGGCTCATCAAGGACCTGCCCGCCGGCAAGCAGCACATGTCGGCGAACGGCCGGCAGATCGCGTACCGCGCCAAGTCCCTGCTGGTGCAGCTCGCCGAGATCTCCGTCGAGGTCGCCCAGACCGTCATCGCCTCCGACGCCGACGGCCACCCCGTGCTGCCCGCCTGGTTCCTGGTGGAGGCGGCCCGTGACATGCCCCGGCTGGTGGAGGCCCGCCGATGAGCCGCGGCGGCGGCAGGAACCAGGGCAACGGCAAGAAGAAGCGGGACATCGCGGGCGCCGCCTACTCCGCGGGCCTGGAGCTGGTGCGGGCCAACCCGGCGCTGCGCTCCATGGGGCTCACCCATTGCCGCAGCGAGACCTGCGAGCTGGTGCCCCGCGACGGCCTCGTCACCGTCGACTCCGAGGGCGAGGTGCACGCCCACCCCGACCGGCTCGCGGAACCCGGCGCCTGGGCCTGGGCCCTCGCCCACGCCTCCCTCCACGTCGGCTTCGGGCACGTCCCGGCCGCCACGGGGGAGCGGGAGCAGCCCGACCGCTTCGACCTCGCCGCCCGCTGCGTCGTCGTCAACCGCTTCCTGCTCACCTTCCCCATCGGCGACGCCCCCGAGCACCTGCCCACCTCCTACCCGGACGGCGACGAGGAGCAGCTCGCCGCCCGCTGGCGCCAGGGCGGGCTGCCCACGGCGTACGAGCGCTGCGGCACCGCCGACAGCGAGCCCGACCAGATCCTCCTCACCTGGCCGAAGTGGGCCGGACAGCCCCCGGACTGGCAGCTCGCCTTCGCCCACGCCCTCGCCGGGACCATGTCCGCCGCGATGGACATGGCGGGTGGCCGCCGCGACTCCCTGGACGGCGAGACGGTCCGCAAACGGCCCTGGGAGGAGGCGCTGAGCTGGTTCATCTCCTCCTACCCCCTGCTCGGCGGCATCGCCTCCGGCATGAAGGTCATCGCCAAGGCGGATATCGCCCACGCCCACGACATCGCCGTCGCGGCCGTCGACGCGACGGCCGGCGAGATCTACATCAACCCCCTCCGCGACTTCGAGGACGAGGAGTGGCGGTTCATCCTGGCCCACGAGATGCTGCACGCCGCGCTGCGCCACGGCGACCGCTGCGGCACCCGTGACCCGTACCTGTTCAACGTCGCCGCCGACTACGTCATCAACGGCTGGCTGTGCGAGATGCAGGTCGGCACCATGCCCGAGGGGCTGCTGTACGACCCCGAGCTGAAGGGCCTGTCCGCCGAGGAGGTCTACGACCGCATCTCCGACGACCTGCGCCGCAAGCGCCGTCTGTCCACGCTGCGCGGCAAGGGCACGGGCGACATCCTCGGCGGCCCGCTCGGCACGCCCGGCGACTACGTCGACCTCGACGAGTTCTACCGCCGGGGCCTCGGCAGGGGCCTGGACCTGCACCAGCGGCAGGAGCGCGGGTACCTTCCGGGCGGCCTGGTCGAGGAGATCCGCGCCCTGACCCACCCGCCCCTGCCCTGGGACGCGCAACTCGCCCGCTGGTTCGACGAGTTCGTGCCCCGCCCCGAGCCGGTACGGAGCTACGCGCGCCCCTCGCGCCGCCAGTCCGCCACGCCCGACATCCCCCGAGCGGGCCGGTACTTCCCGCCCGAGGAGGTCGCCCGCTGCACCTTCGGTGTCGTCCTCGACACCTCCGGCTCCATGAACCGGGTCCTGCTCGGCAAGGCCCTCGGCGCCATCGCCTCCTACGCCGAGGCCCGCGACGTACCGGCCGCGCGGGTCGTCTTCTGCGACACGGCCCCGCACGACGCGGGCTACGTCCCGGTCACGGAGATCGCCGGACGCGTCCGCGTCCACGGGCGCGGCGGCACCGTACTCCAGCCCGGCATCGACCTGTTGCAGCGGGCCGACGACTTCCCGCCGGGCGCGCCCCTCCTGGTCATCACCGACGGCTGGTGCGACGCGCTGCGCGTACGCCGCGAGCACGCCTACCTGATCCCACAGGGCGCACGCCTGCCGTTCACGGCCCGGGGGCCGGTGTTCCGGGTGCAGTGAGCGGGAGCCGACGGGGCCACGCGTGACCCCCGGTCAGTGGTGCGGCACGAAGCCCGAGCGGACCCTGCCGAACTCGTTCAGCGCTCGCAGGGCGGGTGCCATGACCGGGCCGTGGGCCATGTCGCTGAAGGAGACCGTGTGGCCCAGCGAACCGGCGAGCGTGATCAGCTTCTTCAGGGTGACCCGGTCGTCACGGAACACCGGGACGGGGATCCGCTCGTGCGCCGCCTCCAGCACCCGGACGTGCTCGCTGAGCCGGCTCGTCGCCGCGTCCCGGTCGCCCTCATAGAGGTCGTCCAGCGCGTGGAACGTGACCTCGCTGGTCCACAGGCCCACCGCGTGCACGGTGACGGTCTCCGCGGTGAGCGTCGGCGTAGCCGCCAGGTCGAGTTCGTGCCGACGGGCCTCACGTGCCACGGTGTCGACGTACTGCACGGTCGCCGTACCCAGCCCCGACAGATCACGCCGCGGCGGCACCCGCACCTCCAGCACCACCCAGTACGTCTCCTCGAAGGCGAGGTCCGGAGCGAAGATCCGGATGCCCTGCTCGTCGGTGACGATGTCCGGCAACGGCTCGGCCCCGTAGTCCTTCCGCGCCCGCTCGCCAGCCCGCGCGGCCTCGCGCAGCACCGCCGCACGGGCCCGGGGGTCGCCCACCAGGTCGTGGCCGTACAGATGCCGGATCTCCACGTCGGGGGCGATGTCCAGCTTCAGCTGGATGTCGACGGCCGCCAGGTGGTCGCGTCGGCTCAGGTCGCCCAGGAGGTCCGTCTTGACCTGCTCCGGCCGGGTGACGAGCGCGCAGTGGCCGCCGGCCAGCCCGGCGAGGGCGGCCAGTTCGGGCATCCGGGCGTCGCTGCCGAAGCCGAAGCAGGACAGGGTGAGGTCGCCGCGCAGCCGCGCCGCGATGTTCGTACGGATCGTGATCCAGTCCCGTTCGCCGGACGTGGGATCGCCGTCGGAGAAGAGGTACACACAGTCGACCGTCCCCCCGCTCACCGAGTTCCGGGCGACCTCGTCGATGCCGTACTGCACGGCGAGGTTGATGTCCGTGCCGCCCTCGGCGGTCAGCGCGGCCACCGTCCGCCCGAACCGCTCGGGTGAGAGGTCCTGCTTGCACACCGAGGGCAGCACCGTGCGGACCTGCTGGTTGAAGGCGATGACGGCCACACAGTCCGTGGGGCGCAGTTCGTCGTACAGCGTCTCCAGGGCGGACTTGACCGTGTCGAGCTTCTCGCCGCGCATGGAGAGGCTGACGTCGACGACGAACACGAAGTTCACGGGCAGGGGTTCACCGGCGGGCACGTCCCTCGCGGGGGCGTCGGCCGCCTTCAGCGTGACCTCCACGAAGTGGGTCGTCGCCTCGTTCGCCTTGAAGTCGCCCTCCACTGCAGCGACTCCATGACTGACGGCGACGGCCTCCTGGCCCTGGGGACCGGGCACCTGGTCGGTACGTTCCGCCACGAAGTCGTCGAACCGGATCTGTTCCTGCCCGATGATCACGCCCTGCTCGATCAGATCCCGCGCACCGAGCAGCGACCGGGTCCCGAAGGCACTGTTCCTACGGATGAACAGGCCGTCGTGGGGGAGGGGCAGCGATGCGTCGTGCGCAGGACGGGGAGGGCGGTCGGTCGGGGGGTGGATGTGGAGCGAGTTGATGTGGTCGGCCTGGACGACGGTGCCGGTGGAGTCGCCGGTGAAGTTGTTGCGGGGCGCTGCCCCTTGTGTCGGGCTCCCTGCCAAGGGGGGCGCGCCGGTCACTGGTCGGGGGCGACCGGCGGCACGGCGGGGCCTGCTCGCCATCCTTCCCCACTCGGTGAACATGGGCGGATCCGCCGTCCTCCGGAGCCCCGAGCGGATCTCCCGGCCCTGGCGCAGCCATCGCCACAGCGGTTCGTCGAGGGTGCCGGGGGCGGGGGCGGTGATCTCGGGATGGACCACGACGGTCAGTGTGCTCCCGTCGTGGAGGGTGTCGTTCATCAGCTCGTCCACTTGAGACGAGTCGACGTACCCCCAGGACGACAACCGCAGCGGCACATACATGCCCTCCGCCTCCGCGAACGCCCGGCAGTCGGCGAAACGTCGCCTGTCGTCGTCGGAGATCACGCCGGGCACGGCGAACGACCGCCGCCACCCGATGAACGGTAACGCCACCACGTGCCCGACCGCCCGCGCGGCCGGTCGGCGCGACGCGCCGCTGCGCCCCGGAACGCACATCCGCAGCGCCGCACCGGCCCGTAACAGGTTCCACAGCGTCGCCCCGTCGTCCGGTGACCGCTCGAACGGCCCACTGCCGGGGTGGACGACGACCACCGCGTCCGGATGGGTCGCCAGCGCCTCGTCCACCTCGTCCACGGTCCGCGCGGGCTCGTCCAGCGGCGCGAGGCCCATGGTGAGCGCGTACCCGCAGACCAGCTCGACTGCCGAGTACGGGCTGGCGTACGGCCCGACGTACACGACCGCCGTCCGCCCGGCCCCCGTTGCGTTCTCCTCACTCCGCATGCGCACCAACCCCGTTGTGCCCCAGAAGACTTGGAAAGTTCGACTACGTTCCCGGACTGTACGGCTTTCCCCTGACGCACGTCAGGCGAACGATCCGTCGGCCGCGGCGGGACACCGCCCCGTCGGCTGGGTGCGGGGCGGCTCGGTGTGATCGGATGGGGTCCGACCCCGTTGGAACGGGACCCACGTGAAAGGAAGAACCGTGGCTACCACGCGCTCCGCACACACCGTATGGGAAGGCAACCTGCTCGAGGGCAACGGTGTCGTCACCTTCGACTCGTCCGGCGCCATCGCCGAGCAGCCGGTGACGTGGGCCGCTCGCACGCAGGAGGCGAACGGCAAGACCAGCCCCGAGGAGCTGATCGCCGCCGCCCACTCCAGCTGCTTCTCGATGGCGTTCTCGCACGCCCTCGCCGGCGCCGGCACGCCGCCCACCAAGCTCGTCACCTCCGCCGACGTGACGTTCCAGCCGGGTGAGGGCATCACCGGCATCCACATCACCGTCGAGGGCGAGGTGCCCGGTCTCGACGAGGCGGGCTTCGTCGCGGCGGCCGAGAACGCCAAGGTGAACTGCCCCGTCAGCCAGGCCCTCAAGGCCGTGCCGATCACCCTGTCGGCCAAGCTGGCCTGACCCGCGGACCCACGACGGCCGGACCGGTCACCCTCTCGGGGGCAGGTCCGGCCGTCGGCGTCGCGGATGCGCGAGTCGCCGGGGGCGAGCACATTGGGCGCATGAGTGACGACGCACAGCCATCGGTGCCCGACGCGGAGCTGAGAATCGCCGTCGCCTTCACCGGCGGCCTCAGCCTCGCCGTCTGGATGGGCGGCGTTGCCCGAGAGCTGAACCTGCTGACGACCGCCGCGCGCGCCGACGCGTCCGGCACGCCCGCCGGGCTCGTGCGCGCCCGGTACAAGCGGCTGCTCGACCTGCTGCGGCTCGACGTCAGCGTCGACGTGCTCTCCGGCACCAGCGCAGGCGGCATCAACGCGGCCCTCCTGGGCCTCGCCACCGTACGCGGCTGCGACCTGGGCGGACTGCGGTCGCTGTGGCTCGACGAGGGCGCGCTCGGGACCCTCCTGCGTGACCTGGACGAGCCGCGACCGCCCTCCCTCCTCCAGGGCGAGGAACGACTGTTGCGCGGTCTGGAGACGGGGCTGAAGTCGGTCTTCGAGGACCAGGTGAAGGGCCTCGACCGTGTGGAGGGCCTCGACCCCGATCCCACCCGGGTCTTCATCACCACCACGCTCCTGGACGGCATGCCGCACCCCTTCCGGGACGACTACGGCAGCACCGTCCACGACCGCGACCACCGGGGGCTGTTCCGGTTCACCGCCACCGACCTCGAACGCCCACAGATCATCCCGGCGCTGGCCCGGGCGGCCCGCTCCAGCGCCTCCTACCCCGTGGCCTTCGAACCCGCGTACATCCCCGCGGGCGAGCCCACGCATCAGCGTCCCGACATGGGCCCCTACATGGTGCGGCTGCCCGCGACGCAGTTCTGCGCCGACGGGGGACTGCTGGCCAACCGCCCGATCGGGCCCGCGCTCCAGGCGGTCTTCGACCGGCCCGCGACCCGCGAGGTGCGCCGGGTGCTCGCCTACGTCGTCCCGTCCGCCGACGGCGCCTCCGAACGGCCCGCGGCGCCGCCCGTCCCCGACGACGTCCCGTCGCTGGGGCCGATGGTGCTGAAGGTCTTCGGCATCGTCACCTCCCAGAGCATCAGCGCCGAGCTGAGCGCCCTGGCCGCCCACAACGAGCGGGTCAGGAGCCGGCTGCGGGCGGAGACCCGGTTGGCCCGGATGGCGGTACGGGGCGCCGACCTCGGCGACGCGGACCTGCACCGGGAACACCGCGCGAAGCATGTGCGGGCGCTGGCCCGGTCCGTCGCCGAGGAGACCCTGGGCCAGATGATCGCCTGCGGCGCCGGCCCCCGGGAACGCCCGGTCGGTTTCGGCCCCGACCTGGACCGGCTCACCGCCGGGGCGGTCGACGTCATCGAGGGCGCCGGTCCGTTGCCGGAGGCCCTGCCGGGGGACGCGGAGGTCTTCGACGCGCTCGCCCGTTACGGGCGGCCGCTGCTCGACGCGGGCAAGGCCACCGTGCTGCGGCTGCTGCGGGAGAGCGGCGCTCAGGCACCGGCCGACATCCGTAAGGCCCTGGAGGAACAGGCCGGGAAGGTGCACGCCGCGATGCCGGCGCGGAGCAGGAACGATCTCCGTACGCAGGTCCGGCCGACCGTCGAGGCGGTGCTCGGCCGCGTACCCCCGGACGACGACCCCGTGGGCGCCGTGATCCGGACGCCCGGCTGGGCCGCCGCGATCACCGTACAACTGCCCACCGCGCAGGACCTGCCGGACCTGGCGACGGCCTGGCGGACCATGGTGGACGCGGTCCTCGACACCCGGCGGCGGTTCCCCCACGGGGCGCCCGGCGGGGGCGACGAGGCCCCGGCGTGGCAGGTGCTGCTGACCTATCTGGCCGGGACCCCGGCCGGGGCCGGGCCCGAGGCCGGGCCGGGTGATGCGCCGCCCCCCGGCGCCGTCGCGCGGCGGCTGTTCGACCTCCTCGCCGCCCAGCGGGTGATCTTCCCGGACGAGACGGCCGCCCGGCAGCGCGTGGAACTGATCCAGATGAGCGCCGACACCCGCACCCTGCTCGATGACCGGCAGACCGCCGCACAGAAGCTCACCGGGTTGCAGCTCCATCACTTCGGGGCGTTCTTCAAGCGGTCCTGGCGGGCCAACGACTGGATGTGGGGCCGGCTGGACGGCGCCGGATGGCTCGTCCACGTGCTGCTCTCCCCGCAGCGCCTGAAGGGGCTCGCGGCCGAGGGCGTGCCCGTGGGGGAACGGCTGAGGGAGATCGCCGGAACCGAGGCGCCGAGCGGGGTGTTCACCCCGGGTCCCGAGGGGGAGCCCGCCGAGCTGGCCTTCCTCACCGCGGACGACTCGGCGCCCCTGCCGGCGAGCCTGCCGCAGACGTCGATGTGGGTGGCCCTCGGCATCCAGCGGCTGATCGCGGCGGAGGAGCTGCCCTGTGTCGCCGAACAGGCCGAGGCCGACCAGAAGGCGGGCGGCGCCCATGCCGCGGCCGACTTCCTCCAGCGCTACCGACGGCGCTACCCCGACTCCCGGCAGCCGGTCGACCCGGACACCGTCGACGAGTTCCTGCGCGCCTGCCGGATCTCGGAGGAGACCTTCCGTCGTGAGAAGGACAGCAGGCTGCTGAAGCACACGGTCTCGCACGCCGCCGTGGTGACGGCCAACGCGGTCCGCGCGACAGTCGACCGGTGGTCCTGGCGCCTGCTCTTCGGCGGTGTGAGCCGGGCGCTGCGCCTGGCGCACGCGGTGCGCAGACGCACCTAGCCCCCGGCCCGGCCGCACCCACCGGGCCCCGTGCCCCGGTGGGGGACGCCCCCATGCCCCATTGACAAGAGGCCACTCAAGTTTTGTGCTGGTGGTAGGAGCCATGGGTCGGCGGGCAGGCGTGCGGGCGCGGGAGCCACGGGCGCGACCCGGGCGGAACCTTGCGGGAAGGGGACGGCGATGGGGCGTGCGGTCGGAATCGATCTCGGGACGACGAACTCGGTGGTGGCCGTGCTGGAGGGCGGCGACCCGACCGTCGTCACGAACGCGGAGGGCCAGCGGACCACCCCCTCCGTGGTGGCCTTCGCCAAGAACGGCGAGGTCCTCGTGGGCGAGGTCGCGAAGCGGCAGGCCGTGACGAACGTGGAGCGCACCGCGCGCTCCGTCAAACGCCACATGGGCGACGGGGGCTGGCGCTTCCCCGAGCAGGGCTCCGTGGACGGCACCCGCCTGAGGGCCCAGGAACTGTCCGCCCGAGTACTGCAGAAGCTGAAGCGGGACGCCGAGGCGTACCTCGGCGACGACGTCACCGACGCGGTGATCACCGTCCCGGCGTACTTCGACGACTCCCAGCGGCAGGCCACCAAGGAGGCCGGGGAGATCGCCGGCCTCAAGGTCCTGCGGATCATCAACGAGCCCACGGCCGCGGCCCTCGCGTACGGCCTGGACCGGGGTGACGAGCAGACCGTCCTCGTCTTCGACCTCGGCGGCGGCACCTTCGACGTCTCGCTGCTGGAGATCGGCGACGGCGTCATCGAGGTCAAGGCCACCAACGGGGACACGCATCTCGGCGGCGACGACTGGGACCAGCGGGTCGTGGAGTACCTCGTCAAGAGGTTCAAGGGACAGCACGGCATCGACCTCGGCAACGACAAGATGGCGCTCCAACGGCTCCGGGAGGGCGCCGAGAAGGCCAAGATCGAACTGTCCAGCTCCTCCGAGACGTCCATCAACCTCCCGTACGTCACCGCCTCCGCCGAGGGGCCGCTGCATCTGGAGGAGCGGCTGACACGCGCCCAGTTCCAGGAGCTGACGGCCGATCTGCTCGACCGCTGCAAGACGCCCTTCCACCAGGCCGTGAAGGACGCCGGGGTGAAGCTCTCCGCGATCGACCACGTCATCCTCGTCGGCGGCTCGACACGGATGCCCGCCGTGACCGAGCTGGTGAAGGAGCTCACCGGGAAGGACCCGCACAAGGGCGTGAACCCCGACGAGGTGGTGGCCGTGGGCGCCGCGCTCCAGGCGGGCGTCCTGCGCGGCGACGTGAAGGACGTCCTGCTGCTCGACGTCACCCCGCTGTCGCTGGGGATCGAGACCAAGGGCGGCATCATGACCAAGCTGATCGAGCGGAACACCACGATCCCGACCCGGCGTTCGGAGATCTTCACCACGGCCGCCGACAACCAGCCCTCGGTCGGCATCCAGGTCTACCAGGGGGAACGGGAGATCGCCGCGTACAACAAGAAGCTCGGCGTCTTCGACCTCACCGGCCTTCCCCCGTCACCGCGCGGGGTGCCGCAGATCGAGGTCGCGTTCGACATCGATGCCGACGGGATCATGCACGTCTCGGCGAAGGACCTGGCGACCGGGCGCGAACAGAAGATGACCGTCACCGGTGGTTCCGCCCTGCCCAAGAACGACATCGACCGGATGATGCGGGAGGCCGAGCAGTACGCGGAGGAGGACCGGCGGCGCCGGGAGGCCGCGGAGACCCGCAACCAGGCGGAGCAACTCGTCTACCAGACCGAGCGGTTCATCCGTGACAACGAGGAGCGGGTACCGGCCGACATCCGCGGCGAGGTCGAGGCCGCCGCGGCCGAGCTGAAGCAGCTCCTCGACCACCCCGAGGACACGGCCGCCCTCCGGGCCGGCATCGACAAACTCGCCACGGTCAGCCAGCGCATGGGCCAGGCGATGTACGCGACGGCCTCCGGGGCGCGGACCGAGGAACCCCGCCCCGGCCCGGACCCCGCCGACGAGGAGGGCGTCGTGGACGCGGAGATCGTCGACGACGACAAGAACACCAAGGGGGGCGCGGCCTGACGGAGCCGGCGGCCCCGAGTCGCGGGGCCCGCCCCCTTCACGAGGCGGCGGCGCTCAGACGCCGGCCGTGGCGACCTGCTCCGACGCGTCGCCGCCTCGTTCCCGCTCCCAGGCCGCGGGCGGGCTCAGTACGTGTCGCGGTACCGCCGCAGGATCTCGCGGGTGCGATCCGCGGAGGCGGCGTGCGCGGCCATGTGGTCGAGGACCTCCAGATGGAGGGCGACCTCACGGCGCGAGTCGAGGTAGAGGGCGCCGGTGAGGTACTCCGTGTAGACCATGTCGGGGAGTTCCGGCTCCGCGAAGCGGAAGAGGGCGAACGGGGCGTACGTGCCCGGATGGGGCCCGGCGGCGAACTCGGCGACCTGGAGGATCACATGGTCCTTCTCGGTGACGTCCAGCAACCGGTCGATCTGGTCCCGCATGACCTGGGAGCGGACACTCACCGGCCGTCTGAGCGCCGTCTCGTCCATGATCACCCACAGATGCGGAGGGTGCTCGCGGGTGAGGAGCTTCTGCCGAGCCATGCGCAGCGACACATGCCGTTCGATGGTGTCGGCGCCGGTCTGCCCGAGGGTCCCCGCCTCCATCACGGCCCGCGCGTACTCCTCGGTCTGGAGCATCCCGGGCACGAAGTGCGGCTCGTACTGCCGGATCAGATGGGCGGCGCCCTCCAGGCTCACATACAGGCTGAACCAGTCGGGCAGCACATCGTGGAACCGCTGCCACCAGCCGGGCTTGTTCGCCTCCTCGACGAGCTTCACGAACGAGGCGACTTCGTGCTCGGCGACACCGTACGTGGTGAGCAGGACCTGCACGTACGGGATCTTCAGCGCGACGTCGGCGGTCTCCATGCGCCGTACGGTGGCCGGGGCGACCCGCAGGACGCGCGCGGCCTCCTCGCGCTTGAGCCCGGCGGCCTCACGCAGTTCCTGGAGCCGTCTGCCGAGCACCACCTGACCGACGGTGGGCGCGGGCCGCCGCTCACTCACGCCACGCCTCCCCACGCGCCGAAGTACGCGTCAAGTCTGTCATGTTCCGGTGCACATCTCATGAGGTCGAGCGGAACGGGAAGCCCCCGGTTCCGGTTCGACCACGACGACGCCGTGGCGGAACACGCCACGGCGACCCACAGAGTAAAGGACGCTTCCGAAGAGTGAGCAACGGCTCCCCAGCGTGACATCCGTCATGGCCCCCTCCGAAGCGGCCCGCGCAGACCAGAGCCGGCGACCCGCCCCGAGCCGGCGACCCGACCGCCGAGGTGCCAGCCCGACCGCCGAGGTGCCGGCATGCTCCCGAGCCACCGGCATGACCTCCGAGGTAATCGACCGCCGTGCCCCGTACGCGGCAAGGTGAGGGCAGCGGGTTCCGGGCCGGCGCACTCCGGCCCGGGGCCCGGCCCCGGCGGTCCGTACGGCCGTCCCCGGCCGACCCGCTTCCCAGCCGACCGACTCCACCTCGACGGAGGGTGATGCCCCATGTCCGCGACCCCGCTCGCCGCTCTCGCCCGGACCACCGACCCCCGGACCATGCTGCGCCGCTTCCTGGCCGCGGACGCCGCCGTGACCGGGGTGAACGGGCTCGCCTACCTCCTCGCCGCCGGGCCGCTCGGCCGGTTCCTCGGGGTGGACCCGGGTCTCCTCACCGCACTCGGCGCGTTCCTCACGGTGTACGCGGCGGGCGTGGCCCTGCTCGCCGCGCGCGGGCGTCCGCCGGTGCGGTCCGTGCACGTGGTCGTCGAGGCCAACCTCGCCTGGGCCCTCCTCAGTCTCGTCGCCCTCGTCCTGTGGCTCACACCGAGCACGGCGGGCGCGGTGTGGACGGTGCTCCAGGCGCTGACGGTCGCCGGCTTCGCGGTGGCGCAGTACACCGCCCTGCGCGCGACGACCGATTGAGTAGTCGTCACATGACCAGTGACTGAAGGTACTTGACCGTCGCCGGGTCGGCCGGGAGGAACGTCTCGATGGCCAGCTCGGCCACGGTCACGTCCATGGGGGTGTTGAACGTGGAGATCGACGAGATGAAGGACAGTACGTGGCCCGCGTGCTCGATCCGCATCGGCAGCGCGAAGGACACACCCAGCTCCTCCTCGGGCTCCTCGTCGGCCGTGGCGGGCGGCAGCGGATACGCCGCGACCTCCTCGTACAGGGCGCGCAGCGGCTCCGAGCGGCGCAGGGCGATCTGGCGTTCCATCTGCTCCAGCAGGTGACCGCGCCAGGCCCGCAGATTGCGGATGCGGGGCGCGAGGCCCTCGGGGTGGAGGACCAGCCGCATCGCGTTGAGCGGCGGCACCAGCAGCGACTCGGGGACGCCGTCGAGCAGCATCGCGATGCCCCGGTTGGCGGCCACCACGTGGTACGTCGCGTCGAGCACCAGCGCCGGGTACGGCTCGTAGCCCTGGATCAGGCGCTCCACGCCCTCGCGGAGGGCCGCCATCGACGGGTCGTCCAGCGGGGTCTGCGGATATCGGGGCGCGTAACCGGCTGCCAGGAGCAGCGCGTTGCGGTCCCGCACGGGCACGTCCAGGTGCTCGGCGAGCCGCAGCAGCATCTCCTCGCTGGGCCGGGAGCGGCCCGTCTCCACGAAGCTGATGTGCCGCGCCGACGAACCGGCCCGCAGTGCCAACTCCAGCTGACTGACCCGCCGTTGCTCCCGCCATGCCCGCAGCAGCGGGCCGGCTCCCTGGTCGGGAGGGGTGCCGGGACGACTCGTGAGGCCGGACGGGACAATGGTCATACGTCAGAACGTAGCCGAGGCGATCGAGGAGTGGCGCGTGTACGACCCGTGGAACCCGTCCTGGGAGGCGACGGCGGTGTACCGGGCGCGGGTGCGGGGCTGCCTGCTGGGCGGGGCGGTCGGGGACGCGCTCGGCTACCCCGTCGAGTTCGCCTCGCTGGCCGTCATCCGCTCCACGCACGGCGATCGAGGGGTGACCGGCCTCGTCCCGGACGTGGACGGCGTGGTCGGGCGGGTCAGCGACGACACCCAGATGACCCTCTTCACCGTCGAGGGACTGCGGCAGGCGCACGAGCGGGCCCGCCTCAAGGGCATCGACGGCGCCTGGCCCCAGCTCGTCCGGGAGGCCTACGGCCGCTGGCTCGACACCCAGCGGCAGCCCGGCCCCGGCCCGCGCCCCACCTCGGGTCTCGCCGCCCTGCCCTGGCTGTACGCCCGCCGCGCCCCCGGCAACGCCTGTCTGTCCGGCCTCGCCCAGGTCCACCACCCCGACCCGGCCGCCCCGCTGGGGAGCCCCGGCCCGGTCAACCCCGAGTCCAAGGGCTGCGGCACGGTCATGCGCTCGGCGCCCTTCGGGCTGGCCCGCGTCCCGGCGGAGGCCGCGTTCGGGATGGCCGCCCGCGCCGCCCGGATGACGCACGGACACCCCACCGGCGGGTACGCGGCGGGCGCGCTGGCAGCGATCGTCGCCCATCTGGTCGCCGACGAATCGCTGGAGGGCGCCGTCCTGCGCACCCTGCGGCTGCTGTCCCGCCACCCCGGACACGAGGAGACCGGCACGGCCCTGAACCGTGCCCTCGACCTGGCCGCCGAGGGCGCCCCCACGGCCGAGAAGGTCGAGTCGCTCGGCCAGGGCTGGGTCGCCGAGGAGGCCCTCGCCATGGGCGTCTACTGCGCCCTCGCCACCCACAGCGTCAGCGAGGCCCTCCTCCTCGCCGTCAACCACTCCGGCGACAGCGACTCCACCGGCTCCATCTGCGGCAACCTCCTCGGCGCCCACTACGGCGACCACGGCCTCCCGCACGACTGGCTGGCCGCGACCGAGGGCCGCGCCGACATCACCGTCCTGGCGGACGACTTCGCGACGGAGAGCGTAAGGAAGTGACGGCCGGGGTTCGGATCCGTCCGGACCCGAGGGCGTGCCTCCCGGCCGCCCGAGCGGCCGGGCGCCTCAGGGGTCGGGGGTGCGGGTTCGTCGGCGGCTGCGGGTGCGTTGTGGCTTGTCGCGCCCACGCGGCGGAGCCGCATGTGTCACCTCCCCGCGCCCCCGAAAAGCGACCGGGGCTGCGCCCCGTGCTTTTCAGGGGCGCCCATCCGATGTCAGCGGCGCCGTGGGATGAAGGCCGGGCCGCAGACCCATGCCTTCAGGGGCGCGGGGAACTGCGCGAGAAACCACGCACCACCCGCAGTCGCCGACAAACGCGCAACCCCCTGGGCGCCCGGCCGAATGCGTACGGCGCCCGCTGGCCCCGTGCGGTGTGACCAGGACCGCGGCGGCCCCGCTGTGGCACGCTGAGAGGGACCGCACGTCATGGAGGGGACGTCACGGAAGGAGCGGGCCATGCCCGTCGAACCCTTGTCGCAGAAGGAGATCGAGGACCGGCTCGCGGAACTGCCGGGCTGGTCGCTGGACGGGGACCGGATCGCCCGCACCTACCGGCTGGCCTCGCACTTCGCGGCGACCGCGATGGTCGTGCACATCGCCCGCACCCAGGAGGAGCTCGACCACCACTCCGACCTCACCCTCGGCTACAACACCGTCTCGCTCACCGTCCACACGCACAGCGCGGGCGGCGCCGTCACCGAGAAGGACTTCGAACTGGCCCGGCGGGTGGAGGCACTCGCCCCCGGCCACGGGGCGAGCTGAGCCGGTGCTCGACTACGACAAGGAGGCGGACGACTACGACGCACTGCGCGGCGGCGAGCCCCGCGCCGAGGCCGCCGCCGACGCCGTACTCGGCCTCGTCCCCCGGGGCGCGCGCAGCCTGCTCGACGTCGCCTGCGGCACCGGCATCGTGACCCGGCGGTTCGCCGCCGCCCGCCCCGGGATGCGGGTGACGGGCGTCGACCTCACCACCGCGATGGCGCGCCGGGCCGCCGCCCGCCTCCCCGGTGCGATCGTCATGGGCGACAGCCGCCGACTCCCCTTCCCCGACGACGCGTTCGACGCCGTCACCAGCGTGTGGCTCCTCCATTTGCTCGCGGACCCGGACGACGTTCGAAGGGTCGTCGGTGAGTGCGCCCGTGTGCTGCGTCCGGGCGGTGTGTACATCACCACCGTCGACAAGGGGGCCGCCCACAACGTCGGCAGCGACATCGACGCCGTCCTCGCCACCCGCCCCCGCCGTCCGGCCACGGACACCTCGGCGGCCGTCGGGAAGCACGCCGACGAGCACGGGCTGCGCCCCGCCGGCGAGGCGCGCTTCCCGGGCCGCGGCCAGGGCCGGAGCCCCCGCCGCGCCCTCATGGACCTGCGCCGCGGCTGGTTCGTCACGCTCCCGCCCGGCGATCCCCTCGCCGACGACTTCGCCGTACGCCTCGCGGCCCTCCCCGACCAGGACCGGCCCCGCCCGGACCCGGAGTTCTCGCTCCGGGCGTTCCGCAAGAGGTGACCTGGGCCGGCGGTCAGGTCACCGCCGGCCGCCGGAACTCCATGATCCAGTTGGTCAGCCAGGTCTCCCCGCCGTCGAGCGAGAACGCCTGCTCCCAGCGGGCGGTGGTCGCGGACACGCCGGACCAGACGAACCGCACCCGGACGTCCTTGCCGTCGTGCGTGTCGTCTCCGTGGAACTCGCCCCGACCGCCCTCGAACCGGCCGACGACCGGGGGGAACAGCCTCCCGCTGCGGCTGGACGACCAGTTCAGTGACCACACGCGGGCCTCCGGATCGAACAGCCGCAGCGTCAGCCCCTTCGCCCCGAGGTGCGGCATGTCGATCTCGTCGATGTTCGCCGCCCCGTCGAACAGGGGCAGGCAGCGGCTGGTGGCCGGGAACTCCTCCCAGGCACTGTCCGGGGCGAGGAAGTCGGTGCGGCGGCGGTGGCGGACCTCCCACTCACCGTGGAAGAAGTCGAAGTCGTGCGGCCCGCTCATACCCGGCCCCCGGTGGTTCCGGCGGGCAGGGAATCAGCCAAGTAGGCGTCCAGATCGGGGAGTTGCGGTGCGAGCATATGGCGTACCCAGGCGTCGCGTTCGTGTGCGATCGGCGGCAGCTCCCACACGCAGCCGATCCACGGCCGCCCGGTGGCCACGAAGTGGGCGGGATCGCGGTCGGGGCAGCCGAGGACGGGCTGGCCCGCCGCCGCGCCCCCGAAGTGCAGGACGTTGTCCCACACCCAGCTGTACGCGTTGAGATAGGCCCCGTCGTCCCCGCCCCGGTGCAGTACGACGAAGGTCGCGGGCTGTGTCCCGTCCGGCTCCGGCAGCAGTTCGGGGAGGATCGCGTACGCGGCCTTCTCGACCTCGGGCGCGATGCCGGCCGGGTCCGCGGTGACGTGGTAGCGCTTGATGTGCCGGCCGGCCACCTCGAGGGGCGGCGGCACGGTCAGCAGTTTCTCACTGAAGGACATGACGCGACGCTAGGACCGCTTCACTGACATCCTGTGTCAGTGAAGTCCAGCCGTCTCGTCTCGATCCTCCTGCTGCTCCAGACCCGGGGCCGGATGACGGCCGCCCGGCTCGCCGAGGAGCTGGAGGTGTCGGTCCGCACGGTCTACCGGGACATGGAGGCGCTCGCCGCCGCCGGTGTCCCGCTGTACGGCGACGCGGGCCACGCCGGCGGCTACCGCCTCCTCGACGGCTACCGCACCCGGCTCACCGGACTCACCGGCCAGGAGGCCGAGGCCCTGTTCCTCGCGGGCGTCCCCGGTCCCGCCGCCGAACTCGGCCTGGGCGCGGTCCTGGCCGCCGCCCAGCTGAAGGTGCGCGCGGCCCTCCCCGACGCGCTGCGCCCCCACGCCGACCGGGTCGCCGGCCGGTTCCACCTGGACGCGCCCGGCTGGTACGCGGACGCCGACGACACCCCGTTCCTGCCTGCCGTGGCGGACGCCGTCTGGAACGGCCGGGTCCTGCATGTGCTCTACCGCCGCTGGGCCGAGCCCACCGACGTACGGCGCCGCCTCGAACCGTACGGGCTCGTCCTCAAGGCGGGCCGCTGGTACGTCGTCGCCGGCCCCGGGCCGCGCACCTACCGCGTCGACCAGATCCTCGAACTCGCCCCCACCGAGGAGGAGTTCACCCGTCCCGAGGACTTCGGGCTGGCCGCGTACTGGGCGGCGTACCAGCGCGACTTCCACGACCGGCTGCACCGCGCCGAGGTCGTCGTCCGCCTGGCGCCCGGCACCCGGCTCACCGGCCCGCAAGGGCGCGCGGTGGACGCGGGCGGCCGCCCGGACGACGACGGTTGGACCCGGGCCACCGTCCCCGTGGAGTCCCTCGACCGGGCCCACGACGACTTCCTGCGGCTCGGCACCGCGGTGGAGGTCCTGGAGCCGGCCGAGCTGCGCGAGCGCATCGCCCGGACGGTCGCCGAACTCGCCGCGAGATACGCACCGGGGGGCGGCAACTCGGCTGCGACCGGCGGCTGAGGAATCGGAACCCGTCTGCCATCCCGGGAGGTACCCTGTGCCGCACCCGCACGCGCACCACGGACGGACGATCCGCAAGGCCCGCAGAACGATCACCACACTGGCGGCGACCGCGTGACCGCCGCCGGACTCGCCACGTTCGGCGCGCAGCCCGCCGCCGCGGCCGGCACCCGCCAGGTCGAGAAGCTGGACCGTTCCTCTCCTGGTGGGACGGCGACCCCGTCCGTGAACTCCTCGACGGCACCCGCATCGACCCCGGTCGGGACCGGCACCAGGATCACGACCCTGTTCCACGACACCCAGTACCGCACGGGCCTGGCCTGGCAGAACACGGCGTACAACCAGCCCCCCGCACACCAGGTTCTTCATCGGCGCCGGGATGCCCACGGCGCCCCGGCCGCCGGTCCGCGCGCCCTGACCGGGATGACGACGCAGACACGAACGGATGTATTTTCGGCCGTCCTGGTGACGTCGGCCGGTCCGGGCGGGATCATCGTCCGGCCCGCCCCGTCCAGCACGCCGTCACCTCCAGGGCAGCGGCAGAGAAAGACCGTCGATGACCTTGTCCCGTCTCGTCACCGCCGCACCGGCGATCATCATGCTCGTCGCCGCCACGGTGATGCTCCTGTGGTGGATCCGGCACCGTGACGACGAATGAATGAGGGCGCGCGCCGTGACGGCGCGCGCCCTCGTCGCGTCCCGCTCGGGTGTCAGGTCACCGTGCAGGACTGGTCACCGAGCCGGAAGGCGGTCGGTCTGCCGTTCGTCCCCGACCAGCTTCCGGTGAAGCCGAAACTCACCGACGATCCCGCCGCGACGTTCGCGTTCCAGGCGAGGTTCTTCACCGAGACCGCCGCACCCGACTGGGTGTGGGCCGCGTTCCACAGCTGCGTGACGCTCTGGCCGTTCGGGAAGGACCAGTTGAGGGTCCAGCCCGTCCAGGCGCCGGTGCCCGTGTTGGCCAGCCGCACATCGGCCTGGAAGCCGCCCGACCACTGGTTGGTGATCTTGTAGGTCACCGTGCAGGCGCCCGTCGGCTGCGGTTCCGGATCGGGATCCGTGCCACCGCCCCCGCCGCCGCCCGTGTCGGAGGTGTCGCCGTAGATGACCCCGCGGCCGTTGGTGGAGACGTACACCCGGCCGTAGACCCGCGGATCACCCGTGATCGCCGCGCCGGTCCAACCCCACTGATGGGCGTCGTCGTTGATCCGCGTCCACGTGGCGCCCTTGTCCGTCGAACGGAAGATGCCGCGCACCCCGCCGATCCTGGCGCTGGTGTACAGCGTCTGGTACGAGGCGCCCGCGGCCGCCTTGCCGAAGCCGATGGTGTCGGCCTGCGCGACGTTCGACAGCTTGGTGAAGGTGGCGCCGCCGTCGGTGGAGTGCCACAGCCCGTACGCGCCGCCCGTCTCCCCGCCCGCGAGCCACACATCGCCCTTCGTGCCGGGCAGCGCCTTGAAGCGCACGCTGTCACCGCTCGGCAGGCCGCTCGCGTTCGACGCGGTGAAGGTCGCGCCGCCGTCCGTGCTGACGTAGAACTTCCCGGACTTGAAGCCGTAGAAGGTCTTCGGGTCGACCCGGTCGGACTCGACGATCGCGCCGGACGGTATCCCGCTCGACTCCTGCCACGACGTCCCGAAGCCCGTGGTGTACCGCACGCCGGTGCCCGCCGGGCTCCACACGAAGCGGCTGCCGTCCGCGCCGGCCGCGACCGTGCCGCCGCCGCTCACCCCCGACGGATCGGTGCCCGCGAACCAGTTGGCGCCGTTGTCCGTCGAGAACGCGATGTGCGGGCCCGAGTCCAGGTTCCCCACCCGCACCACGGTGTTCGGGTCGGTCTCGGCGAAGTCCAGACTGGTCGTCGTCGTGAAGTTCGGCTGGGTGAACATCATCGACGGGACCTTCGTCAGATCCGTGTGCCGGAAACCGCCGATGTCACCGAGCGCGCTGAGCAGCGGCGCCCCGGACGGGGGAGAGGCGAGGTCGTTGACGGCCGTCTCCTCCAGGCCCCGCACCATCGGCTTCACGGTGAACTTGGCGCCGCTGTCCCAGTTGGTGAGGTTCTCGGTGCCGTAGATCGTCGCGCCCGTCCCGTACATCATGCGGTTCGAGTCGAACGGGTCGATCTCCAGCGACTCCGTCATCCAGCCCAGCTTCGGCGTCTGTTCCGGCGGCGACGGGTTCGCGCCCCACGTCAGCCACGGCGACGACGAGACGTCCATGGTGAAACGGTTCTCGCGGTTCGGGTACGACGTGTAGTCCCACGCCTTCGTCCAGGTCGCGCCCTTGTCGGTGGAGCGGAAGATCTGGGTGTCCGGCCACCAGGAGCTGTACGCCGTCGCCATCACCGTGCCCGGCTTCTGGCGGTCCAGCGTGAGCCCGCTGAAGCCGAAGTACGTGTCGGCCTCCGCCACGGGGCTGATGTTCGTCCAGGTCCCCGTCGCCGTCGCGTACCGGTAGAGCCGGCCCTTGCCGCCGTCGTACGGGCCGCCCGTGTCGCTGTACGCCACGTACAGATGGCCGTTCGTCGCGTCCAGGACGCCCTTGTGGGCCAGTTGGCCGGTCGGCTGCCCGGCCACCCGTGACCAGGTCGCGCCAGCGTCCGTCGACCGGTAGACCGCGTTCTCCTTGTCGGCGACCCCGACGTAGATCGTCTTCGTGGCCGTGCCCGCGCCTCCCGTCGACTCGTCGAACGTGACCCAGACGATGCCCTGGTTGTCGCTGGAGTACCCGCTCGTGTCGGACGGGTCGGCCACGTAGTTGCCGACGTTCGGGAAGTTCGTCACCTGCGACCAGGTGGCCCCCGAGTCCGTGGACCGCCACAGCCCCTTCCCGCTGGGCGCCCCCAGATACAGCACACTGTTCCTGTGGGGGTCCACCGCCAGCCGCTCACCCATGCCCCGCCCCGGCATGTTCCCGCCCAGCTTGAACGGCAGATGCGCCTTCTGCCAGCTCGCCCCCCGGTCGGACGAGCGGTAGATCGCGCCGTTGCCCGGGTCCCAGCTGTTGGTGTACGTGCCGGCCGCCACGTACACCTTGTTCGGGTCGACCGGGTCGGAGGCGAGGCTCACCACACCCGTGTGCCCCCAGTCGTCCCAGCCGACGGAGTCCAGCAGCGGCGTCCATGTCTTCGACGACTCCACCCACCGGTACGCCCCGCCGATGTCCGTGCGGGCGTACGCGAGGTTCTTCTCCTTGCGGTTGAACACGATGCCGGGCACGAACCCGCCACCGTCGATACGGGCGTTCTTCCATGTGTAGGTGTCGGCGGCGATCGCCACCTTCTCGCCGGACCGCTCGGCTTGCTCCGCCTGTCCGCCCCGCTCGGCGGCCACCGCGGGCGGGGAGCCCGCGAGGAGACCGGCCGCGAGGGCCAGAACGGTGGTGAGGATGCGGGTTCTTCGCACGGTGAAGTCCTCTCCGGACGCGTGGGGGGAGGCGGATGGACGGGCGGCGCGAACAGCCGGGCGGCCCCCTGTGCGGGTGGGGACCGCCCGGCCCAGGTCCTGCCCCCGCCGGAGCGCAGGACCTCGTACCCGGAGCTTCAGCGGGGACTTATTCGAGGAGCTCCGCGTACGCACCCATGGCCAGGGCGATGTCCGCCTGGGCCCAGAACCGGTGGTACGTGAACGACGGCGCGGCGCCACCCGCCAGATACGCCTCGATCTTCGACCAGGCCGGGTCGTCCTCGTAGAACGACCGGATCGACTCGAACGTCGACGACGAGTTGATCGCGTCACCGTTCGGCATCGTGCCCGTCCACCCGCTCGGGATGTACACCCGGTCGTCGAACCGGTTGTAGTCCGTACGGGTCTCCGGGACGGCGACCCCGAGCGCGTCCTGGTGGTGCTGCCACAAGCCGTCGAGCAGCGCCTTGGCGACCCGGGCCGCGTCGGCGTCACCGGAGCGATCGGCGTAGTACGTCAGCGTCTTGGCGTACGAGCCCGCCACGCCGACGTCGTCGGTGTAGTCGGCGACGGTGACGTGCAGCCCGCTGTTGGAGCCGGGGCTGGACGGGTTCCAGGTGTTCGGGGCACCGGACCACTGGAGCGTGGAGGGAATCCGGTACGTCCCGTCGGGGTTGATCGTGGTCTTGGACAGCGCCCAGTCGACCCACTTGTCGAGCACCGTCTTCGCGGCGGCGTTGCCGGTCTGCTGGTAGTACTCGGCGACCCGCTCCATGGACCACGTCTGGAAGCCGAACCACTGATTGGACGGCGGGTCGTGGTACACGGGCTTCTCGTCGTAGTACATGCCGTAGAAGGTCGGCGTCCCGGCCGGGGGAGTGGCGTACCGCCCCGCCCAGCTGTTGGTGGCGCCGCCCGCGATCGCGCCCTCGTTGGACTGGAGCCAGCGGTAGAACTCGATCTGCCGGTCCAGGGACTTGGCCCAGTCCGCCTGCCCGGTCGCCGACTTGGGCTTCAGCGGGGCGTAGTTGGCGAGGGCGTACGCGGCGAGCGGGTTCTGGTAGCCGCCGTGCGCGTGGCTGGAGCCGATGCGCCAGGCCCAGCCGGCGTTGGTGTCGGTGGCGCCGCCCCACGCGTAGTACCAGGAGAGCAGGTAGAAGGAGGCGTCCTTGCCGGTGCCCGCGGGGCATGTGGTCGGCCCCACGCAGTTCCCGACCTTCTTGAAGTACTTGTCGTACATCGCGTAGCGCAGGTAGTCACCCATCTTCGCGGCCTTGCCGATGGTCGCGGAGACGTCACCGCCCTTGCCCTGCTGCTTGGCCCAGACGTCCGCCCAGTACGCGGCCTGCACGGCGCGCGCGTCGGCGTCGGGGGCGTTGGTGAACTTCCACTGCTTGGCGTAGGAGGCGTCACGGGTGAACAGGTCCAGGTACCCGTTCCTGCCGCCGTACTTGAACTGGTCGCAGGTGGGCTGCGGGACGGTCTCCCACACCGACTCCTGCGGTCCGCGCTGGAAGGTGTTGATGTACGACGGGCCCGTGTCGGCCGGACCGGCCTCGCACTTGCCCGGCGAGTTGCCGTAGCCGTAGACGTTGTCCACGTCCTGCAACCAGTGCATGCCGTAGATGTCGTCCGTGTTGTAGGCGCTCTTCAGCTCCCCGGCGATCGGGTCCGAGCCGACCGAGACCGACGTGTTGAGCTGCGCCGGGTACTCATTGGGGGTGTCGTGCTCGGGGGCGTACGTCGCCGGCTTGTTCGCCGTGTAGAAGGAGTTGGTCGGCTGGTCGGCCTTGGTGGGGATCATGTACTTCTCCATGATCTCCCAGGCGCCGTTGAACTTGGACCAGTCGCCCGTGACCTTGCCGTACATGGCCTGGAGCCACAGGAGGTAGCTGTACGCCTCCGAGGTGGTCTCGTGGCCGTGGTCCGGCGCCTCGACGATCAGCGTCTCCACCGAGTGGTACGGGATGCCCTCGGGGGAGAAGTAGCCGTTCGCCGGGTTGGTGATCTTGCCGTAGAGCTCCAGGAAGCGGGC
This sequence comes from Streptomyces neyagawaensis, assembly GCF_023516595.1. Classification (GTDB taxonomy): domain Bacteria; phylum Actinomycetota; class Actinomycetes; order Streptomycetales; family Streptomycetaceae; genus Streptomyces; species Streptomyces neyagawaensis. Next base: position 28,919 of record NZ_JAMGBG010000010.1, on the reverse strand, counting down.
GTCGTACACCTTCGACGCCGCCAGCTGTGTCACCGTCACCGCCGCCTTGGCGTGACCGGTGGCCGTCGACTCGAAGACCGCGGAGCCCGTGCCCGAGGAGTCGGCCGTGACGGTCACCTTCTGGGCCGTGTTCCAGTTCGACGGCGTGAAGGTCAGCGACGCGCCACCCGTGACCGACAGGCCCGAGTTGCCGGAGGCCCGCGCGGTCGTCACCGTCACATTGCCCGACGGCTGCGTCGAGAGCTTCACGTCGTACGTGCCCGTCTTGCCCTGCTGCACGCCCAGTTGCGTCGGTGAGGCCACCACCGCGGGTCCCGAGGCGACCGTGATGCCGACCGGCGCGGACTCCGCCGACGCGCCCAGGCTGTCGTACGCCTTGGCGACCAGCGAGTGGCTGCCCACGGACAGACCGGTGGCCGAGAAGGTGTACGGCGAGGTCGTGTCCGTGCCCAGCAGCCTGGTGTCGTCGTAGAACTCCACCTTGGTGACGGTCGCGTTGTCCGCGGCCGCCGCGGTGGCCGCCATCGGCACCGGGTCGCCCTGCGAGTACGTGGCACCCGCGGTCGGGCTGGTCAGCACGGTGATCGGCGGCTGGTGGGCGCCGACACACGCGGTGCCGTTGATCGCGAAGTTGGTCGGCGCGGTGTTCGTGCCGCTGTAGGTGAACTGGGCGCCGGTGCTCACCGCGGCCCCGACGGCGATGGTGCCGTTCCAGGACGCGTTCCTCGCGGTCACCGTCCGGCCGGACTGCGACCAGGTGCCGCTCCAGCCGCTGGTGAGCGTCTGGTTGCCCGCGTAGGAGTACGTGAGGGTCCAGCCGTTGATGGCCTCGGTACCCCGGTTGGTGAGGGTCAGCTCGGCGGTGAAGCCCGAGCCCCAGTCATTGGTCTTGTAGTCGACGTTGCAGGCCACGGCCGCCGCGGCGGCGGGGGACGATCCTGTGCCCAGCATCGTGAGGGGAAGAGCGAGGGCCGCGACCACGGCGGTCCACAGGCGCCGTGCGGTACGGCGTCCGCGTCTGGGGTGCATGCTCTGGTTCCTTCCGTGCGGCTCTTACGAAGGTGGGGGCGGAGCAGCAACAACAAGCCTTGAACCAGTGGGAGCGCTCCCATATTGAGGAGAGGGGTGCAGGCGGTCAAGGTGCTTGAAGAGTCGAAAAGATTCGATGACGGACGAGAAGATTTGTGGCGGGCAATAACGCAACACCCCTGTCTTTTACCGTCGCTTGGCGCTACCTTCACCAGCACCAGTGGGAGCGGTTCCACCAGTCGACGCGGCCGTCACGGCGCGCCCGATCTGCAAGGAGTCGCTCATGCGCCACCCCCCGCGTTCAGGTCTTTTACTCGTCTCCGTGAGCGGGCACGTCCCGCCGGACGGTGACGGGCCGCCGGTGTCCGAGCTGCCCGGCGACAGGGTCGTCCAGCGGGTTCGCGGACACCTGCGACCTGGGTCCGCGGCCGTGGAACCGACCCACCCCGCCCCGCGGCGATCCGCTTTTCGCCCGGGCCGGAACGGGAGCACATGGCCGGCTCCCGCCGGCCCGGCCTGAACCCCGCCCGCGACGACAGTCCCACCTCGTCGGCCGTCGGGCCGAGCGAGCGTCCGCGCCGCCTCGGCAGACGGGCACCCCGCACGACCCCCTACGGAACCTCCACGTACACCCCACTACGGAAGAGGAAACCCGCACTCATGAGCCGTACCAGAACAGCACTCCTCGCGGCGATGGCACTGGTCGCCGGCGCCGCCGGGACCGCGGTGGCCGCCGTGCCGGACGACTCCGGCATCCGGGCGATCCCCTGCACCGTCGACTACAAGGTGCAGAACCAGTGGTCCACCGGCTTCACCGCCGCCGTCACCATCACCAACAACGGCGCCGCGAAGTCCTCGTGGTCCGCGAAGTGGTCGTACGCGGGCAACCAGCGGGTGGGCAACGGCTGGAACGCGAGGATCTCCCAGAGCGGCAGCGCGGTGACGGCGTCCAACGAGACGTACAACGGGTCGCTCCCGACCGGTGGTTCGGTCAGCTTCGGCTTCAACGCCTCCTACAGCGGCTCCAACGCCCTCCCGGCGACCTTCACGCTGGACGGCGTGACCTGCAACGTCGACGACGGCGGTGGCGGTCCGGGCGAGCCGGGTCCGGGCAACCCCGGCTCGCGGGTGGACAACCCGTACGCCGGCGCCAAGGTGTACGTGAACCCGGAGTGGTCCGCGAACGCCGCCGCCGAGCCGGGCGGCAGCCGGATCGCCAACCAGCCCACAGGTGTGTGGCTGGACCGCACCGCCGCCATCGCGGGCGCCGGCGGCAAGATGGGGCTGCGGGCCCACCTCGACGAGGCGCTGCGGCAGAAGGGCTCGAGCGAACTCGTCGTCCAGCTGGTGATCTACAACCTGCCCGGCCGTGACTGCTCGGCCCTCGCCTCCAACGGCGAGCTGAAGGCCGACGAGATCGACAAGTACAAGACGCAGTACATCGACCCGATCAAGGCGATCCTCGCCGACCCGAAGTACGCCTCGCTGCGCATCGTCACGACGGTCGAGATCGACTCGCTGCCCAACCTCGTCACCAACACCGGCAGCCGCCCGACGGCCGTGCCGCAGTGCGACGTGATGAAGGCCAACGGCAACTACGTCAAGGGTGTCGGCTACGCGCTCAACAAGCTGGGCGACGTCCCCAACGTCTACAACTACGTCGACGCCGGCCACCACGGCTGGCTCGGCTGGGACGACAACTTCGCCCCCTCCGCCGCCATCATGAAGGAGGCGGCGACCGCCGAGGGCGCCACGGTGAACGACGTCCACGGCTTCATCACCAACACGGCGAACTACAGCGCCCTGAAGGAGAACAACTTCACCATCAACGACACCGTGGCCGGCAAGTCGGTCCGCGAGTCGAAGTGGCTCGACTGGAACCGCTACGTCGACGAGCTGTCCTTCGCCCAGGCCTTCCGGACGCAGGCCGTCTCGGCCGGCTTCAACGCGAACGTCGGCATGCTGATCGACACCTCCCGCAACGGCTGGGGCGGCACCGCACGGCCCACCGGACCGGGCGCGAGGACGACCGTCGACACCTACGTCGACGGCGGCCGCTACGACCGCCGCTTCAACACCGGCAACTGGTGCAACCAGGCCGGAGCCGGTCTCGGCGAGCGTCCGCAGGCGGCCCCGGCGCCGGGGATCGACGCCTACGTGTGGATGAAGCCCCCGGGTGAGTCCGACGGGGCCAGCTCCCAGATCCCGAACGACGAGGGCAAGGGTTTCGACCGAATGTGCGACCCGACGTACACGGGCAACCCGCGGAACAACAACAACATGTCCGGTGCCCTGGGCAACGCGCCGCTGTCCGGGCACTGGTTCTCCGCCCAGTTCCAGGAGCTGATGCGGAACGCGTACCCGGCGCTGTGACCTTCGCCGGCTGAGAGGATCCGCCAGGGGTGCGCACTTCCCCCACCCCCTGGCGGGTCCGGCCGCACGGCACACCCGCACGCGCGACGGCCGCCCGCCCCCTTCTCCACGGGGACGGGCGGCCGTGGCCGTTTCGGTGACATGGTGGTGTGACGCACGTCACCGTGACGTGGGTGGGGTACGGCGATGAGTTCCGGACGGGACGCCGGTCTTCATCGCCGTAACCCCCGGAGCGGACGAGGAGACCACCCCATGCGCATCGTCATCACCGAGTTCATGAGCCTGGACGGCGTCGTGCAGGCCCCCGGCGGCCCCGAGGAGGACACCGACGGCGGCTTCGCCCACGGCGGCTGGACGCAGGAGTTCTTCGACCCGGAGGTGGTCGGCGGGGCCTGGGACGAGGCGCTGCGCGCGGCCGACGCGCTGCTGTACGGGCGCCGCACCTGGAAGGCGATGGCCGGGGCCTGGCCCGAGCGCGCCGGTGACCCCTTCGCCGACCGGATCAACGCCCTCCCCAAGTACGTGGTCTCCAGCACCCTCGGCGACGACGAGCTGACGTGGAACACCACCCGCCTCCCCGGTGAGGAAGCCGTCGCCCACATCCGCAAGCTGCGCGAGAGCGAAGGCGGCGACCTGCTCGTCATGGGCAGCGCCGGCCTCGCCCGGACCCTCCTGCACGAGGGCCTCGTCGACGAGCTGCGGCTGATGGTCATGCCGGTCGTCCTCGGCGGCGGAAAGACGATCTTCCCCGACGGCGGCGCCAAGCACACCCTGAAGCTGGTCTCCACGGTCACGAGCCCCACGGGTGTGAACGTCTGTGTCTACCGGGCCGCCGACAAGGGCTGACGCCCGGAGAGCGCCAAGTCCGGAGATTTTGCCGTTACGGCAAGGGAGATTGCCGTTCGGTGGTGCGTCGGCGCAGGCTGACGGCAACCGGAAGAGAGGCTCACCACCATGGGACACCACCACCAGCACGGCCAGGGCGAGGGGCACGGCCACGGTCAGGGGCACGGGCGTCACGACCACACCGACATCGACTGGGCCGAGCTGGCCGAGCACCTGGAGGAGCAGGCGGAGCTGTTCGCGCCGCTGAACCGCCAGGCCGCCGCCTGGGTGGCCGAGCGGCAACCGGAGCCCGGGCTCGTCGTCGACGCGGGCAGCGGTCCGGGTGTGGTGAGCACCCTGCTCGCCGACACGTTCCCCGGCGCCCGGATCGTCGCCGTGGACGGCTCGGGGCCGCTGCTGGAGCGGGCCCGGTCCCGGGCGGAACGCCTCGGCGTGGCCGACCGGTTCGCCACCCTGGAGGCGGACCTCCCCGGGGGGCTGGCCGAGTTGGAGTACCCCGTGGATGTGCTGTGGGCGAGCCGCAGCCTGCACCACCTCGGCGACCAGCGGGCCGGCGTCGCCGCCTTCGCCGAACGGCTGGCCCCGGGCGGGGTGCTGGCGCTCGTCGAGGGCGGGCTGCCCACGCGGTTCCTGCCCCGGGACATCGGCATCGGCCGCCCCGGACTCCAGTCCCGGCTCGACGCGGTCGAGGAGCTCTGGTTCGGCGAGATGCGGGCCGCCCTGCCCGGCACGGTCGAGGAGGCGGAGGACTGGCCGGGCCTGCTCACCGCCGCGGGCCTGCGTGGCGCGATCTCCCGCACCTTCCTGCTGGACCTGCCGGCCCCGGCGTCGGAGGCGGCACGCGCCCACGCCCTCACCACCTTCCGGCGGCGCCGGGAGACCCTCGCGGAGTACGCGGACCACCTCGACCCGTCCGACCTCTCCACACTGGACCGGCTCCTGGACCCCGACGACAAGGCCAGCCTCCACCACCGCCCCGATGTGTTCGTCCTCGCGGCCCACACGGTCCACCTCGCCCGCGCGTGACACGGGCAAAGGGGCGGTGGGCGCCCGTGGCACACGAAACCGCCCGCCGGAGCATCTCCGGCGGGCGGTCTCGTCGGTCGGCGTCGGCGGCAGGGCCGACGTCGGCGAGCCTCAGGCCATGCCTCAGGCCATGTCGAAGGTCGCCGGGTCGGGGCCGATGCGGCGGTCCTCGTTCAGCGCGCTGATCGCGGCGATGTCCTCGGTGTCCAGGGAGAAGTCGAAGACCTCGATGTTCTCCTTGATGCGGGACGGGGTCACCGACTTCGGAATGACCACGTTGCCCAGCTGGAGGTGCCAGCGCAGCACGATCTGGGCCGGGGTGCGGCCGTGCTTCTGCGCGATGGCGATGATCGCCGGGACCTCCAGCAGGCCCTTGCCCTGGCCGAGCGGCGACCAGGCCTCGGTGGCGATGCCCTGCTCCGCGTGGTACTCGCGGGAGGCGCGCTGCTGGAGGTGGGGGTGCAGCTCGATCTGGTTGACCGCCGGGATGACGTCGGTCGCCTCGATCAGCGTCTCCAGGTGCTCCGGAAGGAAGTTGGAGACACCGATGGCCCGCGTGCGGCCGTCGGCGTACAGCTTCTCGAACGCCTTGTACGTGTCGATGTAGGTGCCGCGGGCCGGGACCGGCCAGTGGATCAGGTACAGGTCCACGTACTCCAGGCCGAGCTTGTCCAGCGACTCGTCGAAGGCGCGGAGCGTGGCGTCGTAGCCCTGGTCGCTGTTCCAGAGCTTGGTGGTGACGAAGAGGTCCTTGCGGGGGACGCCGGAGGCGGCGAGCGCCTTGCCGGTGCCCCGCTCGTTGCCGTAGATCGCGGCCGTGTCGATGCTGCGGTAGCCGGCCTCCAGCGCCGTGCCGACGGCCTGCTCGGCCTCGTCGTCCGGCACCTGCCAGACGCCGAAGCCCAGCTGGGGCATCTCGACGCCGTTGTTCAGGATGATCGGGGGGACCTTGCTGCTCACGAGCTCTCGATCCTTAAAGTCGTCGGTTGGTGCTTCCCATCGTCAACGATCACGGCACGCGATGCATTCCTGAGCGGCTCGCACGCGCACCGAATCGCAGAATGGCCGGAAATGGATCCGACGGTTCTACGTTATCGGTCCGGACCATTGACCGAACACCGTCACGCGGGAAGTCTTGCCGGCGCTCGACGTACATCACTGAAAGCCGGTCACGTACGTGAATGGATGGCCATGACCCCCACACGCAGGACCCTCCTCGGCGCCGCACTCGGCGGCACGGCCGCCGCCCTCGGTCTGCCGGCCACCGCGCACGCCGCCTCCTGGCAGCTGAAGTGGTCCCCCTCGGCGAGCGCGGACGGACTCCGCGCCTTCGAGACGATCGAGGACGACCGCGCCGACTCCCACACCGCCGGCGGGCCGCACATCCGCGCCACCGGCGACACCTGGCGGTTCGACATGCACACCGTCGACCGGGACACCTCCACCGACCGACAGCGCCAGGAGGTCACCGGCCTGCGCACCGGCAGCGGCTTCCTCCGCTGGACAGAGGGGCAGACCTGGCGGGTCACCTACCAGATGTATCTGCCGAGTTCCCTCAAGGCGACCACCAGCTTCACCCACATCATGCAGATGAAGCAGCCCGGCAACGGCACCTCCCCGCTCGTGGTGCAGTCCCTGCGCCGGGTGAACGGGGCGCAGACCATCGAGCTGAAGCTGCCCATCGACGACATCCTGGTCGGCCGCACCGACCTGGCGCCCCTGCACGACTCCTGGACCGATGTCGACATCCAGGTCAAGGTCGGCGACGGCTCGGCGGGTTCGGTGCGCTGGATCCTCAAGAAGGGCTCGACGACACTGATCGACGTCTCCCGAAGCGGCGTCGACACCTTCCTCGCCGACCGGCTGCGCCCCAAGTGGGGCATCTACCGCTCCCTCGGCGACACCTCGGGCTCCCTGCGGAACTGTCACATGCTGCTGCGGAACATGCGGGGCTACCAGCTGGTCTGACCCGGGTGCGCGAAGGAGGGCGGGCGCGTCCCCGGTGCTCTCACGCCCGGTACAGCGCCTCCACCTCCTTCGCGTACATCTTCTCGATCGCCTTCCGCTTCAGCTTCAGCGACGGCGTCAGCAGACCCTGCTCCTCGGTGAACTGGTGCGCCAGTATCCGGAACGTGCGGATCGACTCGGCCTGCGAGACGAGGGTGTTGGCGGCGACCACCGCCCGTCGCACCTCGGTCTCCAGCTCCGGGTCGCGCACCAGGTCGGCCGGTGACAGCTTCGGCTTGCCGTGCATCTGGATCCAGTGCTCGACCGCCTCCGCGTCGAGCGTGACGAGCGCGGCGATGTACGGCCGGTCGTTGCCGACGACGATGCACTGGGCGACCAGCGGATGGTCCCGCACCCGCTCCTCCAGGATCGCCGGGGAGACGCTCTTGCCGCCCGAGGTCACCAGGATCTCCTTCTTGCGCCCGGTGATCGTGAGATAGCCGTCCTCGTCGAGGGCGCCCAGATCTCCGGTGGCGAGCCAGCCGTCGTGCAGGGTCTCGTCGGTGGCCTTGGGGTTGTTGAGGTAGCCCTGGAAGACATTGGGGCCGCGCAGCCACACCTCGCCGTCGTCCGCGATGTGCACGGTCATCCCCGGGATGGCCTGGCCGACGGTGCCGTACCGGGTGCGCTCGGGTGGGTTCGCCGTCGCGGCCGCCGTGCACTCCGTCAGCCCGTACCCCTCGTAGATGTGGATGCCGGCGCCCGCGTAGAACAGGCCGAGCCGGCGGTCCATCGCCGAGCCGCCGGACATCGCGTACTTGATCCGGCCGCCCATGGCCTCCCGGATCTTCGCGTAGACGACCTTGTCGAAGAACTGGTGCTGCATCCTGAGACCCGCCGTGGGGCCGGGCCCGATGCCCCAGGCCTTCGCCTCCATCGCGTCCGCGTACTTCACGGCGACCTCGACGGCCTTCTCGAACGGGCCCGCCCTGCCCTCCCGCTCGGCCTTGCGCCGGCTCGCGTTGAACACCTTCTCGAAGATGTACGGCACCGCGAGGAAGAACGTCGGCCTGAAGGCGGCCAGGTCCGGCAGCAGCACGGCCGCGCTGAGCTGCGGCTGGTGCCCGAACTTCACCTTGCCCCGGATCCCCGCCACCTGCACCATCCGCCCGAAGACGTGCGCGAGCGGCAGGAACAGCAGGGTCGCCGGCTCCTGGCCCCTGCGGGACTTGAACAGCGGCGCCCAGCGCTCGATGACCGTGTCCGCCTCGACCATGAAGTTGGCGTGGGAGATGACACAGCCCTTGGGGCGGCCCGTGGTGCCGGAGGTGTAGATGATCGTCGCGACCGACTCAGGGGTCACCGCCCGCCGGTGCCGGTGCACCACCTCGTCGTCGAGCTGCGCGCCCGACTCGTACAGCTCCTCCACGGCACCCGCGTCCAGCTGCCACAGCCGGCGCAGCTGCGGCAGCCGGTCGATGACCGTCGCGATGGTCATCGCGTGGTCCTCGTGCTCGACCATCGCGGCCGTGCACTGGGAGTCGTACAGCATCCAGAAGACCTGCTCGGCGGAGGAGGTCGGGTAGACGGGGACGACCTGGGCGCCGATGGTCCACAGGGCGTAGTCGAACAGGGTCCACTCGTACCGGGTGCGGCACATGATGGCGACCCGGTCGCCGAACCGGACCCCTTGGGAGAGCAGGCCCTTGGCCAGCGCCAGCACCTCGTCACGGAACTCGGCGGAGGTCACGTCGCGCCACTCGCCCCGCTCGTCCTTGCGGCCGAGCGCGATGTACGTCGGGTCCTCCTGGGCGTACTCGAAGACGACGTCGGCCAGACCGCCCACCGGCGGCGCCGACGCCAACGGAGGGTTGGTGAACTCGCGCAAACCCGCTCCTCATGGCGCTCCGCACAGCGCGTGAAAGCTACCTCACCGGGAGCCGGGATGGGAGGGGAAACGGAGGGGACGAATCGCCAAGATCAGTACGAGCGGGTAACCGAAAATGTGTGCAGACGGGAAGAGTTGGGGCGAAATCCCTTACGGCACAGTAGGTTTCGCCACCGTAATCTCCACGGAATCTGTACGACCCGATTACGGCCGCCGCCGGGGCCGGGTCGCGCCGCTTCACGTCCGGCCCCGGCGGCTGCGGCCACACGGACCGACATCAGTTCCAGCGCAGCGGAGCACCGGTCCGTCACACCCCGTGGGCCCCGCCGTGGAGGCGGTCGCCGCCGGAGAGGATCGCCGCGGCCAGCGCGTCCGCCGCGCTCGCCGCCGCTCCCGGCCGCCGTCCGTGCACGAGCACGAAGTCGACCTCGCCCAGCTCCGGCAGCCCGGCCCGCTCGGGCACCCGGACCAGACCGGGGGGCACCAGACGACGCGAATGAGCCATCACGCCGAGGCCCGCGCGGGCGGCGGCGATCAGGCCGTTGAGACTGCCGCTGGTGCAGGCCACCCGCCAGGCGCGGCCCTCCCGCTCCAGCGCCTCCAGGGCCAGCGCGCGGGTGATGCCCGGCGGCGGGTAGACGATCAGCGGCACCGGGCGGTCGGGGTCGAGGCGCAGCCGCTCCGCGCCGATCCACACCAGCCGGTCCGTCCAGACCGGCTCGCCGTGCGGGTCCTCCGGGCGCCGTTTCGCCAGCACCAGGTCGAGCTTGCCCGCCGCCAGCCGCTCGTGGAGCGTGCCGGACAGCTCGACCGTCAGCTCCAGGTCGACCTCGGGGTGGTCGTGCCGGAAGCCCTCCAGGATCTCCGGCAGCCGGGTCAGCACGAAGTCCTCCGACGCGCCGAAGCGCAGCCGGCCACGCAGCCGGGTCCCGGTGAAGAACGCCGTCGCCTGCTCGTGCACCTCCAGCAGGCGGCGCGCGAACCCCAGCATCGCCTCGCCGTCCTCCGTCAGCTCCACCGAGTGCGTGTCCCTGGTGAACAGCTGCCGCCCGGCCGCGTCCTCCAGACGGCGCACATGCTGGCTGACCGTGGACTGGCGCAACCCCAGCCGCCGCGCCGCCTGCGTGAAGCTCAGCGTCTGCGCCACGGCGAGGAACGTCCGCAGGTGCGTGGGGTCGTACATGAGGCGCACCCTACCCCGGTCATCACGAAACACGATGACTGTCAGAGCCGTATGACGGATTCCCGATCACGGGGTGGGAGAGGACCATGGACAGGGGCTCTCCGGCCCCCGCCGAACACCTCCGATCGAAAGCACGTGGAGCACCGTGAAACGCCTGCGCCGGCCCAGTGGGATGCCGATCGACCCCTACATCCTGCTGTTGCTCGGGACGGTGGGCCTCGCGGCGCTCCTCCCGGCGCGGGGCGCGGCCGCCGAGGTCGCCTCCGGCGCGTCCACGGCCGCGATCGCCTTCCTGTTCTTCCTCTACGGCGCCCGGCTCTCCACCCGTGAGGCCCTCGACGGCCTGAAACACTGGCGGCTCCACGTCACGGTCCTGGCCTGCACGTTCGTCGTCTTCCCGCTGCTGGGCCTGGCCGCCCGGGGCCTCGAACCGGTGCTCTTGAGCCACTCCCTCTACACGGGGCTGCTCTTCCTCACCCTGGTCCCGTCGACCATCCAGTCGTCGATCGCGTTCACCTCGATGGCCCGCGGGAACGTTCCCGCCGCGATCTGCGCGGGCTCCTTCTCCTCCCTCGCCGGCATCGTCATCACCCCGCTGCTCGCGGCGAGCCTGCTCGGCGGCAGCGTGGGCGGCTTCTCCGCCGACGCGCTCTGGAAGATCGTGCTCCAGCTGCTCGTGCCGTTCGTCGCGGGACAGCTCGCCCGCCGCTGGATCGGTGGCTTCGTCACCCGGCACAAGCGGATCCTCGGTCTCGTCGACCGCGCCTCGATCCTCCTCGTCGTCTACGTCGCGTTCAGCGAGGGCATGGTGCGCGGCATCTGGAGCCAGGTCAGCCCGCTGCGGCTCGGCGGACTGCTGGTCGTCGAGGCCGTGCTCCTCGCGGTGATGCTCACGCTCACCTGGTACGGCGCGAAGCTCCTGCGCTTCGGCCGGGCCGACCGGATCGCCATCCAGTTCGCCGGCTCCAAGAAGTCCCTCGCCTCCGGACTGCCCATGGCGAGCGTCCTCTTCGGCGCCGAGGCGTCCCTCGCCGTGCTCCCGCTGATGCTGTTCCACCAGATGCAGCTCATGGTCTGCGCGGTCATCGCCAAGCGCCGCTCGCACGACCCCGAGGAGGCGGAGGTCACGGAGGGGCGAGACGGAGCGACACGAACCGAGGTCGGTACAGGGACACATTCCGCGTGATGTTCAGCTGAGCCGCCGCCGCGTTCGCGTCCAGCCAGTTGACGTCGTAGCTGAGGACCAGCCGACCGTCGCCGCCGACCGCCTCGTGCGCCTGCGGGTTGTACGCCGCGACCCCGTCCCTCGGCAGGGGCGGGCCGAACCCCTTCGTGGGCCCGTGCCAGGGCCCGGTGGGGGAGCAGGCCCAGTACGCGGTGACGGTCGTCAGGCCCTCGGTCCCGGCGGCCATCGTGAACAGCACATAGGTGCGCCCGTCCCGGACGACGCTGAAGGCGCTGCCGACACCCTTGTCCTCCCCGTTGCCCAACACCGCCGCGGGCCGCCCCCGCACCGCCCACCGCGAGCCGTCCCAGTACTCCCACGCGCCCGGCTCCCCCAGCCTGCCGCGCGGCACCCGGGCGACATACGCGTGGGAGGTCGGCCGGGACGCGGCCTGGGCGTCGGTGCCGCCGAAGACGTACGTCCAGTCGCCCGCGTCGACGGCCGTCGTCCCGAACAGCACCCGCCGGGCGGGAGCGGCGACCGACGCCTGGTCGAGGACCGTCCTGACCCCCTCCAGCCGCAGCGCGGGCAGCGACAGTGTGGCCACCTCGGTGGCCGTGGGCACCCCGTAGATCCAGGGCGCCTGACCCGCCGTACGCGTCCACAGCAGCACCCGGACGACCTTCTCGGCGGAGCCGGGGGAGCGGGGCTCGACCCGGGCGGCCACCGGCCAGCGCCACTGCCCCGGGGCGGGGTCCGGGAAGACGGGGGCCGGGAGGGTGGACTCCAGCCGGCCCGAGGCCGACATGACGACGGCCGAGTTGCGCACGAGGGGCGTCGCGACGTCCCGCCAGGCCACGGACTCGCCGACCGGGTTGGGCGGTGCGTGCACCTGGCCCAGATAGGTGTCGGAGAACAGCCACAGCACCCGCCCGTCGGGCAGGCGCACCGAGTGGGTGCCGTCGCCGCCGGTCCAGTCGTCGGTGCGGGTCGCGTCGTCGCCGTAGCGGGCGAACTCACCGGTCAGCGGCTCGTCCGGGTCCCAGTCGCGGACGGTGCGGGCCGTGCAGGTGCGGCCGCCCTCCCGGTCGTCGTCCGGGAGGGCGGTGAGCAGCACGGCAGCGAGGGCGAGGACCAGTGCCAGAACGATGACCGGTCCCGCCCCCGTCCGCCGTCGTGCTCCCGCGTCGTCGGGCACGGGAGGGACGTTAGTGGCCCCGGTCCACGCGGTCCATGGGCAGCCACAGGATCGCGTCGCGCCGCGCGGCCGTGTCCCCGGCCCGCAGACCGGTCACCTCGTCGTCGCTCAACGCCCGGTCGACGACAAGGACTTCGTCGAGAGCCCCGGTGAAGTGGACCCGGCTGTCGACGCGTTGCCCGAGATGCACCCCGAACGGGGAGTTCCTGCTGACCGATCCGGCGACGTCGCCGACGGCGAACCGTGTCCCGTCCACGAACAGCGTCAGCTGCCCGCCACCGCGCCGCAGCGCCAGGTGATGCCACTGCCCGTCGTTGTACGCGCCCGTCGACCGCACCGACACGGTCCTGGGCGGCGCGGCCCCGTCCCGCACGGTCATCAGCGCGGTCAGCCTCCCCGACGCCGGTTCACCGCGCACCCACACCTGGGGCTGCGTGGTCCCGACCCCGCCCATCCACAGCAGCGGATGCTCCCCGGTGGCCGCCGTGTACCGGAACCAGAGCGAGGCGGTGAACTCCTTGTCGTGGAGCGGCAGTCGGGACCGGTACGGCAGCCGTACGGCGTCGTCGGCGCCGTCGAACGCGATCGCGCCCCCGAACGCCCCGTCGGTGGGCCGCGCACCACCGAGCACGGCGGCGCGCCTGCCGCCGGGCGCCCGGTCAGGAGTCGTCGGGTCGGGGCCCCGGCGCGGCTTCAGCCAGTCCTCCGTGAACCGGGCGAAGCGGATCTCGTCGCGGGCGTCGACGGCACCTCCCTCGTACAGCAGCCCCACGACATCGTTGCCGTCGGTGCCGCGGTCGATCCGCACCAGATCCGAGTAGCCGGACCAGTCGGTGGTGACGACCGTGCCCCGGTCCACGCTCTCCCAGGTGCGGCCGCCGTCGTACGAGGAGCGGATCGCCATGGTCCGGCGGCGGTCCGGGTCGGCGGGCCCGGCCAGGAGCATGCGGTCGCCGAGCCGCAGTACGGAGCCCTGCACCTGGGGCATGTACAGGTCCGGGAGCGCCCGGAACGGGGAGGCGAAGCTGCGACCGCCGTCCCGGCTGACCGTCTGGCTGCGGTGCCCGAGGTCGGTGCCGTCCTGCTCGCGCCCGCTCACCAGGACAGAGCCGTCGGCGCGTTCGGTGAGTGTCAGCTCCGACGGCTTCTGCCGGAACGTTCCGTCGGTGGCGATCGGCCAGGTGTCGGTGGCGCCGATCCGCCAGTTCTCGCCGCCGTCGTCGCTGGTGACGAGCGCCGCGTGGTTGGCGGAGACCCGGCCGTCCGCCCAGGTCTCGGCGTTCACGCCGAAAACCAGGCGTCCCGCGTGCGGGCCCCGGGTGAGCTGGATGCCGTGCACCGGCCCGGTGGCGTACCAGGAGTTCCAGTGGGCCGGGCGGATCTGCTCGGCGAGCGAACGCGGCTCGGACCAGGTCAGTCCGTCGTCGTCGCTGTACTGGAGGTGCGGGGTGCGATCACAGGGAACGTCGCAGCTCGCGCTGTCCGTACGGCCCGTGTTGTAGGTCTCCGCCAGCACGATGCGGCCGGTGTCCCGGTCCACGACGGGGGCGGGGTTGCCGTGGGTGTCGCCGGCGCCCTCGTTGACGACCTGGAGCGGGCCCCAGGTGCGGCCGCCGTCCGTGGACCGCTTCAGCACGAGGTCTATGTCGGCCGCGTCGCCGCAGTTCAGGACGCGTCCCTCGGCGAAGGCCAGCAGGGTGCCGGCGGTGCTCCGCACGATCGCCGGGATGCGGAAGCAGGCGTACCCGGGGTCCTGGGACGCCTTGAACAGAACCTGTTGCTCGAACTCGGTGGCGCCGGTCCGTGGTCGGCCCTCCGCTCCGGCGGGGTGGGGGAGGGCGAGGAGTGCGGTGGTGGTGAGTGCGGCGGTGAGTACGGGGATGAGTACGGCGGTGAGGGTGGATCTGAGACGTGCGCGAAGACTCGACGGCACGGTGCGGCCAGCCCTTCATGCGTCCGGATGAGGGGACGTCGGACGTCCCATGTCCGATGTCCGGCCACAGACGGTACGGGGGGTTGGTGGGGCCGACAAGAACCGTGCGGGTGGTGTGTCAGGCGGGGGCCTGATGGCTCGGGGGTGCGGGTGCGTACTTGCAACCGGTACCTAGGTACAGGTTTACCGTCGGATGTGTCCCCGCCGCCGGGGACGTGACGACAGGAGTGAGCGCGATGAGTGATCTTGCGTGGGTGCCGCAGTCCTGCACCCTGCCCTGCCCACGGAGGAGCGGCCCCTGCGGGTCGCGGAGTGGGATGCACTGTTCGCCGAGTGGCTGACCTCGCTGTCGAGGCCGCAGCCGCTCCACCTTCGCCTTGACCGGGCTGGCGGCGAGGGAGAACCGCCATGTCGGCCCCTGCTGCTGACCCCCGCCCTCACCGCGCCCCGAAGGCGCTCGGGGGACTTGCCGCGTTGGTCCGCGTGGCCTGCTGCGCGCTGCCCGTCCTGATCACCGCCGGAGTCGTCGACGCCGGCGCGGGGGCGGTGGTGGGCCGGCTGCCCGCCGTCGCCGTCGCCCTGGCCGTGCTCGCCGCCGGCACCTGGTGGTACAGCCAGCGCCGCCGATCCTGCTCCTGCTCGCCGAAGACGGCAGGTCAGGGCAGGTGCGGTTTGCAAGACGTCCGCCGACCCGCTGAAGATCGGCGGCCCTGGCCGCCGGTAGGGGCCGACGGTATGACTGTCGCTCGTTCCGTTGCCCCGTTCGTCCTCGCCGCTCTGTTCGAGAGGTCGCCGACGCCTACCGCCCCGACCGCTTCGACGTCATCGGGGTGCTGGTCTGCCTCGCCGGCATGGCTGTGATCATGTACGCCCCGCGCAGCCACTGATCCCGGCACCGGGTGCTCACCCGGCCTTCCCGGAGGTCCGGACGAATCGAAGGCGGCTGCCCGGTGGCTTTCCCTCAAGGTGAGGCCGGGCCGTAGAGAGCGGGCACCGCTACCGGCGAGGATGCCCGCCATGAACACCGAACAGAATCTCGTCCCGCCGCGTGCCACGCACTCGGCCCCCGTCGTGTTCGGCGCGGGAGCGGCCATTGGTGTCCTGGGCGGGATGATCGGGCTGGGTGGGGCGGAGTTCCGCCTGCCGCTGCTGATCAGCCTGTTCGGGTTCGCCGCGCTCTCGGCGGTCATCCTGAACAAGGCGATGAGCCTGGTCGTGGTGCTGACCGCGCTGCCCGCGCGCCTGGCGGCGATCCCGGCCGCTGACGTCGCAGCGCGCTGGCCGGTCGCGGTCAACCTGCTGGCCGGCAGTCTGCTGGGGGCGTGGGCGGGGGCCTCGTGGGCGGTGCGGATGCGGTCGGCCACCCTCTACAAGGTCCTCGTCGCCCTGATGGTCTTCATGGCCGCCGCCCTGGTCGTCACCCACACCACCACGTTCGGCACCCTCGATCCGCCGCCGTGGGCGCAGGTGCCCGCCGGGGTGGTGGCCGGGTTCGGGATCGGTGTGGTCGCGGCGATCATGGGCGTGGCCGGTGGCGAGCTGCTGATCCCCACGATCGTGCTGTTGTTCGGGGAGAACATCAAAACCGCCGGGAGCCTGTCCCTGCTGGTTTCCCTGCCCACGATGCTCGTGGCGTTCGCCCGCTACAGCCGTGACGGCAGCTTCGCCGTCCTGGGCGCCAACCGCCGCTTCGCGCTCGTCCTTGCTGCGGGCTCCGTCGCGGGCGCGGTGCTGGGCGGGCTGCTGCTGGGGGTGTTCCCCGATGCGGTCCTGATCCCCGTGCTGGCCGTGATCCTGCTCGTCTCCGCGTACAAGCTCGCCCGCCACGACTGACCCGCGCCGCATGCTCGTACGGTGTCCTGCGGCGCTCGGCGCATCGCTTCACGCAAGCCGCGTCCTCGGCGCCGAGCTGCTCGGCCAGGTACTCCACGACCTTCCACGGCTCCGCGAGCGGATCCTCCCCGAGGAACCGGGCGATGTAGCGGACCGCGCAGATCCGCACCGCCATGCCCAGCCGGTGCGCGTCCGTACGACGCAGCGCGATCAGATCACGGTCGTCATCGTCGATGAAGAAGAACCGCTCCAGCTCCGGGCGTGCGGGCACCTCCGTGAACGTCCCGTACGCCTCGGCCTGCTCATCAGTCAGAAACTCACCGGCACGAAGCGTCACACCCGAGGCCCAGTCCCCTTCAGGGGCGCGGGCGGTGACACATGCGGCTCCGCCGCGCGGGCGCGACAAGCCCCCACCCGCCCGCACCCGGCGACGCACCAGTGGCGGAGCGACGCGTACCCGGCGGCTGAACCGGCGGATCCCTGTCGTGGGGAGCCGGTCCGGTCAGCCGCTCCGGGGGGCCGTGGCCCGCAGGGCGATCCGGTGTTCTCCCGCGTACACGTTCATGGAGGCTCCCCGGAGGAAGCCGACGAGGGTCAGCCCCGTCTCGGCGGCCAGGTCCACCGCCAGTGACGACGGCGCCGACACCGCCGCGAGGACCGGGATCCCGGCCATCACCGCTTTCTGCGCCAGCTCGAAGGAGGCCCGCCCCGACACCAGCAGCACGGCCCGTGACAGGGGCAGCGACCCGTTCTGGAGGGCCCGCCCGATCAGTTTGTCCACCGCGTTGTGCCGGCCCACGTCCTCCCGGACGTCGAGCAGCTCACCGTCCTCGGTGAACAGGGCCGCCGCGTGCAGGCCCCCGGTCCGGTCGAAGACCCGCTGGGCCGCGCGGAGCCGGTCGGGGAGGCCCGCGAGGAGGTCGGGGTCGAGGCGGACCGGGGGAGCGTCACCGCCGTGGGTGTCGTCGATGGGCCAGCGGGCCGTCGTACGGACCGCGTCCAGGGACGCCTTGCCGCACAGCCCGCAGGACGACGTGGTGTACACGTTGCGTTCGAGGGTGATGTCCGGGATCACCACCCCGGAGCTCGTCCGCACGTCCACCACGTTGTACGTGTTGGAGCCTCCCCCACGCTCGGCTGCGCTCGCGCGGGAGGTGCCCCCATCCGTGGCGCCCGCGCAGTACACGATGTTCTGCAGGTCGGACTTCTCGGCCAGCACGCCCTCGCTGACCAGGAACCCGGCGGCGAGCGCGAAGTCGTCGCCGGGGGTGCGCATGGTGATCGCGAGGGGCTTGCCGTTGAGGCGGATCTCCAGTGGCTCCTCGGCGACGAGCGTGTCCGGGCGTGAGGAGACCGCCCCGTCCCGGATGCGGATCACCTTGCGTCGTTCCGTGACTCGTCCCATGTCCTGCCCCTGTCCCGACCGGTGCCGATCAGACCCGGTTCTGTACGCGCTGGTGGCCGAAGCGGCCCTTGATGCACAGATTGCCGCGGGTCACCGGTTGTCGTGCGGCGAGGTGACCTTCACGATCTCATTGTCCTGCACGTGGAGCGTGAGGTTGCGTCCGGGCCGAAGCGGTCCGGTTCCGCCTCGTACTCCTTGATCCATCCGGCGAGGCTCGGCGCGGCGGGACCAGGCGGGGACGAGGGTCCTCGCGCCCTCGACCTCCACCTGCCATGACGGGAACCGATCGCCCCCGGACGCCCCCTCGGCTTTGGCCTCGGACATGTCCATGTCCTAAGGTTCGCGGGCGAGAACGATCAACGGGGTGAACGCATGCGTGTGACACGCGACTTGGCGGCCATGATGGTCGCGGCTGTGACGATGGTGTCCCTGACCGGATGCGACGACGGGGAACAGGCCGGCGGCAAGAGCCCGTTCGACCGCGTGGGCGCGGAGAGAACCGGCGAGGAACAGGCCGAGGGCGATGACGGCTCCTCCGGCGTGCCGGGCCAGCGCAACGGAGGTGCCACGAGTGATCTGCCGGGCGGTCTGACCACGCGGCAGAAGCTCATGCTCGACAACCTCCCCGAGTCCGGGTCGGTCATGGCGGCCGGTGAGTACCTGCAGCGGTTCACCACCTGCGAGCAGTACAGCATCGACCCGGCCGACACCCGCTACTACCCCATGGACGAGAAGTTCGACGAGAGCTGGGGCGTGCGCTTCCGCGGCACCTGCGACGACGCGGGCGACAGCCACATCCGTGTCTTCTGGACCGGGACGGACGGCATGAAGACCTTCCAGGAGGCCTACCGCGCCGACATCGCCGAGCGGATCGAGAAGTCTCCGAGCGCCGGCATCGACGGCGGCTTCGCCATCGGGAAGGACTTCGCCGTGATCGCGCCGGACCCCGACTCCGTGCGGCAGCTGTCCTCGTCGTTCCTGCTGGTCCTCAACTGCAACCCGAACTTCGAGCCCGTCGGCGACATGAGCACCGCGCCCGCGCAGGTCGACGGGTGTGTGCTGACGG
The DNA here is from genome assembly GCF_023516595.1 of Streptomyces neyagawaensis. GTDB lineage: Bacteria > Actinomycetota > Actinomycetes > Streptomycetales > Streptomycetaceae > Streptomyces > Streptomyces neyagawaensis. The sequence goes on along the minus strand of NZ_JAMGBG010000010.1, from coordinate 10,027 downwards.
ACGACTTCACCGACTGAGCTGTCCCGCACGACCGTTCGGCGCGCGTCGCATACCGTTCATCGCATACGGTCGACGTGCCGCCTTCTCAACTCCCCCGTCACTCCCTACCGTCCGGGATCATGAGTCCCCCCGTCGCGCCCGTGGGCTGGAGCCGCTGGCTCGTTCCCCCCGCCGCCCTCTCCGTCCATCTCTCCATCGGACAGGCCTACGCCTGGAGCGTGTTCAAGCCGCCGCTCGAATCCGCGCTCGGCCTCAGTGGCACGCAGAGCGCGCTGCCCTTCCAGCTCGGCATCGTCATGCTGGGGCTGTCCGCCGCGTTCGGTGGGACGCTCGTCGAGCGCAACGGGCCGCGCTGGGCCATGACCGTGGCCCTGATCTGCTTCTCCTCCGGTTTCCTGATCGCCTCCCTGGGCGCGGCCACCGAGCAGTACTGGCTGATCGTCTTCGGCTACGGCTTCGTCGGCGGCATCGGCCTCGGCATCGGCTACATCTCGCCCGTCTCCACCCTGATCAAGTGGTTCCCTGACAGGCCCGGCATGGCCACCGGCATCGCCATCATGGGCTTCGGTGGTGGCGCGCTGATCGCCTCACCGTGGTCCGCGCAGATGCTGGAGTCCTTCGGCGCCGACTCCTCCGGGATCGCCGTCGCCTTCCTCGTCCACGGACTGTCGTACGCCGTGTTCATGACCCTTGGGGTGCTGCTCGTGCGGGTGCCGCGCGGCGAGAAGCCCGTCGACAGCGGACCGAGCGCCTTCGAGGGCCCGCAGGTCTCGGCCCGCGACGCCATCCGCACCCCGCAGTTCTGGTGCCTGTGGGTCATCCTCTGCATGAACGTGTCCGCGGGCATCGGCATCCTGGAGAAGGCCGCCCCGATGATCACGGACTTCTTCGCCGAGTCCTCCACCCCGGTCTCGGCCGGCGCGGCGGCCGGCTTCGTGGCGCTCCTGTCGGCGGCCAACATGGCGGGCCGCATCACCTGGTCGTCGACCTCCGACCTGATCGGACGCAAGAACATCTACCGCGTCTACCTCGGCGTCGGCGCCCTGATGTACCTGCTCATCGCACAGTTCGGCGACTCCTCCAAGCCGCTGTTCATCGTCTGCGCCCTGGTCATCCTCTCCTTCTACGGCGGCGGCTTCGCCACGATCCCCGCCTATCTGAAGGACCTCTTCGGCACCTACCAGGTCGGCGCCATCCACGGCCGGCTGCTCACCGCCTGGTCCACCGCCGGTGTCCTCGGCCCGCTGATCGTCAACTGGATCGCCGACCGCCAGGAAGAGGCGGGCAAGAGCGGCCCCGACCTCTACGGCATGTCCTTCTTCATCATGATCGGCCTGCTCGTCGTCGGCTTCGTCGCCAACGAACTGGTCCGGCCCGTGCACCCCCGCTTCCACATCCCCGCCCCGAAGGAGGCCGCCGATGCCGTCCAGCGACAGCAGCCCGAATCAGCCTGACCGGCGCCCGCTGATCGTCTTCGCCTGGCTGTGGGTGGGCGTACCGCTCGCCTACGGACTGTACGAACTCGTACGAAAGGCCACGCAGCTGTTCACCGCATGACCGCTCGGTCGAGTACGTGGATGTCCAGGAGTCTGACAGAAGCCCACAAGATGGGTTCGTCTTTACTGTCGCCTCACTCGCCCCCCTACCCGTGGGTCACTGCGCAGACTGGTGAATCCCGCTGACCACAGGCTATGAGGGGGAACACCCATGATCGGCTCGCGCATCGCCGCCGTCGGCCACTACCAGCCCGCCAAGGTGCTCACCAACAAGGACCTGGCGGGCATGGTCGACACCAGTGACGAGTGGATCACGACCCGTGTGGGCATCCGCACCCGGCACATCGCAGGACCCGACGAACCCGTCGACGAGCTGGCCGCGCACGCCGCCGCCAAGGCGCTCGCGACGGCCGGCCTCACCGCCGCCGACATCGACCTCGTGCTGGTCGCCACCTCCACGGCCGTCGACCGCTCCCCGAACATGGCCGCCCGGGTCGCCCGCCGGCTCGGCATCCCGTCCCCGGCCGCCATGGACATCAACGTCGTCTGCGCCGGCTTCACCCACGCCCTCGCCACCGCCGACCACGCCGTCCGCGCGGGCGGGGCCACCCGGGCGCTCGTCATCGGTGCCGACAAGATGTCCGAGGTGACGGACTGGACCGACCGCACGACCTGTGTGCTCGTCGGGGACGGTGCGGGCGCGGCGGTCGTCGAGGCGGCCGACCCCGCCGCCGGGGCGCCCGGCATCGGGCCGGTGCTGTGGGGCTCGGTGCCCGAGATGGGCCACGCGGTGCGGATCGAGGGGACGCCCGCACGGTTCGCCCAGGAGGGGCAGAGCGTCTACCGCTGGGCCACCACCAAACTGCCGCCCATCGCCCGCGTCGCCTGCGAGAAGGCCGGCCTTGCCCCCGCCGACCTCGCCGCGGTCGTCCTCCACCAGGCCAACCTGCGCATCATCGAGCCCCTCGCGGAGAAGATCGGCGCCGTCAACGCCGTCGTCGCACGGGACGTCACCGAGTCCGGCAACACCTCGGCCGCGAGCATCCCGCTCGCCTTCTCCAAGCTCGTCGAACGCGGCGAGATCTCCACCGGCGACCCCGTGCTGCTGTTCGGCTTCGGCGGCAACCTGTCGTACGCCGGACAGGTCGTCCGCTGCCCCTGAGCACCGCCTTGGTGGTGATGTGACGAGACAGACGCGTCAACTCCCTGGCCAATGGGGCTCGTGGACTGTAGACGAAGGACAATCCATACTGGCCGTCGACCTCGCAGTTGACCTCGACTTCCAGTACGGGCCGTTGGCTTTCCGCGTGCGGTACACCCAGTGGTGCTCTGGAAGGGGACCCGATGTTGTCGACCGGACTGCCGCACGGGGCCGTCCCCAGGCTGGAACGTCCCGGCCCGCTGCGCGACCGCGTCTACGAGGCCCTGCTCGAACTGATCACCACCCGCGCCCTGCGCCCCGGCCACCACCTGGTCGAGAGTGAACTCGCCGGCCACCTCGGGGTGTCCCGGCAGCCGGTCCGCGAGGCCCTCCAGCGGCTGAACACCGAGGGCTGGGTCGAGCTGCGGCCCGCGCAGGGCGCGTTCGTGCACGAGCCGACGGAGGAGGAGGCCGACCAACTCCTCACCGTCCGCACCCTGTTGGAGGCGGAGGCGGCCCGCCTCGCCGCGGCGAACGCCGGTACGGCGGGGATCACGGCGCTGACGGAACTCTGCGCGGAGGGCGAGCGGGCGGTGGAGGCGGACGACGTGGACGCCACCGTCGCACTGAACGCCCGCTTCCACGCGAAGGTCATGGAACTCGCCGGCAACACGGTCCTCGCCGAACTTGCCGCCCAGGTCGACCGCCGCGTCCGCTGGTACTACACGCCGGTCGCCCGGCAGCGCGGCCACCAGTCCTGGAGCGAACACCGCGAACTGATCGCGGCGATCTCGGCCCGCGACGAGCAGCGGGCGACGGAGGTCATGCGGGCACACACGGAGCACACCCGCAAGACGTACCACGACCGCCCTCGGCCGTAGCGCCGGGTCAGGATTCAGTGCCCGACAGGTCGAAGGTGGCTGTGCCGCGATGGCTGAGGGCCACCAGGGCGTCGGGGCCGGCGAAGTCGACGTCGATGACTTCGCCGTGGAGATCGATGTCAGCGAGCGGCCGGCTGTCGATACCGCTCAAGGTCGGCCTCTCGAATGCCTGGAATGCCATCGACAGCGCCATGGGGAGCAGGAACCAGGCCAGCGGCTCACTGCGGATCAGCAGGAACCAGCCGCAGAATGCCAGGAGATTGAAGACGCGGTTGACCCAGTGCCACGTGTGGATCAACCGCAGGTCGGCGATGTGCACGGCGGATCCCTGGAGCAACGCGAGCCGTAGGCCCCGACGGATCGGGTGGGCGGCCGCGAGCCGCCCCGGGACGGCGAAGGCGAGGGTCTTGGACGGCAGGGTCCGCGGCTGCGGAACCACCCCGAGGGTCATCATGGTGTGCAGTGCGTCCTTGCCGGTGACGAGGGCGAGCGAGGCACGTCCCGTCTCGACCAGAAGGCATTCCCGCACGGCTGCCCTGCGCTGCTCGAGAGCGCCCAGCCAAGCTTGTGCGTCGGGGTTCCAGACATGCTTGTGCAACGCCTCGTTGAGGTTGAAGGGATAGGCGGTGCCATGAGGCATCCAGCCGCACGAGAAACCGGTCGAGGACTGCGTGTCCTCCTCCCAGCGAAGCTCCCAGAGACTGCGTGAGGGCTTCGTGCCGAGAGAGGTGCGCGTCACCGTCGAGTCGTCCGCGCAACTGACGACGTACGGCCGTCCCCGGACGAGGCCGAGGGACACCGAGAGGACCCTGTTCTGATGGGCGGGGACCGTCGTGGAGGACCATTCCGGGTCCGCGTCGAGGGTGAAGACACGGACGGACCCTGATCGCTCACCCACCGCCACCAGGAGCTTCTGGCCCTGGCATCGGGCTGCGAGAGCTGTGACGTACGAGTCGCACGAGCCTACGGGCGCGTCCGTTCCGTTCCTCAGGTCGAGGGCGAACACCTTGTCGTAGGAGCTCACGATGAGCAGCGCCGTTCCGTGGTGGGACACGCAGGCGGTGTACTCGGGCTCGTACGGCGCGCGGTGCCTGGCCATCACCTGCCCGTCGGAGCAGTCCCGTAGGACGATGTGGTCGGGGTGGACGACCACCACGACCCGGCGGCCGTCGTGTTCCGTGGTGTGCACGGCGATCGGTTCACCGGGCTGTTCCGTTTCTCGACTCATTCGGGCACCTCGGGGAAGTCCCAGATCCTGACGGCGCCGGAACGTTGACCGGCCGCTATCACCACATGGCCGTGACGCAGTTCGAGGACGCGTACCTGGCTCACGGCCGAGCGCAGGTCGTAGAAGTCGCAGACCGACAGGCCCGGCCGCGTCAGCGAGAAGAGTTCCAGTGGCTGGTCGCAGTAGTCGTGTCCCGCGATCGCGAAGGTGTCACCGCCCCTCGCCCACACATCGACGTCCCGGACGGACTCGGGGCTCGTGCGGAGCTGCTGCGGCGCACGATCCAGATGGACCCGGAAGACCGTGTGGTTGTCCTTGCCGACCAGGAACTGCGGGGGATCCGTTCCGGGGATGACCTGAATGCCCCTGGCGTAGCCGCTGCCTCCGGAACGACGCTCGCTGCGGCCGGTCTCCAGATCGATGAGGTGGAGGCCGTTCCAGGCGCTCACGACGGCCCGAGGGCGTCCCCCGACCGGGGTGACGACGACGGTCGCGTTGCTTCTCATGAAATCGCATGCGCGGTCCATGGGCAGGGCAGGGAGCTGGGTCGCCCCCACCACGTCGTAGCGGTGCAGGAGACCGTCGTCGGTCATGCAGAACAACCGCGGCTCGCCCCCGACTTCGGCGAACGCCACCGCACTCGTCTCACTGTCCGAGGCCGCATGGCCGACGGACCAGCCGCCGAGTGCCCGGTTGCCCCCGAACACATCCCAGAGCTGGACCCGCCTCGCGCTGCTCGTCGCCATGTACACGTGACCGTTCCCGACCGCGGTGTCCAGGCCGGTGATGTGCTTTCCCCGGGTGATGGTGCCCCTGATGACCGGACGGTCGGCGTCGACGTTCCACACCTCGATCTCGCCGGCGTCGGACACGACCGCCAGATACTGCTCGCCGCCGTACCGGAACGCCGACATGCGGGTGACCTCGCCGGAGAGCTTGGTGAGGGTGTAGCCGCTGCGCCGGGGGCGCAGGTCGACCCAGCGGGCCTTCCAGGGCGAGGTGTCGGGCACGGGCGGCATCCGGGCCCGGAGGGTACGGGCGTCATGGGTGCGCACCGCCAGGTCGAGCGCCGCCGGCCGCAGTTCCGGCTCCGTACGGCGGAAGTCGGCGGCGGCCTGCCGGTAGGCGTTGATCGCCGCCCGCACCTCCGACACGTCCCGGTCGGCGGGCAACCGGTGACCGTCCAGCGCCCCGAGGAGGCGGTACGGGATCGCGCCGAGCAGGTACGCCGGGTCGAGCATCAGCTCGTCGAGGACGGGGTGGCCGCCGGCCTTGGCGATGTGGGTGGCGAGGTAGGCATGGGTGTAGAAGCTGGCCCGTCGCCAGTCACGGGTTCCGTCGGCGCGTACCGGCGTGTGGTCGACGAGGTAGTCGACGAAGCACCGGTGCACCGCCTGAGGATCCGGCACCGTGCGCAGATGCTCCGCGAGGGACAGATGGTGGGGGTGGTAGACGGTGTGCCCCTGGTCCGTCGACCTGACCGCGTAGCTCCCCACGTGCTCGCGCAGCCAGAGCACGTCGTCGTAGTCGTAGCGGCGCCCCGCCATCCGGCCGGCGAGGCCCGCCCAGATGTCCTCGTCCGGCAGGCCGTTGCCCTCCGCGAAGGCCAGCGGGCGCAGCAGGTCCAGGGCCCGCTCGGCCCGCTCCCGGCCGAGCCGCTCGGTCAGGTCCCGCTCCAGGATCTCCCCCGGCAGACGCGGCAGTTCGGTCTCCCAGCCCGGGCGGAGCTCGGGCGGTTCCGCGCGGGCGGCGAGCATCCGGGCCAGCAGCCGGCCCACCAGGAACGACGGCTCGGCCACCTGGGCGACCCCCTCGGCCACCCGGGACACCGTCCCCGCGGGCGCCCGCCGGAACGGGCTGTCCCGGGTCGCCTGGAGCAGGACGTGCTCGACGTGGCGCCGCAGGCCCTCCGGGTCGGCGAAGTCGCCGTCCAGGTCGACCATGTCGCACAAGTCGCGCAGACGGGTGGCCAGTTCGGTGCGCATGCCGAGGAGGAGGCGTACCGAGCCGTCGAGGAGCAGGTGCTTCAGGACCTCGTCGACCAGCAGCTCGGGCTTGTCGGTCTCGTCGACCGCGTCGATGAGGACGACCGGGGCCGACGCCGTCGAGCGGCGGGCGGCGTGGGCGACGGCGTCGACGATCGTCTCCGCCTTCAGCCCGGCCGCGTGGATCACCGTGGTGAAGCTGTTCCGGGGAGGGAGGGCCTCCTCGGAGACACCGACCCGGTCCAAGGGCACGTGCTCGTGGTGGCGGGAATCCGCAAGGGACGCGATCAGTCCGAGGACAGCCGTCTTACCCGATCCCGGGCCGCCCGAGACGACGAGGCCCCGGCGGTTGTCAGCCGGGTCGGTCAGCCAGGTCACGATCCGGCGCAGTGCCTCCCGCCGTCCGGTGAAGTCCCAGGTGTCCTCGTCCGTCCGGACCGAGGCCCTGGCCTTCGGCAGGAAGTGCCGTGCGAACGCCTCGCGCTGCCGCTCGGTGGAGGCCCGCTCCCGCTTGATCCGCTCGTGCCAAGCGAGGGCCCTGAGGTCCTGTGCCGCGATGTTCTCCCCGCCCGTCCCGATGTACACGGTGGCGTGGTGGATGTCGCGCCCGGCGACGATGGAACCGGTGCCCTCGGCGATCAGCGTGTGCGGGCGGGACCGGCCCCAGGGAAGGCTCCGGCCCCACGGAAGGCTCCGGCCCCACCGAAGACCCCACCGATTCCGTTCACGCGAGCCGTGGCGTCTCATGAGGCCGTCGCTGTGTCCATGCCGGTTTCGTATACCCGTCCGAGGCGCCGTACAAAGCAAACCGCCCTGGCCTGGGCGGATATACGGCTCTGTGATCATGTGAGTCCGAGATGTGGCGGTAACGGGACGCTTCTTTGTCCTGTGAGTGGAGAAAGTTGACGGCAATCTCCGCGCAACTTCTTCCCAGTCGTGGTGACCGCTGCTACGTTCCCTGCGAAAGCAAGCCACACCGAGGTGGCCGGAACCCAGCGCGACACAGGCCGGTTGAGCGGGGAGGGGCTCGTGAGACGGATGACGGCTCGTCCCGCGAACGCGCATCAGGCACGGCTGCTGAAGCTGTTGCGGGACGGCGGACCCGCTTCCCGCGCACAGCTCGGCGACCGGGTCGACCTCTCCCGGTCGAAGCTGGCCGTCGAGGTGGACCGGCTGCTGGAGACGGGTCTGGTCGTGGCCGACGGACTCGCCGCCTCGCGCGGCGGCCGGCGCTCGCACAACATCCGGCTCGCCCCCGGGCTCCGCTTCCTGGGCGTCGACATCGGCGCGACCTCGATCGACGTGGCCGTCACCAACGCCGAGTTGGAGATCCTCGGTCACATCAACCAGCCCATGGACGTCCGGGACGGCCCCGTCGCCGTCTTCGAACAGGTCCTCTCCATGGCCGCCAAGCTGAGGGCCTCGGGGCTCGCGGAAGGGTTCGACGGCGCCGGCATCGGCGTCCCCGGACCGGTCCGCTTTCCCGAGGGCGTCCCGGTGGCCCCGCCGATCATGCCCGGCTGGGACGGGTTCCCGGTGCGCGAGGCGCTCAGCCAGGAACTCGGCTGCCCGGTAATGGTCGACAACGACGTGAACCTGATGGCGATGGGGGAGCAGCACGCGGGCGTGGCCCGTTCCGTGGGCGACTTCCTCTGCGTCAAGATAGGCACCGGCATCGGCTGCGGCATCGTCGCAGGCGGCGAGGTCCACCGCGGTACGACGGGCAGCGCCGGCGACATCGGCCACATCCTCGCCGTACCGGACGGCCGCCCCTGCGCCTGTGGCAACCGGGGCTGCCTGGAGGCCCACTTCAGCGGAGCCGCGCTCGCCCGCGACGCCAAGGAGGCCGCCCAGCAGGGCCTCTCGGTGGAGCTGGCCTCCCGGCTGGAGACCAACGGCACCCTGACCGCCGTCGACGTCGCCGCCGCGGCCGCCGCCGGTGACGCCACCGCCCTCGACCTGATACGCGAGGGCGGCAACCGCACCGGCCAGGTCATCGCCGGACTCGTCAGCTTCTTCAACCCCGGCCTGGTGGTGATCGGCGGCGGGGTGACCGGCCTCGGCCACACCCTGCTCGCCGCCATCCGTACCCAGGTCTACCGCCAGTCCCTGCCCCTCGCGACGGGCAACCTGCCGATCGTGCTGGGGGAGTTGGGGCCCACCGCCGGAGTCATCGGCGCGGCCCGCCTCATCAGCGACCACCTGTTCTCACCCGCGTAACCGCCCCGTACGGAGCGATCACCAGCACAGCGCCCTGCTCTGCCCGGCTCAGCCCTGCCCCACCCTGCTCTGCCTGAACGCGCCTGCCCCGCAGGCTGATTCGCCCTGCAACCGGCCCGCACGCCCGCCAAGGGGAACTCATGGCACCAGAATTACCGCTGCTCACCATGTCCGGCATCACCAAGTCGTTCCCCGGCGTCCGGGCCCTCGACGGCGTCGACCTCGACGTGCAGGCGGGGGAGGTCCACTGCCTGCTCGGTCAGAACGGCGCCGGCAAGTCCACCCTGATCAAGGTGCTCGCGGGCGCTCACCAGCCCGACGGCGGCACCATCGGCTGGCGGGGGGAGCCCGTCACCCTCAAGTCGCCGATCGCCGCCATGCGGTTGGGCATCGCGACCATCTACCAGGAACTGGATCTGGTGGAGCACCTCTCCGTGGCCGAGAACGTGCATCTGGGGCACGAGCCCACCGCCGCCGGATTCGTCGTCCGCGGCAAGGCGGCACGCGCCTCGACCGCCGCCCTGCTCAAACGCCTCGGGCACCCCGAGATCGATCCGGCGCGTCTCGTCGGTGAACTCTCCGCAGCCCAGCAGCAGATCGTCTCGATGGCGCGGGCGCTCTCCCACGACGTACGCCTCATCGTGATGGACGAGCCGTCCGCCGCCCTCGACCCCGACGAGGTCGACAACCTGTTCAGGATCGTGGGGGACCTGACCGCCGACGGGGTCGCCGTCGTCTACATCTCGCACCGGCTGGAGGAGATCCGCCGGATCGGTGACCGGGTGACCGTACTGAAGGACGGCCGGGCCGTGGCCGGCGGACTGCCCGCCAAGTCGACGCCGACCCGCGAGGTGGTGGCGCTGATGACGGGACGGAACGTCGAGTACGTCTTCCCGGACCGGCCGCCCGCCCCGCCGCCGGAGGCCACCGCGCCCGTCCTTCAGGTGCGGGGGCTCGCCCGTGACGGGGAGTTCGAGGCCCTCGACCTCGACGTCCGGCCCGGGGAGATCGTGGGCCTCGCCGGACTCGTCGGCTCCGGACGCTCCGAGATCCTGGAGACGATCTACGGCGCCCGC
>NZ_JAMGBG010000001.1 GCF_023516595.1 Streptomyces neyagawaensis | reverse complement strand
CCTCACCGATTCGGTGAACACGGTCTTCCGGAACCTGACGATCCAGGTGCGGGACATCGCGGCGGTGACCACGGCCGTGGCCAACGGTGACCTCTCGCAGAAGGTCACCGTCGACGTGGCCGGCGAGATGCTCGAGCTGAAGAACACCGTCAACGGGATGGTCGACCAGCTGTCCTACTTCGGTGCCGAGGTCACCCGTGTGGCCAACGAGGTGGGTGCCGAGGGGCGTCTCGGCGGTCAGGCGAAGGTGCCGGGCGCGGCCGGTACGTGGAAGGACCTCACGGACTCCGTCAACACGGCGTTCCGGAATCTCACCGGACAGGTGAGGAACATCGCGGCGGTCACCACGGCCGTGGCCAACGGCGACCTCTCGCAGAAGGTCACCGTCGATGTCGCGGGCGAGATGCTCGAACTGAAGAACACCGTGAACACGATGGTCGACCAGCTGTCGTCGTTCGCCGACCAGGTGACCCGCATGGCCCGTGACGTGGGCACGGAGGGCCGCCTCGGCGGTCAGGCCCGCGTGGACGGTGTGTCGGGCACCTGGAAGGAGCTCACGGACTCCGTCAACTCGATGGCCGGCAATCTCACCTCCCAGGTGCGCAACATCGCGCAGGTGACGACGGCCGTCGCCCGCGGTGACCTGTCGCAGAAGATCGACGTCGACGCGCGCGGCGAGATCCTTGAGCTGAAGAACACCATCAACACGATGGTCGACCAGCTGTCGTCCTTCGCCGACCAGGTGACTCGGGTCGCCCGTGACGTGGGCACCGAGGGCCGCCTCGGTGGTCAGGCGCACGTACCGGGCGTCGCCGGTGTGTGGCGCGACCTCACCGAGTCCGTGAACGGCATGGCCGGCAATCTGACCGGACAGGTCCGCAACATCGCGCAGGTCGCCACGGCGGTCGCCCGAGGTGACCTCTCCCAGAAGATCACCGTGGACGCGCGCGGCGAGATCCTGGAACTGAAGAACACGCTGAACACGATGGTGGACCAGCTGTCGTCGTTCGCGGAGGAGGTCACCAGGGTCGCCCGTGAGGTGGGCACGGAGGGCCAGCTCGGCGGTCAGGCCGAGGTGCAGGGTGTGTCCGGCACCTGGAAGGACCTCACCCAGTCGGTGAACTTCATGGCGAACAACCTGACCATTCAGGTGCGCCAGATCGCAGAGGTCACCACCGCGGTCGCCAAGGGTGACCTGTCGAAGAAGATCACCGTGGACGCCAAGGGCGAGATCCTCGAACTCGTCACCACGGTGAACACGATGGTCGACCAGCTGTCGTCCTTCGCCGAGCAGGTGACCCGGGTGGCCCGCGAGGTGGGCACCGAGGGCATCCTCGGCGGCCAGGCGCACGTGCCGGGCATCACCGGCATCTGGAAGGACCTCAGCGGCAATGTGAACCTGATGGCCAAGAACCTGACCATGCAGGTGCGCAACATCTCCCAGGTCGCCGCCGCGGTCGCCAACGGCGACCTCACGCGCACGGTGACGATCGAGGCACGCGGCGAGGTCGCGGAGCTCGCCGACACCTTCAACAGCATGGTCAAGACGCTGAGCTCCTTCGCGGACCAGGTCACCAAGGTGGCCCGCGAGGTGGGCACGGACGGCATCCTGGGCGGCCAGGCGCACGTACCGGGTGTGGCGGGCACCTGGAAGGACCTCACCGAGTCCGTGAACTCGATGGCGTCCAACCTCACCGGACAGGTCCGCAATATCGCGATGGTCACGACCGCCATCGCCAAGGGCGATCTCACCAAGAAGATCGACATCGACGCGCGCGGCGAGATCCTGGAGCTGAAGACCACCATCAACACGATGGTCGACCAGCTGTCGTCCTTCGCCGAGGAGGTCACCCGGGTGGCCCGCGAGGTGGGCACCGAGGGGCAGCTGGGCGGTCTGGCGCGGGTGCGGGACGTCGATGGCACCTGGCGGGACCTCACCGAGTCGGTGAACGAGATGGCCGGGAACCTCACCCGGCAGGTGCGCGCCATCGCGCGCGTGGCCACCGCGGTGACCCGGGGCGACCTGAATCTCAAGATCGACGTGGACGCGTCGGGCGAGATCAAGGAGCTGCAGGACTACATCAACAAGATGATCGCCAACCTGCGCGACACCACGATCGCCAACCAGGAGCAGGACTGGCTCAAGGGTAACCTCGCCCGGATCTCCGCCCTGATGCAGGGTCGCCGGGACCTCGACGACGTGGCGTCCTTGATCATGAGCGAGCTGACCCCGGTGGTCTCCGCGCAGCACGGGGCGTTCTTCCTGGCGATGCCGCTGGTCGACGGCAAGGACCTGGGCCCGGACAACGAGGACCAGTACGAGTTGCGGATGCTCGGCTCGTACGGTTACTCGATGGGCTCCATGCCGACGTCGTTCCGGCCGGGGGAGGCGCTGGTCGGGACGGCCGCGCAGGAGAAGCGCACGATCCTGGTGGAGAACGCGCCGAGCGGTTATCTGAAGATCTCCTCCGGGCTCGGTGAGGCGCCCCCGGCACAGGTCATCGTGCTTCCGGTGCTCTTCGAGGGGACCGTGCTCGGTGTGATCGAGCTGGCGTCGTTCACGCCGTTCACGCAGATCCAGAAGGACTTCCTCAACCAGATCGCCGAGATGATCGCGACGAGCGTCAACACCATCTCCGTCAACACCAAGACGGAGGTGCTGCTGAAGCAGTCGCAGGAGCTGACCGAGCAACTGCGGGAGCGGTCGGACGAGTTGGAGAACCGGCAGAAGGCCCTCCAGGCGTCCAACGCCGAACTGGAGGAGAAGGCCGAGCTGCTGGCCCGGCAGAACCGCGACATCGAGGTCAAGAACACCGAGATCGAGGAGGCGCGGCAGGTCCTGGAGGAGCGGGCCGAGCAGCTCGCCGTCTCGATGCGCTACAAGAGCGAGTTCCTGGCGAACATGTCGCACGAGCTGCGTACGCCGCTCAACTCACTGCTGATCCTCGCCAAGCTGCTCGCGGACAACGCCGAGTCGAACCTGACGCCCAAGCAGGTCGAGTTCGCCGAGACGATCCACGGGGCGGGCTCCGACCTGCTCCAGCTGATCAACGACATCCTGGACCTGTCGAAGGTCGAGGCGGGCAAGATGGACGTCTCGCCGACCAGGATCGCGCTCGTCCAGCTCGTCGACTACGTGGAGGCCACCTTCCGGCCGCTGACCGCCGAGAAGGGCCTGGACTTCTCCGTACGCGTCTCGCCGGAGCTGCCGGCCACGCTGCACACGGACGAACAGCGGCTGCTCCAGGTGCTGCGGAACCTGCTGTCGAACGCGGTGAAGTTCACCGACTCCGGGGCCGTGGAGCTGGTCATCCGGCCGGCCGGCGCGGATGTGCCGGTGGCCATCAGGGAGCAGTTGCTGGAGGCGGGCTCGCTGAGCGACCCGGACGCCGCCATGATCGCGTTCTCGGTGACCGACACCGGGATCGGTATCGCGGCCAGCAAGATGCGGGTGATCTTCGAGGCGTTCAAGCAGGCCGACGGCACCACGAGCCGCAAGTACGGCGGTACGGGTCTGGGGCTGTCGATCTCGCGGGAGATCGCCCGGCTGCTGGGCGGCGAGATCCACGCCCAGAGCGAGCCCGGACGCGGCTCCACCTTCACCCTCTACCTGCCGTTGCACCCGAGCGAACTGCCTCCGCAGGGCTACGCGAGCAACAGCCCGTCCTCGCTGGAGGCCGGGGAGCTGCTGGCCTCCGAGGCCGAGCTGAGCGAGCCCGCGGAGACACCGGCCGAGGTCAAGTCGTACCAGGAGACGCAGAACGGGGCCGCCGCTCTGTTCAGGCGCCGCCGCAGGGCCGTGCCGGCCGGTCCGTCGTCCGGGATGCCCGGCCAGGGCAGCGGGCAGGCACCGGAGCACTGGGCGCAGGAGGCGCCGCAGGCGCGCCGTGCGGACCGGTTCGACGGCGAGAAGGTGCTGATCGTCGACGACGACATCCGCAACGTCTTCGCGCTCACCAGCGTCCTGGAGCAGCACGGCCTGTCCGTGTTGTACGCGGAGAACGGCCGCGAGGGCATCGAGGTCCTGGAGCAGCACGACGATGTGACAGTCGTCCTGATGGACATCATGATGCCCGAGATGGACGGGTACGCGACGACCACGGCGATCCGCCGGATGCCCCAGTTCGCCGGGCTGCCGATCATCGCGCTGACGGCCAAGGCGATGAAGGGCGACCGGGAGAAGGCGATCGACTCGGGCGCATCCGACTATGTGACCAAGCCGGTCGATCCGGATCATCTGCTGGCGGTGATGGAGCAATGGATGCGGAGTGAGTGACGGGACGGGTCGCACGCGGTCACAACCGGGTGAGCGGGACGCCCAGTTGTTGACTGAGTGTGGCCGCGGCCGTGTAGAAACGCGGGATTCGGGGAACCTTCTGGTCCCCCGCCGCGTTTCTGCTACGAGCACAGTGACATCACGGTGACAGGGTGTGGCGACGGGCGGGGTGCGGCTACGATGACCGGCACAAGGACGGGCGGCGCAAGGGAGTCGTCCCCTGAGGTGACACCCGGCGGTGTCACCTCGGATCCTGAGGACAGGGGAGGCCCCAAGCCGGGGCGAGGAGGGCGGGCCATGGTGCAGAAGGCCAAGATCCTCCTGGTCGATGACCGGCCGGAGAATCTGTTGGCGCTGGAGGCCATCCTCTCCGCGCTCGATCAGACGCTGGTGCGGGCATCGTCCGGGGAGGAAGCGCTCAAGGCGCTGCTGACGGACGACTTCGCGGTCATTCTGCTGGACGTCCAGATGCCGGGTATGGACGGATTCGAGACGGCCGCGCACATCAAGCGGCGTGAGCGGACACGGGACATCCCGATCATCTTCCTCACCGCCATCAACCACGGCCCGCACCACACCTTCCGGGGGTACGCGGCGGGCGCGGTCGACTACATCTCCAAGCCGTTCGACCCGTGGGTGCTGCGGGCGAAGGTCTCCGTGTTCGTCGAGCTGTACATGAAGAACTGCCAGCTCAGGGAGCAGGCGGCGCTGCTACGACTCCAGTTGGAGGGCGGCGGCAAGGGCGCGGCGGGCGGCTCCAAGGAGCCCTCCGGCGGCATCCTCGCCGAACTCTCCGCGCGCCTCGCGGCCGTGGAGGAGCAGGCGGAGGCCCTCTCCAAACAGCTCGACGACGACTCGGCGGACGCGGCGGCGGTGGCCACCGCGGCCCATCTCGAACGCAAACTCACCGGGCTGCGCAGGGCGCTGGACGCGCTGGAGCCGGGCACGGGCGGCCCCGCCTCGGTGCCCTCGCAGAACTGAGCGGAGCCCCGCCGGGGGACGTGCACGGGTCCATGCCGCGGAAGTGGCCGGGACCCGGCCGCAGTTGTGCCCTGACGGCGCGAGGGCCGTGCTCTGACGGCCGCGGCAGCCGTGCTCCGACGGCCGCGGTGGTGTGCCGGACGGCACCGGCAGCTGTGCCGGACACATCGGCGCTGAGTGGCCGTCAGAGGCCGTCAGCTTTGGGGCGACGGACCCGCGACACGAACGGGTGAAGCAGTAGGCACACGTGTCGGCTGTGGCCTCCACCGGTAACCTCACACTCATGGCCTCACGTCAGTCCGCTGCGAAGAAGTCGCCCGCGAAGAAGGCGGCCGCTCCGACGAAGGCTCCGGCGAAGAAGGCCCCCGCGAAGAAAGCCGCCGCCAAGAAGGCACCCGCCAGGAAGGCGGCGGCGAAGAAGACGGCCCCTCCGAAGCCGGCGCCCAACCCGACCGGGGGCGTGTACAAGCTCGTACGCGCCGTCTGGCTCGGTGCCGCGCACGCCGTCGGCGCCGTCTTTCGCGGCATAGGGCAGGGCGCGAGGAACCTCGACCCGGCGCACCGCAAGGACGGCGTCGCGCTGCTGCTGCTCGCCCTCGCCCTGATCGTCGCCGCCGGCACCTGGTCCCATCTGCGCGGCCCCGTCGGCGACCTCGTCGAGATGCTCGTGACCGGCGCCTTCGGCCGGCTCGACCTGCTCGTGCCGATACTGCTCACGATCATCGCCGTACGGTTCATCCGGCACCCCGAGAAGCCCGACGCCAACGGCCGCATCGTCATCGGCCTGTCCGCGCTCGTCATCGGTGTGCTCGGACAGGTCCACATCGCCTGCGGGTCGCCCGCCCGCAGCACCGGGATGCAGCCCATAAGGGACGCCGGCGGGCTCATCGGCTGGGGCACGGCCACCCCGCTGACGTACACCATGGGCGAGGCGCTCGCCGTGGCCATGCTCGTGCTGCTCACCGTCTTCGGGCTCCTCGTCGTCACCGCGACCCCGGTCAACGCGATCCCGCAGCGGCTGCGGCTCCTCGGGCAGAAGCTGGGCATCGTCGCGGCCGACGTGGACGAGGCGTACGGCGACGACGACGCGCGCTACGACGAACAGTGGCGCGAAGGGCTCCCCACGCGCCCTCGTCGCGGCGGATCCGCCCCCCAGGAGTACAACCCGGACGGCGCCGAGCAGGAGGCCCTCTCCAGGCGCCGCCCCCGGCGTTCCGCCGTGCGCCAGCCCGACCCGGACCGGCCGATGGACGCCGTGGACGTCGCCGCCGCGGCCGCCGCCGCCCTCGACGGGGCCGTGCTCCACGGGATGCCGCCCTCGCCGGTGGTCGCCGACCTCACCCACGGGGTGAGCGCCGGGGACCGCGAGGACACCACGCCCGTGCCCGCCGCGCGCACGAAGACGCCCAAGCAGGACCCCCCGGCCGCCAGGACGGCCAAGGCCGCGCAGCAGGAAGCCCTGGTGCCGGACCTGACCAAGAAGGCCCCCGACGAGCCACGTGACCTGCCGGCGCGGGCGGAGCAGCTCCAGCTCTCCGGCGACATCACCTACGCGCTGCCCTCGCTCGACCTGCTGGAACGGGGCGGCCCCGGCAAGACCCGCAGCGCCGCCAACGACGCCGTGGTCGCCTCGCTCACCAACGTCTTCACCGAGTTCAAGGTCGACGCCTCCGTCACCGGCTTCACGCGCGGGCCGACGGTCACGCGCTACGAGGTCGAGCTGGGCCCCGCCGTGAAGGTCGAGCGGATCACCGCGCTGACCAAGAACATCGCGTACGCCGTCGCCAGCCCGGACGTACGGATCATCAGCCCGATCCCCGGCAAGTCGGCGGTCGGCATCGAGATCCCCAACACCGATCGCGAGATGGTCAACCTCGGCGACGTCCTGCGCCTCGCGGACGCGGCCGAGGACGACCACCCGATGCTGGTCGCGCTCGGCAAGGACGTCGAGGGCGGCTATGTGATGGCCAACCTGGCGAAGATGCCGCATGTGCTCGTCGCGGGCGCGACCGGCTCCGGCAAGTCGTCCTGCATCAACTGCCTCATCACGTCGATCATGGTCCGCGCGACCCCCGAGGACGTGCGCATGGTCCTCGTCGACCCCAAGCGCGTCGAGCTGACCGCGTACGAGGGCATCCCGCACCTCATCACGCCGATCATCACCAACCCCAAGCGGGCCGCCGAGGCGCTCCAGTGGGTCGTGCGCGAGATGGACCTGCGCTACGACGACCTCGCGGCGTTCGGCTACCGGCACATCGACGACTTCAACGAGGCCATCAGGAACGGCAAGGTCAAGCTGCCCGAGGGCAGTGAGCGCGAGCTCCAGCCGTACCCGTACCTGCTGGTCATCGTGGACGAGCTCGCCGACCTGATGATGGTCGCGCCGAGGGACGTCGAGGACGCGATCGTCCGCATCACCCAGCTCGCCCGTGCGGCCGGCATCCATCTGGTGCTCGCCACGCAGCGTCCGTCGGTCGACGTCGTCACCGGTCTCATCAAGGCCAACGTGCCGTCACGGCTCGCCTTCGCCACCTCGTCGCTCGCCGACTCGCGCGTCATCCTCGACCAGCCGGGCGCCGAGAAACTCATCGGCAAGGGTGACGGGCTGTTCCTCCCGATGGGGGCGAACAAACCCACCCGTATGCAGGGCGCGTTCGTGACCGAGGACGAGGTCGCGGCGGTCGTCCAGCACTGCAAGGACCAGATGGCGCCCGTCTTCCGCGACGACGTCACCGTGGGCACCAAGCAGAAGAAGGAGATCGACGAGGAGATCGGCGACGACCTCGACCTGCTGTGCCAGGCGGCCGAACTCGTCGTCTCCACGCAGTTCGGCTCGACTTCCATGCTCCAGCGCAAGCTGCGCGTCGGATTCGCCAAGGCCGGGCGGCTGATGGACCTCATGGAGTCGCGGGGCGTCGTGGGACCGAGCGAGGGCTCCAAGGCGCGTGACGTTCTCGTGAAACCCGACGAGCTGGACGGAGTGCTGGCGGTGATCCGGGGGGAAACTGGGGAGTAGGGGGCTGTGAGGGACGGCCTCCGGCCGGGTGGAACTCGCAGGGAGCACGGGTGGACCCACGACATCCGGGTATTCGAACGTGACCCAGCCGTAAGGAATCCGTGAGCAACCGTTTCCCTTCGGCGTACGTCAAGTTGGAGGAAGGGAAAGCCACGTGCCGCACCCTCACCACCAGCAGGATGACCGGCCATTCTGATGGCGTACAAAGACCCACCGCCCGGTTGCCCCACCCTTTCGCACCCCCCCTAGACTGAACCTCCAGCACAGGTGGCTACACGCTCGAAAGGCGCCCCCGTGTCCATCGGCAACTCCCCTGACGGCAACTTCCCCGAAGACGAGCGTCCGTTCGAAGACGACCGAGACGAACGCGCGGCGGAACGCCCCTCGATCGGCCATGCCCTCAGGCAGGCGCGTATCGACGCCGGGCTGACCGTCGACGACGTCAGTAACGCCACCCGGGTCCGCATCGCCATCGTGCACGCGATCGAGCGGGACGACTTCGCCCCTTGCGGCGGCGACGTCTACGCGCGCGGTCACATCCGCTCCGTCGCGCGCGCGGTGCGCATCGACCCCGCCCCGCTGCTCGCCCAGTACGACGAGGCGCACGGCGGGCGTCCCGCGCCGACCCCGGCGGCCCCCCTGTTCGAGGCGGAACGCATCCGCCCCGAGCGCCGCGGACCCAACTGGACCGCCGCCATGGTCGCCGCGATCGTCGCGGTGATCGGCTTCGTCGGCTTCACCGCGTTCGACGGCGGACAGGACGACGACGCCTCCAGCCAGGCCGTCGAGGGCTCCACGCCGACCGCCGGCAAGTCACCCTCGCCCACGCCCAAGGCCGACAAGCCCGAGGCCGACCCCAAGCCGGAGCCGTCCGACAGCGCCATCGCGGCCGCGCCCCGTGACAAGGTCACCGTCCGGGTCACGGCCTCCAACGGCCGCAGCTGGATCTCCGCCAAGGACCACAGCGGTCAGCTGCTGTGGGACGGCCTCCTCCAGCAGGGCCAGTCCAAGACCTTCCAGGACAGCTCCAAGATCGACCTCGTCCTCGGTGACGCGGGGGCCGTCCAGCTCTACGTCAACGGCAAGAAGATCAAGGACGAGTTCCGCCCCGGCCAGGTCGAACGCCTGACGTACACGAAGGGCGACCCGGAGGTCGGCTGACCGGGGGGCCCGCCGCGCAGGGGTCGTGAGGCCCTCCGGCGGGGCGGGCGATCCGCACAGAAGACGCACAGGGAAACGTACGCACGGGGTTGGCCAAGATCGGCCAACCCCGTCGACGTGGGCTGTCAGTGGGACGAAGTAGTCTTGAGCCCATGCCTGAACGCCGTACCGTCGCACTCGTCACTCTTGGCTGCGCCCGCAACGAGGTGGACTCGGAGGAGCTCGCAGGCCGTTTGGAGGCGGACGGCTGGGAGCTCGTCGAGGACGCCGAGGACGCGGACGTCGCGGTCGTCAACACCTGTGGCTTCGTCGAGGCCGCCAAGAAGGACTCCGTCGACGCCCTCCTGGAGGCCAACGACCTCAAGGGCCACGGCAGAACCCAGGCCGTCGTGGCGGTCGGCTGCATGGCCGAGCGGTACGGCAAGGAGCTGGCGGAGGCCCTGCCCGAGGCCGACGGCGTGCTCGGCTTCGACGACTACGCGGACATCTCCGACCGCCTCCAGACCATCCTGAGCGGCGGCGTCCACGCCTCGCACACCCCGCGCGACCGCCGCAAGCTGCTGCCGATCAGCCCGGCCGAGCGCCAGGACTCGGCGGCCGAGGTCGCGCTCCCCGGGCACGCCCCCGCCGATCTTCCGGACGGACTCGCCCCGGCCTCCGGCCCGCGCGCACCCCTGCGCCGCCGGCTCGACGGCTCACCTGTCGCGTCCGTGAAGCTCGCCTCCGGCTGCGACCGCCGCTGCTCGTTCTGCGCCATCCCGTCCTTCCGCGGCTCCTTCATCTCCCGCCGCCCCTCGGATGTGCTCAACGAGACCCGCTGGCTCGCCGAGCAGGGCGTCAAGGAGATCATGCTGGTCTCCGAGAACAACACCTCGTACGGCAAGGACCTCGGCGACATCCGGCTGCTGGAGTCGCTGCTGCCCGAGCTCGCCGAGGTAGACGGCATCGAGCGGGTGCGCGTCAGCTACCTCCAGCCCGCCGAGATGCGGCCCGGCCTCATCGACATGCTCACCTCCACGCCCAAGGTCGTGCCCTACTTCGACCTCTCCTTCCAGCACTCCGCGCCCGCCGTGCTGCGCTCGATGCGCCGCTTCGGCGACACCGACCGCTTCCTGGAGCTGCTCGACACCATCCGCGGCAAGGCCCCCGAGGCCGGTGTCCGGTCCAACTTCATCGTCGGCTTCCCCGGCGAGACCGAGGCCGACCTCGCGGAGCTGGAGCGCTTCCTGAACGGCGCGCGACTGGACGCCATCGGTGTCTTCGGATACTCCGACGAGGAGGGCACCGAAGCGGCCACCTACGACAACAAGCTCGACGAGGACGTGGTCGCCGAGCGCCTCGCCCGCGTCTCCCGGCTGGCCGAGGAACTGGTCTCGCAGCGCGCCGAGGAGCGCGTCGGACAGACGGTCCGCGTCCTGGTCGAGTCGGTCGACGGCGACGAGGGCGCCTACGGCCGCGCCGCCCACCAGGCGCCCGAGACGGACGGCCAGGTGCTGTTCACGAACGGCGAGAACCTGACGGTCGGCCTTATGGTCGACGCGAAGGTGGTCGGCACCGAAGGCGTCGACCTGGTGGCCGAGGCGCTTCCGGGCTCCCTCGCGTGTACTGAGGAGGCGGCCAGATGACGGGTGTCCCGGCATCCGCGGCGGGCGGCTCCCCCGGTGCCAAGAGCGCCACGAGTGCTCCCGGCGCTTCCGGCGCCCCGGGCGGTCCCGGTGCCCCGAGCGGTCCCGGTGCCCCGAGCGGTCCCGGAGACACCAGGCCCGTGCGTGGCGGGAAGCTCGGCGCTGCCGCCGTCAACCAGGCCAGCCTCTGGAACATCGCGAACATCCTGACCATGGTCCGCCTGGTCCTCGTCCCCGGCTTCGTCGCGCTGATGCTCATGGACGGCGGATACGACCCCGTGTGGCGTGCCTGGGCCTGGGCCGCCTTCGCCGTCGCCATGATCACCGACATCTTCGACGGTCATCTGGCCCGGACCTACAACCTCGTCACCGACTTCGGGAAGATCGCCGACCCCATCGCCGACAAGGCGATCATGGGCTCGGCGCTGATCTGCCTGTCGTACCTCGGTGATCTGCCCTGGTGGGTGACGGCGGTCATCCTCGGCCGGGAACTCGGCATCACCCTGCTGCGTTTTGTCGTCATCCGGTACGGGGTGATCCCGGCGAGCCGCGGCGGCAAGCTGAAGACGCTCGCCCAGGGCACCGCCGTCGGGATGTACGTCCTGGTCCTGGAGGGCCCCCTGGCCACCCTGAGGTTCTGGGTGATGGCCGTGGCGGTCATTCTCACCGTCGTCACCGGACTCGACTATGTGAGACAGGCCATTGTGTTGCGCCGACGCGGAATCGCCGAGCGCCAGGCCGCGGCGGAGGGAGCGGAACGGTGACATCCACAGCCGCTGACGTGCTGCGACTACTGAGGGTGAGGGGCGAGACGCTCGCCGTCGCCGAGTCGCTCACCGGCGGTCTGGTCGCGGCCGCGATCACGGACGTCCCCGGCGCCTCCCAGGCCTTCCGGGGCTCGGTCACCGCGTACGCGACCGAGGTGAAGCACCAGTTGTTGGGTGTCGACCCCACCCTCCTGGACCAGCGCGGAGCGGTGGATCCGCAGGTCGCGGCCCAGATGGCGGACGGTGTCCGCAAGGCGCTCGGCGCCGACTGGGGAATTTCGACCACCGGGGTCGCGGGCCCCGACCCACAGGACGGGCAGCCCGTCGGCACGGTCCATGTCGCTGTCGCCGGCCCCTTCGGCGCGGATTCGGGCACATTCGATGGCGGGAAAGTGGCGTCGATGAGGTTGAACGGCGGCCGGGCGGAAATTCGTATGGAGAGTGTACGGAGCGTGCTCGGACTCCTCCTCCAGGAGCTCGTGGGCGAACAGACCGGGAATGAGCGGGCACAGGATACGGAACAGAACGGGGGGACTTGATGTTTGCAGCCCTGAGTGAACACAACAGCGCTCCCCGCACGGCCGCAGCGCGAGGCGGTACGGTGGGGCGTGAAGGATGCGGCTACACGGTCCGAGGAGGGAGCCACCGATGATTCTGCTCCGTCGCCTGCTTGGTGACGTGCTGCGTCGGCAGCGCCAGCGCCAGGGCCGTACTCTGCGCGAAGTCTCCTCGTCCGCCCGAGTCTCACTCGGCTATCTCTCCGAGGTGGAGCGGGGGCAGAAGGAGGCTTCCTCCGAGCTGCTCTCCGCCATTTGCGACGCGCTGGACGTACGGATGTCCGAGCTCATGCGGGAAGTGAGTGACGAGCTCGCCCTTGCCGAGCTGGCCCAGTCCGCAGCGGCCACCGAGCCGGTGCCAGCACCAGTGCGTCGACCCATGCTCAACTCCGTGTCGGTGGCCGGTGTGCCACCGGAGCGGGTCACGATCAAGGCGCCCACCGAAGCGGTGGACGTCGTGGCGGCGTGACAGCCGCACGTGTATGCGTGAGGTTCGGCGCACGCCGCTGAAGTAGAAGTAGAAGCGCGATGGAAGCCCCGGGCGGGCCTCCAGGGAGACCTGGGGGTGTCGGCCGGGGCTTTTGCGTGGGGTGAGCGGGGGGGGGAGGGGGGAGGCAGAGGGGGAGGAGGAGGCCGGAGCGGGGCGGGGGCTGGTGAGAGGGGCGGGTGCTTGGGGGTTCCCGTTTGCCGGGGTGGGGGTGTGCGGTCATGGTGGAGGGGCGGGCTCGGGGGCGTGCGCGCGAGCAGTTCGTGCCCGCACACCGTCGTCAAGGGCGTAGGGCCGACCAGGTCGTACGTCTGTACGTACCCTCGAGAACCGGAGCGCGCCGATGTACGTCGTCAAGAGCCCGCTGTCCGAAGCCGACCTCAAGACCGTCTCCGAGGCGCTGCAAGGCGCCCTGGTCGATCTCGTGGACCTGTCCCTCGTGGCCAAGCAGATCCACTGGAACGTCGTCGGACCCCGCTTCCGTACGGTCCATCTGCAGCTCGACGAGGTCGTGGACACCGCGCGACTGCACTCCGACACGGTCGCCGAGCGAGCGGCCACGCTCGGCGTCTCGCCGGACGGGCGGGCCGCGACGGTGGCCGGGACCAGCGGCATCGGCAAGGTGCCCGACGGCTGGGTCAAGGACACGGACGCCGTGGGAACGCTGGTGGAAGCGCTCGGCGCGGTGATCACCCGGATGCGGACGCGGGTGGAGAGCACCGCGGAGGCGGATCCGGTGAGCCAGGACATCTTCATCGGGATCACGGCGGATCTCGAGAAGCACCATTGGATGTTCCAGGCGGAGAACGGATAGCACCTGGCTGTGGCTGTGGCTGTGGCTGTGGCTGTGGCTGTGGCTGTGGCTGTGGCTGTGGTTGGTGCTTCGTGCCGGGTGCTTCGTGCCGGGTGGGTGCGGTGTGGTCCTGCGGGGCGGGCGCTGCGGCTCGGGGACTGTGACGGGCAGCGCCGCGGTCGCGGCTACGGCTGGGCCGGGCGCCGGTGGGTGGACGGTGCGCTCCGGTGCGGTCGGTGGGTGCGCCGGGTGCGTGTCCAGAGCGGTGTGAGGCTGCGGGGCGCGCCGGGCGCCGTGTGGGTGCCGCCCCCGTGAGTGAGTTGTGCGTCCCTGTGCCGGTGGTGCGCCCTCCCCGGCCGTGTCGAGGGCCGTCTAGCGTCGTTCTGGTGAGGCCCGAAGGCCTGGAGGTGGCGGCTATGCGGATAGTGCGCTGGGGGGCGACTCTGGGGCTCGGTGCGCTGTGGTGGTGGGGAGTGCTGCGACTCGCTGTCGTGCCGGATGCCGACGCGGTGGAGGGGGCGGTCGTGGCCGGGGGGTGGGGGCTGAGTCTCCTGCCCGTGCATTGCGTGCCGAAGGGGTGCGGGGGAGAGGGGCGGGGCGAACGGTGTGAGGAGCGGGACGAGGGGGTGGCTGGGGGCGCTCAGGCTCGCGGGGCGTGCGGTGGTTGATTCAGGTCGACTCGCGGGGGCGGAGGCGGGGGCTTGCGGGTGAGCCGGAGGGGGCATGGGGGCGCGTGGCAGCGCCTTGGGGTCTTCCTGGGGTCACCACGGCATGGCGACGCCGCCGTTCGGGCGGATGATCTGGCCCGTGGTGAACGACGAGGCGTCGGAGGCGAGGTGCAGCACGGCGTGCGCGATGTCGTCGGGCTCGCCGACCCGGCCCAGCGGTGACAGACGAGCCATGAACGACTCGGTCCGCGCCTGTGCCTCGTTGTCGTGGCGGTCGGTCATGGGGGTACGGGTCCACCCGGGCGCCACCGCGTTGACACGGATGCCGTGCGGGCCGACCTCGGTGGCCAGCGTCTTCGTCAGCTGGACCACTGCGGCTTTGGTCACGCCGTAGCAGAGAAGCCCGGGCCCCCCGGTGTCCACGGCGCCGGAGGCCATGGTGACGATGCTGCCCCGCGTCCCGCCGGCGATCATGTGGCGGGCCGCTTCCTGACAGGCGTACAGCACGCCTTTGAAGTTGACCCTCCACACCCGGTCGAGGTCCTCGTCCCGAGTCTCCAGCACGGGGCTGCTGTGCATGATCCCGGCGATCGCCGCCATCACATGGAGGTCGCCCTCGCAGGCGGCCACCGCCTGCGTGAGCCGGGCGCGGTCGGTGACGTCGACGGGGTGGGTGTGGGCGGTGCCGCCCGCCTCCTTGATCAACGTGGCCGTCTCGTGCAGTCCCTGCACGTCGAGGTCCGCGCAGTGCACGGTCGCCCCGGCCTCGGCGAGCAGAACGGCCGAGGCGCGGCCGATGCCACCGGCGGCTCCCGTGACGAACGCGGTGCGGCCGGACAGGTCGTACGCCTTGATGGGCATGCAGTGACCGTACGAGCGTTTCTGACGGGTCGTCAATTAGTGGGTCGGTTCGGGGTACGGCGCTGGGGGCGCGAGTGGGTCGCTCTGGGGGTGCCCGGTGCCGGGGCCGGGCCCTGTTGGCAGGTGGGGCACCAGTAGGTGGGGCGTTCGCGGGAGCCGTCGCCCTGGTCACCGGCCCGGATGGGGGTGTTGCAGCGCAGACAGGGGCGTGGGGCGCGGCCGTACACGAACAGGTCGTGGAGGCGGAGGCCTGTGGTGCTGCGGATCTGGCGGTCACGGTTGGCTTCGAGGAGCTTCTTGGCGAGGGCCGGAAGCAGAGCGGCGCGGTCCTGCGGGAGTGCGCCGACGGGAAGCCATGGGGTGACGCGCAGCAGGAAGCAGAGCTCGCTCTTGTAGACGTTGCCGATGCCGGCGAGATTGCGCTGGTCGAGGAGGGCTTCGCCGAGGGGGCGCGCGGGGTCGCTCTGGAGATTGGCGAGGGCCAGGTCGGGGTCCCAGTCGGGGCCGAGCAGATCGGGGCCGAGGTGGCCGACGGCTCGGTGTTCGTCGGTGGTGCGCAACAGTTCCAGGACGGGGAGGCGGTAGCCGACGGCTGTGCGGTCGAGGGTGCCCAGGATCGCGCGGATCTGGTGCGTGGGGCCTCCGGTCCAGCGTTCGGCGTTTCCGTACACCTTCCAGGAGCCGTCCATCCGCAGGTGCGAGTGCAGTGTGAGACCGCCCTCGATACGGGTCAGCAGGTGCTTGCCCCGCGGGGTGACGTCGAGGACTGTTCGGCCGGTGAGGTCGGCTGTCGCGTACTTCGGCACGCGCAGGTCGGAGCGGTACAGCACCTTGCCGGCGAGGGCGGCGTGCAGCCGTTTCGCCGTCTGCCAGACGGTGTCACCTTCGGGCATGGGTCAAGGGTGGCATGGCGGAGGGGGTGGGGGCGTCGGGTGGCGGCTCAGGCGCGGATGCGTAGGCCGCGAGGGGTCGCGATGAAGCCTGCTGCCTCCAGGAGCGGGCCGTGGGGGGACGTGAGGGCGGAGGCGCCGTTCACGCGTTCCACGGTGACCGTGCCGAGGGAGCCGGCCCGGGCGGCGGTGGCCAGGGCCTCGGCTGCCGGGCGGAGGCGTGGGTCGTCCTGGGGTCTGGCATCCGGGTCGGCGGGCCAGGCCAGGAGGGTCTTGCCGCCGCGCTCCATGTAGAGGGTGAGCTCGCCGTCGACGAGGACGACCAGCGAGCCCGCCTTGCGGCCCGGCTTGTGCCCGGCTTCGGTGGGCGGGTCGGGCCAGGAGAGGGCGGCCCCGTAGGCGTTCGCGGGGTCGGCGGCGGCCAGGACCACGGCTCGGTTGGAGGGGGCGGTGCGGGCGCGGTTCGGTGGGCCGTTCCGACCTTGGGCACCCGGAGGGCCTTGGAGGCCGTACTCGCCGTAACTGCCGTAACCGCTGCGACCGCTCGTGCCGCCGTAGCCGTCATGGCCGTCGGGTGACGGGAAACCGGAGGGCGAGTTCGGGGGTGGCGTGGGCCCGGAGGGAGCCGTCCCGGTGGGGGTCGTCCTGGGCGCCCCGGTGGGGGGCGTCGTGGTTCCGAAAGTGTCGTCCGTGGTGGGGAAGGTGTCGTCGGTGAGCCAGTCGGGGAGGTCCAGGTCGCCGGGGCTGGTGGGGGAGCCGGGTGTCGGGGCGGGGGCCTGGGCGTGGCCGTTCGGGACCATGCCTGGAGCGGTCTCGCCCCTTTCGCGGGCGTTGGCCACCGCGCGCAGGCGGTCCACCGCGCCGTCCATGGCGAACTGGGCCGCGCCGAGTCCCTCGACCACGTAGCCGCGGCGGGCCTGGCCGCTCTCCTCGAACACGGACAGGACCCGGTACGCCGCCGAGAACCCGCCCTCGATGCCCTCGGCGGATACGGCACCCCGGGTGACCACGCCGTGCCGGTCGAGGAGGGTGCGGGCGACGGCGTGGGCGCGGACGGTGGCGTCGGGTTCGTGGGCGGGGAGCAGGGACCAGCGGCCCGCGACCGTGGGCGGCCCCGTACGGGACTGGGTGCGTGCCGCGGCGGTCAGGGAGCCGTAGCGGCCCCGCGGAACGGTGCGCTTGGCGCGGTGGGCCGTGGAACCCGCAGTACGGCCCGAGCCGAGCAGGGAGCGCATGGGGGTGAGTGTGTCGTTGGTGAGGCGGCCCGACCAGGCCAGGTCCCAGATGATGTCGGCCAGTTGGGGATCGGTGGCGTCGGGGTGAGTCGTGGCGCGGACCTGGTCGGCGATCTGACGGAAGAACAGGCCGTAACCGCCGGACAATGCGTCCAGGACGGACTGGTGGAGTGCGGTCAGCTCCAGCGGGTGCGGGGACGGGAGGAGCAGCGGGGCCGTGTCCGCCAGATACAGCGACACCCAGCCGTCCTTGCCGGGGAGGGCACCGGCGCCCGCCCACACGACCTCTCCGGCGGCTGTCAGCTCATCGAGCATCGCGGGGGTGTACTGGGCGACCCGGGACGGCAGGACCAGCTTCTCCAGGGCGGACGCGGGCACGGAGGCGCCCTGCAACTGCTCGACCGCCCGCACCAGGCCGTCGATGCCGCGCAGCCCGTGTCCGCCGCCGACGTGCTGCCACTGGGGCAGGAACTGGGCGAGCGCGGCGGGCGGCACCGGCTCCAGTTCGTGCCGCAGCGCGGCGAGGGAGCGGCGGCGCAGTCGGCGCAGTACGGCCGCGTCGCACCACTCCTGACCGATGCCCGCCGGGTGGAACTCGCCCTGCACGACCCGGCCGCTCGCGGCGAGCCGGTGCAGCGCGCCCTCCGTGACGGCCACGCCGAGGCCGAAGCGGGCCGCCGCCGTGGCCGATGTGAACGGGCCATGGGTGCGCGCGTACCGGGCGAGGAGGTCGCCGAGCGGGTCCTTGACCGGTTCGGTGAACGCCTCCGGCACACCGACGGGCAGAGCCGTGCCGAGCGCGTCCCGCAGGCGGCCGGCGTCCTCGATCGCGGCCCAGTGGTCGATGCCCGCGATCCGGACCCGGATGGCGCGCCGGGCTCCGGCCAGATCCCGCGCCCACTGCGGCTCGGCACCCCGCTCCGCCAACTCGCCGTCCTGGAGCGGGCCTAGCAGACGGAGCAGGTCCGCGACGCCCTCTACGTCCTTGACCTGCCGGTCCTCCGTGAGCCACTGGAGCTCCTGCTCCAGTTCGGTCAGCACCTCGGCGTCGAGCAGCTCGCGCAGCTCCGCCTGGCCCAGCAGCTCCGCCAGCAGTCGCGAGTCCAGCGACAGGGCGGCGGCGCGGCGCTCGGCGAGCGGTGAGTCGCCCTCGTACAGGAACTGGGCCACATAGCCGAAGAGGAGCGAGCGGGCGAACGGTGACGGCTCCGGGGTGGTGACCTCGACGAGACGGACCTTGCGGGACTCGATGGCACCCATCAGTTCGGCGAGTCCGGGCACGTCGAAGACGTCCTGGAGGCATTCGCGGACCGCTTCCAGGACGATCGGGAACGAGCCGAACTCGCTCGCCACCTGGAGCAGCTGGGCCGCCCGCTGCCGCTGCTGCCACAGTGGGGTGCGCTTGCCGGGGTTGCGGCGGGGCAGCAGGAGCGCGCGGGCGGCGCACTCGCGGAAGCGGGACGCGAACAGGGCCGAGCCCCCCACCTGGTCGGTGACGATCTGGTCGACCTCGCCCTTGTCGAAGGCGACGTCCGCCGCGCCGACCGGCGCCTGCTCGGCGTCGTACTCCGTGCCGGCCTTCGTGGGCTCCATGTCGAGGAGGTCCAGGCCCATGAGGTCGGCGTCCGGCAGCCGCAGCACGATGCCGTCGTCGGCGTGCATGACCTGGGCGTCCATGCCGTACCGCTCGGACAACCGGGCACCGAGGGCGAGCGCCCACGGGGCGTGGACCTGGGCTCCGAAGGGCGAGTGGACGACGACCCGCCAGTCGCCCAGCTCGTCCCGGAAGCGCTCGACGACGATCGTGCGGTCGTCCGGGACATGGCCGCAGGCCTCGCGTTGTTCGGCGAGGTAGGAGAGGACGTTGTCCGCGGCCCAGGCGTCGAGGCCGGCGGCCAGCATGCGCAGTCGGGCGTCCTCCTGGGACAGGGAGCCCACTTCGCGCAGGAAAGCGCCCACCGCGCGGCCCAGTTCGAGCGGGCGGCCGAGCTGGTCGCCCTTCCAGAACGGCAGACGGCCCGGAACGCCCGGTGCGGGGGAGACCAGAACCCGGTCGCGTGTGATGTCCTCGATGCGCCACGAGCTGGTGCCCAGCGTGAAGACGTCCCCGATGCGCGACTCGTACACCATCTCCTCGTCCAGCTCCCCGACCCGGCCGCCGCCCTTCTTGGGGTCGGAGCCGGCGAGGAAGACCCCGAAGAGGCCGCGGTCCGGGATGGTGCCCCCGGAGGTGACCGCGAGGCGCTGGGCGCCGGGGCGGCCGGTGACGGTGCCGGTGACCCGGTCCCACACCACGCGCGGGCGCAGTTCCGCGAAGGCGTCGGACGGATAGCGGCCGGCGAGCATGTCGAGGACCGCCGTGAACGCCGACTCCGGGAGCGAGGCGAAGGGCGCGGCCCGCCGGACCATGGCGAGCAGATCGTCGACCTGCCAGGTGTCCATCGACGTCATGGCGACGAGCTGCTGCGCCAGCACGTCCAAGGGATTGCCCGGGATCCTCAGGGACTCGATGGAGCCGGTGCGCATCCGCTCCGTGACCACGGCCGCCTGCACCAGGTCACCGCGGTACTTCGGGAAGACCACGCCCGTGGAGACCGCTCCCACCTGATGTCCGGCGCGTCCCACACGCTGCAGCCCGGACGCGACCGACGGTGGCGACTCCACCTGGACCACGAGGTCCACGGCACCCATGTCGATTCCCAGCTCAAGACTGGACGTGGCGACCACGGCCGGCAGCCGGCCCGCCTTCAGGTCCTCCTCGACCAGGGCACGCTGCTCCTTGGAGACCGAGCCGTGGTGGGCGCGGGCGAGGACCGGGGGCGCTCCCTGAGCGGCACCCGATCCGCCCATCAGCTCGGCCGGGGCGTGGTGTTCGTCCAAGGGCTCGCCGGTGGCCCGCTCGTACGCGATCTCGTTCAGCCGGTTGCACAAGCGTTCCGCGAGACGGCGGGAGTTGGCGAAGACGATCGTGGAGCGGTGCGCCTGCACCAGGTCGGCGATCCGCTCCTCGACATGGGGCCAGATCGACGGGCGTTCCGCACCCTCGGTCCCGTCGGCGACCGGGGAGCCGCCCAGCTCGCCCAGATCCTCCACCGGGACGACCACGGAGAGGTCGAACTCCTTGCCGGAGGGGGGCTGGACGATCTCCACCCTGCGGCGCGGGGAGAGATAGCGCGCCACCTCGTCGACGGGGCGCACGGTGGCGGACAGGCCGATACGGCGCGCGGGCTTCGGCAGCAGTTCGTCGAGCCGCTCCAGGGACAGCGCGAGATGCGCGCCCCGCTTGGTGCCCGCGACCGCGTGCACCTCGTCGAGGATCACCGTCTCCACGCCCGTCAGCGCGTCGCGCGTGGCCGACGTCAGCATGAGGAACAGCGACTCGGGGGTGGTGATGAGGATGTCGGGCGGACGAGTGGCCAGGGCACGGCGCTCGGCGGCCGGGGTGTCGCCCGAGCGGATGCCCACCTTCACCTCGGGCTCGGGCAGGCCCAGGCGAACGGACTCCTGGCGGATACCGGTCAGCGGACTGCGCAGGTTCCGCTCGACGTCCACCGCGAGTGCCTTCAGCGGTGACACGTACAACACCCGGCAGCGCTTCCTCGGGTCCGCCGGAGGCGGGGTCGACGTCAGCTGGTCCAACGCGGCGAGGAACGCGGCCAGGGTCTTGCCGGAACCGGTCGGGGCCACCACCAGCACGTCCGAGCCCTCGCCGATGGCCCGCCACGCCCCGGCCTGGGCCGCGGTGGGCGCGGAGAAGGCCCCCGTGAACCAGCCGCGGGTCGCGGGGGAGAAGCCGTCGAGGGCTCGATCTGCGGAGCTGACCATGCCCCCATCCTGCACCCGCCCACTGACAAAGGCCGTGACCTGCGGAGACGACAGCCCGGAGGGGGCGGGT
Source organism: Streptomyces neyagawaensis (assembly GCF_023516595.1). Classification (GTDB taxonomy): domain Bacteria; phylum Actinomycetota; class Actinomycetes; order Streptomycetales; family Streptomycetaceae; genus Streptomyces; species Streptomyces neyagawaensis. The sequence continues at coordinate 577,674 of NZ_JAMGBG010000001.1, read as the reverse complement.
GAGGGGTGTCGGCGGAGGCGTCCTGCACATGTCGACAAAGCTCGGTCGTCGCAGGACGCAGAATGGAGGCATGGCGGGTTCGACGGAGCGGGCACGGCACTGGCAGTACGAGGAACTGCCCGGTGTCGACCTGCTGCGGGCCAGATACGTCCAGAAGAGGTTCGTCCGGCACACCCACGAGAACTTCGTGATCGCCGCCATCGTCGACGGGGTCGAGGTCTTCCATCACGGCGGCGCCGACCAGTACGCGGGCCCGGGCACGCTGGCCCTGGTCAACCCCGACACCCCGCACACGGGCCGAGCGGGCGGACCCGAGGGCTGGCGGTACGGCGCGGTCTACCCGTCGCCGGACGTCGTGGCCGAGATAGCCGCCGAGACGACCATGATCCGCGGCACCCCCGGTTTCACGAGCCCCGTGCTCTTGGACCCCTACGCCGTCGGTCTGGTCCACCAGGTGTTGCGGGCCGCCGACGAGGGCAACGCGCTCGCCGCCGACACCCTGCTCCGCGTCGCCGTGACCCGGCTGCTGCGCCTCAACGGAGGCCCGCTGCCCCGCCGGACCGTCCACGCTGCCGGTTCCTCGGCGGCGGCACGCGCGCGTGCGGTGCTCCAGGAGCGGATGGCCGACCCGCCCACCCTGGAGCGACTCGCCGCAGACCTCGGCACCAGCCCCTTCGCCCTCCTGCGGGCCTTCCGCACCGCCTACGGCATGCCTCCGCACGCCTGGCTGACCGACGCCCGCGTCCGTCGGGCCAGGGCCCTGCTCGACGCGGGCACGGCCCCCGCCGCGGCAGCCGTCGCCGTCGGCTTCACGGACCAACCGCACCTCAACCGCCACTTCAGCCGGATCGTGGGCGTACCTCCGGGCGCGTACCAGCGGGAACGCAGAAGCAGCCCCGCTGATCTGCGAGAACGCGACGGTGGCAGTGAACACGAGGGCGGCAGGAGCACCGGGCGCGACAGGGAGACCCAGGGCGGCGGACGCGGGCGCAAGAACGTACAAGATTCCTAAGGGGTGGCGGTCCTAACGTCCGAGGTGTGGCAGAACAGACAGCTTTCGCAGACATGCACGACACGGGAGGCGTCAAGCCCGATCGGGCCGTCGTCCGGGACGCCCTGGCGGTCGGGGTCGCCGTCGGGCTGTCCGGGTTCGCTTTCGGGGTGACCTCGGCCGGCAGCGGGCTCAGCCTGCCGCAGACCTGTGCGTTGAGCCTGCTGGTGTTCACCGGTGCTTCCCAGTTCGCCCTGGTGGGTGCGCTCGCGGCCGGCGGCAATCCGTTCACGGCGGCGGCCGGGGCCTTCTTCCTGGGGGTGCGCAACGCGTTCTACGGGCTGCGTCTGTCACAGCTGCTGGCCCTCCCGCGCGCGGTGCGGCCGTTCGCCGCGCAGTGGGTGATCGACGAGACCACGGTCGTCGCGCTCGCCCAGCCCACGCGCCGGGCCGCCCGGATCGGCTTCACCGTCACCGGGCTGAGCCTCTACCTGCTGTGGAACCTCACCACGCTCCTCGGCGCTCTCGGCGCGGAGGCCATCGGCGACACCGAGGCATGGGGGCTCGACGCGGCCGGGCCCGCCGTCTTCCTGGCGCTCCTCGCACCCATGCTCAAGACCACCAGGGAACGGGCCGTGGCCGGCATCGCGGTCCTCCTCGGCCTGGGACTGCTGCCCGTCCTGCCCGCAGGAGTGCCGGTGCTCGTGGCCGCGGCAGCCGCCCCTGTCGTCCTCTGGGCGGAGGGGCGCCGCAAGACCGGCGACCGGGAGGCCGGCGACCGCGCGGTGAACGAATCCCACGACTCACACGACTCACACGACTCCCACGACTCACAGCGCGATCAGTACGGCCCCCAGGAGGAGGACCGATGAACGTCTGGATCGCGATCACTGTGACCGCCGTCGGCTGCTACGCCGTCAAGCTCGTCGGTCTGATGCTCCCCGAGGGCGTCCTGGAACGCCCGCTCGTCCAACGCCTGGCCGCCCTCCTCCCCGTCGCGCTGCTCGCCGCCCTCACGGCGCAGCAGACCTTCGCCGACGGCCGTGCGCTCGTGCTGGACGCCAGGGCAGTGGGAGTCGCCGCGGCCGCCGTCGCCCTCCTCCTGCGCGCGCCCTTCCTGCTCGTCGTGGCAGCGGCGGTGATCGTGACGGCGGGGGTGCGGGCCATCACGGGCTGAGACAGCTGAGACAGCGGCACGCGTACGCGTACGCGCGTGTGGCGCTGTCTCAGCTGTCTCCTCCGCCGTCCTTTCCTCAGCCGATCGGCCGCCCGTACGCGCGCAGCGTGCGCAGTGCCTCGATCGTCACGATCGGGCGGCTCTCCAGGGCGGTTCCCGGGGCCCACTGGCGCCAGCGGATCGGCCACCCGCCGTCGTCGCGCTGCTCGCTCTCCAGGAAGTCGAGCGAACGGGATACTTCCTCGTCGGTGAACCACGCGCGCGCGAGCGACTCCGGCGTACGCGCGAAGTCGAACGCGAAGTGATGCTCCCCCGGCGCGTAACCGGACGCCACGGGATACTCCTCCAGTCGCATGGGATCCAGCACGGCCAGCCGCTGCTCGCGCACCAGCCGGCCGAGCCGGTCGGCGGCCGCCTGCGCGCGCGGACGATCGGGCACGGAGTCCAGGAACGCCACGGCGGCCTGGACCTCGTACGGGTGCGACTTCTCCAGCGTCTCGACCGCGTGCCAGCAGAAGTCGGTCGCCCGGAACAACCACGCGTGCCACACCTGGTTGCGGTGCAGCAAGCCCACCACGGGCCCAGTCGCCAGCAGCTCACTGGGCGGGTCGTCGACGATCGGCACGAACGGGGCCGCGGGATAACCGCGCTGACCGGGACGCACGGCGGGCAGGGCGCCGTCCGCGTTCGACACCGACGTCAGATAGCGGCACACGCGCTCCACCCGCTGTCCGGCACACCGCCCGATCGAGTCCAGGACGCGCAACGCGTGACCGGTGTGCAGGGGCTGGCTCACGGGTCCGCGCAGATCCGGTTCGAGCGCGTGCCCGTACCCCTCGTCGGCGGTGCGGTAGGCGGCCAGCGCGGCCTCCACCGCGTCGGCGCTCCCGTCCAGGAAGTGGTAAGCGAAGCGGCGCTGCTCCAGTACCCGCGCGGTCAGCCAGACGAACTGCTCGGCGCGGGCGAGCGGGGTGTGCGCCGGGGGCGATGAGGGGCGTGAGGATGCTCCGGTTTCGGCCATGCGTCAGACCGTAGGGCGGAAAGCGGTGTCGGCAGGCCGTCCCGGTCCGGCCCACCCCCTGGGGCGGGATACTGGAGTCATGCGGTTGACGGTCTTCTGGCAGCGGATGGCGGAACACTTCGGTGAGGGGTACGCCGAAACCTTCGCGCGCGATCATGTGATGTCCGAACTCGGCGGACGGACGGTGCACGAGGCGCTGGACGCCGGCTGGGAGGCCAAGGACGTGTGGCGCGTGGTGTGCACGACGATGGGCGTTCCGGCCGAGAACCGCTGAAAAGCCAGCGTATCGGTCGCGCGGTCGTCGCCTCGGGGCCGGAAGGTGCAGGGGGCGGGGGCCGATTGTCGGAGGTGTGGGCGAGACTTGGTCCGTGGCCCCCTCAGACGAGACCGCGCAGGTCGAGCCCCAGGCATCCCCCTCCGGCACGGCGCCGCCCACCGGGCCCCCGGTCGGCACCAGGCCGAGTTCGGGCATGCCCCGCTGGCTGCCGCGTGCCATGGTGCTCGCGCTGTCGCTGGTCGCCGTCTTCCAACTGGGCAGTTGGGCGTTCCACCAGCTCATCGGGCTGTTGGTCAACATCCTCATCGCGTTCTTCCTGGCCCTCGCGATCGAGCCCGCGGTCAGCTGGATGGCTTCGAAGGGGCTGCGCAGGGGCTTCGCCACCTTCCTCGTCTTCCTGTTCACGCTGATCGCGGTCGCGGGCTTCGTCACCCTCCTCGGCTCGATGCTCGCCGGTCAGATCATCAAGATGGTCGAGGACTTCCCGGCGTACCTCGACTCGGTCATCAGCTGGATCAACACCACCTTCCACACCGAGCTGAGGCGCGTCGACATCCAGGAGGGGCTGCTCCGCTCCGACTGGCTGAAGAGGTACGTCCAGAACAGCGCCACCGGCGTCCTGGACATCTCCGCGCAGGTCCTCGGCGGCCTCTTCCAGCTGCTGACGATCGCCCTGTTCTCGTTCTACTTCGCGGCCGACGGCCCCCGGCTGCGGCGCGCGCTGTGCTCGGTGCTGCCGCCCGCCAAGCAGGCCGAGGTGCTGCGCGCGTGGGAGATCGCCGTCGACAAGACCGGCGGCTACCTGTACTCCCGCGGCCTGATGGCCATGATCTCCGGCATAGCCCACTACGTCCTGCTGGAGTACCTGAACGTGCCGTACGCCCCCGCCCTCGCGGTCTGGGTCGGCCTGGTCTCCCAGTTCATCCCCACGATCGGCACCTACCTCGCGGGCGCCCTGCCGATGCTGATCGCCTTCACGGTCAACCCCTGGTACGCGCTGTGGGTCCTGGTCTTCGTGGTCATCTACCAGCAGTTCGAGAACTACGTGCTGCAGCCCAAGCTGACCGCCAAGACCGTGGACATCCACCCGGCCGTCGCCTTCGGATCGGTCATCGCGGGCACCGCGCTCCTCGGCGCCGTCGGCGCGCTCATCGCCATCCCTGCCATCGCCACCCTCCAGGCGTTCCTCGGCGCGTACGTGAAGCGGTACGCCGTCACGGACGACCCGCGCGTCCACGGCCACCGCAGACGCGGCTCCGGCAACCTCCTCGCCCGTCTCCGGAACCGGCCGCGCACGGAGCGGGACGAGGACGGCTCCGGAAGCGACGTCCTCACGCGCGTGCGTGAGCGGCTGGAGCACAAGTGGGGCACGAAGCAGCCGTCGGACGACGCCACACGAGAGGAGACCGGGCCCCAGGAGGGAGACGGTCCTCAGGGCGGGGGTGGCCCCCAGGGTGAGGGCGGTCCCCAGGAGGAGGACGGTTCGCAGGGGCCGCGCCGGGACACGGGCCCCGAGGGAAGCTCCGGGTCCGAAGGCGGCACTCCGCGGGACTGATGTCCGGCGGCAGGACTCCGCACCCGCTCCCGTTCGCGGGGCGTGGCGACCAGGTCCGGCGCTCGGCCATCGCCATCGTCGACGAACTGAATCCCCCCTTCCGGAAGTCCCGGGGGCCACGTGGTGCGCTTGACACAAAAATCGAACATCCATTCTTATGGAGGCTCCGGCGAGCCTCTCGACGGGGAGTTCGACAGGGTTTGTGTGGAGAAGTACCCGAGTTATCCACAGGCCGGGCGGGCGTCGGGGCCCATTGTCAGTGGCAGGCGTTAGCGTCTTTCACGTGAAGCGATCGACTCAAGCAAATCGGGTGGAACCCATGGCAGGAACCGACCGCGAGAAGGCGCTCGACGCCGCGCTCGCACAGATTGAACGACAATTCGGCAAGGGCGCGGTCATGCGCATGGGCGAGCGGTCGAAGGAGCCCATCGAGGTCATCCCGACCGGGTCGACCGCGCTGGACGTGGCCCTCGGTGTCGGCGGCCTGCCGCGTGGCCGAGTGGTGGAGATCTACGGCCCCGAGTCCTCCGGTAAGACGACCCTGACCCTCCACGCGGTGGCGAACGCGCAGAAGGCCGGCGGCCAGGTCGCGTTCGTGGACGCCGAGCACGCCCTCGACCCCGAGTACGCGAGGAAGCTCGGCGTCGACATCGACAACCTGATCCTGTCGCAGCCGGACAACGGCGAGCAGGCCCTGGAGATCGTGGACATGCTGGTCCGCTCCGGTGCCCTCGACCTCATCGTCATCGACTCCGTCGCCGCGCTCGTCCCGCGCGCGGAGATCGAGGGCGAGATGGGCGACAGCCACGTGGGTCTGCAGGCCCGACTGATGAGCCAGGCCCTGCGGAAGATCACCAGTGCGCTCAACCAGTCCAAGACCACCGCCATCTTCATCAACCAGCTCCGCGAGAAGATCGGCGTGATGTTCGGCTCGCCGGAGACCACGACCGGTGGCCGCGCGCTGAAGTTCTACGCCTCGGTGCGTATCGACATCCGCCGCATCGAGACCCTGAAGGACGGCACGGAGGCGGTCGGCAACCGCACCCGCTGCAAGGTCGTCAAGAACAAGGTCGCGCCGCCGTTCAAGCAGGCCGAGTTCGACATCCTCTACGGCCAGGGCATCAGCCGCGAGGGCGGTCTGATCGACATGGGTGTGGAGCACGGCTTCGTCCGCAAGGCCGGCGCCTGGTACACGTACGAGGGCGACCAGCTCGGCCAGGGCAAGGAGAACGCCCGCAACTTCCTCAAGGACAACCCCGACCTCGCCAACGAGATCGAGAAGAAGATCAAGGAGAAGCTGGGCGTCGGCGTACGGCCCGAGGAACCCACCGCCGAACCGGCTGCGGACGCCGCGGCCTCCGCCGCGCCCGCCGACGACGCGAAGACAGTGCCGGCCCCTGCTGCGAAGACCGCCAAGACCAAGGCCGCGGCGGCCAAGAGCTAGTCCGTGACACGCAGAACGGACTGGGGCGAGTACGCATACCCCAGTGCCCCTGAGAGCCGGGGGCGCGGGGGTACCGGGGGATCCGCCGCAGAGGAGTTCGGACCGTACGCCGGCGACGCCGACGAGGAACATGTCGCCGGCCCGCCGGGGGAGGGCGACCCTTCCGGTGGCGGCGCGCCGCGCGGTGGCCGTGGACGTGGCGGCGGCGGGCGTGGCGGCGCTGTCTCACCGGGCGCGGCCGGTGAGACACGTGGCCGACGAGGCCGTGGGGGGCGACGGCGCGGCTTCGGGGAGTCGGCCGGCGATTCGTATGACGACGGGGGGTCACAGGACGGGGGTTCGTCTTTCTCGTCGAGGGCCGAGAAAGGGGAGTCCTCAGGGGACCCGGCTGAGCGGGCACGGGCGATCTGCCTGCGCCTGCTCACCGGGACCCCGCGGACCCGCAAGCAACTCGCCGACGCCCTGCGCAAGCGTGAGATCCCCGGCGACGTGGCGGACGAGGTGCTGTCGCGGTTCGAGGAGGTCGGGCTGATCAACGACAGCGCGTTCGCGGACGCCTGGGTGGAGTCCCGCCACCACGGCCGAGGCCTGGCCCGGCGGGCCCTCGCCCGGGAGCTGCGTACCAAAGGCGTCGACTCCGCCCTCATCGACGAGGCAGTCGCCCAGCTCGACTCCGACCAGGAGGAGGCCACCGCGCGTGAGCTCGTGGCCCGCAAGCTGCGCTCCACCCGAGGCCTCGACCGTGACAAACGCCTCCGCCGCCTGGCGGGCATGCTCGCCCGCAAGGGCTACCCCGAGGGGATGGCCCTCCGGGTGGTCCGACAGGCGTTGGAGGAGGAGGGCGAGGACACGGAGGGGCTGGAGGAGGGGTACTGAGCGAAGACGGTCAGTGATCGCTCAGCACCTGTGGGAGTGGGCGCTCACTGCCAGTCCTCCGGGCGTTCGACGTGCTCGAGGCGCAGCACTTGACCCGTGCGGCTGTAGCGGCGGATGCGGGGCAGGGGCGGATAGTAGGCGTGCACCGAGATGGCGTGCTCCTCGGCGGACTCGTTCAGCACCTCGTGCACATGGTGGCGGCCGAAGGAACGGCCCTTGCCGCTGGGCAACCGGCGTTCGCGGTCGACACCATCGGTGAGTTCAAGGGTCTTCCAGCCGTCGGTGGGCAGCCGGACGGCGAGGGAGTACTCCTTCAGCTCACCCGCCGCGGTGACGAACGCGCCCACCGAGTCGGCGTGGTCGTGCCAGCCGGTTCCGCTGCCGGGCGGCCACCCGATGAGCCACGCCTCGCTGCCGCCGGGCCCTTCGAGCCGCACCCAGGTGCGCCCTTCGGGGTCGAGCGGAAGCGAGGCGACCAGCTCGGCGTCGGCAGCGGTCCGGCGCGCGAAGTCGAGCAGCTCGGACTGCGTGGGAGCGGAAAAACCCGAAGCAGGGGCGGCCAGGGAGTTGGAAGTCGCGGAGGACGCGGAGGCGGAGGGCGAGGAGGAAGGGACAGCAGGAGACACAGACACGGGGACCGTCCTGGCGAATGGTTCGCGGGAGCGCGCGCCAACACAACGGCGGCGGCGCGCGGGGAAGAGGGATGCGAATCAGCAGGACGGACGACACACGCAGCCCGCGTAGCGGACGAGGTCCATGTGGACCCTCCGCCACAGGCGCGTAGAGGTGTCGATCACGGTCCGGAGTACACCACGACCGAGCGGACCGGTCAACCGACCGTCACTATGTGGACACACAGTGACGGTTATCGCGAGAAGGGGCCGGACACGAGCCTGCACCGACGCACCGACGCACCGACACATCGCGCACCGGCTCAGCGCGATGCCGCGGCCGCCTCCGTGGAGTCGGGCTGTTGCTTCGCCCCACCCAAGGCCGCCTCCGCCGCCGCGTACAGATCGGCCGGGCGCACGCCGTTCAAGGCTGTGACGAGGTGGCCGTCGGGTCGTACGAGGAGCACGGTGTGGGCAGCCGCGCCCGGGTAGCTCTCGGCCACCAAGAGCTCGGCGAAGTGCGGCAGGGCGGACACCGCCGCCGCGAGCCGGGGCATGATCCCGGCGCTCACCCAGTGCTTGCGCTCCCACACCCCCGTACCCGGCGCGATCAGCACCACCAGCAGCGCACCCCGCCCGAGCCGGTCCCGCAGCGGTACGAACGTGCCGTCCTCGGCGGTCACCTGGACGTCGACGACCTGGGCACCCGGAAGCGTGTCGATCGGGGCCTCGGAGGGGGTGTGCGGAGCCATGAGCGGCGAGTCGGTGTACGCCCCCGGCGCACCCAGCGGGCCACGCCCCAGGTGTCCGTCGGCGAGCAGCGCCTCGTGGCCCCGGCCCGAACCGGGGACGTAGGAGCGCAGCCCCTTGCCGCCGCGCAGCAGGGGCAACGCCTGGTCGGCGGCGCGCAGCCGGGCGGCGACGACCGCGCGGCGCTCCGCCTGGTAGCTGTTGAGCAGTGCCTCGCGCGGGCCGTGGTGCCAGGCCAGCGCCAGTTTCCAGGCGAGGTTGTCGGCGTCGCGCAGCCCTTCGTCGAGGCCCTGGGTACCGAGCGCGCCGAGCAGATGAGCGGCGTCCCCGGCGAGGAAGACCCGGCCGACCCGCCACCGCCGGGCGAGCCGGTGGTGAACGGTGTGCACACCGGTGTCCAACAGGTCGTACGGCGGTGTGGCGCCCCCCGACCAGCCCGCGAGGGTCTCCCGGACGCGGGTCACGAGGAGTTCGGGGGTGACGAGGTCCTTGCCCGGCGGCAGCAGCCAGTCCAGGCGCCAGACTCCGTCGTCGAGCGGCCGGGCGGTCACCTCACCGCCTGAGGGACCTGACGTCCGCCACGGCGGCATACGGTGCAGCAACGCTTCGCCTGGCCAGGGGAGTTCCACGCGCAGGGCCGCCACGGCATGCCGCTCCACGGCCGTACGGCCCGGGAAGCGGATGTCCTGGAGCTTGCGCACGGTGGAACGCGGCCCGTCGCACCCCACCAGATAACTGCCCCGCCACCAGGTGCTCTTGGGGCCGCGAGTATGGGCCGTGACCCCGGACGCCTCCTGCTCGATGGCGTCCACACGGCTTTCCACGGCGACCTTGACGAGGCGTTCCTCGGCGATCGCGTCGCGCAGCGCGGTGGTCAGGACGTGCTGCGGGATGTGGAGCGGGGGAAGGCCGGCGGAGCCCTCGACGGTGTCCTCGGCGGCGTTGCGGGGGCCCCTCGTCGCCTCCCGGGCGGAGCCGTCCGGGCCGTCGGGGTCGATCTCCCCGAACCGGACCTGACGCACCGTCTGCTTGCGCCGCATGGACCGCCATCCGGTCCAGCGATATCCCCCTTCCGTGAGGGGGACGCCGGACAATCGTTCCAGCAGAGCGGCCGTGTCCTCCTGCAGTACGACCGTCCGCGCGAGCCGCTGCTCGTCCTTGCCCGGCCCCTCGTCGAGGACCACGGACGGCACTTCCTGACGCGCCAACGCCAGCGCGAGCGCAAGCCCCACGGGCCCCGCCCCGACAATGATCACCGGGTCCACGGCGCGGCGCCCCCTGCCCGCAGCGGCGTCCCGGAGGACGTAGGTGAACAAGAAGTTGGAGCAGGGTGCACGATCACAGAACGTATGCAACCCATTGCCGGTGCTTGCGTCAAGTGACGGCGAAGAGGGGAGGGCCGAGGTGTACTCGGATCGCTCAGGGCCGTCGGCCTGTGGTGATGCGTCGGCCCCTGCCCGGGAGCGGGGAGGCCGGACGTCGTCGCCGGCCGTCCCGGACATGACGGGAGGCAGCGGCGGTTCATGCCACTGCCTCCCATCGTCCCGACTCGGGTGGCATCCGGAGCGGATGTCACCTGATCAAGCGTCAGGTGTCCTTCTTGTCGATAAAGGTGCCGAGGCCGGGGACGCCGCCGCCTTCCCCGCCGGTGGCCGTCGTGCCACCGACAGCGGCAGCCGGGATGACCGCGCCGGTCGACTTCTTGCCGCGCCGCAGCCGCTGCTCCAGCCAGCCCGCGAAGCTGGTGATGATGAAGTTCAGGATGATGTAGATGATTGCGACGACGACGAAGCTGGGAACGGGGTTCGCGTATACAGCCGCCAGCGTCGCGCGACCGCTGAGCAGTTCGGTGAACCCGATCATCACGCCACCGAGCGCGGTGTCCTTCACGATGACCACGAGCTGGCTGACGATGGCCGGCAGCATCACCGTGACGGCCTGCGGCAGCAGGATGGAGGACATCGTCTGGCCCTTGCGCAGACCGATCGCCTGGGCGGCCTCGGTCTGGCCCTTGGGGAGGGCGAGGATACCGGCGCGCACGACTTCGGCGAGGACCGAGGCGTTGTACAGCACCAGACCGGTGACGACCGCGTAGAGCTGCCGTTGCTCGGTGGTGACTTGAAACGAGCGAGCGATGACCTCGTTGGCGAACAGCATCAGCAGCAGGACCGGGATGGCCCGGAAGAACTCGACCACCGTACCGGCCGGGACGCGGACCCACAGGTGGTCGGAGAGGCGCGCGATGCCGAAGAGCGCACCGAGGGGCAGGGCGATCACCATGGAGAGCGCCATCGTCTTGAGGGTGTTGGCGAGACCGGGCAGCAGATACGTCGTCCATGCCTGGGAGGTGAAGAACGGCTCCCAGAGTTTCCACTCCAGCTGGTTCTTGCTGTCCAGCGCCCGCCAGAGCCACCACGCGAGGAGAGCAAGCAGGACGAAGAAGACCACGGTGAGGATGACATTGCGCCGTTTGGCCCGGGGGCCGGGGGCGTCGTAGAGAACGGAACTCATCGCTTCACCGCCAGTCGCTTGCTCAGCCAGCCGAGGAACAGACCGGTGGGCAGGGTCAGTACCACGAACCCGAAGGCGAAGATCGCGCCGATGAGCAGCGTCTGTGCCTCCTTCTCGATCATGCCCTTCATGAGGTAGGCGGCCTCCGCGACGCCGATCGCGGCCGCCACGGTCGTGTTCTTGGTCAGCGCGATCAGCACGTTGGCCAGCGGCCCGATGACGGCCCGGAACGCCTGCGGCAGCACGATCAGGCCGAGGACCTGGGCGAAGCTCAGTCCGATGGCGCGAGCCGCCTCCGCCTGGCCGACGGGCACGGTGTTGATGCCCGAGCGCAACGCCTCGCAGACGAATGCCGCGGTGTAGGCCACGAAACCGAGAAGGGCGAGCCGGAAGGCCTGGAGCTTGACGTCGCCGCCCGCGCCCATCGTGACCCGGAAGATGTCGGCGAGGCCGAGCGAGGTGAAGACGATGATGACGGTCAGCGGGATGTTCCGCACGACGTTCACGTAGACCGTGCCGAAGCCGCGCATCAGGGGGACGGGGCTGACACGCATGGCGGCCAGCAGGGTTCCCCAGACCAGGGAGCCGATGGCTGAGAAGACGGTGAGTTTGACCGTCATCCAGAACGCACCCAACAAGGTTGGGTCGTCGTAGTTTGATAGGAAGTCGAACACTGTCTCCCGCGCTTCCGGGTGTGTGGCGTACGTGGCAGGCGCGGCGCGCCGCCGCCCTCACCGAGCCTTGCGGCGGGCGGCGGCGCGCTTGCGGATCTCGGCGCTGCTCGCGGATATCCGCTTACTGGACGATGTTGCCGATCTTCGGGGCGGGCTCGTTCTTGTAGTTGGCCGGGCCGAAGTTCTCCTTGACCGCGGTCTCCCAGGCGCCGTCGCTGACCATCTTCTCCAGGGCGGCGTTGATCTTGTCCACGGTCGCGGTGTCGCCCTTCTTGACACCGATGCCGTAGTTCTCGTTGCTGAGCTTCAGGCCCGCGAGCTTGAACTGACCCTTGTAGTTCTCCTGGGCGGCGAAGCCCGCGAGGATCGAGTCGTCGGTGGTGACCGCGTCCACGGCACCGCTCTGCAGGCCGGCGATGCACTCCGAGTAGCCGCCGTACTCCTTCAGCTGGGCCTTCGGAGCGATCTCCTTCTTGACGTTCTCGGCGGAGGTGGAACCGGTCACCGAGCAGAGCGTCTTGCCGTTGAGGTCCGTACCCTTGGCGATCTTCGAGTCCGCCTTGACCAGCAGGTCCTGGTGGGCCAACAGGTAGGGGCCGGCGAAGTCGACGAGCTTCTTGCGCTCGTCGTTGATCGAGTACGTGGCTGCGATGAACTTGACGTCGCCGCGGGCGAGCGCGTTCTCGCGGTCGGCGCTCTTGGTCTCCACGAACTCGATCTGGTTGGGCTCGTAACCGAGTTCCTTGGCCACGTAGGTGGCCACGTCCACGTCGAAGCCGGAGAACGTGCCGTCGGGCTCCTTCAGACCGAGACCCGGCTGGTCGTACTTGATACCGACCTTGATCTTCTTGCCGCCGCCCGAGCCGCCGTCCGAACCGTTGTCGTCCTTGTCGCCGCCGCCGCAGGCGGTGGCCGTCAGAGCGAGGACGAGGGCGGTGGCCGCCGCGGCGGAGACCTTGCGAAGCTTCATGGTGAACATCCTTTGACTGGTGAAGATGCGGACCGTCGTGGTGCGGGTGCCTGTGGCCGGGACCGGCCTCGTCGGGCGGTCAGTGGTGCAGGATCTTGGAAAGGAAGTCCTTGGCCCGGTCGCTGCGGGGGTTGCTGAAGAACTGGTCCGGCACAGCCTCTTCGACGATGCGGCCGTCCGCCATGAACACGACCCGGTTGGCGGCCGAACGGGCGAAGCCCATCTCGTGGGTGACCACGACCATGGTCATGCCGTCGCGGGCGAGCTGCTGCATGACCTCCAGGACCTCGTTGATCATCTCGGGGTCGAGGGCCGAGGTCGGCTCGTCGAACAGCATGACCTTCGGGTCCATCGCCAGCGCCCTGGCGATCGCGACACGCTGCTGCTGACCACCGGAGAGCTGTGCGGGGTACTTGTCCGCCTGCGTGCCCACACCGACCCGGTCGAGCAGGTTCCGCGCCTTCTCCTCGGCCTGCTTCTTGTCGGCCTTGCGGACCTTGAGCTGTCCCAGCATCACGTTCTCGAGCACGGTCTTGTGCGCGAAGAGGTTGAACGACTGGAACACCATGCCGACGTCGGCCCGCAGTCGTGCGAGCGCCTTGCCCTCGGCGGGCAGCGGCTTGCCGTCGATCAGAATGTCGCCGGAGTCGATCGACTCCAGCCGGTTGATGGTGCGGCACAGGGTGGACTTACCGGACCCGGAGGGTCCGATCACCACGACGACCTCGCCCCTGGTGATCGTCAGATCGATGTCCTGGAGTACGTGCAACGCGCCGAAGTGCTTGTTGACGCTCTTCAGGACGACCAGGTCGTCGGCCGCGGGCACCGCGTCCTTGACCACCGAAACTTCGGTCATCGCTTTCTGGCTCCGTCCTCCTCGGTTTCGGAGGACAGTAGTGACCGGCGACGACCAGCGTCATTACATCTGAGGGGAAATTGAGCATAACGATCTGGTAGCAGTCGGACACTGCGCGTAGCGGGCCCGCGCGGGGGCGTTTCGGCTGGGTAACGGAACCCTCGCGGAACCTGTACGGCCTTGACGGCGTCCTCAGTCATCGGTGTCACTGCCCCTGTGGGCGGGCCACAGCAGCCGGGTCCCCGCTTGCCTTCCCGCCATACCCCTGAGCGTCCGGGAACTCGACGTCGGCGGGTGCGCGTATGGTGTGCCAGCCGAGACCGTATGTACGAACGAACGTACGCCCGACAAACGTATGCCCGACCGAACCGGAGGGGGCCGGAATGAGGCTGCTCCTCGTCGAGGACGACAACCATGTCGCGGCCGCGCTGTCCGCGGTCCTGGCCAGGCACGGCTTCGACGTCACCCATGCCCGCAGCGGCGAGGAGGCCCTCCAGGCACTCGTCCCGGAAGGGGCCGGCTTCGGCGTCGTCCTGCTCGACCTCGGCCTGCCCGACCAGGACGGCTACGAGGTCTGCGGCAAGATCCGCAAGCGCACCAGCATCCCCGTGATCATGGTGACCGCCCGCTCCGACGTGCGCTCCCGCATCCACGGCCTCAACCTCGGGGCCGACGACTACGTGGTCAAGCCGTACGACACCGGCGAGCTGCTCGCTCGGATCCACGCCGTCGCCCGGCGCCGGGTCCCCGACGAGTCCGCGACCCCCGGCGACACCGGGCTGCGCCTCGGACCCGTGCTCATCGAGCTGCCCACCCGGCAGGTCAGCGTGGACGGCGCGGTCGTCCAGCTGACCCGCAAGGAGTTCGATCTCCTCGCGTTGCTGGCCCAGCGCCCGGGTGTCGTGTTCCGCCGCGAACAGATCATCAGTGAGGTGTGGCGGACCAGTTGGGAGGGGACCGGACGCACCCTCGAAGTACACGTCGCCTCGCTGCGGTCCAAGCTGCGCATGCCCGCCCTGATCGAGACCGTGCGCGGGGTCGGCTACCGGCTGGTGACCCCGACGCCGTAGCGTTCCCGCGTGCGCACTCGTCTTCTTCCGCTGCTCATCGTCCTGATGGCCGCCGTGCTGCTGGCCCTCGGCATTCCGTTGGCGGTGAGCCTGGCGGCGGCGCGCCAACAGGAGGTCGTCGTCGACCGCATCGACGACACCGCGCGCTTCGCGGCCCTCGCGCAGTTCGTCACCGAGTCCCCGACCCGGTCCCGGACGGACGACATCTCGAGCGACGGTCGCCGGGACACCCTCCAGCGGGAGCTGGAGCAGTACCACAGTGTGTACGGCATCAAGGCCGGCGTCTTCTACCGCGACCGCAACCGGCGTCCCATGGCCAACGCCCCCCTCAGCTGGTACGTGCCCGCGGCCGGCGAGGGAAAGGAGGCGTTCGACGAGGCGCTGCTGGGGCGGCGCCCGCACGACCCGGAGCAGGTGTGGCCGTGGCAGCGCGGCCGCCTCGTGGTCGCCTCCCCGGTCATCCACGACGGTGACGTCGTCGCCGTCGTCGTCACCGACTCGCCCACCGACCAGATGCGCTCCAAGATCCTGCGCGGCTGGCTGATCATCGGCGCCGGCGAGATCGCCGCGATGCTCCTCGCCCTCGGTGCCGCCCTGCGGCTGACGGGCTGGGTCCTCAAGCCCGTGCGCGTCCTCGACACCACCACCCACGCCATCGCCTCCGGACGGCTGAAGTCACGCGTCGCCGTCGCCAGCGGACCGCCCGAACTCAGGCGCCTGGCACGGTCGTTCAACGAGATGGCCGACAACGTCGAGGACGTCCTGGAGCAGCAGCGCGCCTTCGTCGCCGACGCCTCCCACCAACTGCGCAACCCGCTCGCCGCGCTCCTGCTGCGCATCGACCTGCTCGCCCTGGAACTGCCCGAGGGCAACGAGGAGATCGCCTCCGTCCGCACCGAGGGCAAGCGCCTCGCGCAGGTTCTCGACGATCTGCTCGACCTCGCGCTCGCCGAGCACGCCGAGTCCGATCTTCGCCTCACCGACGTGGGGGAGCTGACCGCCGAGCGCGTCGCCTCCTGGTCACCGCTCGCGGAGGACAAGGGTGTGACGCTGGTCGGCACCTGCCCGGCCACCACCGCCTGGGTCGATCCGATCGCCCTGTCCAGCGCCCTGGACGCGGTGATCGACAACGCGCTGAAGTTCACACCCGCCGGGGAGCGGGTCGAGGTCGAGGTCGCCCCGAACGGACCGGACTGCATGGTCGTCGTCACCGACGGCGGCCCCGGCCTCAGCGACGAGGAGCTGGAGCGGGTCGGCGACCGCTTCTGGCGCAGCACAGCGCACCAGAACATCAAGGGCTCGGGCCTCGGGCTCTCCATCTCCCGGGCCCTGATAGCCGCGGGCGGCGGCTCCATCGCGTACGCCCACCACAAGCCGCACGGCCTCAGGGTGACGGTGACGGTGCCGAGGACCCGCCCGCAGAACTGACCGGCTCGCAGAACTGACCGGCCGCAGCCGAACGGCGGCTACGGCTTGACGGACTGGTAGTACCGTTTCGCACCCTCGTGCAGCGGCAGTGGATCGGTGTAGATCGCGGTGCGCAGGTCCACCAGTTGGGCCGCGTGGACCTTCTTGCCGATCCTGTCCCGGCTCTTGATGACCATGCGGGTCAGCCACTGGGTCAGCCGGGGGTCCATGTCATCACGGGTGATCAGCAGGTTCGCCACGGTGATCGTGGGCACGGTGGAGCCCCTGAGGATGGACGCGTAGGCGTCGGCCGGCATCACGGACGCGCGGTAGTGGCTGTAGACGGAGCCCTGTTCGTGCAGCTTCGCCACGAGGTCGCTCTCGATCGGCACGAAGCGGAAGTCGTAGTCGTACTTCTCCGCCAGGTCGGTGATGCCCTTCGTGGGCAGCCCGCCCGACCAGAAGAACGCATCGAGCTTGCCCTTGCGCAGGGCGTCGGGGCCCGTGCGGATGGTGTCGCTGCGCGCGTCGATGTCCTTGTCGATGTCCAGCCCGTCGGCGGAGAGCACACGCCCCGCTATCAGCCGTACTCCCGAGCCCTGGGGTCCGACGGCGACCCGCTTGCCCTTCAGGTCGGCGACCCGCTGGACGGGAGAGGTGGCGGGGACGATCAGCTGCACATAGTCGTCGTACAGCCGTGCGAGGCCGCGCAGCTTGTCGGCACCGGGTTTTCCCTGGTCGACATAGGTCTGCACGGCATCGGCGGCGGCGATGGCGAAGTCGCTCTTCCCGGTGGCGACGCGGGTGACGTTCGTCTGGGATCCGTTGCTGTCCTCCAGGTCGATCCTCAGGTCGGGCATGTCGCCGCCGACCGAGTCCCGCAGCAGCTTGCCGTACTCCTGGTAGACGCCCTGTGGGGCTCCCGTACTGAGGGTGATCGTCCCGCTCGGGGGCGTCTCACGCGGCCAGAGCCACCACGCCAGCAGCCCGAGGACCACCAACGAGGCCGCCGAGCCCAGTAGCGCGCGACGCCCGCCGATGCGGGGGAATACCTGGACCATGCGCGAGATCCTGCCAGGTCACCGGACGGGCGGCCAGGATCGGGACCATCCGGTGCGAGCTCGTGACACGGGGGTGGTGCGAGCGCGCCCCCGAGGACCACCTCGCGCGGGCCGCCCAGCCCTGCGGCACCGGGGCCGGGCGTCACCACGGCGGCCGCCGGTGCCGTGCCCGCCGGGCGGGGGCCCGGCACCGGCGGGCGGCGAGGAGTGGGCGAGCGGCGCGCGGCGGCCACCGGAGGGGCAGGTCAGCGGCGGACGGCGGCCAGCCACGGAGAAGCTCAGCGGTGCGCGGCGGCCACCGAGAAGCCGCTCAGCGGCCCGCAGCCGCCACCGACGAGCGGAGTCGGTCCAGCTCCTGGTACATGACCGCGCCCGGGCACTCGGTCGCCATCCAGTCCCGGTGACCGCTGATCTCCGGGACCTCCTTCTGCACGCCGTTGACCGGGTTCGTGTACGTCACCCGGGCCTGCGGATCCACGCCGTGCAGCCGGACCAGCGCGCGGACCAGCCGGGTGAGCGCCTCACGGGCCGGTTCCTTCGGGCCCTGCTCGGTGAAGGTGCCGAGCAGCGCGATGCCGAGGTTCCCGGAGTTGAAGCCGCCGACGTGGAAGCCGGTTACCACTTTGCCGTCCTTGTCGTGCGCGGGCATGCCGTCGTCACCGGAGTAGCGGCCCTCGTAGATGCGTCCCTCCTCGTCGATGAGGAAGTGGTAGCCGATGTCGCCCCAGTCGTTGGTGACCGCGTGCAGCTGGTAGATCGCGCGGACGGTGGCGGCAGGGTCCGGGTCGTCGTTGGCCATGGCCGTGTGGTGCACCGTGATGGTCTGGAACGGGTAGAACGCGGTCGGCGAGTTCTCCGTGCCGTCCGCCTTGAACCGCAGCTTCTCGTCGGCGCCCCACGCGGCGCGCGAGAGGTACTCGACACCGCGGACCCGGGTCGGGTCGGTCGGCACCCGTACCTTCCGGCGCGGGCCGTGCCGGGTGTCGAGCGCGAGCGACCGCAGGCCGGTGGCGCCGTCGGGTGCCTTGAGTTCGTAGCCGGCGGCCTGGTCGGCGGCGATCAGTACGCCGCCGCCGTTGGCGACGGAGCAGCCGCCGTCGCCGAGCGGCTTCCAGGCGCCCTGGTCGCCGTCGGCGTCCCGGAGCCGGATGCCGCCGCCGGTGGTCTCGTCGGTGCCGCCCCAGGCGACACCGATGTAGCCGATGGGGAAGGCGGCCTCCACGGGCGCCTCACCGCTGGCGGCCTCGGCGCGGGTCCGGGGGAAGGTCTCGGTCGTGGTGCCGCTGCCCGCGTCGTCCTGGCCGGTCGCGGCGGGCTCGGAGTCGTCGGTCGTGGCCATCACCGTCGGCGTGATCACGGCACCGGCGGCGACCGCGCCCGCGGCGCCGAGCAGGGTGCGGCGGGCCACGCGGGAGGTGGCCCGGTGGGAGGCGGAGGTGGGGGGAACGCTCACGTTCGGTCCTCAATCGTTCAGGGGGGCACTTGAAGACTCAACGGAGCGTACGGTTCCGGATCACCGCCCCTGACACCGCCCCCCGGTTACTGATGCGGCATCAGGGGACGGTGAAACCAAGGGGGTTGGCGGTCAGGACCGTACGAGCGAGACAGGCATGTCGAGCCGGCTACGGCGGTCCGGACGGCGGAGGGTCGTAAGCCGACGGCGGTCCGGGTGGGGGATGGGCGCAGGCGGAGGGCGGTCCGGGTTGCGGATGGTCGTAGGCCTACGGCGGTCCATGTGCCGGATGCTCAAGACGCGTCGGCCGTCGGTCGGGGCCCCGGACCTTCGCAGGCGTCGGCCGGTGGTCGATAGGGTCGGCGGATGAGTTCCTCTCCCGCCCGTCTGGTCCGTGAGTTCCATCGCGCCTTCGGGCTCGACACCCGTACCGAGCCGACCGAGGTCTCACCCGAGCTGGCCGCCCACCGCGGCGAACTGCTGGCGGAGGAGGCGGCCGAGGTCGCCGAGGTGGCGGTCGGCGGCCCCCTCGACCGGCTGGCGCACGAACTCGCCGACGTCGTGTACGTGGCGTACGGCACCGCCCTCGTCCACGGCATCGACCTCGACGCGGTGATCGCCGAGATCCACCGCTCCAACATGACCAAGCTGGGCCCCGACGGCCGCGTCGCCCGCCGCGCCGACGGCAAGGTCCTCAAGGGCGACCACTACCGGGCACCCGACATCGCCGCCGTCCTGCGTGAGCAGGGCTGGACCGGCTGAGACGGGCGTGCACGGGGTGAGGGGCGGGGCGTACTCCGCGGAGCGCCTACCCTGGTGACATGACCAGCAGCGACCGGAGCCAGGCAGTGGGCGTCAAGACATACGAAGTACGCACCTACGGGTGCCAGATGAACGTCCACGACTCCGAGCGCCTGTCCGGTCTCCTGGAGGAGGCCGGCTACGTGCGCGCGCCCGAGGACGCCGGCGAGGGCAACGCCGACGTCGTCGTCTTCAACACCTGCGCCGTACGCGAGAACGCCGACAACCGCCTCTACGGCAACCTCGGCCGCCTCGCCCCCATGAAGGCGTCCCGGCCCGGCATGCAGATCGCCGTCGGGGGCTGTCTCGCGCAGAAGGACCGCGACACCATCGTCAAGAAGGCGCCCTGGGTGGACGTCGTCTTCGGCACGCACAACATCGGCAAGCTGCCGGTCCTGCTGGAGCGCGCCCGGATCCAGGACGAGGCGCAGGTCGAGATCGCCGAGTCGCTGGAGGCGTTCCCCTCCACCCTGCCCACCCGCCGGGAGAGCGCCTACGCCGCGTGGGTCTCGATCTCCGTCGGCTGCAACAACACCTGCACCTTCTGCATCGTTCCGGCGCTGCGCGGCAAGGAGAAGGACCGCCGCACCGGCGACATCCTCGCCGAGATCGAGGCGCTGGTCGGCGAGGGCGTCTCCGAGATCACGCTCCTCGGCCAGAACGTCAACGCGTACGGCTCCGACATCGGCGACCGTGAGGCGTTCAGCAAGCTGCTGCGGGCCTGCGGGTCGATCGAGGGCCTGGAGCGCGTCCGGTTCACCTCGCCGCATCCCCGTGACTTCACCGACGACGTGATCGCCGCCATGGCCGAGACGCCGAACGTGATGCCGCAGCTGCACATGCCGCTCCAGTCCGGCTCGGACACCGTCCTCAAGGCGATGCGCCGCTCGTACCGCCAGGAGCGCTACCTGGGGATCATCGAGAAGGTCCGCGCGGCCATCCCGCATGCGGCGATCACCACCGACATCATCGTGGGCTTCCCCGGCGAGACCGAGGAGGACTTCGAGGAGACGCTGCACGTGGTGCGCGAGGCCCGCTTCGCGCAGGCGTTCACCTTCCAGTACTCCAAGCGCCCCGGCACCCCCGCCGCGACCATGGAGGACCAGATCCCCAAGGAGGTCGTGCAGAAGCGCTACGAGCGTCTCGTCGCCCTCCAGGAGGAGATCTCCTGGGAGGAGAACAAGAAGCAGGTCGGGCGCACCCTGGAGCTGATGGTTGCCGAGGGCGAGGGCCGCAAGGACGGCGCCACCCGCCGGCTGTCCGGCCGCGCCCCCGACAACCGCCTCGTCCACTTCACCAAGCCGGACCAGGAGGTGCGCCCCGGTGACGTCGTGACCGTCGAGATCACGTACGCCGCCCCGCACCACCTCCTCGCCGAGGGCGCCGTCCTCGATGTGCGCCGGACGCGCGCCGGTGACGCCTGGGAGAAGCGCAACGCCGCCGCCGAGGCGAAGCCGGCCGGGGTGCTGCTGGGCCTGCCGAAGATCGGCGTCCCGGAGCCGTTGCCGGTGGCGACGACCGGTGGGTGCGGGGGGCACTGACAGCCGCTGTCCGCGAGGGTCCCGGACGGTGCCCGTGCGGGGTCGGCTTCGGCCCTGATGGTGGTTCGCGGGCTGACGGCTGGGGAGGGCGCTCGCGCCGTTCCCCGCTCCCCTTTGCGGCGGCCCGCGCATCCGGCGGTGGTGACGGTTACCCTGCGGATCATGCTTGTCGCCGCCGCTGTCTGTCCCTGTCCTCCGCTGCTCGTGCCCGAGGTGGCCGCGGGGGCCGCGCCCGAGCTGGACCGTGCGCGGGAGGCCTGCGCGGACGCGCTCGGGGTGCTCGCGGCGGCCCGCCCCGGACGCCTGGTGGTCGTCGGGCCCGCCGAGCGGGACGGCCGGTACGCGCAGGGCGCGCGCGGATCGTTCCGCGGGTTCGGCGTGGATCTCGACGTCCGGCTGGGGCCGGGCGAGGGCCGGGCGGAAGCCCCGGAGGGCGCTCTGCCGGCCTCCCTCGCGGTGGCCGCCTGGTTGCTGGACCGTGCTGAGCGGTCCGTCCCCGTCGATGGCGTCGCCGTGGCGGAACCTCTTGATGCCGAGCGGTGTATCTCTCTCGGACGGGACATCGCCGGGGCGGCCGAGCGCGTGGCCCTGCTGGTGATGGGCGACGCCAGCGCGTGCCGCACCCTCAAGGCGCCGGGGTACCTGGACGACCGCGCCGCCGGTTTCGACGCGGAGGTCGCCCGCGCCCTCGCCGCGGTGGACATCGCCGCCCTCAAGGCACTGGACGCCGGGCTCGCCGGGGAGCTGCTGGTCTCCGGCCGCGCCCCCTGGCAGGTGCTCGCCGGCGCCGCCGAGGAGGCGGACCTGAGCGGCAGCCTGCTGTACGACGACGCGCCCTACGGCGTGGGCTACCTGGTGGCTACCTGGTCGTGACACGGCGGACGGCCGGGAGCGAGGTGCTCCGCGGCCGTCCGTCGATGTGAAGGTGGTCAGGAAGTCGGAGGCGGTGGTGGCGTGGCCCCGCCGGCCGGAGGCGGGGGCGGGGTGCCGCCGCGGTCTTCCTTGTGCGCGAGTCGGTCCATGGCGTGTTTCGCCTTGCCCGTGCCCGACTGGATCTTGTGGCTGTACTTGCCCTTGGTCGTCCTGTCGACCGCGTGCGCGGCCTTCTCGAGACCGTGGTGGATCTTGCCCTCGTGCTTCTGCGCGAGGTGCGAGACCTTCTCCTTGGCCGGGGAGAGTCTCGTTCTCATGCTGTGCAGAAGACCCATGGTTCACCTTCCCGCGCGGATCATCACTTGCGGGCGCCCTCACTGGCCTCGTTGTCGGCGGCCTTCTCGGCGGTCTGCTGCTGGGGGATCTCGACGTCGTCCGCCGCGTCGACCACCTCCGCCACGGCGTCCTTCGCCTCGTCCTCGGTGTCGGCTCCCGGCTGGGCGGCCTCAGCAGATCCCTTCGCCTCGTCCGACTCTTCCGTCCCGGTCCCGGTGGTCACCGCGGGGGTCGCCTCGACGGCCTCCTCCGAGCCCTTCGCCTTGCGACGGAACAGCGAAAAAACGCCCATATCAACCTCAATGCTACTTATGCGGGCTAATTCCCGCGCCTTCCCGGAGCGTCCGATTGCGTCAACCGGGTCGCCGGCACTCGAAACCGGCGCATCAGAACACGCAACACGCAACGACCCCGCCCGCCTCGCGTCACGTAGCTCGTTCGAGATGAGGCCCCGAGGTTTGCGAGACTGGGGCAGTGAGTAGCGCAGTTCCCGCCCCGCGGGTCATCGCCGTCGTCGGCCCGACCGCGGCGGGCAAGTCCGATCTGGGCGTATTTCTGGCCCAGCGCCTCGGCGGCGAGGTCGTCAACGCCGATTCCATGCAGCTCTACCGGGGGATGGACATCGGCACCGCCAAGCTGACCCCCGAGGAGCGCGACGGAGTCCCGCACCATCTCCTGGACATCTGGGACGTCACGGTCACCGCCAGCGTCGCCGAATACCAGCGGCTCGCCAGGGCCCGCATCGACGCGCTCCTGGCCGAGGGGCGCTGGCCCATCCTGGTGGGCGGCTCCGGCCTGTACGTCCGGGGCGCCGTCGACAACCTGGAGTTCCCGGGCACGGACCCCGAGGTCAGGGCCCGTCTGGAGGAGGAGCTGACCCTGCGGGGCCCCGGCTCCCTGCATGCCCGGCTGGCCGCCGCCGACCCCGAGGCCGCCCACGCCATCCTGCCCAGCAACGGCCGCCGTATCGTCCGGGCCCTCGAGGTGATCGAGATCACCGGGAAGCCCTTCACCGCCAACCTGCCGGGCCACGACTCCGTCTACGACACCGTGCAGATCGGTGTCGACGTGGCCCGCCCCGAACTCGACGAGCGCATCGCGGCCCGCGTCGACCGCATGTGGGACGCCGGACTGGTCGAGGAAGTGCGCGCACTGGAGGCGCAGGGGTTGCGCGAGGGGCGTACGGCGTCGCGGGCGCTCGGCTACCAGCAGGTCCTCGCGGCCCTGGCCGGACAGTGCACCATGGAGGAGGCGCGTGCCGAGACGGTCCGTGCCACCAAGCGCTTCGCGCGCCGTCAGGATTCATGGTTCAGGCGCGACCCGCGCGTGCATTGGCTCAAGGGGGGTATCGCGGACCGGGCGGAACTCCCGCAGCTCGCACTGGCGTTGATCGAACGACCGGTTACAGCCTGATCACGTCATGGCATCGGGTCGCCCCGGCGGTCTTCCCGGCCTCCGGGAGCGTGCCATCATCGAGCTTCGATCGACCAAGTGGAGTCCGAGTTGGGAGGGCGCGTGGCGATGGAGGCCGGCCCTCGCGACACCGCACAAGGCACGGAGCACGACACCGCGGATGACGCGGACCAGCTGGTTGCCGAGGGATACGCACTGGACCTCGACAGCGGTCCGCTGAGCCCCGACGGGCCGGACGACGAGACTCCGGACGGCGTGACCGACGACGGACCGGAACCGGACGAGATGTCCGCACCGGAGGTCGAGGTCGAGCTGCGCCCCCAGCGCAGGCTCCGGCTGTGGCAGCTCGCCCCCATTGTGGGTCTCGGCGCGGTCGGCTCCCTGATGTTCGCCTTCCCGCTCGCCTTCGAGTTCGGCGACGGCGGCGCCGTGGTCGCCATGCTCGGTCTGCTGATCTGCTCCACCGCCGGCGGCTGGGGCATGATGGCCGCACGCCGTGTGGGTTACACGTGGCCCGGCCTGCCCGCGCGGGGCTCCGGACGCCGCCCGGACTGGCGGGTCGTCCTCGGGTACGCCCTCGTGCTCGCCGCCGTGGTCGTCCTGGCCGTCTGGCGCGTGGCCCGGCTGCGCTAGAGCCGGCGCGCCGGCGGACGGACGCCCCCTGAGCCGGTGCCCGGCGGGGACGCCCCCTCCACCCCGTACGATCGAGGAATGAGCACGCGGATCGCCTTCCTCAAGGGGCACGGGACCGAGAACGACTTCGTGATCGTCCCCGACCCCGAGAACCTCATCGACCTCACTCCCGCCGCCGTCGCCGCGCTGTGCGACCGCCGCGCGGGCATCGGGGGCGACGGCGTGCTGCACGTCGTACGGTCGGCCGCGCACCCGGAGGCGGCGGGCATGGCCGCCGAGGCCGAGTGGTTCATGGACTACCGCAACGGCGACGGATCGATCGCAGAGATGTGCGGGAACGGCGTCCGGGTCTTCGCCCGCTACCTCCAGCACGCCGGTCACGTCACCGAGGGCGACCTCGCCGTCGCCACGCGCGGGGGCGTCAAGCGCGTCCACATCGCCAAGGACGGCGACGTCACCGTCGGCATGGGCACGGCACGCCTCCCCGAGGGGGACGTCACCGTGAGCGTCGGCGACCGCAGCTGGCCCGCGCGCAACGTCAACATGGGCAACCCGCATGCCGTGGCCTTCGTCGACGACCTCTCCGACGCCGGTGACCTGTACGCCCCGCCGCCGTTCAGCCCGGCTGCCGCCTACCCGGATGGGGTCAACGTCGAGTTCGTCGTCGACCGGGGCCCGCGCCATGTGGCGATGCGCGTCCACGAGCGTGGCTCCGGCGAGACCCGGTCGTGCGGCACGGGCGCGTGCGCCGTCGCCGTCGCCACGGCCCGCCGCGACGGCGCCGACCCGGCCGAGACGGGCACCCCCGCCACGTACACGGTCGACGTGCCCGGCGGAACCCTGGTCATCACCGAACGGCCCGACGGCGAGATCGAGATGACCGGCCCCGCTGTGATCGTCGCCGAGGGCGAGCTCGACGCCAACTGGCTCGAAAACGCCGCGCGTTGAGTCATGTGAGGCTCGACACACGGTATGCGGGTCCCGGGTGCCACAGGTGTGCGAGTCGAACCCCTGCTCAAGGGTGCGAATCCCAGGCAGGGCCGGGGTCGCGTGGCTCGAAACCGCAAACACCGGGACCTTCGCTCTAATGGGTGATCCGTTTCACGCTCGCCGAGAGGCGGTCAGGTGGGCGTGATGGGCTCGGTAGCATCAAGCACCGGCACGGACGGGGGAACGACACGATCCCTGAGCCGCCGCACGCCATGGGGCACCCGTCCGCCGGTCCACGCAGCCGGAGGTGCCCATGAGCGCGGAGGCCACGAACCCCGCCGTATCGCCCGCCCCTGCGCCGCCCGCAGCGCACCGCAGGAAGGGCCGGCCCCGTATCGACCTGCGCCGTCTGGGCCGTGCCGCACTGCTGGGGCCGGCCACCCGTGACCGGTTGCCCGACGCCATCAGCCATGTCGCCGAGGCCCACCGCGCCCACCATCCCGACGCCGACCTCGAACCGCTGCGCCGGGCGTACGTCCTCGCCGAGTCCTCGCACCGCGGCCAGATGCGCAAGAGCGGCGAGCCGTACATCACCCACCCGCTCGCCGTGACGCTGATCCTCGCCGAACTCGGCGCGGAGACCACGACCCTGACGGCCTCTCTGCTCCATGACACCGTCGAGGACACGGATGTGACCCTCGATCAGGTGCGCGAGGAGTTCGGCGAGGAGGTGCGCTACCTCGTCGACGGCGTCACCAAGCTGGAGAAGGTCGACTACGGCGCCGCCGCCGAGTCCGAGACCTTCCGCAAGATGCTCGTCGCCACCGGCAACGACGTCCGCGTGATGTCGATCAAGCTCGCCGACCGGCTGCACAACATGCGCACCCTCGGCGTGATGCGCCCCGAGAAGCAGGAACGCATCGCCAAGGTCACCCGTGACGTGCTGATCCCGCTCGCCGAACGCCTCGGCGTCCAGGCCCTCAAGACCGAACTGGAGGACCTCGTCTTCGCGATCCTCCACCCCGGGGAGTACGCCCACACCCGCGAACTGATCGCGGACAACGCCGCCCGGGAGAGCGACCCGCTCGCCGAGATCGCCGAAGAGGTGCGCGGCGTCCTGCGCGAGGCCGGCATCCAGGCCGAAGTCCTGATCAGGCCCCGCCACTTCGTCTCCCTGCACCGGGTCTCGCGAAAACGCGGGCAGCTGCGCGGCACCGACTTCGGACGGCTCCTCGTCCTCGTCAACGAGGACGCCGACTGCTACGCCGTCCTCGGCGAACTGCACACCTGTCTCACCCCGGTGGTCTCGGAGTTCAAGGACTTCATCGCCGTACCGAAGTTCAACCTGTACCAGTCGCTGCACACGGCCGTCGCCCGCGGTGACGGGCAGGTCGCGGAAGTCCTCATCCGTACCAACCAGATGCACAAGGTCGCCGAGGCCGGAGTCGTCGCGCTCGGCAACCCCTATGCCGCCCCCGCCGAGGACCAGACCGACGGCGAGCGGGCCGACGGCGACGGCGAGCGCGTCGACCCCACCCGTCCCGGCTGGCTCTCCCGCCTCCTCGACTGGCAGCAGGCCGCGCCCGACGCCGACATGTTCTGGTCCACCCTGCGCGAGGACCTCGCCCAGGACCGCGAGATCACCGTCTTCCGACCCGACGGCGGCACCCTGGGCCTCCCCGAGGGCGCCAGTTGCGTGGACGCCGCCTACGCCCAGTACGGCGAGGACGCGCACGCCTGTATCGGCGCCCGCGTCAACGGCCGTCTGGCGACGCTGAGCACGGTCCTGAGGGACGGCGACACCGTCCAGCTCCTCATGGGCCAGGACCCCGCCTCCGAGCCCTCCAGAGAGTGGCTGGAGCACGCCCACACCCCCGCCGCCCGCATCGCCATCCAGCGCTGGCTCGCCACTCACCCCTCGTCCACCGCCGACGAGCCGGACGCCCTCGACGCCGAACGCAAGGACGGGGCGCCCGCCCCCCGCCCCGCCCACGACGAGCCCGCCGCGCCCTCGGACACCGCGAACGCCGTGGTCGTCGCCGACCAGCCCGAAGCGAACGTCCGCCTCGCCGGGTGCTGCACCCCCGTACCGCCCGACGAGGTCACCGGCTTCGCCGTCCGCGGGGGAGTGGTGACCGTGCACCGCGTCGAGTGCGCCGCCGTCACACGCATGAAGGGCCTGGGGCGCGCGGAGATCGCCGTGCACTGGGGGGACACCACCGAGTTCCGGGTCACCCTCGTCGCCGAGTCGTTCCAGCGCCCCCACCTCCTCGCCGACCTCACCGAGGCCATCGCGCTGGAGGGCGTCGCCATCGTCTCCGCCACCGTCGAACCCCCGACCCAGCAGCGCGTCCGGCACACGTACACGGTGCAGCTCCCGGACGCCGCCCTCCTCCCGAACCTGATGCGCGCCATGCGCGATGTGGCGGGCGTCTACGACGTGGCCCGGCCCCAGCACCAGGCGGCCACCCCGTAGCCACCCGCGGGCCGGGCGGCTCGGCGGACCGACGGGCCGCTCGTTCGGGTGGGACGGCTGCGAGTCGGCGGCGCGGACAGGGAGCGCGCTGGTAGCGGTGGTCCATGCCGCTCACCCCACGCCTCAGGGCCCGCCGTACCAAGGCGGCGCTGCTCACCTCCGCCGTCTCCGTCTGCCTGATCGCCGCGAGCGCCCCCTCGCCCGCCGTCCCGCTCGGCGTCGGCGACCGCCTCTTCCCGCACCTCGGCAACCCCGGCTACGACGTGCGGTCGTACGACCTCTCCTTCACCTATACCGGCGACAACCTCAAGCCCCTTACGGCCGTCACCACGATCGACGCCCGCACGACCTCCCCGCTGGACCTGGTCAACCTCGACTTCACGCACGGCGAGGTCAGCTCCGTCGAGGTCGACGGGTCGCCCGCCGCCTTCACCACCGCGGGCGAGGACCTGGTGATCACCCCCCGGGAGCCGCTCCCCGCGGGCAGCCGGACCCGCATCACCGTGCGGCACACCAGTGACCCCGTGTACAGCGGGGACGCGGAGGGCGGCTGGGTGCGGACCGCTGACGGGCTCGCCATGGCCAACCAGGCCGACGCCGCCCACGTGGTGTTCCCCTGCAACGACCACCCCTCCGACAAGGCCCTGTTCACCGTCCGCGTCACCGTGCCCGACGGCTACACGGCCGTCTCCAACGGTCTGGACGCCGGGACGCGCCGCGGCCCGCGCACCACCACCTGGACCTACCGCACCGAACATCCCATGGCCACCGAACTGGCCCAGGTGTCCATCGGCCGCTCCGCCGTCGTGCGCCGCTCCGGACCGAACGGTCTGCCCGTCCGCGACGTGGTGCCCGCCAAGGACCGCGAGCGGCTCGAACCGTGGCTGGCGAAGACCCCGGCCCAGATCGCGTGGATGGAGCGCAAGGTCGGCCGCTACCCGTTCGAGACGTACGGGGTCCTCATCGCCGAGGCGCAGACCGGGTTCGAGCTGGAGACCCAGACCCTCTCCCTCTTCGAGAGGGAGCTGTTCGTCCGCGCCGAGTACCCGAAGTGGTACATCGAGTCGATCATGGTGCACGAGCTGGCCCACCAGTGGTTCGGCAACAGCGTCAGCCCGCGCACCTGGTCCGACCTGTGGCTCAACGAGGGGCACGCCACCTGGTACGAGGCCCTGTACGCCGAGGAGACGGCCGGCCGGCCCATGGAGGCCCGTATGAAGGCCGCCTACAGTGCCTCCGACCGCTGGCGGGCCGCAGGGGGGCCGCCGGCGGCCCCCAAGGTGCCCAAGGTCGACCACAAGATCGGCATCTTCCGGCCGAACGTCTACGACGGGGCCGCGCTCGTCCTGTACGCCCTGCGCGAGGAGATCGGCCGCCCCGCCTTCGAGCGGCTCCAGCGGGCCTGGGTCGCCGTCCACCGCGACGGCGTCGCCTCCACCGCCGACTTCCAGCGGCTCGCGACCCGGATCGCCGGACGCGACCTGGACGCCTTCTTCCGGGGCTGGCTCCACGGCGAGCGGACGCCGCCGATGCCGGGGCATCCGGACTGGAAGACGGCCACCGCCGAGGCTTCGGCGAAGCGGAAGACGGGAAAGTAACCCGCGTGACGAGACGAGGCGTGCCGTGCGACCATCTTCGAGTCGGCGGCGCGGCCCACTCCCGGTCAGCCGTGGACCGGCCCCCAGGGGCTGGTCCCGGGTCGGCCGAGGCCCCATCCGGGAATCTCCGGGCAGGCCCGGGCGTTGTCGCCATGGACGGATCGAGATCCGTCACCCCTTCGGTACCCCCATCGACGTAAGGATCCAATGACCTCCTCTTCATCCCCTTCCCAGGCCGCACAGCGCGCCTTCGCGCAGAACAACCCCGAGGGTCTTCGGGCCGATGCCCTGATGGAAGAGGACGTCGCCTGGAGCTTCGAGATCGACGGCGAGCGGGACGGCGACCAGTTCGACCGCTCCGAGCGTGCGGCCCTGCGCCGCGTCGCGGGCCTCTCCACCGAACTCGAGGACGTCACCGAGGTCGAGTACCGCCAGCTCCGCCTGGAGCGGGTCGTGCTCGTCGGTGTCTGGACCACGGGAACCGCGCAGGACGCGGAGAACTCCCTGGCCGAGCTGGCCGCCCTCGCGGAGACGGCGGGCGCGCTCGTGCTCGACGGTGTGATCCAGCGCCGCGACAAGCCGGACGCGGCCACCTACATCGGTTCCGGCAAGGCCGACGAGCTGCGGGACATCGTGCTCGAATCGGGCGCCGACACCGTCATCTGCGACGGTGAGCTGAGCCCGGGGCAGCTCATCCACCTCGAAGACGTCGTCAAGGTCAAGGTCATCGACCGTACGGCCCTGATCCTCGACATCTTCGCCCAGCACGCCAAGTCCCGAGAGGGCAAGGCCCAGGTCGCGCTCGCGCAGATGCAGTACATGCTGCCGCGACTGCGCGGCTGGGGTCAGTCGCTGTCCCGGCAGATGGGCGGCGGCAAGGGCGGCGGCCTCGCCACCCGTGGTCCCGGTGAGACCAAGATCGAGACGGACCGGCGACGGATCCGCGAGAAGATGGCGAAGATGCGCCGGGAGATCGCGGAGATGAAGACCGGCCGCGAGATCAAGCGCCAGGAGCGCAGGCGGAACAAGGTTCCGTCGGTCGCCATCGCCGGCTACACCAACGCGGGCAAGTCCTCCCTGCTCAACCGTCTCACCGGCGCGGGTGTCCTGGTCGAGAACGCCCTGTTCGCGACCCTCGACCCGACCGTGCGCCGGGCCGAGACCCCGAGCGGGCGGCTGTACACGCTGGCGGACACCGTCGGCTTCGTACGGCATCTGCCGCACCACCTCGTCGAGGCGTTCCGCTCCACGATGGAGGAGGTCGGCGACTCCGACCTGATCCTCCATGTGGTCGACGGTTCGCACCCGGCGCCGGAGGAGCAGCTGGCGGCCGTGCGCGAGGTCATCCGTGACGTGGGCGCGACGAACGTCCCCGAGATCGTGGTGATCAACAAGGCGGACGCGGCCGACCCGCTGACGCTGCAGCGCCTGCTGCGGATCGAGAAGCGCTCCATCGCGGTCTCGGCCCGCTCCGGCCAGGGCATCGAGGAACTACTCGCCCTGATCGACAACGAACTGCCTCGCCCGTCGGTCGAGATCGAGGCGCTCGTGCCGTACACGCACGGCAAGCTCGTCGCACGCGCCCACACCGAGGGCGAGGTGATCTCCGAGGAGCACACCCCGGAGGGCACCCTGCTCAAGGCCCGGGTGCACGAGGAACTGGCGGCGGACCTGGCACCGTACGTACCGGCGCCGACGGCCTGACCCGTCACGCCAGGAAGGCCCGCCCCTCGGCCGAGGGGCGGGCCTTCGCGTTGTGCGGGCTTCGCCTTGTGCGGAGGTTCGCTCTGGGGGGGGCGTTCGCTGACCGCCGTCCGTCGGCCCCGGCTCACGGGCAACCGCTCACCGGCCGCCGTACGACATGCTCAGGTCGTCGTACAGCGCCTTGGCGCCCTTGCCCAGCCGGGGTCCGGCGAGCCAGGTGTTGTCGGCCGGGCCGATCGACGTGTTCGAGACGAGCCGGGGCGCGCCGTCGACCATCCGGAACCAGCCGCCGCCCGACGAACCGCCCGTCATCGTGCAGCCGATGCGGTACATCGTCGGCAGCGACGCGTCGAGGGAGAGCCGGCCGGGCCTGTCGATGCAACGGAACATGGTCAGGCCGTTGTACGGCGGTGCCGCCGGATAGCCCCAGGCGCCGAGCGAGTCGATCCCGGACGCGGCGGGCGCCGAGAAGTCCACGTCCAGGGCCGAACCGACGGTCTCCTCCAGCGACTTGGAGCCCGCCTCCGGCTTCACATGCAGGACCGCGTAGTCGTACGCCGCGCCGGCGCCGCCCTCCTGGGAACCGCCCGCGATCCACTCGTCCGAGGTCGCGGCCCAGTCCGCCCACCACTGGCCGAACGGCGCGACCTCCTCCGCGGGGGCGCCCGCGGCCAGCTCCTCCTCGGACCTGCCGAGGTCGTTGTAGGCCGGGACGAAGACGATGTTGCGGTACCAGCCGCCGCCGCTGCCCGCGTGCACGCAGTGGCCCGCGGTCCACACCAGGTTGGACCGCCCCGGGCGGTTCTCGTCCGAGACGACGGTGCCCGAACAGACCATCGCGCCTTCGGGAGAGTCGAAGAAGATCTTGCCGACGGGACCGGCGTTCACGTGGTACGGCGTCTTCTCGGGCGTCGCCTCGACCGGGGCCGGAGGCGGGTCACTGACGCCCTGGTCGACCGAGGCGTCCTGCGGGGAGATCGTCTTCGCCGGGTCCTCGGCCTCACGCATCCGCTCCGCGTCCCACAGGTCCTCGATCACCGGGTTGAAGAACTCCTCGGCCTCACCGAGCCACTGCTCCTCGTCCCAGTCCTTCCAGCCGCCGTCCTGCCAGGCGTCGACGTCGACGCCGAGCTCCTCGAGCTGGTCGGCGATGACATCGGGGACACCGTCGCCGTCCCTGTCGGCGGTGCGGGACGCGGCGACGTCGGGTTTGTCGCTCGTGCCCCTGTCGGCCGAGCCGCAGGCGGTCGCCGTCAGCGCGAGCACCGCGATCAGTCCGGTGGCGGCGAGGAGGGATTGCCGCCGATATGAGAAGCGCATGGTTCTCGACCCCCGTCGGAACTGCTCCTTGTGTCACGCCCACTATGCGGGGGCGCTGGGGGATACGCGCAGGGCGTGCGGCCGATATTTCCGCGCGCCTCCTCCCCCATACCTCGGCGGCTGCCTTCCGACAGCCGCCGCACCGTCGTCGCACACGGCCGTCACCGCGTGCCCGACATCACCGCTGGGCGAACTTCTCGCTCACCGCGTCGTAGATGCCCTGAGCCTCCTTGCCCAGCCGAGGGCCGGCCAGCCAGCCCGCGCTCACCGGGCCGATGGAGGTATTGGACACCAGCGCCGGCTTGCCGTCGGAGCCGGTCGCCACCCAGCCGCCGCCCGACGAACCGCCGGTCATGGTGCAGCCGATGCGGTACATCGTCGGGTCGGACTCGACGAGCGAGAGCCGCCCCGGCTTGTCCGTGCACTGGTACATCGCCTCGCCGTCGTACGGGGCGCCCGCCGGGTAGCCCGTCGCGGTGATGCTGTCCACCTGCGGTACGGCCGGCGCGTCGAAGTCCACCGGCAGCGCGGAACCGACCGTCTCCTCCAGGGACTTGCCGCCGTTGCCCTCCTCCGGCGTCACATGGATGACCGCGAAGTCGTACGGCGCTCCGTCGCCGCCCTTCTGGCCGCCCTGCTCGATCCACTGGTCCGAGGTCTGCGCCCAGTCACCCCACCACATGCCGTACGGGGCGACCTGATCCTTGGTGGCCGTCCGCATCTGTGCCGCCGACAGACCGCTGTCGTTGTAGGAGGGGACGAACGCGATGTTGCGGTACCAGCCGCCCGACTTGCCTGCGTGCACACAGTGCCCGGCCGTCCACACGAGGTTGGACTTGCCCGGGTTGGCCGGGTCCTTCACCACCGTCGCCGAGCAGACCATCGTGCCCTCGGGCGCGTCGAAGAAGACCTTGCCCGCCGCCGGCGCGTTCGCGTGGTACTTCGTCGCCACCGCCTCCGCCTGGACGGCCTGCGGCGTCGGGTCGGTGACACCCTGGTCGCCGGTGAGGTCGCTCTCGTCGACCTCCTTCTCCGGCTCCTCGGCGTCCCGCATCCGGTCGGGGTCCCACAGGTCCTCGATGATCGGGTTGACGTAGTCCTCGGCCTCGCGCAGCCAGTCGTCCTTGTCCCAGTTCTTCCAGGCCCCGCCCCGCCACTTGTCGAGGTCGATCCCGTGTTCCTTGAGCTTTTCCTTGATGTTGTCCGGGATCCGGATCTTGCCGTCGCCGCCGTTGTCCTGGGCGGACGACGACGCCTCGGCGTTCGCCGTGGTGTCCCCCGAGCCGCAGGCGGTGGCGGTGAGCGACAGGGCCGTGGCGAGACCGACCGCTGCCAGGACGGGGGAGGTTCTGCGGCGCGCGCTCCTTCCACGACGAGCGGCGAAGAGCGGGCGTATGGGTCGCATGGTCTGAACTCCCCTGGGGCGTTGAAGAACTCTGTGCTGCCGAAGCGGTTCGCGTATGGCCCTGCCGCACGCCCGCCGCCTCTTCGTACGGCTCCGACACGACTCGCGCTCGGCCCGTACGTCTGCTTCTTCGTACGTGTTCGTACGTGGTCGCCGTACGCGCGGCTTGGTACGGATCCGCCGAGCCGGGCATCCCGCCGGAACGGCACCACACACTATGCGGTCCCTGTGGGGGACATCCGATGGAACGGCAACGGTTCCGTCACGGCAAGGATCTTCGCCTCACCCGCTTCCGAGTGCGTGCCGCGTCGTTGGTACGGGCGGGGACCCGCCGGTGCTCGGTGACCCCTGCCAACTCGCCTCTGAGCAGCGGGAGGAAGTGTAGTCGTGGCGGTGACCGAGTCTGCGGTGGCACCTGTGGGGAGCGGGTCCGAAGGGGCGCGCGCGGGACACGAGGACGAACGGGCGCCCGTGCGGCGGGAGTATGAGGGGGCGCGCTCGGCGCACGAGGGGATCCTGCGGCGGCAGGCGGCGCGCGAGTCTGCGGCGCGCACCTATGCGCGTGCTCTGCCGATCGTGCCGGTGCGGGCACGAGGGCTGACCATCGAGGGCGCGGACGGCCGCCGCTATCTCGACTGTCTGTCCGGCGCCGGCACTCTCGCTCTCGGGCACAACCACCCGGTCGTCCTCGAAGCGATCCGGAAGGTCCTCGACTCGGGCGCCCCGCTGCACGTCCTTGATCTGGCCACTCCCGTCAAGGACGCCTTCACCACCGAACTGTTCCGCACCCTCCCTCCCGGCCTCGCGGACCGCGCCCGGGTGCAGTTCTGCGGGCCTGCCGGCACGGACGCGGTGGAGGCCGCCTTCAAGCTGGTACGGGCGGCGACCGGCCGCACCGGGATGCTCGCCTTCACCGGCGCCTACCACGGCATGACCGCCGGGGCGCTCGAAGCGTCCGGGGGCGCCGGCGATGTGAGGGTCGCCCGCCTGCCGTATCCGCAGGACTACCGCTGCCCGTTCGGTATCGGCGGCGAACGCGGGGCCGAACTCGCCGCCCGCTGGACGGAGTCCGTCCTCGACGACGCCAAGTCCGGTGTCCCGTCGCCCGCCGGAATGATCCTCGAACCCGTCCAGGGCGAGGGCGGTGTCATCCCGGCGCCGGACGGCTGGCTGCGCCGGATGCGCGAGATCACGGCCGCGCGGTCCATCCCGCTGATCGCCGACGAGGTGCAGACGGGCGTGGGGCGCACGGGGCGCTTCTGGGCGGTCGAACACAGCGGGGTCGTTCCCGACGTCATGGTCCTCTCCAAGGCCATCGGGGGCAGCCTTCCCCTGGCCGTCGTGGTCTACCGCGACGACCTCGACGTGTGGCAGCCCGGCGCCCACGCGGGCACGTTCCGCGGCAACCAGCTCGCCATGGCCGCCGGAACCGCCACCCTCGCCTACGTCCGGCAGAACGGCCTCGCCGAGCGCGCCGCGACCCTGGGCGCCCGGATGCTCGCCCACCTCCGCCTCCTCACCGAGGAGTTCGCCTGCGTCGGCGACGTACGGGGGCGGGGGCTGATGATCGGCATCGAGATGGTCAACCCCGAGGCGACCCTGCCCACCGGCGCCACCGGCCCGCACCCTCCCGCCCCGTCCGTCGCCACCGCCGTCCAGCGCGAGTGCCTCAGCCGCGGTCTGATCGTCGAACTGGGCGGCCGCCACGCGGGCGTAGTACGCCTCCTCCCTCCGCTGACGCTCACCGACGAACAGGCCGACGCCGTACTCGACCGCCTCACCGACGCGATCGCCTCCGTGGCCGCCGCCGCGGCGCGAGGACCGGGAGCCGTACGTCACGAGGCGGCCGTGAACCCGGGGCGCGCGCCCGGCGGCTGAGCGTGCGGGCGGCATGGTCAAGCGGCCGGTGCGGGCGGCTCGGGCAACCGGGCGGCGGGGGGATCGGCCAACCGGCCGGTGGGGGCAGCCCGGCCGACCGGTCGGCGTCGGCGGCTCGGCCAACCGGCCGGTGGGGTCACCCCCACGCCACCCCACCAGCCCTCTCGGCAGCCGGTCCGCCCAGACCCCGAGGACGTCCAGCACCGGCCTTGTCCCCACCCCGGCCTCGTCCCCCGCCATGTGCTCTCCCCGCGCCGACCCGCACCTGACTCCCGCCGCACGAGCGCGCGACCATCCCGCGCGCACCACCGCAACCGCCTCGCGCGGATCACCGCACGACCACCCGCGCGGACCACCGCACGACCACCCCCGCCAGGACCACCACATCCAGGAATCACCTTGACCGCGACCCCCGCCTCCGAAGGCCGCACCGATGCGTCCGAGGTTGACGCCCCCTCCCCGCGGGCGCCCGTTACCCCGGCCGAGCCCGAACCCGAGGCCGTGCCGACAGACGCGCCCTCCCGACACCGGGCCACCGGGCACCCGCCCCTCCCCACCCCCGAGCTCCTGGACCATCCCGACCCGCACATCGCGGCCCAGGCCGCGGCCGTCGAGAACCTGCTGCGTTGCTGGGTACGCGAGCACGACCTCACCCGCCCCGACGACGCCACCCTCCGCATCCCCCTCCCCGCCACCGGAACGGCCCTCCTCGTCCCCATCCACTACTGGTCCCCGACCGGCTGGCACCGCTTCGGCTTCCCCCGCCTCGCCGACGCCCCCGAGACGGCACCGGCCGCCGACGCGGTGACGGTGGCCGCGCTGCTGTCCAGAGAGGCGGCGGCAGGGGCGGGGGCGGGAGTGGCCGTGCCGGGTGCGGGTGACGCGGCGGTGGACGACGACTCGCCTGTGGCCGTAGTGCGGCTCGCCGCGACATGCCCCCAGGTGCCGTCGGCTGCCGACCAGCCCGCCCGGCGTGGGCAGGCGGCACCGCATGACCAGCCGACACCGCACGGCCAAGGGGCCCAACCTGGGCAACCGGTCCCACTCAGCCCACTGACCCCGCACAGCCAGCCTGTTCCGCACGACGGAGCGGCTCCGCGCAGCCAGCCTGTTCCGCACGACCAAGCGGCTCCGCGCAGCCAGCCTGTTCCGCACGACCAAGCGGCTCCGCGCAGCCAGCCTGTCCCGCACGACGGAGCGGCTCCGCGCAGCCAGCCTGTCCCGCACGACGAAGCGGCCCCACACAGCCAGTCGGCCCCGCACAACCAGTCGGCCCCGCCCGACCAGTCGGTCCTCCTCGGCCAGCCCGCCCCACTCGACTCGCTCGACCTCGTCGGCCGGGTCGCCGACTCCGCTCGGCGCGTCGCCGGGTTCATCGCCGAACGTCGGGTCCGGCCGGATGACGGGCCGGATCTGTTCCTCGCCGCTGAGCAGGCCCTCGTCCTCGGTCATCCGCTGCACCCCACCCCGAAGAGTCGGGAAGGGCTGTCCGAGGCGGAGGCGCGGCTCTACTCACCCGAGTCGCGTGGCTCCTTCCCCTTGCACTGGCTGGCTGTCGCACCCTCCGTTCTGTCGACCGACTCGGCGTGGACGGAGCGCGGCCGGGTCGTCCCGGCCGAGCAGCTGAGCGCACGGCTGGCCGGCCCCGGCCTACCGCTGCCCGACGGCTACGCCGCCCTGCCCGTCCACCCCTGGCAATGGCGCGAGGTCCGGCACCACCCGACCGTCGCCGCCCTCCTCGACGCCGGACTGCTGCTCGACCTCGGCCCCCACGGCTCGCCGTGGCACCCCACCTCCTCCGTCCGTACCGTGCACGGCACCGCCGCCCCCGCGATGCTGAAGCTGTCGCTGGGCTTGCGGATCACCAACTCCCGTCGGGAGAACCTCCGCAAGGAACTCCACCGGGGCGTCGAGGTCCACCGCCTGCTGCGTACCGGTCTCGCCAAGCAGTGGCAAGCCGTCCACCCGGGGTTCGACATCGTCCGCGACCCGGCCTGGCTGGCGGTCACCGCGCCAGGCGGCGACCCCGTGTCCGGCCTGGACGTGGTGATCCGGCACAACCCGTTCGGCCCGGCGGACGACGCGTGCTGTGTGGCGGGGCTCGTATCACCGAGGCCGTACAGGGACCGAGCGCCAGTGGGCGGGCCACCCGCGGACGGGCCGCACGCAAGCAGGCAGCATGCGCACCGGCCGTACGCGGACGAGCCACTCGCGGCCGGGCCACCATCGGACGGGCCGTTCGCGGAAGGCCCCCACCCGGATGGCGCGCACCAGGCAACCCGCATCCCCGGGCAGCGGGTCTCCGTCCCCGACCGGGCGCCGCATCGCCACGCGGCCTCGCAGGCGTCCGGCCATGCCGACCGTCCTCCGGAGGGGCCCGCCATGCGGTCCCGGCTCGCCGAGGTCGTCACCCGGCTCGCCGGGCGCACCGGCCGTCCCCGAGGTGCCGTTGCCGCCGAGTGGTTCCTGCGCTACCTGGAACAGGTTGTGCGGCCCGTGCTGTGGCTGGACAGCGAGGCCGGGATCGCCCTCGAAGCCCACCAGCAGAACACCGTCCTCCTGCTGGACCCGGACGGCTGGCCCAGGGGCGGGCGGTACCGCGACAACCAGGGCTACTACTTCCGCGAGTCCCGCCGCGCGGACCTCGACGCCCGACTCCCCGGCATCGGCGAGCACAGCGACACCTTCGTCTCCGACGAGGTCACCGACGAACGGTTCGCCTACTACCTCGGCATCAACAACGTGCTCGGTCTCATCGGTGCGTTCGGCTCGCAGGGCCTCGCCGACGAGCGACTGCTGCTCGCCGCCTTCCGCCGCTTCCTCACCGATGTCGCCACCGGCCCCGCCCGGCTGGCCACCCCCCTGCCGGCCCTGCTGCTCGACTCACCCGTCCTGCGCTGCAAGGCCAACCTGCTGACCCGGCTGAACGGCCTCGACGAACTCGTCGGCCCGGTCGACACCCAGTCCGTCTACGTCACCATCGCCAACCCCCTCCACAGCTGATCCGATCACTGTCGACTCCCTTCACGCCCCGAGGAACATGACCCACCCCATCCCCTGAGAGGAGCGTCGCGTGCCTCCCACCGACGCGAGCACCACATCCGGCACCGACACGGGCACCACCCGGGCCCCCAGCAACGAGGACACACTCGAACTGCGCCTGCCCGACGACTGGGCCGCGTTCCTCGCGGAGGACGCCGACCCGGACGGTGGGGGCACCGACCCGGGCGGGGCGGCACTCTCGGGCAAAGGGGAACTGCTGGATCACCTCGCCGACTGGAGACCGACGGTCACCCCCGTCGGCACGCTGCGCCTCCTCCCCGTCCGCCTCGAACGGGACCTCCCGCTGATCACCCGCTGGATGAACGACTCCGCCGTAGCCTCGTCCTGGAAGCTCGCCGGACCCGAGGAGGTGACCGCGAACCACCTCCGGGCCCAGCTCGACGGTGACGGCCGCAGCGTGCCCTGTCTCGGTCTGCTGGACGGCACCCCCATGAGCTACTGGGAGATCTACCGGGCGGACCTCGACCCCGTCGCCCGCCACTACCCCGCCCGGCCCCACGACACAGGCGTCCACCTCCTCATCGGGCCGGTGGCCGACCGGGGGAGAGGTCTCGGCTCCGCCCTGCTCCGCGCCGTCGCCGATCTCGTCCTCGACAACCGCCCTTCCTGCGCCCGCGTCGTCGCGGAACCCGACCTTCGCAACTTCCCCTCCGTCTCCGCTTTCCTCACCGCCGGTTTCCGGTTCTCCGCGGAGGTCGACCTGCCCGACAAGCGGGCCGCCCTCATGATCCGGGACCGGCTGCTGCGCGATCTGATGTAGATCCGATGTGCACCTGCTGTGACGCCGTCATTCCTGGTACACCGCCCGGCCCGATCCGGTTCCCGATCGGGCCGGACGAAATGCCGAGCACGTCGAGCAGCGCCCGCTTCCCTCCCCCTCCCCACCGAAGAGAACCCCTCTTGATCCCGCGCCCCGCCCTCCAACCCGACCTCTGTCCCGCGCTCCGCGCCACCCCTCATCCCGACCTCCGCCCGGACCCCCGTCCCGACCTCCGCCCGGACCCCCGTCCCGCCCTCGGCGCC
The DNA here is from genome assembly GCF_023516595.1 of Streptomyces neyagawaensis. Lineage (GTDB taxonomy): Bacteria > Actinomycetota > Actinomycetes > Streptomycetales > Streptomycetaceae > Streptomyces > Streptomyces neyagawaensis. The sequence continues at coordinate 537,976 of NZ_JAMGBG010000001.1, read as the reverse complement.
GCTCCGCCCGCCCCCTGCCCCACCCCTCCTCCCGCCTCCTCCGTCGCCGTCACCCGTTTGTCAGTGCGGCGCCGTAGGGTGGTCGCGCTATGACGAAGCCCTCACTCCACGAACTCCTGCACGCCGCCGTCGCCGCTGTCGGCGGCATGGAGCGCCCCGGCCAGGTGACCATGGCCGAAGCCGTCGCGGAGGCGATCGACGACGGCTCCCATCTGCTGGTCCAGGCGGGCACCGGCACCGGTAAGTCGCTGGGCTACCTGGTGCCCGCCCTCGCACAGGGAGAGCGCGTCGTCGTGGCCACGGCGACCCTGGCCCTCCAGCGGCAGCTCGTGGAGCGGGACCTGCCGAGAACGGTCGACGCGCTGCACCCGCTGCTGCGCCGCCGCCCCGAGTTCGCGATGCTCAAGGGCCGGTCGAACTACCTGTGTCTGCACCGCCTCAACGAGGGCGTGCCCCAGGACGAGGAGGACGGCCTCTTCGACCAGTTCGAGGCGGCCGCCCCCTCCAGCAAACTGGGCCAGGACCTGCTGCGGCTGCGGGACTGGTCGCAGGAGACCGAGACCGGCGACCGGGACGACCTCACCCCCGGTGTCTCCGACCGCGCCTGGTCCCAGGTGTCCGTGTCGTCGCGCGAGTGCCTGGGCGCCTCGAAGTGCGCGTACGGCGCCGAGTGCTTCGCCGAGATGGCCCGGGAGCGCGCCAAGCTCGCCGAGGTCGTCGTCACCAACCACGCCCTGCTCGCGATCGATGCCATCGAGGGCGCCCCGGTGCTCCCGCCGCACGAGGTGCTGATCGTCGACGAGGCCCACGAACTGGTGTCGCGGGTGACCGGCGTGGCCACCGGCGAGCTGACCCCCGGCCAGGTCAACCGCGCGGTGAAGCGAGCGGCGAAGCTCGTCAACGAGAAGGCCGCCGACCAGCTCCAGACCGCCGCCGAGGGCTTCGAGCGGCTGATGGAGCTGGCGCTGCCCGGACGCCTGGAGGAGATCCCCGAGGACTTGGCGTACGCCCTGATGGCCCTGCGCGACGCGGCCCGTACGGTGATCACCGCGATCGGCACCACCCGCGACAAGTCCGTCCAGGACGAGGACGCCGTCCGCAAGCAGGCCCTGGCCGCCGTGGAGAACGTGCACGAGGTCGCGGAGCGCATCAGCAACGGCTCCGAGTGGGACGTCGTCTGGTACGAGCGGCACGACCGCTTCGGTGCCTCCCTGCGCGTGGCCCCCATGTCCGTGTCGGGCCTCCTCAGGGAGAAGCTCTTCGCGGACCGGTCCGTCACCCTGACCTCGGCCACACTGAAGCTGGGCGGTGACTTCAACGGCGTGGGGGCGTCCCTGGGACTGGCGCCCGAGGGCACCGAGGGTGACGACTTCCCGCAGTGGAAGGGCGTCGACGTCGGCTCGCCGTTCGACTACCCGAAGCAGGGCATCCTCTACGTCGCCAAGCATCTGTCGCGTCCCGCGCGGGACGGTGACCGGGCGGACATGCTGGACGAGCTCACGGAGCTGATCCAGGCGGCCGGCGGCAGGACGCTCGGCCTGTTCTCGTCGATGCGGGCGGCCCAACTGGCGGCGGAGGACCTCCGGGTCCGCATCCCGGAGTACCCGATCCTCCTCCAGGGCGAGGAGACGCTGGGCGAGCTTATCAAGGGCTTCGCGGCCGATCCGAAGACCTGTCTGTTCGGCACGCTCTCGCTCTGGCAGGGCGTCGACGTGCCGGGCACCAGCTGCCAGCTGGTCGTCATGGACAAGATCCCGTTCCCGCGTCCCGACGATCCGCTGATGAGCGCCCGCCAGAAGGCTGTCGAGGAAGCGGGCGGCAACGGCTTCATGGCGGTGGCGGCCACCCATGCCGCCCTGCTGATGGCCCAGGGCGCCGGCCGCCTCGTGCGGGCGCAGGGCGACCGGGGCGTCGTCGCCGTCCTCGACCAGAGGCTGGCCACAGCTCGGTACGGCAGCTATCTGAAGGCGTCACTGCCCGACTTCTGGTACACCACGGACCGTAACCAGGTACGGAAGTCGCTCGCGGCGATCGACCAGGCGGCGAAAGCCTTCGAAGAGGCGAGGGCCATCGAAGAGACGAAGGCTCTCGAAGAGACGAAGGCCCTCGAAGAGGCGTAGAAGCCGGTGGCCCGCCCCCGACAGGGGACGGGCCACCGGGCACGGAAAGCCCAGGACCCCGGAACCGGCGCAGTGGATTCCGGGGCCCGGATCAGGGGCGCGGACCGGCACGGGAGGCCGTCCGCCGCGAGGGGTCAGACGCGGCGCAGAACCGCCACCACCTTGCCGAGGATGGTCGCGTCGTCACCCGGGATGGGCTCGTAGGCGGCGTTGTGCGGCAGCAGCCACACATGGCCGTCCTCGCGCTTGAAGCGCTTGACCGTGGCCTCGCCGTCCAGCATGGCGGCCACGATGTCGCCGTTCTCGGCGACCGGCTGGCGGCGGACCGTCACCCAGTCGCCGTCACAGATCGCGGCCTCGATCATGGAGTCACCCACGACCTTCAGGACGAACAGCTCGCCGTCACCGACCAGCTGGCGCGGGAGCGGGAACACGTCCTCGACCGACTCCTCCGCCAGGATCGGGCCACCGGCCGCGATCCGGCCGACGAGCGGCACATACGACGCGGCGGGCTTACCGGCGGTGTCGGTCGGCTGCGCCGCCGCCTGGTCGGAGCCGCGGACCTCGTAGGCACGAGGGCGGTGCGGGTCGCGGCGCAGGAAGCCCTTGCGTTCCAGGGCCATCAGCTGGTGCGCCACGGACGACGTGCTCGACAGGCCGACCGCCTGACCGATCTCCCGCATCGACGGCGGGTACCCGCGCCGCTGCACGGAGTCCCTGATGACCTCGATCACCCGGCGCTGCCGGTCGGTCAGTCCGGAGCTGTCGGCCCTGATGCCTGGAGGTCGGCCGGGCAGGGCCCGCTTGGGCCCGTCATGGTTCGGAACTTCGTTCATCGCGTGCACCGGCTCGAGTCGGCCCTGGGAGCGGTCCTGGGCAGTGATGGTGGCGCTGTCTGCGGTCGTGGTCACGTCGGCCCCTCTCGATGGTCTCCCGTGCAGCACAACGGTAGTTGCTTTCGAAAGGTTGCGCCAAACACACGTTCGAGTGAAAAACCGTGGATTACCTGACGTGACCATGTGTGCAGGTGTATGGCTCGACTGCTCCGGGCGGACAAAACCGCTGATTGCTGTACTCTTCACCGCCGGGGCGGGGGCTTCGTGGGCCGCTGTCGCCGCGCGGCACAGTCTGCCACTCCCCGCTTCTTCCGTCGGGTACCGGTGCCCGGCTTTCTCCGGTTCCCCTCGCGTTCCGGTCCGCTCCGGCGCGTTCGGGTCCGTTCCGCGACGGCGCGGATGCGCTCCGCGACGGCTCCTCCGTCTGGCACTTGCCAGTACGGGTGCGACACGCGCGTCGTGTGGGGATTTACGTGCCAAGCCCTACATCTAGTGCTTGGATTGCAGCAACAGCCCAGAAGTTGTGGTCCCCCCGGTCTGAGGGCTCATGGTCATCCCCTATGCTTGGGGCTGCTTCCGCGGGGTCCAAGAGGCTCGTGGAGCTATTGAGTCGTGCTGTGAGGAGGGTTGGAGTTATGCACTGTCCCTTCTGCAGGCACCCCGACAGCCGTGTCGTCGACAGTCGTACGACGGACGACGGCACGTCGATCCGCAGGCGCCGCCAGTGTCCGGACTGCTCCCGTCGTTTCACGACGGTGGAGACGTGCTCGCTGATGGTGGTCAAGAGGTCCGGTGTGACCGAACCCTTCAGTCGTACCAAGGTCATCAACGGCGTCCGCAAGGCATGCCAGGGGCGGCCTGTCACCGAGGACGCGCTCGCCCAGCTCGGCCAACGGGTCGAGGAGGCGGTGCGTGCCACCGGCAGCGCCGAACTGACCACCCATGACGTGGGTCTGGCCATACTCGGTCCGCTGCAGGAACTCGACCTCGTCGCCTACTTGCGGTTCGCCTCGGTCTACCGGGCCTTCGACTCGCTGGAGGACTTCGAGGCCGCCATCGCGGAACTCAGGGAAGAGCAGGGGAAGCGCCCCGACGCGGACGACGACGGCGTCGACAACGCGGTCGAGGGGTGCCGGGAGAACGACCGCGGGTCCGGAGGGGCTGCCCAAGTCCCCGTGCCCGCCAACGCCGCCGACTGAGGGCGGGCCGCACCTCCGGACCGTCAGGACCGGGTGGTCGGCGGCGATCGAGACCTGTCGCGGACGGCTGTGCGAGCCGGGTCGCGACACAAGACAGAACACCGTGTCACAGGAACAAAGTGGCACTTCAGGGCGTTTTAGCCCGATACAGGGAGGCGGCATGACAGAGACGGCGAGCGGTCCGGCACGGAGTTCCCGCGCCAAGGGCACCAAGGCGAGCAAGGGCCTGCGTATCGAGCGCATCCACACCACCCCTGGCGTGCACCCGTACGACGAGGTGGCCTGGGAGCGCCGTGACGTCGTCATGACCAACTGGCGCGACGGCTCGGTCAACTTCGAGCAGCGTGGCGTCGAGTTCCCCGAGTTCTGGTCGGTGAACGCGGTCAACATCGTCACCAGCAAGTACTTCAGGGGCGCCGTCGGCACCCCGCAGCGTGAGGTGAGCCTGAAGCAGCTCATCGACCGCATCGTGAAGACGTACCGGAAGGCCGGTGAGGACTACAAGTACTTCGCCTCGCCCGCCGACGCCGAGATCTTCGAGCACGAACTGGCGTACGCCCTCCTGCACCAGATCTTCAGCTTCAACAGCCCCGTCTGGTTCAACGTGGGCACCCCGCAGCCCCAGCAGGTCTCCGCCTGCTTCATCCTGGCCGTCGACGACTCCATGGAGTCGATCCTCGACTGGTACAAGGAAGAGGGCATGATCTTCAAGGGGGGCTCCGGCGCCGGCCTGAACCTCTCCCGCATCCGTTCCTCCAAGGAACTGCTCTCCTCCGGTGGCAACGCCTCCGGTCCCGTCTCCTTCATGCGCGGCGCCGACGCGTCCGCGGGAACGATCAAGTCGGGCGGTGCCACCCGCCGCGCCGCCAAGATGGTCGTCCTGGACGTGGACCACCCGGACATCGAGGACTTCATCGAGACCAAGGTGAAGGAGGAGGAGAAGATCCGCGTCCTGCGCGACGCGGGCTTCGACATGGACCTCGGTGGTGACGACATCACCTCCGTCCAGTACCAGAACGCCAACAACTCGGTCCGTGTGAACGACGAGTTCATGAAGGCCGTCGAGGCGGGCGGCGACTTCGGTCTGCGCGCCCGGATGACCGGCGAGGTCATCGAGCAGGTCGACGCCAAGGCGCTGTTCCGCAAGATCGCCGAGGCCGCCTGGGCCTGTGCCGACCCCGGCATCCAGTACGACGACACCATCAACAACTGGCACACCTGCCCCGAGTCCGGCCGGATCACCGCGTCGAACCCGTGCAGCGAGTACATGCACCTGGACAACACGTCCTGCAACCTGGCCTCGCTGAACCTGATGAAGTTCCTGAAGGACGACGGCAAGGGCAACCAGTCCTTCGACGTCGAGCGGTTCCAGAAGGTCGTCGAGCTGGTCATCACCGCGATGGACATCTCGATCTGCTTCGCGGACTTCCCGACCCAGAAGATCGGCGAGAACACCCGCGCCTTCCGCCAGCTCGGCATCGGCTACGCCAACCTCGGCGCCCTGCTCATGGCGACCGGCCACGCGTACGACTCCGACGGCGGCCGCACCCTCGCCGGCGCCATCACCTCCCTGATGACGGGCACGGCCTACCGCCGCTCCGCCGAACTGGCCGCGGTCGTCGGCCCGTACGACGGCTACGCCCGCAACGCCGACGCCCACAACCGCGTCATGAAACAGCACTCCGACGCCAACGGCACCGCCGTGCGCATGGACGACCTGGACACCCCGGTCTGGGCCGCCGCCACGGAGGCCTGGCAGGACGTGCTCCGCCTCGGCGAGAAGAACGGCTTCCGCAACTCGCAGGCCTCGGTGCTCGCCCCCACCGGCACCATCGGCCTTGCGATGTCCTGCGACACGACCGGTGTCGAGCCGGACCTGGCGCTGGTCAAGTTCAAGAAGCTGGTCGGCGGCGGCTCGATGCAGATCGTCAACGGCACGGTCCCGCAGGCCCTGCGCCGCCTGGGCTACCAGGAGGAGCAGATCGAGGCGATCGTCGCCCACATCGCCGAGCACGGCAATGTGATCGACGCCCCGAGCCTCAAGCAGGAGCACTACGAGGTCTTCGACTGCGCCATGGGCGAGCGGGCCATCTCCCCGATGGGCCACGTCCGCATGATGGCCGCGATCCAGCCGTGGATCTCGGGCGCCATCTCCAAGACGGTCAACATGCCGGAGACGGCGACCGTCGAGGAGGTCGAGGAGATCTACTTCGAGGCCTGGAAGCTCGGCGTCAAGGCGCTGGCGATCTACCGCGACAACTGCAAGGTCGGCCAGCCGCTCTCCGCCAAGACCAAGGAGTCGGAGAAGGCGGAGATCACCGAGAAGGCCGAGGAGACCATCCGGACCGCGGTCGAGAAGGTCGTCGAGTACCGCCCGGTCCGCAAGCGCCTCCCGAAGGGACGTCCCGGCATCACCACGTCCTTCACCGTCGGCGGCGCCGAGGGCTACATGACCGCCAACTCCTACCCGGACGACGGTCTCGGCGAGGTCTTCCTGAAGATGTCCAAGCAGGGCTCCACCCTCGCGGGCATGATGGACGCCTTCTCCATCGCGGTCTCCGTCGGCCTCCAGTACGGCGTGCCGCTGGAGACGTACGTCTCGAAGTTCACCAACATGCGCTTCGAGCCGGCCGGCATGACGGACGACCCGGACGTGCGGATGGCCCAGTCGATCGTCGACTACATCTTCCGCCGCCTGGCGCTGGACTTCCTGCCCTTCGAGACGCGTTCCGCGCTCGGCATCCACTCCGCCGAGGAGCGTCAGCGCCACCTGGAGACGGGTTCGTACGAGCCCGCCGAGGAGGACGTGGACGTCGAGGGCCTGGCCCAGTCGGCCCCGCGGCAGACGGACCTGAAGGCCGTGGCCACGCCGAGGGCCGAGGTCGAGGCGGCCAAGCCCGCCCCGAAGCAGGCGCACACCAGCGCCGAGCTGGTGGAGATGCAGCTGGGCATCCACGCGGACGCCCCGCTCTGCTTCTCCTGCGGTACGAAGATGCAGCGGGCCGGTTCCTGCTACATCTGCGAGGGCTGCGGCTCGACCAGCGGTTGCAGCTGACCTCTTGAGACAGTGAAGGGCGGCACAGCTCATGGCTGTGCCGTCCTTCGGTGTCCGTGGCGTGGAGCGTCAGGACTCGCGTGGGGCGCCCATCACGCGGGCGAAGGTCGCCGGGTCCTCGTCGTAGCCGTGGAGACCGGGGAGGAGGCTCCAGGAGCCGGAGCCGTCCCGGACGAACTCTGCGATGACCGCGGCTGTGGAGCCCTGGACGGAGGCGAAGTCGTCCTCGGCCAGGACGGTGTAGTCCTCGCGGATGCGCAGGGCCGGCTTGCTGACGTCACCGAAGGTCTTCGGGCTCGCCCCCTGCTGTATGGCCACGCCGATCACGACGCGCCCGTACCGGCTGTCGAGCCGGTTCAGCTCGACCGTCATCACCTCGTCCCAGCCGAAGCCCTGGCCGGTCTTGCTGTCGCGGTTGAGGGTGATGGTGCCGTCGGGCGAGCGGCTGTCGAAGTGCACGACGTAGGCGGGATCGCCGCTCGGGTCGGCCGCCGGGTAGGTCGCCGCGATGATGTCGAGGTCCGAGGGCGGCTGACCGGCGGGGCTCGGATCCCACTTCAGTGACACCTCGACCTTGCGGATGCCCTTGTTGAGGCCGTTCAACAGAACTCTCCTCCCCGTTCTCCGGTGCGTGAGGGCCGAACTGCTCCCCAGTCCATGCCAGTTGCCCATCCTCGCATGCGTACGCCGGCGCTCGCCGGGCCATAACCCCTCGGAGAGTGACCGGCGCCACGCTCCGTGGCCTTACCATGGCGCGGTGCTGGTCAAGTGGATTCGCTGCACCGTGGTCGACCGCCGCGGCTTCGAGCGGGGGCAGCGAAAGTGGGCGGGGCTTCTGGGGGAGCCGGGATTCCGTGGACAGGGTGGGGGCTGGAGCCGGGCACGACCCGGGGTGGCACACATCTTCTCGTTCTGGGAGAGCCGTGCCTTCTACGACTCCTTCATGGCCCGATCCCACGACCGTCTCGCCGCCTCGCAGTCCGGCACCTACAAGGACGCGCAGGTCAAGCTGTTCGACTACCGCTTCGACGTGAAGACCGGCTTCGAGCCGCGCTTCGGGGACGCCGACGTCGTACGGGTGGCGCACTGCCGTGTCCACGAGGAGCGCGCCGAGCACTTCGCGCTGATGCAGGAGAAGGTCTGGAACCCGGCGATGGCGGGTTCCCCCGGAATGCTGCGGGGCCTGTTCGGCGAGGCGCCGGGCCATGAGTTCTTGATCCTCTCCATGTGGCAGTCGGCCGCCGAGCACGGCAAATACCGCGTCGAACGCATCGAGCGCCTCGCCCTGCGGGCCCAGATCGAAGCGGATGTCGCCGCCCTCGCGGGCGACATCGTGGAGCTGGAACCGAGCTGGACGGTCTGACGCCGAGAGGGGCCTGCCTGGGACGTCGGAGATCCGGACTCGGGTGGGGCCCGGAAACCGGACTGTCAGGATCCGTGTGATCTACGCCGTAGGTGCCCCGGACAGGTGCTCGTTACTGCCCCGTGCCCCTTAGGGTTTTGGCATGGCACGACCACGGCGCATCGTCCTTGTCCGGCACGGCGAGTCAACGGGCAATGTTGATGACACCGTGTACGAACGTGAGCCCGACCATGCTCTGGCCCTCACCGATCTGGGCTGGCAGCAGGCCGAGGAGACCGGTAAACGGCTCCGGGAGCTGTTCGGCCGGGAGCGGGTCAGCGTCTACGTCTCCCCGTACCGCCGGACGCACGAGACCTTCCAGGCCTTCCATCTGGACCCCGAGCAGGTGCGCGTACGCGAGGAGCCCCGCCTGCGGGAGCAGGACTGGGGCAACTGGCAGGACCCCGAGCAGGTGCGCCTCCAGAAGGCCTACCGGGACGCGTACGGCCATTTCTTCTACCGCTTCGCACAGGGGGAGTCCGGAGCCGACGTGTACGACCGGGTCGGCAACTTCCTGGAGAGCCTGTTCCGAAGTTTCGAGGACCCCAACCACCCGCCGAACGTCCTGATCGTGACCCATGGGCTCGCCATGCGGCTGTTCTGCATGCGCTGGTTCCACTGGACGGTCGCCGAATTCGAGTCGCTGTCGAACCCGGGCAACGCGGAGATGCGGATGCTCGTGCTCGGGGAGAACGGCAAGTACACCATCGACCGGCCCTTCGACCGCTGGCGTGACCCGGAATGGTACGGGGCCACCAGTTAGAGTGGCAGGGCGATGACCGCTGACTCCTCTCCCGACGGCCGCCTGGAGCGCGCCCTGGCCAGCCTGCGCGGACTCGCGGTGGGGGACGCGCTGGGCTCGCAGTACTTCGTGCCGGTGAACTATCCGCTGCTCAAGCGCCGTGAGACGCCGCCCGGCCCCTGGCAGTGGACCGACGACACCGAGATGGCCTGTTCCGTCGTGGCCGTCCTCGCCGCCCACCAGCGGATCGACCAGGACGAGCTCGCCCGCTCCTTCGCCGTCCACCACGACTTCGACCGGGGCTACGGGCCCGCGGTCAACCGTCTGCTGCGGCTGGTCCGCGAGGGCGGCGACTGGCGTGAACTGGCCTCCGCCCTCTTCAACGGCCAGGGATCATGGGGCAACGGCGCGGCCATGCGGATCGCTCCGCTGGGCGCCTGGTACGCCGACGACCCCGAGCAGGCGACGCACCAGGCGGAGATCTCGGCGTACCCCACGCACCAGCACCGCGAGGCCGTCGTCGGTGCCATGGCCGTCGCCGCGGCCGCCGCCCTGGCGGCCGACCCGGCGGGGCCGCCGACCGCCGCGGCGCTGCTCGACGGGGTCATCGCGCTCGTCCCGAAGAGCGCCGTCGGCGCGGGGCTGCGGCGTGCCCGGGACATGCTCGACTACGCCGACGCGGACACGGTCGCGGCCGTATTGGGGTGTGGCCGGCGTACGACGGCGCACGACACCGTGCCATTCGCGCTGTGGTCGGCCGCGCGCGCCCTCGGTGACTACGAGACGGCGTTCTGGACCACCGCCCAGGCCGGCGGTGACGTCGACACGACCTGCGCGATCGTCGGGGGAGTGGTCGCCGCCGGCGGCAAGGGCGGGGCGCCTCCCGAGGGATGGGTGGACCAGACAGAGGCCCTGCCGGACTGGGCGCCTGTGCGGTAGTTCCGGCTGGAGGGATCCGATTCGGCGAGGCGGTCGCGTGGCGGCGGCCCGCTTCCCGGGGCTCGATCGTCACAACCGCCTCAAGTGTCACAGGCGTGCCACAGAGTGCTTCTCGGTCTCTGTCATGGCCGGGCGAGCCGCATAGCCTGTCCGGCACGCCGCTGTTGATCTTGACGATGTGCGGCGCCGAGACACCGGCCCCCGACCCTTCCGCCGCAGCGGCATGCCGCCGGCGGTTGGCGGAAGCGGGCCGGTCGGGGGAGGGGGTCCCGTGTCCGAACCACCGTCCACGCCGACAACGCCCGGGTCCGAAGGGCGAACGCCCCGGGCGCGAGCCTCGGGCGAGCAGCGCGGCTCGGATGCGGCTGCGCCCGCGCAGGCGTCCAGGGAGGCCGCGGCAGATGCCGCGGACGTAGGGGACGCGGGGGATCCGACGGCGGAGCGTTCGGCCGCTGAGCAGGCGTCTGCGGGGTCGGTCACCCCGTCGGAGTCGACGCGCTCGGTTGCCGGGTCTGGGACGGCGAGCGGTGGGGCAGCGTCTCCGCCGCCACGTGCGGCTGGGCCCGGTGTCGAGGAGCCCGCGCCGATCCGTACCGCGACGCTCTGGGCCGCGCTGGCCACCGGGCTGCTCAGCATGCTGCTGCTCGGGGACGGGATGGCGGTCAACCTGCTGGTTGTCGCCGTGCCCGCGACGCTGGCCGTGTACTTCGCCGGGCGACGGGCCGGCCGGCGGCCCCGCGCCTGGTCGCTCGTGTGGGGCGCGGGAGGGCTCGCCCTGCTGGTCGTGCCCTCCGTGCGGGCCGCCGAGTGGCCCTCGTTCCTCGCCGTCGTCACCGCGCTCGCGGCGGGCTCGCTCGCCCTGCACGGCGGCCGCACCTGGCCGGCCGTCCTGTTCGGCCCCGTCGGCGTGTTCACGGCGGTGGTCACCGGACCCGCCTGGGCCTGGCAGGGGCTGCGGGAACGCGCGGGCGGCGACCGGAGCAAGGTGGGGCCCGCGCTGCGGTCGCTCGCCGTGGCCGCGGGGCTGCTGCTGGTCTTCGGCGTGCTGTTCGCCCAGGCGGACGCCGCCTTCGCCGACCTCCTCGGCGCCCTGGTGCCGGACGTCTCCACCGAGGACGGGCCCTGGCGGGTCCTGCTTTTCATGCTGGGCCTCTTCGGGACACTCGCCGCGGCCCGCACGGCCGCTGCGCCGACCCGCTGGGACCGGGTCCAGGTGCCCGGCGGAGTGGCCCGCGGTCGTGTCGAGTGGGCGCTCCCGCTGATCGGACTGATCGTCCTCTTCGCCGCCTTCAACGCCGTCCAGCTCGCCGTGCTCTTCGGAGGCTACGACGCCGTGCTGGCACAGACCGGGCTGACCTACGCCCAGTACGCGCGGCAGGGCTTCTGGCAGCTGCTCACCGCCACCTTGCTCACCCTGGCCGTCATCGTCGTGGCGCTGCGCTGGGCGCCGCGTACCCGATCGAGTGACCGCACGCTCGTGCGGGCCGTGCTGGGAACCCTCTGCGCGCTGGCGCTCGTTGTCGTGGCATCCGCTGTGCGCCGTATGGACATGTATGTGGAGGCCTATGGGCTGACGCGACTGAGGATCTCGGTGGTGGCCGTGGAGCTGTGGCTCGGCCTGGTCATCGTGTTCATCATCGCGGCCGGGGTGTGGGGTGCCCGTCTGCTGCCGCGGGCCGTCGCGGTCAGCGCGCTCGCCGGGGTGCTCGCGTTCGGGTTCGTGTCGCCGGACGAGCTGATCGCCGAGCGCAACGTCCAGCGGTACGAGAGCACGGGCCGGTTCGACCTGGAGTACGCGAGGGGGCTGTCCGCCGACGCCGTACCCGTCCTCGACCGGCTCGAGGAGCCGATGCGCTCGTGCGCGCTGCGGGACATCGCCGCCGAACTGGACGAGGAGCGGGACACGCCCTGGTACGCCACGAGCTGGGGAGAGGCCGAGGCCCGGCGCATCCTTGCGGAACGGCCGGTGGCGGCCGAGGTGAGCGGGCCTCCGAGTGGGCCGACCTGCGGCGAGTCGAGGTGGGAGCCGGAGCCGTTCGGCCGCTGAGGCAAGCAGGTGCGTGGTGGGCGCCGGATCCCTTGGTCCGCTGAGGCAGGTGCGTGAGTCCCCTGGCCTGCCCCGTGCGCCGGACCACGGCCCCTGCCTCGGGCTTGGCCTGGGTCGTGGTCCGGCGTCGGCGGGTGGCGGTCAGCCTCCGGTGGGTCCCGCCGTTCCCGCGAGGGCGTCCAGGTCGCTCTTGCGGACCCTGATGACCACCGCGGCGGTGGCCAGGGCGAGGACGGCCATCGCGATGGCCGGGATGAACGCCGTCGCGATGCCATGGGCGAGCACCTCATGGCTCCAGGGGGCCGGAAGCTGCTGCGTCCTCGCGAACTCGGCCTTCTGCTCGGGCGACGCCTCCGCCATGAACAGCCGCACCTGCTTCTCCCCCTCCTCACGGCTGGCCGTACCGAAGACCGTGGTGAGGATGGACAGACCCAGCGAACCGCCCACCTGCTGCGTGGCGTTGAGCAGCCCGGACGCCGCGCCCGCCTCGTGCGGGGCGACCCCGGAGACGGCCGTCAGGGTCAGCGTCACGAAGTTCAGCCCCATGCCGAAGCCGAACAGCAGCATCGGGCCGAGCACACCGCCGGCGTAGGAGCTGTCGGGGGTGATCAGGGTCTGCCAGGCGAGGCCGAGCGCCACCAGCGTCGAACCGCCCAGCATGAACGGCTTCGGCCCCAGCACCGGCAGGAACCGCTGCGACAGACCGGCACCCGTGACGATCGCGACGGTCACCGGCAGGAAGGCGAGACCGGCCTCGATCGGCGTGTACCGCAGCACGTTCTGCACGAACAGCACGATGAAGAAGAACATGCCGAACATCGCCGCGGCCAGGCTCAGCATGATCACGTACGTGCCCGACCGGTTGCGGTCGGCGAACATCCTCAGCGGGGTGATCGGCTCCTTGGCCCGGCCCTCGATGGAGCCGAACGCCAGCAGCAGGACCACCGCCGCCGCGAACGAACCGATGGTCAGGCCGTCGCGCCAGCCCTCCTCGGCCGCGCGGATGAAGCCGTACACCAGGGACGCCATACCGGCCGTCGAGGTGAGCGCGCCCGCTATGTCGAACCGTCCGGGGTGCCGCTCCGACTCGCTGATGTACATCGGCGCGAGCACGGCGATCAGCACACCGATGGGCACGTTGACGAAGAGCACCCACCGCCAGTCGAGCCATTCGGTGAGCATGCCGCCCGCCAGCAGACCGATGGCGCCGCCACCCGCCGAGACCGCGGCGAACACCCCGAACGCCCGGTTCCGCTCGGGCCCTTCCGGGAACGTCGTGGTGATCAGCGCCAGCGAGGTCGGCGACGCGATCGCGCCACCCACCCCCTGGAGGGCGCGCGCGGCCAGCAACTGCCAGGGCTCCTGGGCGAGACCGCCGAGGAGCGAGGCGAGCGTGAAGACGAGGATGCCGGTCATGAAGACCCGGCGGCGACCGAGGATGTCCCCGGCCCTGCCCCCCAGGAGCAGCAGCCCGCCGAACGTCAGCGTGTACGCGCTGACCACCCATGTCAGGTCGGTGGTGCTGAACTTGAGCGACTCTTGAATGTGCGGGAGGGCGATGTTCACAATCGTCGCGTCCAGTACCACCATGAGTTGGCAGGCCGCGATGACCGTGAGCGCGATGCCGGGATGCCCCTCCCGGCGGGCTGCTCCCGGCTTCTGATGCTGAATCAACGGAGAGGTTGTCACTATGGGTCCCCCACAAGTGCCTTAGTGAACGCTCGCGTTCACTGTCGCGTCAACGGTAGTGAGTCCCCCTTAGTGAACGCAAGCGTTCACCGAAGTCGCCGCCGTGCACGCCCCGACCGCCCGCTCGCACCCGCCGAGATCCCCACCCCCAGGCTCAACGGAGAAACACAGATGGTCACTTCGCGCTGGACGGCCGCTCCCGCTCAGACGGCCTCCCCGCGTCGGCGCGGCGCCGTACTCGAGCGCGCGATCCTCGATGCCGCGCTGGATCAGCTCAGTACGGTCGGCTGGAACGGCCTCACCATGGAGGGCGTCGCCGCCGGCGCCCAGACGGGCAAGGCCGCGGTCTACCGGCGCTGGCCGTCCAAGGAGGACCTCGTGGCCGACGCGCTCCAGGCCGGGCTGCCCCGCTTCGACGAGGCGCCGGACCGCGGAAACGTACGTGACGACCTCCTGGAACTCTGCCGCCAGGCCCGCGAGGCGATGTTCTCGCGCCCCGGGTTCGCCCTGCGGTCGGTGATTCACGAATGCGACACCCTCCAGGCAGAGCGCTTCCACACGGTGATCATCGAGGGGGTCGTCGAGCCCACGGTGAAACTGCTGCGGGAGGTCCTGGAGCGCGGAATCCGGCGCGGCGAAGTCCGCCCCGACGCGGCCAACGGCTATGTCCTCGACGCTATTCCCGCCATGATGATGTACCGCTCGAAGGTGTGCGGAAGCGAATGGAGCGAGCAGGAGATGGCGGAGATGATCGACCAGTTGATGGTGCCGCTGCTGCGCTCGCCGGGCGCCTGAACCGGCCCCGGCGCCGGGCCGCGACCGCCCCGGGAACCTGGGTGTCGCACCACCTCGCGGGCGGCGTAGGCTAAGGGCGCCATGCCGTACGAACCACCTACACACACCGTCGAGCGCTCCCTGCGCGCCACGACCGGAGCGAAGGTCATTGCCGGTGTCGACGAGGTGGGGCGAGGTGCGTGGGCCGGCCCCGTCACCGTCTGCGCGGCGATCACCGGACTGCGCCGACCGCCCGAGGGCCTCACCGACTCCAAGCTCCTGACGATCAAGCGCCGCGAGGCGCTCGCCGAGGAACTGCTGAAGTGGGTGACCTCGTACGCCCTCGGTCACGCCTCCCCGGAGGAGATCGACGACCTGGGGATGACGGCCGCGCTGCGGCTCGCCGCCGTACGGGCCCTGGACGCGCTCCCGGTGCGTCCCGACGCGGTCATACTCGACGGCAAGCACGACTACCTCGGTTCGCCCTGGCGCGTCCGTACGGTGATCAAGGGCGACCAGTCCTGCGTCGCCGTCGCGGCGGCCTCGGTGATCGCCAAGGTTCGGCGCGACAAAATGATGGCCGAACTGGGTGTCGAGCATGCAGACTTCGGTTTTGCGGCCAACGCCGGCTATCCGTCGCCCGTGCACAAGGCCGCTCTGGCGGAGCGGGGGCCCACCCCGCACCACCGGTTGTCGTGGGCGTATCTTGATGCGCTGCCCCAGTGGCGGCACCTCAAGAAGGCCCGCAACTGGGCGGACGGAAGCGTTCCGGAGATCGAGGGTCAGCTCGGCTTCGATTTCTGACGGATTCGTTCGCACTCATGTGCCACCCGCTGACGCGAGTCGTCGCGGCGTTTGATAAACATCAGCTCATGCCTCTCATTCCCGAGGAGCCTCAGATTCACGAGAGTGCCCAGGGTCCGCGCGCCACTCCGGCCAGCGGCCGCGTCGCGCCGACCCCTCGTCCCGTACCCGGACCCCGTCCCGCGGCCCCGCCGCGTCCCGGCCGTCCGGGTCCTGCCCGGCCGGTGCCGGCCCAGCGCGCGTCGCACACCGCGGCCAAGCCCGGGCCGTCCGCTCCGGCCGCCACCCCGCAGATCCAGCTGCTCCCGGCCTCGGTCGAGGGCGCGCTGGACGCCGCGGAGGAAGCCGTCGACCTGCTGCTGGAGTCGGGGCGCGCCCCCGGTGACGTACTGGTGATCACCACCGGTGAGCAGCACCCGTGGGCCGCCCACGAGCTGTCCTTCGGGGAGAGCGCGTACTGGGCCCAGCACGACGCGGGTGACGACGTGTTCTACGCCGACGCCTCCGCCGTCGGGCGGGCCGCGCCGCGTCCCGTGGTCGTGGTTGCCGTCAACGGCGGCACCGAGGCCCTCGCCGCGCAGACACTGCCCCAGGCTCTCGGCCGGGCGCGTGCGCTGCTGATCGTCTGCGGCGACCCGCAGAAGATCAACGCGGTGCTGGGCGCCGGAGTCTGAACGACCGCGGACCCTCCCGGTAGGCCCGCCAGGGCACACCGGGGAGCGACGCGTGCCCGTCACGGCCCCCGGGGCGCGGTGACGGCCACACCCCGCGACGGGGCGCTTCGGCGTGCCGGCGGGGTGTTTCGCGTGCCCGCGCGCCCTACGCGTGCGGGCACGCGGGTGCACGTACCCGTAGGCGTGCGCATACGCGAGCGCCCCGTGGGGTGTGGGGGTGTGTGGGGGCGCGTGCGTGGCCTGAAGTGTGCCGGCGCCGCCGGGCCCGGCGTGACGGGAGGGCCCGAAGGCCCCGGGTCAGCGGGCCGCCGCTCGGCGCAGTACCTCGGAGGCCACCCCGCCGGTGCGCGGTATCGGCGGCGGTGCCATGGCCGTGGCGAACGGCTCGGTCGGTGAGTCCGCGTGGGGGCGACGGCCACCGCGGCCCTCGCCGAGGACCTGCCAGCCGTCACGCGTCAGCGTGATGTACGCCCCGCAGCGCAGTCCGTGCAGGGTGCAGGCGTCCCGCAGGCCCCACATCCACGCCCCGTCCTCCTCCGTCCAACGCGCGTCCCCGTCACGGCAGTACAGCAGGACGGCCGTCCGGACCGGCGCACGCCGGCGCAGGTCGTGCGGGATGACCCGGCGCAGCTGCGCGAGGAGCGCGTTACGGAACATCCAGCCGTCCGCCGGAGCCGGTCGCCTGATGAACGAGGCGCTCGCCCGCAGCCGTTCGTCGGGGTCCAGGACGGCGATGACCGCCGTCGCGGGCCGCGGCTCGTGGCGCGCGTGCAGTCCGCTGACGACCTCCCGGGGATTACGCAGCAGCGGAATCCCCGCGGCGGCCCATTCCGCGGGCTCGAGCAACCGGTTGGCGGAAGCGGCGGACAGGTCGGCAGACGTCGACATGGAGGCCGCCGAGGACGGAGCGAATCCGAAGGTCACGATCCTCCCTTCGGCTACGCGCCCACACTGCGGGCGGGGTCGGACTGGGGGAGCGCACGCCGCAGCAGAAGCCCTACCGGTTCACCGGTGGGCCGTGCGGGGAGCGGACCTCAATTCTTCCTGGCGAACTTGGTTGCGGCAACGAGCAATTGGGGCCACTGGCGGTTTTGTGGTGATCCACCGTTTATATCCCCGCCCCGTGGGAGTCGTCGGCAACGCCCCGGGTGGCGGGTGGCAACGCGCTGTTGACGTGTCGATCGGGGGCGGCACATCGCCCGTGGCTGCTTGTGAGGGAGGGGTCGCGTGGGGTGAGGTGGCTGACTGTCCGAGGTATCGGGTTGCATGGGGGCATGGACACCGTGAAGCTCCGTGCCGAAGCCGACGCCATCCTCGCCGAGCTCGTCGGCGACCCCACGGGGTCGGCGACGCTCCGGGAGGACCAGTGGCAGGCGGTGGCGGCCCTCGTGGAGGAGCGCCGGCGCGCCCTGGTGGTGCAGCGCACCGGCTGGGGCAAGTCGGCGGTGTACTTCGTCGCCACCGCCCTGCTGCGCCGTCGCGGGTCCGGTCCGACGGTGATCGTCTCGCCCCTGCTGGCTCTGATGCGCAACCAGGTCGAGTCGGCGGCGCGCGCCGGCATCCAGGCGCGGACCATCAACTCGGCCAACCCGGAGGAGTGGGAGACCGTCTACGGAGAGGTCGAGCGTGGCGAGGCCGACGTCCTCCTCGTCAGCCCCGAGCGCCTCAACTCCGTGGACTTCCGCGAGCATGTGCTGCCCCGGCTCGCGGCCACCACCGGTCTGCTGGTGGTCGACGAGGCGCACTGCATCTCCGACTGGGGACACGACTTCCGGCCCGACTACCGCCGGTTGAGGGCGATGCTGGCCGAACTCCGCCCCGGCGTACCGGTGCTCGCCACCACGGCCACCGCGAACGCACGGGTGACGGCCGACGTGGCCGAGCAGCTGGGCACCGGCGGCGGCGAGGCCCTGGTGCTGCGCGGCCCGCTGGAGCGGGAGAGCCTCCGCCTCGGGGTCGTACGCCTGCCCGACGCGGCCCACCGGCTGGCCTGGCTGGCGGAGCACCTCCAGGAGCTGCCGGGCTCCGGGATCATCTACGCCCTCACGGTGGCCGCCGCCGAGGAGGCCACCGCCTTCCTGCGGCAGCGCGGCTTCGACGTGGCGTCCTACACGGGGCGCACGGAGAACGCCGACCGGCTCCAGGCCGAGGCCGACCTCCAGGAGAACCGGGTGAAGGCGCTGGTCGCGACCTCGGCCCTCGGCATGGGCTTCGACAAGCCGGACCTGGGGTTCGTGGTCCATCTGGGTTCGCCGTCCTCGCCGATCGCCTACTACCAGCAGGTGGGGCGCGCGGGGCGCGGTGTGGCGCACGCCGATGTGCTGCTGCTGCCGGGCAAGGAGGACGAGGCCATCTGGCGCTACTTCGCCGACACCGCCTTCCCGCCCGAGGTACAGGTCCGGCAGACCCTCACGGCCCTCGCCGAAGCGGGGCGGCCGCTGTCGGTGCCGGCCCTGGAGACGTCCGTGGACCTCCGGCGCACCCGGCTGGAGACCATGCTGAAGGTGCTCGACGTGGACGGGGCGGTGAAGCGGGTCAAGGGTGGCTGGATCTCCACCGGCGAGCCCTGGTACTACGACGCCGAGCGGTACGCGTGGGTCGCCAAGCAGCGGGCGGCCGAGCAGCAGGCCATGCGCGACTACGTGAGCACGTCAGGGTGCCGGATGGAGTTCCTGCGCCACCAGCTCGACGACGAGGGCGCCGCCCCCTGCGGCCGGTGCGACAACTGCGCGGGAGCCTGGGCCGACTCCTCCGTCTCCACGGACACGCTGACCAGCGCGACACAGGAACTGGCCCGCCCCGGGGTGGAGGTCGAGCCGCGCAAGATGTGGCCGACGGGGATGCCCGTCCTCGGCGTCGACCTCAAGGGCCGTATCCCGGCCGCCGAGCAGTGCTCCACCGGGCGTGCCCTCGGGCGGCTCTCGGACATCGGGTGGGGCAACCGGCTGCGCCCGCTGCTGGCCGAGAACGCCCCCGACGGACCCGTACCCGACGATGTCCTCAAGGCCGTGGTGACGGTCCTCGCCGACTGGGCCCGCTCCCCGGAAGGCTGGGCGTCCGACGGTCCCGGCTCCGTCGCCCGGCCCGTCGGAGTCGTCGCCATGCCCTCCCTGCGGCGCCCCCAGCTCGTCGCCACACTCGCCGAACGCGTCGCCGCCATCGGGCGTCTGCCCTTCCTCGGCAGCCTCGCGTACACCGGGCAGGGCGGCGAGCACACGGCGCGCCGCAGCAACTCCGCACGGCACCTCCAGGCCCTGTCCGCCGCCCTCACCGTCCCCGACGAACTGGCCGGTGCCCTCGGCTCGGCCTCGGGCCCCGTGCTGCTGGTGGACGACTTCGTCGACTCCGGCTGGACCCTCGCCGTCTCCGCCCGCCTGCTGCGCCGGGCGGGCGCCCGACAGGTCCTGCCCCTGGTGCTCGCCACTACGGGCTGAGAATTCCCCCTCACCTGCGGACACAGGCGGAAGTACTAGAGGCGGAAAAAGCGCAGGGACCATCGTCCTATGGCGGAAGAACTCCGCGGCACGCCAGAGTAATGACCACGGCGAGGAAATACGCAGAGGTCATGACGGGAGTGATCGTGTCCGCGCAGATATCCATTGATCCCGGCCGCTTCAGCCAGTTCGGTGAAGCCATCGGAAGCACTTTCTGTCTGATCACGAATTCTGAGCTGGTTGATCGGATCGAAGTCAAGGAGACGGCACAGTACCGGCAGTACCTGACCATCACGCTGGACGCGGGGGACAATTTCGAGGAAATTCTCGAGAAGAAGATCCCGGAACCCGCGCACGTGCTGGTGATCTCCCCGCACAGGTTCTTCGAGTCACCGGACCCCGATCTGGTGGGGCAGCGGAAGATCATGGGCATGGCGTGCAACTCCACGCCCACCGGGCTCGACGAGATCCGGCACTTCCTCGGTGTGATGGAACGGACGTCGGCCGCCGACCAGGCGGCGTTCTGCGACACGTTCTTCGAGCTCGCCGAGGACGCGGACCACCTCGTGTACGCCGACCCCGTGCACGGCACCCGCGCCACCCTGGACCACCTGCGCGAGGGCCTGGTGTGGAACCAGCAGGCCGGGCCGCTGGACTGGGGCGACCAGCAGATCGTCCCGTCCGGTGAGATCAGCGTCCTGCCGGTCGAGATCAGGGAGTTCGACGAGGCCCTGAAGCTGCCGCTGGAGGGCGAGATCACGCTGCGCGGCTACCCGATCCTGCACAACGGCACCCCCTCCTTCTCCCGGCGCGACCAGGCACGCATCCACTCCCAGCTCTGGGCGATGCACGACAACGCGATCAAGGCGGTCGTCGAGGACGGCAGGATCCGGCATCTGGAGGCGCTGGACGCCGGGGCGGCGCCGGCCGTGGCGATGCTGGAGCAGATGTTCGCGGTGGACTCCCGCTACCGGATCGTGTGGGAGATCGGCCACGCCCTCAACGTCTCGCACGACATCCTGCCCGGCAACCACGCCATGAACGAGGTGTACGGAGGCACGGAGGGCTGCCTGCACTTCGGGCTCGGCCTCACCCCGTACACCCAGTACCACCTGGACATCATCTCGCCCGACACCCGCGTGCTGACCAGTAACGGCGTCGCGGTGATCGGCCACCCGGACCACCCCACCGTCGAGCGGGTCGTGTCCGCCGCGTAGCGGACCGCCACCGTTCGACCCTGCGGGGTGTACGCAAGGAAATACAACCAACAGGAGGTGACTCGCCATGAAGAAGATCAAGGTGCAGAAGAACCGCAACTACCTGGGCACGCTCCTGGGCTGAGTACCGACCCGTGGCGGGGCAGGCACAATGCCCCGCCACGGGGTTCCCCTTGTCTTTTCCGGGACTGCTGCCTTTTCCAGGAGTCCGAGAGTTCTACCCTTTCCGGGCTTTCCGGGATCCTGTCTTCTCTAGGAGTGCGCCCGTGCCACCGCTGGAACTCACGACAAGCGATTTCGGTCAGTTCGGTGGGTCGGCCGAGACTTTCTGTCTGATCACGAGTGAGCAGTGCGGCGAGTCCATCTCCCTGAATCCGGGCGACGGGTGCTCCCGCGTCCTGCGCCTGACGCTTCCGCCCTGCACCCGCCTCGGCGAGCTGATCGCGACGAGCGTTCCCGAGGACGCGCATGTGCTGGCGGTCTGTCCCGGGCGGTTCCTCGACTCGCCGACACCCGAGGAGCTCGGCGGACGCAGGCTGGCCGTGCTGCCGGCCGGGTCCACGCCCCTCACCGACGAGCACGTCCGCTACTTGCTGCGCACCGCCGCCCGCACCGACGTGGCCCGGCAGACCCGTGTCGCCGAGGAGTTCTTCGACCTGGTGGGCGACAGCGACCGGCTGACGATCGTCGACGACGTCTCCGGCACCGAGGCCGAGTTCGACCACACGGCCGGCGCCTGTGTCTGGAACCAGCAGGCCGGCGTCCTGGAACCGGGCGACCAGCAGATCTTCCCCCCGGGGAAGCTGAGCGTCACCGCCGCGGAGATCACCACGTTCGAACCGGACGCCCGGCTGCTCGGACTCAACGGGGACCTCACCCTGCGCGGATGGCCGATCGTCCACCGCCACGAGGACCCGGCCGACGGCGCCGACCAGCGACGACTCTTCGAAGCCCTCTCCCCGCTCGTCGCCCACGCCGTGACGCTGCACATCGCCGCCGGAACCATCGAGGGCGTCACGCCCCGGACACCGGGCGCGACCTCGGCCGCGGTCGAGCTGGAGAAGCTCCTCACCGACGACCCGCGCTATCGCGTCATCTGGGAGCTCGGCTTCGGGATCAACACCACCACGGAGATCATCCCGGCGAACTGCGGCCCCAACGAGGTGTACGGCGCCACCGGCGGCGTCGTGAACCTCGGGCTGGGGATCACGCCGGCCACGCGCTTCGCCCTGGCCTTCCTGTGCCCCCGCAGCTCGCTGGTGACAGCGGACGGAACAGCCGTCCTCGGCGCCCGCAAGGCGGTACGCCGCGGCCGGATGCAGCGCGTCTCCAGCGCGAGCTGCGGCTGCCACTGACCCCAAGGAGGGATGCACGCCATGACGATCAACCCCGAACTGCGCAAGAAGGTCGACGCGATCCTCGACACCTTCATCAAGGACTTCTACGAGACGGTCCCGTACGCCCAGCACCAGAAGAACTCCTCCGAGCTGAACCTCGACTACTACAAGCGCCACAACATCGAGACCATCCTGCGGCTGCGCCGCAAGCGGACCGTGGACGCGCTGGCCATCAAGTACTTCACCAAGGTGGACCCGGTCCAGGCCAAGGCGTGGGCGCACTACACCGACGACGAGATGCTGCACGACCGGCTGTTCGCCGCCGACCTCGCCAAGGTCGGCGTCACCAAGGACCAGATCTACTCCACGGAACCACTGCTCTCCACCAAACTGCTGACCGGATACCTCCAGTACGGCATGGAGTTCGAGGACAGCCCGCTGGCGCTGATCACCAGCGTGTACTTCGTGGAGTACGTCACCACGCGCACCCAGCCCGAGTGGCTGGACAACCTGGGCGAGGTCCTCGGCGAGGACAACGTCAAGGGGGCCCGCGCCCACGTCAACACCGACCTCGACGACGACCACGACGACTTCGTGTGGCGGGTGCTGTCCACGCTGATCACGTCGGACGCCGAGGAGCAGAAGGTCGTCGAGCACCTCAACCACATCTACTGGCTGTGGAAGCTGTACTTCGTGGAGCTGCACCAGCTCACCGTGATCGGCAGGAGCGACGCGCAGATACCGCTGCCCACCGCGGCCGAGGCCTGAGCGGGGCCGCGGTGGCCGACGACGACCGCGGTAGGCGGTCCGAAGGGCGGCGGGTTGAGGTGCTGGCCCTGCCGCCCGGCCGGGAGCTGCCGACCGAGACCGAGAAGTGGATCGTGGACGGCCTGGTCCTCGCCATGCCGGGCCTGCACACCCGTCAGCTGTTCACGCTCCGGCGGGACATGCTGACCGAGGCCGATCATGTGATCGTCGGGGTGGACCGGGAGCGGGATCGTGTCGTCGCGCTGCTCACCTCGCGGTGGGCGGAGATCCCCTCGGGGCGGCCCTGCCTGCACATCATGATCCAGTTCGTGGGGGACGCGTACCGCAACGGCTCGGTCTTCAAGGAGAGCTGGGCCCTGCACTTCGACCGGCTGCTGGCCGCGGGCCGCCCGTTCCCCGAGGTGATCGCGCTCAAGACGTACAACCCCGTGGTGCACTGCGCGATGGCGGCGTTCAGCGGTCACCCGGACATCACCATGTACCCGGATCTCGCGGGCAAGGACGACAGCGGGGCGGCCCTGGCGGCGGAGGTGGCCGGGGCGCTCGCCCCCGGAGCCGCCTTCGACCCCGCACGGGGAGTGGTCCCCGGCATCGGCCGCCCGGTCGACCTGTACCGGGAGCGGCCCCTGAGCCACGCACCCGACGCCAACCGGTACTTCGCCGAGCACACGCGACCGGGGGACCGGGTGCTGTGCCTGCTGCACGTGCCGACACAGGCGGGGGCGGACTCGATCCTCACCGCCCTCGGGCTGCCGGCGCCCTCCGCCCGCCGCTGACACTCCCGGCCCACCGGGCCCGGCGCCCTCACAAGGCGCCGGGCCCGCCCCTCGTCCCGTGCCGCTGGTGTCGGGCGCCTGTCCGTGCCGCCGGTGTCGGACGTCCGTTCGTGCGGCCGGCTTCGGGCGCGTGTTCGCGTGGCGGTGCGGCCGCCGCCGCGTCGGCGCGCGGTCCCGGGCGGCCGTACCTCAGCCGTACGTCACCCGTACGCCATCCCACCCGGCACTCCAGCGATCGCGAGGCACCATGTCGGACGCATTTCCGCACGACTACTCCCGGGCACGCGCGGACTTCCTGGGCGCCGCGCAGGCGGCGGGCGCACGGCTGAGGACCTTCGTCCTGCCCGGGCACCGGGGGCCCGACGGCGGCGAACTCGCCGTCGACACCGCCTACCTGGGTCCGCCCGATCCGGTGAAGCTCCTGGTGACGGTGTCCGGGACCCACGGCATCGAGGGCTTCTGCGGTTCGGCCTGCCAGACCGGGATCCTGCTCCGCGAAGGCCTCGCCGAGGCCGCCGCCGGACCCACCACCGGCGTCCTGCTCGTCCATGCCCTCAACCCGTACGGCTTCGCCTATCTGCGGCGGGTCAACGAGGACAACGTCGACCTCAACCGGAACTTCGTCGACCACGATGCCCCGCCGCACAACGATGCCTACGACGCCGTGCACCGCACGCTGATCCCGCCGGACGCCGCCGCGTTCGACCCCGGCGAGCTGGTCGCGAACCTCACCGCGCTGCGCGACGAACTCGGCCCGGGGCGCCTCCAGGAGGCCGTGACCCGCGGTCAGTACCGCCACCCCGACGGCCTCTTCCACGGCGGGAGCGCACCGACCTGGTCCCGGCGGGTGTTCGAGACGGTGGTGGCCGAGCAGATCGCCGGCGCCGCCCACATCGGCTACATCGACCTGCACACCGGGCTCGGCGAGCGAGGCGTCGGCGAACCCATCTTCCGCGGCGGCCGTGACGCAGACGCCCACCAGCGGGCCCGCCGCTGGTACGGCGACGCGCTCACCGCCTCGGAGCACGGCACGTCGTCCTCCACACCCATCGTCGGCAACACGGCGACCGCGGTGGCCGACGGGATCGGCGCGGACAGTCGGCTGACCGCGATCACCCTGGAGTTCGGCACCCGGCCCGGCCCCGAGGTGCTGCTGGCCCTGTGCGCCGACACATGGCTGCACCGGCACCACACGCCGGCTGACGCCGTCCGCTCCGACCTCAAGCGGCTGATCCGGGACGCCTTCTGCCCCGCCGACGACGCCCGCTGGCGCGAACAGGTCCTCCGACGGGCGCGGGAGGTGTTCGACCAGGCCCTCACCGGCCTCGCCGACGCCAAGCCCGGCGACCACGGCTGACGCGTCGAGCACCGCGGCTACGCCGAACCTCCCGCAGTCCGCCGACGACTGCGGGAGGTTCGGCGTTTCGGCGGTGCCCTACGGGTCGAGCGGCTCGATCTCCACCTTGGCCTCGATCTCACGCACCCGCTGGGTGTCCTCGTCGAGGACGTCCTGGTCGGGAGTGGAGAGCAGGACCCAGCCGAGCGTGGTGAACAGGTCCTCCGTCTTCGGGACCCGGGAGCCGTTCGGGTAGCGGCAGCCCAGCTTCTGGAACGAGGCGAGGTCCCGCATCGAGTCCAGGACCTCCGCGTTGCGCATGATCCCGCTGTTCGCCGCGGAGAGCCAGGCCACCCGGGTGGGCTGCACGATCTCGTAGCCGGGGCTGAACGCCGAGTCCAAATGGTGCCGCACGGTGCGGTCGATCTGGGAGTCCCCCGTCGCGAGCCGCGCGGCCTGCTGCGCACAGCCGCCGTCGAGGCGCGCCGCGATCTCGATCAGACGGGGCCCCTGGTCCGTCAGCATGATCTCGGTGTGGGTGCACCCCGTTCGAATGCCGACGGCCTCGGCGACCTGGCGCGTGTACGCCTCCAGCACCTTGACCAGCGGGTCCTCGGGAAGGAGGTAGTCCTCGGCGTCGTAGACCCCGATGCGGGCGCCGCGGGCCGACTTGCTGTACCGGACCACCGCCACCAGCCCCAGTTCCCCGTCGACGGAGTAGGTGTCGACGACGAACTCGGTTCCCGACGCGAACTCCTGGACGAGGATGCTGTCGTTGGTCAGGTCGAACATGTTGACCGAGCCCAGCAGCCGCCTGAACGAAGGCCGCCAGTCCTCGCCCGCCTCCACCTTGTGCACGCCGTCCGTGCCGCCGCTGCACCGGGGCTTGAGCACCAGCGCCCGCCCCTCCAGGCCGGTCTCCCGAAGCCAGTCGGCCGCTTCCTCCTCGGTCGCGGCGGCGAACGTCCGCAGATGGGGGATGCCCGCGTTCGCCACGGCCTGGGCCATGGGCCACTTGTCGCGGCGGGCGGCGGAGAGTTCGGGCACGTTGCCCGTGCCGGGGAACAGTTCCTCGACGAGGGCGTCCACGAGCCTGACCGCGTGCTCGTTGCCGGGGATGACGGCGACGGGGTCATAGCCGCGCACGGTTTCCACCAGCTTCGCGAAGTCGCCGTCATGGAAATGGGTCGCGCTGAAGGACTCCGGCTTCCAGCCGTGCAAGTAGGACTTGAGGGGTGCCGGTGTGCTCAGGACGGCCACCGACGCGACCCCCCGCGCCCGGAAGGCGTTGGCGAACTCGGCGGCCTCGGAATAGGGATCGACCAGGATTACATGGCGTTGCATCTAATTGCTTCCCCTTCTGCGAATTTCCCGATGCTTGCGCGATCGCCGTTCCGCTCCTGTGGCTCCGCAGTAGGTTCCCGCCCTCCTGCGGAGCCGTCCTAGGTTCCTGTCCGGATCTCCGCGTCGGCTGTTCCGGAATCGCCGATCCCTTTCACCTCGTTCTCGGTGCGGTCCTCGTTCTTCTCCGTGGCCAGGGGTGGGCGCACACCGGCCCACGCGGCCGCCGCGGCGAGCAGACCCACCACACCGCAGCCGAGCCACAGGCCTTCCTCGTAGCGATTCCAGATCATCACTCCGATGAACGGGCCGACGGCACTGCCGAGTCCGTACAACGCGTTCGACGCGCCGAGATAACGTCCTCGGAGTGCGGGCGGGCCCGCTTGTGCGGGATAGGCGAAGAACAGCGACGGATAGCCGATGATTTCGCCGAGGGACCAGACGAGGGTGGCGATCACCAGTGCGGCCAGCCCCAGCGGCAGGGCGTAGAGGCTCATGCCGACGCCGGTCAGCAGCACCCCGATGATCACGGCCGTCCGGATCTGCCAGCGCTGCACCACCTTGGCGACGAGGAGTTCGCACGTGATCACGAGAAGACCGTTCAGCGCGATCATCGCCGCGTAGACCTCGATTCCCATACCCAGGTGTTTCACGGCCAGCGGCAGGGCCGAGATGTGCTGGATGTAGATCACCGAGCTCACGAACATCGCCAGCAGGAACATCAGATAGCGGCGGTCGGTCAGTACCGCCAGATACGAGGCCTTCGGCGCCGCCGCCTTCCCGTCGGCGCCCGTGGCGCCGGCCGCCGCCCCGCCGTCCTCCGTTTTTGTCGTGTCCGCCGTGTCCGCCGTCATGCGGTGCGGCAGGGTGACCGCGGCCACGGCGGAGAAGACCACCACGGCAAGCGCCTCGCCCCAGAACAGGAAGTCCCAGGAGACCTTGACGAGCGCCGCGCCCAGCAAGGGCGCGGCCGTCGTGCCCAGATTGATCGCCAACCGCCCCATGGCGAAGATCATCACGTGGCGTTCGACCGGCGTGAGAAGGCTGATCATGCTGGTGGACGCGGGCTGGTAGGCCAGGCTCGCCGCGCCGCTGATGGCGATGACCACGAGGATGGCCCAGTAATTGTCCAGGTAGAGGACGCAGGGGAGGAGCGCGGCCGAGCCCAGCAGGGTGCTCACGATCGTCAGCCGCGGGCCGAGCCGGTCGGACATCCAGCCTCCGACGAGCGTCCCCAGGACGGCTCCCGCGCCGTACACGCCGAGCGCCGCACCCGCCTGGCCGTCGGAGAACCCGCGTTCGGTCAGATACAGCACCATGAAGACCTGTACGAACCCGCCCAGGCGAATGATCATGGTGCCGGCCAGCAGGGACTTCACCGCCGTGGGGGACTCGCGCCAGACCTGCCGTACCCCCGCGTGCTGCTTGACCGCCCCGTCCGACGCTCTCGTCGCGTTGTCCTGTGCCATGCGTCTCACTGTGCGGAACCGGTCGGCACGGCAACAGGGCCCGCACTGACGATCACCATCGAATTACTGCCATCGCAGCCGTACCGTTCCTGATCGGCGAGGGCGGTGAAAACAGGGTGCGCGACCGGTTGCCGTCCTGCCGGAGCAGGAATTTCACCAGTACTGGCTCAAAGGTGCTGACCGATCCGGCCATAGGACTTCGGACCTATGGCGGGGCCGAAACCTACTGGCTAGTGTGGCCACCGATCGACAGGGCCATGGGACCCTGGTCCTATGGCAGCAGCGAAATCGACTGACTAGTGTGGCCCTCACCCGGTCGAAATTCCGCGTGAACGGCGACATCACCGTGCCGAGCGGCCACATCATCTGACCGTGCGTCATCCTTCGCGACAACTGTTTCGTGTTCGCGAAAAGTTTCGCGATCGAAGCCACCGAGATCGATCTGAAGACGGGGGTGGACTGTGGAGTCGTATGCGTATGGCGGAAATGGTCCAGAGCGGGAACGAATAATCAGCTGGCAGGCACCACCGATGAAATTCGGTGTCGGTGCCACCCGGGAGATCGGCCATGAACTGCGGAAAGCCGGCATCTCATCTGTGCTGCTGGTGACCGATCCCATTCTGGCCGAACTCGGTCTGCCCGCCCGTGTCGCCAAACAGATCGAACAGGAGGGGATCTCGGTCGCGGTGTTCGACCGCGCCCGGGTGGAACCCACCGACGAGAGCTGCGCCGAAGCGGCCCGTGAACTGCGGTCCCTCCAGGTGGACGGTTACGTCGGTCTCGGCGGCGGCAGTTCCATCGACACCGCCAAGATGCTGAACCTGCTGCTCACCCATCCCGGCCGCCCGGTCCGCGACTACCTGAACGCACCCATCGGCGCCGGATCCCCGATCCCCGGCCCGCTCAAGCCACTGGTGGCGGTCCCCACCACAGCCGGCAGCGGCAGCGAGTGCACCGCCATGGTCGCCCTTGGCGTCACGGGTCTGAACGTGAAGACCGGGATCAGTGACCTGCGGCTGCTGCCCTCCCTCGCACTGGTCGACCCGGTCAACACGCTGACCCTGCCGCCGGCGGTCACCGCGTCCTCGGGCTACGACGTCCTGACCCACGCCTGCGAGTCGTACACGG
Source organism: Streptomyces neyagawaensis (assembly GCF_023516595.1). GTDB lineage: Bacteria > Actinomycetota > Actinomycetes > Streptomycetales > Streptomycetaceae > Streptomyces > Streptomyces neyagawaensis. The sequence goes on along the minus strand of NZ_JAMGBG010000001.1, from coordinate 508,889 downwards.
CCCGCGCCTACGACCGGCGCCCGCCCTACCCCACCCCCGGGGACCGGCCGCTGTACATCGGCGCCAATCCGATCAGCGACGTCTGGGCGGAGCAGGCGCTGGAACTGGTCGGCCGCTACCTGAGGCGCGCCGTCCTCAACCCGGACGACCTGGAGGCCCGGACGGGGATGAGTCGGGCGGCGAGCTTCGCGGGGATGGGGTTCGGCAACGCCGGAACCCACATCCCGCATGCCTGCGCGTACCCCATAGCCGGGCTGGTCCGCGACCACCGACCGGACGGATACCAGGTCGACCACGCCATGGTGCCCCACGGAGCGGCGGTCGTCTCCACCGCCGCGGCGGCCTTCGAGTTCACGTACCCGACCTCCCCCGAACGCCATCTGCGGGCCGCCGAACTGCTCGGGGCCAACCTCGCCGGCGTGACCGAGGCCAACGGCGCGGACGTGCTGCCGACGACCCTGCTCAGCATCGTCGCGGACACCGGAGGGCCCGCCGGACTGTCGGACTTCGGCTACTCCACGAAGGACCTTCCCGACCTCGTCGAGGGCGCGCTCAAACAGCAGCGGCTGCTGGTCTGTTGCCCCCGCGACGTCGCCCCACGCGATCTCAAGAGGATCATCGCCGGTTCGATGGCCGCCTGACCTTCCGACCGTCCGGCCGTCCGACCATGAAGCAATGCGGCCATCCCCCCAGGCCAAGGAGCTGGATGCACCCGTGAGTGAAGCAGTAATACCGGAATACACGGCTGTCATCGCGGGAAAGCAGGTTCCCACCACGCGGTGGATCGACGTCCTCGATCCGTCGAACGCCCGCCCCTTCGCACGAGTCGCCCGCTGCGGCGCGGCCGAGGTCCAGTCGGCCGTGCAGGCGGCCCGGCACACGTACGAGACGGTCTGGCGCTTCACGACGCCGGTCGAGCGCTCGCGGATCTGCCACCGCATCGCCGACGGGCTGCGCGCCGAACGCGAGGATCTGGCACGGCTGGAGACCCTCGACACCGGCAAGCCACTCGGCCAGGCCCGCGTGGACGCCGACATCGCCGCCCGCTACTTCGACTTCTACGCCAACGCCGTCGAAGCCCTGGGCGGGGACACGATCCAGCAGCAGCCGGGCCGACTGGCCTTCACCCTGCGCGAACCCTACGGCGTGTGCGGCCACATCATCCCGTGGAACTATCCGCTGCAGATCGCCGCAAGGACCGTGGCCCCCGCCCTCGCCGCCGGGAACTGCTGCGTCCTCAAACCGGCCGAGGACGCGCCGCTGACCTCGCTGCGCCTCGCCGACATCGTCGAACAGGCGGGACTTCCGCCCGGGGCCCTCAACGTCGTACCGGGCCTCGGGGAGGAAGCGGGCGCCGCGCTCGCCGCCCACCCCGATGTGGACCGCCTCGCCTTCACCGGCTCGCGGGAGGTCGGCGAGGCAGTGATGGCCGCGGCTGCGCGGAACATCGTGCCGGTCACTCTGGAACTCGGCGGCAAGTCGCCGCACCTGGTCCTGCCCGACTTCGATGTCGCACGCGCGGTGCCGCAGATCGTGGAGTCGATCACCGAGCACGCCGGACAGAACTGCTCGGCCGGCAGCAGGCTGCTCGTCCACCGCTCCGTGCACGACGAGTTGGTCGCCGCCCTCGCCGAGGAGTTCCGCTCCCTGCGCATCGGGCCGGGGATCGACGATCCCGACCTCGGCCCGCTCATCTCCGACCGCCAGCGCGACAGAGTGCTCGGACATCTCGCCGACGGCCGGCGCACCACCGAGGTCGTCGTCGGCGGGGGAGTACCACGCGGGGACCTGTACGACGAGGGCTTCTACGTGGAACCCACCATCCTCGACCGGGTGACCCCGGACCACCGGGTCTTCAACGAGGAGATATTCGGACCCGTCCTGTGCGTCTCGGTCTTCGACACGCTGGACGAGGCGGTCGCCCTCGCGGAACACACCACCTACGGACTGGCCGCCGGAATCTGGACGTCGGACGTGACGACGGCCCACTGGCTCGCCCAGCGTCTGCGGGTGGGGCAGGTGTTCGTCAACAACTACAGCGCGGCCGGTGGAGTCGAGTTGCCGTTCGGCGGCTACCGGCGATCGGGAATCGGAGTGGAGAAAGGCCTGGAGGCATTGCGCGAATACACGCGTTGCAAGACGGTGGCGATCCACGCGCAGCTTTCTTCCTGACCCGGTGCCCGAACTCACCCCCGCAGCCCCCGAATCCTATGGAGAAGCGCGTCTCATTTCATTCATATCGATGGAGGGAGTTCATGAATGTCACGTGTTGTGCGAGAGCCCGCCACCGAGTCGAGAGCCCGACGGTGCTGCGTGTTGTGCGGGGCGCCGGCGCAGCCCGTGGCGGCACTGGCCGAGGTCGTCGCCAACGTGCACAAGGCGCTGGACGAGGCGCAAGGTGCTCTGGAAGCCCAGGAGCAGGTGATCGAGGACTTACGGGCCGACGCCGACGCCGACGGCGGCCGCCGGACCGCCGTCGAACCGTCGCGTTCCGAGGAGGTCCTCGCGGCCCGGACCTCGCTCGACCTGCTGACGGCCCGTGAGCGCGAGATCCTGGTGCTCATCTCCCGGGGAAATTCGAATCGTCGCGTGGCCAAAGCACTCGGAATATCGGAGAAGACGGTGAAGAACCACTTGTCCGCCGTGTTCACGAAGGTCGGCGCATCCGATCGCACACAGGCCGTGGTAATGGGAATCCGCAGTGGGATCGTCTCCATTGGTGAGCCCTTCGACGATGCGCCTCCGCCCATGAACGCGAGTGAGTGACTCCCATCGCTCCAGGGCCCATGCCGAGAGTATGCGGGCCGATCCGGCCAGGCGACAGCGCAGGGACTGTCAGAAGACCACGCATTACTGCCACATTGGTTCCCATGCTGAAGAACGTAGCCGCGGTCCTGCTCGACAACGTCCATCCATTCGAACTCGGTGTCGTGTGCGAAGTATTCGGGATCGACCGCAGCGAGGAGGGGCTGCCCGCGTACGACTTCGCTCTCGTCGCCGCGGAAGCCTCGTCGGTGCGGGCGGTGCCCGGGTTCACCATCAGCACGCCCTACGGGCTCGACCGGCTGGAGGAAGCCGATCTCATCGCCATCCCGGTGGGGGACGACTTCCACACCAGGGACTTCCCGCCCGCTCTTCTGGAGGCACTGCGGCAGGCGGTGGCCCGCGGCGCCCGGGTCGTGAGCGTCTGTGTGGGCGCTTTCGTCCTGGGCGCCGCGGGACTGCTCGACGGACGGCGCTGCACGACCCATTGGCGGTACGCCGCCGCGCTCACCGAGCGCTACCCCAAGGCCCAGGTCGAACCGGGCGTCCTCTATGTCGACGAGGACCCGATCCTCACCTCCGCCGGCACGTCCGCGGGCATCGACGCCTGCCTCCACCTGGTGCGCAAGATCCAGGGCAGCGACGTCGCCAACGCCATCGCCCGGCGCATGGTGGTGCCCCCGCACCGGGAGGGCGGCCAGGCCCAGTACATCGAACGACCGGTCGCGCACGTCGGGGAGGACGGTGTGCGCGAGGTCCTGGCCTGGGCCGAGCGGCACCTGGACCAGGAGATCAGCGTCGAGCAGCTGTCGGCGCGGGCCTGCATGTCGCCGCGCACGTTCGCCCGCCGCTTCCGGATGGAGACGGGGACCACCCCCTACCGCTGGCTGCTGGCCCAGCGGGTGCTGAGCGCCCAGCGGCTGCTGGAGAACACCGACGACACCATGGAGATGGTCGCGGCACGGACGGGCTTCGCCAACGCGGCGGCCCTCCGGTACCAGTTCGTGCGCTCCCTCAACACCACCCCCAATGCCTATCGGCGTGCCTTCCGGGGCCGCTTACCCGACACGACCACGCACTGAGCCCCACACGGGGGGCCGACAGGAGGAACCGAATGCTGCGCATCGCGGTAGTGGGCGCCACCGGAGCGGTGGGCCGGGAGTGCCTGGCCCTGCTCGACGGCGGGATCGTGCCCGTGGAGCAGGTGACACCCGTCGGCTCGGCGCGCAGTGTCGGTCGTGATCTGGCCGCCGAACTGGCGCTCTCCCTGCCCATGACGGACGTGGTCACCCTCGACGATCTGGACCCGAGGGGTCTGGATGTCGCCATTTTCTCCGCGGGCGCGGAGGTGAGCGCCCGAGAGGCGGAGCGGCTCGCCTCGGCCGGGGTGCTGGTCGTCGACAACAGTTCTGCCTTCCGGATGCGCCCCGATGTCCCCCTCGTGGTGCCGCAGGTCAACCCCGGCGCCCTCGACGACCGCCCGGTGAGCGGCCTCGTGGCCAATCCCAACTGCTCGACCATCCAACTGGTGCGCGCCCTGCACCCGTTGCACGAACTGGCGGGCCTGGAGAGCGTCGTGGTGGCGACTTACCAGGCGGCGTCCGGCGGCGGAGTACGCGGTCTGCGGGAGCTGGCGGAGGGCTCCAGGACCATTTTGGACGAGCCCCGCGCGCAGGGTGCCCCCGGCGGGCGCTTCGGGCAGCCGCTGTCCTTCAACCTCGTCCCCGAGATAGGGCTGCGGGACGACACCGGGCTCACGCACGAGGAACGCAAACTCGTCCGTGAACCGCGCAAGATCCTCGGCCTGCCGGAGCTGCGGGTGAGCGCCACCGCGGTACGCGTCCCGGTCTTCGACTGCCACTCCGAGGCCGTGCACCTCCGGCTGAAGGAGCCGGTCACCACCGTGTCCGTCGAGGAGGCCCTGGCCGCCACGCCCGGCCTCCGTGCCTACCGCCGGTCGGACGATCCCTCCTACCCCATGCCTCGCACCGTCTTCGCCCGCCCCGAGGACCGGGCCCTGGTCCATGTCGGCCGTATTCGCGTCGAGCCCGAGGACGACCGGGCGGTGGCTCTGTGGGTGGTCGCCGACAACCTGTGGGTGGGAGCGGCACTGAACGCCCTGCAGATCGTGGAACTCGCCACCAAGAACGGGTGGCTCGGATGACCCCCCGCCGCGCCCCCGGCAGCCGTCCGCTGGTGCTGAAGTTCGGCGGCTCCGCCTTCGCCGACCTGGACGGCTATCACCGCGTCGCCCGGTACGCGGTGCGCCGCAGCGCCGAGGAGGAGCGCCCACTGGTCGCCGTGGTGAGCGCGATGTCCGGGACGACCGGCAGACTCCAGCAGACCTTGGACGCCCTCGCCGGCGACCCACCGGCCTCGGTCGCCGCGATGCTCCTGACCACCGGTGAGACCGTCAGCGTCGCCCTGCTCACGGCCGCGCTCGACGCCCAGGGCGTGGCCGCGCATCCGGTTCCCGCGGCGGGCACCGGTCTCCTCGCCGAGGGCCCGCCGGACCGGGCGACGGTGACCTCGGCCGACGCCACGGCGCTGTCCCGCGCCCTGGCCGACGGCGGGATCGCGGTCGTCCCCGGCGGCCAGGCGGTCGACGCGCACGGGCGGACCGTCATGCTCGGCCGCAACAGCTCGGACCTCTCCGCGGTGGCGACGGCGGCGATGGTGGGCGCCGACACCTGCGAACTCTTCTCCGACGTGCCCGGCGTCTGCACCGCCGACCCCTATCTCGTCCCGGAGGCCCGCACCCTCTCCCGGATCAGCTACGAGGGGGTGCGGCGGATGTCCCGCCACGGGGCCAAGGTCGTCCACGAGGGCGCTGTGCAGTGGGCGGAGCGCGCGGGGGTGAGGGTGTGGTGCCGTCCCTTCCCCTGGGGTGAGGGGGCGGCGGGCGACACCGGGGTGGGGGAGCGGTTGGGGGGCGAGCCGGAGGAGGGGGGCGTGGCCGGGGAAGGGGCCCTGGTGCGGGACCGGGCTGGTGTTGTGGGTGACGGGGTCGTGGTCGGCGAGCAGCGGGCCGTCGGCACCGTCGTGGGGGTGGGGCCGGAGGCGGCTGCCGTGGTGGTGCACCAGGGCAGCGATGTGTGGTCGTTCCGGTCCGGCCGCGAACGTCGGGCGGTGGCTGGGCGGTTGCGGGCCGAGGGCCTGCCGGTCACCGAGTTCGACACCGCGGGCGAGATCTGCCTGACGGTTCCGACAGGGGCACGGGGCGCGGCCCGGCACCTGAGCGGCGCGCGCCGCCTCGACGACCTGTGCCTGGTCACCGCCCTCCGGGCGGACGGCCGGGCGGATCACATCGCGGTGCCGCGCTCGGAAGCCGTCGCCGAGGCCCGCCGTCGGCACGCCGCGCTCTATCCGTCCCCCGTCGGACCCACGGCACCGCCCGCCGCCCCGCCGGTCAAGGCCCGTTCCCCGCACAGTGACGTCCTGGTTGGCTCGGGGCCGGCCCCCGCCCCCGACGACCAGCGGGTGGACTGAGCCGGATGCGGGCGGATGGTGGGGATCCGGGGTGGGCAGGTTCGGCAGGTTCGCGTCGTTCATGGCCCCATGCAAGCCGATGCCTCGGACATCGCGCCGACGAGCGGTGCGGACCTGTGGACAACCTCTGACGTGGCCATGGTCGGACTTATCCACAGGTCAAAGCGGAATTCCAAGATCCGCGAGATGGTCGCCGCATGACGAATCACAGCGAAGCGGCCGGGACCTCCGGCAACGGTGACATCAGCGGGCAGAACGGCTGGAGCGGGCGTGGGGAGACCACCGCCTACGAGGACCGCGAGCGGCGACCTCTCCCGGACCGTGACGACTGGGAGCCGCGGCCTCGGTCGGAGCGTGACGACTGGGGGCCACGACATCAGCCCGGGCACGACGAGTCCGCGGGGCACGGGGCGGTACCCGAGAGGGCGGTGCCGCTAGTGGGGCATGCGCCGGCACCCGAAGGGACTGTCCCGCTCATGGGTCACGGTGAATGCGGGGCGTACGCGGGGCACGGCGCGGCCGTCGGCCCCGGCGGCGAGCAACAGGTCACCCTGCGGACCCCGGCCGAGCTGGCCGACGCCCTGCCGTATCTGCTCGGCTATCGCCCCGAGGACAGCATCGTTCTCGTCGCACTGCACGACGGGGAGGCGAAGGGGCGGTTCGGCGGGCGTGCCCGGCTCGGGATCCCGGCCCACACGGACGACTGGCCGTCCGTGGCGCAGCAACTGGCCCACGGGCTGGTGACCGGCAGCGAGCGCCGGGGCGCCAAACCGGAGAGCATGGTCGCCTTCCTGTGCCAGGACCCGGCGGGCGGCGAGTCGGCGCGCGACGTCATGGAGCGCCTGCGGCCACTGGCCCAACTCCTGCGCAGGGCCTGCGGCGCCCTCGACGTCCCGGTGGTCGAGGCCCTGTGCATCTCCGACGGCCGCTTCTGGTCGTACTGCTGCCCGGGCAACGGATGCTGTTCCCCGGACGGCGAGGCGATGGGGCTGCCCGGCACTTCCGTGCTCGCCGCTGCCGCGACCTACGCGGGCCTTCAGGTGCGCGGCACGCTACGGGAGTTGCGGGCACGGCTGATGCCCTGGGAGACCGCGGCGGCTCTGCAGCAGGAGGCCGCGCTCGACGCCGCCCAGGCTGCCCTCGTCCCGCGCATCCTGGAAGCGGAGAGCCGCGCTGACGTGGCGGAGGAGACGCTCGCGGTGGTCCGGCGCGCCATGGAGCGCCTCGCGGCCGTACCGACCGTGTCCGGCACCCTCGACGCGGACCTGCGGGACGACGAGCTGATCGGTCATGACGACGCCGCGACCATGATTCTGGGCCTCCAGGACAGGGCGACCCGGGACCGGGCCGCGGAGTGGATGGAGGGTGACGAGGCGAGTCCCGCGCTCCGACTCTGGCGCGCTCTCGCCCGCCGCTGCGTGGGCCCCTATGGAGAACACGCCGCAGCTCCTCTCACACTGGCCGGCTGGGTGGCGTGGTCCACGGGCGACGAGCTGGAGGCCCGCGAAGCCCTGGCCATGGCCCTCGCCGCCGACCGCGACTACCTCTTCGCCCGCCTCCTCCACCAGGCCTGCAACGAAGGCCTCGACCCCGAGTCGATCCGCCGCTGCCTCCGCGCGGAACGCAGGGGGCGAGCGCTTCCGAGGACCACGACGGAGGCAGGCGCCGAGGCCGCACCGGACGTCGCGGAGCAGCCGAGCGAGGCGACAACGGCGGTCGAGCCGTCACCCGGTCGCGTGGCATCCGCGGACAAGGCATGCGGCACCGGCTCTCGGCGCCGGCGCCGGTCACGACCGGAGCGGAGCCCGGACACCCACGCCGGCCGGCGTTCACCCCGCGGTCCGGCCCAGCCACGTCGTCCGCGTTCCACCGACGGCGCCTCATCCGGAGGCCGACGCTCGGCACGCGCCGCCGACGGCCCCAGCGGCCGAGCACGGGCCCGCCGGGCCGTCGACGGCCAAGGTGCGAAGCCGGAGGGGACGCAGGCCGATGAACAGCCGTGACGTGGAAGGGACGCAGGCCCCGACGCACGGCCAGGAAGGGCGGTACGCCGATGAGCGGCTGTGCCCCGGAAAGGGACGCATGCCGATGAGCGGCCGTGCCCCGAAAGGCACGCAGGCCGATGAGTGGCCGTGCCTCAGAAGGGACGTACGCCGATGAGTGGCCGTGCCCCAGAAGGGACGTACGCCGATGAACGGCTGCACCGTGACCCGGAGTGGAGCCGTTCCGTTCACCTGAGTGGCGGTATCCGTGGCTTGTCCTCGCCGCCACCCCGTCCCGTCACACCGCCACCACTGTTCTCCACCAGGTGCCGAGCGCACCCACCGCGCGCCGAACGCAGAAGAAGCCACTCCATGTCCCTGCCCTCCTTGCCCGACGCCTACGACGACATCCCGTCGTTCGGCAGGCTCCGCCAGCCCACCCCCCGCACCCGCAGGGGGGACGGCATCCCGGCCCCACGCCCGGAGATCCGCAACCCGTCATCGCCCGCCATCGGCGTGCGCCCGAGGACCCCGAGCGGCCCCAAGCTCCCCACAACCGGCCCGGGCACCCCCACCCCACCGACCGCCACGCCTGGCGGAAACCAGGCGCGTACCTCACCGTCGCTTCCGGGCCCCCGACGCCCCACGGAGCTGCCCCCCGCCCACACCACGTTGACCTGCGTCGCTCTGCCGGGCCTCGCGATCTCCGGCGAACACGGCCAGCTGACCGGTGAGGGGCTGGAAGGCTTCTACCGCGGGGGACGGCGCATGCTCTCGCGCTGCCAGATCCGTGTGGCCGGACGGGAGCCCCTTCCGGTCCAGGCGCGGATGGTCACGGCCGACCGGGCCCGCATCGTGGGAACGCTGCGCGTCTCCGCCGACGCCGGTCCCGACCCGGACGTGATCGTCGAACGCACCCGCCACGCCGACGGCACCGAGCGGATCACCCTGCACAGTACGGCCCGCCGGCCACTGCGCCTGCCCGTCGAGGTGTCCCTGGGCACGGACCTCGCGGAACTGGGCGCCGTCGCCTCCGGCAGCGCCGGGCCGGAGCTGCCCGCCAGCGTCCGTGACGCGGGCCTGCGCTGGTCCTGCGCCACCGGTCATTCGACCGTCACCGCCTCCCCGCCACCCGCCGACGCCCTGGCCTCGGCCGGGCTGCTGCGCTGGGAGTTGGAACTGCCCCCCGGTGGCTCGCGCAGCGTGGAGCTACGGGTACGACCGGACGGGGCGGGCCCCATCAGACCGGTGGGACGCGGAGCCACGAGCCCCCTCGCCCAGGCGGACGCCGCAGGCGACGACCCGCGGGCCGGGGCGCTGCTGCACACATGCCTGGAAGACCTGGAATCTCTACTGCTGCGCGACCCCGCCCACCCGTCCGACATCCACCTCGCGGCGGGCGCGCCCTGGCGCTGCGGCATGGCCCCGGCCGACGCCCTGATCGCGGCCCGTATGACGCTGCCCCTAGGTACGCGTCTCGCCGCGGGCACCCTGCGCACCCTGGCCCGCACTCAACTCGCCGGCCCGATGGCCCGGTCGGGAATGATCCCCGGCCCACGGAGGGACGCGGGCCCTCATCTGCCGCCGGGCTGCACCGGCACCGAAGCCACCCTCCTCTTCCCCGCGCTCCTCGCCGAGGCCAGACGCTGGGGGCTGCCCGAGCAGGAGACCGAGGAGCTGCTGCCGGCCGCCGAGCGCTGTCTGCGGTGGCTGCGGGCCACCGTCGGAGCCGGGACCTATCTGCCCGACCCCGGCCCCGGCGGCCCGCTGCGCTGCGAGACCCAGGCACACGCCCACCGGGCCGCGCTGCTGGGCGCCGACCTGCTCGACGCGTACGGCCGACCCGGCGCGGACGAGCTGAGGGAGTGGGCGATACGGCTGCGCACCCGATTCCAGGCGGACTTCTGGGTGGAGGACCGCGGCGGCGGCCGGCCCGCCGCCGCACGCACCCTCGACGGGCGCCTCGTCCCACATCTGGGCGCGGCCACAGCCCACCTCCTCGACACAGGACTGCTCGGCGGGGGCCGCCAGGCTCCGGGCCTGCTCGACAAGGTGCAGACCGAGCAGCTCGCGCGGCTGCTCGGAGGACCTGCCATGGATTCCGGGTGGGGGCTGCGCAGCCTCGGTGCCAAGGAGGCGGCGTACAACCCGTTCGGGCATCGCAGCGGTGCCGTGCGCGTGCAGGAGACGGCGATCGCGGTCGCCGGGCTCGCGGCGGCGGGCTACGAGAAGGAGGCGAGCGCTCTGATGCGGGGAGTGCTGGCGGCGGCCGAGAGCTTCGGCCACCGGCTGCCGGAGATGTATGCGGGGGAGCAGCGCACGGCGGGCGGCGCGCCCCTGCCGCATCCGGCCGCGTGCAGACCGGCCGCGACCGCGGCGGCCTCGGGTGTGCTGCTGCTCGCCACCCTCGTGGGTATCCGGCCGGACACCCCGGCCGGCACGGTGACGCTGCGTCCGGTGAGCAGCGCGCCGCTGGGCGAGATCGGCCTGACCGGCCTGCGCGTGGCCGGCGCCCCCTTCGCCGTGCGCGTCAGCAGACTGGGGCTCGCCATGGTCGAGGAAGCGGCCGACGGTCTGCAGCTGGGAGGGTGACCTCGGCGGACGCATGATCGACCTCGCTCTGTGCGGATCTCGCGAAGGCACCGGGTGGATCATGAGTCAGGTGTCGGAGAGAAGCGGATCAAGAACGGAAGCGACCACTGAAGGGAGTGTTTATCGTCAGGAAGACGACTATGATCGCGGCATGCCCTACGACCCGTCGGACTACCCGCCCTTCGCCGTCACCGTCGACCTGGTCGTGCTGACCGTCCGCCGTCACGCGCTGTGCGCGCTGACCGTGCGGCGGGGCGAACAGCCCTTCCAGGGGCGGTGGGCGCTGCCCGGCGGCTTCGTACGGCCCGACGAGGATCTGGCACAGGCCGCCGCACGGGAACTGTCCGAGGAGACCGGGCTGACCGCCCACGACCCGTCCGCCCCGGCACAGGACAACGGTGCGCACCTGGAGCAGTTGGCGACCTACGGCGACCCGAAGCGAGACCCGCGGATGAGGGTCGTCAGCGTCGCCCACCTCGCGCTCGCCCCCGACCTGCCGGCACCCCGGCCGGGCGGCGACGCGAACAGCGCGCGCTGGGCGCCCGTCGAGGAGTTGCTGGCTGAAGGGGGCTACGGGCGCGACGGCGAGCCGGTGGCGCCGCTGGCCTTCGACCACGCGCAGATCCTTGCGGACGGCGTGGAGCGTGCTCGCTCGAAGATCGAGTACTCCTCGCTGGCGACCGCCTTCTGCCCGCCGGAGTTCACCGTCGGTGAGCTGCGCCGCGTCTACGAGGCGGTGTGGGCCGTGGCGCTCGACCCGCGCAATTTCCACCGCAAGGTGACGGGTACGCCCGGCTTCCTGGTGCCGACCGGTGGCACCACCACTCGGCAGGGCGGCCGCCCCGCCCAGCTCTTCCGTGCCGGTGGCGCCACCCTCCTCAACCCGCCGATGCTCCGCCCCGAGGTCTGACGGGACGAGGTCCAGGGAGCCGAGGTCTGTCCGGCGGCGTCGTCCGGCGCCGCCCGCTGCCTCGAAGCGAGCCGCGAGGTGCCCGGAAAACCGTACATATCGCGCTATCTTGCTTCGGGTGATCCAGGCCATCGGATTGACCAGCACCCCTCGCAAGGAGCTTCCGCGCGCCGTCGACGACGTGTCGTTCGAGGCGCACTCCGGCCGTGTCACCGCACTCCTCGGAACGTCGGGTGCGGGCAGGACGACCGTGCTCAGGCTGATGCTCGAACTCCAAAAGGGCCGCGGAATCACCTACTTCAGAGGCCGCCCCCTGCACCGCATCGCGCACCCCAACCGCGAAGTGGGTGCTCTGCTCGGCGAAGTACCGGGGCACCCGGCCCGCACGGTCCGCGGTCATCTACGGATGCTGTGCGCGGCCGCGGGACTGCCCGTGCGGCGGGCCGACGAAGTCCTGGAGGTGGTGGGTCTGGTCAGTCTGCGCGAGGCCCGGTTGAGCACTCTCTCGCGGGGCATGGACCGCCGACTCGGACTGGCCTGTGCGCTGCTGTCCGACCCGCACGCCCTCGTCCTCGACGAGCCCACCCACGGGTTGTCCGTGCGCGAAGGGCGTTGGCTGCACGGGATCATGCGGGCGCACGCGACCCAGGGCGGCGCCGTCCTGTTCACCACCGGCGACCCCAAGGAGGCCGCACGGATCGCCGACCGGGTACTCACCCTCGAACAGGGCCGACTCGTCGCCGACCAGGACGTCGCCGACTTCTCCCGCACCCGCCTCCGCCCCCGGGTGGCCGTCCGCACCCCGCACGCCGCCCGTCTCGGCGCCCTGCTGACCAAGGAGGCCCGGACCGCACGACGTTCCGTGGAGATCGTCCGCGAGGGCGGCAACCGGCTCTCCGTGTACGGCAGTACGTGCGCCGAGGTAGGTGAGACCGCGTTCCGGCACGGCATTCTCGTACACCAACTCGCCGACGAGATCGGTGACATGGGGCCGATGGCCGCCGCGACGTCGACACCGTCGCGACCTGGTGAAGGGGAACCGGGGGAGGAGGATTCCGGTGACTCCGCCGAGGAGGCTCATGGGGTGGACGGTGCCCCCGACCACTCCAGCCCCAGCAGCCACACAAATCACATCAACACCACCGATGCTTCACGGCACCTCACTCCTCGCCCGCCCCACCTGCCCCGCTCGGTCGAAGCCGGCACGCTGCCCCCGCTCCCGCCCCCCATCACCGTTCGCCCGGCGTCCAACCCCCTGCGTCCCGTGCTGTACGAGTTGCGCCGGGCCACGGGGGTCGCGACCGGTTATGTGACCGCCGTCGTCGTGATCGTCGTCTCCGCGTTCCTGGCCGCGGTGCTGGCCGCGATGGGGCACACTCCGCAGCCACGGCTGCTGGCCGCGTGGCCGCGGGAGCTTCCGCTGCCGCCCGCTGCCGTCGGGGCCGGGCTGCTCGGCGCGATCGCCTTCGGGGACGAGTTCCGGTACCCGGCGTTGGCCGTGGACCGTGGCCCCGTTCCCCGCCGTCTGGGCCTGCTCGCGGCGAAACTCCTCGTCTCGGCCGCCGCCGGGCTGCTGCTGGCCCTGTTCACCGTCGGCTGCGACCTGGAGGTGCTCTACCTGCTCCATGGACCGGAACTCACCTCGGTCCCCGGTGACTGGCTGCCGCTCGGTGCGAGTTGGCTCGGCCTCGTCGTGGGGTGCGCCTGGGCGGGAGTCCTCGCGGCGGGGGTCTTCCGTTCCACCAGTGCGGGGCTCGCGGCCGTGGTCGCCGTCCCCCTCCTCGTCGTCCCCCTGGTGCAGAAGGCGCTGGAGGGGCCGGCTGTGCGACATGCGATCGGATTTCCGATGCGGCTGCGCGAGCTCGTGCTGACGCAGTGGCCGTTCGGCGGTGAGCGCTATGTGGAGGCTGCGGCGCAGGTGATCGTCCAACCCGAGGGAGGCGCGCTGCTGTTGTCGCTGACCGCTTTGCTGGGGGCCTATCTGCTCACGACGGTACGCAGCGGGGTCCGATGATGATCGCCCTCACCCTTTCGTGCTCACCCTCCGTGCTCTTCCGTCGCCGCAATGTGCACAACTCCTCGTAGAACGCCCATTTCTTTCCGATAAGGCGTCAATTGCGACGGGGTGAGCGATCACCCTTTCGTGTGCTTTTCACCAAAGACCTCAAGGGAGTTGAGAACGCAGCCGACAAAGGATGCGTGAGTACCCTTGCGCACACCATGATGACCGCCGCCCGCTCCGCCGATTCCGGCCTCGCAGGACCGGGCGAACTCGACCGCTACCCCTACGCCGAGCACCCCGGCGTCGACCGTGTCGGCCTCCCCTCCTGGGACGGCGCGGACCCCGAGCTGGGGCGCGTGGGCCGTCGCGCCGCCGGGAGCCGTGGACGCGGGCTCCACGGCCAACTCGTCCAGCAGCTCGGCCAGATGATCGTCTCCGGCGACCTGGGGGCCGACCGCCCGCTCGTCCCCGAGGAGATCGGCCAGCGCTTCGAGGTCTCCCGCACCGTCGTCCGTGAGTCCCTCCGCGTCCTGGAGGCGAAGGGCCTGGTCAGCGCCCGCCCGAACGTCGGCACGCGGGTCCGCCCGGTCAGCGACTGGAACCTGCTCGACCCGGACATCATCGAGTGGCGGGCCTTCGGCCCCCAGCGCGACGACCAGCGCCGCGAGCTCAGCGAGCTGCGCTGGACGATCGAGCCGCTCGCCGCCCGCCTCGCCGCCGGGCACGGCCGCGACGACGTCCAGCAGCGGCTCGGCGACATGGTCGAGCTCATGGGGCACGCCATGGCCCAGGGTGACGCGCTGACCTTCTCCCGCGCGGACGCCGAGTTCCACTCGCTGCTCATCCAGGTCGCGGGCAACCGCATGCTGGAGCACCTCTCCGGCATCGTCTCGGCGGCGCTCCAGGTCTCCGGCGGCCCCGCCACCGGCTGCGACCGGCCGGGCGAGTCGACCCTCGTGCACCACGCCCGGATCGTCGACGCCCTCGCCGCGGGCGACGGAGGGGCGGCCGAGGCGGCCATGCGACAGCTGCTGACGGTCCACCCCGAGGTGGAACGTGTGGTGCCCGCGCCGCGCGAGCACTGAGGGCACGCAGAGCGCGACAGCGGCACGGTCGCGGTGTGAGCTCTCGACGACCCTGATCGGCCGGCGAACCGTGTGCCGGCGAACCGTGTGCCGCCGGACCCCATCGGATCCTTCCGGGATTCGGCGGGGCCCGGCGGCGCGACGGGCCGACGCGCCGCCGGGCCGACGGCCGGGGTGCCGCCGCCCGTGGGCCCCGGTGCGGGATCGCCGCGCCCCCGGGCGGGTCCTCCCCGGGTGGGCG
This sequence comes from Streptomyces neyagawaensis, assembly GCF_023516595.1. GTDB lineage: Bacteria > Actinomycetota > Actinomycetes > Streptomycetales > Streptomycetaceae > Streptomyces > Streptomyces neyagawaensis. The sequence continues at coordinate 493,825 of NZ_JAMGBG010000001.1, read as the reverse complement.
AGACCCGTGCCGGACCCCGGTTCCCGTCGCCCCGGTTCCCATCGGCCCCCGGAACGGGACCGTAACGCTCCGCAAATCTGGCGGACCCCCGCCGGGTAGTTCGTTCGGGAATCGTGTGGGTACACGATGCATGAGCACCGGCTGTGGCCCTGCTCGACTACCTCTGGCCATATCTGACCGCTTTTGAGCGCTTACGGGGTGTGACTCGGGCCACGCAGATTGGGCGTAACGCTCGCGGGAACCACGCGATGACCTAAGAGGTGACAGCCGCGGAGGGAATACGGACGCCGTTCAGGGCGCTGTGCATCTTCCCGGCCCCCGCCCGCACCGTCGGCCCATCCCCAAGCCGGTGGTCGGCTCCTGTCCACAGTGGACGGGGCCGGAAGCCGTTTTCCAACGTTCCGAGAGGTTGTTCGTGTCGGCCAGCACATCCCGTACGCTCCCGCCGGAGATCGCCGAGTCCGTCTCTGTCATGGCGCTCATTGAGCGGGGAAAGGCTGAGGGGCAGATCGCCGGCGACGATGTGCGTCGGGCCTTCGAAGCTGACCAGATCCCGGCCACTCAGTGGAAAAACGTACTGCGCAGCCTCAACCAGATCCTCGAGGAAGAGGGTGTGACGCTGATGGTCAGTGCCGCGGAGCCAAAGCGCACCCGAAAGAGCGTCGCAGCGAAGAGTCCGGCCAAGCGCACCGCCACCAAGACGGTCGCGGCGAAGACGGTGACCACCAAGAAGGCCACCGCCGCCGCGCCGGCGGCACCCGCGGCCGAAGCCTCCGCCGAGGACGCCCCCGCCAAGAAGGCCGTCGCCAAGAAGGCGACTGCCAAGAAGGCGGCCCCCGCCAAGAAGACCGTCGCCACCAAGAAGACGGCGGCGAAGAAGACCACCTCCAAGAAGGACGACGTCGAGCTCATCGAGGAAGAAGTCCTCGAGGAGACCCCCGGCGGCAAGCCCGGTGACGAGCCCGAGGGCGCCGAGAGCGCCGGTTTCGTCCTCTCCGACGAGGACGAGGACGACGCGCCGGCCCAGCAGGTCGCCGCCGCCGGTGCCACCGCCGACCCCGTCAAGGACTACCTCAAGCAGATCGGCAAGGTCCCCCTGCTCAACGCCGAGCAGGAGGTCGAGCTCGCCAAGCGCATCGAGGCCGGTCTGTTCGCCGAGGACAAGCTGTCCAACGCCGACAAGCTCGCCCCCAAGCTCAAGCGCGAGCTGGAGATCATCGCCGAGGACGGCCGCCGCGCCAAGAACCACCTCCTGGAGGCCAACCTCCGTCTGGTGGTCTCCCTGGCCAAGCGCTACACCGGCCGCGGCATGCTCTTCCTGGACCTCATCCAGGAGGGCAACCTCGGTCTGATCCGCGCCGTCGAGAAGTTCGACTACACCAAGGGCTACAAGTTCTCCACGTACGCCACCTGGTGGATCCGTCAGGCGATCACCCGAGCGATGGCCGACCAGGCCCGCACCATCCGTATCCCGGTGCACATGGTCGAGGTCATCAACAAGCTCGCGCGCGTCCAGCGCCAGATGCTCCAGGACCTGGGCCGCGAGCCCACCCCGGAGGAGCTGGCCAAGGAACTCGACATGACCCCGGAGAAGGTCATCGAGGTCCAGAAGTACGGCCGCGAGCCGATCTCCCTGCACACCCCGCTGGGCGAGGACGGCGACAGCGAGTTCGGTGACCTCATCGAGGACTCCGAGGCCGTCGTCCCGGCCGACGCGGTCAGCTTCACGCTCCTCCAGGAGCAGCTGCACTCCGTCCTCGACACGCTCTCCGAGCGCGAGGCGGGCGTCGTCTCCATGCGCTTCGGTCTCACCGACGGTCAGCCGAAGACCCTCGACGAGATCGGCAAGGTGTACGGCGTCACGCGTGAGCGCATTCGTCAGATCGAGTCGAAGACGATGTCGAAGCTGCGCCACCCGTCCCGCTCGCAGGTCCTGCGCGACTACCTCGACTGAGCCCGTCGAGGCACCGTCCGCGCGGCAGGCCGAGACAGGCATCGAAGGCCCGGTTCCCCCGAAGGAGCCGGGCCTTCGGCGTGGGCGCGGCATGCGGGCGCCCGCCACGTGGATAACTCTGGGTGTGCCATTCATCTCCCGGAGTCAGGAGCGCGCATGCGTCCCACCATCGCCCGACTGCTGGCCCTCGCGGCCACCACGGCCGTCATACCGCTGGCCGCACCTCCGACCGCGACTGCCGATGTCGTCATCGGCGGTCATCCCGTCGAGATCTCCCAGGCGCCCTGGACGGTGGCACTGTCCAGCCGTGACCGGTTCGGGGGTACGAGAGCCGGGCAGTTCTGCGGCGGCGTCGTGGTGGGTCCCTCCACGGTCATGACGGCCGCCCACTGCCTCAGCGAGGACGTGCTGGGCGGGCCCCCGGCACGGCTCCCCGACCTGAAGGTCATCACGGGCCGCGCCGATCTGCAGTCGAACGAGGGTCAGGAGATCCCGGTGAGCGACACCTGGGTCAATCCGCGGTACGACGCCTCTACGAACGCGGGGGATTTCGCCGTGGTCACACTGGCGACACCGCTCCCCGAGAGTTCCGTCCTCCCGTTGGCGGAAGCCGGCGATCCGGCGTACGAGGCGGACACGGCCGCGGCCGTCTACGGCTGGGGCGACACCACGGGCGCCGGGGACTACGCGCTGAGCCTGCGGGCCGCATCGGTGCGGGTGCTGGCCGACTCCGTGTGCGAGAGGGCCTACCCGGGCGGCGCGGAGGGCCGGTATCGGGCCGACTTCATGGTGTGCGCGGGAGAGCTGAACGGCGGCCGGGACGCCTGCCAGGGGGACAGCGGAGGGCCGCTCGTCGCCCAGGGGAAGCTGATCGGACTCGTGTCATGGGGCAGCGGCTGCGGGCTGGCCGGGAGCCCGGGGGTGTACACCAGGGGCTCCTACGCGGCCCAGGTGCTCGCGGAGAGCCTCTGAGAGGTCGTTGAACGCCGTACCGGCGCTTGATGCCGCGTCCCCGACGGCGGCACCGCCACGGTGCCGTACAGGGCCACGGAACGAGTGCTTGTGCGGAACGAGAGCGGTCGTGGAGGAACGAGAGCGGCCGCGGAACGAGAGCGGGCGGCCACCCCGTGTGTGCGGGAGTGGCCGCCCGGTCACCGGCCTCGAGCCGGTGTCGGCTCGTCGTTGGTGCGAAGCGTCAGCGTTCGTCGGTTTCCGCGGTGGCGGGAACGGACGTCAGCCGCTCCGTCTCGTCCTGTATCTCCGCGGCGATCTTCTTGAGCTCAGGCTCGAACTTACGCCCGTGGTGGGCGCAGAACAGCAGCTCTCCACCGCTCAGCAGGACGACGCGCAGATAGGCCTGGGCGCCGCAGCGGTCGCATCGGTCAGCGGCCGTCAGCGGGGTCGCGGGGGTCAGAACAGTAGTCACGTCGCCTCTTCTCTAGCTCGACGAGCTGTCGTACCAGGGTCAACATCCAACCAGGCCGAAAACGTTCCCGCTCGCGGCTTTTCCTCGAAAAAATCTTTCCAGGCCGGCTGTCTGTTGCCGGTTGGCGGCGAATGAGCCGTAGTGCGTGTCTTCGTGTCGTACGGGTTCGCGCTGTCTGTCGGTGGTTCTGGCGGTTGCTCTCTCGGTTGTACGGTCCTCCCGGCTGGGTTGCCGGTTGTTCATGAGGACGTGCCCGGAGCCTAAATGGTTCATGCCTCGAAGGGAACGTGATATGTACTTCACCCCATCGAGGGATCGAACACGCATGCGAGCCTGGACTACCCTGAGTTTCCAGCGAGGGTGGCGTTACAACGGCTCTACCAGGGCTCGGTACCCTCGGACCGGCAACCGAGCCGGGCCCCTTACCCAAAAGGGCCTCACCTGAAATTCAGCGAGGAGCGAACCGCGTGACCGCCGAGACGTCCGTGCCGTCCACAGCGCTGCTGACCGGAGCAGACCGGGACGGTTCCAACTACACCGCGCGGCACCTGCTCGTCCTCGAGGGGCTCGAGGCCGTGCGGAAGCGCCCCGGAATGTACATCGGCTCGACCGACAGTCGAGGCCTGATGCACTGCCTCTGGGAGATCATCGACAACTCCGTGGACGAGGCCCTCGGAGGCTACTGCGACCACATCGAGGTGATCCTCCACGACGACGCCTCCGTGGAGGTCCGGGACAACGGCCGCGGCATCCCCGTGGACGTCGAGCCCAAGACCGGCCTGTCCGGCGTCGAGGTCGTCATGACCAAGCTGCACGCAGGCGGCAAGTTCGGCGGCGGCTCCTACGCGGCCTCCGGCGGTCTGCACGGCGTGGGCGCCTCCGTGGTGAACGCGCTCTCCGCCCGCCTGGACGTCGAGGTGGACCGCAACGGCGGCACCCACGCCATCAGCTTCCGGCGCGGTGTGCCCGGCGCCTTCGCGGGCAACGGCCCGGACGCGAAGTTCGAGGCCGCGGGCGGGCTGCGCAAGACCAAGCGGATCCCGAAGACGCGTACCGGCACGCGTGTGCGCTACTGGGCCGACCGCCAGATCTTCCTCAAGGACGCCAAGCTCTCGCTGGAGAACCTCCACCAGCGTGCCCGCCAGACCGCGTTCCTGGTGCCCGGCCTGACCATCGTCGTCCGTGACGAGTACGGGCTCGGTGAGGGCGGGAGCAAGGGCGAGGAGTCCTTCCGCTTCGACGGCGGCATCAGCGAGTTCTGCGAGTATCTGGCCACCGACAAGGCTGTCTGCGACATCCTCCGCTTCACCGGTGAGGGCACCTTCAGGGAGACGGTCCCCGTGCTGGACGAGCACGGCCAGATGACCCCCACCCAGGTCACCCGGGAACTCGGCGTCGACGTCGCGCTGCGCTGGGGCACCGGGTACGACTCGACCCTCAAGTCGTTCGTGAACATCATCGCCACGCCCAAGGGCGGCACCCATGTCGCCGGCTTCGAGCAGGCCGTGGCGAGCACGATGAACGAGGTGCTGCGCGCCAAGAAGATGCTCCGGGTCGCCGAGGACGACGTCGTCAAGGACGACGCCCTGGAGGGTCTGACCGCCGTCGTCACCGTGCGTCTGGCCGAGCCGCAGTTCGAGGGCCAGACCAAGGAGGTCCTCGGCACGTCCGCGGCCCGCCGGATCGTTGCGCAGGTGATCTCCAAGGAGCTCAAGGCGTTCCTGACCTCCACCAAGCGGGACGCCGCCGCGCAGGCGCGGGTCGTCATGGAGAAGGTGGTCGCGGCCGCGCGGACGCGTATCGCCGCACGTCAGCACAAGGACGCGCAGCGGCGGAAGACCGCCCTGGAGTCGTCGACGCTGCCCGCCAAGCTCGCCGACTGCCGCAGCGACGACGTCGACCGCAGCGAGCTGTTCATCGTCGAGGGCGACTCCGCGCTCGGCACGGCGAAGCTCGCCCGCAACTCCGAGTTCCAGGCGCTGCTGCCGATCCGCGGCAAGATCCTCAACGTCCAGAAGTCGTCCGTGACGGACATGCTCAAGAACGCCGAGTGCGGCGCGATCATCCAGGTCATAGGGGCCGGGTCCGGGCGCACGTTCGATATCGACGCGGCTCGGTACGGCAAGATCATCATGATGACCGACGCCGACGTGGACGGGTCCCACATCCGGTGCCTGCTGCTGACGCTGTTCCAGCGGTACATGCGGCCGATGGTCGAGGCGGGCCGTGTCTTCGCCGCGGTGCCGCCGCTGCACCGGATCGAGCTGGTGCAGCCGAAGAAGGGCCAGGACAAGTACGTCTACACGTACTCCGACCGGGAGCTGCGGGACAAGCTGCTGGAGTTCCAGAGCAAGAACATCCGCTACAAGGACTCCATCCAGCGGTACAAGGGCCTCGGTGAGATGGACGCGGACCAGCTCGCGGAGACGACGATGGACCCGCGGCACCGGACGCTGCGGCGGATCAACCTCTCGGACCTGGAGGCGGCGGAACAGGTCTTCGACCTGCTGATGGGGAACGACGTCGCGCCGCGCAAGGAGTTCATCTCCAGCTCGGCGGCCACGTTGGACCGGTCCCGTATCGACGCGTGAGCACCGCGCCCGCCCGGCTGTCGGTCGGGCGGGCGCGCCGTCTCAGGCGCGAAGTCGGCCCGCGCTTCACCTGATGGGGTGAACAATGGCGAAGGGGGTCGGCGGGGATCAGTGCGGTCTGTCCATGCTTGGGCATGCAGTCAAGTACCGGCCGGTCCCGCCGTCGCGCGGGTGGTTCCGAGAGTGCGGTCGAGGGGCAAGGGGCGGCCCCGGCGGACGTGCGGTTCGATGATCCCTGGTATGACGCGCTGGCCTCCGGCTGGGCAGGGGTGGACGGCGCGGGAGGGGTGCCGCCCGTCGTGCCGGCCGCTCGGGAGGAGGGGCGGGCCGCGGGCGACGTGTATGTGGAGGTGCAGCGCAGCGCCGCCTTTCAGGAGGTCCGTCGCCGGTACCGGAGATTCGTGATCCCGGGAGTCGCCGTCTTCTTCAGCTGGTACGTCGGATACGTGGTCACGGCCACCACCGCGCCGGGGCTGATGGCGCGGCCCGTGGCGGGCGCGGTCAACGTGGCGATGCTGGCGGGGCTCGGACAGTTCCTCACGACGTTCCTGTTCACCTGGGCCTACGCGCGCCACGCGCGGCTGCGGCGGGACCGGGCGGCCCTCGATCTGCGGTGGGACACACAGGAGTTGACGCGCGGCGTCGCAGGGGGCGAGCGGTGACCGGGAACCATCAGACACTTGCCCTGCTGCTGTTCAGCGTGTTCATCGCGATCACCCTGGGCATCACGACCTGGGTCAGTCGCAACCGGCATGGTTCGGCGGAGGAGTTCTACGCCGGCGGCCGTTTGTTCTCGCCGATGGAGAATGGTTTTGCCATTGCGGGCGACTACATGTCCGCCGCGTCCTTCCTCGGTATCTCAGGCCTCATCGCGCTCTTCGGGTACGACGGACTGCTGTACTCGGTGGGCTTCCTGGTGGCCTGGCTCGTAGTGCTGTTCCTGGTGGCCGAACTGGTGCGCAACTGCGGGCGGTTCACGCTCGCCGACGTGGTCGCGGCACGGATGAGCGAGCGGCCGGTCAGGGTCGCGGCGGGAACCTCCTCGGTCACCGTGTCCGTTCTGTACCTGGTGGCGCAGATGGTGGGCGCGGGCACCCTCGTCGCGCTGCTGCTGGGCGGCGAGGGCGAGGCAGCGCGGGCCTGGACGGTCATCGCAGTCGGCGCGCTCATGGTCGTCTATGTGTCGCTGGGAGGGATGCGGGCCACCACCTGGATTCAGATCGTGAAGGCGGTCCTGCTGATGGGCGGGGCGATCGCGCTGACCGTGCTCGTCCTGATGAGGTTCCACGGAGACTTCGACCACCTGCTGCGGACGGCCGCGGAGCGCAGCGGGCACGGGGCGGCCTTCCTCGCGCCGGGGTTGAAGTACGGCGGCGACTGGACCGACCGCCTCGACTTCATCAGCCTCGGGCTCGCCCTGGTCCTGGGCACGGCCGGGCTCCCGCACATCCTGTCCCGCTTCTACACGGTGCCGACCGCCCGCGCCGCGCGCCGCTCGGTCGTGTGGTCGATCGGCCTCATCGGTGGCTTCTACCTGATGACGATCGTGCTGGGCTTCGGCGCGGCCGCGATCGTCGGACCCGCGGCCGTTCGAGCCTCGAACGCGGCCGGCAACACGGCCGTTCCGCTCCTCGCCCTCGATCTGGGCGGCGGAGCGGGCTCCACCGGTGGAACGGTTCTGTTCGCGATCGTCGCCGCCATCGCCTTCGCGACGATCCTCGCGGTCGTCGCCGGTATCACCCTCGCCTCGTCCGCGTCGGTCGCCCACGACCTGTACGCCTCACTGAAGCGCCGACGCTCGAAGCCGTACAGCGAGGTGGCCGTGGCGCGTACCTCCGCCGTCGGGATCGGGGCCGTGGCCATCGCGCTCGGGCTGCTCGCCCGCGACCTCAATGTGGCCTTCCTCGTCGGGCTGGCCTTCGCCGTCGCCGCCTCGGCCAATCTGCCCGTGCTGCTGTATTCCCTGTTCTGGCGCGGCTTCACCACCCGCGGTGCCGTGTGGTCCGTGTACGGCGGACTCGTCCCGGCGGTGGTGCTGGTGCTGCTGTCGCCGGTGGTGTCCGGCAGCCCCGAATCCCTGTTCCCCGGCGTCGACTTCCAGTACTTCCCGCTGCGGAACCCGGGCCTCGTCTCGGTGCCCCTGGGCTTCCTCGCCGGCTGGCTGGGCACGGTCACCTCCGCCGAACCGGCCGACGAGGCGAAGCACGCCGAGACCGAGGTGCGGTCCCTGACGGGCGCCGGGGCGGTCTGACGGCCCTCCGGGGGCGCCCGTCGGCGGCGCTTGCCGCGCGCGTCTCCCGGGGGACGCCCAGGGGCGGGCGAGGCCAGGGGCGGGGCGACGTCCGGGGCGGGTGACGTCAGGGGCGGGTCGCCCACTCGTAGCGGTGCTCAGGGCGGCCCGCGTCGCCGTACTTGAGGGTCAGACGGGCGCGTCCGGTCCGCTCCAGGAGCTTCAGATAGCGCTGGGCGGTCTGGCGGCTCAGGCCGGTCCGATCGGCGATCTCCTGGGCCGACAGCGGGCCCTCGGCCGTCATCAGGGCCCGCCGCACGACCTCGGTGGTGGTGGCCGAGTGCCCCTTGGGCAGGTCCGGCTCGCCGCCCGCCGACAGCGCGCCGAAGATCCGGTCGACCTCCGCCTGCTCGGCCTCGCCACCGCCGTCCAGGGTGCGCCGCAGCTCCGCGTACGCCTCCAACTTGGCCCGCAGCCCCGCGAACGCGAACGGCTTCACCAGGTACTGCAGGGCGCCCTGCCGCATCGCCGCCTGGACCGTCGAGACGTCACGCGCCGCCGTCACCATGATCACATCGGTCTGGTGGCCGCGTCGGCGCATCTCCTGGACGACCATGAGGCCCGTGTCGTCCGGGAGGTAGTGGTCCAGGAGGACGAGGTCCACCCGGGGCAGCTTCTCCAACTGCTCCAGCGCGTCGGCCGCGTTGTGCGCCACGCCCGCCACCCGGAAGCCGGGGACCTTCTCCACGTAGGCGGTGTTCACCCGGGCGACCCGCAGGTCGTCGTCCACGACCAGGACCTCGATCATCGCGACTCCTTCTCGGCGGCTGGGACGGCGTCCTCCGGCTCGTGCGCCGTGCCCGGTCGCGCGTCACGGCCCGCCGTCGGCTCGTCGTGCGGGCCGGCTCCCTCGTCGGGTGCCGTAGACGTAAGCGCCGGCGCCGACGATTGCGTCACCGGTCCCGGCTCCGCCAGCGCCTCCGGCAGGACGACCGTGAACTCCGCGCCGCCGCCCTCCGCCTCGGTGGCCCGGGCGCTGCCTCCCTGCCGTTCGGCGAGCCGGCGCACCAGGGAGAGCCCGATACCGCGCTCACGGTGGGCCGGGGGCGTCTTGGTGGACCAGCCCTCCGTGAAGATCAACTCACGGTGTTCGGGCAGGACTCCGGGCCCGGTGTCGCGAACCCGGAGGATCGCCGTGCGTCCCTCGGCCCGCAACTCGACCTCCACGCGCGCGTGCGGGGTGCCCGCGACGGCGTCGAGGGCGTTGTCGACGAGGTTGCCGACGATGGTGACCAGTCCACGCGGATCGATCAACCTGTCCGGCAGCGGGGTCCCGCCGGTGACCGTCAGGGCCACGCCGCGTTCGGCCGCGACGGTCGCCTTGCCGACCAGTACCGCGGCGAGCAGCGGATCGTGGATCTTCTCGGTGACCTGCTCGGCGGTCGCGCGATGGTCACCGACCACTTCACCGACGAAGTCCACTGCCTCGTCGTACATCTCCAGTTCGAGCAGGCCGAGGAGGGTGTGCATCCGGTTGGCGTGCTCGTGGTCCTGGGCGCGCAGGGCGTCGATCAGGCCGCGCGTGGAGTCCAGTTCGCGGCCCAGCTGCTCCAGCTCGGTGCGGTCCCGCAGGGTGGCCACGGCGCCGCCGTCGTCGGTGGGCATCCGGTTGGCGACCAGGACGCGCCGGCCGCGGACGGTGAGCAGATCGGTGCCGGTGACCCGGCCGGCCAGCACATCGGTCGTACGACCCGCGCCGAGTGCCTCGTCGAGCGACCGGCCGACCACCTCGTCGCCGAGGCCCAGGAGGCGCTGCGCTTCGTCGTTCAGGAGGCGCACGCGGCCCGCGCGGTCCAGGGCGACCACACCCTCCCGGATGCCGTGCAGCATCGCCTCGCGCTCCGCGAGGAGCCCCGCGATGTCGGAGAAGGCCAGGTCACGGGTCTGCCGATGAACCCGTCGCGAGATCAGATACGCCGCCAGCGCGCCGACGGCCATGGCGCCGCCCGCGTACGCGAGGAGGCCGGGGATCGCGTGGATCAGCCGGGCGCGCACATTGTCGTACTCGATACCGACCGAGACGGCCCCGACGATCCTCCCGTCGGCGTCGCGCAGCGGCACCTTGCCCCGGGCCGACCGCCCCAGGGTGCCCGAGTCGATCTCCATGACCTCGTTCCCCGCGAGGGCGCGGCGCGGGTCGGTCGAGACGAGGCCGCCGATCTCGGTGGGGTCCGGGTGGGACCAGCGCACCCCGCGGTCGTCCATCACCACCACGTACTCGGCGCCGCTGGCCCTGCGGATCCGCTCGGCCTCCACCTGCACCGGCCCCTTCACGGACGGCTCGGTCGTGACCAGGTCCTCGGCGATCTGCGGCTGGGCCGCCGTGGTCTGGGCGATCGCGAGGGCGCGGCGCATCGCCTGGTCGTCCAGCTGGTCGCTGAGCGGTGCGAGGAACAGCCCGGTCGCGAGGACGGCGACACCGGCGGCGATCGCCACCTGCATCAGCAGGACCTGCGAGAACACCCGCCGCGGCATCCCGAGACGCAGGCGACGTGCGGGGGGAGTGGGGCTCATACCCTGACGGTACGTGGACGGCGTGCGCCGGACGTAGAGGGGTGTGGCGGGTATCTCAGGCGGGGCGCGGGGCGCCGGGCGCCGGGCGCGGGACGGGAGGCGTGAGGCGTGGCTGGGGCGCGCAGGGCGGACCCGGCGCGGGCCGGGCCCTAACCGGCGAGCGCCGTCGGTACCAGTGCGCGTACGGCCGTCACGTCCATGCGGGCCGGCGAGCCCAGGGGAGAGCCGCAGCTCTCGGGGCGGGGCGGCTGGGCCGCGCCCTGGGAGACGGTGACGTTCCAGCGGCGGCCGTCGATGTGGGCGACGGTGACCTCCCAGCGCGGGGCGGCGCCGTCCGTGCGCAGGACGGTGAGGGCGTCGGCCGCGTCCTCGCCCGACGCCGCGCGCACCGCCAGCTCCGCCGCCTGCCCGGGACGTTCCCAGGCGGAGTTCCCGCGGCAGCCCTCGGTGACGACTCGCCCCTCCCGCACGGCGTGGAGGACCTCCTTGACGTGGTGGGCCTCGGCGCGGCCGTACACGTAGCCGGAGGGCAGGACGAGGAGCGTGGGCGAGAAGCGGTGCCCACCCAGATGGGTGACCTCCCAGGTGCCCTCGACGCCGGAGGCGGCCAGCTCGGCGGCGAGCGGTCGGCCGAGGAGGGCACAGCAGCGGTCGCGTTTGCCGTTGGTGCACACGAGCGCGAGGGGCCGGCCGGTGTGGGGCCGACTGTGAAGGGCCGCCTCGAAGGAGCTGGGGTCGCCGTCGCCGAGCGCGGCGAAGTCGAGGTCGAGCAGGCGCTCCGGGGCGGTCGTGGTGGCGTGGTGCAGCCAGACGTTCCCGGGGACCGTGTGCGCCACGTACACCTGGCGCTCATGGACCTCGCGGCAGTCGGCGTGACGTCCCGGCCGCCGGATGAGCGCGACGCGCACGCCGGTGCCCTCGGCGGCGGCTTCGAGGGCGCGGCCGAGCGCGGGGTCCAGGTGGCTCGACGTGAGCGCCTGGGCGCCCCAGGGGCCCGGCTGTTCCAGCAGCAGCCATGTCCTCGCCGTGGCGGCGGTCCCCGCGAGAGGCTCGGCGAGGTGTCGGGACGCGGATGTGCACGTACTCACAGAGGTGAGCCTAACCTGACTTCGGTCCGCGCGGCCTCCGGGCGGGCCGAAGGGGTGGAGACCGGTGTGGCGAGCGGTGCGCTCGGCCCGCCTCGGCCGCGGCCACTCCGACGGGTCGCTACGGCAGGTCACTCCGGCAGTGGTTGCGGTGGTCGCACCCCCACGTACTGGCCGCTGGGGCGCATCCGCAGGGGGCGCTCTCCGTACTCCTCCAGTGCGTGGGCGATCCAGCCCGCCGTGCGGGCGACGGCGAAGATCGTCTCGCCGGCGGTGGGGGGCATGCCGCAGGAGGCCGTGAGGACCGCCAGGGCCAGGTCGACGTTGGCGTGCAGGGGAGTGTGCCGGGCGGCGGTCGACACGATGTCGCGGGCGGCCGCGAGCGCGGGGGCCGCGCGGGGCATGTCGGCCAGGAGCGCGAACAGGGCACGCGCGCGTGGGTCCTCGCCCGTGTAGAGACGATGGCCGAGGCCGGGGATGCCGCGGCCGGAGCGCAGTTCCTCCGCGATCACCGGGACGGCGCTGCCCTGGTCCAGCACATCGGTGAGCAGTCGGTGGGCGAGGGCGCTGGCCGAACCGTGCAGCGGGCCCTCCAGGGCGCCCAGCCCCGCGGAGACGGCCGCGTACGCGTGCGCGCGGGCCGAGGCGGCGACGCGGACCGCCAGGGTGGAGGCGGCGAGGTCGTGGTCGGCGAGCAGCCCGAGCGCGGTGTCCAGCGCCCGCAGGGCGGCTTCGTCGGGCGCGCGTCCGCTGAGCCGCGCCCAGAGGCGGTGGGCGAGCGGACCGGTGTCGCGATGGCCGCGGGAGGACAGGGGGAGGGCGGCCACGAGGGTGGGGATGAGGGTGCGCGCGGTGCCGAGCACCGCCTCCTCGGAGAGGTCGAAGCGCAGGGGGTCGGCGGCCGCCGCCGCGACGGCCGCGACCCGCAGCCGGTCGACGGGGCCGCTGTGCTCCGGCAGCGCGTCGACCGCGCGGCGGGCGGCGGTCACGGATGTCTTCGGCGCGGTGAAGGTCGCGCCGGGGCGCGGTTCACCGGTCCACAGCCACTCGGCGACCTCTTCGTAGGAGTGGCGCGCGGCCAGTTCCGCCGCGTCGACGCCGCGGAAGTAGTAGTGGTCGTGCTCGATGAGGGTCAGCCGGGTGCGGACGGACAGCTCGCCCCCGCCGGACGAGGTCGTGCCGCTCTCCCGCCGGTTGCGGCGCGCGAGTGCCGCGACTTCCTCGGCGTCGAAGGTGCTGCCCCGGCCCGCCGCGTCCCGGCGGCTGCTGAGCTGCCCGCGGCTCACATAGGCGTACACGGTCTCCGGCTTCACGCCGAGCAGTTCGGCGGTCTCCCTCGTGCTGAGCCGCCGCCCCGGGTGGGCGGAGGTGTTCGCCGGGTTCGTCGATGCGCGCGCGCCTTGCTCCGTCATGGGCGTCACCGTATCCGTTGAGCATGACATTGATTCAATCAATATTGACATAGATCGAGTCAAGCATGGACAGTCGAGTCAAGTCCAAGGAGGAGACATGCAGATCAACAGGGCCGCGACCGCCTCCGTCGACGTGCCGCGTGGACTCGCGGGCGTCGTCGTCACCGACACCGAATTGGGTGACGTCAGAGGGCAGGAGGGCTTCTACCACTACCGCCAGTACTCCGCTGTCGAACTCGCGCAGACCCGCGGCTTCGAGGACGTCTGGCACCTGATGATCCACGGCGAGCTGCCGGACGCCGCGCGGCGGGTCGCGTTCGCCGCGGAGGTCGGCCCCTTGCGCCGGCTGCCCGACGGCGTGCGGGTCGCCCTGCCCGCGATCGCGGCGGCGAGCGCGCACTCGGGGCCGCTCTCCGGTCTGCGCACAGCACTGTCGCTGCTCGGCGGCTCCAAGGGTTTCCGCCCGGTGTACGACCTCGACGAGGACCGACGCCGCGCTGACGTCCTCGCCGCCTCGGCAGCCGTACCGACGCTGCTCACCGCGCTGTACCGGCTCGGGCAGGGGCTCGACCCGATCGAGCCCCGCGACGATCTGCCGTACGCCGCGAACTACTTGTACATGTTGACGGGCACGGAACCCGACCCCTGGGCTGCGCGGGCGATCGAGCAATACTTGATCTCAACCATTGACCATGGATTCAATGCATCAACATTCACCGCGCGCGTGATCACCTCGACGGGTGCCGACGTCGCCGCCTGTCTGGTGGGCGCGGTGGGCGCACTCTCGGGGCCCCTCCACGGGGGCGCCCCCAGTCGCGCGCTGGACACGCTCGACGCGATCGGCAGCCCGGACCGCATCGACGCGTGGATCCGGGAACGTGTCCTCGCCGGCGATCGCATCATGGGCTTCGGCCACCCCGTGTACCGCACCGAGGACCCCCGCTCCCGCATGCTGCGTGGCATCGCGGAGCAGTTCGGCGGACCGCGTGTCGCCTTCGCGGTGGAGGTCGAGCGGCAGGTGGAGGCCATCCTCGCCGAGCTGAAGCCGGGCCGTGAGCTGCACACCAATGTCGAGTTCTACGCGGGCGTCGTCATGGAGCTGTGCGGGTTGCCCCGCGAGATGTTCACCCCGACCTTCGCCGCCGCCCGCGTCGTCGGCTGGAGCGCCAACATCCTCGAACAGGCCCGGGACTCGAAGATCATCCGCCCGGCGGCACGCTATGTGGGACCGGTGCCCCCGGCGGCCGTACCGCTGGTGGCCTGACGCCCTGGTCGCCTGACCTCCCCGGCCGCCGTATCGCTGCTGACCAGGCGTCCGCCGGTATCACCGCATGGACGGGGCCCGGCACCACGGGGGAGGTGCCGGGCTCCTGCGGCGCGCTCCGTCACGTGAGCGCGGCCGTCTCACGCATCGGGGATGTCGGCTTTGGCACGGACCAGGGTCTCGCGCGAGATGATCACGATGCGTTCGTAGGGAGCGCGCGCCGCGTCGGGCGGCAGCTCACCGTCGAGGGCGGCGGTGGCTTCGGTTCCGATGACAGCGAAGTTGCCGTCGCTGAGTTCGAAGATGTCGGGGCAGGTCTGGCCCGAGGCGCTGCCGCGCTCCCTGGGCGAGGCGCCAACGCGACGCACGATCTTCAAGTCCGGTCCTAGAGGCATTGAGCGAGAAGGGCCTCAGCCGGGGCGCTGCGCGAGTTGATGACCCATGGTGCGTCCGGTCGGGTTCATGAGCGGGCCCACGGATGCTCATGAACGGGCTGCTGCCTCGGGTGGGGATCTGCAGCCCTACGCCGCACATGCAAGGACCTGAGCAGGAGGTTCTTCCCGAGCAGGATGCGGAGAGATTACCGGTCCGGATGTCCCAACGTCTCGCCTCTTCACGGGACTTGAGGGTGAATCACTCGTCCGGCGGTTGCCCTATGACCCACCACTCGTCTCCGTCGTCCCGGTCCTCGACCAGATGGTTCATCTCCTCGACGAGCCCGTTCATCATGTCGCCCAGCGCCGCCTCCTCCGACGCGTCGGGCAGGCTGTCCCGGTGGTGACGCGTGGCCGCCCAGTACTCTCGGAAGATCGTGTTGCGTGCCATCACCCGCAGGTGCCCGTACAGCTCGCCCAGGCTGAGGGCACCGATGCGGTGGTAGTAGAGCGCGTTGACGTACAGGGCGTTCGCGAAGAGGTACTGGCGCTGCCGCTCCGGCGGGACATCGGTCTCGTACGTGTCCAGCACGGCCGCGAGGGCCGGGTCCTCCATGGCCTTGCACAGCAGGTCGAAGTGGAGCCGGTGCTGTTCGGCGAGCGCGGCGTGCCTGCGCTGTCGGGAGCCTCTCTCCGTCAGGGCCTGCGCGGCCGAGGCGAGCCGGCCCCGGGCGGCGGCGCCCAGCCTCCGTATCCCAAAGTTCTGTGTGGTCATGTCAACCCCCGGTTCAGGCGTCCATCCGCCCGTCGTCGGACACGGGTCGACAGGATGGGGACCGGCGAGCGGTGGGCGGCGCGCTTGCCGTCTCCCAGTGTCGCCGAGCGCCCCTGGTCGGCTGGGAGGCGGAGAGGAGGCGCACGGAAGGATGTGCGGGTGTCAGAAACCGGCGCCGTGCACATCGTGTGCCCCGCGGGCGCCGCTGACAATCGTTCCCTTCGTGTGGACCGTGTGCCCACTCGTATCCTGGGGCAGCAGTACAAAGCCGTACAGGAGCCGCGGTGTTCCGGCGAACGCCGGTCCGTGAGCCGTCCCGGTACGGCGGCCGGCCGCGAGCCGGCGCACGCAACGGTGTGAGAGAGGGCGCGCGTTGAGCCAGTCGTCGAGTCCGGGCCCCGGCGGGCCGCAGCAGATCCCGGTCGTGGTCCTCGCCGGATTCCTGGGCTCCGGTAAGACCACCCTGCTCAACCATCTCCTGCACCGCAGCGGCGGCACCCGCATCGGTGCCGTCGTCAACGACTTCGGGGCCATCGAGATCGACGCGATGGCGGTGGCCGGCGCGCTCGGCGACTCCACGGTGTCGCTGGGCAACGGGTGTCTGTGCTGTGCCGTCGACGCCAGTGAGCTGGACGTGTACCTGGAGCGGCTCGCCGACCCCGCCACCGGGATCGACGTCATCGTCATCGAGGCCAGCGGGCTCGCCGAGCCTCAGGAACTCGTGCGGATGGTGCTCGCCGGCGAGAACCCCCGGGTCGTGTACGGCGGGCTGGTCGAGGTCGTCGACGCGGCCGAGTTCCTCGACACCAGGCAGCGGCACCCCGAGATCGACCGGCACCTCGCCATCGCCGACCTCGTCGTCGTCAACAAGGTCGACCGGGCCGAGGACGGTGAGCGCGTCGTCGGACTCGTCCGGTCGCTGAGTGAGGGCGCCGCCGTCGTGGCCGCGACGTACGGGCGCATCGACCCCGCGTTCCTCTTCGACTGCCGCCCCAGCGAGGAACGCATCGGGCAGCTGTCCTTCGACGACCTTCATCGGTACGACGATCTCCAGGGGAACGACGGCGCCGACCCGCACGACGGCACCCACGGCGAGGGCGGCGACGCCCACGAGGATCATCTCGGGCATCTGCACACCGCGTACGACAGCGTCGCCTTCGTCTCCGACCTGCCGATGAACCCCCGGCGGCTGCTGGACTTCCTCGACGGCAGGTCGGACGGGCTGTACCGCATCAAGGGGTACGTCGACTTCGGGCCCCACGACACCCGCAACCGGTATGCCGTGCACGCGGTCGGGCGGTTCCTGCGGTTCTACCCCGAGCCGTGGACGCCGGGCGACGAGCCGAGGCTCACCCAGCTCGTCCTCATCGGCACCGGTATCGACGCCGCCGCCCTCACCAAGGAGCTGGAGGCCTGCAAGGACGACGCCCCCCGCGCCGACGAGCACAGCATGTGGGGCGTCCTGCGCTACGTACCGGACAAGGAGGAGCCGGAGGCCGGCGAACCGGAACCCTCCTACGACACCCCGTGAAGCGATGGCTGGGTCGCGACACCCTCCGAAACGGACCGTCGGGCCGCGACACCCTGTGAAGCGAGCGTTTGGCCGCGACCTTCTCTGAAACCGACCGATCGCGCCGCGACCCCCTCTCACGTCTTCCGATACGAGGGAGCCGCGGCCCGCCGTCCGTCTCGATCAGACGGGGCCCGCCACCGAGGCCACCGGCTTGCCCAGGGAGACGCCCGAGCCGTCACGGCGCGGGTCCATCTCCGGGAGGTCTGCCGGAGTGCCGTTCTTCTGGGCGGCGCGGGCCGGAGTCGGGCCCGCCCAGGCGAAGGACAGGCAGTCCTCGCCCTTCAGATACCGCTGGCAGCGGACACCGCCCGTGGCGCGTCCCTTGCGCGGGTACTGGTCGAACGGGGTGAGCTTGGCCGTGGTCTGGACGGAGTCGTCCAGCGTGCCGCGCGAGCCCGCCACCGTGAAGACCACCGCGTCCACAGCCGGGTCGACCGCCGTGAAGGAGATGACCTTGGCGCCGTCGGTGAGCTTGATACCCGCCATACCGCCGGCCGGGCGGCCCTGCGGGCGGACCTGCGAGGCCTGGTAGCGCAGCAGCTGGGCGTCGTCCGTGATGAAGACCAGGTCCTCCTCGCCCGTGCGCAGCTCGATCGCGCCGACGATCCGGTCGCCCTCCTTGAGGGTGATGACCTCCAACTCCTCCTTGTTGGAGGGGTAGTCGGGCACGACCCGCTTGACCACACCCTGTTCGGTGCCGATGGCGAGGCCCGGCGACGACTCGTCGAGCGTCGTCAGACAGACCACCGTCTCGCCGTCCTGGAGGGAGAGGAACTCCGCGAGCGGGGCGCCGCCCGCGAGGTTCGGGGCGGCCGCCGTGTCGGGCAGCTGGGGCAGGTCGATCACGTTCAGCCGCAGCAGACGGCCCGTGGACGTCACCGCGCCGATCTCGCCGCGGGCCGTCGCCGGGACCGCCGACACGATCACGTCGTGCTTGGTGCGCTTGGCGTCCGCGTCCGCCGCGAACGGCTCGGCGTCGGCCGTACGGGCGAGCAGCCCCGTCGAGGACAGCAGCACCCGGCACGGGTCGTCCGCGACCTGGAGCGGAACCGCGGCCACCGGGGCGCCCGAGGACTCCAGCAGGACCGTACGGCGCTCGGTGCCGAACTTCTTCGCCACCGCGGCCAGTTCCCCGGAGACCAGCTTGCGCAGCTCGGCGTCCGAGTCCAGGATGCGCGTCAGCTCCGCGATCTCCGCGTTGAGCCGGTCCTTCTCCGCCTCCAGCTCGATGCGGTCGTACTTCGTGAGACGGCGCAGCGGAGTGTCGAGGATGTACTGCGTCTGGACGTCCGACAGGGAGAAGTGCTCCATCAGGCGCTCCTTGGCCTGCGCGGAGTTCTCGCTGGAGCGGATCAGCCGGATGACCTCGTCGATGTCCAGCAGTGCCGTGAGCAGACCCTCGACCAGGTGCAGCCGGTCGCGCTTCTTGCCGCGGCGGAACTCCGAGCGGCGGCGCACGACGTTGAAGCGGTGGTCGAGGTAGACCTCCAGGAGCTCCTTGAGACCCAGGGTGAGGGGCTGGCCGTCGACCAGCGCCACGTTGTTGATGCCGAAGGACTCCTCCATCGGCGTCAGCTTGTACAGCTGCTCCAGGACCGCCTCCGGCACGAAGCCGTTCTTGATCTCGATGACGAGCCGCAGGCCGTGCTGGCGGTCGGTGAGGTCCTTGACGTCGGCGATGCCCTGGAGCTTCTTCGAGCCGACCAGGTCCTTGATCTTGGCGATCACCTTCTCGGGGCCGACGGTGAACGGCAGCTCCGTGACGATGAGGCCCTTGCGGCGCGCCGTCACGTTGTCCACGGCCACCGTGGCGCGGATCTTGAAGGTGCCGCGGCCCGTCTCGTACGCGTCCCTGACACCGGTGAGTCCGACGATCCGCCCGCCCGTGGGCAGGTCGGGGCCCGGGACGTGCTTCATCAGGGCGTCCAGGTCCGCGTTCGGGTATCTGATCAGGTGGCGGGCGGCCGCGATGACCTCGCCCAGGTTGTGCGGCGGCATGTTGGTGGCCATACCGACGGCGATGCCCGAGGCGCCGTTGACCAGCAGGTTCGGGAAGGCGGCGGGCAGCGCGACCGGCTCCTGTTCCTGGCCGTCGTAGTTCGGGGCGAAGTCGACCGTGTTCTCCTCGATCGACTCCGTCATCAGGCTCGTCGCGGCGGCCTGACGGCACTCCGTGTACCGCATGGCCGCGGGCGGGTCGTCGTTGCCGAGGGAGCCGAAGTTGCCGTGGCCGTCGACCAGGGGGACCCGCATGGAGAAGGGCTGGGCCATGCGCACCAGGGCGTCGTAGATCGACGAGTCGCCATGCGGGTGCAGCTTGCCCATGACCTCGCCGACGACGCGGGCGCACTTCACATAGCCGCGGTCGGGACGCAGCCCCATCTCGTTCATCTGGTAGACGATGCGGCGGTGCACCGGCTTCAGACCGTCACGGGCGTCGGGCAGGGCTCGGGAGTAGATGACCGAGTACGCGTACTCCAGGAAGGAGCCCTGCATCTCGTCGACGACGTCGATGTCGAGGATCTTCTCCTCGTACGCGTCGTCGGGCGGCGGGGTCTTCGTGCTGCGGCGGGCCATCGCTGCCGGCTCCTTGCTGCAAGTGAACGGACTCTGACGCGGACCATTGTGGACTGCCGCACTGACAACCCGGACACGACCCGGCATTCCCCGCCGGGGCGGGTGCCCGGCGCCACCGCGTCAACCGCGTGCGCCGACCTTAACCACTGCCCGCCGGTGACCACCGGCGGTCCCGCTCCCGGCATCCGGGGTTCTCGCTCTCGGCGTAAGGCGTTCTCGCTGTCGGCGTACCCGCTCCGGGAACTTCGCCGGGCGTCCGCACGCTTGCATACAGTGGCAGGACCGGCAGGACAACCGCGGTTCCAGCGACCGCGCTCGCCATCGAAGGGACGTACATGCCCATGGGTCACACGGCCACAGCCGAGGCAGGCTCCGAAGGCCTGACAGTGAAGGAGCACCGCCTGGACAACGGCCTGCGCGTGGTGCTCTCCGAGGACCACCTGACCCCGGTCGCCGCGGTGTGCCTCTGGTACGACGTCGGCTCCCGCCACGAGGTCGAGGGCCGCACCGGCCTCGCCCACCTCTTCGAGCACCTCATGTTCCAGGGCTCCAAGCAGGTCTCGGGCAACGGCCACTTCGAGCTGGTCCAGGGCGCCGGCGGCTCGCTCAACGGCACCACCAGCTGGGAGCGCACCAACTACTTCGAGACGATGCCCGCCCACCAGCTGGAACTCGCGCTCTGGCTGGAGGCCGACCGCATGGGCAGCCTGCTGTTCGCGCTCGACCAGAAGAACCTGGACAACCAGCGGGACGTCGTCAAGAACGAGCGTCGGCAGCGCTACGACAACGTGCCGTACGGCACCGCGTTCGAGCGGATCTTCCGGCTCGCCTACCCGGAGGGCCACCCCTACCGGCACACCCCGATCGGTTCCATGGAGGACCTGGAGGCGGCCAGCCTGGAGGACGCCCGTCAGTTCTTCCGGACGTACTACGCCCCCAACAACGCCGTCCTCTCGGTCGTCGGCGACATCGACCCGGAGCAGACCCTCGCCTGGATCGAGAAGTACTTCGGCTCCATCCCGTCCTACGACGGCAAGCCGCAGCCGCGTGACGGCGGGCTGCCCGACGTCATCGGCGAGCAGCACCGCGAGGTCGTCGAGGAGAAGGTCCCCGCGCGGGCGCTGATGGCCGCCTACCGCCTCCCGGAGGACGGCACGCGCGCGTGCGACGCGGCCGACCTGGCCCTCGCCATCCTCGGCGGCGGCGAGTCCTCCCGCCTCTACAACCGGCTCGTCCGCCGCGACCGTACGGCAGTGACGGCCGGGTTCGGTCTGCTGCGTCTGGCCGGCGCCCCCTCTTTGGCCTGGATGGACGTCAAGACCTCCGGCGACGTCGAGGTGCCCGTGATCGAGGCCGCCGTCGACGAGGAGCTCGCCCGGTTCGCCGCGGAGGGCCCCACGGCCGAGGAGATGGAGCGCGCCCACGCCCAGTTGGAGCGCGAGTGGCTGGACCGGCTCGGCACGGTCGCGGGCCGCGCCGACGAACTGTGCCGCTTCGCGGTCCTGTTCGGCGACCCCAAGCTCGCCCTGACCGCCGTGGACCGGGTGCTCGACGTGACCGCCGAGGAGGTCCAGGAGGTCGCCAAGGCGCGCCTGCGGCCCGACAACCGCGCGGTGCTCGTCTACGAACCCGTCGACGACGCCGACGACGACGCGACCGACGACGAGGCCGAGAGCGCGGCGACGGACGCCGACGCGACCACCGACGAGAACGAGGAGTCGGCGAAGTGACCGAGCTCGCGACCATGGACTTCCACCCGCAGCCCCAGGCCGGCGAGGCCAGGCCCTGGGCGTTCCCGGCACCCGAGCGCGGCACCCTGGACAACGGTCTGACGGTGCTCCGCTGCCACCGCCCCGGCCAGCAGGTCGTCGCCGTCGAGGTCCTCCTCGACGCCCCCCTGGACGCCGAGCCCGCCGGACTCGACGGCGTCGCCACGATCATGACCAGGGCCTTCTCCGAGGGCACCGACAAGCACTCCGCCGAGGAGTTCGCCGCCGAGCTGGAGCGCTGCGGCGCCACCCTCGACTCGCACGCCGACCACCCCGGCGTCCGCCTCTCCCTAGAGGTGCCCGTGTCGCGGCTGGGCAAGGCCCTCGGTCTGCTCGCCGACGCCCTGCGGGCCCCCGCGTTCGCGGACAGCGAGGTCGAGCGGCTCGTGGCCAACCGGCTGGACGAGATCCCGCACGAGACCGCGAACCCGGGCCGCCGGGCCGCGAAGGAGCTCTCCAAGCAGCTGTTCCCGGCGGACTCCCGTATGTCCCGGCCCCGCCAGGGCACCGAGGAGACGGTGGCGAGCATCGACTCCGCGGCCGTACGCGCCTTCTACGAGCGGCACGTCCGCCCGGCGACGGCCACCGCCGTGATCGTCGGCGACCTCACCGGCGTCGACCTCGACGCGCTGCTCGGCGACACCCTGGGCGCCTGGACGGGCTCCCCGGCCAAGCCCCGCACCATGCCGGCGGTGAGCGCCGACGACACCGGGCGCGTCGTCATCGTCGACCGCCCCGGCGCCGTCCAGACGCAGTTGCTCATCGGCCGCGTGGGCGTCGACCGGCACGACCGGGTGTGGCCGGCCCAGGTGCTCGGCACCTACTGCCTCGGCGGCACCCTCACCTCCCGCCTGGACCGCGTCCTGCGCGAGGAGAAGGGCTACACCTATGGTGTGCGCGCGTTCGGCCAGGTGCTGCGCTCCGCGCCCGACGGCTCCGGTGTCTCGATGCTCGCCATCAGCGGTTCCGTGGACACACCGAACACCGGTCCGGCGCTCGACGACCTGTGGACGGTGCTGCGCACCCTCGCCGCCGAGGGCCTGACCGACGCCGAGCGGGACGTCGCCGTGCAGAACCTCGTCGGGGTCGCCCCCCTCAAGTTCGAGACGGCGGCGGCCGTGGCGAGCACCCTGGCCGACCAGGTCGAGCAGCACCTGCCGGACGACTACCAGTCGACGCTGTACCGACAGCTCGCCGCCACCGGCACCGTGGAGGCCACCGCGGCCGTCGTGAGCGCCTTCCCGGTGGACCGTCTGGTGACCGTCCTCGTCGGTGACGCCGCGCAGATCGAGGAGCCCGTCAGGGCCCTGGGCATCGGCGAAGTCACCGTCGTTCCCGCCGAGTAGAAGCCGAGGGGAACCGGCTCGCGGGCGGGCTGGTCGACAAGGGGCCCCGGTGACGGAAGAGTCACCGGGGCCCCTGTTTGTCCCTATTGCTCGCATTGATGGGGGAGGTTGCGTGTCTGACCTGTGGCGTACGCCTCAAAACCCGTGATGCGTTTGTTATTTCGGAGGCGACCCGCTTAGCGTCGGTCCGGCTGTTCGCCAGCAGTTCGCCGCATCCGCGGCACCGGACAGTCATCGCCGAGTCCCCCCACGGCGCGAGCCAGGGGAGCCGGGGACCCACCGCAGTCCCTGGGGTGAATCGGGTGCCCTTCGCGAGCTTCGCGAAACGAGGGGTGTCCGTAGGAGACCTTCCTGCTCCGAACCCGTCAGCTAACCCGGTAGGCGAGAGGGAAGGAAAGGATCAGCCACTCCATGGCGTTCACCCGCGCTCCCGGGAAGCACCGCCGTCCCGGCCGCGTGAAGCGCACGACCACGAGGACCGTGGGCGTCGCCGCTCTCACCACCACCGGTGTCGTCGGAACCGTCGCCGTTCCGGCGCTCGCCGCGGAGCCCGCCCCCGAGCAGACGGGGCTGAACCAGATCATCGTCCTCGGTGACACCGTCGCCGAGCAGGTCGACGCCCAGGCCGCCGCGCAGCAGCAGGCCGCCGAGGTGGCCGCCGTCAAGCAGAAGGCGCAGGAGGAGGCCCGCAAGGCCGCCGCCGAGAAGGCGAAGCAGGAGCGCGCCGCCGCCAAGGAGCGCGAGGAGATCAAGGCACGGGCCGCCCGCGCCGCCGAGCGCGAGCGCCTGAACGCCTACGTCTCTCCCATCACCGGCTCCTACATCTCCACCGGCTACAAGTCCGGCGGCGCCGTCTGGTCCTCCGGCAGCCACACCGGTGTCGACTTCCACGCCGCCTCCGGCACGCCCGTCCACGCGGTGGGCGCCGGCACCGTCGTCGAGGCCGGCTGGGGCGGCGCGTACGGCAACAACGTCGTGATCAAGATGAACGACGGCACGTTCACCCAGTACGGCCACCTGTCGTCCATCAGCGTCTCCGTCGGCCAGACGGTCACCCCCGGCCAGCAGATCGGCGTCTCCGGGGCGACCGGCAACGTCACCGGCCCGCATCTGCACTTCGAGGCCCGCACGACGGCCGAGTACGGCTCGGACATCGACCCCGTCGCGTACCTGCGCTCGCACGGTGTGAACGTCTGACGAAAGCTTCACCGCTTCAGGAGGCCCCGGCTCACCGAGCCGGGGCTTTCCTTGTTCCCGGCGTACCCGCTGTCCAAAAAATATCCATGGATTCCGGCCCGCCATCGGAAATTCCGGCCCACTGCAATAGAGTCACCTGAACACACGTCAATCAATGACGTTTCACGGGGATTAAGGCGGAGGTCGGTCATGCGTATTCCGGCGCACTCGGTATGCACGGCGATCCGTGATGACATCGTCGCGGGTGTCTACGAGCGCGGCAGCCGGCTCACCGAGGAACTGCTCGCCCGCCGGTACGGCGTGAGCCGGGTCCCCGTGCGCGAGGCGCTGCGCACGCTGGAGGCCGAGGGCTTCGTGGTGACGCGTCGGCACGCGGGCGCGTGCGTCGCCGAGCCGACCGAGCAGGAGGCCTCCGACCTGCTGGAGATGCGCATGCTGCTGGAGCCCCTCGCCGCCGCCCGCGCCGCCCAGCGCCGCACGGAGGCGCACCTCAAGGTCCTGCGCGGCCTGGTCAGACTGGGCCAGGAGCGGGCCAGGCGGGGCAACAGCGAGGATCTGCGCTCCCTGGGCGGCTGGTTCCACGAGACCCTCGCCCAGGCCTCCGGGAGCCCCGCCCTGACCTCGACGCTCGCCCAGCTGCGGCACAAGATCGCCTGGATGTACGCGGTCGAGGCGCCGGCCAACCCCGTGGAGTCCTGGGCCGAGCACGGCGGCATCGTGGACGCCGTGGCCCGTGGCGACAGCGAACGCGCGCGGACGATCACCGCTCTGCACACCGAGCGGGCCACCTCGGCGCACCGGCTGCGCTTTCCCGGCCGGCCCGCAACGCCGGAGCGGCAGGAGCGACCGGACCGTGTGAGGACTTCGCAACACCCCGTAAACATGCCGAGTCTGCGGCATTAACACGAGGGCCGTATACAAAGAAGGTATGAATTCGAGGGGCGTAATTTCTGCTGCCCTCGGACGGATTTCCCGACGCCGTGGACAATTAAACCGCACCCTCTGCCCGGCGAAATGCGAAGGGCTCGCCCGATAAATCGGACGAGCCCTTCAGTGCTGCCGCGCATGGCCTTCAGGCCGCTGTCGCGTGGGTCAGACCGTCTCGGGGAGCTCCTCGAGCCCCTCGGCGACGAGCTTCGCCAGACGGTCGAGCGCGGCGTCCGCGCCCTCGGCGTCGGAGGCGAGGACGATCTCCTCGCCGCCCTGGGCGCCCAGGCCCAGGACCGCCAGCATGGAACCGGCGTTGACGGGGTTGCCGTCGGCCTTGGCGATCGTCACGGGGATACCGGAGGCCGTGGCGGCCCGGACGAAGATGGAAGCGGGGCGGGCGTGGAGGCCCTCGGCCCAGCCGACGTTGACGCGGCGCTCAGCCATGTGATGCTGCCCTTCAGGTGTGTCTCGGGTACCTCGAAGAGGTCTAGACCGGGTTGTCTAGACCAGTTTCCCATATCGTGAAGCGTCGCCGGAACGGGCCCACGGCCTGACCGCGCACCGGCTGTTGTGTCTCCCCAGACTGCCCCGCGCCGTTGTCGGACGCGAGCCGTACTCTGGGGCCCATGCAGACCTCGTCGGACCGGCATGAGTACCCCGCCCACTGGGAGGCCGACGTGGTGCTGCGTGACGGCGGCACCGCACGCATCCGGCCCATCACCGTTGATGACGCCGAGCGTCTGGTCAGCTTCTACGAGCAGGTCTCCGACGAGTCGAAGTACTACCGCTTCTTCGCGCCGTACCCTCGCCTGTCCGCCAAGGACGTCCACCGCTTCACGCACCACGACTTCGTGGATCGGGTGGGTCTCGCCGCCACCGTCGGCGGCGAGTTCATCGCCACCGTACGCTATGACCGGATCGGTGCCGACGGAATGCCCGCCTCGGCCCCCGCCGACGAGGCCGAGGTCGCCTTCCTCGTCCAGGACGCCCACCAGGGCCGTGGCGTCGCCTCCGCCCTCCTGGAACACATCGCCGCCGTCGCCCGCGAGCGCGGCATCCGGCGCTTCGCCGCCGAGGTGCTGCCCGCCAACAGCAAGATGATCAAGGTGTTCACCGACGCCGGGTACCAGCAGAAGCGCAGCTTCGAGGACGGCGTCGTACGCCTGGAGTTCGGCCTGGAGCCCACCGACCGCTCCCTCGCCGTGCAGCGCGCGCGGGAGCAGCGCGCCGAGGCCAGGTCGGTGCAGCGGCTCCTCGCCCCCGGCTCGGTCGCCGTCATCGGCGCCGGGCGCACACCGGGCGGAGTGGGCCGCAGCGTGCTCGCCAACCTCCGGGACGCGGGCTTCGCGGGCCGGCTCTACGCGGTGAACAAGGCTGTGCAGGACAAGGAGCTGGACGGGGTCCCGGCCTACCCCTCCGTCCGTGACATCGAGGGCCCCGTCGACCTCGCCGTCGTGGCCGTCCCCGCCGCGCAGGTCCCCGAGGTCGTCGCCGAGTGCGGTGAACACGGTGTACAGGGCCTCGTGGTGGTCTCCGCCGGGTACGCCGAGAGCGGCCCCGAGGGGCACGACCGCCAGCGCGACCTCGTCCGCCAGGCACGCGCGTACGGCATGCGCATCATCGGGCCGAACGCGTTCGGCGTCATCAACACCGCCCCCGACGTACGGCTCAACGCCTCGCTCGCCCCGGAGATGCCGCGCTCCGGACGCATCGGCCTGTTCGCCCAGTCCGGCGCCATCGGCATCGCGCTGCTGTCCCGGCTGCACCGGCGCGGGGGAGGGGTGACCGGCGTGACGGGCGTGTCCACCTTCGTGTCGTCCGGCAACCGGGCGGACGTCTCCGGCAACGACGTCATCCAGTACTGGTACGAGGACCCCGACACCGATGTCGTGCTGATGTACCTGGAGTCCATCGGCAACCCGCGCAAGTTCACCCGCCTCGCACGGCGGACCGCCGCGGTCAAGCCACTCGTCGTCGTCCAGGGAGCACGCCATGGGGCGGCCCCGCAGGGGCACGCGGTGCGCGCCACGCGGCTGCCGCACGCCACCGTGTCCGCGGTGCTGCGCCAGGCGGGGGTGATCCGGGTCGACACGATCACGGAGCTGGTGGACGCGGGGCTGCTGCTGGCCCGGCAGCCGCTCCCGGCGGGCCCGCGGGTGGCGATCCTCGGCAACTCCGAGTCGTTGGGGCTGCTCACCTATGACGCGTGCCTCGCGGAGGGGCTCCGTCCGCTGCCGCCGGTCGATCTGACGACCGCCGCCTCGGCGGACGACTTCCACCGGGCGCTGTCGGACGCCCTGGCCGACGACGCGTGCGACGCGGTCGTCGTGACGGCCATACCGGCACTGGGGGAGACGTCCCCCGACGACGCGGCCCTCGCCGAGGCGTTGCGCTCCGCGGCAGCGGCGACCCCGTCGAAGCCGGTCCTCGTCGTGCACGTCGAGCTGGGCGGCCTCGCCGAGGCACTGTCTGCCGCGGCGAGCACCGCACCCCAGGCCGGCGACCGGCCCCCGGCTGCCGCGAGCGGTGCCCCACAGCCCCCGGCCGCCCCGGACACACGGCACCCTGTGGAACGACCGCCCACTGAGTTGACGGCCACCCCGGCGGCACCCCCGTCCGCCTCCCCCCGTCCCCTGGCTGCGGAAGCCGCCGCGCCCGCGCCGCCGGCCGACTCCGGGCTCGCCCCTGTCCAGCCCGCCGACTCCCGGCTCATCCCCGCCTATCCCGCCGCCGAGCGGGCCGTCCGCGCCCTCGCCGAAGCCGTGAAGTACGCGCAGTGGCGGCGCGAGGCGGCGGAGCCGGGCAAGGTCCCCGAGTACGAGGACATCGACGAGAAGGGCGCCGCGCGGCAGATCGACGGGCTGCTCGCCCGGGACGAGGGACTCACCCTCGGCGCGGAGGACACCTGCGCCCTGCTCGGGCGGTACGGCATCCAGGTCCGGGAGGCGCGGCCCGCGCCCACCCCCGACGAGGCGGTGGCGGCGGCCGAGGCGCTCGGCTATCCCGTGGCGCTGAAGACGACCGCCCCGCACCTGAGGCACCGGGCGGACCTGGGCGGCGTACGGCTCGACCTGGCGGACGAGGAGCAACTACGGCGGGCGTACACCGAGTTGTCGGAGCTGTTCGGCGGGCCGGAGGAGCTGCGTCCGGTCGTCCAGGCCATGGCCCCGCGCGGTGTCGACACGATCGTACGGACGGTCGTCGACCCGGCGGCCGGAGCGGTGCTCTCCTTCGGTCTGGCCGGGCCGGCGTCGCAGCTGCTCGGGGACATGGCGCACCGGCTGATTCCGGCCACCGAACGGGACGCCGCCTCCCTGGTCCGGTCGATCAGGACCGCTCCCCTCCTCTTCGGCTGGAGAGGTTCGGCGCCGGTCGACACCGACGCCCTGGAAGAACTGCTGCTCCGGGTCTCCCGACTGGTGGACGACCACCCCGAGGTCGTGGCCGTCTCCCTGGAGCCGGTCGTCGTCGCCCCGCACGGGCTCAGCGTGCTCGGCGCCACCGTACGGCTCGCCCGCCCGCCCGCTCGCGACGACCTCGGCCCGAGGACCCTTCCGGTCTACTGAAGGCTATTCCGACTTCACCCGGAGGCGATTCGGGCACCCTTCCGGGGCGGCAGGTACATTCACACCTCACAAAGGCCCCTCAATTCCTCAATCGAAGCTCACATTCATTGCCCGCGCAATTACTCCCGGTCTATTTTCGCCCGACTGCGATGAGGGTGCCGCCCGGCCGGCGAGAAGGACCCGGCGCGAGGACTGCCCGGCCGCGTCGGCCCCCGGCCGGGCCGCGACGTGGGCGCGACCTGCCCGCCGACGCGGTCTTCGAGGCCCGCGTGTACGACGACGGCAAGGCCGTCGCCCGGTCGCTCGGTGTGGAGATCCGGCGAGGCGGTTCCGGTGAAACGCGGCCGCGGTCCCGCCGGTAAAGGGGACCGCGACCCTCTTCCAGGAATTCCCGAAACGGGCCCGGTGGACAGAATTCACTGTCGGCCGATGAAGGGTATTCGCCTTCTCGCAGTGCTGTGGGAAAGGGGCGCCGTGTCTTTCCCCCCGGCCCCAGAGGGGCCACCCCGGCAGATGGGGGTGGGCCCTCTGGGGCCCCTGCCGGCGCCGTCACCGCGCACCCTTCCGTGGGGAGGCGCCGCACCCCGGACGCCAGGAGGCGCGTCGGCCTGCTGTTCGAATGCCCCCGGGATGCCCTTGACTGAGCCGGACCGCCCTTGCCCACGGACTAGGATGGACGTCATGGCCAAGACCAGTACGACGACCCAGGGGCTGCGTGCGGCGATCGAGCGCAGCGGCTACTACCCGGCTCTCGTGGCCGAGGCGGTGGAGGCCGCTGTCGGCGGCGAGGCCATCAAGTCGTACCTGGTCCACCAGGAGACGACGTTCGACGCGAACGAGGTGCGGCGCCATGTGACCGTGCTCGTCCTCACGGCCAACCGGTTCATCGTCAGCCACACCGACGAGCAGGCCGCGGACAGCACGTCGCCGACGCCCTACGCCACCACGTCCACCGAGTCGGTGAAGCTCGGCCGGATCTCCTCGGTCGTGGTCAGCCGGGTCGTCGCCAATCCCGAGTCGTACACGCCCGGCACTCTGCCGCGCGAGGTCGTCCTGACCATCGGCTGGGGCGCCGTCTCCCGTATCGACCTGGAGCCCGCCGCCTGCGGCGACCCCAACTGCGAGGCCGACCACGGCTACACGGGCAGCTCCACGGCGGACGACCTCAGCCTGCGCGTCAGCGAGGCCGGGGACGGCCCGGAGACCGTTCGCCAGGCCCTCGTCTTCGCGCAGTCCCTCTCCGAGGCGACCGCGGACCTCGCCCGCTGATGGCACTGCCCACCTGGGACCACCCGGAACCCCTCGCCGTCGGCTCCGCGCCCGTCCCCGAGTACGGCGTCGGCTCGCTCGCCGACCTCCTGCCCACCCTCGCGGCGGGCATGGAGGTCCCCGGTGCGACCGCCGCGATACAGGAACTGGCGCCGGCCGACCGTGCCTGCGTCTTCCTGATCGACGGGCTCGGCTGGGAGCAGCTGCGGACCCACCCCGACGAGGCGCCGTTCATGACCTCCCTGCTGGCGTCCTCCCGCGGCGGCACCGGCCGCCCCATCACCGCCGGCTACCCCGCCACCACGGCGACCTCCCTGGCCTCCGTCGGTACCGGACTGCCGCCGGGCGCGCACGGGCTCCCCGGCTACACGGTCCGCGACCCCGAGACCCGGGAGCTGATGAACCAGCTCCGCTGGCAGCCCTGGACGGCACCCCACGTGTGGCAGCCGTACCCGACGGTCTTCCAGCTCGCCCACGAGGCCGGTGTGCACACCGCGCAGGTCTCGTCCCCGTCCTTCGAACACACCCCCCTGACCAAGGTCGCGCTGAGCGGCGGCACCTTCCACGGCCGCCTCTCCGGCGAGGACCGCATGGACCTGGCCGCCGCGCAACTGGGCGCCGGTGACCGCTCCCTGGTCTACACGTACTACTCCGAGGTCGACGGCGCCGGGCACCGCTACGGCCTCGACTCGGACACCTGGCGCGGCCAGCTCATGCACGTCGACCGCCTCGTCCAGCGCCTCGCGGAGCAACTCCCGCCGCGCAGCGCCCTCTACGTCACCGCCGACCACGGCATGATCGACGTCCCCTTCGACGAGCAGCACCGCATCGACTTCGACGAGGACTGGGAACTGCGCGCCGGGGTCGCCCTGCTGGGCGGCGAGGGCCGCGCCCGCCATGTGTACGCGGTGCCGGGCGCCGAGTCGGACGTCCTGACCTGCTGGCGCGAGGTGCTGGGCGAACAGTTCTGGGTCGCCTCGCGGGACGAGGCGATCGCCGCGGGCTGGTTCGGGCCGACGGTGGACGAACGGGTGTACGGCCGCATCGGTGACGTGGTCGCGGCCGCCCGCGACGACGTCCTGATCATCGCCTCCGAGCGGGAGCCCAAGGAGTCGGCGATGGTCGGCAACCACGGCTCGATGACCCCGGCGGAACAACTGATCCCGCTCCTCGAAGTACGCTCCTGACGCCCGCCGCACCCCTGCCGCACCACCCTGCCGTCCCGACCGTTCCGCTGCCCTCCTTGCCGAAAGGTGCTCACCTCACCATGTCCGAGCTGGTGTTCTTCTCCGGAACCATGGACTGCGGGAAGTCGACGCTGGCCCTCCAGATAGAGCACAACCGCTCGGCGCGGGGCCTCCAGGGCATGATCTTCACGCGCGACGACCGCGCCGGCCAGGGCAAGCTCTCCTCCCGCCTCGGCCTGGTCACCGACGCCGTCGAGGTCGAGGACGGCCAGGACCTCTACGCGTACCTCGTCGACCACCTCTCCCAGGGACGCCGCGCGGACTACGTCATCGCCGACGAGGCACAGTTCCTCGCCCCCGAGCAGATCGACCAACTCGCCCGCGTCGTGGACGACCTGGGCCTCGACGTGTACGCCTTCGGCATCACCACCGACTTCCGCTCCAAGCTCTTCCCCGGCTCCCAGCGCCTGGTCGAGCTGGCCGACCGCGTCGAGGTCCTCCAGGTCGAGGCCCTCTGCTGGTGCGGCGCCCGCGCCACCCACAACGCCCGCACCATAGGCGGCCACATGGTCGTCGAGGGCGCCCAGGTCGTCGTGGGCGACGTCAACCAGCCCGACGACATCGGCTACGAGGTGCTCTGCCGCCGCCACCACCGCCGGCGCATGACCGCCGCGACGGCCCACGCGGGAGCCCTCTCCCCAGACGTCCTCCCGGTCGAGACGGCCTGAGCCACCCCCCTCAGGGGCTGGTCACGCGCGGAAGGTCGCGCTCGGGCCGCGCCTCAACGCCCCCGCACGCCCGCCCCGTCGCTCCCGCGTCCTGCACCTCAGCGCTCCATGTGCACCAGCGCGAAGACAGCCCCCTCCGGGTCCGCCACCGTGGCCACACGGCCCAGCGGGGTGTCCTGGGGCGGGGTCAGGACATGGCCGCCGAGGGCGAGGACCCGCCCGGCCGCCTCGTCGGTGTCGGTGGCCTCGAAATACGTCAGCCAGTGCGGGCCGCGATCACGGGGAAGCGCGGCTCCCACGCCGTGGATCCCGGCGACGGGGCGGCCCTTGACATGGAGGGTGACGTGGTCGGTGCCGGGATCGGGGGACGCCACCGGTCTCTCCTCGTAGCCGAAGGCCACCTCGTAGAACTTGGCGACGCTCTCCGTGTCATAGGTGAGCAGCTCGTCCCACGCGGGGGTGCCCGGCACCCCGGCGATGTCCGTGCCGAGGAGTTCCGCCGCCTGCCAGATGCCGAAGACGGCACCCGTCGGATCCGAGCCGATCGCGAGGCGCCCCGCCTCCCCGGCGTCCAGCGGCCCGACCCCGACGGTCCCGCCGCAGTGCCGCACCGTCGCCGCCGTCAGATCCACGTCGCCGGAGGCGAAGTACGGCGTCCAGGCGATCGGAAGGTGCCGGTCCGGCGGCAGCTGCCCGATCCCCGCCACCTCACGCCCGTCGAGCAGTGCCCGCACATACGGGCCGAGTTGCTGCGGACCGGGCTGGAACTCCCAGCCGAACAACGCCCCGTAGAACTCCTGGGTCGCGGCCAACCCGTGCACCATCAGGCTCACCCAGCAGGGCGTGCCCGGCGGGTACGCCCCACCGTCCGGGCCGGTCGACCTCCATGCGTCGGTCATCGTCACTCTCTCCTCGGCCCCTCGCGGCCGCGTCCGTCCGCCCCGCCGTACACGTGTACCGCGTCCACCCGCGATCACGCCCCGTGCCGATGCTCGCACCAGCCGTGGTGCCCCACGCCCGCGCCGCACCGCCGAGTCCTGGCGCACGTACGTACGCGAACGGGACACGGTCGACCGTGAAGCGCCGCTTTCCGCGGGGCGGACGTGTGGTGGCCGTCGGCTGTACGGCATGTGTCCGATCCCGTACGCGCGGTGATCGGAACCGTCCGGCGGGCAGAGTAGCCGGACCCGGGCGAAGGGGCCACCCCGTGCGCGAGGATGGGGCCATGAACGCCATCATCACCGCATCCGAGCTCGCCGAGGAGTTGGCCGGACCCCGCCCGCCGGTCCTGCTGGACGTGCGCTGGCAGTTGGGCGGCCCGAACCTGCGGCCCGAGTACGACAAGGCGCACCTCCCGGGGGCCGTCTTCGTCGACCTGGACGCCGAACTCGCCGCCCCGGCGGGCGCGGCCGGCCGCCACCCGCTGCCGGACCCCGAGACGTTCGGCGCGGCGATGCGGGCGGCCGGGGTGTCCGCCGACCGCCCGGTCGTCGTCTACGACGGCGGCCTCAACTGGGCCGCCGCGCGCGCCTGGTGGCTGCTGAGCTGGTCGGGTCACCCCTCGGTGCGAGTCCTCGACGGCGGCCTTGCGGCCTGGGACGGCCCCGTGACGGCCGAACTCCCCGACCCCGAGCCGGGAACGTTCACCCCCGCCCCGGGCGCCCTCCCGCTGCTCGACGCGGACGGCGCCGCGGCGCTCGCCCGCGGCGGTCTGCTCCTCGACGCGCGGGCCGCCGAGCGCTACCGCGGCGACGTGGAGCCCATCGACCCGGTCGGCGGCCACATCCCGGGCGCCGTGTCCGCACCCACCACCGAGAACGTGACCGCATCCGGTCACTTCCGCTCCACCGCCGAACTCGCCGACCGTTTCAAGGCACTCGGCGCGACCGGGGAGACGGAGGTCGGCGTGTACTGCGGCTCGGGTGTCTCCGGCGCCCACCAGGTGCTCGCCCTCGCCGTGGCGGGCATCCCGGCCGCCCTGTACGTCGGCTCCTGGTCGGAGTGGTCCCGCGACGGCAGCCGCCCGGTCGCCACCGGGCCCGACCCCCAGTGACCCACCGCTGACAGGCATGCCGTGGGGCCCGCGTCTGAACGACACGGGCCCCACACACGTATGAGAGACCGAACCCCCGCCCACCGAAGAAGGACTCGGAAACAGAAGAAAGCAGAAACGGATCGGCATGCACGACCGTTCCTGCTCGCAGCCGCCGACCCCCCTCCTTACCGCTGTTTCCCGCTACTCCTGTTTCTTGCGGCGCGTGCCGAACACGATCTCGTCCCAGCTGGGCACCGCCGCGCGCCGGCCCGGTCGTACGCCGTCGGCCTCGGCCTGGCGGTCCGTGGAGCCGATGAGCCGGTCGCGATGGCCGTTGACCGACCGCGGCGGCATGAGGACGTCCGCGTAGGCGGAACCGGCCGAGGCCGCGGGGGCCGCGGACTCCTCGTCCACCTCCTCGACGGACTCGTCCTGCGGTTCGGCGGCGGGCAGTTCGGGCACCACCAGGTCGCCCCGATAGCTGGGAACGGCCTCCAGGATGCTCGTGAGCGAGTCGCGCTCGCTCACGCCCTCCTCGTCGGACTCCGGTGTCACGGCCGGCAGGACGGGACGTTCCGCCTGACGGTCGCGGGGCAGCCGGGCGATCCGCGGCACGAACGGGAAGCTCGGTTCGGGCGCGCCCAGATCGTCGGACTCGCCGATCAGGGAGCGCGCCTCGTCGTCGACGGCCTGGACCAACCGCCGGGGCGGGTCGTACGTCCAGCTCGCCGAGTGCGGTTCGCCCGCGACCCGGTACACCAGCAGGACCTCCCAGGTGCCGTCGTCGCGGCGCCACGAGTCCCACTGGACGGTGTCCTTCTCGGCGCCGCGGATCAACAGCCGTTCCTGGACGGCCTCGCCGAGCTGCGGGCCTGCGGCGTTCTCGCCGGGGCGGCGGACCGGGGTCTTGCGTGCCCGCTCGGCCATGAAGGCGCGCTCGGCCAGTACCGGCCCCTCGAACCGGCGCACCCGGTCGACGGGGATGCCGGCGAGCTGCGCGACCTCCTCGGCCGTGGCACCCGCACGTATACGCGCCTGGATGTCACGGGGACGGAGATGGCTCTCGACCTCGATCTCGATCTGGCCGAGACGTGGACGGTCGCCGCGCACGGCGGCACGCAGGCGCTCGTCGATCGGAAGCGTGTACTCCGTGGAATCGGCAGCCTTCAGCACCAGCCGTGTGCCGTCATTGGAGACGGCCACGACACGCAGTTCGGGCATGGGGACCTCCCGGGTGGTGCCTGCCGACGTCACGTGCGTCGCTGCTTCCGCTAGTCGAGTGTGGCCTGCCCGGGTGCAGCCTGCCACAACCTTGCCGAGTTGCCCGGCGTGTCGGGCATGGGCCCGAGGCTGCCGTTATGGCACGGTTACCTATTCGCAACGCTAAGTGACGAACCTCATCACCCTGTGCAACGATCCCCCTCCCGGCGGTCCTCGAAGGCCCCGGACACCCTGGCGGGAGTCCGGACCCAGGGCTCGCAACAGTACTCCATTCGGGCCACTTGCGTGGATCGGCACGCCGCTCGACTTCTGGTGAGAGACGGCAATCGGCCGCGGGGAAGGGCCCTTTCGTCACGCCGGGTAGGGGAGGTCGTCACGCGATCACCGGTACCGACCGCCCGGCTACGCCCCGAGGACGCGGCGCAAGTAGTCGTTCTGGAAGCGCCGTTCGGGGTCGAGTCGGTCGCGCAGTGCGGTGAACTCGCCGAAGCGGGGGTAGACCTTGGCGAAGTAGTCCGTGTCCCGTGTGTGCACCTTGCCCCAGTGCGGACGGCCCTCGTGCGCCGTGAAGATCCGCTCGGCGGCCGTGAAGTACGCCTGATAGGGCGTACCCCGGAACATGTGGACGGCGATGTAGGCGCTGTCCCGGCCGGAGGCGGTGGAGAGGGTGATGTCGTCGGCCGGCGCGGTGCGGACCTCCACGGGGAAGCTGACGCGGAGGTGGGAGCGGTCGACCATCGCCTTGAGTTCACGCAGTGTGTCCACCAGGGCCTCACGCGGAACGGCGTATTCCATCTCCACGAAGCGCACCCGGCGCGGAGAGGTGAACACCTTGTACGGGATGTCGGTGTAGCTGCGCGCGGACAGGGCGCGGCTGGAGATCTGGGCGATCGTCGGGATGGTGGCGGGTACGGCCCGGCCGACCAGGTTGGCCACCTGGAAGACGCCGTTGGAGAGGAACTCGTCCTCGAACCAGCTGTTCAGCTGCGGGACGGGCTTCTCCGGGCCGGCGCTGCGGTTGTTGCGCTTGGTGTTGGTGTTGCCGGTGTGCGGGAACCAGTAGAACTCGAAGTGCTCGTTCTCGGCGTGCAGTTCGTCGAACTCGGCCAGCACCTTCTCGAACGGCATCGGCTCCTCGCGGGCCGTGAGCAGGAAGATCGGCTCCACGGCGAAGGTGATCGCGGTGACGACGCCGAGCGCGCCGATGCCGACGCGGGCGGCCGCGAAGACGTCCGCGTTCTCCGTGGCGGAGCAGGTGAGGATCGAGCCGTCCGCGGTGACCAGCTCAAGTCCCTTGATCTGGGCGGCGATCGAGGCCGACTCACGGCCCGTGCCGTGGGTGCCGGTGCTGGTGGCCCCGGAGACCGTCTGCTCCATGATGTCGCCCATGTTCGTGAGCGACAGGCCCTCGCGCGCGAGCGCCACATTGAGTCTCTTGAGCGGAGTGCCCGCGCCCACCGTGACGGTCATGGCGTCACGATCGATGTTGCGTATGCCCGTCAACAGTTGAGGGCGGATCAATACCCCGTCGGTCGCGGCGGCGGCCGTGAAGGAGTGGCCCGTGCCGACGGCCTTCACCCTGAGGTCGTCCTCGGCGGCCCGGCGCACCGCCGCGGCGAGTTCCTCGACGGTGGCAGGGGTGACCTCCCGTACGGGCCGGGCGGTCACGTTCCCCGCCCAGTTACGCCACGTGCCGCTCTTGCCGATCACTGTGGTGCTCATGGGGCCCTCCCCGCTCCGGTGCCGGCCTGCGCAGCCGGCGGTACCCAAGGAAACCGACCGCGACCGCGACGGCACCGGACACCGCCGGAACCCCGTACCCGGCGTCCGCCCCGGCTGCGTCGATCACCCAGCCGGACACGGAGGAGCCGAGCGCGACGCCGACCGCGAGTCCGGTGCTCACCCAGGTCATGCCCTCGGTCAGTTGCGCGCGTGGTACGTGCTCTTCGATCAGCGACATCGTCGTGATCATCGTGGGTGCGATGGACAGCCCCGCGACGAAGAGCGCCACGGCCAGAAACAGCAAGTTTCCGACCAGTAGGAGGGGGATCATACTCACGGCCATGCCGCAGACGCCCAGCAGCCAGCGAAGCTCGGCCGCCCCGGAGAACCGCATCAGTCCGAACACGACGCCGGCGAGGCAGGACCCGGCCGCGTAGACGGCCAGGACGACGCTCGCGGCGGCCTTGTGGCCCTGCTCCTCGGCGAACGCCACGGTGACCACGTCGACGGCCCCGAAGATCGCCCCGGTCGCCACGAACGTGGCCACCAGCACCCGCAGTCCGGGCGAGCGCAGCGCCGAACGGCCGCGCCCCTGCTGCTCGCGCGGGTGCGGGGCGGGCTCGGTGGCCCGCTGGGAGGTCAGCCAGAACACCCCGACCGCGAGGAAACAGGCGGCGAGCAGCGGCCCGGCCTCCGGGAACCATGCCGTCGACAGGCCGATGGAGATGATCGGCCCGAAGATGAAGCAGACCTCGTCCACCACGGACTCGAACGAATAGGCGGTGTGCAGCCGCGGAGTGCCCCGGTACAGGGCCGCCCAGCGCGCCCGGGTCATCGCGCCGAGGCTCGGTACACAGCCGATGCCGGCCGAGCACACGTAGAGCACCCAGTCCGGCCAGTCGAAGTGAGCGGCGCACAGCAGTCCCGCGGCCGCGGTCAGCGCGACGAGCGTCGCCGGGCGCAGCACCCGCCGCTGCCCGTACTGGTCCACCAGACGGGAGATCTGCGGGCCGAGCACGGCGGCGGACAGCGCGATGGTCGCCGACAGGGCGCCGGCGAGGCCGTACCGCCCCGTGAGCTGAGAGATCATCGTGACCACGCCGATGCCCATCATCGACAGCGGCATACGGCCGATGAAGCCCGCGGCGGTGAAGCCCTTGGTGCCGGGCGTGGCGAACAGAGCGGTGTACGGGCTGGGCACGGAGGGTCTCCGAAAGGTGCGGGAAGCGGAGGGAACCGTTCCCTGGCCGGTCCTGTAAGGCGTGAAGGCAGCCGATACAGCTTACGGGTCAGGCAAACCTAAGTCATCTCCGAAAACGGGCCGGGATCCCGCCCGTCGGTGCCGGGTGGCAGGATCGACCCATGCCACACGCGCACGACGCCACCCCCTACGACGCCCTGCTCCTGCTCTCGTTCGGCGGCCCTGAGGGCCCCGACGACGTGATCCCCTTCCTGGAGAACGTGACGCGGGGGCGCGGCATCCCCAAGGAACGTCTCAAGGAAGTCGGCGAGCACTACTTCCGGTTCGGCGGGGTCAGCCCCATCAACGACCAGAACCGCGCCCTCCTCGACGCCCTCCGCAAGGACTTCGCCGAGCACGGGCTCGACCTGCCCATCTACTGGGGCAACCGCAACTGGGCGCCCTACCTCACCGACACCCTGCGCGAGATGGTCGCCGACGGCCGCCGCCGCATCCTGGTCCTC
Organism: Streptomyces neyagawaensis; assembly: GCF_023516595.1. Classification (GTDB taxonomy): domain Bacteria; phylum Actinomycetota; class Actinomycetes; order Streptomycetales; family Streptomycetaceae; genus Streptomyces; species Streptomyces neyagawaensis. The sequence continues at coordinate 455,316 of NZ_JAMGBG010000001.1, read as the reverse complement.
GCCACCAGCGCCTACGCCTCCTACTCGGGCTGCCGCCAGTACCGCGAGAACCTCGCCGACTCGCTCGCCGCCCTGGAGGCCGAGGGGCTGGAGCTGCCGAGGATCGACAAGATCCGGCACTACTTCAACCATCCGGGCTTCCTGGAGCCCATGATCGACGGGGTGATCGAATCCCTCGCCGACCTCCCCGAGGACGTCCGCGACGGCGCGCACATCGCCTTCTGCACGCACTCCATCCCCAACGCGTCGGCGGACACCTCCGGCCCGGTCGAGGGGCACGGTGAGGGCGGCGCCTACGTCGAGGAGCACCTGGACGTCTCCCGGCTCATCGTGGAGGCCGTGCGCGAGCGGACCGGCGTGGAGCACCCCTGGCAGCTCGTCTACCAGTCCCGTTCTGGGGCGCCCCACATCCCGTGGCTGGAGCCCGACATCTGCGACCACCTGGAGGAGCTGAGCGGGTCCGGCGCCCCGGCCGTCGTGATGGCGCCCATCGGGTTCGTCTCGGACCACATGGAGGTCCTGTACGACCTCGACACCGAGGCCATGGCCAAGGGCGAGGAGCTGGGACTGCCGGTGCGCCGCTCGGCCACCGTGGGCGCCGACCCGCGGTTCGCCGCCGCGATCCGCGACCTGGTCCTGGAGCGTGCCGCGGTCGAGCGGGGCCAGGACGTGACGCCCTGCGCCCTCGGCGCCCTCGGCGCGAGCCACAATCTCTGCCCGGTCGGCTGCTGCCCGGCCCGCGCCCCGAAGCCCGCCGCCGCGGGCGCCGACAGCCCGTACGCGTGAGGAGCACCGTGAACGACCAGCCGAACCACCCGGACGGGCTCAAGGCCGAACTGCTGGAGATCGCCCTGGAGGCGGCCCACCGCGCGGGCGCCTTCCTCCACGACGGCCGGCCCGAGGACCTCGGGGTGGCCGCCACCAAGTCCAGCGCGGTCGACGTCGTCACCGAGATGGACATCGCCTCCGAGAAGCTGATCACCGGCCTGCTGGCCGAGCGCAGGCCGGACGACGGCGTGCTCGGCGAGGAGGGCGCCAGTGTCGAGGGCACCAGCGGCGTCCAGTGGGTGATCGACCCGATCGACGGCACCGTCAACTACCTGTACGGCCTGCCGAGCTGGGCCGTGTCCATAGCGGCCCGTGTGGACGGCGACACCGTCGTCGGCGTGGTCCACGCCCCCGTGCGCGGCGAGACCTACCGCGCGGTGCTCGGCGAGGGCGCCTATGTGAACGACCGCCCCGCGCGCGTGCGGCCCGCCGTCGCCCCGGAGCTGGCCCTGGTCGGCACGGGCTTCGGCTACCGGGCCGAGCGCCGGGCCAGGCAGGCCGACGTGCTGCGCGAGCTGATCCCCGAGGTTCGCGACATCCGGCGCGGTGGCTCGGCCGCGATCGACCTGTGCGACGTCGCCGTGGGCCGGCTGGACGCGTACTACGAGCGCGGTCTGAACGCCTGGGACTACGCGGCGGGCGACCTCATCGCCCGGGAGGCGGGCGCCCTGACCGGTGGCCGCCCCGGACAGCCCCTCTCACCCGACCTGACCATCGCCGCCCCACCCGGCCTCTTCGAGGCCCTCCAGACCCGCCTGGAGGAGCTCGGCGCCTGGCACGACTGAGCGGGAGGGCGGAGGCCCACGCGTGAACACCGAGCGGGCCGACGGCACCCGCGCGAAAGCGGCACGCACACGAAAGAGCGGGACCCCAGGCCGGCTGCCTGGGGTCCCGCTCTCGTACGCGTGGGTCCGGATCAGACGCTGAACGCGCCGACCTCCACACCGTGGTCGGCGGCGAGGCGGTGCAGGTCGTCGAGCTCGGCCTGCTCCACTTCGACGAGGAAGTCGTCGCCCTCGTCACGAGCCCTGGTCAGGTCGGACTCGGTCGCCCTTATGCGCTGCAGAAGTCCTGCGGTGAATGCGTCCATGCTGCGCCCCCTCGTCCTGGTCGTGGGTCGATGGCACGGGGGTGTGCCGGTTCGGAAGGGACGATCACGCTTCTTGTGGATGCCCAGCGCCACCCGTGCCGGGCGGCGTCGGTGCCGGACACCCACGCCCGCTCTGCGGAAAGCGGATCGCTGTGTACCGCATGGTGGTGCGGCACAAGCAGAGCGTGATCGCGGGGTGTAAAGCCTGTCCTCCCCTCGCCGTCTCCGACGGAAACCTCAACCGGACGAAAAAATCCCGCATTCCCGGTCGGCTCCGGGCAGGAGATCGCCTTACCGCCGACTTACGGCCGAAAAAGGCAGGATGGAGGTCACACACCCACGAACACCCTGCCCGTGTGCGCCTTCGGCGCGCTACGCGGGTGGACACAGGAAGGACAAGCGACGTGCGCGTACTCGTCGTCGAGGACGAGCAGCTGCTCGCCGATGCGGTGGCCACCGGACTGCGCCGGGAGGCCATGGCCGTCGACGTCGTGTACGACGGTGCGGCCGCCCTGGAGCGCATCGGCGTCAACGACTACGACGTGGTCGTCCTCGACCGCGACCTCCCCCTCGTCCACGGCGACGACGTCTGCCGCAAGCTCGTCGAGCTCGGCCTGCCCACGCGCGTGCTGATGCTCACCGCGTCCGGCGACGTCAGCGACCGCGTCGAGGGCCTGGAGATCGGCGCCGACGACTATCTGCCCAAGCCGTTCGCCTTCAGTGAGCTGATCGCGCGCGTGCGGGCCCTCGGCCGGCGGACGAGCGTGCCCCTGCCGCCTGTCCTGGAGCGCGCCGGGATCAAGCTCGACCCCAACCGCCGCGAGGTCTTCCGCGACGGCAAGGAGGTCCAGCTCGCGCCCAAGGAGTTCGCCGTCCTGGAGGTGCTGATGCGCAGTGAGGGCGCCGTCGTCTCCGCGGAGCAGCTCCTGGAGAAGGCCTGGGACGAGAACACCGACCCGTTCACCAACGTCGTCCGGGTCACCGTCATGACGCTGCGGCGCAAGCTCGGCGAGCCACCGGTGATCGTCACCGTGCCCGGCTCCGGCTACCGGATCTGATCGCCATGGCCACCACCCCGGCACCCCCCGCCCCCGCAGCTCCCCCCAAGCCCACCTGGGACCCCCAGCGGCCCCAGGTCCCGTTCCCCTGGCTGCGCCCGACCATCCGCATACGGCTCACGCTGCTGTACGGCGGCATGTTCCTCATCGCCGGCATCCTGCTGCTGTCGATCATCTACCTGTTGGCAGCCCAGGCGATCAACACCGGCAACCAGCCGCTGTTCAAGATCGTCGGCGGCACCGACATCAGCGTCTCCAGCGAGCAGTGCCCCGCCGTCGACGCCGACTCGTCGGTCAACGTCCCGCTCACCGACTTCAACGCTGCGATCGCCAACTGCATCGACGACCAGCGCAGGGCTGCCCTGGACGCCCTGCTCAGCCGCTCGCTGCTGGCCCTGCTCGGGCTCGCCGTGATCGCGTTCGCCTTCGGCTACGCGATGGCGGGCCGGGTGCTCGCGCCGCTCGGCCGCATCACACGCACCGCGCGCGCGGTGGCCGGGTCGGATCTCTCCCGCCGTATCGAGCTGGACGGGCCGGACGACGAGCTGAAGGAGCTGGCGGACACCTTCGACGACATGCTGGAGCGGCTCCAGCGGGCCTTCACGGCCCAGCAGCGCTTCGTCGGCAACGCCTCGCACGAGCTGCGCACCCCCCTGGCGATCAACCGCACGCTGTTGGAGGTGCACCTCTCCGATCCGAACGCGCCCGCGGAGCTGCAACAGCTGGGCAAGACCCTGCTGGCCACCAACGAGCGCAGCGAGCAACTCGTCGAGGGGCTGCTGCTGCTCGCCCGCAGCGACAACCAGATCGTCGAGCGCAAGCCCGTGGACCTCGCCGAGGTCGCCTCCCAGGCCGTCGACCAGGTGCACGCCGAGGCGGACGCCAAGGGGGTGGAGATCCGCGGCGAGCGGGCCCCCGCGGTCGTCCAGGGCAATGGCGTCCTGCTGGAGCGGATCGCGCTGAACCTCGTCCAGAACGCCGTCCGGTACAACGTGCCGGGGCCGGGCGGCTGGGTCGAGGTGACGACGGAGCTCCAGCAGGGCCAGGCGGTCCTCGTGGTCACGAACACCGGCCCCGTGGTGCCGGCGTACGAGATCGACAACATCTTCGAGCCGTTCCGGCGGCTGCGGACGGAGCGCACGGGAAGCGACAAGGGCGTGGGCCTCGGCCTGTCGATCGTCCGGTCCGTGGCCCGCGCGCACGGCGGCCATATCGCCGCCCAGCCGCGTGAGGGGGGCGGGCTGGTGATGCGTGTGACACTGCCTGTCTGAGAAAATGTGCCGGCTTCCGGGACATGTTCGCTTCACGCGGAATTTCCCGGGGTACCCATGGGTTCTGATCAGAACAGTCGCGCACGACCAATGTGTGATCGATCACATGGGCGATTATTCAGCCATCTACTGAGCGTGATCATGTGCCTGTCGGAACGCCGGGAACATCCGGGTTTTCGGGGGTTGAGATCACGGGAAGTACATGCTGAGGCGCCTTTGAAAGCAGCCTGAGGACCGTGTACGGTCCCGTTCGCCATCCAAGCCGATCACTCTTGAGGGGTCCGGTTGGGTGTCGATTGAGTAACAGACCTTGATGTGAGGCAAAATCTCCGCCTCAGGTCGGGCACAAGTCCGGCCTCTCACGCGTTACGTGCGCTGAGACACCGCAGACACCCAGAGGGGGAGAGCGACATGGCAACGGATTACGACACCCCACGCAAGACCGACGACGACGTCGACTCGGACAGCCTGGAAGAACTCAAGGCGCGCCGGAACGACAAGTCGACCTCCTCGGTGGACGTCGACGAGTTCGAGGCCGCCGAGGGCCTGGAACTGCCGGGCGCCGACCTCTCGAACGAGGAACTGGCCGTCCGCGTCCTGCCCAAGCAGCAGGACGAGTTCACCTGCATGAGCTGCTTCCTGGTGCATCACCGCAGCCAGCTGGCCCGCGAGAAGAACGGTCAGCCGATCTGCCGCGACTGCGACTGAGGCAGGGTCGGCCGTGACTGGCTCGACCCCTCCTTGGAAGCGCCGCTTCCGCAAGGGGGCGGACCATGGGCCGTACAGCGGCTCTGACGGCGTGCGTGACGACGAGCGGGGCTCCTCCGATCCCGGAGCGGCCTCGCTCGAACGTACGTCGGACACGGCGTCGGGGGGCGCCACGGATGAGCAGGGGCGCCTGCCCGTACCGGTGGGCACTCCGGCGCCCGTCGCCAGAAGGCGCGCGGCGGTCGTCCGGGCGGGCATCAGACAGGGCCTGAGCGTCGGGGCCCGCAAGAGCGGTGACCGCGCGCGGGCGGGGCTCGCGTACCTCACCGACCGGATCATCGAGATGGCCCCGAGGATCCCCGTACGGGACCTCGCGACCCTGCGCGCACAGTTCCCGGGCCTCGGGCCCGAACAGCTCGCCGACAAGCTCGTGGCGGGCGCCGCGAACGCATCCTCCACCGTGGGTGCCGGGGTCGGGGCCGCCGCCATGCTGCCCACACCGCCGGCCATGCCCGCGGAGCTGGCCGCCGAGATCACCGGCGTCGCCGCGATCGAGCTGAAACTCATCGCCGAGCTGCACGAGGTGTACGGGGTAAGACCGCCCGGCAACCTCCGGCAGCGCAGCACCGCCTACCTCGACTCCTGGTCCGGTGAGCGCGGGATCGACGTGACCAGGCCCATGACGATCGACGCGGCGCTCGGCGGACAGCTGAAGCGGCAGCTGCGTCAGCAGATCATGAAGCGCATGGTGCGCAACCTGCCGAACCTCATGCCGTTCCTGGTCGGTGCCGCCGTCGGCGCCGTCATGAACCGCCGGGACACCAAGCACCTCGCCCAGCGCGTCCGCAAGGACCTGCGGCGGACCCAGGTGCCCTGGGAGGCGCTGCCGGACCTTCCGGCGCTGGAGAAGCCGACGGACCCCGTGGCGGTGACCGAGCTGCCGCAGAACCCCGACGAGGACTGACCGCGGCCCGGCCCGCCGGAGGTGGGAAAGCGCCAACCTTCGGTGCGTACCGAACGTGGGAGACCGCCGACCCTCAGAACGAATCCGCGAACCCGTCGGCTCCGGGAACGCCGATCGTAAGAATCAGGCGAGAAATCGGCGGACGGCCGAAGCCGTGCCTACGCCGCGGCCTTCGCCGCCTCCAGCGCGGCGATCAACCGCTGCGGCTGCCGGGTCGACAGATACAGGTACGGCGTCGGGTCGGCCGGGTCCGTGACCGGGATGCGCAGGGCGCCCGGGATGTAGGCGCGCAGCAGCATGAACGCCCGGGTGTCGGCCTTGTACGTGCGCCAGGCCCGCGCCTCCTCGGCGTCGAGGACCTCCGGCTCTCCGAGCGCGCTCACCGGGATCTTCGCCTCGCCCGCGATCAGGGCGTCCCCGACCACGCGGATGCGGACCGAGCCGTAGGAGCTGGCCACGACCGCCGCGGCGGCGGTGCCGCCCGCCAGGCCGCCGAGGAGCGGCAGGGTGCCGAAGGGCAGCAGGATCAGGGCCATGGAGACGCCGACCAGGAGGCAGACCAGCCACCACGAACGGGGCGCGGTGAGGCGTTCTTCGTACGGCGAGGCGGAGAGCTGCATGGCGTCAAGCTTGGCACGGGGAGCGCCGGCCCCCGGAAATGGGGGCACCCGAGGGGAAACCCTGTCCTCCGGGACGATGGCCGGAGGCTGACGGACGGGTAAGGTCTGCGGCTGTGAGAGGTACTTCCGCGGCCCTGCAGCCCCCGGCGGACGCCACGGCGCCCGTCCGGCACCCCGAGGCACCCGCCCCGGGCGAGCTGCTGGGCGCGCACTACGGGCAGTGTTTCGGCTGCGGCGACGAGCAGCCCCACGGGCTGCACCTTCAGGCCCGGGCCGGCGAGGGGGTCTCCCTCACCGCCGAGTTCACGGTCAAGGCCGCCCACCAGGGCGCGCCCGGCCTGGCGCACGGCGGGGTCCTGGCCACCGCCCTCGACGAGACGCTCGGCTCGCTCACCTGGCTGCTGCGCACCATCGCGGTGACCGGGCGGCTGGAGACCGACTTCGTACGGCCCGTGCCCGTCGGCGCCGTACTGCACCTCCAGGCGGAGGTGACGGCCGTGGCCGGGCGGAAGATCTACGCGAGCGCCACCGGGCGCGTGGGCGGCCCCGACGGCCCGCTCGCCGTCCGCGCCGACGCGCTCTTCGTCGAGGTGAAGGTCGACCACTTCATCGACAACGGCCGCCAGGAGGAGATCCAGGCGGCCATGAACGACCCGGACCAGGTCCGGCGGGCCCGCGCCTTCGAGGTGAACCCGTGACCGGCGGCCGTATCCCCGTCGACGTGCTGATCCGGCGCGTCGACCCGGACGTTCCGCTGCCGCAGTACGCGCACCCCGGTGACGCGGGTGCCGATCTGCGCACCACGGAGAGCCGTGAACTGAAGCCGGGCGAACGGGCCGTCCTGCCCACGGGAGTGTCCATCGCGCTCCCGGAGGGGTACGCGGCCTTCGTGCACCCTCGATCCGGTCTCGCCGCCCGCTGCGGTGTCGCTCTGGTGAATGCCCCAGGGACGGTTGATGCCGGGTACCGTGGGGAGATCAAGGTCATTGTGGTGAACCTCGACCCGCGGGAGACCGTGGTGTTCGAGCGCTTCGACCGGATTGCCCAACTGGTCGTCCAGCAGGTCGAGAAGGTGCGCTTCCAGGAGGTGGCGGAGCTTCCCGACTCGGCGCGGGCCGAGGGGGGCTTCGGGTCCACCGGCGGTCATGCCGCCGTGGGCGGCACAACGGGTGGGAATCGATACGCTTCGGTCGTATCCGACCGGGAAGGACAGTGACGTGTTCGGACGTCGCAAGAAGAAGGGTTCCGCCGAGGACGCGGCGGACGCGGCGAGCGAGGCCGAGCAGGTCGTCGACGCAGTCGGCACTGAGACGGACGAGGTCGAGCGGGAGCGGGTGCGGCTGGAGCCGGAGCCGCGGCCCGACGGACCCTGGGACAGCTCCGAGGTCTCCAACCCCGGCGAGGGCCGGGTCGACCTCGGCGGTCTCTTCGTGCCCGGGGTCGAGGGCATGGAGCTGCGGGTCGAGGTCGCGGGCGACGCGATCGTCGCGGCCACCGTCGTCCTGCGCGACAGCGCGGTCCAGTTGCAGGCGTTCGCAGCGCCCAAGCGCGAGGGCATCTGGGGCGAGGTCCGCGAGGAGATCGCCACCGGCATCACCCAGCAGGGCGGTGTCATCGACGAGGTCGAGGGCCCGCTGGGCTGGGAGCTGCGGGCCCAGGTGCCCGTGCAGCTGCCGGACGGCACGGGCGGCTTCCAGGTCGTCCGCTTCGTGGGCGTGGACGGGCCGCGCTGGTTCCTGCGTGGTGTGATCTCCGGCCGCGGCGCGGTCGAGCCGCAGACCGCCGGGCTGCTGGAGCAGATCTTCCGGGACACGGTCATCGTCCGCGGTGAGGGCCCCATGGCCCCGCGCGACCCGATCGTCCTGAAGCTCCCGAACGACGCGCAGATGGTGCCGGAAGGCGTCCAGCAGGAGGAGCAGAGCGGCTCCCGCTTCTCCGGCGGCATGGGCCAGCTGCAGCGGGGCCCGGAGATCACCGAGGTCCGCTGACCCACCGCACAGACGCACGGGCCGTACTCCCTCGGGTGCGGCCCTTCGTCGTACCGGGAGAGAAACGGGGCCCTGGCCAACAGAGGTGGCTCGTACGGGGGTGCGGGTCTGTCGGCGCTCCCCGGTAGGCTTTTTGCCATGAGTGCTGTTCCTCGTTCAGAGAAGCCGGCGGGCCGGTTCCGGCGCATGCTCGACCGGCTGTCCTCGTCCCAGGAGGACCTGGAGAGCGAGGAGCTGCGGGAGGACACGGACACCGCGGGCTGTACGCGGATCTGTGACTGCCACGACCGACAGATCGTGACGGTTACTGGTACCTTGCGCACGGTCACGCTGCGCCCGCGGGCCGGTGTGCCGGCCCTGGAGGCCGAGCTGTTCGACGGTTCGGCCGCCCTGGACGTGGTGTGGCTCGGCAGGCGCTCCATCGTCGGGATAGAGCCGGGGCGCAAGCTGATCGCATCCGGTCGGATCTCGATGAGCCGGGGCCGTAGGGTGCTCTTCAACCCGAAGTACGAACTCAGACCGCTCGGACGGGAGTAGCCGGTGACGTCGCTCGACAAGCCGACGGAGGACGCCGCCCGCGGCGCCCAGGACACGACCGGTGTCCAGGACGACCCCCAGGACTCCAGGGCGGTGACCGAGGCCGCGCTGTTCGAGGCCTTCGGCGGGGTGCGGGGCATGGTCGAGACGGTGGTGCCCGGCCTCCTCTTCGTCACCATCTACACGATCAACAAGGACCTGCACTCGTCGGCCCTCGCGGCCCTCGGTGTCTCCCTGCTGCTGGTCGTGGTGCGGCTGGTCAGGAAGGACACCGTGAAGCACGCCTTCAGCGGTGTCTTCGGCGTCGCCTTCGGCGTGGTCTTCGCGATGATGACCGGCAACGCGAAGGACTTCTACCTGCCGGGCATGCTCTACACGCTCGGCATGGGCCTCACGTACATCATCACCACGCTCGCGGGCGTGCCGCTGATGGGGCTGATGCTCGGGCCGGTGTTCAAGGAGAACCTCTCCTGGCGGACCCGCAACCCCGGCCGCAAGAAGGCGTACGCGAAGGCGAGCTACGCCTGGGGGGCGATCCTGCTCGGCAAGTGCGCCATCCTCTTCCCGCTGTACTGGTGGGCCGACACCGAGCAGCTCGGCTGGGTGCTCGTCGCGCTGAAGATCCCGCCGTTCCTGCTGGCCGTCTGGCTGACTTGGGTGTTCCTGGCCAAGGCGCCGGCGCCGATCGACGTGTTCGCGGAGATGGAGGCGGCCGAGCAGGCCGAGAAGGAGCGCAAGGCCGCCGAGCGGGCGGCCCACACGGGCGACTGAACCACGACACGAGGCACCGGCGGCCGATCCTCGGCCGAAGGCACCGCCGACCGCACCACGCGCCAAGGGGCGCCCGGAGGTCTCCGGGCGCCCCTTGGCCGTGTCCGGCGGGTCAGCTCGTCGCGTCCTCGCGGCGGACCGACAGCAGATCCTCCAGCTGTTCCTCGCGGGCCTGGGCGGCGACGAAGAGGAGCTCGTCGCCGGCTTCGAGGGAGTCCTCCTGGGTCGGGGTGAGGACCCGGGTGCCGCGGATGATCGTCACCAGGGAGGTGTCCTCCGGCCACTCGACCTCGCCCACCTGCGTGCCGGCCAGCGCCGACTCCGGCGGGAGGGTCAGCTCGACCAGGTTGGCGTCTCCGTGGCTGAAGCGGAGCAGACGCACCAGGTCGCCGACGCTCACGGCCTCCTCGACCAGGGCCGACATCAGCCGGGGCGTCGACACGGCGACGTCCACGCCCCACGACTCGTTGAACAGCCACTCGTTCTTCGGGTTGTTGACGCGGGCGACGACACGCGGGACGCCGTACTCCGTCTTCGCCAGCAGCGAGACGACCAGGTTGACCTTGTCGTCGCCCGTCGCGGCGATCACCACGTTGCAGCGCTGCAGCGCGGCCTCATCCAGCGAGGTGATCTCGCAGGCGTCGGCCAGCAGCCACTCCGCCATGGGGACGCGCTCGACCGAGATCGCGGTCGGCGCCTTGTCGATGAGCAGGATCTCGTGGCCGTTCTCCAGCAGTTCGCCCGCGATCGAGCGGCCCACCGCACCGGCTCCGGCAATGGCGACCCTCATCAGTGACCGCCCTCCTCGTCGGGACCCTCGGCGAAGGAGGCCTCGACCTTCTCGACGTCGTCCGTACGCATCATCACGTGCACCAGGTCGCCCTCTTGCAGCACCGTCTGCGAGGTGGGCAGGATGGCCTCACCCAGGCGGGTGAGGAACGCGACGCGGACGCCCGTCTCCTCCTGCATCTTGCTGATCTTGTGGCCCACCCAGGCCGAGGAGGCGTGCACCTCGGCGAGCTGGACGCCCCCGGTGGGGTCGCGCCACAGCGGTTCGGACCCGGCGGGCAGCAGCCGACGGAGCATCTGGTCGGCGGTCCAGCGGACCGTGGCGACCGTGGGGATGCCCAGACGCTGGTAGACCTCGGCGCGGCGGGGGTCGTAGATCCTCGCCGCCACGTTCTCGATGCCGAACATCTCGCGGGCGACGCGGGCGGCGATGATGTTCGAGTTGTCGCCGCTGGAGACGGCGGCGAACGCGCCCGCCTCCTCGATGCCCGCCTCACGCAGGGTGTCGCGGTCGAAGCCGACACCGGTGACACGGCGGCCACCGAATCCCGAGCCCAGACGACGGAAGGCCGTGGGGTCCTGGTCGATCACGGCGACCGTGTGCCCCTGTTGCTCCAGGGTCTGGGCGAGGGTCGACCCCACTCGCCCGCAGCCCATGATGACGATGTGCACGACCGTCCTTCCGGTGTCAATAGCTGGTGTTCAGCCGAAACGGCAAAAACAGGGTCTCAGACCGTGGCCCAAGCTACACACGCGCGGTCCACCAAGGGCACCCCTGTGCAGCACCCGTCAGGTGGGCGAGCGCCGGCGGCTGATCCGGCGGACGCTGATCATCGTCAGGACACCGAGGCCGACGAGTGACGCCAGCGCACCGATCAGCTCCGCGATCGCGGCCTGCATGGGGCCTCCAGGATGTGGGGGGACGGGATTCGTCATATAGAAATCAGGACGCCCTCATTAGGCCTGAGGATGCGTCACGTGACGCACCTCGCAGTGACGGCCGGGGAGATTTCACCCATGGGCCCGCCGGGATTTCACCCGGATGTGCCCAGAACCAGTCGCGGCGCTTACGATCCTCTGCGTGTCCAAACTGACCGACCTGCCCAAACGGATTCTGATCGGGCGCGCTCTGCGCAGCGACCGGCTCGGTGAAACGCTCCTGCCGAAGCGCATCGCACTTCCCGTCTTCGCCTCCGACCCGCTCTCGTCCGTGGCATACGCACCCGGCGAGGTCCTGCTGGTCCTCTCCATCGCGGGCGTGTCGGCCTACCACTTCAGCCCCTGGATCGCCGTCGCCGTCGTCGTGCTGATGTTCACCGTGGTGGCGTCGTACCGGCAGAACGTGCACGCCTATCCGAGCGGCGGCGGCGACTACGAGGTGGCGAACACCAACCTCGGTCCCAAGGCCGGTCTCACCGTCGCGAGCGCCCTCCTCGTCGACTACGTCCTCACCGTCGCCGTGTCGATCTCCTCCGGCGTGGAGAACCTCGGCTCGGCCATCCCCTTCTTCGTCGAGCACAAGGTGCTGTGCGCGGTCGGCATCATCGTGCTGCTCACGCTGATGAACCTGCGTGGTGTGAAGGAGTCCGGCAAGCTCTTCGCGATCCCGACGTACATCTTCGTCGTTGGCGTCTTCCTGATGATCGCCTGGGGCGCCTTCCGCGGTCTCGTCCTCGACGAGACGATGCGGGCGCCCACCGCCGACCTGGCGATCAAGGCGGAGCACCAGGGCCTCGCCGGGTTCGCGCTGGTCTTCCTGCTGCTGCGCGCCTTCTCCTCCGGCTGTGCCGCGCTGACCGGCGTGGAGGCGATCTCCAACGGCGTCCCCGCCTTCCGCAAGCCCAAGTCGAAGAACGCGGCCACCACGCTCGCCCTGATGGGCTTCTTCGCCGTCACCATGTTCTGCGGCATCATCGGCCTCGCCATGGCCACCGACGTGCGGATGGCCGAGAACCCGGCCGTCGACCTGCTGCGCGACGGCACCCCGGTGGGTGAGTCCTACGTCCAGAACCCGGTGATCTCACAGGTCGCGGCCGCCGTCTTCGGCGACGGTACGTTCTTCTTCATCGTGCTGGCCGCCGCCACCGCCCTGGTCCTCTTCCTGGCCGCCAACACCGCGTACAACGGCTTCCCGCTGCTCGGCTCGATCCTCGCCCAGGACCGCTACCTGCCGCGCCAGCTGCACACCCGCGGTGACCGCCTCGCCTTCTCCAACGGCATCGTGCTCCTCGCGGGCACCGCCGTCCTGCTGGTGTGGATCTACGGCGCCGACTCCACCCGGCTGATCCAGCTCTACATCGTCGGTGTGTTCGTTTCCTTCACGCTCAGCCAGACGGGCATGGTCCGGCACTGGAACCGGCACCTGCGCACCGAGAAGGACCAGGCCAAGCGGCGCCACATGGTCCGCTCGCGGGCCATCAACACCTTCGGTGCCTTCTTCACCGGCCTCGTCCTGATCGTCGTCCTCGTCACCAAGTTCACCCACGGCGCCTGGGTCGCCCTGCTCGGCATGGTGATCTTCTACGTGACGATGACCGCGATCCGTAAGCACTACGACCGGGTCGCGGCCGAGATCGCCGCCCCCGACGGCCCCAGCGACGACGTCGTACGGCCCTCCAGGGTCCACTCCGTGGTGCTGATCTCCAAGATCCACCGCCCGACGCTGCGCGCCCTCGCCTACGCCAAGCTGCTGCGCTCGCACACCCTGGAGGCGCTCAGCGTCAACGTCGACGCGGCCGAGACCAAGGCGCTCCAGGAGGAGTGGAACCGGCGCGGCATCGACGTACCGCTGAAGGTCCTCGACTCGCCCTACCGGGAGGTCACCCGGCCCGTCATCGAGTACGTCAAGGGGCTGCGCAAGGAGTCCCCGCGTGACGCGGTGTCGGTGATCATCCCCGAGTACGTGGTCGGCCACTGGTACGAGCATCTGCTGCACAACCAGAGCGCGCTCCGCCTCAAGGGACGCCTGCTGTTCACGCCGGGTGTCATGGTGACCTCGGTGCCGTACCAGCTGGAGTCCTCCGAGGTCGCCAAGCGGCGCGAACGCAAGCGGCAGGAGTGGAACGCGCCGGGTTCGGTACGGCGTGGTCCGGCGAACGACCGGTCCAAGCCACCGGCGAAGGAGTCCTCGGCCCAGCAGAGCTGAGTCACCCGGAGCGGCACCCTCGCGAGGGCGGGGCGCCGCTCCTGTGGTCGGCGGCCGGACGGCACCCACGTAGACTGGTGGGCTGTTGTCCGGCCGTTGTCGCATCCCTCTCTCCTGGAGTCACCCCGCCATGCAGGCAGAACCGAAGAAATCGCTGGTGGGGGAGGAGTACGAGGTCGAGGTCGGCCCCGTCGCCCATGGCGGCCACTGCATCGCCCGTACGGCGGAGGGCCAGGTCCTCTTCGTGCGGCACACGCTGCCCGGTGAGCGCGTCGTGGCCCGGGTGACCGAGGGCGAGGAGGGCGCGCGCTTCCTGCGGGCCGACGCCGTCGAGGTGCTCGACGCGGCCAAGGACCGCATCGAGGCGCCCTGCCCCTACGCCGGCCCCGGCCGCTGCGGCGGCTGCGACTGGCAGCACGTGAAGCCGGGCGCGCAGCGCCGTTTCAAGGGCGAGGTCCTCGCCGAGCAGCTGCGGCGGCTCGCGGGCCTCACGCCCGAGGAGGCCGGCTGGGACGGCACGGTGATGCCGGCCGAGGGCGACAAGGTTCCGGCGGGCGAGGTCCCGGCGTGGCGCACGCGCGTGCAGTACGCGGTGGACGCCTCGGGGCGCGCGGGTCTGCGCCGCCACCGCTCCCACGAGGTCGAGCCGATCGACCACTGCATGATCGCGGCGCCGGGCGTGAGCGAGCTGGGCATCGAGAAGCGGGACTGGTCCGGCATGGAGTCGGTCGACGCGATCGCGGCGACGGGTTCGCAGGACCGTCAGGTGATCCTCACGCCGAAGCCGGGGGCGCGGCTGCCGATCGTGGAGCTGGACAAGCCGGTGTCGGTGATGCGGGTGGGCGAGAAGGACCGGGGCGTGCACCGCGTCCACGGGCGCCCCTTCGTCCGTGAGCGCGCCGACGACCGCACGTACCGGGTCGGGAGCGGCGGTTTCTGGCAGGTCCACCCCAAGGCGGCGGACACCCTCGTCAAGGCCGTCATGCAGGGCCTGCTGCCCCGCAAGGGCGACACCGCGCTCGACCTGTACTGCGGGGTCGGGCTGTTCGCCGGCGCCCTCGCCGACCGGGTCGGCGAGAAGGGGGCCGTCCTCGGCATCGAGTCCGGCAAGCGGGCGGTCGAGGACGCGCGGCACAACCTCGCGGAGTTCGACCGCGTACGGATCGAGCTGGGCAAGGTCGAGGCGGTGCTGCCGCGCACCGGGATCACGGAGGTCGACCTCGTCGTCCTGGACCCGCCCCGCGCGGGCGCGGGCCGCAAGACGGTGGAACACCTGTCGACGCTGGGCGCGCGGCGCATCGCTTACGTCGCCTGCGACCCCGCTGCGCTGGCTCGGGATCTGGGGTACTTCCGGGAGGGGGGTTATCGGGTGCGGATGCTGAGGGCGTTCGATCTGTTTCCGATGACCTCGCATGTGGAGTGCGTGGCGATTCTTGAGCCTACAGCGAAAGGGCTTTGACCTGCGGTTTTCGTAAGTTTCTCGGCGGGGCCGGGCGCGCTCGACCTGTTTCCCGGAGTGCAAAGGGTGGAGCACGCCGCATGCCGTACGACCGCCTCTGACCTGCTGTTCTGGTCATGCTGGGAACACGGGCGTGTGGTGTCCGCGGCCGCCGCCGGGGCGGCGCAGGGCAGTCCTGACGCTCATGTGACGCTCACGCTGATGAGGCGTCAGGTTCTGGCGTGGCGATGTCTGTGCTTGTTCCTGTGATGCTCTCGGGGGCGCGGGTGATCCGCGATTGCACCCGCCCACCCGCCTTGCCCGGGACCCAGCGGTGGTCGTAGTGCCTTCTTCCGAGGCGCACCGCGTCGAGAGACCGATCCGCTTGCGAGTCGGCGTCCCTAGGGTCATCCACATGAGCGACGCAGCGCAGAAGACCGCCCGCGACCGGGCCCTGGACGTCGTCAGGGGTTACGTGGACCACGCCTCTGTCGCGGTGTTGTTGGTGATGCCCAGGACAGGTAGTGCTCGTTCGGGTTCATTGCGGATAGCCCAGGTGGCGATGTTGTCGGCTCCAAGGGTTTCCAGCACGCCGGGGCGAGGGGGCCTCCTTGGGACGCCTTCCAGGAGCTGTACCCATACGGCGCGCACGGTGCGCCCGACGAGTCCCGATGACCGCGCACGTTCCCGGTCAGACTCCCAGCAGGGGTCTATAACGGACCAGTAGCTTTGCGCCGGCGTCACACCGGGGCGGGGCGGCACCCAGGAACTCCTCCTCGACCCCCAAGAAGGAGCGGGATGGTTCCGGACCCGCGGTCCTCGCGCCGGCGGACGTACTAGGAGAACTCGTCGGCGCGCGTCCTTGCCGAATCGGAGGGTTGCTGGGGCTCCGGCAGGCCGGGAGCGGTTGAGGCACTCCGCCCCCTTGGCGGGGCGCCCCACGGCCGGCGGAGCCCCATCGCCTTCTGGGCCGCGGACACCATGTCATGGCGCCCCGTCGACGCCGCTGACAGCGCCTCCGCTCGCTCGGACGCGGACCCCGCGTCCTTCACTCGGCGTTGAAGACGAAGGAGCGTCTCGCCGGCGCGCACCACGTCGGGGGGCGACAGCAGACGCAGCCGCGTCAGCTGATTGCGCATCTCGCCGTACTGCCCGTCCATCGCCTCGGCCGATGAGATGTCAGGCGGCGTAGCCGACACCTTCGCGAGGTCGGAATGCTGCCAACTCGCCGCTAGGAACGCGACGAACGCGTCCGTCAGGGCCTCGCGCGCCCATTGACGTTTCTCCCTGCGTCCCCCGACGACCGTCGTCACCACCAACGTGGCGGCACTCGTCACCGCAGCGGCCCACGCCGCGTACCCACCCGCGTCCATCACTCCAGTATTCCTGGCCGCGCACCGCTGTCCAATCTGAGCAGACGCCTCATGCCCCACCTTGCACAAGGGTCAGCCAAGTAGGTTCGAACACTAAGTGGTTGGGAGGGCAAGGTTCTACGATCGGCCGCATGACGCGCCTCTTTGAGCAGGACGGTACCGGCACCGTGGACGAGGAGGAAGTGAAGTGGCGGGAACGGGTGGCCCAGATCGTCGAGCGTGAGCTGGGCATGCCTGTGAAGATCACATACCTGGACGGCTTCGCCGACGGGTTCACCGCCGCCCGGGTCACCCGCTGCGACCTGATGGGCGACGGGCGGGCCCGCCTGGAAGGCCAGTACATCCTGAAGGTGTCGGACGACCCCGACGACCGTCAGAACGAGGCGCACCGGCTCTTCACCGAGCGGCTCACCCCCTTCGCCGACCGGCGCGTGCCGCCGCTGGAGCTCTCCGGACACGACGAACAGCTCCGCGTCGACATCTACAAAGTCGCCGGTGAGACGCGTGGCGTGCGCCCAGCCCGCGTGGCGACCACGGCGGTCTCGATCGATGCACTGTCGGAAGTGAGCCGCGAACTGCTGAAAGCGCAGTTGGGGCACCACGCTGGCGGCGGGCCCATGACTGTCCGGCAGACTCTCGAAGCATGGATGGGAGCGGGGTTCTTCGGCGGCCAGAAGGGGGAGGCGCTTAGGGAGGCCCGGCGGTTGGCTGGCAGCGCCGGCACCATGTTCGCCTTCGCCACTCAGGTCCTGCCCGACCCTGTATCCGTACTGGAGCAGGACAACGAGCTCTCCCACGAGGTCGAGTTCGTCATGCGGGGCTACAACCACGGCGACCTGCACACGCGCAACATCCTTCTGGACGGCGTGAGTGCGGACGAGGTGGGGTACTGGCTCATTGACATCGCCTGGGATGGTGAGGCGCCGCTCCTGTACGACCACGCCTATCTGGAGACGGCCACCCTGCTCGTCGGGCAAGAGTTGCTGCGGCAACAACTCCCCCTCGAAATCCTCCAGGACTGCGACCTCCGCGACCCGAGAAGGGCCGTACCCCTCGTGTGGGAGGGCAACGTCAGGCTCGTCGAGAGCATCCGGCGGGGCAAGGACGAAACGATCGAGGCGCTCCAGCCGGCCCGTAAGGGATCGCTCCGACACCAGTACCTGGTCGCGCGGCTCGGCGCCGCGCTGAACTACGCGGCCAAGCGGAAGTCACCGGACCAGCAGCGTGTCACGGCGTACCGGCTGGCCGGATGGGCCACACACCTCCTCCTCACCGAGTACCACCCGACGCTCCTGGAACGGGTTCTCGCCGACGCCCACCAGCCGCAGACCCTCGTGCCCCGCAGGGAGGTCTCGGCAGCCGGCGCGAAGGCGGTCGCGGAGGAGATGGTGGAACAGGTGAAGCCTTTCGTCGCCGACACCCACAACGGGTTCGACCGCTTCCTCGTCGTCGAGCGCGGTGTGAGACACAAGGACCTCGCCTGCCTGCCCGACCACCGCTGGTCGGTGATCATCGATCTCAACCCCGACAGCGAGACGACCGGCCTCGCCCACGGATTCGATCGGGAGACGGCCGAGCACCAGATCGTCGTTTCGGGACGGCACGGGGGGCCCGCGCCCGGCCGCAACACGGTGTCGTGGCTGATGGCGGATGGCTGGGACCGTCTGGGCGAGCAAACGCCGCCGGACTTCCGGAGCTGGCGCTCGATCTATCAGGACCTCGTCCGTGAGGTCCTTGAGCGGCACAGCAGGAACAGCGTCAACCGTGCGGCCGCCGTCATGTGCCTCACCGCGGGAGACGAGCCGGACCAACGCGCGGAGCGGGTACTGGAGTTCATCGACGACCTCTATGAACCGCCGGTGAAGATCCTCCGCGCCAGACCCAGCGACGGACGGTTCGAGGCTCTCCTCAACGTCTTCGCGGACACCGGAGCCCTGCCGCGCCCCGAACGACTCGCCACGCTCCCTGGCGCGAAAGGGCCGATCCGTTTCTCCCGCCCCAGGCTCGCCGATCTGGAAGCCGACCTCGTCGTGCTGCACTCCCAGATCCTGGACGAGGAACTGCACGATCAGGCGGTCGACGCGTTCTGGAGGGGTCGCCCGGCGAACTGGCTGGACCTTGACGCCGGCCAGGACGTTCCCCGGGCGCTGCAGCCCTCGTTGCAGACGGCCATCGCCGACGTCCTGGGCCGCCAGAGCTCGGCCAGCTTCGAACTGTTCCACGCGCCCGGCGCGGGCGGCACCACGCTGGCCCGCCGCATCGCCTGGGACCTGCACCGCGAACATCCGGTGCTGCTGCTGCATCACTACAGCCCAGACACGGTCGAGCGCGTCGACAGCGTCTACCGGCGCACCGAGCGGTCGCTCGTGCTGGTGGCGGAGAGCGCCGACATGGGGCAGAGCGACCGGGAGGACCTCTACCGCAAGCTGCACGAACGTAACACCCCTGTCGTGGTGCTCTGGGTGACGCGGAGTAACGACTCGGCGCCGGACAACGGGGACGAGCTCACCAACAACGTCATGTACCGCCTGGCCGAGCCGATGACCCGGGACGAAGCGCGTGAGTTCCGTACCAGCTTCGGCCCCCGCGCCCGCTCTCCCAAGGCGAAGGCAGCGGTGGAGGCGCTGGTTCCATACGGCGTGCCGGACCAACAGGTAACCCCGTTCTACTTCGGTCTGTGCGCCTTCGAGACGGAGTTCTCGGGCACGGCTAAGTACGTGGAGAGCCACGTCAGCAAGTTCACCGAGGAACAGCGACGCGTGGCCTCCTACCTGGCCCTCGTGACACGGTACGGACAGATCGGGCTGCCATACTCGCTCGTCCACCGGTGGATCACCGGAGAGTGGGGCGGGCATGCCGCGTCCCTCGCGGAGTACACGGCCGACCTTGAGAACATCCTCGGCGCGGACCTTCGTCACCTGGTCGTCGAGGATGGCCGACAACTACGCATCCTGCACCCGTCCATCGCCGACACCCTCCTGGAGGTGCTTCTGGAGGCGAAGACCGGGGACGCCAGGTGGCCGTCGAGGCTGGCGAACACGGCCATCGAGTTCATCGGGCAGCTGGTCGGCCACCTCGGATCCGCCAACGTGGAGACGCGGGCGATCCTCGACAACCTCTTCATCCGTCGCGACAGATCAGGCTCCGGAACGCACCAGTTCGCCGAACTGATCAGAGCCTTCGGCACCGGTCAGCAGCCGGGCCGGGAGCAGGCGTACCGAATCTTCAAGGAGCTCACGCGCCGGTGCTCCGAAGAGCCGCACTACTGGCTGCACCTGGCTCGCTACCACCTGGACTTCAAAAAGCACGAGGACGGGCAGGCGGAGAAGTTCATCAACCGGGCGATCGAACTCTCCAAGGAACAGGATCACGTGCTGTTCCACGCCCTGGGGATGCTGCACCGGGAGTGGGTGTACGCGGGACTGCGTCAATTCAGTACCGGTACCGGCCGCGAGGCCGCCCTCATCGAGCACGTACGCGACCGGTACGACGCGGCGCTCAGCGTGTTCGCCAGGGCCCGCAAACTTAAACCGGAGGACGAGCACAACTACGTCTCTGCGATCCAGATGATCGTCAAGGTCCTCAGTAAGCTGGTCAGGGCCTCCCCATACAGGAGCCTCGTCGCCCTCCTGACCGCGGGCGGCGACGTCGGGAGCTGGGCGGACGAGCAGTTGAGGGTGGCGCTCTCGCTGTTGGACGAGTGCGAGTCGGTACGCCCCGACAGCGCCGACAGCCCGTACCTCCAGCGCTGTCGTGAGGAGATCGAGATCGCATATGGCGAGATCGAGACCATGGTCCGGGCCTGGCGCGAGGTGATCGTGAACTCCCGCAGTCGCTCGGGGCTGGCGCTGGTCCTGGCCCGCGAGTTCCTCAAGGAGCAGGGCCGCGACTGGAAGGAAACGCCCACCGAGGTCTTCCGGGCCGTCGTGGAATTCTTCGACGCGGCGTTCGAGGAGCGTGGCGATCTCGCCGACCATGATGTGGAGTTGTGGTTCCGCTGCTATCGCAGACTTCCCGAGTACGACGACCTCGCCGCTCTGGAACGTTTCTCGATCATCGCCGGATTGCGTACCAGTCCGATGTGCAGCTACTACCTGTATGTCGTGCACTTCCTGCGCTGGCTCAACCAGGAGGAATACTCGCAGGACGAGGCGCTGCGCCACTGCAACGAGGCCGCGCGGCTCAACCCCGGCCGCGATAGGCGGTGGAACTACGAGTGGGTGGCGAAGGGCGTGTCCGAGGGCCATGCGGCGGCGCGTCTGGCGAACTTCAGGGAGCTCGGGGAGTACCGGCCCACGAGTCGGGACTGGCAGCTTTCCGGGCAGGTCTGCCAGCGCGTCCGCGGCGTGGTCCGGCAGATCGAAGGACAGCGCTCGGGGCAAGTCGCCGTGGAGGACGGCGACATGAAGGCGTTCTTCGTACCCCGTGAGGACTTCACGAACTTCGAGCATCAGGGGAAGGTGGTCGAGTTCGACCTCGGCTTCGCCCATGACGGACTGAGGGCCTGGCGCGTGGAACTCGCCCAGGAGCAGGAGTTGTTCCGTAATGCCGGGGCACGGCTTCCGGAGGTGGCCGTCCCGCCGGTGCCGCAGCTCTCCCAGGGCGGTTCGGTGCGAGCTTCCGGACAGGTGGGTTTCGCAGGACGAGTGTCTTCATCCTCACACGCGCCGTCACTGGCGCCACGCCCGAGGCCCATGGCCTCGACGCCGGAGATTCGGCAGGAGGCCCGTCGGCGGGTGGAGACCGATGGCCCGGAGGAGGCAGGTCGGTTCGTCATCGGCCACTTGCTGTCCGCCGAGACCGGCGGACTCGATGTCACCTCCTTCCAGGTGGGCAAGGCCCTCACGGACACTCTCGGGAAGGAGACGTATCGGCAACTGCGCGGCGGTGCCTCGCTCGGTGCCCTCGTGGAACGGCTCGGCTTTGCTGTGCGCCCTACGGCGAACGGACAGTTCGTGGTGGAGCCCACAACGATGGGCTGACGGGGGGATCCCAAGGGGCGTCAGCGAGGCCGAGGGGGCGCGTGCGGTGTGAGGCGTGGCCAACTGGCGTCGGCCACCCCGGCGCCTCCGGGCACTTTCGGTGGGGAGAACGAAGCCGGAATCGGCAGGCCGCGATGGTCCTGGCCGCTGGGGCGGCCGGCGCCGCATCGCGATGGTACTGGTGTTCGCCCTTTGTCCCGTTGCTGATCTCCTTCCTACCTACTGATTTCTTGGCTCCTATCCTGGTCGGCATCGTGGGCAGCTTGGAGATCCGGTCCCGCCCGACCGTGATCAGTCGATGTCCGGTTCATCGGCCTCTTCGAGGAGACGAGCAGCGAGGTCGTCGGCCCACTCCACAGCCCAAGCACGGAGCGCGGTGATGGTGGCGTAATCGAGCCCATAGGCGGCGAAGGCTTCGTCGTCGGTCCACTCGGCGCCCGTGAGATTCGACTGCAGGTTTTCGCGCTCGAAGCGGCCGCGGGCGTGGCGGCGGCCGAACTCCTCGAGCTCGGCATTGGTCCAGCGGCGCGAGGCTGCGAACACGTCGATCAGATCACGGGTGCCCCGCGGTCGGCGAGGGCGCGGACCTTGGTCCCGATCACATCTTCCTCCGCGAGGACGGGTCCGTACGGGCTCTGGGCGACCGGCCGCCAGAAGATCTCCTTGAGGATGTCGACTTCGCATTCCTGCTTTGTGATCGGGTCGGTCACGGTGAAGCGGGCGGACAGCGGAGCAGTCTCCAGCGCCTGCACCTTCCAACCGCGGGCTTCCAGGCCGGCCCGGAGCGTGGCCGCGGTGTCGGCCATGGGCGCCGGGTTCTCGGTGGCGACGTCGAGGTCCTGGCTGGGGCGGTTCACGAGGTGGTGCGCCCGCACGGCGTACCCGCCGGTGAGAACCAGGGGGTACGGGGAGCCGAGGGCGATCACGTCCGCCAGGAGCCGCGTGTGCAGCTCCGGCATGTCCGTCACGCGGCTGCCCGGGTGCGGGAGGCGAGCTGGGGGAAGGTTTCTTCCCAGACGGCGCGTACAGTGCGGCCGACGAGGGTGCGCAGTACCGGCCACAGCTGGAGGAGCAGGTCCCGGTTGAGATACCGGGGCAGGTCATCACGCAGGCCCTCGTGCAGGACGGTGCGGTACAGGCCCATGCGCTGACGAGGCTTGCTCATGTCGTACGAGGTCATCCCGGACCAGGCCAGGTGCAGTGGCAGCTCCACGACCCCCTGGGTCGGGCCGTGCAACTCGTCCAGCGACTCCGGCAGACGCCGCCGGAACTTCTCCCGGTACAGCGCGAGGTCCTCGGCATCCGCGGGCGAGAAGCCCCTTGATTCGGATGCAGAGGGCTGTGGGCTGGAAGACATGAGTCCATTATGACGGCCGGAGAGGTGGGGCGGGTCTTGATGTGAGGACTGAGGTCTGGAGCGAGCGAGGCGGATCCCTCGGAGTGCTCTGGTTGCCGCAGTCTGTTCCGCCCTGAGCAGCACGGACTGTCCGCCGTGACGCTCGTTTGACGCTCTGGGCGCCTTCAAGCTGCACAGCGAGCCGGGAAAGCTCCTCTGACCTGGCCTTTTCTGCGGCTCGCTCAGGCCGACACCTTCCCGATGACGTCGCACGTGGAGTGCGTGGCGATCCTTGAGCCTGCCCAGAAGGGGATCTGACCTGCGGTTTTATCGGGTTCTTTAGGTGTGCTCGACGGTGCTCGACCTGTTTCCCGAAGTCCACTGCGTGGAGCATGTTGTAGGTTTCAGCCACGTGGCTCACCTGCGGTTTCGCAGCAGAGGCGTGGGGCTGGAACGTTCTGCCTCAACCGTAAGAGACGGGTTCGGGAGATGTCTTGACGCTCGGTCGACGCTGTTTCTGACGGAGCGTGAGGTGGACGTCCTGGATCAGATAGCGCGGGTCAATCGACTTATCGGGCTCAACCCATCGGGCAGCGCGGTAGGGCTGTTCTTTGGGCTCGGGTTATACGGCGACAGGTTTCGGGTTGAGGTGTGCTGATTCCGCTGGGCCTCGTTACCCTGTGTCGTAGGGAGTGCCAAGGTGCGCGGGGGCAGGGATGGGGTGCCGGGGATACGGTGCGTCGAACGGCCGTGGTGAAGCGGGGGGATTGCGTCCGCCCATGCGCTCTGCTCTCCGAAGGCCATCCAAGAAGGAGCCGTCGTACAAGAGCCGGAGGCATTGGCTGCGAATGAGGCAGCAGTCGAGCGACTCGGTAGACGGTTCGCCGGACTGGACGGTCAAGTACGGAACGCGCTGAGACGTACCCGAGATCACGCAGGCAATCTGATCAGGGACCGTCTCCAGGGACTCTCGGAGAGGCGCAGGCCGGCGCGGAGGCTGTCCATCCGTCGAGATCGGAAAGGGCCCGCCGCCGGTCTCTTCGGCCGCCATGGTCAACATCAACGTCCTCGCCCATGACCTGCGCAAGACGGTCGACCGACGCGTGCGCGACTTGGCCGAGGGAACCGCTCGGTGCCGCTACCGATTACGAGTGGGGGAGCGACGGGGGCGGGCTAGCTGTCACTGTTTGCGGGAACGGCGAGGGCTCCGGGCCGGTCAGCGGGACGCTCGAGGCCCGGCGGCTGGCCCGGAGGCGCGCAGTCAGATCGTGTGCGGCCCACAGCACCATGGCCGTCAGATGAAACACGGACTGTGATGACAGATCGTCCAGCGTCTCCATGACCTGCCAACAGGTCCAAGTGCTGCGCAGGACCGTCACCGCGATGCTCACGGGCGTCCGCCGCGGCGCGCCGCCCGTCCGAAGGCGGACAGCGGGACCGCGCAGGAGCCATGGCCCGACGCGGCGGGACCGGCCCGACCGGTGGCCGCGCCCGGCCCAAAGAAAATTGATCATCAGGTGATGCCCCTTCCGTACCTCAAGCCGGCTGGAGGGCCGGTCGAGTGGGAAGGCTAGAGCGGCATCGTCCCCCGTATGTCCTCAACTTCGCTGAGACGTAAGGAGACGCAGCGAGGACTGGCGGCTCCGCTTGCGTCACCACTCCCAGCGGAAGCCGATGACCGTCTGCTCCATGTGGTCCAGGCAGTAGGTGGCTGTACCGGAGTCCGACAACGCAAGCGGCGTCTCACGGATGTGCATGCCGAGGTAGTGGTCCTCCCAAACGGCGAACCACACTGATCGTGGAGGGGCGTTACGCGGAAAGTGCACGTGCAGTGAGGGGTTGTAGGTGCGCTTCCGCGCGGGTCTGCGCACCTCCGTGACGCGCCTGTCCGGCTCGTAGAAGGTCTGGTACTCGAGGGAGGCGCGCTCCCCCTTGCCCAGCACGCGGTCGAGGACGATGTCGTCGCTGATCAGGCCCTGCCCGTACTCGTAGTGCCGGCCGAGCCGGCCACCGTGGATCACTTCGATCTGTGTCGCGTGGGGTTCGTGGTTGTAGAGGTAGCTGTCGACGCCGTCCTCCAGCGCTTCCACACACTGCACGGTCCGGCGGTGGGACAGCGCCGACCGCTCGTCGATGTGCCAGTGCTCGAAGAGGGACAGTGTCCGGTGCCATTGACGCTTGCCGTGGGCGCGCGGGGTACGGATTGTTCCCTCGACCGCATGAGAGCCGGTCAACGTGCGCCACAGGTTGCCTTGATCGTCGGGGGTCATGTTGAAACCCTCGATGAAGTCCGCCAGGAGCTGACCGGGCAGGCTCCGTCCGGCGAAGGCGCGGTGGACGGAGTTCTTCAGCCGCCGGATCACCAGGGGATCGGTGGGGTCTGAGATGTCGCCCCTCTCGTACTCCACCTGCGCGAGCACGCGGGCCACCGCGCGCTGGTTCACCTCGCCCCGCGCCCGCTGCCCGTGGACGCGCCACGTGCGCATGTACTGCGGGGTGGTGGTGAGCAGGCGCTGGAGGAGGGCGGCGGTGGCGGCGACTCCCGCTGAACGCTTGTCGGTCATGCCAGCCTCTCGGAGACATAAGCGGGACATAGCTGTGATGGGGTGCGGCTGAGATCGGAGAGGGTCGCCGGGTCCGGTACTTCTGGGTGCGTGCCGGCGGGGTGGGAAAGGGAGATTTCCATGGTCTACGGCTCATCCAGCCTTATGGACAACCTCAGGGGAGCAGTGCGCTCGATCAGGCGGGGCGACGGGTACGGGCCGTTCGCGATCCGGCGGGCCGCCGACGAGATCCGCCGTGAGCGGGAGGCCCTGGAGGGACCGCGCTACCCGAGGCCCTCGCGTGCGGGCTGGTACTCGAAGTACCGGCAGGACGACGGCAAGGTCCATGTGATGGTCGACCGCCACGGGGAGCCCACGACCAAGTACCCCCACGTCCATGTCATCCATGATGAGCAGGGC
The DNA here is from genome assembly GCF_023516595.1 of Streptomyces neyagawaensis. Classification (GTDB taxonomy): domain Bacteria; phylum Actinomycetota; class Actinomycetes; order Streptomycetales; family Streptomycetaceae; genus Streptomyces; species Streptomyces neyagawaensis. The sequence goes on along the minus strand of NZ_JAMGBG010000001.1, from coordinate 429,455 downwards.
GGTGAGGTGGTCGTGGTGATCTCCCGAGGGGGAGGGGTGCACGAGGAGAGGACCGTTCTCCGCGGGAGCCCCGGTGGCAATGAGGTGAATGCGGTTGTGGACCGGCTGCGCCGAAGGCTGTGAACCGGGATAAGTCCCATGGGCACTCCTGGGTGATGCTGCCGACGTCGACTTTTTGACGGCCCCAGGCCAGAGCGTGTCGGTACCAGTACGGACGACTGTCAGGCGTCTCGTACGGGTCGCCGGGGAACGGGGGAGAGGCGGGGCCGATCCACGAACTCGTGAGCAGGACGACTCCGCCGGACGTACCCAGCACCAAGGAGACGGTGTGCGACGGAACGGGCCGCCGGGACCTGGTGAAGCGAGTGTAGGTATCCCGGTTCGGGCGGCGGGCGTACACGATGTCGTCGGTGGCGTCCGTCGGGACGAGATCCTGCTCGCCCACCACACGGTCGAACATGACGGACACGACGGTGGACCCGTCGGACACCGTCAGGCGTGCCAGAGCCTCGCGAGTCAACGCCGCGAGTTGCGGGGTGTCGGCGAAGTGGGTGGCGGCGTGCGAGCCCACGGGGTCGTAGTGGACTCGCACGCCGTCGGCCGATATCCCCAGTAGCTCCAACGGAACTGCCACGCTCGTCGGCTCCCTCAGTCTCTCGGGCCTTCGGGCCTGCCTGCCCAGCCCACTTGCTGTTCACGCTCCACGGGGTCGACAGGGAGGATCAATTGATGACCGATGATCAGTTCTGCCGTCGGACCGTCCTCGCCCTGCTTCTCGACGACCTGCCAGAGCGGTGCGACGGTCGCACGGTAGTGGGAATGCACGGGCTCACTGACCGGTGTTCCGGCCTCGTCGACCTCGTGGAACCTGTTCTGCCCGGCGCCTTCGCGGAAACGCATGCTGCCGTCGTGGTTCAGCAGAGTGAAGACGTCGGCCGTTGCCCGGCCGTCGACGTCGGCGGGCCTGTAGCCCTCCTTCTGCGACTGCCCTTTCGGTACGTGCCATCCGGGCTTCATGACGATGAAGGAGTCGGAGGTCCTTGGCTCCTGCCGCTTGTCGTCCCGCTCCGGGAACCTGGGGCGGGCTGCCTCCCGGAGAGCGGCGGTCATCTCGGCGACCGCCTCAGGTTCCGCGGCAACGGGCACCAACACCGGCCGGCCTTCGATAGCGGCGCGCCGGGCCCGATTCGCGGCCGTGATCTCTGCGTCGACGCCACGCACTTTGGCTTTCATGGCCCGTGTCGTCTCTCTCAGCTGCGTCAGCCGTTCCGCCAGCCGGGCGACGGTCGCGGGGTCTGCCCGGGCCGTCTTCGCACGGTCCATGACGGACTGAGCTTGGCGCATCTCCTTCTCGGCCGCGGCCAGTTCAGCTGGAGAGGGCACATTCAGGTCGGTGGGGTGACGCTGCTCCCACGCGGCGTGCAACAGGGCTTGCTCCTCCAGGCTCGTGCCCGGCGGCACGGTCGGACCGAGGCTCTCCACGGCGGGCGTCGTCTCCCCGCCGGGCTTTGCGCAACCCATCGTCCTACCCCCTGCTCGTGCGTGTCCGACGCTCGTGCGCGCAGCCAAGAACAGCGCACTACCGACCGTAGTGTCAATTGTTTTGGGGATGTTTGAGGCATATACCGGAAAGAGTATCGACAGACTCCTGTCGTGTCCTAAAGTGCTCGCACCTAGGAGGTCATGCGTTGCCCATAGCGTCACCGCCGCCTGTGTTAATAGATTTCGTCCGCGCTGTGGAAGAGGCGCTGGAGGTTGTCCTCCCGGACGGTGTGCGCACTGTCTACGCCGCTCCTCCGGCCGGTTCGGAAGGGCTCCTCTACCGTCCTGACCTGGCATCCGACGACCCCATGTCGCTGGCCGCCGCGCTGAACGCGCTGGCCACCAGCGCTCAGACCGTGCCCCGCAACATCGTCCCCATTGCACCGGTCGACGACCGGTCGTTCGCGGTGGCCGTCTGCCGGAAGCCTGGCATGGCGACGGTCCAGGGGGAGGGCGCCGTGCTGCGGTGGCACCTGGATGACATCCCTCGTGACCGGCAGGGAGCACTGCTCGACATCACCGCGCCGGACTACCTCCGCACGAGAACCCAGGAACAGGCCGCACGCGGGCGAGGTCTCGCCGGGATGGCAAAAGCCCAGGCCGCCTACGCGGAACGGTACGGAGAGCCGGGCTCCCGGCCTCCCGGCTTCGCGTTGCGCCCCGTCCAACTCGCCTGCCAGAACGTCGTCGTGGGGCTAGCGGCCTTCCGGCACGACTCGACCTTCGACGGACTCAGTGTGCCCCTGTGGCAGACCTGCGACGTGCCCCATGTCGCCACGCACGAAGGCACGCGTGCCCTGTCGCTGCTCATGCTCTGCGACGCGTTCGCCTGTGGCGGCACCATGGAGATCCGGTTCCGCGGCCATCCAGAGCAGTCGGTGCCGGCCGCGCTCCTGCGCTTCGCCCGTACCAAGGGCATCGCCCTCGGCCAGGAACGCCGCGACCTGATCACACCGGAGGAAGCCAGGCGACTGTTCTGGGCGGTGACCGACATGCCGGCCGGACTGGCCGCGCGTGCCGCCGAGTTGACGGACGGCGGCCTGGTCGCCCCGGAGCGGCTGTGCTACATGCTGGCGGCCGGAGTCTGGCGGGACATCGAGCTGGACTTCATGCTGGCCACGAGCGGGCGAGCCGCGTCGGTGCTGGCGGGCGGTGCCCTGCCCGAGGAGCGCCGCGCCCGCGCCGCGGAGAGCGAGGTGTGCCGGGCCGCCGTGCTGACGGGGACGCTCCACCGGCGGCTCGACTCGGTGGACTCGGCGGGCCGTACTGGACAGGCCCGGGTCTTCGAGGACGGGCGGCGGGGCGTCACCTGGGTGGTGGACGGCCGCAACGCCGCAGTGGAGTTCACCGGCGTGGACGCTCCGTTGCCCTGGCTCCCGGACCCGGGGGACCTCACCCAGGCCGCGGACCGACCGCTGCTCGTACTCCCTAGGGCCCGGCCGACAGCCGAGGACGAGAGCCTCGGCGTCGATCTTGCCCGGCGTAGCGGGGCACGGGTGGCGCTCGTGGTCCCGGACGACGCACCTGGCCTCGACGGCTGCCGGCTGCCCGTGCTGCGCTGCCCGTACACCCTCTACGAACTGGACACCAGTATCGAGGGCAAGCTGCTGTCAGCGCGGGTGAGCCGGGCATGAGCGCGGAGCTCTTCCTGCTGATCGCGCTTGAGGGCGGCCAGCGTGACGAGGCGATGGCGCTCCACGACCGCTCCCGGAGCGCATTGACGCGTGCCGCCAGCAATCCGGCCGACAACGCGATTGACGTGGCGCGGTACGAGCGCGCGCAGAGTGCCCTCGAAGCGCTGGCGCTGGCGGCACGGGCGGCCGGGGCGCCCTGGACGATGAGCGACAGCCCGGTGGGCCAGGGGAGTTCGGCGCTGCTGGACACCGCCCCGCACTCGCCCCCCGCTCACCCGGCGGTCCGCCGTCTGCTGGAACGCGCCGCGGCACCCGGGGCGGTGGTGGTCGAGGTGGTCTGGCCGTTCGCTCCCGGGGCGACGGCGCTGCCCGAGAGGGGGGACGGGCAACTCCCGCCGGCCCGCCGTTGGTCCGCCCAGGGCATGCGGGCCAAGGAGGCCATACAGGTCAGGTTCCGCGGTCAGCTGGAGGTCGCCATGCGGACGGCCGCGGAGTCCCCGAACTGCAGCCGGGTACCGTCTGGCATGGCGGGACAACGCCCCGAGGCGATCGTGCCGAGCGGCATCCCGAACGCCGTGCTGACCGACACGCTGAGGGAGTTCGTCGCGCAGGTTCCTGGGCGAGGACCGGTCGACGTGCCGGTCCGCTATCGGGACGGGTCGTGCGCCAGGCCGTTCCCCCTCGGCACGGTTCCCATGGGCCGGACCTGGGAACCGACCGCACGACTGCTGAGCTTCGCGCTGATGTCGATCCGTCACGTCGAACTCGACGTGACGGTGGACGGGGCATGGCTGCGGAACAGCGAGATCAGTCGGCCCCGCCCCATGGCACAGACGGACGAACTCGTCTATGACACCAGCCGTCGGCAACTGGCGGCCCTGACCGGTGCAGGCCAGGTTGCCCTGGAGATCTATCAGAGCGGTCTGGAGCCGGCCGTCGTCGGCTTCTACCGCGCGGTCGTGGACCACCTGCGCGAACAGCCGGGTTCTCTCGCCGTGCTGCCCGTCTTCTACCGCGACGACGGACCCTTCGGTGAAGGCGTTCCATGGAGGTCACCGTGAACTCACAGCAGCCGCCCCCCTCCCGTGGAACGGCGACGACTCACAGCTGGACGGCGGGCTGCAAGGACTGCAAGAACGCCACCCGGGACGAGGAAGTGTTCGAGTACTCGGGCGAATGGTCCGACCGTGTGCTGGAACGCGGAGGATCGCGCTCGGACCGGTGCCCTCGCCATCGACGTGAACACCGCGATGCCATCCGGGCCATCGCCGTGCCGTACGTCGACCTGGCCGTTCTCGGCTCGGTGGCCGATCCGGCCGACCCCCGGGGGCCGCTCGGCGGACTGGGGCCGCTGCCTACGACCCACGAAGAGAAGTCCGTCGGCGTGGCACTGAGCGACCACGAATTCGGCCTTGAGGATCGGCACATCCTGAACCTGCTCGACGGCCTCGCCGACCACCCCGGGCGGGTCACCAAACGCGTCGCGGTGTTGGAGGCCGGGACGGGCACGGGGAAATCGACCTTCGCCCCCCTGAGACTGATGTATCCGCCCGACGGCGCAGCGCTCCGGCTCACGGACGCCGGTCCCATTGTGGTCACCGAACCGCGGATTCCGGCGGCGACGGGACTGGCTTCTTTCGTCGGCGAGGCGCTCTGCTACGGACACGACCCTGATTGCGGACGGCATACCGGGCCCGGCTTCCCCGTCGGCTTCCAGACGAGCGGCAACCAGCACTGGGACGATGCCTGCCGGCTGATCTACGTCACCGACGGCACGATGATCAACTGGATCCGGGACGGCAGACTGGCCCGGATCGGCGCGGTGATCGTCGACGAGGCCCATGAGCGCAGCGAGAACATCGACCTGATCCTCGCGCTCCTGAGGGAGCAACTGCCGCGATATCCGAGGCTGCGGGTCATCATCGCCTCCGCCACGATCGACAAGGACTTCTTCGTCGAGTACTTCGGCGGCCACGGACGTGTGCACCACCTGCCGGTGCCGTCCGTCAAGTCGTTCGGCTACGGCATCCCGTTCTTCCCGGACCTCGCTCTTGACGCGGCTGTACTCGCCGAAGGCATGGACGACGGACTCGACGGCCGGTTCGCCGGATTCGACGACACCGTGCTCGACGGCTCCGGCCAGACCGTGCACGAGCACGCCCTGCACCTGGCCGCCCTCCGTCCCACGACGGCGGTCGACCTCCGGGAATGGATCGAACGCCCCTCACCCGACGCCGAGAAGCGGGTGTCCGCGGCCGTCGCCGAACAGGCGTTGCGGGTTCTCGACGGTACGGAGGCCGGAGACATCCTCTGCTTCCTCCCCAAGTCCAGGATGATCGACGCGGCCGTGGCCGCCATCCAGGACGGCATCGACGAGCGGAACCCGGACGACGGCACCGTTCGGGTCCATCCGCTCCTGGCCTCCACCGACGATCGGATCAAGAAGCAGGCACTCGCCAGATCGAAGCCGGGACAGCGAAAGATCGTGGTCTCCAGCAATCTGGCCGAGACGTCCCTCACCGTGCGCGGTGTCCGGTACATCATCGACTCCGGACTGATCTGCCAGTCGGAATGGGACCCGGCCCTGGCCAAGGGCGACATCGTGACCAGGCAGCACAGCCGGTCCGGTGCCCGGCAGCGCTGGGGGCGGGTAGGACGGGACGCCCCCGGCTTCGTCTTCCCTCTGTACGACCACGAACAGTTCCTCCGGGTGATGCCCCGGAACACCCCGCCCGAGTCCACGCGCACCAACCTGGAGCAGTTCGTTCTCAGGCTGAGGTCGGCGGATGTGGACGACCCTGCCGCTATGACCCTGCCGGCCAACTTCACCCACGAGGACTACGAGCCCGACGCCGACGGCAGGCGCAGCGCCACCCTGTTCACCACCGAACTGACCCGCGCCAGAACCGCGTTGACGGCATCAGGCGCCTTCGATACGGAGGGGAACCTGACCGCGCTCGGCCGGGAACTGGAACGCGCCGAGGGCTCCGCACAGCGTGCCGTGGCCATCATGCTCGCCGACCGCCTTACCTGCCTGCACGAGGTGGCTGCCGCGCTGCATCTCCTCGACGGCCCCCTCACCGGACGCTCCGGTCTGTTCCGCTTCGACCTCTCCTGGTCGGCCGCGTGGCGCGCGCACGCCTACTCCTGCCACCGGGCCCTGGCGGTCGGCTGCGGCGACGATCTCGAACTGGTCCTGCGGGTGTTCAGCGCCTGGCAGAACGCCGAGAACCGCGAGGAGTGGGCGCGCACCTGGTGGCTGGACCACGACGTGCTGGTGGAGGCCGAGAACCGGGTGAAGGAGACAGTGGGCGGCTTGTCCTCGCACATGAAGAAGTCGGCCGACCGCTCCGTGGATCTGAGGCTCCTCGGGCGGGCCAGGGGTGTACTCAGCCGCGCCTACGCCATGACCGGCTTCACGTTCGGCAACAGTGGTGAGGCGTGGACGGACGCCCAGGACCCGGGGAAGACGGTGACGCTCGCGCCGTTCCAACTGACCCGCCCGGAAGGGCGGGTCGTCGCCTTCAGACGCACCCGACCGCTCGACAGGACGGCAGTCGGCGGGGAAGGCGATGGCCGGGAGACCGTCATCGGGCAGCTGCTCAGCATCGCAGGGTGGGCGGTCGAGGGTTCACCCGACCCCTTCGCGCTGCTGGAACGAACTTCCCGCCACGCTCCGCCTCTTGCTGAGCCAGCCGACCGGCGCACTCTCGATCTGTTGCGTGAGGCGCTGCCGGTGGGCGTGGTTGTCGACACGTCCTCGGGCCGCCCCCGGGCGGTGAGTGCCCCGCTCCCGTACCCCGGCGACAGCGCCCAGCCGGCCGAGGCCCCGACAGACGGCGCCCGGACTCGCCGGCCGAAGCGTGGGAAGCGAGTCAGGACCGCCGTACAGGGGCGTGGCCGGTCAGGAGGAACACCAGGAGCGAACCGCTCGGCGCAGTCGGACATCGAGGTGAACGTCCCCCTGGGACCCGTGCCGCAGGGAGAGGTGCCGGAGGAGGAGACCGCCCTCGCGCTGACGGCGCTGGAGGAGACCAACGACGAAGGCCCCGCCGCAGAGTGGCCGGAGGATCGCGAGACGGACACGGGGCCGCGGGGCGGGTTCCCCGACGGCGTGCTTCTGCGGTGGACAGGAGACCCCGAGCTGTACGACGTCGCCGACGAACACGGATGGTACGACCAGTGTCTGGGCAAGGTGGCCGGCTATGACCTTGCCGACGGCCAGGTGACCCTGCTCCTCGAACCGCTACAGGAGGCCGGCGCCGCGAGCCTCGACCTGGACGAGCGGTTCGGCACCGAACTGACGCTGAGAGCGGGCGGCTGGACCAGGGACTACCTGGACGAGTTCCGCGTCCTCTGGGCGGCCGACGGTCGGAGATTCCTGCTGCATCCGCAGACCCGGGGCCTGGGAGCCAGGCACGTGGACCTGCCGGGCATGCTGGCACGGGACACGGAGGTGGCCTGGACGGTCGTCCCAGGCCCGCGTGACAGGGACCCAGCCGAGTTGAGTCCGCTCCCCGCGCTGCGCTGGGCCCTGAGCCGGGCGCGTATGACCCCGGACGGCTGGTACCCGGCCCTTCTGGAACCAGCTGATGACCGGCAGGATGGCACCGGCCCGCTGATACGCCTCACCCTCCCGGGCCGAGACACCGGACTGTCCGCGCTCACCGTGTCCCCCCGCCTGATCGAGGGACTGGCGGCACGGGACACGTACGCGGAGAACGGTATGACCGGAGAGCCGGCGAAGACCCGGGAGGTCGAGGTGCGACTCGGCTCCGAGAAGGACCCTTCCCTCACCTGGCAGGGGAATCCCGCCGCTCTCACTCGGCTCGTGTCGGCGCACGCCGCCTTTCTGCGACTGGACGGTGCCCGCACGCTCAAGCCGACGGCGGACACGCTTCCCCGGGCCACGGTCGACGGGCTGCTGAGAGCGGACGACGACAACGGCTGGCAGCGGCGTGTCTGGCGCTTCTGGCTCGAAAGCCAGCGGCTGGGCGTGCGCGAAGTGCGCGTCACCGGGTCCTCGGACGTGGTACCCGCGCCGCCGTGGCTCCATGAAGCGTGGCCGTCCGCCGCCCGCAAGAAATGGGCCGAGCAGTTCGGTCTGGACCGGCTCGTCTCGCGGCCCGCGGAAATCACGCTGGTGGGACCCCCCGCCGCGGTCGAATCCGCTCGAGCGGAACTGGCGGACGCGCAAGCCTGGGCCGGTGTACGCATCGAGGTGGACCCCGCCGTCATCGGCCGGGTGCGCGGCAGACAGTCCCGGTACCTGGACGAACTCCTCGCCCTGCCGGATGTCCTTGCCTGTGAGATGCGGGGAAACAGCCTGGTGCTCATCGGCCGGCGGCGCGCGGCACTGGCCCCCGCCGTCACCCGTGTACTGCGGAAAGCGAGGATCGTTGACGCGGTCATCACGCTGGACCCCGCGTTCCGGGGCCGCCCCATCCTCAACGGCACGGAACGACGCTCCCTGCTCACCCTGAGCGGCTGCACCTTCCTCCGGCAACGCGAAGCCGATCCGGTACTCGAAGCCACGGCTTCCGACATCGGCCAGATCCGTGTCCTGGTGGAGTTGATCCGACAACGGGTCGACAGGTGGGCCGACTTGAGCGCGGCAGACGTCCACTCCGTGCAGAGCACGGATCTGGCAACCGGGCGAGCGTGGGAGCACACCGAGTACGAAGCCACTGACCCGTTCCGCGACTTCCGCCCGCCGCCGGTGCCGACGGCGCGCCGCCCGTCACCGCGGGGTCCTCAACTCCGTCCGTCGACAGGATCCGGCTCCACGCCGCCGGTGCCAGTGCCCCCCATCGAGCAGGAGGGCCCCACAACCGAGCAAGCCGTACAGGTCGGCCTCGCCCGCCTGGGGCTGACGAGCGACCAGGTGAGTATCGAGGTCCTCCGCGAGGCTCGGTATTCCTTCTTCCGTAAGATCCTCCAGGAAACGGCGCTGGTACGGCTCACGCCGCGCTCGAGGCGGTAGCGACAGCGCGTGTCTGCTCATGAGGGCATTCGATCAGTCCGGGCCCGGAGGAGTAGGGGAGAAGTCGCCGGGCGGGGTTGGTCGGCAGTTGTGCGGGAGGTTTGCTCATATGCGGAAAGTATGGTCGGCGCGCCTGTCCCACGTGGGGGAGTTGCTCAGCGCGAGCGGGCGGCGATAGGGCGGGGGCGGGCCTGACGACGGTGTTGTGTGAGGGCTGGGTCCGTGGTCACGGCCGGGCTTGGTCCAGCCCAGAAGGTCCACGTGGCCAGGTTCCGCGTCGGATGCTGAGCGGCGAAGGCGTCGAACTGCATGCCTGCGTCCCCAGCGGGCAGCTTCCAGCGGACGTGTCGCCCGTGCACGGTGCAATTCGACCCGGCTTCGGAGAGGTTTCGCGTGCCGATGGGGAGCATAGAGGTCGGAGGCGCCACCGAGGCGTCCCTCAAGGATCGCCTCACCCTCGCGGAGGAAGGCGTGGTCACGGTAGTGGTGATTGTCGACGCGGACACCGGCGCCCTCACCGAGGCCCCCGACTTCCTGGCCCGCGGCTTCGTCCACGACGACACCACCTTCGAGCCGGTCATCCCCCTCATCGAGAAGGCCCTGGCCACCGCAGTCGAGGAAGGCGTCGGGGACGCGCGCCAACTCGAACAGCTCCTCGCCCGCGCCGTGGCGAACTGGGCGTTCCGCACCCACCGCCGCAAGCCCCTCATCATTTCCGTCATCATCGACGCCTGAGCCACACCCGGGCAGGCGCCCGGGGGCGGACGCCGATGCGCACGGGGGCGGAACTCGGCGACGGGTCGTTGCTGATGTCCTGCCTTGTCACCGGCCCACCGGGTCGGCCCGTACGGATAGCGCCCGGGTCGGCTCGGTGGCGGGAGGGCGCTGCGCCGGGCATTCCGCGGCGCCTCCAGCAGCTGACCTGCCGCCCGAGCAGCAACATGACGGCCATGGGGATCAGAGACGTGGACAGTCTGGTGCACCGGCTAACGGAGGAGAGAAAGTCCGTCAGACATGACGCTCATTTGACGCTCCGGCCGCCTCACAGCCCGTGCCGAAGGCAGGAAAAGCCCATGTGACCTGCAGATTCTCCCGTCCGCGCACCTTGTGACGTGTTTCCGATGACGCATCACTTGGAGTGCGTGGCGATTCTGGAACCTGCCGCGAAGGGCTCCTGACCTGTATCGGCACCGTCCAGACGTCGTCGTCGGCGTGCCAGCCACGTGCTGTTCGGCGCCGCCCCGCGCTCCCCGAAACGTGGGGATCCGGCTGGATCAATATCTGTTCCCGCGGGCTTAGATTCCAACAGAACGTGCGGACAGATTCTCTCTGAAATAAGTGCACTGGGATTTTTCGCCGCACACAGGCCGCCGTGGCGTGCTGCCGCACACAGGCCGCCGTGGCGTGCTACTGTCGATCCAAGTTGCAGTTGTGGTTCCCGAAACTTCAAGCGCCCTCCGGTCGGCCTCCGTGCCACTGGGAGCACTTTTGTATATCCGGTCTTTTTCCCGGCGGGGTGATCATCGCGGCGACACGGTGTCCGTGCAGTGCGGACCCCGATGTACTGCCCCAAAGGAGAAACGACATGGCTACCGGCACCGTGAAGTGGTTCAACGCGGAAAAGGGCTTCGGCTTCATCGAGCAGGACGGTGGCGGCGCTGACGTGTTCGCCCACTACTCGAACATCGCCGCCCAGGGCTTCCGCGAGCTGCTCGAGGGCCAGAAGGTGACCTTCGACATCGCGCAGGGCCAGAAGGGTCCGACGGCCGAGAACATCGTTCTCGCCTGACGCTCACGCGTACTTTGCAGCTGGGGCCCGCATCCCTCGGGGTGCGGGCCCCAGCTGCGCCGTTTCCCGCAGTGGTTTCACGGGTGGATGACAAGCGGTACCCCTGGGCTCACCGCGTACGAAGCATCCTTCAGGGGTGCACACAATCCTTTGTAGCCGCATCGCGGTGGATGTCCGACCATCGCGTCCACTTCGCGCCTCGATTTCAGTGACTGCGCCCGCGCCAATTTCTCGTCGGCCAGATTCGCTTTCCCGCCCCACCGGCTCATTCTTGCAATTCTCCGTGCTGCTCATTGCTGCGGGAATTCCTTGACCTGTGCCGCATCCAGGAAGGTTCCGCATGAACCGCACACGCACGAACGACCGCTTCGCCCGTACCCGTAACGGCAGTGCCGACTCCGGAAAGGGCGGCGGCCGCTTCGGTCCGTCGGCCTCGAGTCGCTCTGGCGGGCCGAGTCGCTCCGGTGGACCGAGCCGTTTCGGTGGTCACAGCCGTCGGCCCGCCGCCGTCCAGGGGGAGTTCGCCCTGCCCAAGACGATCACTCCCGCGCTTCCCGCCGTGGAGGACTTCGCCGGTCTCGACATGCCCGGGGCACTGCTGGCCGAGCTCGGTGCGCAGGGCGTGACCGTGCCGTTCCCGATCCAGGCCGCGACCCTGCCGAACTCCCTCGCCGGCCGGGACGTCCTCGGCCGTGGCCGCACCGGTTCCGGCAAGACCCTCGCCTTCGGGCTGGCGCTGCTGGCCCGTACGGCCGGGCAGCGCGCCGAGGCCGGGCAGCCTCTGGGGCTGATTCTCGTACCCACGCGTGAGCTGGCGCAGCAGGTCACCGACGCGCTCGCCCCGTACGCCCGCTCCGTGAAGCTGCGGCTGGCCACGGTGGTGGGAGGAATGCCGATCGGCAGGCAGATGAGCGCGCTGCGCGGGGGCGCCGAGGTCGTCGTCGCCACGCCGGGGCGCCTCAGCGACATCATCGACCGTGGCGGCTGCCGGCTGAACCATGTTTCCGTCACGGTCCTGGACGAGGCCGACCAGATGGCCGACATGGGCTTTATGCCGCAGGTCACCGCCCTTCTCGACCAGGTCCGCCCCGAAGGCCAGCGCATGCTGTTCTCCGCGACCCTCGACCGCAATGTCGACCTGCTCGTGCGCCGCTACCTCAGCGACCCCGTCGTGCACTCCGTCGACCCCTCGGCCGGCGCGGTCACGACGATGGAACACCACGTGCTCCACGTGCACGGCGCCGACAAGCACACGGCCACCACCCAGATCGCCGCACGCGACGGTCGTGTGATCATGTTCCTCGACACCAAGCACGCCGTCGACGGCCTCACCGAGCACCTTCTGAACAGCGGGGTACGGGCCGCCGCCCTGCACGGCGGGAAGTCGCAGCCGCAGCGCACCCGCACGCTGGCGCAGTTCAAGACCGGGCACGTCAACGTGCTGGTGGCGACCAATGTCGCGGCGCGCGGCATCCATGTCGACAACCTCGATCTGGTCGTCAACGTGGATCCGCCGACCGACCACAAGGACTACCTCCACCGCGGCGGCCGTACGGCCCGCGCCGGCGAGTCCGGCAGTGTCGTCACCCTCGTCACCCCCCACCAGCGCCGCGGCATGACCCGCCTCATGGCGGCGGCCGGCATCGTCCCGCAGACCACCCAGGTCCGCACGGGCGAAGAGGCCCTGCACCGCATCACCGGCGCCCAGGCCCCCACCGGCATCCCGGTCGTCATCACCGCACCGGTGGTCGAACGCCCCAAGAAGCGCGGCGCCACCTCACGCGGCCGACGCCGCCCTGCCGTGGCGGCCCGCCGCGCATCCGTACGGCAGTCCACCGCTGGTGCGACGGCATAGAACCGTCGCGGTCAGGAAACCGGCCCCACTCCGTAGGAGGAACCCTTTGAAGCTGGACCAGACGCATTTCCGCCCGGCGACCGCCCACGCCGCGCACGGCACGACGGCCGACACCATGGACGCGACCGGACCGCAGGTCTGGGAGGACATGACCGTGGAGGTGGCCCTGTCCGTGATGGCCGCCGCCCGCACAGGCCATCTGGCCGTCTGCGACGAGGACGGGCTGTACACCGGCCTGGTCACCCGGGCCCGGCTCACGGCCGTGCGTGACGGCTCCGGATACAGCGACCGGATCCGCCTGCGTGACATCGCCGATGTCGTCGGGCCTTCGCTTCACCGCTGACAACGAGAGCCGAAGCCGAGCGCGTGCCGCGCTGCCGCCAGTACGGGGTCCCGCCCGGGGGCGACGAACACCGCAAGGCTTGAGGGCCCTCGCCCTCTCCCGCTGAACGACTTCGACGGAGGTCGGCCCCGTCTCTCCTTCTCCCTGTGAGGCATCATGCGCTGTGTCATCGCCCGCTTCCCGTTCGAGCTGTCCAAGAGCGGGGTGCTGGAATCAATGAAGGGCGTCAAGCCCGAACCGGTCACCGGTGAGTCCGTGATCATCGGACGGCGCCACTACCCGGTCAAGCAGGTCGGCCAGGTCATCACCCGCCAGGACCGCCGCGATTTCAGTGGCGCCGAAGTGTTCAGGGCAATGGCCCGCCTCGGCTTCACCTGTCGCACCCTCCCCGAACCCGCACCCAGCCGCGTCGAAAGCCCGTTGCAGAGGGCTTCCGCCATGCTCGGCACCCCCCTGTCCGTCTGAAGGACGCGACGGGCGCGCGCCTACACCGGTACAGCGCTGGGTGAGTGGTCGGAGGAGCTGAAGTCGCCGACGGTCAAGGCACTGACGTCCTCGACAGCAACGCGGGACATCCCGCCCGTCTCCGGGATCCCCGCCGTGGCCTGCAGGATGCCGTGCCCTTCAGGATCCGGACGCCATGGAAGTGCAGATGCCTGGGCGGCCCGTCCTTCTGCACCGGGGCGTCGACGGCAGCGGAGAACTTGCCCGCATCGGCGCAGTCCGATCGTCCCTGGCCATCAGGTGCGGGTGAGCCGCTCCGTCGCGAAGAAGATCACCGCCCAATGGATCAACCCGCCCCACTCTCCCGGTACCGTCAAGGTATGAGCCATCCGCACCCCGAACTGAAAGCCGCACCCCCTCTTCCCCAAGGAGGGCTGCGGGTCATCGCCCTGGGCGGTCTGGGTGAGATCGGCCGCAACATGACCGTCTTCGAGCACGCCGGCAAGCTGCTCATCGTCGACTGTGGCGTGCTGTTCCCCGAGGAGAACCAGCCCGGCGTGGATGTGATCCTGCCGGACTTCACCTCGATCCGGGACCGGCTGGACGACATCGTGGCCGTGGTGCTGACCCACGGGCACGAGGACCACATCGGCGGAGTGCCGTACCTGCTGCGTGAGCGGGCGGACATTCCCGTCGTCGGCTCGAAGCTGACGCTGGCGTTCCTGGAGGCCAAGCTCAAGGAACACGGCATCCGGCCGCGCACGGTGCGGGTGCGGGAGGGCGACCGGCGCGCCTTCGGACCCTTCGACTGCGAGTTCGTGGCGGTCAACCACTCCATCCCGGACAGCCTCGCGGTCGCGATCCGTACCGGGGCCGGGATGGTGCTGCACACCGGCGACTTCAAGATGGACCAGTTTCCCCTCGACGACCGCATCACCGATCTGCGCGCTTTCGCCCGTCTCGGCGAGGAGGGCGTGGACCTGTTCCTCACCGACTCCACCAACGCCGAGGTGCCCGGTTTCACGACCTCCGAGCGTGAGCTGAACCCGGCGATCGAGCAGGTGATGCGCACCGCGCCGCGGCGGGTCATCGTCTCCAGCTTCGCCAGCCATGTGCACCGCATCCAGCAGGTCCTGGACGCCGCCCACCAGCACGGCCGAAAGGTCGCCTTCGTCGGCCGGTCGATGGTCCGCAACATGGGAATCGCCCGTGACCTGGGCTATCTGAAGGTCCCCTCCGGTCTGGTCGTGAGCACGAAGGAGCTGGAGAAGCTCCCGGACCACAAGATCACGCTGGTGTGCACCGGATCCCAGGGCGAACCGATGGCCGCGCTGTCACGGATGGCCAACCGCGACCACGTGATCCGCATCGGCAAGGGCGACACCGTCCTGCTCGCCAGCTCCCTGATCCCCGGCAACGAGAACGCCATCTACCGGGTGATCAACGGACTCACCCGGTGGGGCGCGCACGTGGTCCACAAGGGCAACGCCAAGGTGCACGTCTCCGGGCATGCCAGCGCCGGCGAACTCGTCTACTGCTACAACATCGTCAAGCCCCGCAATGTCATGCCCGTGCACGGCGAATGGCGCCACCTGCGGGCCAACGCCGACCTCGCCATCCGTACCGGCGTCGACCCCGAACGGGTCGTCATCGCCGAGGACGGCGTCGTCGTCGACCTCGTCGACGGGCGCGCGTCCATCACCGGCAAGGTCCCCGCCGGCAACGTCTACGTGGACGGCATGGAAGTCGGCGGCGCCACCGAAGCGTCCCTCAAGGACCGCCTCACCCTCGCCGAGGAGGGCGTGGTCACGGTGGTGGCGATCGTCGACGCGGACACCGGCGCTCTCGCCGAGGCCCCCGACTTCCTGGCCCGTGGCTTCGTCCACGACGACACCACCTTCGAGCCGGTCGTCCCCGTCATCGAGAAGACCCTGGCCACCGCGGCCGAGGAAGGCGTCGGGGACGCGCGCCAGCTCGAACAGCTCATCGCCCGCGCCGTGGCGAACTGGGCGTTCCGCACGCACCGCCGCAAGCCCCTCATCATCCCCGTCATCATCGACGCCTGAGCCCCGGCCCGGCAGGCGTCCGAGGTCACTGGCCTGCCGGGGCTGGAAGAGGAGAGGCAGGCCGCCGACCACGACGCTCGTTTGACGTTCCGGCCGCCTCACCGCCCGTGCCTGAGGCAGGAACCCATGTGACCTGCGGATTCTCTCGTTCTCATACTTTGTGGCGTGTTTCCGATGACGTATCACTTGGAGTGTGTGGCGATTCCGGAGCCAGCCGCAAAGTGCTCCTGACCTGCGGTTGCGCCGATGGCTGGGCGATTCGATCTGTTTCCGGTCCGCCGTCGGACGGAGTGGGTCGGCTGCTTGCCTCAGTCGGTCCGGGCGAAGTGCCGAAGCTGTGGCCAACGGCGAACGGACAGTTCGCAGGGGGAGCCCTCCACGACGAGCTGACGGACATCCTGGGGGCGTCAGCGAGGCCGATGGCGGCGGGTGCGATGTGAGCCGGTGCCTGCCAGCCAGCGTCTCCGGTCAGTGTCGGTGGGGAGAATGAACCCGGTATTGGAGGGCCGCCACGGCGCCGGGCGTGGCCTCGCTGTAGTGCGGCCGACCTCACCAGAGACCGTGCTGTCAGTGCATGGCGGTAGGCCCACCAGGGATTTGTCGGATCCTGAGGGACGACTCGGTGAGGAGGCCGACGCAGTGGCAGCAACGGGAGGGGACCCGCGGCGGACACCCGGTCCGGCCGTGCCCAAGCCGGGGCCGGTCAAGCCCGCCCAGCAGTGGTTCCAGGAGCGTCCCTCTCCCTGCTCCTGGGAACAGGACGCGCTGGACCATGTCAGGCGTCTCATGCCGGCCGCCGAGCCGTACCGTGCCTGGGCGACCTTCTCCTTCACCGCCCAGTCGGGTCGGGTCAACGAATGCGATCTGCTGATCGCGGTTCCCCCCGGATTCGGCTCGGCGGGCTCCTACGAGCTCACCCGCGCGGAGCGCCGGGTACTGCTGGGTGAGGACCCGCCCGTGAACATGACGGGACGGGCGGTCAGTACTCTGCGGCGGACTCGTGAGGAGTACCTGGAGCGGGTGCATCCCGGAGGCACCTTGATCGTTCAGGACACGGCGGGACAGATGCGCTGGTGGACCTGGGCCGGCCACCGTGCGAACGCCACACTCGCCGCGACCCTCGACACCGTCGCCGTGCCGGGACAACACATCAACGACCGCTGGATCCGGCTGCGGGAGGACGTCACTGTGCACACCTGGGGTGATGTGACGAAGGACGCGACCGACCGGCTGTGCCTGCCGGACGTGGACGAACGCGCGGTACGGGGACTGAAGTTCGGTGAGGCCCTTCCGCCACGTCTGGCCGAGGCCACACTGTCGGCCCGGCTGGCCGACACGGAGTCCGCCGCGGCCGTGCTCACGGAACCGGTGCGCTTCGTCCGGCACGAGCGATGACCCACCCGGGGTGCCGTTCGGGCTGGACGAGGGAAAGGGCACATGGACGGAGTGAGCATGCGAAATCCAGACATGGGACACAGTCGCTGCCATACATCCGGAACAATGAACCGACGATGACTTCGCAGACGTCCCCGACTCCCCGCCGCCACGGCTCCACCCTTGCCGACTACACCCCCTTCGCTCACCTCAGCACCCCCAACGCCCCTCTCTACCGCCAGGTCATGCGGGCCTTCCTCGTCGCCAAGGAGCGGTTCGCGGTGCATCTGCGGCCGGAGGACGTGTACGCCGCCCTGGACGCGGGGAGCCCGCCCGCCGACCTCGAAGCGGTGACGCAGGCGCTGGACAAGCTCGTGGAGTGGGGCAACCTCCGGGCCGATCCGGACCACGCGCGGGTGACGGCGGTCGAGGACTTCTACCGCAGGCGGTTCATCTACCAGCTCACCCGGGCCGGTGAGGCGGCAGAGGCGGCGCTGGGGACGTACGACGAGGTGCTGGGGCGGCGCGGGGAACTCCAGGCGGTCGCGTTGCACGACATCGTCACGCAGCTGAGGGCGCTCCTGGTGATCGCCATGGAGGACGAGCCGGACCCGGCCAAGACGTACGTGGCCCTGTCCGTGCTGACGGCGCGGTTCACCGACCTCGCCGACAACGCCCGTGCCTTCATGGGCTCGCTGCAGCGCACCATCGACCTGCACGACATCGAGGTTGAGGCGTTCCTCGCCTACAAGGACCGGCTGATCCAGTACCTGGAGCGTTTCATCCAGGACCTCATCACCCTCGGCGGGCGGATCGCCCTGCTGATCGGGGAACTGGAGGAGCAGGAGCGGGTCGGTCCGCTGCTGAGGCTCGCCGCTGCCCGCGAGGCCGCCGACGCCGCTCCCGAGGAGGCCGAGCGGGCTGAGGCGGTGGCGTACGAGCGGTGGTCCGCCCGGTGGTCCGGCCTCGCCGAGTGGTTCGTGTCGGGGGAGGGACGGGAGTCGCAGGCCAGGCTGCTGCGCGGGCGGGCGCTCAACTCGATCCCGCAGCTTCTGGCCGTCGTACGGCAGCTCAACGAGCGGCGGGCCGGACGCTCGGACCGTTCCGCCGACTTCCGTACCCTCGCGCGCTGGTTCGCCCAGGCGCCGGACGACGCGGCGCGGCACCGGCTGTGGCGCGTGGCGTTCGGGCTGCACTCCTCCCGGCACCTCACCGTCGACGCCGACACCCTTGCCGAACGGGCAGCCACCCCGGAGCCCGCCTCGACCCCGTGGAGCGAGGCGCGACCGCTGCGGATCAGCCCCCAACTGCGCCGTACGGGCAGTTACGAGCGGCGTGGCAAGCCGCGCAAGGTGGCCGACCGGGGTGAGGCGAAGCGCCGGCTCGCCGAGATCGCCGCCCGGCAGACGGAAGAGACCAGGCGGGCCCGGGACCGTCTCGTGACGGGCGGACCGGTGCGGCTGTCCCGGCTCGGCGAACTCGACCCGCCCGCCTTCCAGTTGTTCCTGCGGCTGCTCGGCGACGCGCTCGCCACCTGGCGGCCGGGCATGACCACCACCGCGGCCACCAGCGGGGATGGTTCGATGGAGATCCGGCTGACCGCCGTCGATGACGGATCGACAGCCGAAGTGCACACGCCCGACGGTGTGTTCAGCGGCCCCGACCACCTGATCGACATCGTCGACCTCACGGTCGGGCACGGTCACGCCGCCGCGTCGGCATCGGCGCCCGTTCCCTTCCCCGTCCCCCGACGGGACACCGCTCCCCAGCCCGCGGAGGACCGATGAGCGGCCCTCTCGCCGAGGTCCTCGACGGCCAGCGGCAGGCCGACCTCCAGAAGGCCGCACGCGCTCTGCTGAAGGAGCCGCTGCTCACCGCCGACGGGCCGTACGCCGACGAGTTCCGGCTGGTGCGCCGGCACACCACCGAACTGCGGGAGTGGTTCGAACGCAACGTCGGCTGGACGCTGCGCACGGACGCCGACGCCGCACGGCTGCGCAAGACGCCGGGCACCCTCACCGACGCCACGCACCCCGCGCGCGAGGCCGCCCGCAGTGCCCTGCCCTTCACCCGCCGCCGCTACGTCCTGCTCTGCCTGGCCCTGGCCGCGCTGGAACGCGGCGAGTCGCAGGTGGCGCTCGGGCGCCTCGCCGAGCAGGTCGTCCTGGCCGCCGCCGATCCCGAACTCGTCGCCGCCGGGATCGCGTTCACTCTGGAGCGGCGCGACGAGCGCCTCGACCTCGCGGCCGTCGTCCGCCTGCTGCTGCGGCTCGGGGTGCTGCGGCGGGTGGCCGGCGACGAGGACGCCTACGTCAGTGGATCGGGCGACGTGCTGTACGACGTGCGGCGGCGTGTGCTGGCCGGGATGCCGGCGTCCCTGCGAGGGCCCTCCATGGTCGAGGCCGAGGGCTTCGAGGAGCGCCTGGTGGAGATGACCGCGTGGACCGCGCTCGACATCGACGAGCTCAGGTTCCGGGCGGTCCGCTGGAAGTTGACCCGCATCCTCCTGGACGACCCGGTGCTGTACTACGACGACCTGACCGACGACGAACTGGCCTACCTCACCCGGCAGCGCGGCTTCATCACCGCCCGTATCAACGAGCTGACGGGACTCGTCCCGGAGGTCCGGGCCGAGGGCATCGCCATGGTCGACCCGATGGACGACCTCACGGACGTGCGCATGCCGGAACAGGGCACCCACGGTCACATCACCCTGCTGCTGGCGGGGCACCTGGCCCGGGCGGCCGGGCCCGTCCAAGCGGCGGAGCTGGCGGCCCGCGTACGAGAACTGGCCGAGGAGCACGGCGGATTCTGGTCCAAGTCGGCGAGGGAACCGGGAGCGGAGCCCGAACTCGTCGAGCAGGCGCTGACCAAGCTGGTGGCGCTGGGACTCGCCGAGCGCACCGAACGGGGCGTCGTACCGCGGCCGGCCCTCGCCCGGTACGCGGTCGGCGAGCCCGTCGTCAGGGAACCCGGAGGGGGTCGACGGCCCCTCGCCACGACCGTGCAGCCCGTGCAGGACGAAAGGTGAACCACCCAGTGACCGCGCTCCCCGCTCCCGTTCCCGGCCGGTGGCGGCCCCTGCGCATCGGACTTGTCGATCTCTTCCACTACGACATCGAGGAGTTCTGGTTCCGCGACGGCCGTCTGCTGCTGCGCGGCAACAACGGCACGGGCAAGTCCAAGGTGCTCGCCCTCACCCTGCCGTTCCTCCTGGACGGCGACCTTTCCGCCCGCCGCGTCGAACCCGACGGCGACCCGGGCAAACGCATGGAGTGGAACCTGCTCCTGGGCGGCGCGCACCCGCATCCCGAACGGCTCGGCTACACCTGGATCGAGTTCGGACGGCTCGACGGCACCACGGGCGAGGCGCACTTCCGCACGCTGCTGTGCGGACTGAAGGCGGTCGCCGGACGCGGCATCGCCCGCCACTGGTTCGCGGTCACCGACCAGCGGATCGGCGCAGGCCTCGACCTGCTGGACGCGACCGGGACGGCACTGTCCCGGGACCGGCTCGCCGAGGCCGTAGGGAGCCACGGCATGGTGTACGACACGGCGAAGGCCTACCGCAGGGCCGTCGACGAAGCCCTCTTCGGGCTGGGGGAGCGGCGCTACGGAGCCCTCGTCGACCTCCTGATCCAGTTGCGTCAGCCCCAGCTGTCCAAGCGCCCCAGTGAGGCCGCCCTCTCCCGGGCACTGACCGAGGCGCTGCCGCCGATGGACCAGGCGGTCGTCGCCGACGCGGCGGAGGCGTTCCGGTCGCTGGACGAGGAGAAGGAGGAACTGCGGGCGGCCCGCGATGCCGAGCAGGCGTCCTCGGCGTTCCTCGACCACTACCGCCGCTACGCCCGCCTCGCCTCCCGGCGACGCGCCCGCCTGCCCCGCCGCGAACACGCCCGGTACGAGAACCTGCAACGGGAGCTCGCCAGGGCGCAGACGGACCGGGACCGCGCGGTGGCGGACCGCGAAGAGGCCCGGGCGAGCGGCGCCGCCCTCGACGAGCGGGCCGCGCGGCTGGCCGCCCAGGACGCCACGCTGCGGTCCCGGCCCGAGATGCGTGACGCCCGCGCGCTCGACCGGGCGGCGGACGACGCCTCCCGCACGGCCGCGGAGCTGAAGCGGGCCGAGGCGGACCGGCGTACGGCGTCCGAGGCGCACACTCGGGCCCTGGGCCGGCTCGCCACCGCGGACAACCGGCTCACGGCCGCCCGGGAGACGCTGGACGGCATCCGGGACCGGGTGGCCGAGAGCGCCGCGGCAGCCCGGCTCGACCTCCCCAGGACGGAGGGAGCCCCCGACACGGTTCTGCGCCGGGAGGCGGACGAGGCCACCGCGAGCAGGCGGCGCGCCGTCGAGCACGTGGCGGAACTCGCCACGCGGGCCGAGCAGGCCGAGGAACTGCACCGGGCGGCCCGGCTGCGCGTCGACGAGGCCGACGAGGAGGCCGTGCACGCCGAGGAGCGGCTGGCCGAGGCGGAGGAGGGTGTCGCCCGGGAGGGGCGGGCGCTGGTCACGGCCGTACGGGAGCACCTCTCCGGGTGCGTGGAGCTGCGCGTGTCCGGGCTGCCCGGGGTCCTGGACGCCGTGCAGGACTGGGCGAGCTCTCTGGACGGTCCGCCGCCGGCCCGTACGGCGGCGAGCGAGGCGCATCGCACCGCCGCCTCCCGCCTGGCCGACCGGGCAGCCGGACTGGCCCACCGCGAGGCGGCGACGGCGGAGCGGCAGCGGCTGGCGGCGCAGGAACTGACCGCCCTGGAAACGGGTGGGGAGCGCGGCCCCGCGGCTCCCCCGACGCGGACACCCGGCGTGCGGGACCGCGGCCCCGGTGCTCCGCTGTGGCGGCTTGTCGACTTCCGCCCGCACGTCACCCAGGCCGACCGCGCCGGACTGGAAGCCGCGCTGGAGGCGTCGGGACTCCTCGACGCCTGGGTGCGGCCGGACGGTTCCGCGGTCGCGGCGGACGGCCACGACGTGCTGCTCGACCCGGTCGGGCTGCTCGGCGGAACCGGCCTCGACCGCGTGCTGTGCCCGGCGGTCGACCCCGGGGACGCGGGGGCCGCCGCTGTGGGGGAGGAGACGGTCGCGCGCCTGCTCGCCTCGATCGGGCTGGCCGCAGGCGGTGGGCCCGGGCCCGGCGAGGCCTCCTGGGAGGCCGGTGGCCACGACACCTGGGTCTGCGCGGACGGGCACTTCCGCGTCGGGGCGCTCACCGGAAGCTGGGCCAAGGACAGCGCCCAGTACGTGGGGGAAGGAGCGCGGGAGCAGGCGCGTCGCGTCCGGCTCGGAGAACTGCGCGCAGAGATCGACGGCTTGACGGCGGAGCGGGAACGACTGGCCGAGGAGTCCCGCGCCGTGGCCGGGCGTCGTGCCGTGCTGGACGCCGAACTCGCCGCACTGCCCGGCGACGACGACCTGCGGCACGCCCACGCCCGCGTCACCGCCGCGGCCGAGGCGGTCCGCCGCGCCCGCACCCGGCGGGACGAACGCGCCGCGGAACTCGCTCCGGCGGCGCGACAGGCCGAGCGCGCCGCGACCGAACTCGCGGACACCGCGGCCGCCCTGAACCTCCCCGCCGATCACACGGCACTGGGTCTCGTGCGCCAGGCGCTCGCCGACCACACCGCCCTCCTGGCGGCCCTCTGGCCCGCGATGCGCGAACGCGCGGAGGCCGAACGCGCGGTGACCGGCGAACAGGAGGAGACCCACCGGGCCGAACTCCTCGTGTCCGAACTCGCGGAGCGCGCCACGGAAGCGGCCCGGGTGGCCGCGGCGGCGGACGAACACCTCACGACGCTCCGCTCCACCGTCGGAGCGGCCGTCGCCGAGCTGCAGAGGCAACTGGAGGAGACGGCCGAGGCGGCCCGGGTCTGCGAGCACGAGCAGCGGCAGGTCCGGGAGGACTTTGGTGACGCGGACCGGCGGGCCAGCCGCGCCGAGGGACGCATCGAGCGGCTCGCGGAAGACGTCACGGAGGCGACCGCCGCGCGTGAGGAAGCCGTCGCGGCGCTCCAGCGGTTCGCCGCGACGGGACTGCTCGCCGTCGCGCTGCCCGACATCGAGGTACCGGACGACGGCGGAGGGACGTGGGCGGCGACCCCCGCCATCACCCTCGCGCGGGCCGTGGAGTCCCGGCTCTCCTCGGTCGACGACACCGACGCGGCCTGGGAGCGCGTGCAGAAGCGGCTGAGCGAGGAGTTCGGCAGGCTCCAGGACGCGCTGTCGCGGCACGGCCACACCGCCACCGCCCGCCCGAGCGAGGACGGCATGCGCGTCGACATCGTCTACCAGGGCCGGGAACGGGCCGTGCCGGAACTCGCCGAGGCACTGGCCGTGGAGGTCGCGGAACTCACCCGCATCCTGTCCGCACACGAGCGCGAGATCCTCCAGACCCATCTGATCACCGAGGTCGCCGGGACGCTCCAGGAACTGATCGGGGCGGCCGAACGGCAGGTGGCCGCCATGAACAGGGAGCTGGAGGAGCGCCCGACCTCCACAGGCATGAAGCTGCGGCTGGTGTGGAGAGCGTCGCGCCGCGCCCCGCAGGGACTGGCCCAGGCCCGCGAACGGCTGCGTCAGTCCGCCGACGCGTGGTCGCCCGAGGACCGGGCCGCGGTCGGCGCGTTCCTCCAGGAGCAGATCGCCCGCCGACAGGCCGACGACAGCGCCGGCAGCTGGCTGGAGGACCTCACCGCCGCCCTCGACTACCGGTCCTGGCACGAGTTCGGCGTCGAACGCCACCAGCACGGCAAGTGGGTGCCGGCCACCGGCCCCGCCTCGGGCGGGGAGCGGGTGCTGGCCGCGTCCGTGCCCCTGTTCGCCGCCGCGTCCTCGCACTACGCGAGCGCGGGCGGCGCGCACGCCCCGCGCCTGGTCACCCTGGACGAGGCGTTCGCCGGTGTCGACGACGACTCGCGCGCCAAGTGCCTCGGTCTGCTGCGCGCCTTCGACCTCGACGTCGTCATGACCAGCGAACGCGAATGGGCCTGCTACCCCCAGGTGCCGGGCATCGCCATCGCCCAGCTGTCCCGCGTCGACGACATCGACGCCGTACTGGTGACACGGTGGGAATGGGACGGCAGCGAACGGCGGCGCGGCACGGAGCCCGGTGCCCCGCGGGACGCGCTCGGGGCGGCTGCCGGCGCCGGCGACTTCGGCGAGGGGGCCGACGGGCCGGTGACTCCTTTCGGTGAGCCGGGGCGGACGGCCGTCGTCGACAGCGTCGGCGGACAGGGGGCCCTGTGGACGTGAACCATGCGGCGAGCCCGCCTGACCGCGACGAGGGAGGCCGGGCGGCGGCCGGACGCACGACACCGCCGGACGCCACCGCGGACGCGGTGCCGACCGGGCCGTCACCGGCACAAGCCCGGACCGATGTCGACACCGAGCGCCTCGGACGCCTGCTCGGCGATCCCGGCCTCACCTGGTTCGTGGACCGCGTGCGGCAGCGGATGGCACGCGGCCGGCCGCTCACCGGTGCCGTCACCTTGTCCGGCCCCGACGCATCCCAACGGCGCGCCGCCGATCGCCTGCTGGGACGGGCGCCGCGATCCAGTGGCTCCCTCAGCATTCGCCTCGACACCGTGGATGAGATCCTGCGTCGCTCCGGTGTCAGCCCCGACGGACTGGCGGCGGCCGTCATCGCCCTCACCGGCCCGGTCATACTCCACGCCGAGACACGGAACAGGGAGGAACGGGCCTGGGAGGAGGCGTACGCCCCGCTGAACAGCCTCGACGCGGAGCTTGCCCGCTGGGCTGAGCGGGTCCGCCGTGACGGTCTCGTACGGCGCCTCGCCCGTACACCGGAGGCCGCGGGCCCCCTGGTGGAGGCCGCCGTCCGCGCGTTGCGTGCGCTGCCCGCGTCATCGCCGACATCGCGGGCGACGTTCGCGGCACAGAACCTCTCCGGCGCCCATGCCCTGGACGAAGGGACGCCGCTCGCCACCCTCGTCCTGTCCGGCATCCGCTGCCTCACCGGCTTCCCCGACGGCTCGGGTGCGCAATGGCGGCGGGAGGCGTGGGCCTCGGCGGGCTTGCTCAAGGACGACCTGTCATCGACCGTCCTCACCCTCAACCTGCGCGGTACTCCCTCCCTCGACTGGATGGCCGACGCGGGGGAGCCGGCGGTGCTGACGCTCCGCTCCCTCACCCGTCGCGCACCGGTTGCCTCCGTTGCGGCGGCGTCAACCGTTCACATCTGCGAGAACCCGGCCGTGCTGTCCGCCGCCGCCGACGCCCTCGGCCCGGCGTGCCCGCCGATGGTGTGCCTCCAGGGGCAGCCGTCGGCCGCCGCGCTCATCTTGCTGCGCGACCTGTCCATGCGGGGAGCCCGTCTCCTCTACCACGGCGATTTCGACTGGGGCGGTGTGCGCATCGCCGCGGCACTGGCGCGAAGTGTCCCTTGGCAGCCGTGGCGCTACACGGCCGCCGACTACCGAGCGGCAGTCACCGCAGTGGCCGAAGCCCCGGACCTGACGGGTCCGCCCGCCGCGACTCCCTGGGATCCTGCCTTGGCCGTCGCTCTCGCCGACTGCGGTGTCCGGGTCGAGGAGGAAACGGTGCTGGACGCCTTGCTTACGGACCTCGGATCGGGCCCCCGCCGAGCCGCATCCCGAGGCGCGGTGGGCGCCGATCCGACGAGGACCGAGCCAGTGGCGAGCAGAGCTCTGCCGGCCTGGGAGTCGTGACGCCCGTTCGACGCTCCAGTACCTGGCAGTCCCGCTGAACGTGGCGATTCTGGAGCCGGTCGGCAAGAGGGGCCTGAGGGGCTCCTGAGCGGCTAGCACCCCGCCGAGCCGGGTTCCCGGTCCGGGAAGCCCCGCGAACGCAGGCCGGTGGGAGGTGGAGTCGCTGTGCTGGTTGCGGCGCTCTTCGCCGTGCTGAGGCCTCGGCAGTGCCGTATGGGGCAGGCGTGGGTGGGCCGAGCCGTGCTGACCGCTCTTGCGTGCCGCCCCTTCTGCGGGTCGGCCTGCCCTGCCACCGCAGCCTTTCCCCATTCCAGCCCCCACTCTCTCCCCCGGTGAGATGCTGGTCACTCGAACTTGTCAGACGATCCAGTTGAATGACATGGTCGACTGACCATGTCATTCGCTTGAAGCATTGGAAGGATCGAGGTCCGTCATGAAGACCATGCTTGCCGGGCGGCTCCGCCTGGACACCCGCACGTTCGCCGTTGAAGAGGTACCCGTGCCCACGCCGGGGCCGGGCGAGGTGCTGGTCGAGGTGCGGGCCGCCGGGGTGTGTCTGTCCGACGTTCATCTGATCGACGGCAGTATCGGCCCGGCGTTCCCCGTCGACTCCGTCGCCGCGGCCCGTGCCGTCACGCTCGGGCATGAGGTCGCCGGTGTCATCCATGCCGTGGGGCCGGGGGTGGCCGGTGAGTGGGTGCCCGGCACCCGAGTCGTGCTACAGGCCGGGCAGGCGTGCGGCGCGTGCGGTGGCTGTCTGCGCCGCACCGCGTGTCGGCAGCCGCTCACCCGTGGTGTGGACTACGACGGCGGCTGGGCCCAGTACGCCCTGGCGCGCGAGGACACCCTGCTCGCCATCCCGGACGACCTTCCCTTCGATCAGGCCGCCATCATTCCCGACGCCGTCTCCACCCCGTACGCCGCGATCGTCGAGACGGGTGCGGTGCGTCCCGCGCAGGCAGTCGGGATCTGGGGGGCGGGCGGTCTCGGCGCGCACGGCGTCCGGCTTGCCCGCATGGTCGGCGCGGCGCCGATCATCGCCGTCGATCCCCTGCCCACCGCCAGGGAGCGGGCCCTCGCCTTCGGCGCCGACTTCGCTCTCGACCCGACGGCGGACGGCTTCGCCGAAGCGGTGGCGGAGGCAACGGCAGGGCGGGGGATCGACGTGGCGTTCGACTTCGCCGGCGTTCCCGCCGCTCGCGCTCAGGCGGTCGCCGCGCTCGGGGCCGGCGGCGTCCTGGTGCTCGCGGGGCTCACGCCCGAGCCGATCGTCGTCGGCGACAGCACCGGGTTCTGCTTCCAGGGCAGCCAGATCCGCGGCCACTACGGCTCCGGCTTCGAGCATGTGGAGCAGCTCATCGGCCTGACCTCCGCCGGGCGGATCGATCTGGCCCCTTCCATCACCGCTCACGTCCCGCTGGTCGACGCCGCGGACGCCGTCCACCGGCTGGAGAAGAAGATCGGCGATCCGATTCGGTTCGTCCTCACCCCCTGAGTCCTCTGCGCGCCGCGCTCGGTCCTCCCAACTCCCTGGCCGGTCCTCCGAATCCCTGGCCGGTCCCGTGAACTCCCTGCCCGGTCCTCCGGAGTCCCTGGCCGGTCCTCCCCATCCCTGACCGGTCCCGTGAACTCCGTGCCCCGTCCTCCGAAGTCCCTGGCCCCGATCCCGTGAACTCCCTGCCGGGCCCCGTCCCGTGAAGGCCCTGGGTTCTGCCCCCGTGGGCTCCCCGCCGACTCCCGGCGGTCTTTGAGGGGGCGACAAGCCTCTCCCGCGACACCGCGTCGCGGGAGGGGCTTTGTCTGTTTGGTGCGCCTTTGCGGCCCTCCCGCTAGGCGGCCCCGACGGTCAATCGATCGACTGTGTCAGGCGCCACAATCGAGCGACATTGTCGAGTGACAATGTCGCCTGTATGGTTCTAGCCAGTGGACAGCCTGTGCGGCAACGAAAGGCAAGCTCATGACCCACGAGACCCTGCGTGGAACCGAACCGATTCCTCAGCGCCCGGCCCTGCCCCTGGTGGGACACGCGTTCGACATCCCCAGTGGGGCCGACGGCCTGCTCTATGTGATGAAGGAGGCCAAGGAGCTGGGGCCGCTGTTCAAGCTCCGCGTCTTCGGCAACGAGATCAACTTCGCGTCCGGTCTCGACCTGGTCACCGAGCTGGCGGACGAGAGCCGGTTCCGCAAGAACGTCCACCCCGACCTGGTGATCCTCCGGGGGATCGGTGGCGACGGGCTGTTCACCGCGTACAACGACGAGCCCAACTGGCGCAAGGCGCACGACGTCCTGATGCCGGCGTTCTCACTCGGCGCGATGCGCGGCTACCACGCGACGATGCTCCGGGTCGCGCGAAAGCTGATCGGGAAGTGGGACCGGGCGGCGGGCGAGGAGTCCGTGGACGTCGCCGACGACATGACGCGCCTGACGCTCGACACGATCGGACTGTGCGGCTTCGGCTACGACTTCGAGTCGTTCGAGCGCGACGAGCCGCACCCCTTCGTCACCGCGCTGTCCAGGGCGCTGGCCTTCGCCCAGGACAAGGGCGAGTCGATCCCGGGCGCGGAGCTGTTCAAGTGGAAGCAGGCGGAGCGGTTCCGTGAGGACGTGGCCCTGATGGAGGGCCTGGTCGACGATGTGATCCGGCAGCGCCGGGCGTCCGGGGACATGAGCACCGACGACCTGCTCGGGCGGATGCTGCACACCACTGACGCGGTGACGGGCGAGCCGTTGGACGACGTCAACATCCGCTACCAGGCGATCACGTTCCTCATCGCCGGCCACGAGACCACCAGTGGTGCCCTGTCGTTCGCCCTTTACTACCTGACGAAGCACCCCGAGGTCCTCGCCCGGGCCCAGGCCGAGGTCGACGCCCTGTGGGGCGACTCGGACGCCCCCGAGCCCGACTACGGGGACATCGGCAAGCTGACGTACATCCGCCAGGTGCTCAACGAGAGTCTGCGGCTGTGGCCGACGGCGCCCGCCTTCGCGGTGGAGCCGATCGAGGACACGGTCATCGGCGGGAAGTACGCCGTGCGCAAGGGCGAGTCCATCCAGATCCTCATCCCGCAGCTGCACCGCGACCCCGCCTGGGGCGAGAACGTCGAGCTGTTCGACCCGGACCGGTTCCTGCCGGAGCGGGAGGAGGAGCGGCCGGTCCATCTGTTCAAGCCGTTCGGCAGCGGTGAACGCGCCTGCATCGGGCGGCAGTTCGCGCTGCACGAGGCCACACTGGTCCTCGCGCTCGTGATCCACCGCTACCGCCTGATCGACCACACCAACTACCAGCTGAAGATCAAGCAGTCGCTCACCCTCAAGCCGGACGAGTTCACCCTGAACCTGGCCCGGCGCACCAGCGGGGAGCGGCGCTCGCCCGCCGCCGCGGCCCTCGTGGCGGGTAGCGCTCCCGCAGGCCAGGACCGCCCCGTCGTCCGGCGCGCCACCGGTACCTCGCTCACGCTCCTGCACGGCTCCAACCTGGGCACCTGCCTGGGCATCGCCCGCGACCTGGCCGACGACGGCGGCGAGCGCGGCTTCACCGCCTCCGTCGCCCCCCTCGACGACGCCGTGGGCAAGCTCGCCGGGGCCGACGGGCCCGTTGTGATCGTCGCCGCCTCCTACAACGGCAGGCCCACCGACGACGCCACCGAGTTCGTCACCTGGCTGGAGGGGCTGGAACCCGGCGCCCTCGACGGCCTGCGGTACGCCGTACTCGGCGTCGGCGACCGCAACTGGGCCGCCACCTACCAGCGCGTCCCCACCCTCATCGACGAGCGGCTCACCGCCGCCGGCGCCACACCGCTGCTGGAGCGCGGCGCCGCCGACGCCGCCGGTGACTTCGCCGGCACCGTGGACCGCTGGACCGGCGACCTGTGGACCACGCTCCTGGAGCGCTACGGGACCGCCGGGGAAGCGGCCGCCGCCGAACCGGAGGACGACCAGGACTCGGGCCTGTACGTACTGGAGGACGCGACCGACTCGGTCATCGGCGGGCTCGCCGCACGGCACGGCGTCCAGCCGATGGAGGTGCTCGACGCCGGTGAACTCGTCGACATGTACCACGGGTTGGGCCGCTCCAAGCGCTTCCTCAAGCTGCGGCTGCCCGAGGGCGTCACCTATCGCACCGGCGACCACCTCGCCGTTCTCCCGAGCAACCCGGCCGACCTCGTGCGGCGGGTGGCCGACCGGTTCTCCCTCGACCTGGACCGCACCGTCCGGCTCCAGACCCGCCGCCGCAGCCGGGGCGCCCTGCCCGTCGACCGCCCGCTGACCCTGCGCCGCCTGCTGACCGACTTCGTCGAACTCCAGGACCCCGCCACCCGGGAGCAGGTCGCCGCACTCGCCGAGCACACCGCCTGCCCGCCCGAGAAGCGCCCCCTGGCCGAACTCGCCTCCGCCGACGAGGAGACCTTCCGCGAGCAGGTGACCGCCGCCGGACGCAGCCTCCTCGACCTGCTGGAGCGCTACCGGGCCTGCGAGCTGCCGTTCGAGGTCTTCCTGGAGCTGCTGCCGGTGCTGCGCCCGCGCCACTACTCGATCTCCTCGTCCGCCGCGGCGGCACCCGGCGAGGTCGACCTGATGGTGTCGTTGCTCGCCGCGCCCCACCGCAGCGGCGAGGGCACCTTCCGCGGCATCGGCTCGCACTACCTCCAGACGGTGAGCGCCGGCGACACGGTCCAGGCCCGGGTGCTGCCCTGCAGCGAGGCGTTCCGGCTGCCCGAGGACGACTCGGTGCCGGTGATCCTGGTCAGCGCGGGCACCGGTCTCGCCCCCTTCCGCGGGGCCGTGCTCGACCGCCACCACACCGGGTCGACGGGCACCCTGCTGTGCTACTTCGGCTGCGACCACCCCGACGTCGACTACCTGCACCGCACGGAGTTCGAGGCGGCCGAGGCCGCCGGAGCCGTCAGCATGCGGCCCACCTTCTCCTGCGCCCCCGAGGACGGGGCCCGCTTCGTCCAGGACCGCATCGCCAAGGAGAGCGACGAGGTGTGGGCGGCCCTGGAGGCCGGCGGCCGTGTCCATGTCTGCGGCGACGGCCGCCGGATGGCCCCCGCGGTGCGGGAGGCGTTCATGGCGATCTACCGCACCCACACCGGCGCCGGGGACGTCGAGGCCAGCGCCTGGCTGAACGCGCTGATCGAGTCCGGAATCTACGTCGAGGACGTCTGGGCCGGCTGACCGGCCTCGGTGCGGTGGCGGCGCCCGCCGCACACCGCGCCACCCCACTGACCGACAGGGTCACGGACACTCCCCCCTCCGTGGCCCTGTCTCCTTCGCACCGTCTCCCGCCCCCTCCTGAACTGGTGAGGTTCGCATGCCCGTCACCCGCTCGGCATCCCGCCGAGGACCCTTGACCACCCCCAACCACCCACAGAGGAGCGGTCGGTGAACGCACGAACGGGTTCCGCGCTCACCTTCGGCGTGGCGGTCGCCCTCGTCGCCGGAGTGACCCTGGGCAACGGCGGGGCGAACGTGATGCCTGTCTTCGTCGACGACTTCGCGACGCGCTTCGCGCTGTCCGACTCCACCGCCGGGCTCGTGGCCGCGACCCAGCTGATGGCGACCGCCGTCGTCACGCTGCTGCTGGCCGGGCGGGCGGCGCGGCCGGGCCGGGTGCGGATGGCCCGGCTGGGCCTGGCCGTCTCGTGCGTCGGCTTCCTGGGCGCGGCGGCGGTCACCGACACGGTCACCCTGATCCTCGCCAACCTGGTCCTCGGCGCGGGGCTCGGCGCCGTGTACGCGGCGGCCACGGCCGCGCTCGCCGCCACCGACGACGCCGACAAGGCCTCCGCGGTCACCATCTGCGGTGTCGTCGGGGTGACGGCGCTGCTGATCATGGGCGTCCCCATGGCCAACCACGACCTGGGGGAGGGCACCGGCTTCCTGCTCATGGCACTGTGCTGTCTCGCCGCATGGCCGCTGCTGCGCCGACTCCCCGACGGCCCCGCCGTCCCCACCGCGCCGGGCGCCGATCCCACCGCGTCCGGCGTCGGCCCCACGCCACCGGCCGCCGGGTCCGCCGGTGCGCGAGGGACGGCGGCGTCGAGGCCGTCGGTCGTACTGCTCGTCGGTACCGGGCTCCTGTGGACAGTCACCCAGGGCGCGTGGTCGTACGCCTCGGTGCTGGGGCGTCAGCACACCGGCATGTCGCACTCGGCGGTGTCGGCCGTCCTCGCTGTCTCCAGCGTCGTGGCACTCGTCGGCGCGGTGGTGGGGCCCGTCACCGCGCGGCACTGGGGTCGCATGCGGTCGATGGCCGCCTTCGTCATGGGGCAGGCCGTCGCGATGGCGATCCTGATCTTCACCCACGACCCGGTGTTCTTCACCGTCGCGGCCGTCCTCTGGCAGGGCTGCCAACTGGCCGTCCTGGTGCAGATGCTCGCCGCCGCGGCGCTCCTCGACCCGACCGGCCGACTCGTCGCCTCCCTCAGCGGCGCGGGTGCGCTGGGCACCGGCGTGGGACCGTTGGCCGTCGGCGCCGTGCTCGACGGGGCCGGGGCCGGCGTCCTGAGCGTCGTCCTGGCGTTCGGCACCTGCCTCGCCTCGCTGCCCCTGCTGAGGATGACGGTGGCCAGCGGGGAGACCGCCGGCGCAGTACAGCCCGGACGTGTGCCGGCGGCCTGAGGAGGCCGCACGGGACGTGCGTGCCGACAGACTGCCGTGACCCACTGCCGAAGGGCCGGCGCGGACGGAACACCGTCCGCGCCGGCCCTTTCCCGGCTCGCCGTCAGCTGATCAGACCGTCGGCAGAGTCACGAACTCCAGGCGGCCGCCCGCGAGTGCGACGACGGCGGAGACCAGGGCCTGGAGGCAGGCGAGTTCGGCCTCCTCGTCGGGCAGGGAGAGGCGCTGCGACGAGAGGCCGTCGAAGCCGGCCAGGAAGAACCGGGCGAGGGTCTCCGGCGGCTGGGCCAGCTGGTGACCGGTACGCTCGGCGGCCTCGGCCACCAGCTTCGTCGTCACGGCCGTCACCTCGCGGTAGTGGCCCTCCAGGGCCTCCTTCAGCCGTGGGGTCCGGAGCGCGAACATGGACAGTTCGGTGAGCAGCAGGTGCGTGGTCGGCTGCTCGCGCACGGTCCGCCACAGGGCGGTGGCGAGTGCCGCGATCGTGTCCTCGAAGCAGGCGTCCGTGGGCGCCGACCGTCCGACCTGGGTGATGAGATCGTGGGTGAGCTGCTCCATGACGGCGCGGTAGAGGTCTTCCTTGGTGCCGAAGGTGTAGTGCACCGTGGCCTGGGCGACGCCCAGCTCCGCCGCGATGGCACGGGTGCTGCCGGCGGCCACGCCCTCCCTCGTCATGAGGTCGATGGCGGCCTTGATCAACTGAGGACGGCGCTCGGCCGCGGATACGTGAGCCATGAAGCCATTATATCGACTTAGTCCTGCGAACAAGTCGATCGATCATGTCGAATCGGCGACGGCCGGTGTGTCGAGGTTGACTGCGCCCCGGTTGACTGCGCCCTGGCCGAGCCGACCGTGGCCGCGGCCGGTGGCGCAAGAGGCCCCCTCCCACAGCCCGCCGGGTGTGGGAGGGGACCTCCGTCATTCAGCGATCCTCAGGGAACCACAGGGGCAGTCAGCGGCTACCCGAGGCGGCCCGTGCTCAGCAGGTCGGGCAGCGGGTTGACGAGGTCGCCGCTCGGGGACTGGCGCTGAGCGGAGGGGGCGGCCGGCCAGACCGCGGGGCAGTGGGTGTTCTTGCGAGGGGTCTTCAGAGTGAGCAGGTACGAGTCGATGGCCTTGCGGGCGCACGGGCTCAGCCAGTAGTCACCGTGGCCGACCCCGTCGTACGTGAGGAGGACGGCCTCGCGGCCGATCTGCCGAGCCGCCTGGGATCCCCAGGAGTACGGTGTCGCCACGTCGTAGCGGCTGTTGGTCACGAGGATCGGCGGGGTGCCGTCGACGCGGAGCCGGTGCGGCGGGTTGGCCACCTCGGTCGGCCAGTTCTGGCAGCCGGTCAGGTCGGTCCACGCCAGGGAGCTCAGCCGGGTGACCGGGGCGAGACGGGCCAGCTTGCGTTCGTAGCGGGCGAGCATGCCGTACGAGGCCACGTCGAAGTCGTAGTCCTGGCATGTCACCGGGAGGTACGGGAACTGCGTCGGCTCACCGCGCCGCCCGAGGGACTTCGCCGCGGAGGGGGCGCCCGCGTCCAGGTCGGCGAGGGACTGGGCGAACTCGAACCAGGAGGCCGGGTCGTACATGTTCCCGAACGCCGCGTCCTGGAGTTCCTGGGTGGTCACGGTGTGCGGCGGGTCGCCCGGCAGGACCAGCTCACCGGCGGCCGCGCGCTGGTAGAGCGAGTCGAACAGGGCGCGGGCGTCCCGGCCGTGCAGCGCGCAGGCGGACGTACGGGCGCACCAGTCGGCGAACTGGCCGTACGACTCCTCCATCGCGATCGTCTCGGTCTTCTGGTAGTCCCACCTGCCCAGGCTGTGGTCCATGTTGGAGTCGAGGGTCATCGCGCGGACGCGGTGCGGATAGCGCTCGGCGTACTGCTGGCCGATACCGGTGCCGTAGGAGACGCCGTAGTAGCTGATCCGCTTCTCGCCGAGGCCGGCGCGGATCGCGTCCATGTCGCGGATGACGCTCCCCGTGTCCATGTGGTCGACGAGGGAGCCGGTGAGAGCGCGGCAGCTCTTGCCGAGGGCGCGGTTCGCCCGGCGCAGGGAGGTGAAGGACGCGGTGCTGTCCGGGTAGAGCAGTCCCGACTGCGCCGTGACCAGGTCGCTGTCGCACCGCACCGGGTTGCTGCGGGCGACACCGCGCGGGTCGAAGCCCACGATGTCGAAGCGCTCCAGGAGCGCGGGCGAGAAGCTCTCGGGCGCGCTGAACGCGAAGTCCACGCCGGAGCCGCCCGGGCCGCCGGGGTTGATCAGGAGCGAACCGATCCTGCGTGCGGGGTTCGTCGCCACATGGCGGTTGAGCGCCAGGTCGATGGTGGCGCCACGCGGCTTCTTCCAGTCCACCGGCACGGTGAGGGTGGCGCACTCGAAGGTGCCCTGACCGGAGGGGGACTCACAGGGTTCCCAGGCTATGCGTCCGGGCGACGGGGCCTCGGCCGTGGGAGCGGCGACCGCGGTTCCGGCGAGCAACTGCCCGAACAGGGCGGTGACCAGGGTACCGACGGCGAGTCGCCCGCGCCGTCTGTGGCGAGCGGCGGGCCGGGCCAGTGGGGGGTGGGATGTCACGGATGTTCCTCCAAGGAACAGGAGTTCACAGGCGCGACACAGGATCATCCCAACTGGCCTGCCACGCAAGGAAGATGATGTTCCCTCGGGCGAGGTTGGCCGGATCGGCTTGACCCTCACGCCGCGTGAGGCCGTTGAGTGGGCGCATGAGCGACTACTACGACGCGTTCGAGATGAGCCCCGTGCCCGCTCCCGGCCCCGACGCGGTGCCGCCGGAGCCGTTCCGCGGCATCTACGGGATGCCGGCGTTCGTGACGATCCCCACGGACGATCTGGCGGCCTCGGTGGACTTCTGGGTCCGCGGCCTCGGGTTCTTCGAACTGTTCAGCATCCCCGGCGGGGTCGTGCACCTGCGCCGGTGGGCGTTCCAGGACGTGCTCCTCGTCCCGGCGGCGGGTGTTCCGGAGCAGGCACCGGCGCTGAGTGTCGGCTTCGCGTGCCTGCTGAGCCAGATCGACTCCCTCGTCGAGGACTGCCGTGCCGTGCGCCCGGAGTCGGTCGACGGCCCACGCGACACCCCCTGGAACACCCGCGACGTGGTGGTGACCACCCCGGAGAAGGCCCGGATCGTCCTCACCGCGGCCAAGCCCTTGGATCCGGCCAGTGAGGAGGCGCGGAACCTCGCGGCCGTCGGGATCACCCCGCCGGGCGGCGGCCGACCCGACAATGGGAGCCATGCCTGACGCCACGGACACCGACGGCCTGACCGTCGGTCAGGTCTCGATGCGGCTCGGTGCGACCGTCCGCGCGCTGCACCACTGGGACGAGATCGGTCTGGCGCGGCCGTCGCTGCGCACGACCGCCGGATACCGGCTCTACACCGCCCGTGACCTCGAACGCCTCCACCGCGTCGTCGTCTACCGCGAGCTCGGTGTGGGCCTCGACGACATCCGGTCCATCCTCGACGACGCGACGGAGGTGTCTGCCGCGCTGCGCGCGCAGCGCACCCAGGTCGCCGAACGGATCGACCGCCTCCAGCGGCTCGGCGCCGGACTGGACCGGATGATCGACGCACACGAGCGCGGTCTGCTGCTGACCGTCGAGCAGCAGACCGCGATCTTCGGCCCCGCGTGGAACCCCGACTGGCCCGCCGAGGCCCGCCGGCGCTACGGGGACACGGAGCAGTGGCAGCAGTACGCCGAACGCTCCGCCTCACGCGGCCCGGAGGAGTGGCAGGCCGTCGCCGACTCCGTCGCCGCCCTCGAACGTGCCCTCGGGGAGGCGATGGACGCCGGTGTCGCCCCCGGTGATCCGGAGGCGAACCGGCTCGTCGAGCGGCACCGCGAGGTCTTCGCCGCGTACTTCCCCCTCACCCGGCGCATGCAGGTCTGCCTCGGCCGCAGGTACGAGGCCGACCCGGGGTTCGCCGCCCACTACGACGGCATCCGCGCCGGTCTCGCCACCTGGTTCCGTCGCATCGTCGACGCCGACGCGCGGGCCCACGGCATCGACCCGGACACCGCGACCTGGGAGTAGAGGCCGGCGAAGACCAAGCCTCCTCGCCCCGGTCGACCGGGGGTGAACGCACGCGGTGCGGGGCTACGCGGTGCGGGGCCGCGTCCGTGGGGCGGGCTGTTCGCCGGAGCCCCGGACGATCAGACGGGTGGGGACGGTGAGGGTGCGGGCGCGGCCGCGGTCTCCGTCGAGGCGGGCCAGGGCGGTGGTCGCGGCCACCCGGCCGAGTTCCTCCGCGTCCTGGGCGACGACGGTCAGGGCCGGCTCCAGTGCCTCGGCGAGCGCCACGTCGTCGAAGGCGACGACCGCGACCTCCTTGCGCTTGCTGCGGGCGAGTTCGGCCACTATGCCCAGCGCCATGATGTTGTTTCCCGCGAACAGGGCGGTGGGGGGATCGGCCAGACCGAGGAGCCCGGCGGTCGCGGCCTCGGCCCCCGACTGGTCGTGGGCGTTGGCGACGAGGGCGCGGTCGTAGGGGATGTCGGCCGCCAGCAGCGCCGAGCGGTAGCCCGCCTGGCGCTCACGGCGGGTGTACAGCTTCGGGGGCAGGTCGCCGACGAAGCCGATCCTGCGGTGCCCGTGGGCGATGAGGTGGGCGACGCCCTCCTGGGCCCCGGCCCGGTTGGAGCTGACGATGCTGTCGGTGACCAGGCCGACTCCGGGCCGGTCGAGGAAGACCACGGGAAGTCCCGCCGTGCGCTGGGACTTGAGGTGGGAGTGGTCGGCGCCCACGGACGGGACGACGATCAGGATGCTGACGCGGCGGGCGAGGAACTTGTCCGTGAGGGCGCGTTCCCGCTCCGGGTCGTCCGCGGAGGAACCCATGAGCAGGGTCAGTCCGCGGTCGCCGACGGTGTCCTCGATGGCTCGGGCCACCGCCCCGAAGAAGGGGTTGGCCAGATCGGGGATGACCAGACCGATGGTGGTGTCCGGGCCGCCGACGCGGATGTTGCGGGCCATGAGGTTCGGCTGGAAGCCGAGCTTCGCCACTGCGGCCAGTACCTGTTCCCTGGTTCGCGCGGAGACGGGGCCGTCCTCGTTGAGGACCCGGGAGACCGTCTTGGCGCTGACCCCGACCTCTCGGGCGACATCGGCCAGGGTGGGGCGGCGGTTCGCTGCCATGGAGGAAACCGTCTCCTGAAGGGCTCTCCTCTCCGACCGCGGCCTTCGGCCGGAGACGGGAGAGCGGGGTTGAGCTGTCAGGTGGCCCGGACGCCGGCGGCCTTCGCGGCCTCCGAATCCGCAACGACAGTATCTCCGGCCGCGTCGACGGTGAGTGCGCCGGTCATGATGGCGACGACCTCGGCCATGGAGTAGTCGGAAGGCTTGATCACGGCGGCCCGCCGGCCCAGCCGGTGGACGTGGATGCGGTCGGCGATCTCGAAGACATGAGGCATGTTGTGGCTGATGAGGACCACGGGCATGCCCTTGTCGCGGACCCGGCGGATCAGATCGAGGACCTGGCCCGACTCCTTGACGCCGAGGGCGGCGGTGGGTTCGTCCATGACGACCACCGAGCGGGCCCAGGCCACGGCGCGGGCGACCGCGACCGCCTGGCGCTGTCCGCCGGAGAGGGTCTCCACCGACTGGGTCAGCGAGCGCAGACCGATCTTGAGGTCGGCCATGTGCTCGGCGGCCTCCTGCCGCATGCGCTTCTTGTCGAGCATGCGGAAGGCGGTGCCGAGGACACCGGGGCGGCGCAGTTCACGGCCGAGGAACATGTTCGAGGCGATGTCCATCGACGCGGCGACCGCGAGGTCCTGATACACCGTCTCGATGCCGTGGGCGCGTGCGCTCTGCGGGCCGGAGAACGTGATGGGCTCTCCGTTCAGCCGAATCTCGCCCGCGTCCGGGACAACGGCGCCGGTCAGCGCCTTGATGAGACTGGTCTTGCCGGCGCCGTTGTCGCCGATGACGGCGAGGACCTCACCGGGCATCAGATCGAAGTCGGCGCCGTCGATGGCGGTGACGTGTCCGTACCGCTTGACGAGGCCGCGGGCCTGCAGCACGGGCGTGGGGGCGGGGGTCGCGGTCATCGTGCCTTCTTCCGGGAGATCTGGTCGACGGTCACCGCGAGGATCACCAGGACGCCCGTGATCAGGGTCTGGTAGATCGAGGCGACCCCCATCAGCTGGAGCCCGTTGCGGAACACACCGACGATGAGGACGCCGATGAAGGTGCCGAGGACCGAACCGCGGCCGCCGAAGAGGCTGGTGCCGCCGAGGACCACGGCGGTGATGCTGTCGAGGTTGTCGGTCTGCCCGGCCTGCGGGTCGCCGACACCGGTGCGGGAGATGAGCAGCAGTGCGGCGACGCCGTACAGCAGACCGGCCACCGTGTAGACGCCGACGGTGAGGCGGGAGGTGCGGATGCCGTTCAGTCGCGCGGCCTCGGCGCTGTTGCCCAGGGCGTAGACGTGCCGGCCCCAGCCGGTGCTGCTCAGCGCGTAGGCGAACAGCAGAAACAGGGCGATGGTGACCAGGGAGCCGTAGGTGATGTCCGTGCGGCCGAGGGGGAAGGTCTCGCCGAGGGCGGTCAGCGGGCCGGGCAGATTGCTGACCGTCTGCTCCTCGGAGTAGATGTGCGTCAGCGCGAACGCCACATTGAGCATGCCGAGGGTGACGATGAACGGCGGCAGCGGGATCTTCTGCACCAACAGGCCGTTGAGCAGCCCGAAACCGCCGCAGACGACCAGGCCCAGCGCGATCGCGACCAGCGGCGGGACGGAGC
Organism: Streptomyces neyagawaensis; assembly: GCF_023516595.1. GTDB lineage: Bacteria > Actinomycetota > Actinomycetes > Streptomycetales > Streptomycetaceae > Streptomyces > Streptomyces neyagawaensis. The sequence goes on along the minus strand of NZ_JAMGBG010000001.1, from coordinate 390,367 downwards.
CCTCGGCCGCCATCTTGGCGATCACGATGCTGCCGAACGCCATCACCGCTCCGCACGACAGGTCGATCCCGGCCGTGAGGATGATCAGGGTCTGCCCGATGGCGAGGGTGCCCACGACCATGACCTGCTGCACGATCAGCGAGAAGTTGCCGCCGGTGAGGAACTGGTCGGTCGAGAACGAGAAGAAGGCGCAGGCCAGGAGGAGGGCGGCCAGGGGGCCGGTGGTCGGCGCCGTGAGCAGTCTGCGGACCGTGGTCGGCGCTTTGAGCTCCGAGTACGGCGATGTCGTCGCTGTCATGCGAAGTCCTTGTCGGAAGACAGAAGTCCTGGTCGGAGGACATGGCGTCCTGGTCGGAGGACGAGGGGAGAGGCTCCCGCCACCGGGGTCGGGCACGGCCCGGGGGCGGCCGCCCGGTCAGGGAAGGGGCGGCCGCTCCACGGAGGGCGGTGGCGGGGTCGTACGGTCCCGGGGGCCGGGCTCAGCCCCAGCAGTTCTCCAGGCCGTAGGCGGTGTCCTTCGACGTGACCCCGTCCTGCGCCTTGTCGGTGATCAGCGTGACGCCGGTGTCGGTGTAACCGGACGCCTTCTTGCCGTCCTTGGCGAACGTCACGACCGCCTTCACGCCCTCGGCGGCCATCTTCAGCGGGTACTGCTGCGACGTCGCGGCGATCTTGCCGTCCTTGACCGCCTGGGTGCCGGTGCAGCCGCCGTCGACGGAGACGATCAGCACGTCCTTCTCGCGGCCCTTGGCCTTCAGCGCGGTGTAGGCGCCGAGGGCCGCCGGCTCGTTGATGGTGTAGACGACGTTGATGTCGGGGGCCTTCTGCAGACAGTTCTCCATCGCGGTCTGGCCCTTGGCCTGGTCGCCGCCCGTGTCCTGGGCGCAGACGACGTCCTTGTCCGAGGCGCCGAAGCCCTTCAGGAACCCGTCGTGCCGCTGGACGCCGACCGAGACGCCCGGCGCCAGGTCGAGGGTGGCTATCTTCGCCTTCTTGCCCTTCATCGCGGCCTTGGCGTACTCGCCGATCAGCTCGCCGGCCTTGAGGTTGTCGGTGGCGAAGAGGGCGTCGACCGCGCTCTCCGGGTCGGTCGGGGTGTCCAGCGCGATGACCAGGACGCCCTTGGCGCGGGCCTTCTCGATCGCGGGGACGATCGCCTTGGAGTCGCTCGGGGTGATCAGGATGCCCTTCACGCCGGCGGCGACCATGTTCTCCAGAGCGGTGACCTGCCCGGCGTTGTCCCCGTCGAACTTGCCTGCCGCGGTGGACAGTTCGGCGCCGTTCTCCTTGGCGGCCTTCTCCGCGCCCTCCTTCATCTTCACGAAGAACGGGTTGGTGTCGGTCTTGGTGATCAGGCCGACCTTGACGGCTCCGGAGCCGGAACCCGAGGAGGAGGAGTCCGAACCGGAGCCGGAGCCGCAGGCCGTCAGCGTGAGGGCCGCGACGCCCGTGACCGCGGCCGCTCTGAGGAGGGAGGAGGACAGACGAGTGGTGCGAGACATGATCGACTCCTGTGGGATAGCGAGCGGCACGGGGCTGGGTGATCGGAGCATGCCGCCCCGGTGTCATCGTTGACTTATGTCATCGTTGACACTGCATGGCGAGGATGATGGACTCCGGATCCGGGCAACGTCAATGCCTTCCACCCGTCACAAATCGGCAACGTACGAAGCCGTCTTCTCCGCACGGCCGGTGAGCCCCCCTGTCGCCGCGCCGACCCCTCGCCCGGTCCTGCCGAGCCTTCTTCGAGAGAGAGCAGCCCATGAGCCCGAGTCGGATCACTGTGCTGGGAGAGTGCGTCGCGGACGCCTTCACCGAGCCGGCCCACGCTCCCGATGAACTCGCTCTGCGGGTGCTGCCCGGCGGGGGACCCGCGAACACGGCGGTGGCCCTGGCCCGGCTCGGGACCCCGGCCCGCTTCCTCGCCCGCCTGTCGGGGGACGTGTTCGGCCGGCTGTTCCGGGGGCACCTGGAGGCGTCCGGCGTCGACCTCTCGTACGCCGTCGCCGCCGCGGAGCCCAGCACGCTCGCCGTGGCGGAACTGGACGCCACCGGGCAGGCCGCGTTCTCCTTCCACGCCCAGAACACCGCCGACTGGCAGTGGACCTCGGAGGAACTGGCCCGGGTCGATCTGTCCGGGACGGCCTGTGTGCACACCGGCTCGCTGGCGCTGGTCCGCGAGCCCGGCGGGGCGGTGGTGGAACGGTTCCTGGAGACGGCGGCCGAGCGGGCCACCGTCAGCATCGACCCCAACGTCCGGCCGCTGCTGGTGGACCCCGAGGTCTACCGTGCCCGGCTGGCGCGCTGGTGCGCTCTCACCGACATCCTGCGGCTGAGCTCGGACGACCTGGACCTGCTGCTGCCGGGCACCTCGCCCGAGGAAGCCTGCGACACCTGGCACGCGGCGGGGGTACGGCTCGTCGTGATCACCCTCGGCGCCGACGGCGCCCTGGCCTCGCTCGACGGCGAACGGGTGCGGGTGCCCGCGGTGGCCACCCGGGTCGTCGACACGGTCGGCGCGGGCGACTCCTTCACGGCCGGCCTCCTGCACCACCTCGGCACCCTCGGTCTGCTCGGTGGCCGACTCGACAGGGTCGGTCTCGACGAGGTCGCCGAGGCATGCCGGTTCGGCGCCCGGGTAGCGGCCCTGACCTGCTCGGTCGCGGGTCCCAATCCGCCGTGGCGGGAGCAGCTGACGCAGCTCGCGCCCGCCGTGGGCGCCTGAGCCGCGGGGCGGACCGTGCGGGCGATTCCCCGAGAGTGATTCCCGGCGAGCGATACCCCGCGGGCCGTTGACGTGCCCACCGGATCTCGCCCATCATCGGGCCACTCGATGTCATCGATGACATCGGTCGGCGGGCCCGCCCGGCAGGGATGAACGCCCTGGCCGGAGCGGTGACAGCGCCCTGCCCAGGTGGCAACAGTGACTCTGCCCTGCCGGCCCCTGCCCGGGTCCGGCGACGAAAGGCTCGTGCCGGGCGAACCGCCACAAGCGTGCGGTTCCGGCCGCCGGTTCGGGCCGTGGGTGCGGGCCGCGTACGCGACACTCACCCCTGCGACGACAAGGACACGCCATCGTGAAGAAGACCCTGCTCGCCGAGTTCACCGCCCGTGAGGGGGCCCGGGACGAGGTGGCCCGCATGATCGGGGAGTACGCCCTGAAGGTGCGCGAGGAGGAAGGCAACCTCGCCTTCGACGTCTACACCAAGGCGGCCGAACCGCGCGCCTTCTGGATCTTCGAGGTGTACCGGGACGAGGACGCCTTCCAGGCCCATCTGAAGGCCCCCTACGGCGGCCCGTTCAACGCCGCGCTCGCGCCGCTGATCGAGGAGGACGCGTCCGTGCTCACGTTCCTGGACCCGCTGGCGTGACCGGACCGTTCCTCGATCCGCCGGCGTGACCTGGCGGAACCCCGACCCGCTGGCGTGACCGGATCGTTCCTCGGCCTGCCGGCGTGACCGGGCCGGGCGCGGTGTGCCGCGGGGTGCCACGGGCGGGTCGGGTCGACCCGCCCGGGACGAGGGCCGGACGACAGACCCCAGGTGCGCTGCCGGTCGTCCGCGTCAGCGCTGGGTGTAGATGAAGCCGATCTTGTCGGCCTCGTCGCCCGCACGGCCGTGGAAACCGGCGATCTGCCAGCCCGACGGTGCCGTGCGCGTCACACACGTCGAGGTGGTGGTGCCCCCGGCCAGGGTGCGGCCCTGGTTGGTGGTGAACTTGGCGGAGAAGATCCGGGTGCGGCCGTCCTTCTGGCCCTGGCACAGGGTGGCCGAGGTGAGGTACTCGCCGCTGCCCAGCGTGAGGGAGGACGCGGTGCCCCCGGTGCCGCCGTGGGTGAGCGTGGTGCCGTTCGCGAGGGTGAGGCTCAGCTGGTCCACACGGGAACCGGCGCGCAGGGCGACGGTGGTGGCGCGGGCCCCGGCCGGCACGCTGCCGATGTCGTTGAAGTAGTCGCCGTGCGGGCCGCCGAACTGGTCGCTGAGCTGGAAGGCGGCGTTGCGCGACCAGGAGAAGTCCACCGTGAGGGGGTCGTGGTCGGAGAGCATCAGGCCGCCGTCGGTGAGGAACTTGGCGTGCTCGTTGTTGTAGCGCGTCGCGTTCAGCGAGACGAGCTTGCTGCCCCGGTAGAGGATCTTGTCGACGACCTCGCAGGTGTTGGGCACGGTGGTTCCCGTCTGGTCGCAGACCAGGGCGTCGCTGCCCTTCGCAGGGGCGACGCCACCGCGGATCAGCTTGACCCACGGGTCGGTGAGGCCGTTGGCGGCGGCGAACTCGGCGATGGTGTCGCCGGAGCGGGTGTACCGGGTGTTGGTGTCGCCCATGACCACGACGGCGTTGCCCGCGGAGTGCGAGGCGATGAAGTCGGTGAGCTGGCTGAGGTTGGCCCTGCGGGCGGCGAGGTCGTCGTCGTTGGTGCCGGCGTTGGTGTGCAGGTTGTAGAAGTCGACGTAGACACCCTCGGCGAGGCGCTCACGCATGAAGGTGAAGCCCTTGGGGGTCAGGCAGTCGCCCGAGCCCAAGGTGCAGCTGTTCCAGCGCACCCGCTCGAAGTCGTCCTCGTCGTAGGGGAGTTTCGAGAGCGTGTTGAGTCCGCTGCCGATGGCGGCGCCGCCGCTGGTGGGGGTGCGGTACGGGTGCGCGGTGTCTGCGGCGTAGAGGAGGGCGTGGTAGTTGAAGTCCTCCTGGGCGTGGACGACGTCGTACGACGCGATCCGCTGACCGATCGTCGTGGTGCTGGGCTCGCGGGGCGTCGGTGCGCTGGATATCGCCTCGGGCAGGCCCGCGACGTTGTAGCTGAGGACGTTGAAGGTGCCGGAGTCGGCGGCGGGGGCGGCTGAGGCGGAGGGGGCGGCTGAGGCGGAGGGGGCGGCGACGGTGAGGCCGCCGAGGACGGCGGCCGCCGACGTGAGACAGGCGAGGAGTCTGCGCATGGGGAGTCTCTCCTGGGGAGTGAACTGGGGCTGGTGGTGCGGGAGTAGCGCTCAGGGGTGGGGCTGAAGATGGGGCTGGGGAAAGCGGTTGCTGGACGATCGTGGCTGAAGTTACCCCCGGTTACCCATGTCCTGTCGAGAGTTCGGGCGGCATTCGCCGAGAGTTGCCGAGGTGTACGCCCGCGTTCGGCGGCTCGACCAGGGCGGGGGAGGGCGTGTGATGCTGTCGGTATGACTGAGCGGCGCGAGATCGCGGTGGTCCGCTGGCCCGGGTACGACCCCGGTGACGAGGGCGGGCTCGCCCGGTTGCTCGCGGACTACCACCTGCGGACCGAGGCGGAGAAGGGCCGGGCTGTCACCGGCGTGGACGGGCTGCCCGACCGCTACCGGGCGGAGATCACGGATCCGCGGACCGCGTTCGCCGCCGATGCCGTGCTGCTGGCGTCAAGTGAACAGAGCGCTGTCGGCTGCCTCGTGGTGACCGCGCCCGTCGACGGCTGCTCCGAGATCAAGCGGCTCTGGGCGGATCCCGCCCACCGCGGCAGGGGCGTCGCGTCGCGCCTGATCGAGGCCGCGGTGGCGCACGCCACGGAGAGCGGGGTGAGCACCCTGCGGCTGTCGGTGTGGCAGTGGCGCACAGGAGCCATCGCCCTCTACGAACGGCTCGGCTTCACGCCCACCGAGTCGTGGGACCCGCGCGATCAACTGGTCTGCATGCGGCGGGGGTTGTGAGGGGGCGTAGGTGTGAGGGGCAAGGGGGCAAGGGGGCGAGGGGCGGGGCGGCCGGGGTCGCTGTGGCTGTCGGTGGTGAGCCGGGCGAGGCGTAGCCCGTGGTGACGCTGTAGCCCCCGGTCGCCGAAGTCGTGCAGGCGGTGCGGGTGATGGCCGCCGGTGAGGCACTGCTCGCCTCGTCGGTCACCCGCCGGCTCATCGAGGAGCACGCTCGGCGCGGTCCCGCCCGAGCGGGAGACCCGGCTGGGCCGGGCGCGGGCGCTGCGGGCCCGGGGCCGCCTCGACCCGGCGCGGGAGGCGTGCGGGGCGCTGCTCCGGGAGGCCGCCGAGCGCGGCGACTCGTACGGGCGGGGCCTCGCCGAGTACGAGTGCGGGCATGTCCTGCGGGCCCTCGGGGGCGACGGGGCGGCCCTGCGTCACTGGCGCGGCGTGCCGACCGCCCTGGAGGGCACGGACGCACCGGTACTCCACGAACTCCGGTCACTCACGCGGGAGTTCAGCCCCGACGGGCCGTTCGGCACGACGGTGAGACGACCGTTGCCGAGCAGCGGCCGGCGGCCCTCACCGTGAATCGGCCGCCGACGGGGCCGTGGACGGGGTCGGCACCGCCGAGGGCGCCTCGGTCGGGGAGGACGCGCCCGGCGCCGCGGACGGGGCGGTGGAGGAGTCCTCGGCGGGAACGGGGGTGACGGGCGTGGGCGATTTCGCGCGGGGGTGCGTGGGAGCGGGGCTGGTCGCGGGCGGTGGGGCGAGCGGTGGCGACGGGGGTGTGCGGGTTTCGGACGTGGCGAACAGCGTGGGCACGGTGATGAGGGCGGCCACCGCGCAGGTGACGGCGGTTCCGGCGGCGGCACGCAGCAGACGGCGGCGGGCAGCGGCGCGGCGGATCGCCTCGTAGCGGCCGGACGGCGGGCCGAGGTGCTCGGCGGGCGGGCGCAGGACGACGGTCAGCGGATCGTCGGGCTCGAACTCCGGGCCGTCGTCAGCGGGTGTGATCAAGGCTTCTCCTCAGATGGGCGCGGAGCAGTTCGCGGGCCGCGTGGAGATCGGCCTTGACGGTTCCTTCCTTGCGTCCGGTCAGGACGGACACCTCCCGGATCGGCATGTCAGCGTAGTAGTGCAGCAGGATCGGGACGCGCAGTCGCTCCGGCAGCGACTGCACCAGCAGCCGCACCGAGGGGTCGGCCTGCTCGGCGTGATCGCCCTGCGGGCGCACCGCCGCCTCGGCCGTGGCCCGATGCATCGCCCGGCGTTCCCGTTCGAGTTTGCGCCAGTGGTCCCGTACGAGGTTCGCCGCGGTGACGTAGAGGAAGCCGTGGGGTTCGGCGACGGAGGTCCAGCGGGCCCAGAGCCGGGTGAATGCCTCCGACGCGATCTCGTGGGCCGTCTCGTCGTCGTCGACCAGCCTGCGGCACCAGCCGGCGAGGCGGGGGTAGAGGGCGGCGAACAGTTCGGACGCGGCCTTCTCGCGGGACCGTTTCAACGCTCTCCAGGGTCGTGGGCTCGTCATGCCGTGCGGGCGGTCGTACGGAGGGGATGAGGCCCGCCCCGGGGGTGGCCGTACGGGCGGGCGGCGGGGGAGGGGTGACCGGTCACGGCACCGGCTCGCCCGTACGGCCGGTGGCGCTCAGCGTGGCGAAGACGATCACGTTGTCCCGGTACTCCTCGCCGGAGCGGGGGCCACCGCAGGTGATGAGACGGAGTTCGGGGCGGTCCACGTTCCCGTAGACCTCCGCCGCCGGGAAGTCGGCCTTGGCGACGGTCCGTACGCGGTCGACGGTGAACTCCGCCGTCGAGCCGTCGGCCCGGCGCGCGGTGATCCGCGCGCCGGGCCGCAGCCGCGCGAGCCGGCGGAAGACACCGTCGCCGTAGGCCCCGACCGTGACATGCCCCAGGATCACCGAGGGGCCGGTCTGACCCGGTGTCGGCGAGTGCCGGTACCAACCCGCCCGGTCGTGCTCCGCCACCGGCGGCACCTCCACGCTCCCGTCCGCCGCCAGCCCGAGTTCCATGACCGGCGTGTCCACCCCGATGGCCGGGATCAGCAGCCTGACCGGCACGGAACGCGCCAGCGGCGACGGCGACCCGGCCGAGGAGGACGACCGACGGGACGCGTCCGACGACGGGGCGGACGGGGCCGTGCCGGCCGGGGGAGTGCCCGAGTCCCGGCCCCCGGCCCCGCCGCTCCCCTGGCAACCGACGAGCAGCGAGGCCGCCGCCGCGGCGACGAGGGAGCGCCGGGAGAGCGCCGCGGTGGGCGGTGTCATGCCGCGTCGCCCCGACGGCGCCGGACGAGGACGATCGCGCCGGCTCCGCCGAGGAGGGCCGCGACGGCGCCCGAGCCGACGAGCACGGCGCCCGTCCCGGAGCCGTCCGACCCCGCCGCCTCCCCGGTGTCGGGCGCCCCGCTCGGCACCACGGAGACCTGACTGGGCACCGGAGACGGCTCGGTGGCGTTCCCGTCCTCGGCGGGCTCGGGCGTGGCCGACTCCTCGGCGGGCCCGGCGGTGGACGGCACCGGGGTGGGGGTGGAGGTCGCCGAACGGGGCGCGGCGGACGGGGCGGTGTCGTCGGCGAACGCGGGCAGCGCGCCCGCCAGGACGGCGGTGCAGGCCAGGGCCGCGGCACTGAGGACGGTACGGCGCATGAGTCGCTCTCTCTCGTCGGGCCGCCCGGACGGTGACCCGGCGGGGCGGCGTTGCGGATCGAGCGGAGAGACGAGACAGCGGCCGCCCCCGTTGTAAAGAGATGGCAAAGCCGTTGTCGCGGGCCGGAATCGGCGCGACCGCCGCGACACCCCGAGTACGACGACTTCGGCCCCCCGGCCCGGCGACCGCGACACCCTGGCCCGGCGACCGCGACACCCCGGCCCGGCGACCGCGACACCCGCCGACCCGGCGACTGCGGCGCCCGCCCTGGTCACACGGGTCACACGAGGAACAGCAGCTCCACGGCGACCACCACGTCCACGACCCCGCACCACTCGGCGAAGGTGGGCGCGACGACACCGTCGAGTCGACGCATCCGCAGATGGGCGAAGTCCCAGACGCCGTGGAGGAACCAGCCCGCGGCCACCAGATACCGGCCCACGTCGGGGTCCAGCACCAGACCGGTGAGCGCGAGCGCGCCGAACACGACCGCGCCGGCCGCCTGGACGCCAAGGAGGGGCCGCCCATGGGGAGTTCCGCGCACGGCACCCCACAGCAGTACGGCCAGCGCGACGCCCACCATGACACCGGCCGGCGAGACGACGTCCAGGAGTTGCAGGGCGAACGCGAACACCACGCCCGCCCCCAGCACGGGCCAGGTCGCCTTCGCCCTCCCCGCCTGATGGACGACCACGTACAGCAGCGGGAGGAGGGGCAGGAACTCCCCGTATCCGCGGACGGCGCCAGCCGCTTCTTCCGAGCCGCCCAGCACCAGCCCCGGCACGGTCAGGGCGAGCGCGAGGGCCGTGGGCCAGCGCCGCAGCAGCGCCCGGCCCGGCCGCCGCTCCTCGGACATGTCGCTGGAGCGGGACGAGGTCGTGGCACACATGGGGTCTCCTGCGATACGTGGGAACGGGACACGAGAGGCGTCAAGCCAGGTCAAAGGGGGCGGGGTTCTTCCCCCTGGCCCTCAGACTGCTCCCGCCCCGACGCCGCCAGTAGTGCCGTATCCGCACGCCCGCGCATGGCGTTGTCATGTCTCCGCGTGACATCTGTCATGCGGGGGCACAGCCGTACGACAATGAGCGGGTGCGGGACGGGGAGAGCGAGCGCGGGGCGGGGCTGACGGGCTTCCGTCGTTTCACCTGGTGGACGGTGCCGGGCACCACCGTGTGCCTTCTGGTGCTGTTCTACGGCGAGTGGGTCCTGGACCCGGACGTCCCCGCTTGGGCGCGGGTCCCGGTCGCCGGCGCGCTCGTGGTCGACACGGTCGTCGGCGCGATTCTGCTCGGCCGTCCGCTGAGCCCGTCGAGGGCCGCCGACGTCCCTCACCGCGCGCGCCCACCGCGGTACTTGCTGGTCGCCCTGGTCGCCGCCACCGTCGTGCTCGCGACGCTGCCGCTGGCCCGGCACGCCTACGAGTTGTGGGCGGTCGCCCCGGCCGTCACCACGGCCATCTTCGCGACCTTCCTCCGCCCCCGTCACCGCCGGTCCCTGCTCGCCGGCGCGGTGCTCCTCGCCACGCTGCCGGGCGCCGCCGTCAGTCTGGCCGCCGGTGACGGGGAGCTGCCGTACGCCGCGCTCTTCCCGGCCGGGCTCGTCGCCTTCACCGCGTGGACGGTGCTCGGCCCCCTGTGGGCCTGGAACATCGCCGGACGCCTCGACCGGGCGCGGCGACTGGAGGCCGAGCTGGCCGTGCGGGACGAACGGCTCCGCTTCGCCGCCGACCTGCACGACATCCAGGGTCACCACCTCCAGGTCATCGCTTTGAAGAGCGAGTTGGCGGCGCGGCTCGTGGAACGGGACCCCGCGCGGGCCGCCGCCGAGATGCGCGAGGTACGGCAGCTGTCCGCCGACGCCCTCCGCGACACACGGGCCGTGGTGCGGGGCTACCGCAGGACCACCCTCGACGACGAGATCGCCAACGCCGGGAAGGTGCTGGCCGCGGCCGGCATCGACACCCGCACGTCCCTCGAACCCGCCGCCTCCGCCGGCGACATGGCCGACACCACCCGCCATCTGCTCGGCCTGGTCATGCGGGAGGCCACCACCAACGTCCTGCGCCACAGCCACGCCCGGTACGCGGAGATCGACCACCTGGTCACCGGCGACCGCGCCCGGCTGCGCGTGGCCAACGACGGCGCCGACGAGCGCCCCGGCGCCGGTGACGGCACCGGCCTGACCGCCCTCGCCGAGCGACTGCGGTCCGCCGGAGGCGAGTTGACGTGGCACCGCGACGGCGGCCGCTTCGAGGTCACGGCCACCCTGCCGCTCGGCCGGGCCGACGCGACCCCCGAACCCCTGAAGGAAGTGGCCCGATGATCCGGCTCCTCATAGCCGACGACGAGGACCTCCTGCGCGGCGCCCTCGCCGCGCTGCTCGCCCTGGAGGACGACCTGCGGGTGGTCGCGGAGGCCGCCACCTCCACCGACGCGGTCCGGCTCGCCCGCGAACACCGCCCGGACATCGCCGTGCTCGACCTGGAGATGCCACCGACCGACGGACTGCGCGCCGCCGAGGAGATCGGCGCCGAACTGCCCACCCGCACCGTCATCGTCACCCGGCACGCCCGGCCCGCCGTACTGCGCCGGGCCCTCGCCGCGGGCGTGCGGGGCTTCGTCCCCAAGACGACCCCGGCCGCCCGGCTGGCGGAGATCCTCCGCGACATCGCCGCCGGACGCCGCTATGTGGACCCCGACATCGCCGCGTCCGCGCTCACCGAGGACGACTGCCCCCTCAGCGACCGCGAACTCCAGGTCCTGCGCGCCGCCCGCACCGGAGCCTCCGTCGCCGAGATCGCCACCGAGGTCCATCTGGCCCAGGGCACCGTGCGCAACTACCTCTCCGCCGCGATGTCCAAGCTGGGCGCCCCCACCCGCCACGCGGCGGCCCACCACGCGTGGCAGCAGGGCTGGATCTGACGGGGAGATGGGCGGGTGCCCCTGTCGGCGCACAGGGTCAGTACACGTCCCGCACGTACCGCTTCTCGTTCGCCAGCTGCTTCACGTACGCGGCGGCCTCCGCCTCGCTCAGCCCGCCGTGGGCGACCGCGATGTCGCGCAGCGCCCGGTCGACGTCCTTCGCCATGCGGGAGGCGTCGCCGCAGACGTAGAAGCGGGCGCCGTCCTGAAGCCAGTGCCACAGCTCGGGGCCGTGCTCGCGCATCCGGTCCTGCACGTACACCTTGGCCCGCTGGTCCCGCGAGAACGCGGTGTCCAGCCGGTCCAGCACCCCCGCCCGCCGCAGCTCCGTCAGCTCGTCCTCGTAGTAGTGGTCCGTGGCCCGGTGCTGCTCGCCGAAGAACAGCCAGTTGGGCGCCCGGTGGCCGAGGGCCAGCCGCTCCTGGAGGAAGCCGATGAAGGGGGCGACACCGGTGCCGGGGCCGACCATGACCATCGGGGTCGTGGCGTCCGCGGGCGGCCGGAAGTGCGGTGACCGGTGCACGAACACCGGCACCTCCAGGCCCGTCTCGCCGTCCGCGAGGAACGGTGAGCAGACCCCGCCGCGCGGCTGCCCGCGCAGGTTCTCGTACCGCACGACCGACACGGTCAGCGACACCTCGTGCGGGTCGACGAGCGGGCTCGACGAGATGGAGTACAGCCGGGGCTGGAGCCGCTTGAACACCCCGGCCCACTCTGCCGCGGAGGCCCGCACCGCGAACTCGGCGACCACGTCCACGGCCTGCCTGCCCCACGACCACTGGGCGAGGCCGTCCTTGTTGTCGGGCCGCATCAGCTTCTTCAACTCCCGGTTGTCCCGAGTCCGTTCGGAGACGAAACGGAGCAGGTCCGAGGTGATCCGGGTGATGTCGAGATGCCGGTGCAGCGCCTCGGCGAAGGGCACCTCGCCGACACCGGCGACCTCCACGGCGGCCGAGCCGTCCAGACCGGTCACCGCCAGCCATTCCGCGACCAGGCCGGGGGAGTTGACCGGCCGCACCCCGAGCGCGTCACCGGCCTCGTACGTGAGCCGCGTCCCCTTCGTGTCGAAGGTGAACCGGCGTACTTCCTTGCCCGCCCCCGGCAGGCTGAGCAGCCGGTTGCCGACCAGCCGGGCCCGCGCGGGCGCGGGCCTGGCGGACCGGGGGGCGACGGGCGCGGTGACGGGCGCCAGGACGGGGGCCGTGACAGGGACTGCGTCGGGTGCGGCCTGAGGGCCCGCCTCCGTGAGCCCCTGCGGAGCGGAGGTCTCCGTCCCGGTGCCGAGCGCGGTGAGCACCTGCCCGAGCCAGGCGTCAGCCGACGGCTCGTAGTCCGGCTCGCAGTCCGTACGGGGCGCCAGTCGCACCGCGCCCAGCTCGTCGAGCCGGGCGTCCAGCCGCCGGCCGTGCCCGCAGAAGTCGTCGTAGGACGAGTCCCCGAACGCCAGCACCGCGTACCGCACACCGTCGAGCCTCGGCGCCTCCCGGTCCGTGAGCGCCTCCCAGAAACCCGAGCCGTTGTCGGGCGCGTCCCCGTCACCGAAGGTGCTGGTGATGAGCAACAGGTCCGCGCCGCGCGGCAGTTCGGCCGGGGCGGCCTCGTCCATGCCGACCAGCGCCGCCCGGTGCCCCGCCGCGCCCAGCTGCTCGGCGGCGGCCATCGCGAACTCCTCCGCGGTGCCGGTCTGCGAGGCCCACAGCACCAAGACGTCCCGCCCCGCCGCCCCGGCCGCGGGGACGGCCACCGGCGCCGCGGACCGCGAGTACATCCCGGCGAGCACCCCGTTCACCCACAGCGCGTGCTCGGGGCTGAACGGCGCGTCCGGCGGCAGCACGGGCACCCCGGTGACGCCGGACCCGAGCCCGGCGAGGAAACCGGTCAGGTACTGGCGCTCCTGGGCGGAGAGCACGGGCGGGGGAGCGGGTGCGAGACCGAAGGGGTTGGCGCCGGGGGCGACCGCGCTCGGGACGAGCGCCTCGACAGTGTGAGCCGTGCCCGCCCGGGTGTCGACCGCGCCGGCCGCGACCGGCTGGGTCCCGGTCGGCGACGGCGCGGGCGCCGCCACCTTCGTCAGGCCCACCGCGCACACCTTCAACTCCGGCTGGAACGACAGCGGGTCCACCGCGTCGCTGGTCACCGCGTTGATGCTCAGGTACTCCCCGAACAGGTCGTTCCAGTGGAACGGCGCGAACAGACACCCCGGCCGCACCCGGTCCGTCACGACCACCGGCAGCACGGCCCGCCCCCGCCGCGAGGCGACCTCGACGAAGTCGCCGTCGGCGAGGTGCAGCGCCTGCGCGTCCTGCGGATGCACCTCCACGAACGGACCGGGGTTCAGCCGGTTGAGCTTGGCGACCTTCCCCGTCTTCGTCAGCGTGTGCCACTGGTGCTGCAGCCGCCCCGTGTTGAGCACGAACGGGAAGTCGTCGTCCGGGAGTTCGGCGGGCTCCATGTGCGGCCGCGCGTGGAACACGGCACGTCCGCTCGCGGTGGGGAACGTCAGCCCGCCGTCCGCGTCCACGTACCGGATCGGGTTCCGCGCGGGTCCCGTCTCCTCCGCGGCCGGCCACTGCACCGTCGACGACCGCAGCCGCTCGTACGTCACTCCCCGCAGATCCCACCCGGTCTTCGGGTTCCATGCCTGCTTGATCTCCTCGAAGACCTGCTCGGCGCTGTCGTACGAGAAGCCCTTCTCGAAGCCCATCTCCCGCGCGACGGCGGCGATGATCCGCCAGTCCGCCATCGCCTCGCCCGGCGGGTCGGCGGCCGCGGAGGCCAGCGTCAGATTCCGCTCGCTGTTGACGAGGACGCCCTCGGACTCGGTCCACAGGGCCCCGGGCAGCACGACATCGGCGTACGCGTTGGTCTCGGTGTCGGCGAACACGTCCTGCGTGACGACGAACTCCGCGGCCTCCAGCCCCTCGATCACGGTCTTCCGGTTGGCGACGGAGGCGACGGGGTTGGTGCAGATGATCCAGCACGCCTTGATCTCGCCGTCGGCCATCCTCCGGAACATCTCGACGGTGCCCTTGCCGAAACCGTCCGGGCGCAGCGTGTCCGGCGCCAGCCCCCACAGTTCCTCGACGAACGCCCGCTCCTCGTCCACGAGCACCGACCGCTGGCCCGGCAGCCCCGGCCCCATGTAGCCCATCTCGCGCCCGCCCATGGCGTTGGGCTGCCCGGTCAGGGAGAACGGCCCGCTGCCCGGCCGGCAGATGGCGCCGGTCGCCAGATGCAGATTGACCAGGGCGTTGGTGTTCCAGGTGCCGTGCGTGGACTGGTTGAGCCCCATGGTCCAGCAGCTCGTCCACTCGGCCGCCTCGCCGATCAGCCGCGCGGCCTCGCGTATGTCGTCGGCGGCGAGCCCGGTGACGGAGGCGACGGCGTCCGGCGCGTAGTCGGCGAGGAAGCCGGGCATCGCCTCCCAGCCCTCGGTGTGGGCGGCGATGAACTCCGGGTCGGTGTGCCCGTTCTCGTGCAGCAGGCGCAGCAGCCCGTTGAGCAGGGCGAGGTCCGTGCCCGGACGTATCTGAAGGAAGAGCTCGGCCTTCTCGGCGGTCGCCGTCCGCCGCGGATCGACGACGATCAGCTTCGCGCCCGCTTTGACGCGGTCCATCATCCGCAGGAAGAGGATGGGGTGGCAGTCGGCCATGTTCGAGCCGATCACGAGGAAGACGTCCGCCTTGTCGAGGTCCTCGTACGAGCCGGGCGGCCCGTCGGCGCCCAGCGACAGCTTGTAGCCGGTGCCGGCGCTCGCCATGCACAGCCGGGAGTTCGACTCGATCTGATTGGTGCGGATGAAGCCCTTGGCCAGCTTGTTCGCCAGGTACTGCGCCTCCAGGCTCATCTGGCCGGAGACATAGAACGCGAACGCGTCGGGGCCGTGCTCGTCGATGATCGCGCGCAGCCGCCGGGCCGTCTCGGAGAGGGCGTCCGCGACCGGCATGGGCACCGGCTCGTCACCCCGGTCGTCCCGTACGAGGGCCGTGGTGAGCCGGCCGGGCGCGGCCAGCATGTCGGCGGTCGTCGCGCCCTTGGTGCAGAGTCGGCCGAAGTTCGCCGGGTGGGACTTGTCGCCGGTCGCCCTCAGGACCGTGCGCCGCCCGTCGGGACCCGTCCCGACGTCCAGGAGCATGCCGCAGCCGACACCGCAGTACGAGCACACGGTCCGTACCTGGGTGGTGGTGCTCTGCGGGCCCTGCGCGACCACGGGCGGCCCCTCTCTGTCGGCGTGCGGGGTGTCCCGGTCCCCGTCCGGTACGGCGGCCGGACTGCTTCCGCTCAGCGTCCTGGTGGCCGCCGGGCAGGCTCGATCGTACGAATTGCCCGTTACGCCGATGTCACATGACCTGATCATGAGGGGTTACGCCTGCTACACACCGTCCGGCGCGGGGCTGTGAGGCCGCGGTGCGGCCGACGCGCTGGGCGGAGGTTTCGCGGCCGGCCTCGCGGTCCGTGTCGCTGTTGGGCCGAACGGGTGACCATGCGTAAGAATTGGTCGATGCAGTCAATCAGTGCGAGCCAGGGGGAAGGCCGGTGAACAGGGTGAACAGCCACGATGTCACCGACGAACAGTGGGAGGGGCTCGCACAGGTCGTGCCGCTGCGGGGCCGGGACGCCTGGCCGTCCGCGGTCGACCACCGGACCATACCGGAGGCCGAGACGGAGGCCCGGCGCCGTTTCGTCGTCCTCCGCGTCAATGTCTTCGCCGACGCCCGCGACGTCGCCGAGACGCTGATGGCGGGCATTCCGGTCCTCCTCGACCTCTCCGGCGCGGAGAGCGAGGTGGCCAAACGCGTCCTCGACTTCAGCACCGGCGTCGTCTTCGGCCTCGCCAGCGGAATGCACCGGGTCGACCGCAACGTGTTCCTCCTCACACCCCACGGCACGGAGGTCCGGGGCCTGATGGAGAACGCGGGCGTTCCCGGGGTCTGACCGGCCGGCCCGGACCGCCCGAACCGGAGCAGGGGAGCCGAGGGTCGTCGGAGCCTTCACTCCGACGACGCCGTGGTGATCCGCTTCTCGAACCAGTGATGGGCATACGGCTCGTCGTTGAAGGCGGTGACCTCCTCGAAGCCGTAGGAGTGGTACAGGCCGATCGCGGCGCCGAGAGCCTTGTTGGTGTCCAGGCGCAGGACGTCATGGCCGTGCCGGGCGGCCCGGGACTCCAGTTCGGCCAGGAGCCTGCGGCCGAGGCCGAGGCCACGGGTGTGGGGCGCGACCCACATGCGCTTGACCTCGGCCGGGGCGCCGGGCGGCAGCTTCAGACCCGCGCAGCCGACCGGCTCGCCGTGCAGTCGGGCGACCAGGAACAGCCCGTGCGGCGGCCGGAGTTCGCCCGCGTCGGGCAGCAGGCTCCGCGCGGGGTCGAATCCGGTCTCGAAGCGCTCCTGCAGTTCGGTGAAGTAGGACCGCAGACAGTGCTGGGCGTCGGGGTGGTCCGGGTCGGCACCGTCCAGTGCGACCGTCGCGGCGGTCAGCAGACGGTCGACCTCGGCCATGGCGGCCACCAGCCGGACGCGCTGGGCGGCGTTGAGCGGTTCCAGGAGGGAGCCGGCCAGCTCGTCGCTGCGGCGATCCAGCGCGGCGCGCTCCGCGCGGCCCGCGTCGGTGAGCCGGACCGTACGCACCCGCCGGTCCCGGGGCTGCGGCTCCACCGTCACCAGGCCGTCGGTCTCCAGGGAACGCAGCAACCGGCTGACGTACCCGGAGTCGAGCCCGAGGCGCTCGCGCAGCCGCCGTACGTCCTGGCCCTGCTCGCCGATCTCCCACAGCAGCCGCGCCTCACCGACGGGCCGATCGCGGCCCAGGTAGTGGTCGTGGAGCACGCCCACGCGTTCGGTGACGGTGCGGTTGAACCGCCGCACCTGATCAATCTCCGCCCGATCCATTCTCTGACTCTAGTCAGAGAACCGGCTGTGCGGCCAGAGGGGCCTGGCCGGCGGGAGCGGCTGGCCGGCGGCTCGGCAGCCGCGACGCCTCGCGCGTGAAGCGGTACCCGCGCGGTAGGGCGCCGTATGAGTGCGCCGACGAGATCCACCGGCGCTCCCCGGTCCTCCCGGGCGCATCCCTGGGTGGAAGCGCTCCCTCGTAGGTAGGAAGATCCACGCGGTGGAACGGTTCGTCCGGGCCGGGGCCTCTACGGTCCGCATATGACCGCGTCATCCCCGTCACCGATGCCGACCGGTACCCGCGCAGCGAGCCGCTCGGATCGGCCGAGCGTCACCGAACTGCGGCTCTCGGCCTTCGCGGGTCACCGCGGCGCCGCCTTCCCGCTCGGCCCGCTCACCCTCCTCGCGGGGCCCAGCGGCAGCGGCAAGACGACGGCGCTCCGAGCGTACGAGGCGCTCGCCCGGCTCGGCGGCGGCGCCCGCCTCGACGAGGCGTTCCCCGCCCCGCACGGCTGCGTGCCCGAGCGGGCCCGCCCGGACGCCCAGCGCCGCCGCGGCTTCCGCCTCGGCTGCACCGCCGACGGCCCCGAGGGCCCCATCCGGCTCGACATCGCCGTCCAGGCCGAACCCGAACTCCGCATCGTCGGCGAGCGGTTGACCTCCGGCGGGCTGACCCTCCTGGAGACCGCGCTGGTCGACCCGAGCCGCCCCGTCGTCCAGGCCGCCTGGCACACCGCGGGCGCGTCCCCCGTCACCCGCGGCCCCCTGCCGGACGACCGCCTCGGCACCGCCCTGCTTCCCCTGCGGGTCGCCGGCAAGACCGACGGCCAGCGCCGGGTCCTCGCCGCCGCCGAACAGATGGTGGTCGCCCTCCGCTCGGTCTTCGCCTGCGACCCCCGTCCCCGCCGTATGCGCGACGCCGTACCGCTCGGCTCCGGCCGCCTCCTGCGCGGCTGCGACAACCTCGCCGACGTGCTGTGGCGCACGCGCACGGAGTGCGGCCGACGCCACGCGCAACTGGTCGCGGCGGTCCGGGACGGCTGCGCGGGACCGGTCGCCGACCTCCTCGCCGAACTTGCGCCGGGCGGGCACGGGCAGAGGGGCGCACTCGGGGTCGCCCACGGAGTCAGCCATGGAGCCGACCACGGACGGGGTCGCGGACCCGGTCACGGCAACGGGCACGGTCACGGGAACGGGGCAGTTCGCGGGGCCGGGGCGGGCCACGGGTGCGCGGTCGGCCCCGGTCTGGTGCGGGCGGTGCTCGACCGCGGTGACGGTGTACGGACACCGCTCGCCCTCCTCGGTGACGGCGAGCTGCGGTATCTCGCCCTGGCCCTGGTGCTGTTCACCGGCCCCGGCGTACTGGAGGTCGACCCGGTCGCCGAGGTCCCGGCGGCGCTCCAGACCCTGACCGTCCTGGCCGACGGCCTGGACCGCTGCCTCGACCCCCGTCAGCGCGCCCAACTCCTGTGCGTGGCTGCCCGCATGGGCGAACGCGGCCACATCCGGCTGGTGGGCGCGGTGAGTGACGCGTCATGGGCCGCCGGGGTCCCCGGGGCGACGGTGGTACACCTGGACCGTGAAAGATCCTGAAGCCCCGGACGGACTCGACGTCCCCACCCTCCAGCGTCGCCTCGCCGAGTTCGCGGCCGCCCGGAACTGGGCGCCGTACCACACCCCGAAGAACCTGGTCTCCGCCCTCAGCGTCGAGGCGTCCGAACTGGTCGAGATCTTCCAGTGGTTGACGCCCGAGGAGTCGGCCGGGGTGATGTCGGACCCCGACACCGCCCACCGGGTCACCGACGAAGTCGCCGACGTCCTCGCCTACTTGCTCCAGCTGTGCGAGGTGCTGGACATCGACCCGCTGGCCGCGCTGGACGCGAAGATCGACCGCAATGAGCGGAGGTTCCCGGCGCCGGAAGGCCCGTGAAGTCGAGCCGCCCCACCCGCATATCACTCTCCGTAGTCGGAATGCGGTGCTCTGCCGACTTGTTATCCACAGATTTCAGGCTTCCTCTGGCTTTCTGTCTCAGTCACCCTCACTGTGGGTAATGAACAGACAAGAGGTCGGGCGGGACGTGTGAGAGCGCGTCGGGACAGTCGGGAGCAGCGCATGGACGCGGTGCGGCTCATCTTGGCGAGCAGGCGCGCTCTGGCGGGCAGCGTCGAAGAACCGCAACTCATGGCGGAGGCATGGCAGGCGTACGCCCTCGCGCAGGCGATCGGCAGCCGCCTCGCCGTCTCCGGACCACCCGAACTACGCGGTGAGGCACTGGGGTTGACCGAGCTGGCCGGCAGCGGCTGCGGCATACTCGGCGCCCCTCCGCTCGGGGTGGGCGATTTACGCGCCGCCCAGCTCACCGAGTTGGGCGACGCCCATGACTCCCTCACCCGCCTCGGCGGTCTCCTCGGCGAGGTCGGCATCGCCCTCGTCGGCCTCGCCAGCGCCGCCGACGAGGAGTCGACGTACTGGCAGTGCATGGAGGCGATCGACGCCGCCGACGAGGCCCGCGACAGAGTCCTCGAAATGCTCCGCCGCCTGGCCGTACGGGACCAGGTCCTTGCGGAACGGGACGCGGCAGCCAGCTGAACCGTTTCCGCGCCGGCGGAGGGGAGAAGGGGCCGACAGCGCGCTTCCCCGCGCCTCGACGAGGACCGGCCCCGGCCCGCAGGGCCATGCCCTCGGGCCGTGTCCTCGGGCCGTGTCCTCAGGGACGCGGGGAACCGCACGAGAAGCGCGACGGCGTCGCCCCGCACCCGCCGCACAACCGGTGCACCCGCGTCGGACGGCGCGGCGGTCCGTCGGCGAGGGCAACGGACGGCGGGGTCGGTCGAGTGGCGGGGTCGGTCGAACGGTGGGTGCGGTCGGCCGTCGGTGGTCGGTCAGACGGAGTCCGCGCCCTCCGCAGGAGCGGGACGCGGCGCCGACAGATCGGCGTCGAGCTGGGACAGGTCCGCGTTCAGGGCAGCCATCAACTCCTCCATCTGCTGGAGCAGACCCTTGGGCTGCGCAGGCACGGCGGCCTGCTCCGGCACGGTTTCCTGGGACATGTGACGGCCTCCTCGGCCCTCGCCCCCCGAGGGGGCACGTGTGCGAGCGCCCCGGCAGCGACCGCCGGCGACGGGTGCCGGGCGGTCCGGCTCCTCCCGAGCAACGATCACCGTTGCCGCCGGTCACTGGTGTCGCCCGTTCATCCACCGAATTGACGGGTCTGCACCCGACAGGGCACCACGATCGGGGTCAGGACCGGTGGAGTCGACCGACGTCCGAGCGTGCAGGATGGAGGGCATGGATCTTCGCATCTTCACCGAGCCCCAGCAGGGGGCGACCTACGACACGCTGCTCACCGTCGCCAAGGCCACGGAGGACCTCGGCTTCGACGCCTTCTTCCGCTCGGACCACTATCTCCGCATGGGCTCCGTGGACGGTCTGCCCGGCCCCACCGACGCCTGGATCACCCTGGCCGGCCTCGCGCGGGAGACCAAGCGCATCCGGCTCGGCACCCTGATGACCGCAGGAACCTTCCGCCTGCCCGGTGTGCTCGCCATCCAGGTCGCCCAGGTCGACCAGATGTCCGGCGGCCGCGTCGAACTCGGGCTGGGCGCGGGCTGGTTCGAGGAGGAGCACAAGGCGTACGGCATCCCCTTCCCGAAGGAGAAGTTCGCGCGCCTGGAGGAGCAGCTGGCCATCGTCACGGGGCTGTGGGCCACGGAGGTCGGCAAGACCTTCTCGTACGAGGGCACGCACTACCAGCTGACCGACTCGCCCGCGCTGCCCAAGCCCGCGCAGGCCAAGGTGCCCGTCCTGATCGGCGGGCACGGCGCGAGCCGCACCCCGCGCCTCGCCGCCCGCTACGCCGACGAGTTCAACATGCCGTTCGGCTCGCTGGAGGACACTGAGCGGCAGTTCGGGCGGGTCCGCGAGGCCGTCGAGGAGGCCGGCCGCAAGGGCGACGACCTCGTCTACTCGAACGCGCTGGTCGTCTGCGTCGGCAAGGACGACGCCGAGGTCGCCCGCCGCGCCGCCGCGATCGGCCGCGAGGTCGACGAGCTCAAGACCAACGGGCTCGCCGGCACCCCCGCCGAGGTCGTCGAGAAGATCGGCCGCTACCAGGCCATCGGCTCGCAGCGCCTCTACCTCCAGGTCCTCGACCTCGACGACCTGGACCACCTGGAGCTGATCTCCTCACAGGTGCAGTCACAGCTGTCGTAGGACCCGCCCCCGGACGACGGGGACGCCCCGGACCGGGCCCCGCGCCCCGGAAGGGGGGTGCGGGGCCCGGCCCTCGGCAGGGGAGGGCGGGGGCTCCGGCCGCGGCAGCTGCACCCCGGCGGTCCGCCCTCCTGCCTGCCGGGCTCAGCCGGCCCCCAGGATCCACGGACCCCGGCACTCAGCCGACGGCGCGGGCGTGCACACTCACCGCGTACCCGCCGCCCTGCTCGTAGGGGGCACCGTCCCAGGTGGCGTAGCGCTCCCGGAGGGCCAGTCCGGCGCGCTCGCACCAGTTGTCGAAGTCGGTGAGGGTCACCGTCGCCTCGGGCAGCGGCAGGTGAGCCGCGTCCAGACCCATGCCGGTGACCAGCAGCCCGCCGGGGCGCAGTACGGCGGCCAGCTGCCGGACCACGGTCGGCTCGGTGCCGGGGGCGAGCAGCGGGATGACGTTGCCGGCGGCGACCACCAGGTCGAAGTCCGGGTCCAGGCCGAGAGTGTCCAGGAGGGCGAGGTCCCCGTGGAGCCACCGTGAGGCGGGTGCCTCGCGCCGGGCCACGGCCAGCATGGAGCGGTCGACGTCCACCCCCGTGCAGTGGTGCCCCAGCTCGGCGAGCCGGATCGCGACCCGTCCGGTGCCGCAGCCGGCGTCGAGGATCCGGGCGCCGGGTTCCAGCAGCGCGGCGCAGAAGGTGGCCTCTCCGTGGACGTCATGGCCGGAGGCGGCGAGCCGCGCGAACCGCCGGGCGTACTCCTCCCCGCCCTGCCCGCCCGTCAGCTCCGCCCAACGATCCCGCTGCGTCACCATGTCCCGCGTGCCCTCCGCTCGGCCCTCGTCCCAGGATCGGGACGCCGCCCCGACGCCCCCACCGATCGTCGCACGCGACCTCCGCCCCCACCCGCGCTGCCCGACGCCTCGATCCACGGCGACAGCGGCTTCGCCGCCTGACACCCGAACACGGCGCCTCGACAACCCGCACGAGGACGGTGTGGCGGCCGGTCCCGCCCACCGGCCGTCAAACCGGCCTGGGCCGAAAATACTCCCTGCCCAGAGCACGTTCTCTGTAGGTTGTACGGACACTTCCAACCCGACTCGAGGCCAACCCCCGTGTTCCTGACGATCAGTACCACCGGCACCCCAGAGCGCCCCGCGACCGACCTCGGTTACCTGCTGCACAAGCATCCCGACAAGGCGCAAGCGTTCTCCACGTCCTACGGCAAGGCGCACGTCCTCTACCCAGAGGCGGGCGTCGAGCGGTGCACAGCCGCGCTGCTGCTGGAGGTGGACGCGGTGGCCCTGGTCCGGCGGGGCAAGGGCAAGGGCCGCGGCGGCGCCCCGGACGCGGCACTCGCCCAGTACGTCAACGACCGCCCGTACGCGGCCTCCTCCCTGCTCGCCGTCGCGCTGAGCAGCGTCTTCTCCAGCGCGATGAGCGGCCGCTGCACCGCCCGGCCCGACGCCCCGGGGGAGGCCCGCCCCCTGCGCGTCGAGATACCCGCGCTGCCCGCCCGCGGCGGCCCCGACCTCGTCGCCAAGCTGTTCGAGCCGCTCGGCTGGACAGTCACCGCCGAGGCGGTCCCGCTCGACACGCAGTTCCCGGAGTGGGGCGCCTCCCGTTACGTCCACCTGGTCCTGGAGTCGGAGTCCCTGACCCTGGCCGAGGCACTGCGCCACCTGTACGTCCTCCTGCCGGTCCTCGACGACGCCAAGCACTACTGGGTGTCGTCCGACGAGGTCGACAAGCTGCTGCGGGCCGGTGAGGGCTGGCTGCCCGACCACCCGGAGCAGAAGCTGATCACCAGCCGCTATCTCTCCCGCCGCTGGTCCCTGACCCGCCAGGCCATGGAGCGCCTGGAACTCGTGCGGCTGGCCGAGGCCGACGACAGCGAGGTCGAGGAGATCGACAACGCCGTCGAGGATCCGGAGGAGCCGGGGGAGACGGAGGCGGCTGACGCGGCGGACGCAGCCGAGGCGGTCGAGGCGCTCCAGGGCGCGGAAGGAGCGGGAGCCCGCGAGCACGACGGTGCCGCCGCGGACGCCGCGCACCTCGCCACCGCCGCCTCCGCCACCACTGACTCCACCAACGACGGTGCCGGCTCAACCGGCGCCGACGCGGCCGACGCCGACCCCGACACCGCCGACAAACCCACCCCCCTCGCCACGCTCCGCCGCGACGCGATCATCGCCGCGCTGAAGGACACCGGTGCCGCCCGGGTGCTCGACCTCGGCTGTGGGCAGGGCCAGCTCGTGCAGGCGCTGCTCAAGGACCCGCGGTTCACCGAGATCGTCGGCACCGACGTGTCGATGCGCGCGCTCACCATCGCCTCCCGCCGTCTCAAGCTCGACCGCATGGGCGAGCGGCAGGCCTCGCGCGTGCAGCTCTTCCAGAGCTCCCTCGCCTACACCGACAACCGGCTCAAGGGCTACGACGCCGCCGTGCTCTCCGAGGTCATCGAGCACCTCGACCTGCCCCGGCTGCCCGCCCTGGAGTACGCCGTGTTCGGCTCGGCCCGCCCCCGGACCGTCGTCGTGACCACCCCGAACGTCGAGTACAACGTCCGCTGGGAGACCCTCCCGGCCGGCCACGTCCGCCACGGCGACCACCGCTTCGAGTGGACGCGCGAGGAGTTCCGCGCCTGGGCGGCCACGGTGGCCGAACGGCACGGCTACGACGTCGCGTTCGTGCCCGTCGGACCCGACGACCCGGAGGTGGGGCCACCCACCCAGATGGCCGTGTTCAGCATCAGCGACAGGAACGAGAAGGAGGCGAAGGCGGCATGAGCGACACCACCGTGGAGACCGGCGTGCGGAAGGCCGAGGGGCGCACCCTGCCCGTCACCGACCTCTCCCTCGTCGTCCTGATCGGCGCCTCCGGCTCCGGCAAGTCGACCTTCGCCCGCAAGCACTTCAAGCCCACCGAGATCATCTCCTCCGACTTCTGCCGGGGCCTCGTCTCCGACGACGAGAACGACCAGAGCGCGACGAAGGACGCCTTCGACGTGCTGCACTACATCGCCGGCAAGCGGCTCGCCGCCGGCCGCCGCACCGTCGTCGACGCGACCAGCGTGCAGTCGGAGTCCCGCAAGCAGCTCATCGACCTGGCCCGGAAGCACGACGTGCTGCCGATCGCCATCGTCCTCGACGTGCCCGAGGAGGTGTGCGCCGAGCGCAACGCGGCCCGCACCGACCGCGCCGACATGCCGCGCCGCGTCATCCAGCGCCACACCCGCGAACTCCGCCGCTCGCTGCGCCACCTGGAGCGCGAGGGCTTCCGCAAGGTGCACGTCCTGCGGGGCGTGGCCGACGTCGAGAACGCCACGATCGTCACCGAGAAGCGTTACAACGACCTCACCCACTTCACCGGCCCGTTCGACATCATCGGCGACATCCACGGCTGCGCCCACGAGCTGGAGGCACTCCTCGGCAAGCTCGGTTACGTCGACGGCGTCCACCCCGAGGGCCGTACGGCCGTCTTCGTCGGCGACCTCGTCGACCGCGGCCCGGACAGCCCGGGCGTCCTGCGCCGCGTGATGTCCATGGTCGGCTCCGGCAGCGCGCTGTGCGTGCCCGGCAACCACGAGAACAAGTACGGCCGCTACCTCAAGGGCCGAGGCGTCCAGCACACCCACGGCCTCGCCGAGACCATCGAGCAGATGGAGGGCGAGAGCGAGGAGTTCAAGAAGCAGGTCCGGGAGTTCATCGACGGACTCGTCAGCCACTACGTCCTCGACGGCGGGAAGCTCGTCGTCTGCCACGCCGGCCTGCCGGAGAAGTACCACGGCCGCACCTCCGGCCGGGTGCGCAGCCACGCCCTGTACGGCGACACCACGGGGGAGACCGACGAGTTCGGGCTGCCCGTGCGCTACCCGTGGGCGGAGGACTACCGGGGTCGCGCGGCCGTCGTCTACGGCCACACCCCGGTGCCGCAGGCCACCTGGCTGAACAACACCATCTGCCTCGACACGGGTGCCGTGTTCGGCGGGAAGCTGACCGCGCTGCGCTGGCCGGAGCGCGAACTGGTCGACGTACCGGCGGAGCAGGTCTGGTACGAGCCGACGAGGCCGCTGGCCTCCGAGGCGCCCGGCGGCCACGAGGGCCGGCCGCTGGCCCTGACGGACGTGCACGGCCGCCGTATCGTCGAGACCCGCTACGACGGCCAGGCCCGTGTCTCGATCCGCGAGGAGAACGCGGCCGCCGCCCTGGAGGTCATGAGCCGCTTCGCCGTCGACCCCCGGCTGCTGCCGTACCTCCCGCCGACCATGGCGCCGACGGCCACCTCGCACGTCGAGGGCTATCTGGAGCACCCGGCGGAGGCGTTCGCGCAGTACAAGGAGGACGGGGTCGCGCGCGTCGTGTGCGAGGAGAAGCACATGGGCTCGCGGGCCGTCGCCCTGGTCTGCCGTGACGCGGACGCGGCCCGCCGCCGCTTCGGTGTGGACGGTCCCACCGGCTCCCTCTACACCCGTACCGGTCGCCCGTTCTTCGACGACGAGGCCCGCACCGAGCTGGTCCTCGGCCGGGTGCGGGAGGCCATGACGGAGGCCGGGCTGTGGGATGAGCTGGACACGGACTGGGTGTTGCTCGACGCCGAGCTGATGCCGTGGTCGCTGAAGGCGTCCGGGCTGCTGCGCACGCAGTACGCGGCGGTCGGCGCCGCGTCCGGCGCGGTGTTCCCGGGGGCGCTGGCCGCCCTGGAGGGTGCGGCGGCGCGGGGTGTCGACGTGGGCGGGCTGCTGGACAAGCAGCGGGAGCGGGCCGCCGACGCGGCCGCGTTCACCGAGGCGTACCGGCGCTACTGCTGGCCCACCGAGGGCCTGGACGGGGTGCGGCTCGCCCCGTTCCAGATCCTCGCCGTCCAGGGCCGCAGCCTCGCCGCGCTGCCGCACGACGAGCAGCTCGCCCTGATCGACCGGCTCGTCGAGTTCGACGCCAGCGGACTGCTCCAGACCACCCGGCGCCTCTTCGTGGACACCGGTGACGAGGACTCGGTCCGCGCCGGCGTCGACTGGTGGCTGGAGATGACGGGCCGCGGCGGCGAGGGCATGGTCGTGAAGCCGGTCGGTGCCGTGGTCCGCACGGAGCAGGGGCGGCTGGTGCAGCCCGGCATCAAGTGCCGGGGCCGGGAGTACCTGCGCATCATCTACGGCCCGGAGTACACCCGTCCGGACAACCTGGCCCGGCTGCGCGGGCGTTTCCTCAACCACAAGAGGTCGCTCGCCATCCGCGAGTACGTCCTCGGACTGGAGGCCCTCGACCGGCTCGCCGAGGGGGAGCCGCTGTGGCGGGTGCACGAGGCGGTGTTCGGGGTACTGGCCCTGGAGTCGGAGCCGGTCGACCCCCGGCTGTGACCGCCGGGCCCGCGCCTGTGCGGCGACTTTACGGCTGATAATGTCGCAGACAGGCGTGGCCGCGCTCCGCGTTCGAATGGTTTCAGCGGTTCCGGCACTGCCCGGGGGCAGCGATCGCAGCCAATCGCAGGCGATCGCTGTCACCCGGGTCGGTCCCATCGGTTCCATTCGAAGGTATGCGGGGTACCCCATGCGTCGCAGCACAGCGCAGTCCGGGCGACAGCGATCGGCACTCGACGCCGCCTACGACGAGTGCCGCCGCCTGGTCCGCACGACGCGGCCCACCGAGTACGCCCTGATGGGTCTGATGCCCCCGGCGGCCCGGCCCGCCTGCTGGGCCCTGTACGCGGCGTTCGCCCACGCGGACGACCTGCTCGACTCCACCGACGGCACCCCCGAGGAGCGCGCGGCCCGGCTCAAGGAGTGGCGCGCGGCTCTGGAGGCCGACCTCACCAGCGGTACCAGCGACGACCCGATCCGGCTCGCGCTGACCGACGCGGTCTGGCACTGGGGGCTCGACCTCGGGGACCTGCTGGGCGCGCTGGAGGCGGTCCAGCGGGACGGTGACCGGCAGTCCGTCGCCACCTGGCAGGAGTGGCGGGAACGGTCCCACGCCCAGAACATCAGCTGGCCCGAGCAGTTCATGCGGCTGCTGGTGCGATGCGGTCTGCCCGTGCCGGTACGGCTGCGGGACGTGCCGGGCTTCACCCGTTTCGTGGAGGGTCTGTTCCTCGCGGACATGCTCCGCGACCTGCCCGAGGACCTGGACGGGGGACACGTCTGGTTCCCGACCGAGGTGCTCGACCGGTTCCAGGTCGCCCCGGCCGATCTGATCGCCCGCCGGTGGACCCCCGCCGTCCGGCGGCTCATCGCCCACCTCACGGGTGAGGCCCGCGCCTGGCTGGAGGGCGCCCGCCGGGTCCTGCGCGGCAGCCTGCCGCTGGGGCCGGCGATCGTCCTGGACACCACCGTCGACCTGTTCACCGCGGAGCTGGACGCGATCATAGGCGCGGGCCCCGCCGCGCTGAGCCGGCCCGTACGCGTCCCCCGGCACAAGCAGTGGCGCGTCCTCGGCCCGGCCCGCGCCCGCGCCGCCGCGATCTGGCGGCTGACCCTGCCGCCCACCATGGCCACCCCCGGCGGACGCCCGGTCGCGGGCCCCGACACCGACACCGCGCAGCACACCCCCGAATGGCAGCCGGTGCCGGTCGCCGAGCCGCCGCTGCCGCCGCGCCCCCACGTCGACGGTGTACGCCCGCCCGAGATCGCCGCCGCCCAACTCCCGAACCACGTGGCCATCGTCATGGACGGCAACGGCCGCTGGGCCACCGGCCTCGGCCTGCCCCGCGACGAGGGGCACCGCGCCGGGGCGGTCGCCCTGCGCGATGTCGTCCAGGGCGCCCTGGAGATCGGCCTGCGCCATCTGACGGTGTACGCGTTCTCCACGGAGAACTGGAAGCGTTCACCCGACGAGGTCTCCAAGCTGTTCGCCATCATGCGCGCCGAACTCCTCGACGGCGAACTGCTCCAGCACGACGTACGCCTGCGCTGGATCGGCTCCCCGGACGGCCTTCCGGACGACGTCGTCGAGGTCCTGCGCTCCCAGGAACGCGCCACCCGCCACCGCACGGGCCTGACCCTCAACGTCTGCGTCAACTACGGCGGCCGCGCCGAACTGACCCAGGCGGGCGCGGCCCTCGCGCGCGCCGCCCTCGCCGGCGACATCGACCCCTCTCGCGTCACCGAGCAGCAGTTCGCCGCGCACCTCCCGCACCACGCCATGCCCGACGTGGACCTCCTGTGGCGCACCAGCGGCGAACTCCGCATCTCCAACTTCCTCCCCTGGCACGCCCACTACGCCGAACTCCACTTCACCGACACCCCCTGGCCGGAGGCCGACCGCCGAGACCTCTGGCAGGCCCTGGAGACCTACACCCAGAGAAAACGCCGCAAGGGAGCGGCAACGGAAACGAAGTAGCGGGGCCGAGGGAAGGTACGGAAGGCACGGAGGGCAGGGGGCGCAGCCCCCGCCCTCCCGGGGCGCGGGGAACTGCGCGACCAGCCCCCACGAACCCGCAGACACAGGCACGCGCACTCCCCGGCAGGGGCACACGGCAGCCCCCGAGGCGACGCGGGGTCGAAGGGGCGCGCAGCCCCCCCTGGAGGACGGGACGGGTAGGGGCGGTGGGGGCGAGAACTCACCCCAGAAGCCGCAACCGCACCCCCGCCACCCCCACCTCCACCGTCTGCCCCCACGTCAACTCCAACGCGTCCCCCTCCATCCCGTCCCCGAACACGATCAACCGATCCGACTCCACGGTCAGCCGCAACCGCGCTCCCGCCCCCAGCGCCCCCGCCACCATCGACGTACCGGTCACCGGCGACGGCCACGCCTCCCGCACGAACCACAGCAGCCGCGCCTCCCCGGGCCCCGGCAGCTCCAGCCGACTCGCACGCTCCTGCCACACCGACCGGATCCACCCGGTCGCCCCTGTCCCCGTCCCCACCAGCACCCCCGACGAGGCCTGGGGCTCGACGGCACCCCTGTCGCCGTCGAGCCCCAGGCGGTACCGCGCGGTCTGGTGCCCCGCCGCGCCCAGATAGACCTCGTTGAGCGCCACCAGCCGCTGCGTGTCGTCGGCGACGGCCTCCACCATGGTCAGCTCGTCCACCGCCGCCCCCCGCCCCGGCGCCGAGGCGAGCAGCTTCCCCACGTCCGCGACCCCGTGCCGGACCAGCACCCCCGGGTTCCGCCGGGGATCGGCGTTGACCCCGAGCACCGGCTGCCCCGCGAGGTACTTCGCCACGTTGGCCACCAGACCGTCCTGCCCGACGACGACCACGACGTCCTCGGGAGCGAACAGGAACCGGTCCAGGTCGGCCCGCTCCACGTGGGCCTGACGCCAGGTCAGCGGCACCGAGGACGTGACCTCGGCCAGCGCCCGCCGCTCCCGGCGGTGCCGCTCGGCCACGTCCTCGATGTCCCGCCCACGTGACGTCAGGAAGAAGGCGGCCTGGCCGTGCGTGCCGTGCCGGGCCACCAACTCCTCGTACTCGGTGGTGCGGTGGACCAGCACCACCCGTGGCGCGAGACTCACGCGGTCTCCCCGGAACCGCCCGCCCCGCCCAGCTTCGCCAGCAGCCCGGTCAGCACGTCCGGCGAGACGGTCACGCTCTCGATCCGCGGCAGGTTCTCCGCGAGCCGCGTCCCGGTCAGCGCGTGCAGCGTCGCCGCGTCCACCTCACCGTGCACCCGCAGCCACGCCGACTGCGCCTCGGCCCGCGCCGCGCCGACGGCCCGCGCCGCGGCGGCCTCCGCCTCCGCGAGCTTGACCTGCCGGTCCGCCTCCGCCTCGGCGAGCCGGACGTTCCGCGTGGCCTCCGCCTCGGCGAGCTGCACGGTGCGTGCGGCCTCCGCCTCGGTGAGCCGCAGCGTCCGGGCCGCCTCCGCGCCCGCCTTCACGGCGTCCGCGGCGGCCTTCTCCTCGGCCTCGCGGCGCGCGTTCGTCCCGCGCTGTTCGACCAACTGCTCCTCGCGCCGGGCGAGTTCGATCTGGCTGGCCAGTTCGTTCTCCGCGATGGCCCGTTCCCGTTCGACGGCCACGGCCCGGCGTTCGTAGGTCGCCCGGTCCGCCTCCTGCTGGATCTGCTCCCGCGCGGGCGTCCGCAGGGCCCGCTCCACCTCCGGCTCGGGCCGCAGCGCCACCACGCGTACGGCCACGATCTCGATGCCGGTGGCCGGCAGTCGGGGCTCGGCCGCGAGGCCGCTCGCCACCCGCTCCCGTACCGCCGCGACCCCGTCGACCAGTGCGGACGACAGCGACGTACGGGCGAGGACGTCCAGGGCGTGCTGCTGGGCCGTCTCCGTCAGCAGCGTCGACAGCTGCTCCAGGGGAGCGCCCCGCCAGACGCCCGTGTCGGGGTCGATGGAGAAGTCGAGCCGCGCGGCGGCGATCGCCGGGTCGCTGACCCGGTAGGTCACCGTCGCCTGCACCGCCACGTCCTGGAAGTCGGAGGTACGGGCGTGGAAGGTCATCGCCAGCTCACGGTCGTCGACCGGGACCTCGGACAGCGCGGCGGTCAGCGACCGGTACCAGAAGCTCAGCCCCGGGCCGTCGTGCACGAGTCGTCCCGAGCGGTGGTGACGGATGTGCGCGGTGGGCGCACCGCGCAGATGCCGCCAGCCGAACCGTCTGGTGATGTCGGCCATGAATGATCCCCCTCGTCGTCCCCATGGACTCGTTCGCGTCAGGTAGACGATAATGCCTCGGGCTGATTATCGTCAAGGAGACGAGATCGAGGAATCGTTTCGGCCGACCTGTGGGTGAACGCACGCACGAATGGTCAGGATGGAGGCATGGGATTCCATGTCGACTCCGAGGCCGGGCGGCTGCGCCGCGTCATCCTGCACCGGCCTGATCTAGAGCTCAAAAGGCTCACCCCCAGCAACAAGGACCTGCTCCTCTTCGACGACGTGCTGTGGGTGCGCCGGGCGCGCGCGGAGCACGACGGCTTCGCGGACGTGCTGCGCGATCGAGGAGTCGCCGTCCACCTCTTCGGTGATCTGCTGACGGACGCCATGCGAGTCCCCGAGGCCCGCGAACTCGTCCTCGACCGGGTCTTCGACGAGAAGGAGTACGGCCCGCTCGCCACGGACCACCTCCGGGCCGTCTTCGAGTCCCTGCCCCTGGGTGAGCTGGTCGAGGCGCTGATCGGCGGGATGACCAAACGGGAGTTCCTCGACGCGTACATGGAGCCGACGAGCGTCCGCTTCCACGTCATGGAGCTGGACGACTTCCTCATCGACCCGCTCCCCAACCACCTCTTCACCCGTGACACCTCCGCCTGGATCTATGACGGGGTGTCCATCAACGCCATGCGCTGGCCGGCCCGTCAGCGCGAGACGGTCCACTTCGAGGCGATCTACCGGCACCATCCCCTCTTCCGCGGTGAGGACTTCCATGTCTGGTCCGAGGGGCAGGCCGACTACCCCTCCACCATCGAGGGCGGCGACGTCCTCGTCATCGGCAACGGCGCCGTCCTCATCGGTATGAGCGAGCGGACCACGCCGCAGGCCGTCGAGATGCTCGCCCACAAGCTGTTCGCCGCCGGTTCCGCGCGGACCATCGTCGCGCTGGACATGCCGAAGCGCCGTGCCTTCATGCACCTCGACACGGTCATGACGATGGTCGACGGCGACACCTTCACCCAGTACGCCGGACTCGGCATGCTCCGCTCGTACACCATCGAGCCCGGCGTCGGCGAGAAGGAGCTGAAGGTCACCGACCACCCGCCCGAGCACATGCACCGCGCGATCGCCGCCGCCCTGGGGCTGAACGAGATCCGCGTGCTCACCGCCACCCAGGACGTCCACGCCGCCGAACGCGAGCAGTGGGACGACGGATGCAACGTCCTGGCCGTGGAGCCGGGGGTGGTGGTGGCCTACGAGCGGAACGTCACCACGAACACGCATCTGCGCAAGCGGGGCATCGAGGTGATCGAGATCCCCGGGAGCGAGCTGGGGCGGGGGAGAGGTGGTCCGCGCTGTATGAGCTGCCCGGTGGAGAGGGCGCCCGTGTGAGCGGCCCACGGGGAGGTTGGCGGGCCTGCCTGTGTGGGCGGCCCATGGGGAGGTCGGCGGGGCCTGTATAGAAATGTGGAACATCGTATAGACTTCCAGCCGTCCCGCAGTCCTCCCGTCCCCGACCGACCCTGGAGCGTCCTCATGGCGACCGCCCTCCCCGCCCTCGCCGGGCGCCACTTCCTCAAGGAGCTCGACTTCACCGCCGAGGAGTTCCGTGGGCTGATCGAGCTGGCCGTGGAACTGAAGGCGGCGAAGAAGGCGGGGACGGAGACCCGGAGCCTGACGGGCCGGAACATCGCGCTGATCTTCGAGAAGACCTCGACGCGCACCCGCTGCGCGTTCGAGGTCGCCGCGGCCGACCAGGGCGCCTCGACCACCTACCTCGACCCGTCCGGCTCGCAGATGGGGCACAAGGAGTCCGTCCGGGACACCGCCCGGGTGCTCGGCCGGATGTTCGACGCGATCGAGTACCGCGGCGACAGCCAGGCCAACGTCGAGGAGCTCGCCGCGTACGCCGGGGTGCCCGTCTACAACGGCCTCACCGACGACTGGCACCCCACGCAGATGCTCGCCGACGTGATGACCATGACCGAGCACAGCGACAAGCCGCTGACCGGCATCGCCTTCGCCTACCTCGGGGACGCCCGCTTCAACATGGGCAACTCCTACCTGGTCACCGGCGCGCTGCTCGGCATGGACGTCCGTATCGTCGCCCCCCGCTCCTACTGGCCCGCCGAGGAGATCGTCGCCCACGCCCGCAAGCTCGCCGAGATCAGCGGGGCCCGGATCACGCTCACCGAGCAGGTCGAGGAGGGGGTGCGCGGCGCCGACTTCGTGGCCACCGACGTCTGGGTGTCGATGGGCGAGCCGAAGTCCGTCTGGGACGAGCGGATCGCCGCGCTCTCCCCGTACGCGGTGACCATGGACGTCCTGCGCGCCACCGGCAACCCCGACGTCAAGTTCCTCCACTGCCTGCCGGCCTTCCACGACCTGGGCACGAAGGTCGGCCGGGAGATCCACGAGAGCCACGGTCTGGACTCGCTGGAGGTGACCGACGAGGTCTTCGAGTCCGAGCACTCGGTCGTCTTCGACGAGGCGGAGAACCGACTCCACACGATCAAGGCGGTCCTGGTGGCGACCCTGGCCTGAGCGGGGCCTGCCGGCTGGGCGGCGGCCCGCGGTGCGACCGCTCGTTCGCGAGGGCGCTTCAGATCATCCCCGGCCGCCGCTGGTGCGGCACCGACGGGAGGCGGAACCAGACCGCCTTGCCGGAGCTGGTCGGGCGGTGGCCGCAGGCCGAGCTGAGGGCTCGGATCAGCAGCAGGCCCCGGCCGTGTTCCTGCCAGGGGTCCGGCTCGTCGTACCCGGGCGCCGTGAGGTCGCCCGGCGGTGCCGGGTCCGGGTCGTGCACCTCGACCGTGCAGCCGGACGGCAGCAGCTCCACGACCAGCTCTATCGGGCCGTCCCCCGCCGCGTGCTCCACCGCGTTCGCCACCAGCTCCGCCGTGAGCAGCTCCGCCGTGTCGCAGTCCGTCCCGTGCTTCAGGTCGGTCAGAGCCGTCCGGACCAGCGCGCGGGCCACGGGCACGGCCGCAGCCGTGTGCGGCAGCGCGATGCGCCAGGAGGAGGGGGTGGAGGGCTCGTGCAAGGTGGTGGATCCGTTCATGGAGCAGGTCATGGCTCGTCCTGCTTTCAGCGTTACGAATGGTACGGCGCGCCCCTACGCGATCACTCGCCGGGCGCCGTGCGGGACCTTCGGCCCCGTTGTCGGGCGATGTACCCCTACCGACGCCGCGCCGCTCACGACGGAGCCCGCCGTTACGTGCTTGTCGAACGTCCGTGACCGAGTGACGGGGCCGATCGAACCGGGTGCCCCACCTGCCTCGCGCCAGTCCGGCTATCGCGCACTCGTGACGACAGTCAGATATCGGTGATAGCTTCGTAGGAGCAGGTAAGCAGCCGCAGCGTCGCGGTAGCCCCCCGAGGAGGCCGCCCGTCATGAGTCCCTTCACCGGCTCCGCCGCCCGCACCTCCGACTGGCGACATCTGCGGTGCTCGCTCGCCGACGGCGTCGCCACGGTCACCCTCGCCCGCCCCGACAAGCTCAACGCGCTCACCTTCGGCGCCTACGCCGACCTGCGCGACCTGCTCGCCGAGCTGTCCCGGGAGAGGTCCGTGCGCGCCCTGGTGCTGGCCGGCGAGGGCCGCGGCTTCTGCTCGGGCGGCGACGTCGACGAGATCATCGGCGCCACCCTCGGCATGGACACCGCCCAGCTCCTCGACTTCAACCGCATGACCGGACAGGTCGTCCGGGCCGTCCGCGAATGCCCGTTCCCGGTGATCGCCGCCGTGCACGGGGTCGCGGCCGGCGCCGGCGCGGTCCTCGCCCTGGCCGCCGACTTCCGCGTCGCGGACGCCACCGCCCGCTTCTCGTTCCTCTTCACCCGCGTCGGCCTCTCCGGCGGCGACATGGGCGCCGCCTATCTCCTGCCGCGCGTCGTCGGCCTCGGCCACGCCACCCGCCTGCTGTTGCTCGGCGACCCCGTCCACGCCGCCGAGGCCGAACGCATCGGCCTCATCAGCCGGCTCACCGACGAGGGCGAGGCCGACACGGCCGCCCACGCCCTGGCCCACCGCCTCGCCGAGGGCCCAGCCCTCGCCCACGCCCAGACCAAGGCCCTCCTCACCGCCGAGCTGGACATGCCGCTCGCGGCGGCCGTCGAACTGGACGCCGCCACGCAGGCCCTGCTGATGAACGGCGAGGACTACGCGGAGTTCCACGCGGCGTTCACGCAGAAGCGCCCACCGAAATGGCGAGGCCGCTGAATGCCCGCCGACGGGACGCGGGAGCCACGGGCGCGGGACGCCGTCGACCAGCGGGCCCGCCCCGAGGCGCGGCCGGCCCCCACCCACCCGCGGACGCCCGAGCGCCGAGGGCGCCCGCACAGCATCGCGATCATCGGCGGCGGCCCCGGCGGCCTCTACGCCGCCGCCCTCCTCAAACGCCTCGACCCCACCCGCGACATCACCGTCTGGGAACGTAACGCCCCCGACGACACCTTCGGCTTCGGTGTGGTCCTCTCCGACGAGACCCTCGGCGGCATCGAACACGCCGACCCGGTGGTGCACGAGGCGCTGCGCGGGGACTTCGTGCGCTGGGACGACATCGACATCGTCCACCGGGGCACCCGCCACACCTCCGGAGGGCATGGCTTCGCCGCCCTCGGCCGCCACAGACTCCTCCAGATCCTCCAGGACCGCTGCCGCGCCCTCGGCGTCGCCCTCCGCTTCGGCACGGAAGCCCCCTACCCGGACTGGCTCTGCCAGACGAACGACCTGGTCATCGCGGCCGACGGTGTGCACAGCGCGACACGCGAGGCGTACGCGGCGATGTTCCGGCCGACCATCGAGACCCACCGCTGCCGCTACATCTGGCTGGCGGCCGACTTCGCCTTCGACGCGTTCCGCTTCGAGATCCTGGAGACGGAGCACGGCGTCATGCAGCTGCACGGCTACCCCTACTCCCGCCCGTCCCCCGACCCCGATCCCGACCGCCATCGCTCGACGAAGCCCCCCGGGCCGCGGCATCACCTCGGCGCCTCCACGGTCATCGTCGAGATGCGCGAGGAGGTCTGGCGGGCCGCCGGGTTCGAGGAACGGGACACCGCCGAGTCGGTCGAGCGCTGCGCGAAGCTGTTCTCGGACGCGCTCGGCGGACGCCCGTTGCGCGCCGACAACTCGACGTGGACGACGTTCCGCACGGTCGTCAACGACCGCTGGTCCCACGGCAACCTGGTCCTCCTCGGCGATGCCGCGCACACCGCGCACTTCTCGATCGGCTCCGGCACCAAGCTGGCCGTCGAGGACGCCCTCGCGCTGGCCGCCTGCCTGGAGGAACAGCCCGACCTGGACCGGGCGCTGGCCGCCTACGAGGAGGAGCGGCGCCCGGTCGTCGCCTCGACGCAGCGCGCGGCGCGGGCCAGCCTGGAGTGGTTCGAGAACATCGGCCTGTACCGGCGTCAGCCGCCCCGGCAGTTCGCGTTCAACCTGCTCACCCGCAGCCGCCGCGTCACCCACGACAACCTCCGGCTGCGCGACGCCCACTTCACGGGCGCCGTGGAGCGCGAGTTCGGCTGCCCGCCGGGCACGCCCCCGATGTTCACCCCGTTCCGGCTGCGCGGCCTGACCCTGCGCAACCGGGTCGTCGTGTCCCCCATGGACATGTACTCGGCGACCGGCGGTCTCCCCGGTGACTTCCACCTCGTCCACCTGGGCGCGCGGGCGCTCGGCGGTGCTGGGCTCGTGATGACGGAGATGGTGTGCGTGAGCCCCGAGGGGCGCATCACCCCCGGCTGCGCCGGACTGTGGAACGCCCGGCAGGCCGAGGCATGGCGCCGCGTCGTCACCTTCGTGCACGACACGGCACCCGGCACGGCCATCGGCGTCCAGCTCGGCCACTCCGGCCGCAAGGGCTCCACCAAACGCATGTGGGAGGGGATCGACGAGCCCCTGGACGAGGGCAACTGGCCCCTCGTCGCCGCCTCCCCACTTCCGTACACACCGGCGAACCCCACCCCGCGCGAACTCTCCCGCGCCCAACTCACCGACATACGCGAGCAGTTCACATCGTCCGCCGGTCGTGCCGCCCGCAGCGGTTTCGACCTCCTGGAACTCCACTGCGCGCACGGCTATCTGCTCTCCGGGTTCCTCTCCCCGCTGACGAACCGCCGCACCGACCGGTACGGCGGCCCACTGGACCGCCGGCTGCGCTTCCCCCTCGAAGTGTTCGACGCGGTGCGGGCCGTCTGGCCCGAGGAACGGCCGATGACGGTCCGGATCTCCGCCACGGACTGGGCGCGGGGCGGTACGACCGCGGACGAGGCCGTGGAGATCGCCCGGGCCTTCGCCGCGCACGGGGCGGACGCCATCGACGTCTCGACCGGACAGGTCGTGGCCGACGAGCGCCCCGCGTACGGCCGCTCGTACCAGACCCCGTACGCGGACCGGATCCGTCACGAGGTGGGGACACCCGTGATCGCCGTGGGCGCGATCTCCTCCTGGGACGACGTCAACTCCCTGGTCCTCGCCGGCCGCACCGACCTCTGTGCCCTGGGCCGCCCCCACCTCTACGACCCGCACTGGACGCTCCACGCCGCGGCCGAACAGGGCTACGAGGGCCCGGCCGTGACCTGGCCCGCCCCCTACCGCGCGGGAAGCCGCCGCCCGAACACGGGCCGTACCGATGCCCCCAAGCCGAGACTCACCCTGGGCGGCGCCCCCTGACCCCGGCGGTCACCCGAGGCCTTGTCGGCCGGCAGCGCGCGGCTTGTCCGGGGCCCTACGCCTCGAGCCCCGCGAAGACCGCCCCTGCGTCCCGCAGCCGCTCGTGCAGGGCCCGGAACACGGTCGCCGAGCGCACCCCCGGCCAGTCCGCCGGCAGCAGCGCGGCCGGCAGTCCGGGGTCGACGTACGGCAGATGGCGCCAGGAGTCCAGGACCAGCAGGTAGTCGCGGTAGGCCGCCTCCGGCGGGGTGTCGGCGCGGCGCTCCCAGTCGTGCAGCACCGGCGCGTGGCGGTCGAGGAACGCCTCGTGCTGCTTGGCGATCCCGGCCAGGTCCCACCACCGCGACACCGCCTCGGCGGTCGCCGCGAACCCCAGATGCTCACCCCGGAACAGCTCCACGTACGGGTCGAGTCGCAGCCGAACGAGTGTGTGCCGGGTCTCCTCGTACAGCCGTGCGGGCGCGATCCACACGCCTGGCGCCGCCGTGCCGAAGCCGAGGCCGGCCAGCCGGGAGCGCAGCACGTGCCGCTTCTGCCGCTCGGACTCCGGCACCGAGAACACGGCGAGCACCCAGCCCTCGTCCTGTTCCGGCGCCGTCGCGTAGATCCGCCGGTCGCCGTCGTCCAGGAGCTGCCGCGCGTCGTCCGACAGCGCGTACCCGGCGGCGCCGGCCGCGGTCCGGGCGGGCAGCAGCAGTCCGCGGCGCTTCAGCCGGGACACCGAGGAACGGACGGAGGGCGCGTCGACACCCACCGCGGCAAGCAGCCGGATCAGCTCGGAGACGGGCACGGGACCCGGCACCGAACGGCCGTACGCGCCGTAGAAGGTGACGATGAGCGAACGCGGTGCATGCTGTTCGGACACGTTGATCATTTTAGGTCGTCGGTATCAATGCTGGTCACCTGTGGTGCGCAGACGGAACCGCTGGAGCTTGCCGGTCGCCGTGCGCGGCAGGGTGTCCAGGAACACGATCTCGCGCGGACACTTGTACGGCGCCAGCTCGGCCCTGAGGAACGCGCGCAGCGCCTCGCCGTCCCGGTCCGCCCCCGCCGCGAGGACCACATACGCCACGGCGACCTGCCCGCGCGCCTCGTCGGGCCGCCCCACGACCGCCGCCTCCAGCACCTCCGGATGGCGCAGCAGGGCGTCCTCGACCTCGGGGCCCGCGATGTTGTACCCGGCAGAGATGATCATGTCGTCGGCGCGAGCTACATAGCGGAAGTACCCGTCCGGCTCACGGACGTAGGTGTCACCGGTGACGTTCCAGCCGCCG
This sequence comes from Streptomyces neyagawaensis, assembly GCF_023516595.1. GTDB lineage: Bacteria > Actinomycetota > Actinomycetes > Streptomycetales > Streptomycetaceae > Streptomyces > Streptomyces neyagawaensis. The sequence goes on along the minus strand of NZ_JAMGBG010000001.1, from coordinate 351,544 downwards.
CGCACGTACTCCCGCTGCCGCTCGTCCGCGAGATAACGGCACCCCACGGGCCCGCGCACCGCGAGCAGCCCCTGCTCCCCGTCCGGCACCGGCTCCCCGTCCGCGTCCTGCACGCGCGCGTGCCACCCCGGTACGGGAACGCCGGTCGTGCCGGGCCGTATGGCGTCGTCGGCCGCGGAGATGAAGATGTGCAGCAGCTCGGTCGCCCCGATGCCGTTGATGATCCGCAGCCCGGTCCGCTCGCGCCAGGCCCGCCAGGTGGCCGCCGGCAGGTTCTCGCCCGCCGACACGCACCGCCGCAGCGCCGACAGGTCGTGCCCGTCCAGCTCGCCGAGCATCGCCCGGTACGCCGTCGGCGCGGTGAACAGCACCGACACCCGGTGCTCCGCGAGCGCCGGCAGCAGCTGCTTCGGGCCCGCCTGTTCGAGCAGCAGGGCGCTGGCCCCGGCCCGCATCGGGAAGACGACGAGACCGCCGAGACCGAAGGTGAAGCCGAGCGGGGGAGACCCGGCGAACACATCGTCGGCCCGGGGCCGCAGCACATGCCGGGAGAAGGTGTCGGCGACGGCCAGGACGTCCCGGTGGAAGTGCACGCATCCCTTGGGCCGCCCGGTGGTGCCGGAGGTGAAGGCGATCAGCGCCACGTCCTCGGCCGCCGTGTCGACCGCCGGGAACGGCCGGTCCGGCGCGGGCAGACGGAGCAGGTCCTCCGGCCCGTCCCCGCCGTACGTGGTGATCCTCAGCCCGGGGACCTCGGCCTTCACCAGGTCGTCCACGGACCGTATGTCGCACAGCGCGTGCGTCACCCGCGCCAGCTCACAGACCGTCACCAGCTCGTACGGCCGCTGCTGCGCGAGCACCGTCACCGCGACCGCCCCCGCCTTGAGCACCGCCAGCCAGCAGGCGGCGAGCCAGGGCGTGGTGGGCCCCCGCAGCAGGACCCGGTTGCCCGGGACGACCCCGAGGACGGAGGTCAGGAGGTGGGCGACGCGGTCGACCCGGGAGGAGAGCTCGCCGTACGTCCAGGTCCCACCGGCGGGCGTGTGGAACACGGGCCGGCCGGGGTCGGTGCCGCCGAGCAGTTCGGCGGCGGCGTTGAGCCGGTCGGGGTAGCGCAGCTCGGGAAGGTCGAAGACCAGCTCGGGCCACTGGTCCGGGGGCGGCAGCCGGTCACGGGCGAAGGTGTCGACATGGGCGGTGACCCTGGAGTTCATGACGTTCGCCCCCTGCTCGGTCCCTGCGGTGGTGGACTCGCATGTGGTGGTGGACTCGCACGTCGTGGCGGGCTCGCATCTGGAGCGTATCGCCTTGATGACGACAGTCAACAGACCGCGATAACCTGAAGCGGCCCGATGAGGGAGAGGGGACGGCAGTGACCGCATTCTCGCTCGAACCGGAACAACTCGCCCGGTGCGCCGACCTGCGTGCCCTCGCCGCCGACCGGCTGCGCCCCCTCGCCGAGAAGGGCGAGCCCGGCCGAGTCAACCGCCCCCTGGTCGCCGAGCTGGGCCGACTGGGCCTGCTGCGCCGCCTGTTCACCTCCGGCGCCCTCGACCTCTGCCTGATGCGCGAGTCCCTCGCCTACGCCTGCACCGAGGCCGAGACCGCGCTCGCCCTCCAGGGCCTGGGCGCCCACCCCGTCCACGCCCACGGCACCGAGGCCCAGCGCGCCCGCTGGCTGCCCCGGGTGAGTGACGGCGACGCGGTCGCGGCCTTCGCGCTCAGCGAGCCCGGCGCCGGTTCGGACGCGGCGGCGCTGGAGCTGCGGGCCGAGCCCGACGGCCCCGGCCGCTGGCGGCTCACCGGCGAGAAGTGCTGGATCTCCAACGCCCCCGAGGCCGACCTCTACACCGTCTTCGCCCGCACCACACCCAACGCGGGCGCCCGCGGCGTCACCGCCTTCCTGCTCCCGGCCGACCGCCCCGGCCTCACCGGCACCCCGCTCGACATGCTCTCCCCGCACCCCATCGGCACCCTCGCCCTCGACGCCGTCCCCGTCACCGCGGACGACGTCCTCGGCACACCCGACCGGGGCTTCGGCGTCGCCATGGGCACCCTCAACCTGTTCCGCCCCAGCGTCGGCGCCTTCGCGGTCGGCATGGCCCAGGCCGCGCTCGACGCCACCCTCACCCACACCGCCCGGCGCGAGGCGTTCGGCGGGAAGCTGCGCGACCTCCAGACCGTCGCCCACCAGGTCGCCGAGATGGCGCTGCGCACGGAGGCCGCCCGGCTCATGGTCTACGCGGCGGCCACGGCGTACGACTCCGGCGCCCCGGGCGTCCCCGGCCGCGCGGCGATGGCGAAGCTGCTCGCCACGGAGACCGCGCAGTACGTCGTCGACGCGGCCGTCCAACTGCACGGCGCCCGGGCACTGCGACGCGGCCATCTCCTCGAGCACCTCTACCGGGAGGTGCGGGCACCACGGATCTACGAAGGGGCGAGCGAGGTGCAACGGGCGCTCATCGCCAAGGAGTTGTACGCCCGGACCGCGGAACAGGAGCCGTCCTCATGAGCATCGAACGGGTGAACCCGGCGGAGCTGTCGCCGCCCACCGGTTTCTCGCACGCGGTGGTGGCCACCGGGGGCCGGGTCGTCTTCCTGGCGGGTCAGACCGCGCTCGACGCGGACGGCAAGGTCGTGGGGGAGACACTGGTCGAGCAGTTCGAGCGGGCGCTCGGCAATCTGCTGACCGCGCTGGAGGCCGCCGGCGGCACACCGGCCGACCTGGCCCGCGTCACCGTCTACGCCACGGATGTCGCCGACTACCGCGCCCATGTGTCGCGGCTCGGCCAGGTGTGGCGGAGGCTGGCGGGCCGGGACTATCCCGCCATGGCGGTCGTCGGTGTCGTCCGGCTCTGGGACGAGAGGGCCCTGGTGGAACTGGACGGCTTCGCGGTCCTGCCGTAGCCCCGAGAAGCATCGGGCATCGGGCATCGGGCATCGGGCATCGGGCGCCCGTGGCCCGGTCGGCCCGGTCGGCCCGGTCGGTCCCGAGCGGTCCGGGGGAAGTCTCAGGCGGCGACGGTGAGACGGCTCGGGGCGACGACGCGGCCGTCGGGGAGGATCTCACCGGTGTCGTCGAAGACGATCGCCCCGTTGCACAGCAGGTTCCAGCCCTGCTCGGGGTGGAAGGCCACGATGTGCGCGGCGTCGGCGTTCGTGCTGTCGGCCGCGGGGCACAGGGGCTGGTGTGAACACATGGCGCACCTCCACGTCATTGTGAGTGCCGGCGGCGAGTCACCGCCTCGCAGTACTGACGATGCACGCCCTCGGAACTCCTCGACAAGGCGTCGCGGCGAGACGTGACAACACCCGGACGTCCTGTGACACGACGCGGACACAACACGGCGGTGTACGGGGGCGGCGGAGGCGACGCGCCGACGGATGGGTGACGATCGCCGGTGCCGCACGGCCTGACCGGTACCTCTGTAAGCCCAGCCCAAGGAGGTCATTCCATGCCCGCTTCCCGCGTCCGCCGGGTGCTCGGCACGGCCGTCGGCGCCCCGCTGCTGCTGTGCGCCGCCGCACCGCCCGCCGACGCCACGGCCGAACCGTTCGAGACGGTGACGGTCGACGCCACCGGAAAGGTCGCCCCCGACGGCACCCTCACCCTGTCGGGCACCTACCGCTGCCTCGGCGGCAGCGGGCCCGTCTTCGTCTCGTCGTCACTGCAGCAGGGCGACAGCCCGGTCCGCGAAGGGGTCGGCGGGGCCGTGGCGAACTGTGACGGCGCCGACCACACGTGGACCAACACCGACAAGGCCGCGCCGGGCCGCTTCCGGCCGGGGCCGGCCCGGGTGGAGGCGACCGTCATGGGACTGTCCGGCGGAGGACTGCCGCTGCCCCGTTTCCACGCCGTCACCCAGCAGGACATCACCCTCGTCGAGGGCTGAGACCCAGCATGCGAAGGGGCCCCGGCGATCTGCGCCGGGGCCCCTTCCGTCCGTCTCGCGGCGGACTACTTCAGCAGGTGCACCCGCTGGGTGGTCAGGTCGTAGCGGGCGCCGACGATGGCCACCTTGCCCGCCTTCACCTTCGCGGCGAGGTCGGGCTCGGCCGCCAGCTTCGAGCGGACCAGCCGGACGTTCGCGTCGATGGTCGCCGCCACACGGGCGTCGCCCTCCACGTGGTGGTCGATCGCCGGGCGGATCTGGTCGGCCACGTACTGGATGTGGGCGGGCAGCCTCTCACCGGTGCTGTCCGCCTGGACGGCCGCCTTCACGGCACCGCAGGACTGGTGGCCGAGCACCATCACCAGCGGGATGTCCAGTTCGAGCACGCCGTACGCGACACTGCCGAGCACCGCCTCGTCCAGTACCTCGCCCGCGCTGCGCACGGTCATGAGGTCGCCGAGGCCTTGGTCGAAGACCAGCTCCGGGGGGACGCGGGAGTCGATGCAGCCGAGGATGAGCGCGAAGGGGTGCTGACCGGTCGTCACGGCCTTGCGGGTGGTGACGTCCTGGTCGGGGTACCGCTGGTGGAAGGTCCGCCACCGGCGGTTGCCCTTCGACAGTTCCTTCAGCGCCTTCTCGGGGGTGTCCGGCCGAGTGGGGGTGGCGGCCGGCGTGGAGCGCGTGGTGCGGGAGGCGGGTTCCGCTTCGGCGGGGAAGGCGCCGACCGCGAGTCCGCCACCGAGGACGGCGGTGCCGGCGAGCGCGGCGCGCAGCAGCGACCGGCGCCCGCGGGGCCGTACGAGGGATATCGGGCCGTCGGCGGAACCGGACGCCACGGCGTCGTCGCCTCTGTGAGGTGCTTGGTCAGAGTTCACGCGGAGGAACGTACGTCCGGCCAAACGTCCAAACGTTCGCCTTGCGGAATCATGGACGAGCGTTGATCAATCATGGTCGGCCGTTGAACCGTTCTTGGCCGACTGAAGGAAAGGTTTTGGACGGTCCGTCACCTGTCGTTCGCCCGACGCGGGGAGCGCTCCCATCGCTGTGCCCGGCCCTGTCGCGGGCCGGGATCCACAGGGCTCAGATGAGGTGCCCGAAGACCACCAGATTGTCGGTGTAGTCCTTGGCGGTGTGGTCGTAGTCGCCGGCACAGGTGATCAGCCGGACCTCGGGGCGCTTCGCGTCCGCGTACACGCGCTCGTCCGGGAAGTTGTCCTTCGCGAACGTCTCCACGTCGTCGACGACGAAGTTCGCCTTGCGTCCGTCGGCCCGTACGACATCGAAGACATCGCCCTTGGCGAGGGCGCCGAGTTGCGCGAAGACGGCCGGGGACGTGGCCGTGTCGACGTGCCCGGCGATGATCGCCGTGCCCGTCTCGCCCGGGGTGGCGCCGTCGGAGTGCCAGCCCACCAGGTTGACGTCGTTGGGGGGCGGCGCTTCCAGTTGCCCCGTGGCGCCGACTTCCAGCGGGGTGAAGGGGGCGTCGACGGAGATCTTCGGGATGTGCAGTCGCACCGGGCGTGACCGGGGGAGGGGTCGGCTCGTCGCTCGGGCGGAGGGGGAGGAGGCCGTGGCGGGCGGGGATGGCGTCGCGGCCTGCGGGGCGTGCCGGGCGCCCGGCGGTGGGGAGGCGTCGGGCGAGGAGCCCTCGCGGCCGAACAGGATCAGGGAGACGATCAGCAGGCCCAGGGCGACCAGCACGGTCACGTTCGGCCGGTTCCGGCGGGTCGGTCCCGGACCGGTGCCGCCGGAATAGGGGGGATGGGCTGCCATTGGACACCACCTCACAAGGCACGGCAGCGGAACGGGCGGGGCGGGGGGCGGGAGCCGGGCGGCCGGACCGCCACACGATGCACGGTGTGACGGCCGCGGCCGCTATCGGGCCGGATATCGCGCCGGGCATGGATCAGGCCGCGCTTCCGCCGATGTTCTTGCGGCGCAGGGCGTACATGCCGGTGCCCGCGACCGCGAGGACCGCCAGCCCGCCGGCGGTCATGGCCGGTGAGGCGAGCCCGCCGCCGCCGGTGTGCATCCCGCCACGCGGCTTGTCGTGGTCGCCCTTCCAGCCGTCCTTGTCGCCCTTCCAGGACTCCTTCTCACTGTCGTCCTTCCACTCCTTGCCGTAGCTGCTCTCCTCGCGACCCTCGTCCTTCTTCTTGTCCTCGTCGCCCCAGGACTTGTCTTCCTTGCCCTCGGAGCTCCACTCGTCGTTCTGGGTGGCGGTCAGGGCGCCGCCACCGGTGTGAACTCCGCCGTGCGGGCCGTCGTGCTTGCCCTCCTTGTGGTGCTCCTTGCTGTACCCGTGGTCCTCGCCCTTCCACTCGTCCCCGTCGGCGTAGGCGCCGGGGGCGGTGATGGCGAGGACGGCCGTGGCCGCCGCTGTCGCGAAAAGCATGCGGGCTGAACGCATTTGATGGTCCTTTCGCCATGACCGGGCAGCTGGTGCTTCGTCAGCTGAACAGACCCGGCCTTGACGTGATCAACCGTCAGTCGGATTTCCGCCCGCCACCACTCAAGGCGCTCAGCCGGGTGAACCCGGCTGTCCACGCCCTGCCTTGACCACCCGTTCGGCTCCCGCCGCGCCCCCTCGGGCCGCCCCGGCGGCCGGAGGGGGCGGGGGAGGCGGAAGGGGGCGTCAGTGGTAGGCGTGGACGACGGCGTGGCCCTTGCCGCGGCCGATCATCCACTTGTTGACCGGCGTGGTGATCAGGAAGGCGACCGCGAATCCGCCGAGGAGTGCCGACCAGAACAGCCCGTCGGAGAGGTGGGCGTCCATCGCTCCCGGGACCAGGGCGATGATCGCGTTGTCGACCAGCTCCATCACGGCGATGGAGACGGTGTCGGCGGCCAGCGCCACCTTGATCGCGCCCCGCAGGTCCAGGCCCGCGCGGCGTACCGCGAACAGGGTGAAGGAGTACCCGAAGACGAACGCGAGGGCGATGGCCAGCACCATCGTCGGCGCGTTGCCCCACCGCAGAGCCGTGCCGACGACCATCCCGAGGATCTCCCCGATGGCGCACCCGGTGAGGCAGTGCAGCGTCGCCTTCACCGCCATGCCCCAGGAGGCTCCGCCGTGCCCGCCGGGAGACATCGAGTGGCCGGAGTGCCCTGCGTGCCCCTCATGCCCCTCCTGGTCGGCGTGGCCCTCGTGGCCGTGCGCGGCGCCGTCATGGTGAGCGCTGTGGTCCATGACTCGTCATCCCCATCCTCGTCCGTGGCAGTGCTTCGTCCTCGTCACCCGCACACTATACCCCTGGGGGGTATATGGCGAGGGGTGGGAGTGACCGTTCCGGGCCCTTGCGTCGCGTGATCCCGCGTACCCCTGAGTCGGATCGCCGCTCCTCACGTACTAAGGAGATACGTAGTGATCGACGAGCGGTGGTGGCGATGTGACGGGACACCTTCTGGGCTGGACGCTGGTGGTGCTGGGAGCCGGGGTGGCCGTCGGCAACCTCGTCCGGATGGCGTTGGTCGACGGCTGGGCCCGGTTCGAGGCGGGTGCCGAGGTCGTGATGGGTGTGGGCATGGCCGTGATGGCGGCGCCCCCGACGGCGCTCCACTACGGCACGTACGGCCTGTGGTGGGCGGCGGTCTTCGCCCTGTTCTGCCTCGGGGGCGCGGCCCTGGCCGTACGGCACGTCAGGCGGGGCGGGATACGGCAGCTGGGGCACGGGGCGCACCTCGTGGTCGGCAGCGCGGCCATGGTGCTCATGACCCTGGCCATGCCCGGCGAGAGCTCCGGGCCGACGCTCGCCCTGGGCGCCTCCGGACACGGGCACGGGCACGGGGGGATGGCCGGCACGGCGGGCATGAGCGGCGGCCACGGGGTGACCGAGGCCGCCGCGTCCTCGGGTTCCGCCGTCCTGTGGCGCGCCGCCTTCTGGGCGCTGGCCGCCTACTTCGTGGTGTTCGTGGCCCTGGCCGTACGGGCCCACCTGCGCGGTCCGGTCGCGGCGTCGGCGGCGGCCGCCCCGAGGGCCCGTCACCGCCGTGCCGCCCGTACCCCCGCGGTGCTCTCGGCGCCGAACGCCCGCCTGGCCGGGCACATCGGCATGGGCGGCTCGATGGCGACGATGCTGCTGATGATGGCGGCGTGAGGGCGTGAGGGCGTAAGGGTGTGACGGCGTGACGGCGCCGCCCGGGAGTCAGGTCGTCGCCTCGGCCGGGAGTTCCAGGCGGAGCGTGTAGCCGCCGTCGGGCGTGGGGCCCGAGGTGACCGTGCCGCCGAGGAGTTCGGCGCGCTGGCGCAGGCCGACCAGGCCGTGGTGGGCGCCGGGGAGGGGGAGGGCCGGGCGGGTCGGGGCCGTGTTGGCGACGGTGGCGTGCACGGTGCCGCCCCTGCGCAGGAGGTGGATCGTGGCCGTGGCGCCGGGGGCGTGCTTGCGTACGTTCGTCAGGGCCTCCTGGACGGTGCGGTACACCGCGCGCTGCACGGCGGGCGGGAGGTCGTCGGGCAGGTCGGTGCGCAGCTCGGCCTCGATGCCGCTGGAGTCGACGAGGCGACGGAGGTCGGCCAGGGACGGCTGCGGGGTCAGCTCGGTGGGGCGGCTCCCGGAGGCGCGCAGCACGCTCACCATGTGCCGCAGCTCCTCCAGCGTCTGCACGCTCAGCCGCCGGATGGTGGACGCCGCCTCCCTCGTCCCCGGGTCCCGGCTGCCGACCTGGAGCGCCCCGGCCCGCACGGCGATCAGGCTGACCTGGTGGGACACCACGTCGTGCATCTCCCGGGCGAGCTGCGCGCGTTCCCGGGCCAGTACGCCCTGGGCCAGCAGCAGGCGCTCGTGCTCGCGGGCCTCGGAGATCTCGTCGAGCCGCAGCGACAGCTCGCGGCGGGCCTGCACCAGCTGGCCGAGGAAGACAGGGGCGGCCCCCGTCGCCACGCTGTAGGTGACCGTCACGAGCGCCGAGCTCTCGTGCGGTTCGAGGAACTCCGGCGCTGGCCACGACCACCAGGTCAGATCGCAGGCGGCGTACGCCAGCGCGCACCCGGCCAGCAGGACCCGGTGCCGGGACAGGGACGCGAGCGTGTACAGCGCGGCCAGCGTGGCGAACACCGCGTCGGAGACCAGGGCGGACGGCAGGGCGAACAGGAACGTCAGCGACGGCAGTCGGCGACGGGCCGGCAGGGTGAGCGCGGCGAGCAGGGCGCAGACCATGCGCAGCGGCTCGTCCGGCGCGAAGTGGATCCGGACGTCCACCAGCGCCACCGCCACCAGGCCGGCGTCCCACAGCACCGCCGGCGGACGGTACGACCGGAGCGCCGACCACCGCCTCACCCCGCCTCCCCGTCCCGCCGCGCCCGCAGCAGACCGGCGCGCTCGGCGAGCAGGGCCGCCTGGACGCGGTTGCCCACCGCCAGCTTGCCGAGGACGGCGCTGACGTGGTCCTTGACCGTGCCCGTGCTCAGGTTCATCCGCGTCCCGATGGCGGTGTTGGACAGGCCCTCGGCGAGGAGGGCGAGCACCGCACGCTCCCGTTCGGTCAGCCCCGCGACGCGGTGGACGGCCTCCTGCCGGGGGCCGCCGTCGAGATAGCCGGCCACGACCGTACGGGTGACCCGGGACGCCAGGACGATCCCGCCGTCCGCCAACGTGCGTACAAGATGCGGGAGTTGCTCGGGGTCGGTGTCCTTCAGCAGGAACCCGGCCGCCCCCGATCGCAGCGCGGCCGCCACGTACTCGTCCATGTCGAACGTCGTCAGCATGGCGACGACCGGCGGGTCCGGCAGTCGGCGCAGCTCCGCCAGGACGGTGAGTCCGTCCACGTCCGGCATCCGGATGTCGAGCAGCACCACGTCGGGGCACAACTCCCGCACCACGGCGACCGCCCGGCCACCGCCGACCGCCGCCACGACCTCGATGTCGTCCGCGGTGCCGAGGATGTGCTCGAACCCCGTACGGAGGAGGGCCTCGTCGTCCACCACCATGACGCGGATCACCTGAGCTCCCCTCACCCCGGGGCCGCCGTCGGAATCCTGTGACGGCGGCTGCCGCCCGCGGGTTCCGTCCGGCCGGGGTGGTGCGGGAGCGCGGCGCGCGGCGGGGGCGGCTCCGGCCGGTCGGCGGGGACGACTCCGGCCGCCCGCCGGATGGGCCCCGGCCCGCCCCGCTCCCGACGCTGAGGTCCATGACACCCAACCCGCCACCGCCCGCCCCGCCCACGCGGGCGGACCGCCCGACCGCTGTCCTCGGCGCCCCGCCTTCGACGGGGCGGCTCATCGGCGTCGACCTGGCCCGGGGCCTCGCGGTCCTCGGCATGTACGCCGCCCATGTCGGACCGGACCCCACCTTGGGCGGCCCCCTCGGCTTCGTCCTGGAACTGGCCCGCGGCCGTTCCTCCGCGCTCTTCGCCCTGCTCGCGGGCTTCTCGCTCGTCCTCATCACCGGCCGCCCGCACCCGAGGACCGGCAGGCCGGGACGGCAGGCCATGGGCAGGATCGTCATCCGCTCGGCCGTCCTGCTCGCCCTCGGTCTCGCCCTGACCGCCCTGGACACCGACGTCGACGTGATCCTCGCCTTCTACGCCCTGATCTTCCTCGCCGTCCTGCCGCTGTATCGGCTGGGGGCCGTGCCGCTCGCCGTCGTCGCGGCGGTGGGGGCGCTGGTGCTGCCTCAAGTGCTGTACGCGGTCCGCCGGTCCATCGACGAGGGCACCTGGGCCGACACCGTCATCGCCGTGGACCCGCTGGCCCGGATCGGCGACACGGACGGCGTCGTCGAGCTGCTGTTCACCGGGGAGTACCCGGTGCTCACGTGGATGCCGTTCGTGGTCGCCGGCATGGCGGTGGCCCGGCTCGACCTCGCCCGGACCGGGGTCCGCGTCCGCCTCGCTCTCACCGGCGCCACTCTGGCCGTGCTCGGCCATGGCGGCTCCTGGCTGGCCCTGACCCTCGTACCGCATGCGCGGGCCGGCGTCGCCGCCGCGACGGACGGCGACACGGGCGCCTCGGCATGGTGGTCCGACACGGTCGGCGAACTCCTCGACCACACCCCGCCGGAGTGGCTGCTGGTGGGCGCGCCCCACAGCCAGACGACCTTCTCGATCCTCGGCAGCACGGGTGTCGCGCTCGCCGTGCTGGCCGTGTGCCTCGCCGTCACCGACCGGATGCCACGCCTCACCCGCTGGGCCGCCCCGGTGACCGCGGTCGGCACGATCGCGCTGACCGCGTACGTGCTGCACATCCTCGCGATCCGCGCCGTCGGCATGGAGGAGGAGACCGTCCCGGCGCTGCTCGCGCTGCTCGCGTTCACGGCGGCGGCCACGCTGTTCGCGACCCTGTGGACCCGGCGCTTCCGCCGCGGCCCGCTGGAGCATCTCCTCCACGTGACCACGCTCGCGGCTCGCCGGATCAAGTGAGGGGCGGGGGCGGCGGACGCGGGGGAGTGGAGGGGAGGGCGGGTGAGAGGGAGCGGAAGGGAGGGCGGGTGAGGGCGGACGCGGCCAAGGAGGGGGGCGGGGCGCGGGTCGGCCGCGGCAATGGCGGGCAGATGGGCGGAGACGGACCGCCGAGGCCGGACGCCTGGCGGGGCGAGGGTCAGGTGAGGCCGAGTGGGCAGGTGGCGAGCAGGGGCAGCAGTGGCACCGTCACCGCCAGGGCGGCCAGGGCGGGGGACAGGGCCCGGTGGGGAGCCCGGGGCGGGCCGAGTACGCGCCGCATCCGGATCAGCACCGCCCGGCCGCCCGCCCCGAACGCGCCCCGCGGGGTCCGGGCCGCCGCCATCTCGTACATCGCGGTCGCCAGGGCCTCGCGGGAATGCCCGTGCAGGGCGCGGTCGTCGGCGACCATCTCCAGCAGCAGCGCCGTCTGCTCCCGGACATGGCGGGCCACGGGCAGCAGCCGGAAGACGGAGTGGAACGCCTCCGCGGCGGCCAGCACCAGATGATGACGGCCCGTGACATGGGCCTGCTCGTGCTCCAGCACGGCGCCGAGCTGCTCGGCCGTCAGCTCACGGACGGCCCCGTCACTGACCACGATCCGCGGCGAGCGACCGGGCAGACAGTAGGCGGCGGGCACGTCGTACGGCAGGACGACGGCACCCAGCCGGGCCGACCGGCGCCCCACCAGATCCACCGCCCGCCGGTGCCGCGCCCGCGCCAGGCGGGCCCGTACGGCATGGAAGGCGAAGCTCCCCGCGAGGGCGAGGCCCAGCACGGCGGGCAGGGCCACGGCCACCCGGGCGGCGGTCCGCGGATCGGCGCCGCTCCCGAGGACGGCCAGCCCGCAGGAGTGCAGCAGCCCCAGCACTCCCGCGTGCGGATGCCCGGCGGGCATGGCCAGGTGGTACGCCGTCAGCGCGACGCCCAGCGAGAACGACAGGGCCAGCGCGTGCCAGACCACGAGGGCGGCGGCAGGCGTCCGATGCGGCCAGTCGGCCCGCACGAGCAGCGGCGGGGCGACGAAGCCCACCAGGGCCGTGTAGGCGACCAGGACGGGCGTCGCGTTCACGGCTTCGCCTGTCGTCCCACGGCCCGCAGGGCCTTGCGCAGGGCGGCCACCTCTTCCTCGGTCATGTTCTCCACGAAGTGGACCAGCGCGGCCGGGCGGTCCTTGCTCGCTCCCAGACCGTCCTCCATCAGCGCGGCGGCGTACGCCTCGCGGCTGCGGACGGGTGAGTAGAGCCACGCTCGGCCCTGCTTGCCGCGCAGCAACCAGCCCTTGTTGTAGAGGATGTTGGTGACCGTCATCACCGTCGTGTAGGCCACGGGCCGGGTCAGGTTGATGTCGTCGACGACCTCGCGCACCGTCGCGGGACGGTTCCAGGTCCAGAGGCGGTCCATGATCTCCGCTTCCAATTCCCCCAGCCGACGCATGCCCTGACTCCCTCGCCCCACCCGACGTGCACAACCAATACGTAAGTCCATAGTAGGTTAGTAGAACTGACGGCCCTGCCCACAGGGGTCGTCACGACACGCAAGGGACCCATGAACCGTGCCCACGACGAGGCCGTGACCGGCCTTGGAGCGCCGCACCGCCGGCCGCGCCCGCCCCTGCGGGCCCGCGGCCTTCTCGTGTGCGCGCTGCTGCTGGGCCTGCTCGGCATGCACGGTCTCGGACCGGTCCCCGCACCCCACGAAACCGCCGCCGGGCATGCCCGCATGACGGCGAGCGCGACGCGCGCGGGCACGGAGGCGCCCGTTCGGGTGTCGATGCCGGGGACGTGCGGTCACGACACCGACGGCGGTACGGGGCATCCGCACCACGCGGACCCGACCTGCGCCTCGGCGTCCGTCGGCCAGGCCCCGGCCGTGGTGCCCGTGCTGGTGCCCGACGTGGTGACGTGGGCCGAACGGGCGCACGCGTGGGCGTCGTTGACGGGCTCCGGCCCCGAAGGCGGCCGCGCGCCACCGTCCCTCGCCGAACTCCAACTCCTGCGGATCTAGAGAAGCCCGCCCGCCGCCGCACGCCCACCGGGCCACGGCGCCGTGCCCCGGAACGCCCCTCGTCCGACTTCTCGATCCGAACCAACGCAGGAGTACCACCATGACCGCATCCCGCGGATTCCTCCGTCGTGCCGCCCTCACCGTCACCGCCGGTGCCGCCGCCCTCGTCCTGACCGCGTGCGGCGGTGGCGACGGCGACGGCAACAGCCACGACATGGGCTCGATGGCCTCCGAGTCCGGCTCCCCCAAGTCCGGTGCGTCCGGCAAGGCCGGGGCGGGCGGCCACAACAAGGCGGACGTCGGCTTCGCCGAGGAGATGATCCAGCACCACCGCCAGGCCGTGGACATGGCCGAACTCGCCGACAGCCGCGCCGCCTCACCGGAGGTCAAGAAACTCGCCACCAAGATCAAGGGCGCCCAGGACCCGGAGATCGAGACGATGTCCGGCTGGCTCACCGCCTGGGGCGAGAAGGTCCCCGAGGACATGGCCGGCATGGGGCACGGCATGTCGTCCGGCATGCCCGGCATGATGAGCGCCGAGGACATGGCCGACCTGGAGAAGGCGTCCGGCGCCGCCTTCGACGAGAAGTTCCTGAAGCTGATGGTCGAACACCACGAAGGTGCCGTCGAGATGGCCGAGACCGAGCAGGCGGAGGGGAAGTACGCCCCCGCGATCGACCTCGCCGAGGACGTCATCACGGCCCAGACCGCCGAGATCAAGCAGATGAACAAGATGCTCGACAAGAGCTGACGTTCGCGGGTCGGCGAGCGGCGGGTATCGCCACTGCCCCCGCAGTCACCACTGTCCCCGCCGTCAACGGTTCACGGCGGCGGGGACGGGAGCGCCGCCAGGGTGCGGGCCGGGTGGTGGGGGCCCAGGAAGACGACGATGCCCTGACCGTCGGGAGAGGGGTGCGTCGCCTGGGTCCAGTCCCGGTGGCGGTAGAAGGACACGGCGCGGGGCGAACGGGCGGACGTCAGCAGCCAGGAGCGTCCCCCGGGCGCGTCCGCGGTGACGGCTGCCAGGAGTTCACCGGCGACGCCGCGGCCCCGGGCGCCCGGCCGTACGGCCAGCTCGTCGATCTCGAGGGCCCCGCACAGCCAGTCGGCGGTGCACTCGGGTCCCAGACCGGCGGCGACCTGTGGGTAGCAGCGGCCGGTGGGGAAGGGCGTCCCGGTGGTCCACGCGGTGGCGAACCCGGCGACCTCCGCGCCGGCGAACGCGAGCGCCGCGGTGAACCCACCCCTCGTGGCATCCGCCGCCAACCGCCGCACGAACGTGTCCCCCATGCCCTCGTCCTCGTTCCAGGGCGGGGCACAGAAGACGTCGACGTAGACGGAGCGCAGTGCGTCGGCGTGGGCGAGGCTGTCGGCGCCACGGAAAACCTGAACGTTCATCGGTCCGTCACCACCTCCGCGGTGCCGCGGCAGCCACGTCCCACGAATCCCCCTATTGCCCACCATGTGTTATTGCATTCAGCATGCAATAGTGGCACCGGAGTGGGGAAGGGGGAAGGCCCATGTTCACCGGAACGAAGAACGCCGACCCGCGAAGGGCATTCGGCGTGGTGATCAGACGGGCGGTCGAAACCGACGCCGAGCGCCTCACCGCACCGATCCACGCGTCCGGCGCCTACCGGGGCAGATACGCGACGATCATCGCGTCCTGAACACCGCGGGCCGCCGGGCCGTACCCCGTGCCACACGCCCCGGCGTCGCCGGCCCCTCGGGGGGCGGCCCGGGGAGGAGAAGGACAGGAGCGACCCGATGGCGGACAAGATCTTCACCGTGGACGGAATGACCTGCGGCCGCTGCGCCACGAGCATCACCGAGGAGGTTGTACGCGTGGCCGGCGTCACGGCCGTCGACGTCGACGTCAGATCGGGCCTGGTGATCGTCTCGGGAGACCGGATCGAGGACGCCGCCGTACGCGCGGCCATCGTCGAGGCGGGCTACGAGGTCGCGGAGGTCGTACGCCGAACAGCGGCGTGAACGACCTGAGTCGGGGGTGGCCCGTGGAGTCCTTCTTCCGAGGGCCGCCCCCGACCTGCATCCGGCGACCCAGACCACCGCCCCGTCGCGCGACTCCCCGGCTGACGGCGGTCCCGGCCGCGTGGCGCTCAGATGTCCCGGAAGGTCTCGATCTGGGCCCCCACCGTGTTGAGGCGCTCCGCGAGCTCCTCGTAACCGCGGTTGATGACATAGACGTTGCGGAGGACGGACGTGCCCTCGGCGGCCATCATCGCGAGGAGGACGACCACGGCGGGGCGCAGGGCCGGCGGGCACATCATCTCGGCGGCGCGCCAGCGGGTCGGGCCCTCGACGAGCACCCGGTGCGGGTCGAGGAGTTGGAGGCGGCCACCGAGACGGTTGAGGTCGGTGAGGTAGATCGCCCGGTTGTCGTACACCCAGTCGTGGATGAGGGTCTTGCCCTGGGCGACGGCGGCGATGGCCGCGAAGAACGGGACGTTGTCGATGTTCAGGCCGGGGAACGGCATCGGGTGGATCTTGTCGATCGGCGCCGAGAGCTTCGAGGGCCGGACCGTGAGGTCCACCAGACGCGTACGGCCGTTGTCGGCGAAGTACTCCGTCGTGCGGTCGTGGTCGAGGCCCATCTCCTCCAGGACCGCCAGCTCGATCTCCAGGAACTCGATCGGCACCCGGCGCACCGTCAGCTCCGACTCGGTGACGACCGCCGCGGCGAGCAGGCTCATCGCCTCGACCGGGTCCTCGGAGGGGGAGTAGTCGACGTCCGCGTCGATGTGCGGCACGCCGTGCACCGTGAGCGTGGTCGTGCCGATGCCCTCGACCCGGACGCCGAGCGCCTCCAGGAAGAAGCACAGGTCCTGGACCATGTAGTTGGACGAGGCGTTGCGGATGACGGTCACACCGTTGTGGCGGGCCGCGGCGAGCAGCGCGTTCTCGGTCACCGTGTCGCCGCGCTCGGTCAGCACGATCGGGCGGCCCGGCGTCACGGACCGGTCCACCTCGGCGTGGTACAGCCCCTCGGTCGCGGTGATGTCCAGCCCGAACCGGCGCAGCGCGATCATGTGCGGCTCGATGGTCCGCGTACCGAGGTCGCAACCGCCCGCGTACGGCAGCTTGAAGTGGTCCATGCGGTGCAGCAGCGGGCCGAGGAACATGATGATCGACCGGGTGCGGCGGGCCGCCTCCGCGTCGATCGCCGCCAGGTCCAGCTCGGCCGGCGGCACGATCTCCAGGTCGACGCCGTCGTTGATCCAGCGGGTGCGGACGCCGATGGAGCCGAGCACCTCCAGCAGGCGGTACACCTCCTCGATCCGGGCCACCCGGCGCAGCACCGTGCGCCCCTTGTTCAACAAGGAGGCGCACAGCAGTGCGACACACGCGTTCTTGCTGGTCTTCACATCGATCGAACCGGAGAGCCGGCGCCCGCCGACCACCCGCAGATGCATCGGACCCGCGTAGCCCAGTGAGACGATCTCGCTGTCCAGGGCCTCACCGATGCGAGCGATCATCTCAAGGCTGATGTTCTGGTTGCCGCGCTCGATACGGTTCACCGCGCTCTGACTCGTCCCCAGAGCCTCCGCCAACTGCGACTGTGTCCAGCCACGATGCTGTCGGGCGTCACGGATGAGCCTGCCGATGCGTACGAGGTAGTCGTCGGTCATGCGGTGAGGCTATCTCAGATATGAGATGCGCATGACGTTCGGGTGGGCCGTTCGGGTGGGAGGGTGGCCTGTGTCGCCCGTACTCCTGTGTGAGGGATGCCACTTCTCTCCGGAGGAGTAACGGAAGTGTGCTCCGAACGGCGATGGAGGGTGCGGACGTCGCGCGGGCCGAGCCCGGCCGCGATGCCGTGACGGTCCCCGACGCCAGGAGCCCACCATGACCGACCTCCCGTCCCGCCCCGCCGGAACGCGGGCCTCCGTCGCCGAACTCGCCGAGATGGCGGCCCGCCTGGACCGCATCGACCGGCGGATGGAGAGCGGATACGCCACCGCCGCCGGGCTGTTCGCGGTCGGCGGCACCGGGGCGCTGGCGTCCGCGGTCCACCAGTACGCGGTGGTCCACGACGGCTCCATGGCCTCCGCGGGGGTCGCGTTGGCGACGGCCCTCTTCGTGGCCGCGACCCGGCTCGCGCGCCGCGTACGCGCTTCCCGGCGCGCCCGAGTGCGCCGCTCGGTGGGGTGAACTTCCCTTGACGCGAAGCGAGTTGCGCCCTGCGGGGTGGCATTCGGCGCAGGGCGTAAAGACAACCCTCCGGCTGCCCCGATTCCCCAGTGAAACGACCCGCAGCGCAAGCTCCGCAACACCAGGAGGAAGTATGACCGGACTGGTACCCGAGCCGGTGGACGGGGTCCCGTGCGAGACCACGCCGCCGGCCGCCCCGGTGCCGGGTCCACAGCGGCGCGGCGAGACCGGGACGGACACCGGTCCGGCGGCGGACGACGGTGACGTGCCGAGTCCCGTGGCGGCGCGTGACGACATGGCGGCGCTGGTCGGGGCCGCCGCCCCGGACGCCGTCGCGGTGCCGCCGCCCACCACCGTGCCCCCCACCGCGCCGCCCACCGCCGTGCCGGATCCCCGTACGGAGCCGGACGTCGGCCCGGTGCGGTCCCTCACCCCCGAACAGGGGCTGCTGTTGGAGGCGGAGGGCTTCGCGTACGCCGTGGCGCGCGGCGTCGGCGCGCCGGACGCCCGCTACTTCGCCAAAGTGGCGAGCCACGCGGCGGTCACCCGCGTGCCGCCGCTCGAAGAGAAGGCCGCGATCGGCTACACCATCCGCGCCGTACGCAACCAGATCGCCGACCTGCGGCGCACCCATCCGCGCGAGGTCCCCGTCGAACGCTTCCCCGACCGCGCCACCGGCGACACGACCGCGGAGCAGGTCATCCGCCGCGACGAGGTCCGCCGCGCGCTCCGCATGGTCAGGGAGCTGTTGACGGAACGCCAGTTCGAGGTGTTCTGGCTGCGGCGGGTCAAGGAGATGACGCTGGACGAGACCGCCGACATCCTCGGCATCCGTCCGGGCACGGTCGCGGCCACCCTCAACAAGGCGGAACGGAAGATCGGACGGCACCTGGCACGCCAGGGTGCCCGGGCCCCGGGGAGGCAGCGGTGCCACCGCGGGTAGCGCGCGTACGGGGATCACGGATTCCGGTGGCCTTCGCCCGGACGGGCCCGGGCCCGAGCCGCGGAGGCGACCAGAGACCGTGATCCCCGGGCGGGCCTTACCCGGGCCCTGGCAAGCCCAACGATCGGGGGAAAAGGGGTTCGAATGGATGAATCGGAGAACGAGGCCATGACGGTGCTCGTCGGCCAGTTGAAGGAGGCCGACGCCGAACTGGTGGCCTATCACCTGGCCGACGGCGTACCGGACGAGGAACGCATCGTCCACGAGGAACTCGTCGTCCACCACCGCGTCGACGCCGTGGGAGGCGAAGGGGTCCTTCATACGATCGGTGCCGCCACCGGCCGTCGCGCGGGACCGGCGGTCGCGGAACGCGACGGCACGCCTTCGGAACGACGGTCCGGTGCGGGCGGCGGCGAGGACACGAAGGAGGGCCAGGCACACATCGGGGGAGTGTGGGTGGCCCGTCATCTCGCGACCCTGGCCGGCGCGATGGGGGCGGTCGCCGTCGCGGCCGCGCCCGCCCCGTGGACCGTGGTCCTCGGTGTCGTCGTCATCGCGGTCGCCTTCGTCGGTGTGCCGTTGGCGGCGCTGCTGCACGGGCGCCGCGAGCACGACGCGAAGCGCCGCGCGGGGCTGGACCTCATGGCGGGAGGGGCGGCCGCGGTCATCGTCACCGTCGTCGCCGCGTGGGCCGCCGGCCAGCGCAAATAAGGGTGCCGCGAAGAGGGCGGCACGGCACGGGCAGGGCCCCACACGGGGGAGGGGGCGCTGCCCGGTCCCGCCGCCCTCACGCATCCGCACGCGAGGCGTACGACGAGGAACGGCAGAAACGGGAGGGGGCCCGGCGAGGTGACTCGCCGGGCCGGCGAGACCGACGGGGCGGTCGGAGAAGGCGGACACGAGGGAACGCCCCACAGGGCCGCCGCCGGGCCTTGCCTGGCGACGGGTCGGGTCGAGCGATGACCCTGGCCGTCCGCGACGGACGACGGGTCGGACCTGTGAGGGTGCGGCGCGGCTCTCCCGACCGCCGCCCCTCCCCGTCACCCCCGGCGCGACCGGGTCGAGCGTGTGCGGCGCCAGCCGAAGGGGCCGGGCAGGTCCATGGAGGTCGTACGGCGTCCTGTGCTGCTGCGGGTGTGGCGTGGCCCGTGGTCGCCACCGGTGGTGATGGACCACGAGCGCTTGTTGATGTTCAGGCGCACGCCCGGCAGGATCCGGAAGCTCTTGCGAAAGGTGAGCGGCATCCAAGCCTCCCCTCGAAGGGTCACTGACGCCTTCCGGATACCCCGACTCGACGAACTGATGGCCGAACGCGCGGAGTTCGCCGGAACACACCGCCGCCGGCTCGTCGTCTGCCACCGCCGGCCGCGGACACCACGGCTCACCCGGCCGTAGTTGCCACCGCCCGCTGACCCGGTCGCTCACCCGGCCGTAGTCGCCACCGCCCGCTGACCCGGTCGCTCACCCGGCCGCAGTTGCCACCGCCCGCTGACCCGGTCGCTCACCCGCCCGCAGTTGCCACCGCCCGCTGACCCGGCCGCAGCCGCCACCGCCCGCTGACCCAGCCGCTCACCCGGCCGCAGTCGCCACCTGCCCGCTGACCGTGGACCCAGCGTGACGGCCGCACCCCGCTCGCCCGCCCCGGACGCCTCCGCCTGCCGAGCTCGGACGCGCCTGTCCCCGACCTCGGGCCCGGCCGCTCGCCGACTTCAAGCCCGGCCACTTCTGCCCGGCGCGCACCGAGGCCCGCCCCTTCCGTCCGGACATTGGCGCACGCCACATCCGCCCGGGCATGACCTGTCCGCGCCTATGTACTAGAGTTATCTCGACATCGAGATATCTGCCGAGGCGCACTGCGGCCGCCACCCCGGTAAGGGGTGCCTAACTTAGCCTTACCTTAGCGGATCGGCCAAGAGGGCGTGGCGGCAGGATGCGGTGGAACGCGCACATGGAATGAAGGAGACTGTCGTGTCGGCGAACAGCTTCGACGCCCGCAGCACGCTGCAGGTGGGCGACGAGTCGTACGAGATCTTCCGGCTGGACAAGGTGGAGGGCTCGGCTCGCCTGCCCTACAGCCTCAAGGTCCTGCTGGAGAACCTGCTCCGCACGGAGGACGGCGCGAACATCACCGCCGACCACATCCGTGCCCTCGGCAACTGGGACTCCCAGGCTCAGCCCAGCCAGGAGATCCAGTTCACGCCGGCCCGCGTGATCATGCAGGACTTCACCGGCGTTCCCTGTGTGGTGGACCTCGCCACCATGCGTGAGGCCGTCAAGGCCCTCGGCGGCGACCCGGCGAAGGTCAACCCGCTCTCCCCGGCCGAGATGGTCATCGACCACTCCGTCATCGCCGACAAGTTCGGCACGAACGACGCCTTCAAGCAGAACGTCGACCTGGAGTACGGCCGCAACAAGGAGCGCTACCAGTTCCTGCGCTGGGGCCAGACCGCGTTCGACGACTTCAAGGTCGTCCCCCCGGGCACCGGCATCGTCCACCAGGTCAACATCGAGCACCTGGCCCGCACCGTCATGGTCCGAGGCGGCCAGGCGTACCCCGACACCCTCGTCGGCACCGACTCGCACACCACCATGGTCAACGGCCTCGGTGTGCTCGGTTGGGGCGTCGGCGGCATCGAGGCCGAGGCCGCGATGCTCGGCCAGCCGGTGTCGATGCTCATCCCGCGCGTCGTCGGCTTCAAGCTGACCGGTGAGCTGACCCCCGGCACCACCGCCACCGACCTCGTGCTCACCATCACCGAGATGCTGCGCAAGCACGGTGTCGTCGGCAAGTTCGTCGAGTTCTACGGTGAGGGCGTCGCCGCCACCTCCCTGGCCAACCGCGCCACCATCGGCAACATGTCGCCGGAGTTCGGCTCCACCGCCGCGATCTTCCCGATCGATGACGAGACCATCAAGTACCTCAAGCTGACCGGCCGCTCCGAGCAGCAGCTCGCGCTCGTCGAGGCGTACGCCAAGGAGCAGGGCCTCTGGCTGGACCCGGCTGCCGAGCCCGACTTCTCCGAGAAGCTGGAGCTCGACCTCTCCACGGTCGTCCCCTCCATCGCCGGCCCGAAGCGCCCGCAGGACCGCATCGTCCTCGCGAACGCCGCCGAGCAGTTCAAGGCGGACGTCCGCAACTACGTCAACGACGAGTACGAGGCCAGCAAGGAGTCCTTCCCCAGCTCCGACGCCCCGTCGACGATCCCGAACGGCATCCCGTCCAACCCGGTCACCGTGACCGCCCCCGACGGCTCCTCGTACGAGATCGACCACGGCGCGGTGACGGTCGCGGCCATCACCTCCTGCACCAACACCTCGAACCCGTACGTCATGGTCGCCGCCGCGCTCGTCGCGAAGAAGGCCGTGGAGAAGGGCCTGACCCGCAAGCCGTGGGTCAAGACCACCCTCGCCCCGGGCTCGAAGGTCGTCACCGACTACTTCGACAAGGCCGGTCTGACGCCGTACCTCGACAAGGTCGGCTTCAACCTCGTCGGCTACGGCTGCACCACCTGCATCGGCAACTCCGGCCCGCTGCCGGAGGAGGTCTCCAAGGCCGTCAACGACCACGACCTCGCGGTCACCTCGGTCCTCTCCGGCAACCGGAACTTCGAGGGCCGGATCAACCCCGACGTCAAGATGAACTACCTGGCCTCCCCGCCGCTGGTCGTCGCGTACGCCCTCGCGGGCTCCATGAAGGTGGACATCACCAAGGACGCCCTCGGCACCGACCAGGACGGCAAGCCGGTCTACCTCCAGGACATCTGGCCGACCGAGGCCGAGGTCAACGACGTCGTCGCCAACGCCATCGGCGAGGACATGTTCTCCAAGTCCTACCAGGACGTCTTCGCGGGTGACGCCCAGTGGCAGGCCCTGTCGATCCCGACCGGCGACACCTTCGAGTGGGACCCGGAGTCGACCTACGTCCGCAAGCCCCCGTACTTCGAGGGCATGACGATGGAGACCACCCCGGTCACCGACATCGTCGGCGCCCGCGTCCTGGCCAAGCTGGGCGACTCGGTCACCACCGACCACATCTCCCCGGCCGGTGCCATCAAGGCCGACACCCCGGCCGGCAAGTACCTCACCGAGCACGGTGTGGAGCGTCGTGACTTCAACTCCTACGGCTCCCGCCGAGGCAACCACGAGGTCATGATCCGCGGCACGTTCGCCAACATCCGCCTGCGCAACCAGATCGCGCCGGGCACCGAGGGCGGCTACACCCGCGACTTCACGCAGGAGGGCGGCCCGGTCTCCTTCATCTACGACGCGTCGCAGAACTACCAGGCCGCCGGCACCCCGCTGGTCATCCTGGGCGGCAAGGAGTACGGCTCCGGCTCGTCCCGCGACTGGGCGGCCAAGGGCACCGCGCTCCTCGGCGTCAAGGCCGTCATCACCGAGTCGTACGAGCGCATCCACCGTTCGAACCTCATCGGCATGGGCGTCCTCCCGCTGCAGTTCCCGGCCGGCCAGTCCGCCGACACGCTCGGTCTGACCGGCGAGGAGACCTTCTCCATCACCGGCGTCACCGAGCTGAACGAGGGCACGACCCCGAGCACGGTCAAGGTCACCACCGACACGGGCGTCGAGTTCGACGCGGTCGTCCGCATCGACACCCCCGGTGAGGCCGACTACTACCGCAACGGCGGCATCATGCAGTACGTGCTGCGCAACCTGATCCGCAACTGAACGATCAAGTAAGGCAGTTGAGGGCCGCATCCCCGGCGACGGGGGTGCGGCCCTCCGCCGTGCGCCGGGGCGAGCGGCCCTCCGACGCGTCCACCTTCGCCTTCTTGCGCCAGCGGTTTACAACCGAACCACTTCGCGCTAGCTTCCGAAGCAGGTGGGGGTGGGAGCGCTCCCATTCCGAGCGGCGGACCGGAACCCGTCCCTCGACGGACCGTTCCCACCCCGCACCACTCACGCGTACGCAACACACCCGCACCCACGCCAGACAAGCACCCGCACATCCGTACGTCTGTACATCCGCACGCACGCACCTGCGCACACGCACGTTCCTCAAGGCCGTACACCCAAGGAGCGTTTGTCATGCATGTGACAACACCGCGATTGAGGCTGCCCAAACGGCACCGCGCGCTGCTGCTCGTCCTGCTGGCCCTCGTGACGACGATCCCGGCGCTCGGCCTGGTCGTCACCGCCGGCAGCGGCACGGCGGAGGCGCACGGCACGCCGATGAAGCCCGGCAGTCGTACCTTCCTGTGCTGGCAGGACGCACTGACCGACACCGGGGAGATCAAACCGGTCAACCCCGCCTGCCGGGCGGCACAGCAGACGAGCGGGACGACCCCGTTCTACAACTGGTTCTCGGTGCTCCGCTCGGACGGCGGCGGCCGCACCCGGGGCTTCGTCCCGGACGGCCAGCTGTGCAGCGGCGGCAACACCAACTTCACCGGGTTCAACACGCCCAGCAGGGACTGGCCGCTGACCCACCTCACCGCCGGCGCGAACGTCGACTTCTCGTACAACGCGTGGGCGGCGCACCCGGGCTGGTTCTACGTGTACATCACCAAGGACGGCTTCGACCCGACGAAGACGCTCACCTGGAACGACATCGAGGACCGGCCGTTCCTGAGCGTCGACCACCCGCGGCTGAACGGCAGCCCGGGCACGGTCGAGGCCAACTACTCCTGGCGGGGCCAGCTCCCCGCGAACAAGTCGGGCCGCCACATCATCTACATGGTCTGGCAGCGCTCCGACAGCCAGGAGACCTTCTACTCCTGTTCCGACGTCGTCTTCGACGGCGGCAACGGCGAGGTGACTGGCATCAAGCAGCCCGGCAACCCGACCGAGCCGGTACCGGGCCAGTGCTCCGCGACCCGCCGTACGACGGGCACGTGGAGCAATGGCTACCAGTCCGAGGTCGTCGTCAAGAACACCGGTGACGTGCCGATGCTCGGCTGGATGGTCGACTGGACCCTGCCGAGCGGCCAGCGCGTCGACAGCCTCTGGAGCGGCACCGCCACCTACAGCGGACAGAGCGTGATGGTCCACAACGCCAACTGGAACGGCTCGTTGGCCCCAGGGGCGACGGCGACCTTCGGGTACGTGGTCCAAGGGCCGGGAGGTGATTCCAGTACGACGTTGCCCTGCCGGGTGGGGTAGGCGCTGAGCGCTCCGGCGAGGCCCTGAGGTGCTCGGGCGGACCGGGTGGGCGGGCGGTGCGTGCCCACCCGGTCCGTGAGCCGGGCCGGTACGGGGGAAACCGGCTCGGAGGAGGAATGGCTCGGGCGACCGTCGGCGACAAGGGCAGAC
This sequence comes from Streptomyces neyagawaensis, assembly GCF_023516595.1. Classification (GTDB taxonomy): domain Bacteria; phylum Actinomycetota; class Actinomycetes; order Streptomycetales; family Streptomycetaceae; genus Streptomyces; species Streptomyces neyagawaensis. The sequence continues at coordinate 326,884 of NZ_JAMGBG010000001.1, read as the reverse complement.
AACGTTGTCGAGTGGTCTATACAAGACTCTATCCCCTCAACGTCCCACGCCGTCAAATCAGTTGGGGCCCGACGAGACGCCGGGCCCCCTGGTGCTCACCGTGTTCGCACGCTCGGTGTCACGACAGCAGTTCCACCTCCGCGAGGGTCGACGGGGCGTCCAGGACCAGGCGGTAGTGGCGGTAGGTCCTCGGAGTGGGGACGGAGAAGGCGCGGGTCTGGCGGTCCCAGGTGAAGGACTGGCCGGAGCGCCTGTCGAGGGTCGTCCAGGTGGTGCTGTCGGCCGAGCCCTGGAGGGTCCAGCCGGTGGGGGCCTCGGTGGGGTCGGCGGACGTCAGGGTGTACTGCACGGCCCTGGTGCGGGCCGGCACCGGCAGCTCGGCCGTCGTCAGCGTGGCCTTCGTCGACGAGGTGTCGTCGAAGAGTTCCCCGGTGCCCTCGATGGCGTCCGAGCGCGGCGACGGCACCTGGTCGTCCTTGGTGATCGACACCGGCGCGGCGCTCTCGCCCGTGCCCCACCGCGACGGCCTCGGGCCCATGTCGAACTCCAGCACGCCGCCCTTCGCGAGCAGCGCGTGCGGCAGCGACGTCGACCGCCATGTCTTGCCGTTGACCTTCAAGCCCTGAACATAGACGTTCCTCGCGTTGTTCTTCGGGGCCCGGACCACCAGGTCCCGGCCGTTCTCCAGATGGACGGTCGCCTCGGTGAACAGGGGCGAGCCGATGGCGTACTCGCCGCTGCCCATCACCAGCGGATAGAAGCCGAGCGCCGAGAAGAGGTACCAGGCCGACTGCTCGCCGTTGTCCTCGTCGCCGTGGTAGCCCTGCCCGATGTCGCTGCCGACGTACAGCCGGGACAGCACCTCGCGGACCTTCTCCTGCGTCTTCCACGGCTGCCCGGCCGCGTCGTACATGTAGATCGCGTGGTGGGCGACCTGGTTGGAGTGGCCGTACATGCCCATCCGTACGTCCCGTGCCTCGGTCATCTCGTGGATGACGCCGCCGTAGGAGCCGGTGAAGTCGGGGGAGGCGGTCTCCGGGGTGGAGAAGTAGGTGTCCAGCTTCTTCGCCAGCCCGGCCCGGCCGCCGTACAGGTTCGCCAGGCCCTTGCTGTCCTGGGGCGCGGTGAACGCGTAGCCCCAGCCGTTGGTCTCCGTGTAGTCGTGGCCCCAGACCCGCGGGTCGTACGCCGACGAGTCCAGCCGCCACTTCCCGGTGCCGTCCCGGCCCTGGAAGAACCCGGCGTCCTTGTCGAACAGCTCCACGTAGTCCCGCGCCCGGTCGAGGAAGTACGCCGACTCCTCCCGGTACCGCTTCTCACCCGTCCGCTCGTACAGGGCCCGGCCCATCCGGGCGATGCCGTAGTCGTTGAGGTAGCCCTCCAGCGCCCAGGACAGGCCCTCGTGGGTGTCGGTGCTGGTGTAGCCGAGGAAGGGGGAGGAGGCCATGCCCTTGCGGCCGACGCCCGGGTTCGGCGGGACGACCGTGGCGTTCTTGACGGCCGCCTCGTACGCCGCCTCCGCGTCGAAGTCGACACCCTTGACGTACGCGTCCGCGAACGCCACGTCCGAGGAGGTGCCCGTCATCAGGTCCGCGTACCCGGGGGAGGACCAACGGGAGGTCCAGCCGCCGTCCTTGTACTGCTGCACGAAACCGTCCACCAGCTCGCCCGCCCGGGACGGCGTCAGCAGCGAGTAGGCCGGCCACGTCGTCCGGTAGGTGTCCCAGAAGCCGTTGTTGACGTACACCTTGCCCTCCACGATCTTCGCGCCCGTGTGGGTCGGGGTGTCCGGGCCCGGCATGGGGGAGAACGGCGAGGCGTACTGGTGGGTCGAACCGACCTTCTCGAAGCCCGAGTTGGGGTATAGGTACAGCCGGTACAGGTTGGAGTACAGCGTGGTCAGCTGATCGGGGGTCGCGCCCTCGACCTCCACCCGGCCCAGGAGCCGGTCCCACTGCGCCCGCGCCCGGTCCCGGACACTCTCGAAGGCGGTGCCCTCCGGGATCTCCTGGCGCAGATTGTCCTTCGCCTGGTCGATGCTGATCAGGGAGGTGGCCAGGCGGAGGGTCACCGTCCGGTCCGCGCCCGCGTCGAAACGGAGACGGCCCCTCACCCCGGCGGAGTCGCCGCCGGTCACCGGCTTGTCGAACACCCCGTACACGAAGAGGCGGGTCGCGCCCGTCGACAGCCCGGACTTCACATCCGAGAATCCCGTGACGACCCCGGCCTCCTTGTCGAGGGTCAGGCCCGCCTGGTCGGTGACGTTGTCGAAGAGGACACTGGCGTCGTCTCCCGGATAGGTGAAGCGGAGCACCGCCGCGTGGTCCGTCGGCGCCATCTCCGCCTTGATCCCGTTCTCGAAGCGGACCCCGTAGTAGTACGGCCGGGCCGTCTCGTTCTCGTGCCGGAACGCCAGCGCCCGCGCCGTGCGGCCCAGGTCGGGGGTGCCGGCTGCGGCCGACGGCATCACCTGGAAGGTCTGCCGGTCACCCATCCAGGGGCTCGGCTCATGGCTCGCGCTGAACGCCTGGACGGTCGGCAGGTTGTCCGCGTTGTTGGCCCGCGCGTAGTCGTACAGCCAGCTGAGCGAGCCCGCGTTGGTCACCGGCGTCCAGAAGTTGAAGCCATGGGGGACCGCCGTCGCCGGGAAGTTGTTGCCGCGGGAGAAGCCGCCGCTGGAGTTCGTCCCCCTGGTGGTCACCGCGTAGTCGGAGAGATGTGCCTTCGGCCGCTCGGGCGCCCGCACCCGCAGGGTCACGTCGTCGAGCCAGCCGCGGAACCTCGCCGGCCCCTTCGGAGAGTCGTATGCCACCAGGACCCGGTCCACCGTCTTCCCGGCCGCGACCGACCCGATCCGGGAGACGACGTCGTTCCACTGGTTGACGTACAGCACCTTCGCCGCGCCTTGTCCGCGCGGCGTGAGGGGGAATCCGTGCTGGTCGACGGCGCGCAGCTCACTCAGTGAGGTGCCGTCCGTGAAGACCAGGTCGACCGCGACATGGGTGGCGTCGTAGTCCAGGTCGCCGTCCGCCATGGACGGGAAGATCCGGTACGCCAGCTCGGTGTCCCGCCCGACGGCCACGTCCACGTCGTAGACCTTGTTGTACGAGTGGGCCGGGCCGTCCGCCGTGTGCCGGCCCGCGTACCGCAGCGCCCGCTTCCCGGTGAAGCCCACCCCGGCCTTGGCGGTCGCCGAGCCGCTCGGCCCCCGGTCGGTGTGGGTGCGCATCTCCTTCGGCGCGGGCGTCTGGCCGCCGCCGGTGGAGAACTGCACGTCGGCGAGCTGGGTGATGGTGGAGGCCCCGTTGTTCCGGGTGATGTCCAGCCGGAAGTGGCGGTACCCGGCGACCGCGTCGGCGGCGATGTCGTACGACTTGGTCAGATACCGCTCGGGGAAGGACTCGCCGGTGCGGGTGTCGAGGGTCCGCCACTCCTTGCCGTCTGCGGAACCCTTCAGGGTCCAGTCCTTCGGGTCGCGCCCCTCGGCGTCGTTCGCCGAGGTCAGCGCGTACGTCACCACCTCGGCGGGTCGGTCGAGGTCGAACTCCACCCAGCCGGTGGGCTGGAAGGAGAGCCACTTGGTGCCCGGCTCGCCGTCGACCAGGTTCTCCTTCACCTCCCCGCCGGAGGTGTTCTCGCCGCTCGCCCGGACCTCCGTCACCCGGTCGGTGATGTTGCCGGGGATGCCCGTGGCGTAGCCGCCGTCGACACCGGAGGCGCGGGGGGAGCCGTCCGGCGCGGTGTCGACGGTGTCGGTCCAGTCCGGTGCCGGATCCCCCGACTCGAAGGAGGAACTGAACTCCCGGTCGGCCGCCGCCGGTCGGGCCGGTAACGCGACGGCGGCCCCCTGCGAGGCCACCACCAGAGCGAACGCGGCGGCGCCGAGCGCCACCGTGGAACTCCATCCGTGCCGCATCCGCGAGCACCCTCCCTGCGCCTGATCAGCTCCCTCGACCGCCTTGGCGATCAAGAAATGACCAGTAGTGGACAACGTTGTCTGCCGTGTTGCGCAGGGACCAGTAGTGGTTCAAGTGGTGAGTGGTGTCAAGGGTGTTGAGTGAGCCATCCCGGTCGCACGGCGGGGAATTCGTGGTCGAGCGGCGCACGGACGCTCGTATTTCCGCGAGGTCTCAACTCGGAAAAGACCGACAGCCAACCTTGCATTCGATCTTGCTCCCTTGGCGGGAAGTGGACTATACCTGTCGGCGTCCGCATCGTGGTCGCACGACCGTGGGGCGGGCACTACCTGGGGGGAATTACCGGTGGGCGCGGACGTGTCCGCGCGCGGACCGCCGTCTTGCCCCTGTTGAATCCTCACGCACGACCCCAGCTTGAACCGATCGCGGTGCCGGGAGGATCCGGTTCACCGCCTGAGTCCTGGAGAAGGCGAGGACTTGAGCATGGGATCCACGACCGCTGAGAACAACGAACCCGAGGCCCCCGGCACCACCACCGCGGAGGGTGTGGGCCGCCGCGATCTGATCAAGCGATCCGCTGCGCTGGGCCTGATCACCGTCCCCACGATGAGCTTCCTCTCCGCCTGCGCGAGCGGCGGCGGGGACGACGACTCCTCCGAGGACGCCCAGGGCGAGACGTCCACGTCCAACCCCTTCGGCGTCAAGAAGGGCAGCAAGCTCGACGTCGTCATCTTCAAGGGCGGCTACGGCGACGCCTACGCCAAGGCGTGGGAGGCGGCCTTCCAGAAGAAGTGGGGCGTCACCTCCACCCACACCGGCACCCAGGAGATCACCGGCAAGCTCCAGCCCCGGTTCAACGCGGGCAACCCGCCGGACATCGTCGACGACTCCGGCGCCCAGCAGATCCCGATCGACGTCCTCTACAAGAACGACCAGCTCCTCGACCTGGCCGCCGTCCTGGACGCCCCCTCGATCGACGACCCCGCCAAGAAGGTCCGCGACACCCTCATCCCCGGCACGCTCGACGCGGGCATGCAGGAGGACAAGGTCGTCGCCCTCAACTACATCTACACGGTGTGGGGCCTGTGGTACTCCGGCAAGCTGTTCAAGGAGAACGGCTGGGAGGAGCCCAAGACCTGGGCGGACTTCCTGACCATCTGCAAGGAGGCCAAGGCCAAGGGCATCGGCGGCCTCGCCCACCAGGGCAAGTACCCGTACTACATCAACGTCGCCATCATGGACCTGATCGCCAAGACCGGCGGCCTCGACGCGATGAAGGCCATCGACAACCTCGACCCGAAGGCGTTCGTCGGCTCCGACGCCGCGAAGGCCGGTGTCGAGGCGATCTACGAGGTCGTCGAGAAGGGCTATCTGATGCCCGGCACCAACGGCCTCACCCACACCGAGTCCCAGACCCGCTGGAACCAGTACAAGGCCGTGTTCATCACCTCCGGCTCCTGGCTGGAGAACGAGCAGCTCAAGCAGACCCCGGCCGACTTCGACATGAAGTTCATGCCGATGCCGCTGCTGCCCGACAGCAAGATGCCGTTCGAGGCGATCCGGGCCGGCTCCGGCGAGCCGTTCATCATCCCCGCCAAGGCGAAGAACCTGCCGGCGGCCAAGGAGTTCATGCGGATGATGCTGTCCAAGGAATGGTCGACGCTGTTCGCCAAGGAGGCGAACTCCCTGACCATCCTCAAGGACGGCGTCGACCCCGGCGTGCAGCTGCGGCCCGGCACGCAGTCCACGGTCGAGGCGTCCAAGGCCGCCGGTGACAACACCTTCCGCTACCTGTACACCGAGTGGTACAGCGAGATGGACACGGCGATCCAGAACGCGTCGAACGAGCTGATGGCCAAGCGGATCCAGCCCGCCGAGTGGCTGAAGCGGGCGCAGGCGGCCGTGGACAAGCAGGCGAAGGACCCGGATTCCAAGAAGAACCACCGGGACTGAGCGGGCCTTCGGGCGTCGTGGGGGGCTGAGTGGTGCGGTGGGCCGCCGGTCCACCGTGGATGGCTTGAAACGCGCAGCTCCCCGCGCCCCCGAGGCGTGCGGGCCCTTCGTCTCACGGAACCCAAGGCAGGATCACGCCAATGCGCAAAGGGCAGTACCGGTTCGTCGCGGGGTTTTTGTTCATCCCCGTGGCGCTCTATCTGATCTTCGTCATCTGGCCCTATCTCCAGACCTTCGGCTATTCGCTGACGGACTGGAAGGGGCAGTCCCAGACGTTCAACTTCGTCGGGCTGGACAACTACACCGCGTTGTTCCAGGACGACATCTTCCTCAAGGCCATCTGGCACAACATCCTGTTCCTGGTGTTCATCCCGGTGATCACCATTCTGCTCGCGCTGTTCTTCGCGTTCATGCTGAACGCGGGCGGGCGCGGCCGGGCCGGCGGTGTCTCGGGGGTCGCCGGGTCGGGCTTCTACAAGATCGTCTACTTCTTTCCGCAGGTCCTGTCGCTGGCCATTCTCGCGGTGCTGTTCGGCGCCGTGTACCGCAGTGACAGCGGTGGCATGCTCAACGGCTTCCTCATGAAACTGGGGCTGGTCGACGAGAGCGGCCCGGTCGAATGGCTGAATGAGCCGAACTTCGTGCTCTGGGCGCTGATCGCGGTCGTCGTCTGGCACGGCGTCGGCTTCTATCTGGTGCTGTTCTCCGCCGCCATGCAGGCCATTCCGAGGGACATCTACGAGGCCGCGCTGATCGACGGCGCCGGCCGCGCCCACACCTTCTTCCGGATCACCCTGCCCCTGCTCTGGGACTCCGTGCAGACCGCCTGGGTCTACCTCGGCATCGCGGCGATGGACATGTTCATCCTGGTCTCCACGATGACGGCGGGGGAGTACGGCGGCGGCCCCGATCACCACAGCGAGGTCATGGCGACCGTGATGATGCGGAACTTCCTGCTGTACGGCAAGAGCGGCTACGCCTGCGCCATGGGCGTGGTGATGCTGCTCCTCACCCTGATCGTCTCGGTGGTCATGCTGCGCGCCACCCGCCGTGAACGCATCGAGTTCTGAAGCCGGAGATGACGGAACGATGAGCGCACCCCTCAAGACCGCCTCCCCCGGCGACTCGGCCCCCACCGGTCCGGCCGTGACCAAGACCCGGACCAGCCCCGGTGACGAACGCGGCGAAGGCGTCGTGCTGAACGTCTTCTCGCACGGCTTCCTCGCCCTGTGGGCCCTGATGATCGTGCTGCCGCTGCTGTGGCTGATCCTCAGCGCCTTCAAGACCGACGCCCAGATCGGCGGCTCCGCCTTCGGCTGGCCGCAGAACTGGTCCCTGGACGTGTTCTCCCGCGCCTGGGACAAGGGCATCGGCGACTACTTCCTCAACACGGTCATCGTGCTGGTCTTCTCCGTGCCGCTGACCATGCTGTTCGGCTCGATGGCCGCGTACGTCCTGGCCCGCTACCAGTTCTGGGGCAACCGGCTGCTGTACTTCTTCTTCGTCGCCGGGGCCATGTTCCCGGTGTTCCTGGCGCTGGTCCCGCTGTTCTTCATGGTCAAGCGCCTCGACATGCTGAACAGCTACCAGGGCCTGATCCTGGTCTACGTCGCCTACTCGCTGCCGTTCACCGTGTTCTTCATGCACGCCTTCTTCCGGACCCTGCCCACGGCGGTCTTCGAGGCGGCGATCCTGGACGGGGCCTCCCACACCAGGACCTTCTTCCAGGTGATGCTGCCCATGGCGAAGCCGGGCCTGATCAGCGTGGGCATCTTCAACACCCTCGGCCAGTGGAACCAGTACATCCTGCCCACCGTCCTCATGCAGCCGCAGAGCGGTGACGACCCCGAGCGCTATGTCCTCACCCAGGGTCTGGTCCAGCTCCAACAACAGCAGGGATACGCCTCTGACCTGCCCGTTCTCTTCGCAGGTGTCACCATCGCGATGATTCCCATGCTTGTGGTCTACCTCTCGTTCCAGCGCCAGGTGCAGGCCGGCCTGACGTCGGCGACCCTGAAGTAGTAAGGAGGCCTCCGGACGACCCCGACGTAGCGCCTCAGTGACATTTAGTGGTCGATTGGCGACGCCAGTTTCCGTCAAGGACTTGACTGCGGTAACCCGTTCAGCGGAGCTTGGAGTTCACAACTTGTAAGTGACCCGGGATCCGCGGCTTTGACCTGGGTCACGGGCGGCGGGGGCCGTCCGGCCTGGGACAGGAGTGGATGAGTCGATGGAGACTCCGGGGTCGCAGTCGTCGCTGCACCGAGCAAATCTCGAACGCGTCGTCCGGGCGGTGCGTCTCGCCGGCTCGCTCACGCAGGCGGAGATCGCCAGGACGACAGGCTTGTCCGCGGCCACGGTGTCCAACATCGTCCGCGAGCTCAAGGACGGCGGAACGGTCGAGGTCACGCCCACATCGGCGGGTGGACGCCGGGCTCGCGCGGTCTCCCTCAGCGGCGACGCCGGCATTGTCATCGGCGTGGACTTCGGGCACACCCATTTGCGCGTCGCGATCGGGAACCTCGCTCATCAGGTGCTGGCCGAGGAGTCCGAGCCGCTCGACGTGGACGCCTCCTCCACCCAGGGGTTCGACCGTGCGGAGCAGCTGGTCACCCGGTTGATCGAGGCCACCGGGGTGGATCCCACGAAGATCGCGGGCGTGGGCCTCGGTGTGCCCGGACCGATCGACGTCGAGTCCGGGACGCTGGGCTCCACCGCCATCCTGCCGGGCTGGACCGGCACCAACCCGGCCGCCGAGATGGGCCACCGCCTGGGCGTCCCGGTTCACGTGGACAACGACGCCAACCTCGGCGCCCTCGGTGAGCTGGTCTGGGGCAGCGGACGCGGGGTGCGCGACCTGGCCTACATCAAGGTGGCCAGCGGTGTCGGCGCCGGCCTGGTCATCGACGGCAAGATCTACCGGGGCCCCGGTGGCACGGCAGGAGAAATCGGGCATATTACTCTTGATGAATCCGGACCGGTCTGCCGCTGTGGAAACCGCGGCTGCCTGGAGACCTTCGCCGCGGCGCGTCATGTGCTGCCGCTCCTCCAGTCCAGCCATGGGACCGACCTGACGATGGAAGGCGTCGTGCGGTTGGCGAGGGACGGGGATCCGGGCTGTCGCCGGGTGATCGCCGACGTCGGCCGCCACATCGGAAGTGGAGTCGCCAATCTCTGCAATCTGTTGAACCCGAGCCGCGTGGTCCTCGGTGGCGATCTCGCCGAGGCCGGGGAGTTGGTGCTCGGACCCATAAGGGAGTCGGTCGGCCGGTACGCGATTCCGAGTGCCGCACGTCAACTCTCGGTGCTGCCAGGGGCACTTGGCGGTCGCGCGGAGGTCCTCGGGGCCCTCGCGCTGGCGCTCAGCGAGATGGGTGATTCAACCCTTTTGGACGGAACCCTGTCCGCAGCGACCCCTGCCTTCACTTAGAGAACGAAACACGCCGTTGCCAACCCGTTAAGGATTTACTTCTTGACGTCGCACGTGTGGCCGAGTTGACTTCCAGCCACCTCGGCCGCAGTGCTGCGGCCCGTGTCAGGGAGGCACAACCCAAATGAACGCAACGATGCGTAGAGTCGTGATCGGCGCCACCGCGGTTTCGCTGGCGCTCTCCGTGGCTGCCTGTGGGAAGGCCGGCGACGACAACGACTCGGACAGCGGTAGCGACAGCGGCAAGGGCAACAAGACCATCGGTCTCCTCCTGCCCGACAACGTCACCGCGCGCTACGAGAAGTTCGACCGGCCGTACTTCGAGGACAAGGTCGAGGAGCTCTGCTCCGACTGCAAGGTCGAGTACGCGAACGCAGCCGCCGACCCCACCAAGCAGGCTCAGCAGATGAGCACCATGGTGACCAAGGGCGTCAAGGTCATCGTCGTCTCCGCCCAGGACTCCGCCGCGATCAAGTCCTCCATCCAGTCCGCGGTGGACAAGGGTGTCAAGGTCGTCGCCTACGACCGCCTCGCCCAGGGTCCGGTCTCGGCCTATGTCTCCTTCGACAACGTCAAGGTCGGCGAGCTCCAGGGTCAGGCCCTGCTCGACGCGCTCGGTGACAAGGCGACCAAGAAGTCCAAGGTCGTCATGATCAACGGTGACGACGCCGACCCGAACGCCGGCCAGTTCAAGGAAGGCGCCCACAAGGTCCTCGACGGCAAGGTCGACATCGCCTACGAGCAGTCCGGCCTGTGGAAGGACACCGTCGCCGCCCAGAAGATGTCCGCGGCGATCACCCAGCTGGGTGCCAAGAACATCGCGGGCGTCTACGCCGCCAACGACGGCATGGCCGGTGGCATCGCCAACACCCTCAAGGGCGCGAAGATCAGCAACATCCCGCTGACGGGCCAGGACGCCGAGCTCGCCGCCATCCAGCGGATCGTCGCCGGCACCCAGTCCTCCACGGTCTACAAGGCCTACAAGCCGGAGGCCGACACCGCCGCCGAGCTCGCGGTCGCGCTGCTCGAGGGCAAGGACATCAAGGGCCTCGCCGACACCCAGGTGACGAGCGGCTCCGGTGACAAGGTGCCCGCCAAGCTCCTGACCCCGGTCTCGGTGACCAAGGACAACATCAAGGACACGGTCGTCAAGGACAAGCTGTACACGGTCGCGGACATCTGCACCGCCGAGTACGCCAAGGCCTGCAAGTCCGCCGGCCTGGAGTAGTCACGCCACCGCGCGTCATCCGGTCCGGGTCCCGCTGAGGGGCCCGGGCCCGGACGGCCGAGCGGTCCCGTGAAGCCCCGCCGGCGCCCGCCCCGCCAACAGACCCCGCTGCGGGGCGGGCGCCGGACGGAACCCGCCGCCGAGCGCGGCGGATCCAGGCATGTTCACCCTGTAAACCACCGTGCGAGCAGCGGCCCTCCCGCCGCGATCCGCACGTCATTCCGCGCACACCCCCAAGCGCGGCATCCCCGCCGGTCAGGCGGCGAAGGAGATGGTTCACGTGTCCGCTACGCCCGTGCTGGCGTTGCGCGGAGTCTCCAAGCGATTCGGTGCGGTCCAGGCACTCACCGACGTCGATCTGGAGGTCCACGCCGGAGAAGTGGTCGCCCTGGTGGGCGACAACGGCGCAGGTAAGTCGACCCTGGTCAAGACGATCGCGGGCGTCCACCCCATCGATGAGGGCGTCATCGAGTGGCAGGGCGACCCGGTGAGGATCAACAAGCCGCACGACGCCCAGGGACTCGGCGTCGCGACGGTCTACCAGGACCTCGCCCTCTGCGACAACCTCGACGTCGTGGGCAACCTCTACCTCGGTCGCGAGCTGCTGCACCGGGGCGTCATCGACGAGGTGACGATGGAGAAGAACGCCCGCGAGCTGCTGTCCACGCTCTCCATCCGCATCCCGAGCGTGCGCATCCCGATCGCGAGCCTCTCGGGTGGTCAGCGCCAGGTCGTGGCCATCGCCCGCGCCCTGATCGGTGACCCCAAGCTCGTCATCCTCGACGAGCCCACCGCCGCCCTCGGTGTCGAGCAGACCGCGCAGGTCCTCGACCTGGTGGAGCGGCTGCGGGAGCGCGACCTCGCCGTCATCCTCATCAGCCACAACATGGCCGACGTCAAGGCGGTCGCCGACACCGTCGCCGTGCTGCGGCTGGGCAAGAACAACGGCTCCTTCCCCGTGAAGGACACCAGCCACGAAGAGATCATCGCCGCGATCACGGGTGCCACGGACAACGCCGTGACCCGTCGTGCGGGGCGGCGCACCGCGGAGGCGGCAAAGTGAGTGACACGTCCAAGACCGTGAAGAGCGACTCCGCGGCGACCGGCAAGGTCACCAAGGGCGAGGGCGTGGTGGATCTGCAGGACACCGTCGCGCCCGCCGACGACCCCACGGCGGCCCCGGTCGCCGTCACGGACCCGCGGCTGCTGGTCCGCGAGGAGGGCTTCAAGGGCTACCTCACCGAGTTCAAGCGCAAGGTCAAGGGCGGCGAGCTGGGCTCGCTGCCGGTGGTCATCGGCCTGATCGTCATCTGGACCATCTTCCAGTTCCAGAATGATCGTTTCCTCAGCGCCGACAACCTCTCCAACATCAGCTACTTCCTGTCGGCCACCGGCATGCTCGCCATCGGCCTGGTGTTCGTGCTGCTGCTCGGCGAGATCGACCTGTCGGTCGGCTCGGTCAGCGGTCTGGCCTCCACCCTGTTTGCCGTGTTCGTGGTGAACAACGGCATGAACGCCTGGCTGTCGCTGGTCCTCGCCGTCATCACCGGTGTCGCCATCGGCGCGCTGCACGGCTGGTTCTTCGCCAGGATCGGTGTGCCGGCGTTCGTCGTCACCCTGGCCGGTTTCCTCGGCTGGAACGGTCTGATGCTGTGGCTGCTGGGCGACAGCGGCACCATCAACATCCCGTCCGACACGGGCCCGGTCCATCTGCTCGGCCAGAGTTCCTTCTTCCTGGACCAGGCCATCATCGGCGCCTACCTGTTGGCGGGCCTCGGTGTCGTGCTCACCGCCGTCGGCAACTTCAACGAGCAGCGCCGTCGCAAGGCCGCCGGGGTGCCGTTCCGGCCGACCAGCGAGATCCTGCTCCGGGTCGGCGCGCTGGCCCTCGCGTCCTTCGTCGCCGCGGCCGTGCTCAACGACGCGTCCGGTGTCTCCAACGCGCTGGTCATCTTCCTCGCGGCGCTGGTGGTCGTGGACTTCGTGCTGCGGCGTACGACCTACGGCCGCCAGGTCTTCGCGGTCGGCGGCGGCATCGAGGCCGCCCGGCGTGCCGGTATCAACGTGCCGATGATCCGCATCACGGTGTTCGCCATCTCCGGTGGCTTCGCCGCGGTCGGCGGTATGTTCTTCGCCGGTCAGACCGCGAGCGCGACGCTCTCCGCGGGTGGCGGCAACACGCTGATGCTGGCCATCGCCGCGGCCGTCATCGGCGGTACCAGCCTCTTCGGTGGACGTGGATCGGTGTGGTCGGCGCTGCTGGGTATGTTGGTGATCCAGTCGATCCAGACGGGTCTCGACCTGCTCAACATGAACACGTCGATCCAGTACATGATCACCGGTGCGGTGCTCCTGGGCGCCGTGGTCATCGACTCGGTCTCCCGCAGGAGTCAGAAGGCGGCGGGCCGCGCGTAAACGGGGAGCGCCGTCGGGGTGCGGTGGTTCTCGCCCGTACCGGTCGTGCATGGCTGGTCGCGCGGCTGCCCGCGCCCCTTGACGGTGTGGCAGGTGCCCGGTGCCGAAAGGTACCGGGCACTTCTCTTGTGGGTCGGACGTTTTCGTACGCGGGGACCGGTGCAGGATGGTTTACGGCCGTTCGCGTGATGCGGGTCCCCCCCCGCCCGGCGGTCGGCGGTGCACGCGGAAGATTAGACTTCGTCGAGCCCGGCAACGCTCGAACAGCACTATTGCAAGGAGGCACGGGTGCCGCTGCTGACCCGCATCAGGGGACCGCGCGATCTGGACCGGCTCAGCCTGGAGGAGTTGGACCAGCTGGCGGAGGAGATCCGGACCTTCCTCGTGGAGGCGGTGTCGAAGACCGGCGGTCACCTCGGCCCCAACCTCGGCGTGGTCGAGCTCACCATCGCGCTGCACCGGGTCTTCGACTCGCCGAAGGACAAGGTGCTGTGGGACACGGGTCACCAGTCCTACGTCCACAAGCTCCTCACCGGCCGACAGGACTTCTCCCGGCTGAAGATGAAGGGCGGCCTGTCCGGCTACCCCTCGCAGGCCGAGTCCGAGCACGACGTCATCGAGAACAGCCACGCCTCGACGGTCCTCGGCTGGGCCGACGGGCTCGCCAAGGCCAACCAGGTGCTGAAACGCGACGACCACGTGGTCGCCGTGATCGGTGACGGCGCCCTCACCGGCGGCATGGCCTGGGAGGCGCTCAACAACATCGCCGACGCCAAGGACCGGCCCCTGGTCATCGTCGTCAACGACAACGAGCGTTCGTACGCGCCGACCATCGGCGGCCTCGCCAACCACCTCGCCACCCTGCGCACCACGGACGGGTACGAGCGGTTCCTGGCCCGCGGCAAGGACCTGCTGGAGCGCACGCCCGTCGTCGGCCGGCCGCTCTACGAGACGCTGCACGGCGCCAAGAAGGGCCTGAAGGACTTCATCGCCCCGCAGGGCATGTTCGAGGACCTCGGCCTCAAGTACGTCGGACCGATCGACGGACACGACATCGAGGCCCTGGAGTCCGCCCTGTCGCGGGCCAAGCGCTTCGGCGGCCCGGTCATCGTGCACTGCCTCACCGAGAAGGGCCGCGGCTACCAGCCCGCCCTCCAGGACGAGGCGGACCGCTTCCACGCCGTCGGCAAGATCCACCCGGACACCGGTCTGCCGATCGCCTCCTCCGGCGCCGACTGGACCTCCGTGTTCGGCGAGGAGATGGTGAAGCTCGGCAAGGAGCGCGAGGACATCGTCGCCATCACGGCGGCCATGCTCCAGCCGGTCGGCCTCGACAAGTTCGCCAAGGCCTTCCCCGAGCGCGTCTACGACGTCGGCATCGCCGAGCAGCACGGCGCGGTCTCCGCGGCCGGCCTCGCCACCGGCGGGCTGCACCCGGTCTTCGCGGTGTACGCGACCTTCCTCAACCGCGCCTTCGACCAGGTCCTCATGGACGTCGCCCTCCACAAGTGCGGTGTGACGTTCGTCCTGGACCGGGCCGGCGTCACCGGCACCGACGGCGCCTCGCACAACGGCATGTGGGACATGTCGATCCTCCAGGTCGTCCCCGGGCTGCGGCTCGCCGCGCCGCGCGACGCCGACCAGGTGCGGGCGCAGCTGCGTGAGGCCGTCGAGGTCACGGACGCGCCGACCGTGGTGCGGTTCTCCAAGGGCGCCGTCGGTCCCGCCGTACCGGCCGTGGGCCGGGTGGGCGGCATGGACGTGCTGCGGGAGCCGGGCACCGACACGCCGGACGTGCTCCTCGTCTCCGTCGGCGCCCTCGCGCCGATGTGCCTGGAGATCGCCGCCCTCCTCGACAAGCAGGGCATCACCACCACCGTCGTCGACCCGCGCTGGGTCAAGCCGGTCGACGAGCACATGGCGCCGCTCGCCGACAAGCACCGCGTGGTCGTCACCGTGGAGGACAACTCCCGTGTCGGCGGCGTCGGCTCGGCGATCGCGCAGGCGCTGCGCGACGCGGGCGTCGACATCCCGCTGCGCGACTTCGGCATCCCGCCGCGCTTCCTCGACCACGCCTCCCGCGCCGAGGTCATGGCCGAGATCGGGCTCACCGCACCCGACATCGCCCGCCAGGTCACGGGTCTCGTCTCCAAGCTCGACGGCCGGCTGGACGGTACGCCCTCCGAGGTGGAGCCCGCGCGCGACTGACCCTCCCGACTGGGCTGTCCGGGCCGGTCCCACCATCCTTTACGGTGGTGAGACCGGCCCATTCGCGTGAAACCACCCGTGCCGGGGCATACGCTCCCCCAGCTCTCGGCTTCGCTCGACCCGGGGGGACCCCCATCGCCCCCTCTCGATCATGTCGAGGACCACAAGCGTGGGAGGTACCCCTGTGAGCAGCACACTCTTCCGGACGAAGAAGGTCGAGCAGTCCATCCTCGATACCGAGGAGCCCGAACACGCGCTCAAGAAATCCTTGTCCGCGCTGGATCTGACGGTCTTCGGCGTCGGCGTCATCATCGGCACCGGCATCTTCGTCCTCACCGGTACGGTCGCCAAGAACAACGCCGGGCCCGCGGTGGCCCTGGCGTTCGTCGCGGCCGGTGTCGCCTGCGCGCTGGCCGCGCTGTGCTACGCCGAGTTCGCCTCCACCTTGCCCGTCGCGGGGTCCGCGTACACGTTCTCGTACGCCTCCCTCGGTGAACTGCCCGCCTGGATCATCGGCTGGGACCTGGTCCTGGAGTTCGCGCTGGGGACGGCGGTGGTGGCCGTCGGCTGGTCCGGCTACATCCAGTCGCTCATGGACAACGCGGGCTGGGAGATGCCCGCGGCCCTGGGCAGCAGAGAGGGCGCAGGGGAGTTCGGCTTCGACATCCTCGCCGCCGCGCTCGTCCTGGTCCTCACCGCCATCCTCGTGATCGGCATGAAGCTGTCCGCGCGGATCACCTCGGTCGTCGTCGCCATCAAGGTCGCCGTCGTCCTGACCGTGATCATCGCGGGCGCGTTCTTCATCGAGGGCAAGAACTACGACCCGTTCATCCCGAAGGCGCAGACCGTCGACGCCGGTGACAGTCTCCAGGCGCCGCTGATCCAGCTGATGTTCGGCTGGGCGCCCTCCAACTTCGGTGTGATGGGCATCTTCACCGCCGCCTCGGTGGTGTTCTTCGCGTTCATCGGCTTCGACGTCGTCGCCACCGCCGCCGAGGAGACCAGGAACCCGCAGCGCGACATGCCGCGCGGCATCCTCGGCTCGCTCCTCATCTGCACCACGCTGTACGTCCTCGTGTCGATCGTCGTCACGGGCATGCAGCACTACAGCAAGCTGTCCGTCGACGCCCCGCTCGCCGACGCCTTCAAGGAGACGGGCCACCCCTGGTTCGCGGGCTTCATCAGCTTCGGCGCCGCCGTCGGCCTGACGACGGTCTGCATGATCCTGCTCCTCGGCCAGACGCGTGTCTTCTTCGCGATGAGCCGCGACGGACTGCTGCCGCGCTTCTTCTCCCACGTCCACCCGCGGTTCAGGACCCCGCACCGGCCGACGATCCTGCTGGGCGTGATCATCGCGATCCTCGCCGGCTTCACCCCGCTGACCGAACTCGCCGCCCTGGTGAACATCGGCACCCTGTTCGCCTTCGTGGTGGTCGCGATCGGTGTGATCATCCTCCGCAGGACCCGCCCCGATCTGCACCGCTCGTTCCGCACCCCGTGGGTGCCGGTCATCCCGATCCTGTCGGTGTGCGCGTCCCTGTGGCTGATGATCAACCTGCCCGCCGAGACGTGGCTGCGGTTCGCGGTGTGGATGGTCGCCGGGTTCGTCGTGTACTTCCTCTACGGCCGCTCGCACAGCCGCCTCGGCCGCCACGAGGGGACCGAGCCGGGCGACGTCACCCCGTCGCCGGGACGCGGTGCTTAGCAGCCGCCCGCCCGTCGCCCCGCCCGTCCGCCTGACCCGGCGTCAGCGACGGCCCCGAGGGCGCCCTCCGGCCCCGTACAGGTCCGCCTCCGGGCTGTACGGGGCCGGACCGCGTGGGCGGCAGCCGTCGTCGGGCGTCAGGCGTCGCCGCGTACCGTGCGCGGGCCCGCCACCTCGGCGCCCAGTTCCTCCACCCGGCGGCGCAGTTCGCGGTCGGCGGTGACGACGAGGGTCGGGCGGTCCCGGCCCTCCTCGGTGACCAGCTGGACGATACGGTCGTCGCCGCTGCCGGGGGCCGATTCGACCCGTACGCCGGGGACGGACTCCACACCGCGGGCGGCGCCCTCCACGACCATGACGATCTCCACCGGCTCCTCCAGGCCCGGGACCCCGTCACGGGCGAGCCGGTCCCGCAGACGCTCCGCCGCACCGCGCCGGTCGCGCCACCAGCCGTCGGGGACGGAACCGATCACGTTCGCGGCGTCGATGATCACGAGGGTCGTCATGGTTCCCCATTGTGGACCCGGGGGCGGCGACATCCGGTCGGCCACGCACCGACGGGCGGGCCGGGGCATGGAAAAAGGGCCTCCGTCCGGGGACGGAGGCCCTCTTCACCCGGCTGGGGTCACGCGGGGACCGATGCCACGCCCGGCTCCAGGAACTTCTTGCCGTTCACCCGCTCGCTGACGCCCTCGCGGTCCAGGTACGGCGTGATGCCGCCCAGGTGGAAGGGCCAGCCGGCGCCGGTGATCAGGCAGAGGTCGATGTCCTGCGCCTCGGCGACGACACCCTCGTCGAGCATCAGGCCGATCTCCTGCGCCACGGCGTCCAGGACACGGGCGCGCACCTGCTCCTCGGTCAGGACGACGTCGCCCTGCTTCAGGAGCGCGGCGACCTCGGGGTCCAGCTCCGGCTTGCCGGAGTCGTAGACGTAGAAGCCGCGCTTGCCCGCCTTGACGACGGCCGCGAGGTTCGGGGAGACCGTGAAGCGGTCCGGGAAGGCCCGGTTGAGGGTCTCCGAGACGTGCAGACCGATCGCGGGTCCGACCAGCTCCAGCAGCACGAGGGGAGACATCGGCAGGCCCAGGGGCTCCACCGCCTTCTCCGCGACCTCGACCGGCGTGCCCTCGTCGATGACGTTCTGGATCTCGCCCATGAAGCGGGTGAGGATGCGGTTCACGACGAACGCCGGGGCGTCCTTCACCAGCACCGCGGTCTTCTTCAGCTTCTTGGCGACGGCGAAGGCCGTGGCCAGCGAGGCGTCGTCGGTCTGCTCACCGCGGACGATCTCCAGCAGCGGCAGGATCGCGACCGGGTTGAAGAAGTGGAAGCCGACGACCCGCTCGGGGTTCTTCAGCTTCGACGCCATCTCGGTCACCGACAGCGAGGAGGTGTTGGTGGCGAGGATCGCGTGCGCCGGGGCGACCGCCTCGACCTCCGCGAACACCTGCTGCTTGACGCCGATCTCCTCGAACACGGCCTCGATGATGAAGTCCGCGTCCGCGAAGCCCTCGGCCTTGTCCAGGACACCGGTCACCAGCGCCTTGAGGCGGTTGGCCTTGTCCTGGTTGACGCGGCCCTTGAGCAGCAGCTTGTCGATCTCGGCGTGGACGTAGCCCACACCCTTGTCGACGCGCTCCTGGTCGATGTCGGTCAGCACGACCGGCACCTCCAGGCGGCGCAGGAACAGCAGCGCGAGCTGCGAGGCCATCAGACCGGCGCCGACGACACCGACCTTGGTGACCGGACGGGCGAGCGACTTGTCCGGCGCGCCGGCCGGGCGCTTGCCACGCTTCTGCACCAGGTTGAAGGCGTAGATGCCGGCCCGCAGTTCGCCGCCCATGATGAGGTCGGCGAGGGCGGTGTCCTCGGCGTCGTAGCCCTGCTGGAGGTCGCCGTTCTTGGCGGCGGCGATGATGTCCAGGGCGCGGTAGGCGGCCGGGGCCGCGCCGTGCACCTTGGAGTCCGCGATGAAGCGGCCCTTGGCGACGGCCTGGTCCCAGGCCTCACCGCGGTCGATGACCGGGCGGTCGACGACGATCTCGCCCTTGAGGACGGACGCCGTCCACAGCAGCGACTGCTCCAGGAAGTCGGCGCCCTCGAAGAGCGCGTCGGCGATCCCCAGCTCGTAGACCTGCGCGCCCTTGAGCTGCTTGTTCTGGTTGAGGCTGTTCTCGATGATCACCGAGACGGCCTTGTCGGCGCCGATCAGGTTCGGCAGCAGCGTGCAGCCGCCCCAGCCGGGGACCAGGCCGAGGAAGACCTCGGGGAGCGAGAACGCGGGCAGGGCCGCGGAGACGGTCCGGTAGGAGCAGTGCAGACCGACCTCGACACCGCCGCCCATCGCGGCACCGTTGTAGTACGCGAAGGTCGGGACGGCGAGGGTGGCCAGCCGCTTGAAGACCTCGTGGCCGCCCTTGCCGATGGCGAGCGCGTGCTCGTGCTCCTTGAGGAGCTCGACACCCTTGAGGTCGGCGCCGACCGCGAAGATGAACGGCTTGCCGGTGATGCCGACACCGACGATCTCGCCGGCGGCGGCCTCCTTCTCGACCTGGTCGATGGCGGTGTTCAGGTTCGCCAGCGACGCCGGGCCGAAGGTGGTCGGCTTGGTGTGGTCGAAGCCGTTGTCCAGCGTGATCAGGGCGAAGCGCCCCGCGCCGAACGGCAGGTCGAGGTGGCGTACGTGCGCGCTCGTCACGACCTCGTCCGGGAACAGCTCCGAGGCCTGCTTGAGAAGCTCGGCGGTGGTGGTCACTTGTCCCCCTCGAAGTGCGGGTTCTCCCAGATGACGGTGGCGCCCATGCCGAAGCCGACGCACATGGTCGTCAGGCCGTAGCGGACGTTCGGCTGCTCCTCGAACTGGCGGGCCAGCTGCGTCATCAGACGCACGCCGGAGGAGGCCAGCGGGTGACCGAAGGCGATGGCGCCGCCGTACTGGTTGACGCGCGCGTCGTCGTCGGCGATGCCGTAGTGCTCCAGGAAGGCGAGGACCTGGACGG
This sequence comes from Streptomyces neyagawaensis, assembly GCF_023516595.1. Lineage (GTDB taxonomy): Bacteria > Actinomycetota > Actinomycetes > Streptomycetales > Streptomycetaceae > Streptomyces > Streptomyces neyagawaensis. The sequence continues at coordinate 307,029 of NZ_JAMGBG010000001.1, read as the reverse complement.
CGAAGGCCTCGTTGATCTCGAACAGGCCGATGTCGTCGATGGTGAGGCCCGCCTGGGCGAGCGCCTTCTCCGTGGCCGGGATCGGGCCGTAGCCCATGACCTCCGGCTCGACACCCGCGAAGGAGTACGCCACCAGGCGCATCTTCACCGGGAGGTCGTGCTCGCGGGCGAAGTCCTCGCTGGCGATGATCGAGGCGGTGGCGCCGTCGTTCAGACCGGCCGCGTTACCGGCGGTGACCCGGCCGTGGACGCGGAACGGCGTCTTCAGACCCGTGAGGTTCTCGATGGTCGTGCCCGGACGCATCGGCTCGTCGGCGGTGACCAGGCCCCAGCCGGTCTCGCCGCCCTCGGGGTTGGTGCGGCGCACCGAGATCGGCACCAGGTCCTGCTGGATCTTGCCGTTGGCGTACGCCTTGGCGGCCTTCTCCTGCGAGCGCACGGCGTACTCGTCGGCGCGCTGCTTGGTGATGGTCGGGTAGCGGTCGTGCAGGTTCTCGGCGGTCATGCCCATGAACAGGGCGGACTCGTCGACCAGCTTCTCGCTGACGAACCGCGGGTTCGGGTCCACGCCCTCGCCCATGGGGTGGCGGCCCATGTGCTCGACACCACCGGCGATGGCGACGTCGTAGGCGCCGAAGGCCACGGAACCGGCGACCGTGGTGACGGCGGTCAGGGCGCCGGCGCACATACGGTCGATGGAGTAGCCGGGGACGGTCTGCGGCAGACCGGCGAGGATGCCCGCCGTGCGGCCGATGGTCAGGCCCTGGTCACCGATCTGCGTGGTCGCGGCGATGGCGACCTCGTCGATCTTCGCCGGCTCCAGACCGGGGTTGCGGCGCAGCAGCTCCCGGATCGCCTTCACGACGAGGTCGTCGGCTCGGGTCTCGTGGTAGATGCCCTTCGGGCCCGCCTTGCCGAACGGGGTGCGGACGCCGTCGACGAAGACGACGTCCCTGACGGTACGAGGCACGATGGCTCTCCTCCAGGGTGCGGGATGGCACTACTGCTGCACGACACGCTGAGCGCGCGCTCAGGCCCATGCTACTTACGAGTAACCGGACTGCCCACCCCTGAGGGCGGGAGCGGTGAACGTCACACACCGTCGGCGTGTTACCGCCGGTTACATGCACCCAGCTTAGGGGTGCGGGGAACCCTGCGACCAGCCCGAAACGCCTCCGCGGTCCCGCACGGCGATCACGTCGCGGGAGCGGTGGATCCCCTGGGCACCAGAACCGGGGTCGCCACCGGATGGGACGAGGCCTCCCCGGCGATCACCCCGAACAGCGTGCGCGCGACCTCCGCCCCGAACCCGTGCACGTCATGGCTCATCGCCGACAGGGTCGGCCGGGTGAGCCGGCACAACTGCGAGTCGTCCCAGGCCAGCAGCGAGACGTCCGCCGGCACCCGCACCCCCATTTCCGCCGCCACCGACAGGCCCGCCACCGCCATGATGTCGTTGTCGTAGAGGATCGCGGTCGGCCGGTCCCCGTCGGGCGCGCTGAGCAGCGACCGCGTCGCCCGGGCCCCGTCCTCCCCGGAGAAGTCGGTCGTCACCTGGCGCACCCCGGCGAGCCCCAGCCGCCGCGCCGCCTCGTCGACCGCGGCCGTACGGATGGCCGTGTGCCCCAGCAGCGCGGCGCCCCCGACCCGCGCGATCCGCCGGTGCCCGAGCGCGGCGAGATAGCGCACCGCCTCCGCCACGGCGGTCGCGTCGTCCGTCCACACCGAGGTGAGCCCCCCGGTCAGCGACGGATGCCCTACCGCGACGACCGGCATGCCGAGCCGCTGCGCCGACGCCGCCCTCGGATCGTCCGCGCGGAAGTCCACCAGGATCGACCCACTGACCTGCCGCCCCCGCCACCAGGCGTCCTGCACCGCCAGCTCCTCGTCCAGGTTCCGCACGAGACGCAGCAGCAGCGAGCAGGACCGCTCGGTCAGCACGCTCTCCACCCCGGAGACGAACTCCATGTAGAACGGCTCCAGCCCCAGCAGCCGCGCCGGCCGGCAGATCGCGAGCCCCACGACGTCCACCCGCCGGCTCGACAGCGACCGCGCCGTCAGGTTCGGTGTCCAGCCGAGCTCCCGCGCCGCCGCGAAGATCCGGTCGCGCGTGGCGTCGGACAGTCCCGGCTTGCGGTTGAAGGCGAGCGAGACCGCCCCCTTGGACACTCCGGCACGCGCGGCGACGTCCTTGATCGTCACCCGAGGGGGTGTGCTCATCGGGCGGGCTCCACACAGAACAGGGCCCGCCGCACGGCCGCCTCGTCCGGCACGGCCGCCCAGCCCGTCACCCCGATGGTGACCCGCTCCCCGGGCAGCAGCGTGACCCGCCCGGTGTCGGCCCGGGCCCCCGCGTCCAGCCGGTCGGCCTGGAGCAACAGGTCCCGCAGCAGTGTCCGCGCGGTCACGGTCACCGCCCCCGGCGCCACCTCGACGTCGAACTCCGGCCGGGGGTAGGGCACGTCGTGGTCGGGTGCCGGGAAGTGCAGCGCCCGCAGTCCGTCCACGTCCGCCACCAGGAACTCCTTCGCTCCCGCCGGCTCCACCGCACGGGGCACCGGCACCTCGGCGACCGCCCGAGGCCCGACGGCCGCGCCGGGGACCGAGAACTCGGCGATCACCCCGCCCTCCACCGACATCCGCCGCAACCGCGGCGCGGCCGGCTCCCACACCTCACCCGCCTGGTTCACGACGGCCAGCACCAGCGCTCCGCCCCGCTCCTGAAGGGTCACCAGCCGGTCCGCGTACAGCCGCCGCAGCTCGTGGTAGAGCGGTTTCTCCCTGCCGTCGCCGTCGATCGCCGCCCAGGACGTCACCGGCCAGCAGTCGTTGAGCTGCCACACGATCGTGCCCGCGCACACCGGCCAGTGCGACCGCCAGTGCTCGACACCGGTGGCGACGGCCCGCGCCTGGTTCAGCTGCGTCAGATAGTGCCACCGGTCGAAGTCCCCCTCGGGCAGCGTGAAATGGCGGGCGAGGCCCCGCTCCAGCTTCCCGTTGCCGTCCTCCGCCTTCTGGTGGTGCAGCATCCCTGGCGAGTCGGCGGCCAGCTCCTCCCCGACCTCGGCCAGCGCCCGCCGCAGCGTCGCGTACGCGGGGGGCGCCTGCCAGCCGAACTCCGCCACGAATCTCGGCACGTCCGCCCGGTACTCCGCGTAGTCCTCCCGGTTCCACACCTCCCAGGAGTGGTGCGTGCCGTGCGCCGGGTCGTTCGGATGGTGGTCCCAGGACCCCGACCAGGGGCTGCCCGCCGTGTACGGCCGCGTCGGGTCCAGCTCCGCGACGATCCGGGGGAGTACGCCCAGGTAGTACCCCTCGCCCCAGGACTCCCCGGCGAGCCGCTCCTCCCAGCCCCAGTCCCGGAACCCCCACAGGTTCTCGTTGTTGCCGTTCCACAGCACCAGCGAGGGATGCGGCATCAGGCGTACGACGTTCTCCCGGGCCTCGGCCTCCACCTCGCCCCGCAGCGGTTGCTCCTCCGGGTAGGCGGCGCACGCGAAGGGGAAGTCCTGCCAGACCAGCAGCCCCAGTTCGTCGCAGACGTCGTAGAAGTCGTGGCTCTCGTAGATCCCGCCGCCCCAGATCCGCACGAGGTCGACGCCCGCGTCGGCCGCCTGGGTGAGCCGTGCGCGGTAGCGGTCGCGGGTGACGCGGGAGGGGAAGGCGTCGTCCGGGATCCAGTTCACGCCCCGCGCGAACAGCCGCTCACCGTTGACGACGAAGGTGAACCCGGTGCCGTGCTCATCGGCCCCCCGGTCGACCTCCACGGTCCGGAACCCGACCCGCCGCCGCCAGCTGTCGAGCGCCTGGCCCCCGTCCTCGTACAAGGTCAACTCCACGTCGTACAGCGGTTGTTCACCGTACCCGCGCGGCCACCACCGTTCGACGCCGGGCACCTCCAGCCGGACCACGCCGCTCGTGCCCTCGATCTCCGCGACTCCGCCGGCGCCCCCCACCCGCGCCCGGAGCCGGAGCCCCGCCTCCACGGCCGCCCGTTCCACGTCGACGTGCAGCTCCACCTTCCCGGCCGTGCCCTCGACCGTCACCAGTGGCCGGACGCGGGCGATCCGGGCCGTCGACCAGTGCTCCAGCCGCACCGGCCGCCAGATCCCCGCCGTCACCAGGGTCGGCCCCCAGTCCCAGCCGAACGAGCAGGCCATCTTGCGGATGAACTGGAAGGGCTCGGGATACGCGTTCGGCCGGTCGCCGAGCCGTTCGCGCACCGCCTCCGCCTCGGCGTACGCGGAGGCGAACCGCACCGAGAGCCGACCGCTCATCCCGGTGACGTCGAAACGGTACGACCGGTGCATGTTCCGCACCGACCCCAGCAGCCGCCCGTCGAGCCGGATCTCGGCGGCGGTGTCGAGCCCGTCGAAGACCAGGTCGGTCCGGCCCAGCCCGCCGGCCGCCCCCGACCCCGGCAGATCCAGCTCGTACGTCCACTCCCGGCGCCCCACCCACGCGACCTCGGTCTCGGCGCGCCCGAGGAAGGGGTCCGGGATCAGCCCCGCCGCCAGCAGATCGGTGTGCACGCACCCGGGCACGGCGGCGGGCAGCTCCCGCCCCTCGTACCGCAGGATCCAGCCCTCGGTGAGCGGGGTGGCGTCGAGCATGCGCCCTCCTAAACCGGTCCAGTCGACGACGCGGCAGCGTCACGAAAAGTTTCGGCACCCTTGGCGAGATTGGGACTTTACCGGTTCAGTGAACGGCTGCCAGAGTGCCGAACCAGCCAACCCACCCGTGCTCGTCCGTCCCGAACGGAGCTGGTGCACATGAACCACCGAAGGACGCTCACCGGAACACTGCTCGCCGCCGCGCTCCTCGCGTCGGGCTGCACAGGCAGCGGAGGAGGCGCGAAGGCCGCCGACGCGAAGGCACCCGACGATCCGTCGAAGGTGTCCGGAACCATCAAGGTCCTCACCCATCGCACCGACATCGTGCAGGACGGCACGATGACGAAGTACGCGGCGGAGTTCAACAAGATCTACCCGAAGGTGAAGGTCGAGTTCGACGCGATCACGGACTACGAGGCCGAAGTCAAGATCCGTATGAACACGAAGAACTACGGCGACGTCCTCATGATCCCCGGCGTCATCAAGAAGAACGACTACCCCAGGTTCTTCGCCTCGCTGGGCACCCAGAAGGAGCTGAGCGAGAAGTACCGCTTCACCGACTTCACCACGGTCGACGGCAAGGTCTACGGCCAGAGCCCCATGGGCGCGACCCCCGGCTTCCTCTACAACAAGCGGATCTGGGCCGAGGCCGGCGTCACCGACTGGCCCACCACGCCCGACGCGTTCCTCACCGCGCTGAAGGCCATCAAGACCAGGACCGACGCCGTGCCGTACTACACCAACTTCGCCGCCCAGTGGCCGCTCACCCACTGGACGTTCGTCAACGGCTCGGTCAGCTGCGACACCGGCGCCACCACCGCCCTCGCCGAGACCGACCCCTGGGGCGCCAACGGCGAACTGCGGGTCGGCGACACCCTCTTGTACGACATCGTCAAGCAGGGCCTGATCGAGAAGGACCCGACGACCACCAACTGGGAGGAGTCCAAGCCCAAGCTCGCCAAGGGCGAGATCGCCACGGCGTGGCTCGGCAGCTGGGCGGTCATCCAGTTCCGGCAGGCGGCCGAGAAGGCCGGGGCCGACCCCGACGACATCGGCTTCATGCCGTTCCCCGCCCGCGTCGACGGCAAGGCGTGCGCCACCGCCAACCCCGACTACAACCAGGCCGTCAGCATCCACTCGAAACACAAGGCGGCTGCCCGCGCCTGGGTCGACTGGTTCACCGACAAGTCCGGCTACGCCGAGGACAACCTGTCGATCGCGACGCTGAGGAACGCCCCGCTGCCCGAGTCGCTCAAGCCGTACGAGGAGCAGGGCGTGAAGCTCATCGAGCTCGACGACGCCGAGGGCGGCCGGGTGAAGGAGATCGACAACGCCTCGGAGGTCGGCATCTACGCCCCCGAGTACCGCCAGGACCTCGTCGACCTCGCCCGTGGCGCCAAGGACGGCACCCTCGACGACTTCCTCGACGACCTGGGCGAGCGCTGGACCGAGGCGCAGAAGACCGTGGGTTCCTGATGCCTGCCACGCACACGACCGAGAAGGTGGCGCGGCCCCCGTCGGCCGCGCCACGGCCCCCGGTGCCGAGGCCGGCCCCCCGCTCGGTACGCCTGTGGCGGAAGCTCACCCCGTGGCTGTTCCTTGCAGCCCCGCTGGCCCTCCTGGTCGCCTTCACCTACGCCCCGGTCGCCAACATGCTGGCGTACAGCTTCACCGACTGGGACGGCGTCAGCCCCGAGCTGAGCTACATCGGCGCCGACAACTACGTGGAGATCTTCACCCGCCCCGAGCTGTTCCAGGTCTTCTTCGTCAGCGGCTACTACCTGGCCGCCTCGGCGGTGCAGATCGCCCTCGCCCTCTATTTCGCGACGGTCCTCAGCTTCAACGTGCGCTTCCGGAACTTCTTCAAGGGCGTGCTGTTCTTCCCGTACCTGATCAACGGCGTCGCGATCGGCTTCGTCTTCCTCTACTTCTTCCAGGACGGCGGCACCCTCGATTCGGTCCTCGCCCTCGTCGGGTACGAGTCCGACCGCGCCTGGCTGGGCACCTCGACCTCCGCGAACATCTCCCTCGCGAGCGTCTCCGTCTGGCGCTACCTGGGCCTGAACTTCGTGCTCTTCCTCGGCGCGATCCAGTCGATCCCGGGCGAGCTGTACGAGGCCGCCGAACTGGACGGGGCGGGCCGCTGGCACCAGTTCCGGTACATCATCGCGCCCGGCATCAAACCGGTGCTGAGCCTGAGCGTGATCCTGTCGATCTCGGGGTCCCTCTCGGTCTTCGAGATCCCGTACATCATGACCGGCGGCGCCACCGGCACCGAGACCTTCGTGATCCAGACCATCGACCTGGCGTTCCGCTTCAACAAGACGGGCCTCGCCTCGGCCGCCGCCGTGGTCCTGCTGCTGATCATCCTCGCGGTGACCTGGGTGCAGCGCCGTCTCGTCCCGGACGACAAGGTGGACCTCACATGACGCTCGCGCACCCGACCCCGGTCGTACGCCGCCGGGTCGCCCGGACGCTCACGCATCTCTCCCTGGTCGTGGCGTCCGTGGTCGTCCTGCTGCCGCTCGCCGTGGTGTTCCTGACGTCGCTCAAGTCCGAGCGGGAGATGGCGAAGGGCAGCCGGGCACTCGGCCTGCCCGACGATCTCCTCAACTTCCGGAACTACGCGACCGCGTTCCAGGACGGCGAGATGCTCGCGGCCTTCGGCAACACGGCCTTCATCCTGCTGTTCGCCGTCACCGGCACGGTGGTCATCGGCTCGATGGCCGCCTACGCCATCGACCGGTTCACCTTCCGCTTCCGCAAGCTGGTCGTCGCGCTCTTCCTCGTCGCCACGCTGGTGCCGGGGGTGACCACCCAGGTGGCGACCTTCCAGATCGTCGACAGCTTCGGCATGTTCGACAGCCTCTGGGCGCCGATCGCCCTCTACATGGGCACCGACATCGTCTCGATCTACATCTTCCTGCAGTTCGTCCGATCGATCCCGATCTCCCTGGACGAGGCCGCCCGCCTCGACGGCGCCAACGCGTTCACCATCTACCGGAAGATCATCTTCCCGCTCCTGAAGCCGGCGATCGCGACCGTCGTCATCGTGAAGGGGATCACCGTCTACAACGACTTCTACATCCCCTTCCTCTACATGCCCTCGGAAGACCTTGGCGTGATCTCGACATCCCTGTTCCGCTTCAAGGGCCCCTACGCCGCCCACTGGGAAACGATCTCGGCGGGAACGGTCCTGGTCATCCTGCCGACCCTGATCGTCTTCCTGGCCCTGCAGAGGTTCATCTACAACGGCTTCATGAGGGGAGCGACGAAGTAGGAGGGCGCCGCAGGGCAGCCGGGCACCTCAGGGGCGCGGGGCGTGACATCTGCGGCTCCGCCGCGTGGGCGCGACCAGCCCCCACGCACCCGCACCCGTGTACGCACCCGCACCCGTGTACGCACCCACACCCACGTCGCACCCCCGAAGCGGCCCTTCCCGCGGACGCGGCTACGCGCTCTTACCCACAGCCGACAGCGCCCCCACCAGCACCGGCGTCACCAGCTCCACCTGCCACGCCCGCGCCCCGTACCCCGCGAGCGAGGCGGAGATCGAGTCGGCGTCGGCCGTGGCCGGCGGCTCCCAGCACAGACGCCGCACCGTGTCCGGCGTGATCAGGTTCTCCTGCGGCATGTTCAGCTGCTCCGCGAGCGCGCTGACCCCGGCCCGCGCCGCGGACAGCCGCGCGGCCGCCGCCGGGTCCTTGTCGGCCCACGCCTTCGGCGGCGGCGGCCCGGTCACCGGTTGCCCGTGCGCCGGCAGCGCGGTCTCGGGCAGTGCCTTCGCCCGGTCCACCGCCGCCTGCCACTGCTCCAGCTGCCGCCGTCCCATGCGGTGTCCGAAGCCGTTCAGCGCGGCGAGGGCCTGCGCGCCCGCCGGCAGCGCCAGGGCCGCCTCGACGATCGCCGCGTCGCTGAGCACCTTGCCCGGGGAGACGTCCCGTCGCCGCGCGATACGGTCCCGGGCCTCCCACAGCTCCCGCACGACCGCCATCTGCCGCCGGCGTCGTACCTTGTGCATCCCGGACGTACGCCGCCACGGGTCCTTGCGGGGCTCGGCGGGCGGCGCCGTCGCGATCGCGTCGAACTCCTGGCGGGCCCATTCGAGCTTGCCCTGCCGGTCCAGCTCCTTCTCCAGCGCGTCCCGCAGGTCGACGAGGAGCTCCACGTCGAGGGCGGCGTAGCGCAGCCAGGGCTCGGGCAGCGGGCGGGTCGACCAGTCGACCGCGGAGTGGCCCTTCTCCAGGACGTAGCCGAGGACGTTCTCCACCATCGCGCCGAGGCCGACGCGGGGGAACCCGGCGAGCCGGCCGGCCAGCTCGGTGTCGAAGAGACGGCTGGGGACCATGTCTATCTCGCGCAGACACGGCAGGTCCTGGGTGGCGGCGTGGAGCACCCACTCCACGTCGGAGAGCGCCTCGCCGAGGCCGGAGAGGTCCGGGCAGGCGATGGGGTCGATGAGCGCGGTGCCCGCGCCCTCACGGCGCAGCTGCACCAGATAGGCGCGCTGGCCGTCGGGCTATCCGGACGCGCGTTCGGCGTCGACGGCGACGGGGCCGGAGCCGGCGGCGAACGCGGCGATCACCTCGGCCAGCGTCGCCTCGTCGGCGATCACGGGCGGAATGCCGTCCCGCGGCTCCAGCAAAGGGATCGGCGCCTCCGCGTCAGAAGATCCGCCGTCGTCCGGAGGGGCGCCTCCGGTGGTTCGCAGGGTGCTGTCTGCTGCGGTCTCTTGGGCGTCGGTCACCTGTCAAGGGTATCTGTGTATGGACATGGCCCGCCGACGGAACGTTCCGTCGGCGGGCCATGCAGGGGCGTAAACAAGTCATGTGTCACACGTGTCAGTGAAACTTCCCGGCGAATCGGGAGGGACCGGGCGTCATCGAATGATCTCGTCCTCCTCTCGGCCGCTCCGGCGCGATTTCCGGCCGCTGCGGTGCGACCTCAGTGGATGATCCCGGTACGCAGGGCCACCGCGACCATTCCGGCGCGGTCACCGGTGCCGAGCTTGCGGGCGATACGGGCGAGGTGGCTCTTGACGGTGAGCGCGGACAGGCCCATCGACACGCCGATCGCCTTGTTCGACTGGCCCTCCGCGACCAGGCGCAGCACCTCGACCTCGCGGCCCGACAGCTCCCGGTAGCCGCCCGGGTGGCTCGGGGCACCCGGGGGGCGGCGGTGCATACGGGCGGCGGAGCCGAGGGGAGCGGCGCCGGGACGGGTGGGCAGTCCGATGTTGGTGCGGGTGCCGGTGACGACGTATCCCTTCACGCCGCCCGCGAGGGCGTTGCGGACGGCGCCGATGTCGTCGGCGGCGGAGAGCGCGAGGCCGTTGGGCCAGCCTGCGGCTCGGGTCTCGGAGAGGAGGGTCAGGCCGGAGCCGTCCGGCAGGTGGACGTCTGCCACGCAGATGTCACGGGGGTTGCCGATGCGGGGACGGGCCTCGGCGATGGACGAGGCCTCGATGACATCGCGGACACCGAGGGCCCACAGGTGCCGGGTGACGGTCGACCGGACACGTGGATCGGCCACCACCACCATCGCGGTCGGCTTGTTCGGACGGTAGGCGACCAGGCTTGCGGGCTGCTCGAGGAGAACGGACACCAGGCCTCCTGGGGTGCGGGACGAGGGGCCGGCTCGTTGGGCTCGTGGGGTCGAAGCCGGGACGAACCGTGCTTTCAAGGTCACAGAGGTCTTCGGCATCAAACCTCTGCTCCTTTAGAGAATGATCACGATTTGGTGAGTAACAATCCGTGCAATTCGGACACGCCTTCGATCATTCGAAGACCGAACGGTGTCGCTTCGCGTCGATACGAGGCCGAAAGTGGCCGTATCGACAAAGTGATGGTGTCGATCGGCGTGGCGGACACGACCCGAAAAAAGGACCGTGCCCCTCGGGGCACGGTCCTCGGACGGCGACGAGTGTCAGCGTGACTGGGGCCCCCGCCGCTGCGGCAGCGTCACCACGGCCGCGTCCCCCGGATCAACGGCCGGCGGCAGCCCGGCGATCTGGGCGAGCAGATCGCACCAGGCCGCGAGGTGCGCCGCGGTGTCCGGGACACCGCCCAGCACCTCACGCGGGGTCCAGGACGCCCGGATCTCGATCTGCGAGGCGGCGGGCCGCGCCGCCAGGCCGCCGAAGTAGTGCGAGCCGGCCCGGGTCACCGTCCCGCTCGGCTCGCCGTACGACAGCCCGCGCGTCTCCAGCGCGCCGGTCAGCCAGGACCAGCACACCTCGGGCAGCAGCGGGTCCGCGGCCATCTCCGGCTCCAGCTCCGCGCGGACCAGCGTCACCAGCCGGAAGGAACCCTGCCAGGCGTCGTGGCCCGCCGGGTCGTACAGCAGGACGAGACGGCCGTCGGCCAGGTCCTCGTCGCCCTCGACGACCGCGGCCTCCAGAGCGTACGCGTAGGGGGCGAGCCGCTGCGGCGGCCGGGTGGGCTCGATCTCGATCTCCGGCCGCAGGCGTGGGGCCCTCAGCGCGTCGACCGCGGAGCGGAACGGCAACGGGGCCGTCCCGCCCGCATCGCGCTCCCCCTCCTTCGCGTCGTCCATTCCGCCAGCGTCGTCCGACAGTCGTCCCTGAGCCGCAGCCATGCCGGAACAGTAAGGGGAACGGAGCCCCGGCGCAGGGCAAGACACCCGTGCGCTGGGTCACGGTCGGATCGCGCTCAGCGAACGCGGCAGGGCCGTGTCCCGCAGGTGGTGGCCGGAAACGTTCGGTGCCCGCGTTGTCCACAGCCCCGGCCGTCCCTGTCAAGCGGGCGTGCGAGACTTTGCCTCGTGAGTGCCAACGCCAGCCCCTCGGGCCACCAGCCGACCGCCACGTATGACTCCGCCTTCCTCAAGGCGTGCAGGCGCGAGCCCGTGCCGCACACGCCGGTGTGGTTCATGCGGCAGGCCGGGCGCTCGCTGCCGGAGTACCTGAAGGTGCGCGAGGGCATCCCGATGCTGGAGTCGTGCATGCGGCCCGAGCTGGTCACGGAGATCACCCTCCAGCCGGTCCGCCGGCACCATGTGGACGCGGCGATCTACTTCAGCGACATCGTCGTCCCGCTCAAGGCCATCGGCATCGACCTCGACATCAAGCCCGGCGTCGGCCCGGTCGTCGAGCGCCCGATCCGCAGCCGCGCCGACCTCGCCCAGCTGCGCGACCTGACCCCCGAGGACGTCTCGTACGTCACCGAGGCGATCAAGCTGCTCACCGCCGAGCTGGGCGGGACCCCGCTCATCGGCTTCGCGGGCGCCCCCTTCACCCTGGCCAGTTATCTCGTCGAGGGCGGCCCCTCCCGCACGTACGAGAACGCCAAGGCGATGATGTACGGCGACCCGGAGCTCTGGGCCGACCTGCTCGACCGGCTGGCCGAGATCACCGCCGCGTTCCTCCGCGTCCAGATCGAGGCCGGCGCCTCCGCCGTCCAGCTGTTCGACTCCTGGGCCGGTGCGCTCGCCCCCGCCGACTACCGCCGTTCGGTGCTGCCCGCCTCCGCGAAGGTCTTCGACGCCGTCGCCGGATACGGCGTCCCGCGCATCCACTTCGGCGTCGGCACCGGCGAGCTGCTGGGCCTCATGGGCGAGGCGGGCGCGGACGTCGTCGGCGTCGACTGGCGTGTCCCGCTCGACGAGGCCGCCCGCCGCGTCGGCCCCGGCAAGGCGCTCCAGGGCAACCTCGACCCGACGGTCCTGTTCGCCGGCCCCGAGGCCGTCCGGACCAAGACCCGCGAGGTGCTCGACTCGGCCGCCGGCCTGGAGGGCCATGTCTTCAACCTGGGCCACGGCGTCCTGCCCTCCACCGACCCCGACGCGCTGACCCGCCTCGTGGAGTACGTCCACGAGCAGACCGCGCGATAGCCGCCCCGTGACGCCGGGCAGGTGAGGCGCCGCTATGAGGCGCTCAGGGAAGCGTCCTTCTCGCGTTCGCGCCGCTCGTGTGCACGCGTGCGGTCCGCCTTGCGGAAGGGCGCGTCCACGGCTGCCCGCCATACCAGTTCGAACGGTCCCTGCCGAAAGCGCCGCAGCCACAGGGACGCGGCGAACATGAGCAGACCGCTGATCCCGGCCCAGGCGGCGATCGTGCCGACGCTGCCCAACGGCCCCAGGGCAAGGCCCCATCCGCTGAAGAGGACCAGGGCGACGACGTTCTGCAGCATGTAGCACGACAGCGCCGTCTTGCCGACGTCGGCCAACCGGCGGGCGAAGAACCCGGAGCCGCCGCGGCGCCGCAGCAGGATGAGGGTCAGCCCCAGATATCCGAAGGCCACGACGGGGGCGATGGTGTACCGCGAAAGCGCACCGGTGATCTCCCCGCCCGGCAGGGGCAGGTACTCCCACACCGTCAGCGGGGCCCCCGCGCCCAGGCCCCCGAGGGCGAGTCGACGGCTCAATGTCCGCGCACGCTCGTCTCCTTTGAACAGCCCGGCCCGCCACAGCAGCACCCCGGAGAGGAACAGGAAGGCCGACAGGGGAGGAACAATGATGAACGCCTCATACCTGGCGTTCCAGAAGTCCCCTATCCGACCGGCCACTTCCTCGAAGTATGTGGGGGTGGGAAGATTCGACCAGTCTTCTGTGCGTGCCGCGTCGCCACCGAAATCTTCGGGCAGCGGTGGTTTGGTGAAGGCCGCCACCCCTGACATGTTGCGGAATTGCAGGAACACATGCAGTGCGCCGGCGAGCGCGGCGGCCACGACCAGCCACTTGGTCCGCAGCCGAAGCAGCGGGGCGACGACCATCGCCACCAATGCGTATCCCATGAGGATGTCGAAATCGACCACGAGCGCGAAGTGGATGAAGCCGTCCGCCAGAAGCAGCAGCGAACGCCACTCGTACCGCCAGGGCCAGCGGTGTCCGTGACGCATCGCCGACTCGAACTGAATGGCCATGCCGACGCCGAACAATATGGACAACAGCCCTAGGAATTTGCCGTTCGACAGCACGCCGGACAGGAGCGAGATGTCCTCCTCCCACCGCCCGTCGAGCCGGCCGATCGATTCGCCGCCCAGTCCACCGGTGAAGAGCCAGATGTTGGTCAGCAATGTCCCGACGATCGCGATGCCGCGCAACACATCAAGGGATTGAACTCGCTTGACGCCATGTGAGTTTGACATTCCGCGAGGTTAGGACGGTGAACTCGCCGCGCACCTCGGCCAATTGAGCGTAATCGCTCTCCTCAGTCCGGTGGGGCTCCTCATCATTTCGGAGGAGGCACTCATGCTCTCGGCCAGTCCCTCAGTAGCGTCTTGGGGCCCGTGCCGCGTCTCGTCCGCGATCAGCCCGTAATTTCGTCTCGACCACCAGCGCAAGAAGGAGACCTTTGTCGACGCCGCGTAGCAGTACTTCCGGGGCCCATGGTCCGCGTGGGCCGCTGAGGCTGTCCCGGGTCCACGCCGTCACGGTCGCGGGCATGGTCGTGGTCGCGGCGGTGATCGACCTGTGTGAGCTGCTGTGGTTCGGCTACACGGCGGGGTGGCTGGTGGTCACCCTGGTCAGCGCCGTCGCGCTTGTCGCGTCCGTGGCGCTGCGCCGCAGGCGCCCGGCGACGGCACTCGCCGTCGCCGCTCTGGGCTACGCCGTCGCGTGTGTCATCTCCTTGTCGGAGCCACGCCTTCTGCCGGCCATGGCGCAGGCCGCCCTGTGGGTGGCCGTGTTCAGTGCGATCGCCGAGGGAACGAGCCGCCTGCGGCTCACCGCCATCGCCATGCTCGGGGCGTGTGTCGCCATGGAGGCGTTCGAGGTCATCCGCATGAGGGATGCGGACGGCGTCGGGACCGAACTGCTGATCTACGACACGGTGAGCGTCAGCTTCCTCCCGATCGTGGTGGTGGCGATCGCCGAGACGGTCCGGGGCCGTATCCGGCTGGCCACCGAACAGGCCGAACAGGCCGAACGGCTGCGCCGGTTGGACGCTCGCGCCGCGGTCCGTGACGAGCGGCTCCGCCTGGCACGGGAACTCCACGACGTCGTGGCCAACCGGCTCAGCGCGGTGACCATACGGATCACCGCCGCCCACCATGTGGGCAAGGGCCGCGGCAGCAGCCCCGAGAGCGACGTCCTCGCCGAGATCGGCCATGAGATCGGTACGGCCCTCGGTGAGCTGCGCAGTGTGCTCGGCACCCTGCGGGACGACGAGGACGGCGTCGGCGCGGCCACCCCGCCCTCGCTGCGGGACGTCGACCTGCTGGCCGAGGAAGCCCGCCGCGCCGGCGCGCAGGTGGACATCGTCGTCAGCGGCGAACCGTACCCGCTGCCCAGCATGGTCGACCTCGCGTCCTACCGCATCGTGCAGGAGGCCCTGACGAACGTGGCCCGTCACGCCTTCCCGCCGCACGCGACGGTCCGCCTCGACTACGGCCCCGATCAGCTGCGTGTGCACATCGAGGACGACGGGGCGCTGCGGCCCGGTGCGGGGTCCACCTCGTCAGGTCATGGAATCATCGGGATCGGTGAACGCGCCGCGCTGTGCGGCGGCTGGGCCACGGCAGGGCCTCGGCCCGGGGGCGGTTGGACGGTCGAGGCGGCCCTGCCCGTGAAGAAGGACGACTCGTGACGGTTTCCATACTCCTCGCCGACGACCAGGACATGGTGCGCACCAGCATGCGCATCATGATCGACGTCGAGCCCGACCTCGAGGTGGTCGGGGAGGCCGCCGACGGGGAAGAAGCGGTGGCCATGGCCGCCCGGCTCCGTCCCGATGTGGTGGTCATGGACATCCGGATGCCGAAGACGGACGGTGTGGCGGCCACCCGCAGGATCATGTCCGAGCCGGATCCGCCGGCTGTCCTCGCGCTCACCACCTTCGACATCGACGAGTACCTGTTCGGCACCCTCCAGGCGGGAGCCGCCGGCTTCGTACTGAAGAAGGACAGCGCGTCCACCCTGCTCGACGGCATCCGTGCCGTCGCCCGCGGCAATGGCTTCGTCTCGCCCGGACCGACCAGGAGACTGATCGCCCGGGTGTCCAGCGTGGGCGGCGGCCCGTGCGCGCTGCCCGCGGAGCTGACGCCGCGTGAGCATGACGTACTTGCCCTGCTCGGGCACGCCCTCAGCAACACGCAGATCGCCCGCAGACTGCACATCGAGGAGAGCACCGTGAAGTCCCACGTCCAGAACGTGCTCACCAAGCTGGGCGCCCGCACCCGCGTGCAGGCGGCACTCATCGCGAGCCGGGCCGGGCTCCTGGACGGGCCGACTCCGTAACCGGGCCCACCGGCCCCGTCCCCCCGTCCCCCCGGCCCGGCGGCCGGGCTCGTCCCGGGCCGACATGGTCGTCCTCACCAGCGTGGCCCTGCGTGCCGTCCGAAGATCAGCGGGAAGCGGCTGCTGAACACCCGCCACCACCTGGCGGCGGCGCAGCTGACCGAGGAGCAGTGGCGTATCCGGTGGCAGGCGGAGCGGCGTTTCCTGCAGGCCGACGGCGAGTCCGGCAAACGGTTCGGCAACGAGACCATCCGCGTCACCTCCGACGGCGAGGTCTCCCTCAAACTCCCCGCCCCGCTGGCGTATCTGGCGAACGCCCCGCACGGCCGGTACGTGCTCGCCGCGAGGGTGGCGTTCGCGCACCGGGGTGAGCAGTGGGCCGACCGCGTCCACGCGAACCGGGCTGTGGCCTACCGCATCCACGAGGACAGCGCACGCGGCCGCTGGTACCTCACCGCCTCCTGGACCACCCCCACGGTGCAGAGCGTGCCGCTGGCCGCGGTCCGCGCGGGCGGCCTGGTGGGGGTCGACACCAACGCCGACCACCTGGCGGTCTGGCGGCTGGACGCGCACGGCAACCCGGTCGGCGCACCCCGACGGTTCGGCTACGACCTGACCGGCAGCGCCGCCCACCGCGACGCCCAGGTCCGGCACAGCCTGATCCGCCTGCTGCACTGGGCCCGCCGCCATCACCTCGCCCTCGCCGTCGAGGACCTCGACTTCACCGGCGAGACGACCCGTGAGAAACACGGACGGCGCAAGCGGTTCCGCAGGCTGGTCTCCGGTATGCCCGTGGCCAGGCTGCGGGCCCGGCTGGTGTCGATGGCCGCCGGACTCGGCATTCCCGTCGTCGCCGTCGACCCCGCCTACACCAGCCGCTGGGGCGCCCAGCACTGGCAACAACCCCTCACCACCGCGAACAGGAAACCCACCCGCCACGACGCGGCCGCCGTGGCGATCGGAAGGCGCGCCCTGGGACACCCGGTCCGGCGACGGACGGCACCGCCCCCTGCTCACCGGAGTGATGAGCAGGGGCATCGGACCGTCCAGGCCCCACCAGGTGTCCCGGGGCGTGAGGGAACCCGCCCCCGCGTTCCCGGACCACGGACACGATCCGTGCGCGCCGGACGCGGAGCGAAAGCGGGCGACCAGGACACCCAACACCGTTCGGGGCGTCCGGCTGAGCATGAGTCCTGGCAACAGGACCCACTCCTGCTCAGTCGTTGGAAACGGTTCACGTCGTGCACGGGGATGACCACAAGGATCGTGTGCCCGCGATACGGGGCCGGAACCCGCCCGCGCCCCGCGCGGGCGCACACGGCCGTCGGACATGTGAACGCTCGTGCACGGTGGTGCGTATGTGTCCTCAACCGCGGATCTACGTGAGGAACAGGCGATGAACGACCGAGTCACTCCTTCGATGCACGCCACCCCCGACGGTGAGGCGGAACTGTCCCTGGTGGTGAAGCTCACCTGGGAAGACGTGGCCGCGCTCGGCCAGGAGGCCGGGCGGCTGTCCGCACGGATGCAGCGGCCGGTGACGCTGGACGAGGCGGTGAGCCACCGGCTGCGGTCGGTGCGGGCGACCGCGGCGCACGCCAAGCCGGCGACGGCGCCCTCGGCCCCCGCCGCGGTGACCTCCTCCGCGTCCGTGTCGTCGCTGCCGTCGCGGCCGGGCACGGACCAGGCGATGCAGGCCATCGACCGGATCAGCGGCAACTCGTCGGCCGTCTAGCCAGGGTGTGCGCGGTTTCCCGCGCACCCGACGGGCCTAGGCGTCCGACCTCACCGCCGTCACCGCCTTTCTCGCCGCCACCAGAACCGGGTCCCAGACCGGCGAGAAGGGCGGGGCGTAGCCCAGGTCCAGGGCTGTCATCTGTTCGACCGTCATGCCCGCCGTCAGCGCCACGGCGGCGATGTCGACGCGTTTGCCCGCCCCCTCCCGGCCGACGATCTGGACGCCGAGGAGGCGGCCCGTGCGGCGTTCGGCGAGCATCTTGACCGTCATGGGGGCGGCGCCCGGGTAGTAGCCGGCGCGGCTGGTCGACTCGATGGTGACGGCCACGAACTGGAGGCCCGCGCGGTGGGCGTCCTTCTCGCGCAGGCCCGTGCGCGCGATCTCCAGGTCGCAGACCTTGCTGACGGCGGTGCCGACGACGCCGGGGAACGTGGCGTAGCCGCCGCCGACGTTCGCGCCGATGACCTGCCCGTGCTTGTTGGCGTGGGTGCCCAGCGGGATGTGCCGTTCACGGCCGGAGACCAGGTCGAGGACCTCCACGCAGTCGCCGCCCGCCCAGATGTCGTCGTGGCCGCGGACCCGCATCGACAGATCGGTCAGCAGGCCGCCGTGGTCGCCGACGGGCAGGCCCGCCGCCCTCGCCAGCTCCGTCTCGGGGCGCACCCCGATACCGAGGACCACCACGTCCGCCGGGTACTCGGCGTCGTCCGTGGCGACCGCGCGGACCCTGCCGTCGTCGCCCGTGAGGAACTTGGTGACCTCCGCGTCGTCGACCATGGTGATGCCCAGGCCCTCCATGGCCCGGTGCACCAGGCGGCCCATGTCCGGGTCCAGCGTCGACATCGGCTCCTTGCCGCGGTTGACGACCGTGACCTCGTACCCCAGCTTGATGAGCGCCTCCGCCATCTCCACGCCGATGTAGCCGGCGCCGACGACCACCGCGCGGCGGCCCTCGGTGGCGGCCAGCGTGTCGAGGAGGGCCTGCCCGTCGTCGAGATTCTGCACGCCGTGCACGCCGGGGGCGTCGACGCCGGGCAGGTCGGGGCGGATGGGGCGGGCCCCGGTCGCGATCACCAGCTTGTCGTACGGCGTCCAGTACGTGGCGCCGGTGTCCAGCTCACGCGCGTGGACGCGCCTGCCCTCGACGTCGATCTCCACGACCTCCGTGCGCATCCGGAGATCGATGTCGCGGGCCCGGTGCTCCTCGGGCGAGCGGGCGATGAGCCGGTCCCGTTCGGGCACGTCGCCGCCGACCCAGTACGGGATGCCGCACGCCGAGTACGAGGTGAAGTGGCTCCGCTCGAACGCCACGATCTCCAACTCGTCGGGCCCTCGCAGTCGGCGTGCCTGCGACGCGGCGGACATGCCCGCCGCGTCGCCCCCGACGACGACCAGGCGTTCCCTCGAACGTTCCGTACGGCTCATGTTCATGGGAACACGCTACGACCGCCCCGCATTTCAGCTCTCGTCGCCGCCTTCCTGCTCGACGGCCGGGGCGGGGCGCCGCGAACGGCCGAAGAAGCGGAACCACAGCAGCACGACGAGGGCCGTGGCCGCCGCGAACGGCAGGACCGCGGCGAACGCCATGCCGAGCCAGCGGAACACCGCGACGAACGCGTTCCAGCCGCCCGCCAGCGCGTCCACGAACCCCGGCTCGTCGTCCTTCTCGGCCTTCTTCACCGCGGTCTCCGACAGCGACAGCTTGACGGTCGCGAGGCTCGTGCGGTCCTTCAGGGACTTCTGCCGGGCGAGCAGCGACTCCAGGTCCGCCTGGCGCGTGCTCAACTCGCCCTCCAACGTGACCACATCGCTGATCTTGGTGGCCCGTTCCATCAGCTCGCGGATACGGGCCACACTCGCCCGCTGCGTGGTGATGCGGCTCTCCACGTCCACGACCTGCTCGGTGACGTCCTCCGCCTTGGCCTTGCGCTCGATCAGCCTGCCGGTGCCCGCCAGCGCGGTGAGGACCTCCTCGTACTTCTCGGTGGGCACCCGCAGCACCACCCGGGTGCGCTCGCGGCCCTTGCCGTCGCGGGTCGTGGACTCGTCGCCCACGAACCCGCCCGCGTTCTCGGTGACCGTCCGGGCCTCGTCCAGCGCCTTCGGTACGTCCTTCACCCGCACGGTCAGGCTCGCGGTGCGGATGACGTGGCTCGGTCCGAGCTTCGGCGCGGTGTCGGCCGACTGGTCCTTCGTCGAGCCGAAGCCGCTTTCGGTGTCCACCGCCCCCTTCTGCTGGGCGGCGGCGCCGGCCTTGCTGTCGGAGGTCGTCCCGCCGCCCGAACTGTCGTCGCCCGCGCCGCACCCGGTGAGCGCCAGCGCGGCGGCGAGGAACAGGGCGGCGAAGGCCCCCGCGGGCCGTCGGGACCGTCGTACGTGTGTCTGAGCCATGGTGGCGTACCCCCGAAAGTCGTGTCCGGCTTGCTGATGACGCTCCTTCGACGCCGGAGCGGGCCGGAACGTTGGCGCGCGGTGGTCCCGAAGCGGTCACGGTCGGGACTCGGTGGGGCCACACGGCCCTACCAGGGGCGTTGTGGGCGTCTGAGAAGGTGGACCCATGAGCGGATCACGTCCGGGAGCCGGACATGTCGTCGTCGTCGGAGCCGGGATCGCGGGGCTGGCCGCCGCGCACGGACTGCTGGAAAGAGGCGCCCGGGTCACCGTCCTGGAGGCCTCGGACCGGGTCGGCGGCAAGCTGCTGCCGGGCGAGATCGCGGGCGCGCGGGTCGACCTCGGCGCCGAGTCCCTGCTGGCGCGCCGCCCCGAGGCGGTGGCCCTCGCCCGGGAGGTCGGCCTCACCGACCGGCTCCAGCCGCCCGCCACCGCCACCGCCTCCCTGTGGACCCGGGGCGCGCTGCGCCCCATGCCGAAGGGCCACGTCATGGGCGTCCCCGGCACCGCCGCCGCGCTCTCCGGGGTGCTGTCCGACGAGGGCCTCGCCCGTATCGAGAGCGACGCGGACCTGCCCCGCACCGAGGTCGGCGACGACGTGGCGGTGGGGGAGTACGTGGCGGCCCGCGTCGGCAGGGAGGTCGTGGACCGCCTGGTGGAGCCGCTGCTCGGCGGCGTCTACGCGGGCGACGCGTACCGCATCTCGATGCGCTCGGCCGTCCCGCAGCTCTACCAGGCCGCCCGCACGCACACCTCCCTCACCGAGGCCGTCCGCGAGATCCAGGCCCGCGCGGCCGCCGCCCAGCAGACCGGCCCCGTCTTCATGGGCATCGAGGGCGGCGTGGGACAACTGCCGCTCGCCGTCGCGGAGTCGGTGCGGGCCCGCGGTGCCGAGATCCTCACCCGCAGCCCCGTCACCGAGCTGCGCCGCGAGAGCGCCGGCGGCTGGCGCGTCACCACCGGCGACCGGGTGCTGCACGCCGACGCCGTCGTCGTCGCCGCCCCCGCCCCCGTCGCCGCGGACCTGCTGCGCGCCGAGGCCCCCGAGGCCGCCGCCGAACTCGCCGGAGTCGAGTACGCCTCGATGGCCCTCGTCACCCTCGCCTACCGCCGCGCCGACGTCACCCTGCCCGAGGGCAGCGGTTTCCTGGTGCCGCCGGTCGACGGGCGCACCATCAAGGCGTCCACCTTCGCCTCCCAGAAGTGGGGCTGGATCGCCGAGCAGAACCCCGACCTGCTGATCCTGCGCACCTCCGTGGGCCGCCACGGCGAGACGGAGATCCTGGAGCACGAGGACGCCCACCTCGTCGATGTCTCCCGCCACGACCTGCGCGAGGCCACCGGGCTGATCGCCGGCCCCGTCGAGACCCGCGTGACCCGCTGGGACAACGGCCTGCCCCAGTACCCGGTCGGCCACCACGCGCGCGTGGCCCGGATCCGGGAGCACCTCGGCAAGCTGCCCGGCCTCGCCATCTGCGGCGCGGCGTACGACGGTGTCGGCGTCCCGGCCTGCGTCGCGAGCGCGGCCGCCGCCGTCGACCAGATCCACGGTGATCTGCGCGCTGTGCAGGACCTCACGGCCAACCCGGTGCAGAGCCTGCACGGCGGAGCGGGAGAATGAGTTCCATGAGCGACGACGCCCCCACCACCGAGTCCGGCCGCGTCCCCAACAAGGGCAAGCTGGCCAAGGACCTCAACGAGGTCATCCGTTACACGCTGTGGTCCGTCTTCAAGCTGAAGGACGTGCTCCCGGAGGACCGCACCGGTTACGCCGACGAGGTCCAGGAGCTGTTCGACCAGCTCGCCGCGAAGGACGTCACGGTACGCGGCACGTACGACCTGTCGGGCCTGCGCGCCGACGCCGACCTCATGATCTGGTGGCACGCGGAGACCAGCGACCAGCTCCAGGAGGCGTACAACCTCTTCCGCCGCACCCGGCTGGGCCGCGCGCTCGCACCGGTGTGGTCGAACATGGCGCTGCACCGCCCCGCCGAGTTCAACCGCTCGCACATCCCGGCGTTCCTCGCCGACGAGACGCCCCGCGACTACGTCAGCGTGTACCCGTTCGTGCGCTCCTACGACTGGTACCTGCTGCCGGACGAGGACCGCCGCCGGATGCTCGCCGACCACGGCAAGATGGCCCGCGGCTTCCCCGACGTCCGCGCCAACACGGTCGCCTCGTTCTCACTGGGCGACTACGAGTGGATCCTGGCGTTCGAGGCCAACGAGCTCTACCGCATCGTCGACCTCATGCGTCACCTGCGTGCCTCCGAGGCCCGGATGCACGTCCGCGAGGAGGTCCCGTTCTACACCGGCCGCCGCAAGTCGGTCGCGGAACTTGTCGAGGGCCTGGCGTAACCCCTGCCTACCCGCGCCCCGCGAGGGGCGCGGGGCGCCCCCCGGCCGGCAGCGGGCCCGCCGTGGCCGCCCGGTCGGTGGACGGGGCGCTCGCCGACCGCGCGGAGGCGGGCTTCGGCTCCGGGCGTCCCGCGCAGGCCGCCCGCCCGTCGGGCGCCCGGCCCTCCAGCAGATACGCCTCCAGATACGCGTTGACGCACTTGTTGGGGCCGCCCGCGACACCGTGGCTCCCGGCGTCCCGCTCGGTCACCAGCACGGACCCCCACAGCCGCCGGTGCAGCGCGATCGCCCCCTCGTACGGCGCGGCCGCGTCCCGCTCCGCCGCGAGGATCAGCGTCGGCGGCAGCTCACCGGGCCCGGTGCGCACATCCAGGGGACGCTGCCGTGGCGCCGGCCAGTACGCGCACGGCAGGTTCGTCCACACGTTGTCCCATGTCTCGAAGGGCGCCGTCCGGGCGAGCCGGGTGTTGTCGCGGTCCCAGACCCGGAAGTCCGTCGGCCAGGGCCCGTCGTTGCACTCGACGGCCGTGTACACCGCGTTCGCGTTCTCCTGCTCGACGGCCGCCTCCGGGTACGGCCCGGCCAGCTGGATCAGCGGTTTCGCGTCGCCCCGCAGATACGCGGAGAGCGCGAGGGCGCGCTGCGGCCAGTAGTCGTCGTAGTACGCGGCCTGGAGGAAAGCGTCCTGCAACTGGGCCGGCCCCACCTTCCCGCCAGCCGGCCGCACGGCCAGACGGGCAGCGGCCCGCTCGTAGCCGCGCAGCACCTTCTGCGCGGTGTTCCCCAGCCCGTACACCTTGTGGTGCTTGGCGACCCACCGCCGGAAGTCCGCCCAGCGCCCCTCGAACGCCGCCGACTGGTCGAGGTTGTTGCGGTACCAGATCCGCTCGGGGTCCGGGTTCACCGCCGAGTCGAAGACCATCCGGCGTACCCGCGAGGGGAACAGCGTGGCGTACAGCGCCCCGAAGTAGGTGCCGTACGACGCCCCCATGAACGTCAGCCGGTGCTCGCCGAGCGCGGCGCGCAGCACGTCGAGGTCGCGGGCGTTGTTGAGCGAGTGGTAGTGCCGCAGGGCGCTCCCGGCCCGCTGCGCGCACCCGCGCGCGTACGCCTGCGCCCGCGCGATCCGCTGCTTCTTGTACGCGGCCGAGGGGTGCGTCGGCGCGGGGGAGGGGCCCTGGTGCAGCCGCTTCGGGTCCTGGCAGGACAGCGGCGCCGACCGCCCGACGCCGCGCGGCGCGTACCCGACGAGGTCGTAGGCCGCCGCGATCCGCTTCCACTGCGGCAGGATCCCGATGAGCGGGAAGTACATCCCGGAGCCGCCGGGCCCGCCGGGGTTGAACACCAGCGCCCCCTGCCGGGGGACCTTGCCCTTGCCCTTGGCCTCGACCCGGCTGACGGTGAGGGAGATCTGCCGGCCGAAGGGCCGGGCGTAGTCGAGCGGCACCTTGACCGTCCCGCACCGCAGCCCGTCCGGCAGCCCCTCCTTCGCCGGGCACTTCCCGAAGCGGATGCCCTCCTCCGCCGCCCGCCGGGCCGCGACCTCCACTCCCACGACCGCGGTCGTCCCGCCCGCCGCCGGCGCGGCGGCGACACCGCTCAGCAGCACCGCCCCGACCGTCCCGTAGAGCACGGCAGCTCGCATCGCGTATCCCTCCGAAGCACGACAGCAACAAAAGGGATGTTTCGTCTGGAAGGGGGTGATGTAAAGCACCGGCCGCCGGTGTCGTGGTCCGGGCGGAAGGGGGTCTAGTCCTCCTCCTCGCGTGGGCCCGTCGCCGCCGGGGGGAGGGAGTAGCGCTCGGAGGGGGAGGTCGTCGGGGAGGGGGTCACCGGGATCGGGGAGCCGGGGTCGTTCAGCGGGCCGGGCGGGGCCGGGGAGTTGGTGATGGGAGGGGGGCTCGCGGCAGCCGCGTCCCGGGCGATCGCGTCGTAGTCGACGAGCCCGGTGGCCTCCAGGACCTTGATGTGGTCGAGGACGGTGGTGTTGGCGTCGTCGGCGAGGTCGCGCACCAGCGAGTTGCGGGTGGTGGCGCGGACCTGGGCGACGACGGAGAACACCTTGCCGTGGGCCGTCCGCAGGATGTTCGCGAACTCCCGGTCGTACTGCTCGCCCCGTGCCGCGTCCAGTGTGCTGAGCCAGGCCTTCTGCTGGTCGTTCGGCTGGTTGGGCAGGGCCAGCCCGAGCCGGGCGGCGACATTGCGCACCCGGGCGTCGAGGAAGGTGTGCCCCTGGACGAGATGCTCGCCGGCCGTCCGTACGGCCTTGGTGGTGCCCTTCGTCTGGGCCTGCTGCCCGGCGGGCAGCTCCCACAGCCCCGCCAGCCGGACCTTGGTGATGAACTCCCGGTCCAGCCCGGACAGCGCGCCGTACCGCGTCGTCACCGTGGACGCGTTGAGCGTGTCCACGCCGGTGCCCGAGCGGTCGCTGTACGACCAGATCGGGAAGATCAGTGCCAGGAGCGTCGCCGTCAGCCCGGCGACGATGAGCCCTGTTCCATTGAGCAGTCCTCTGCTGCGTCGGTCGGATCGCATGGTGCCTCCTGCTCGCGGCACCGCACGCGTGCGTTTCGGGTGCGGATTGGCCTACGGAACGGCATGTTACTGCCCGGTCCGCACCAACTGCCGTACGAGGAGGAAGGGTTGAGGACGGTACAAATCACACCAGATGGGATGTGCGAGGTGATGGACAGGTCAGGTGAAAGCGGAGTGAATGGGACGTGAAACCTGTGTGCGGGACATGGGTGTGTTAATCGCGGCACACCGGGGGCGCGCGAGAGGCCGCCTCGCTTCCGGGAGCGGGGCGGCGCGAGGGCGCACGGCGGTCAACGGCGCAGCAGCACCCTGCGGGTCGCGCGGGCCAGCCGCGCCGTCGGGCGCCGGGACAGGGGTGCCGGACCGGAGCGCTCCAGCCACCACTCGCGCAGCGCACGCCGGGTGCCCGCGTCCTCGACCCGGTCGCCCAGCAGCAGATGCTCGGCGAAGGACAGGGCGTCGCGCCGGTAGCCGTCGGTCATCGGGTGGCCCTGCGCGTACGCCACGAACGCCGGCCGGTACGACGTGCCCAGGATCACCGGCAGTTCCGGCGCGACCTTGCCCACGACGTCCGCCCGCTTGGCCGCGAGTGCCCGGGACTGCACCCCGAGCCGCACCCGGTCGAACCCCTCGGGCACCGGTGTCCCCGCGACCAGTGCCGACAACAGCGCGGCCTGGGCCAGCCCGAGCCGCTGCCGGGCGACCTGCTCAGCCTCGCCACCGGGCGCCTCCTCGGCGGATGCGATCGGCTCGCCCGCCGTGGCGGACCCGGCCGTGGACTCGGCCGTGGACTCGGCCGTGGACTCGGCCGACGTGGCCGGTGCCGTGGCCGGCTCGTCCGACGCGGGCGCTCCGCCCTGGGCCCCGGCGGTCTTCAGCACCCCCCGGATCGCGTCCAGCTCGCGCTCCAGCTCGGTCGGCTCCGGGAAGTTCTCGTCGCGCTCCAGGAGGACACCCGGCGGGGCCACCCGCGAGGCGAGCTCGGCGAGGACGTCGAGGACCTGCTGGGGGACGGGGTGGGCGTGGCTGTCGTGCCAGACGCCGTCCCGCTCGAAACCGCCCGCGACATGGACGTACGCGATGGCCTCGACCGGCAGCTCGTCCAGTGCCTTCGCGGGGTCCTCGCCCCGGTTCACGTGGTTGGTGTGGAGGTTCGCCACGTCGATCAGGAGCCGGACCCCGGTGCGGTCGACGAGGTCGTACAGGAACTGCCCCTCCGTCATCTCCTCGCCCGGCCAGTTGATCAGCGCCGCGATGTTCTCCAGGGCCAGCGGCACCGGCAGCGCGTCCTGGGCGATCCGTACGTTCTCGCACAGCACGTCCAGTGCGTCCCGGGTACGCGGCACCGGCAGCAGATGCCCGGCCTCCAGCCGCGGCGACGCGGTGAGGGCGCCCCCCGCCCGGACGAACGCGATGTGCTCGGTGACGAGGGGCGCGCCCAGGGCCTCCGCGCGTTCGGCGAGGTTCCGCAGCCGCTCCTCGTCGGGGCGGTCGGCGCCGCCGAGGCCGAGCGAGACGCCGTGCGGCACGACCGTGACCCCCCGCTCGCGCAGCCGCAGCAGCGACTCGGGGATGTGGCCGGGGCAGACGTTCTCAGCGACGACCTCCACCCAGTCGACGCCGCCGGCCGACCCGGCCATGCGCTCGACGGCGTCCGCGATCTCCGGACGCCATCCGATTCCCGTACCCAGCTGCCTGATCCGCTCCATCGTCCCCTCCTCGGCCACGGCCGCACCCAGACCCTGTGTTCGTCTCCTCACGACGGACCTGTGTTCCGGCGTGACGGAGTCATGGCCCCGTCGCCCGGAGCCGAACCCCGAGAAGGGGACCTTCAGAGCAACATTTGAGCTTTCGGCGGCTACTGGATCGCCGGTTCGCCCTGGTCCTTGTTCAGCTCCTCCGGGTCCGGGCGACGGGTGTTGACGACGCCGGGCGTGGTCGGCGACGGGGTCGACTTCACATCGGGGTTGGTCGACGGCTCCGCGGCGGGCGCGGGCTGCACGATTTGCCCCGGCACCGGCGGCGGCGGGCCGGTCGGGCTCGCCGTACCGGTGACCGAGTTGTCGGCGATCTGAGCGAAGTCGATCTCCCCGGTCCCCTCCAGGATCGTGATGTGGTCGAGCACGGTCTGATTGGCGTCGGAGGCCAGCTGGCGGACCAGGGTGTTGCGGGTGCTGTTCCGCACGGTGGCGATGGCCGGGAAGATCTTGCCGTGCGCGGCCCGCAGCAGGTTCGCCCAGGTCTTGTTGTACTCGGCCTCGGTCTTGGCGGCGGTCATCTCGTCCAGCCAGCCCTGCTGCTGGGCGTTGGGCTGGTTCGGCAGCTCGACGCCCAGCTTCGCCGCGATGATCCGGGACCGCTTGTCCAGGTCCGTGTGGCCCTTGATCAGGTGGTCCGCGGCCTCCCTGACGGACTTGCTGCCGCTGCGCTCCAGGGCCTGCTGGCCGGCCGGCAGCTCCCACAGGCCCGCGAGCCGCACCCGGATGATGAGGTCACGGTCCATGGGGGTGAGCGGCCCCCACTGCGTGGTCACCGTGTCACCGGTGGGGACCGCCGCGGCGGCGGCCGCGTTGCGGTTGGGGTACGAGTAGAACACGGGGTAGGCGACCGCACTGACTGTGCCGACGATCGCCACGGCGACGAGGACAGAGCCCTTGGAGCGTCGCAAAGGTGCCTCCCGGAGGAAACCAACTGGTCGTTGGGGACTGAAGTGTTGCTGGGCGTGGAGTGGGGGTGGGGGCCGTCCGGACCCCACCGCTCGGCGGCGGGCCGACTGCCACGGGTACGTACGCAGTACGTACCGCGGGCGTCAGATCGTGCCGTTGGCGATGGCGTCGAAGTCGACCTGGCCGGTCTTCTCCAGCATCGTGATGTGGTCGAGCACGGTCTGGTTGGTGTCCGAGGCCAGCTGGCGCACCAGCGTGTTCTCGGTCATGTTCCGCACTGTGCCGATGGCCGGGAAGATCTTGCCGTGGGCCGAGCGCAGCAGATTCGCCCAGACGCGGTCGTACTGGTCGTCGGTGGCGTTGGACATCTGCTGCAGGAAGCCCTGCTGCTGGGCGTTCGGCTGGTTCGGCAGTTCGACGTTCAGCTGCTCCGCCACGGCCCGCACCCGCTGGTCGAGGTCCTTGTGACCCACGATCAGATGGTCCGCGGCCTCCTTGACGGCCGGGCTCTTCGACCGCTGCATCGCCTGCTCGGCGGCCGGCAGCTCCCACAGTCCCGCCAGCCGCACCCTGATGATCAGGTCACGGTCGGAGGCCGTCAGCGGCCCCCACTGGGTGTTGACCGTGCCCGCCGCCATGTTGGCCTGAGCAGTGCCCGAGCGGTCGGCGTAGGACCAGACGGGGAACGCAAGCGCTCCGACGGTGACGACGAGCGCCAGGCTGGCGATGACCGAGCCATTGATACGCCGCAAAATGAGCCTCCCGGGTAATGCCAACTGGTCGTTGGGGCAGTTGCTTGGCCAGTGCAGGGAGATACGTACGCGATCGTCATGCTGTTCAACGGACGTGCACAGTCACCGAAAAGCTTGGCGGCGGGGCCCCTCCGTCGGGGAGGGTCCGCTCACGGGGGCGGAGATCCACGGGCACGTCGAGTGCCGCGCGACGTTCGGCTTCGCCGACGACCCGACGACGAGTACCCCGGCTGGGAAGCCGCGCTCGACCTGGAATTCCTGTTGACCGGCGTGGGCCGGGTTTCAGCCGCGCAGGGCCGGATGGTCCGCGACCACCGTGCAGGAGCCCGGGGCGATCTCCGTGAAGCCCGCGTCGCGGACCAGGGGGAGCCCGGAGGTGGTGAGGCCGGGCCAGCGGGCGGGGTCGGCGGTGCGGACGGCGAGCGGGAACCCGGCCTCGCGCCAGGCGGTGCGGTCCTCGTCGGCGAGGTCCCACCAGGCGAGTTGGGCACCGTGCCCCGCCTGCGCCATGGCCTTGCCCGCCGACATCGCTACCTCGGGGTTCAGCCAGAGCACCGGGGTGGCGGGATCGGCGTCGACCGGCGGCTCCGGGTCGTCGAGGTCCGTGCCGGACACCTGCAGCCGGGCCAGCTCCTTGGGCCAGCCGTCCAGCGGTACGGGCGGGAAGACCCGCACCTCCGCCGACTTGCCCGTCACCGTGATCCCGGGCAACGCCTCGGCCCGCCGCCACTCCGCGCCGCGCGCCCGCCGCACCACTTTGCGGATCCGGGCGTCCTGCCAGCGCCGCATCGCCTCGGCCC
This sequence comes from Streptomyces neyagawaensis, assembly GCF_023516595.1. Taxonomy (GTDB): domain Bacteria; phylum Actinomycetota; class Actinomycetes; order Streptomycetales; family Streptomycetaceae; genus Streptomyces; species Streptomyces neyagawaensis. The sequence continues at coordinate 277,980 of NZ_JAMGBG010000001.1, read as the reverse complement.
ACTCTCCCGCGCCGACCGACCGCTCGTCGCTCAGCATCACCAGCACGGCACGCGCGGCCGTCTCCAACGCGTCCGTGCGCGCCGGCGGCTCGGCCCGCTCGATCCGCACGACCAGCGGCAGCACGAACTGCGGCGCCTCGTCCCGAGCGGTCCGCTCGTCCCGGAAGGGACTGTCCTGCGACGCCGGGGCGTACGCCCGGGAGGCAGCCGGGTCGGTGCCCTGGCCCACTTCGGTGGCAGGAGGCGTGGCGGCATCCGGGGCGGGGGCGGGGGCGGAGGCCGCGGAAGAGGTGGGGATCGGGGCGGGGGTGGAGGCCGGTTCGCTGGTGGTCACGCCCCCAGTCTGCCAGCGGCCGCACCGCTCAGGCCGCCCGAGTAGGGGAGGGGGAACGGGGTGGGCGCAGCGGGGATGGGGCGGCGTGGTGAGCCGTACGGCCTGGAGAGGGAGGGGACGGCGCGGCGAGGCCCCGGCCGGCGTGGGGAGGGGGCGGCGCGGCAAGGCGTGCGGCCTGTGTAGGGACAGGGGTGGCGTGGTGAGGCCCAAGGCCTGCGTGGGGAGGGGGCGGCGTGGTGAGGCGTGCGGTCTGCGGGGGTGGCCGTGCGGCGCCCGGTACTCGGGGCGACGGGGCGCCGCGCCGGGCGATCCCTGGCGTCCCTGGCCGGGAAGATCGGGTCTTCGCCCTCTCGACCGGACACGTGTACGAGGATGGTCCGCATGGAACGTGAGTCACCGCTGAGCCCCGAGGGCGCGGACCCCCTGCTGAGCCTGGAGGGTGTGGGGCGCCGTTACGGGTTCCGCGGCCCCTGGGTCCTGCGCGGCGTCGACCTGGCCGTCACCCCCGGCGCACTGATCCGGGTGGAGGGCGCGAACGGCACCGGCAAGTCGACGCTGCTCCGCGTCCTCGCCGGGATCGACGCGCCGACCGAGGGCCGGATCGTGGGCCGCCCGCGCACGGCGTACGTCCCCGAACGCTTCCCCGCGGCCCTGCCGTTCACGGCCGCCGAGTACCTCACGCACCTCGGTGCCGTGCACGGTCTGGACCGTCCGGCCGCCGTCGTCGCCGCCGACGAGTGGCTGGAGCGCTTCGGCGCCGCCGAGTACGCCCGTACGCCGATGGCCCAGCTCTCCAAGGGCAGCAGCCAGAAGGTCGCGGTCGCCCAGGCCCTGCTCGCCGACCCGGAGTTGCTCGTCCTGGACGAGGCGTGGACCGGCCTGGACGCCGAGGCCCGCGAGGAGTTGGAGCGCGTGGTCGTCGAACGCACGGCCGCCGGGTCCGCCGTGGTGTTCGTCGACCACGACCCGCGGCGTCTGGCCGGGGTGCCGGACGCGACGTACGCGGTGGTCGGGGGCGCCCTGGAACTCGGCGCGGGCAAGGGAACGGGGGCACCGGCGGCGGCTGTCACCGGCCCGTGCGTGCTCGTCGAGGCGCGGGGGCGAAGGGGCACGCGGGTGCCCCCGGAGGCAGGGGAGTTGGCGATCGCGGTCGAGGAAACCGGGTCCGGAGCGCATCGGTTCACCGTCCCCGAGCCTCAGTCGGACGCCCTGTTGCGGGCGTTACTGGGGGCCCGGCCGCCCTGGCACGTGGTGAGCGTGGGACAGGCGGACGATCCGGACCTGGACGACGCGTTGGCCGCGCTGGAAGTGGAGAGCTCCTGATGACCGCCCTGCTCCGTTACCAGGCCGCCCTCCTCGTCCGCTCCCAGCGCTGGCTGCCGCCGGTCATCCTCTACGCCGCGTTCCTCGGCGTCGGCGTGCAGAGCGGGCAGCCGGTGCTCGACTCGCTCGGCTACACGGCGGCCGCGCTCCTGCCGGTCGCCGCCTGGCTGGTGCGGATCTGCGCGACCAACGAGCCGCCCGCCGCCCGCAGTTGCACGGGCGCGGCGGCCGGACCGGGCCGCGCCCACCTGGCCTGCGTCCTGGTCGCGCTCGCGGCGGCCGGTGTGCTCGGCACGGCGGCCACGGTGATCGTCACGATCATCAGCGCCCCCACCAGCACGGCCCACGACATCCGTGTCGAACCGCTCCCCGCCGGTGCCGCCGGCCTCCTCGCGGCCCTCGCCTGCGCGCTCCTCGGCACGGCCGTCGGCGCCCTCACGAACTGGCCCCTGCTCCGGTCACCCGGCCGGGCCGTCCCGGCCCTGCTACTCGGCGCGCTCCTGGCGCTCGTGGTCGTGGGCTCCCCGGCGAGGGCGGCGATCACGGCCCTGGTCGACGGCTCCCAGCGCGGCACGATCCCGGTCCCCGCCCTGCCCGTCCTCGCGGCGGCCCTGTGCGCGGCGGCCGCGACGGCACTGGCGTGCGCGCTGACGACACGGAGGGCGTGAGAGGTCGGTCGACGGCCACGTATGTCGACGGCCACGTATACGGACTGCGTAGTTTCACTGACGCGCCCGGTGTCCACTCCGCGCAGAGTTGACCCGCCATCGCATCGACGAACCAGGGAGCGATATGCGTGCGGGTGCCCGTGTCCTCGCGATCACCGTCCTGTCCGCCGCCACCGCGGCGCTGCTGCTCACCGGCTGCGGCTCGACTCCGGAGGAAGACCTGGCGGACTGGTGGAGCTCAGGAGGGGAGACCCGGGTGCAGAACCTCCTCGACGACGTGTCCAGCGTCAACCAGGCGAGGACGACGCCGAGCGCCGTCCTGGGGGATGCCTGCCGGAAGCTGCGGACCCACGTCACCGAAGCCGACGAATACGACCCCATCCCGGACGAGGACATCCAGGAGTTCTGGGCGGACGCCCTCGCGAGCTTCAGGCGCGGAGCCCCGGACTGCATCGCCGGAGCGGACAAGCAGGACGATGTTCTGGCCACTCAGGGCGTCTCGGAGATCACGGGCGACGGACTGCGGAACCTGGGCAGCACGGCCTCCCTGCTCAGGAGATCGACGAAGGACCAGTGACACGGGCGTGCGGGGGCCTAGAGTCGCCGCATGCGGCGAAGGACAGGACTGGCCATGGCTGGGGTCGCAGCCCTGGCCTGGGGCGAGTGGTTGAACTGGCGCTGGTCTCGCACACTCGTGAAGACCGGCGGGGGCGGTCCGGAGGCCGTGGTGGTGTTGGGATACCGCAATCCCCGGGCGACGGCGAACCTGATCAACCGATGGCGGGTCCGTGCGGGAATCCGCTCCGTCGCCGCCGACGGTACGCAGGAGACCTGCCTGATCTTCAGCGGTGGCCCGACCGGCACCGGCACCACGGAGGCCCAACTGATGGCCGACTACGCGAAGTCGGTGCTCGGGTACGACGGCACGGTGCTCCTGGAGGACCGGTCCAGGACGACGTGGGAGAACATCACGAACGTCGTCCCCCTGCTCGAAGGCGTGGACCGCATCAAGATCGCCTCCCAGCCGGCGCACGCGCTCAAGGCCCGCGCGTACCTGCGGCGGCAGCGCCCCGATCTCGCGGAGCGACTGGTGCGCGCCGACGACTACCGCCCCGGCGAGTGGATCGTCGTCAAACCGCTGCTGGCCCTGTACGGACTGTGGACACTCCGCCGTCTCACGGCCGGCGAACGGAAGGGCTCGCCGTAGGCGTTCAGCCGGAACAAGCCGTGCGCTCGGCCTCGCGCCACTCGCACACGGGGCACAAGGTGATCCCCTTGTACGAATCGGGATACTCGGTCGGTTCCTGGCACAGGACGCAGTCGGCGAAGGGCGGACCGGCGGCGAGGGGAGCCTGCCCCGCCATCTCCGTGGCCGACGCGGGGGTGGCGGCCGGATCCACACCCGCACCCGTGGTCGTCATCTCGGCGCCGCAGTAGTCGCTCATGTGTCCAGCGTAGGACGTCGGAGAGGCAAAGCCCCGCGAGGCGGCGGGAGGTGGCAGGCGGCCTGGTGCGGGTCCCCCCCGCAAGGCTCACGACGTGGTGGCGGCCGCCGCCCCGACCAGTTCCGACACCTTCACCAGCCGGAATCCGCGCTCCCGCAGCGCGGGCACGATCATCCGCACCGCCTGCTCCGTCACGGGCGCGGCGCTCCTCACACAGTGCATGACGACGACGGATCCGGGCCGCACGCGCTCCAGCACATCGCGGGCGACCACCGCCGGATCCGTGGCGGCGGTGTCCCCGCCGGCGACGTCCCACTGCACGGCCGTGACCCCGGACGAGCTGAGCGCGCGAAGGGCACGGCGGTCGTAACAGCCGCCCGGGAAGCGGAAGTACGGCATCGGGTCCGCCACCCCGGCCTCGCGGAACGCGGTGTAGGCCCGCTCCACGTCGGCCGCGATACGGCCCGTGTCGAGGGCGGGCAGGCCCTGGCAGTCGGCGGTGAAGGCCTGGTGACCGTACGAGTGGTTCGCCACCTCGAAGAGCGGGTCCTGCCCGATCGAGCGGGCCTGGATCGGGTACTCCTCGGCCCATCGCCCCGTCATGAACACGGTCGCCGGCACCTCCAGCCGGCGGAGCGTGGCGATGAGCCGCGGATTGTCGAACCGCTCGCCCTCGGCGGCCCGAGCCCCCTGCTCCTCGGTCATGTCCGCGTCGAAGGTGAGCGCGACCGTCTTCTCGCCCCGGTTCCGGGGCCCGTGCTCGAACACCGGAGCGAGGCCGGCCGGCCCGGGAGCGAGTGTGGGCGGCCGGGACGCCACGACCGGGCGCTGAGCCGCCCCCGTGGCCGTGGCGGTGACCACTCGGGACGAGGCCCGCGGCCCACCGCAGGCGGTCAGGGCGACCCCGAGCGCCCCGAGTGCACACAGCACCCTGACACTTCGCACAGGAACGATCACGACACGAACGTAAACGCCCCGCACTCCCCGCTCATCCGATCACCCGCTCATCCACCCGGAATCCGCCTCCGAAGTCACCCGGCCGGCCGAGCGGAGAGGAGCCTGGGTGCGGGAACCCGGGATGGTCGACCGGTCGGGGAGCGCGTGTCCCGTGCCGTTCGACGGTCGACCTGAGGTCGTGTCGAGGGCGTCGGGGGCGGTCGGGCGGTAGCCGATGCCTCGTACGGGGCTGATCGGGTGCGGCGGGTGTTGGCCAGTGCGCGGCGCAAGGTGCAGATGTGGGACTCGACCACGGGGGAGCCGGCACGTGCGCACCGGGCCGGTGGCGGGGGACCGGCAGTCCGCAGGAGCGAGGCCCGAGGTGCGGCGTCCGGTCATCAACACCCATACGAGTCAAGCGAGTTTGGCCGGGCGGCAGCCCTACGGCTCCCGGCGCAGGGCGCGGGCCAGGAGCAGGGGGTCCCAGGAGGTGCCGAACGAGCGGAGCGCCTGCGACGGGGTGCGGATTCGGGCCACGGATGTGCGAGAGGAGGGGCGGACGCCCGCAGGTGCCCGCCCCCCTTCCGCCCAGTCGGGTCGGGGGCGACCCGTCATCTCACGTACGGCGCCACGGCCCGGTCACCGCGAACGTCGTGCCCGGCGTGTAGCAGTTGACGTACATCGTGCGCCCGTCGGGGGAGAACGTGACGCCCGCGAACTCGCCCCACTCGGGTTCCGTGGGGGTGCCGATGTTCTGGGCGTTGCGGGCCATGGCGTAGACGTCGCCGTGGCGGGTGACGCCGTACACGTGCTGGGTGCCGTTGCCGTCCTCGCAGACCATGAGGCCGCCGCTGGGCGCCAGGCAGATGTTGTCGGGGGACTCGCCGGGCAGCTGGATGTCGGTGTCGGGGCCGAAGACGATCACCAGGGTGAGGGTGCGGTGGTCGGGGTCGTAGCGCCAGATCTGGCCGTAGTGGTCGGCCGCCGAGCCGTCCGCGCTGCGGGCGAAGGACGAGACGAAGTAGACGCAGCGGCCGCCCCAGTAGCAGCCCTCCAGCTTCTGGGCGTGGGTGATGCCCTGGGGGCCGAAGTCCTGGTGGCGGATGGCCGTCGTGGTGGCCAGGGGGTCCGGGACGTCCACCCATTCGATCTTCTCGAAGCAGGAGCCCGTCTCCTGGATGGAGGACAGGTCGGGGACCCCCGGTACCCGCATCGCCTGAAGACGGCCGCCCGCGCGCAGGGAGCCCAGGCCGCCCTTCGGCCGGTCGGGGAGGAAGCGGTAGAAGAGGCCGAAGGGCCGTTGGAAGGCGTCCTCCGTCTCGTAGACGACGCCGCGCCTCGGGTCGACGGCGATCGCCTCGTGCTGGAAGCGGCCCATCGCCGTGAGCGGGACGGCGCCGGAGCGGTGCGGGTCGGCCGGGTCGACCTCGAAGATGAAGCCGTGGTCCTTGGTGTAGCCGTTGGTGCCGGCCTTGTCCTCGGTCTCCTCGCAGGTCAGCCAGGTGCCCCAAGGGGTGGGGCCACCCGCGCAGTTGACGGCGGTGCCGGCGATGGCGACGCGTTCGGCCAGGACGTCGCCGCGGGCGTCCAGCGTCAGCGCCGTACAGCCGCCCTTTCCGGCCGGGTCGTAGGTGAGGCCCTCGACCGTGGGGACGGGGATACGGCCGGTGACGCGGTTCTCGTGGTTGCGGACCAGATGCACGCGGCCGTGTCTGCCGGCGAAGGCGGACATGCCGTCGTGGTTGCTGGGGACGCGGCCCTCACTGGAGCGGAGCTGGTCGCCCTCGCGGGAGAGGACCCGATAGCGGAAACCTTTCGGCAGGTCGAGCAGGCCGTTCGGGTCGGGGATCAGCGGGCCGTAGCCGGTGTGGCCGAGGTCGCTCTGCGCGGCCGCTGTGCCCGCGAAGAGTTCGGACAGGGCTCCGGTGAACGCGATGCCCGCTCCCAGGGCACCGGTACGGGCGAGGGCCTGACGTCGAGTCACTGACACGGGACAACCTTCCTGTTGGCGGACAGGATGTGACCCGCCTGTGTGTATCACGGGGGTACGGCCGCGTGAACCACGCGCGTAGAAGGTGTTCCGTAGGTATCACTCGGTCGGCGTGGGGTTATCGGGTGTGACGGGTGGGAAGTGGGGGGCGACCGGTGGGGCGTCCGGAGTCCGGTGGGGCGGAAGCCCGGCAGCCTGTCCGGGCGGGTCGGGGAGCTCGGGAGGAGCAGCCGATCCATCCGAGTCCGTGAGCTCGGGAGGTGTGCCCGATGCGGGGGAGTCCGGGAGCTCGGCGGGGGTGGTCGGTCTGGTCGGGTCCTTGACCGGGGTGGCCGGGTCCGGGCGGGGCCGGGGCTCGGGCGCGGTCTCCTGTTCCGATCGGCCGCGTTCCAGGAAGCGCAGGAGTTCCACCGGGATGGGGAGGACCAGGGTCGAGTTCTTCTCCGCGGCCACCGCCATCACCGTCTGGAGCAGGCGCAGCTGGAGCGCGGAGGGCGCCTCGGCCATCTGCTGCGCCGCTTCCGCCAGCTTCTTGGACGCCTGAAGCTCGGCGTCCGCGTTGATGATGCGGGCCCGGCGCTCACGGTCCGCCTCGGCCTGGCGGGCCATGGAGCGCTTCATCGTGTCGGGGAGGGACACGTCCTTGATCTCCACACGGTCGATGGTGACGCCCCACTCCACGGCCGGGCTGTCGATCATCAGCTCCAGCCCCTGGTTCAGCTTCTCGCGGTTGGAGAGGAGGTCGTCGAGGTCGCTCTTGCCGATGATCGAGCGCAGGGAGGTCTGCGCCATCTGGGAGACGGCGAAACGGTAGTCCTCGACCTGCACGACCGCGCCGGCCGGGTCGACGACCTTGAAGTACACGACCGCGTCCACGCGGACCGTCACGTTGTCGCGGGTGATGCCCTCCTGGGCGGGCACCGGCATCGTCACGATCTGCATGTTCACCTTGCGAATACGGTCGACGACGGGGACGACCATGGTGAAACCGGGCGGTCTGGGCGTGCCGAGCAGACGGCCGAGGCGGAAGACGACGCCACGTTCGTACTGCTTGATGACGCGGGCCGCCGCCGCGACATAGACGGCGCCGCCGGCGGCGAGGGCCGCGGCTGCCGCGATGAGTGCTTCGCCCATGACGACCGCCCCTTTGAGTCGACCGTGACGACCGCCCCCGGCCTCTCTCGGTCGTCGTGCATCCGCGGAGTCGTCGCGTATCCACGCGAATACCACGATATGCCTCGGGCGAGGGCTGGGGCGACTGTCGTTCGCCGGGGGCCGAACACGGGTGGCGCCCCGGTCGCGGGGACCGGGGCGCCGGGGCGGGGACGGCACAGGAGGGCCGCCTGCCGCCCGGTGGGGCCGTGCGGTGTCAGCGGGTCGCCGAGGTGACCTTCTCCGGCTCCGGGCCCGTCATCCTCACCGGCTCGGTGCCGGTCGCGCTGTGACGTTCCGCCCAGTTCTCCAGGGCGGTGCGGCACGCGTGGTCGAGGTGGTGCAGACCCGAGAGGTGAAGCTCGACGGGACGGTCCTGGGGCAGGGACTCCAGGCTGTCGAGGATCTTCGGCAGGCGCAGGAAGGTGGCGTTGCCGGAGAGATAGGCCTGCACGGGGCCGGCGCCCTTGTCGATGACCTCCAGCTTGATGTGCGAGGCCTCCCAGGCCGTCTTGACGACCGCGAGGGCCAGGCCGATCAGCACGCCCTCGAACATGTTCACCGCGACGATCGACACGGCGGTCGTCACCAGGATCAGCGCCTCGCCCCGGTGGCCGCGCCACAGCGAGACGACCGCGCGGAACGGGATCAGCTTCCAGCCCGCGTGGACGAGGATGCCGGCCAGGGCCGGCAGCGGTATCAGGGCAAGGGCCCCCGGCAGCAGCGCGGCGAACAGCAGCAGCCAGACGCCGTGCAGGACACGGGACGCCTTGGTCCTCGCACCCGCGTGCACATTGGCGGAGCTGCGCACGATGACCGCCGTCATCGGCAGCGCGCCCAGCAGACCGCACACCGTGTTGCCGGCGCCCTGGGCCATCAGCTCCTTGTCGTACTCGGTGCGCGGCCCGTCGTGCAGCCGGTCCACCGCCGCCGCACTGAACAGGCTCTCGGCGGACGCGATGAGCGTGAAGGCGAGGATCGTGCCGATCAGCGCCACATCGGCCAGCCCGCCGAAGGCGTCGAGTCCGGGCGGCTGGACGGAGTCCAGCAGGCCCTTCACCTCGACCTTGGCGACCGGCAGGCCGAAGGCGAGGGTCGCGACGGTGGCCAGGACGACCGCGGCGAGCGCGCCGGGCACGACCTGGACCTTCTTCGGCAGCCGCTTCCACAGCACCATCACGGCGACCGTGCCCGCGCCGAGCGCGAGGGAGGCGAGCGCCGTGGTGCTCCCCACGGCCTCGACGAAGGCGCCGGGCAGCCCCGCGATCTTGTCGAGCCCGGAGGCCGGGGCCTTCAGGCCTGCCGCCGCGTACAGCTGGCCGGCGATGATCACGAGCCCGATTCCGGCCAGCATGCCCTCGACGACGGACACGGATATCGCGCGGAACCAGCGGCCCAGTTTCAGCGCGCCCATGGCGAGCTGGAGCAGACCGGCGGCGAGCACGATCACGCCGAGCGCGGGGAGGCCGAACTGGCGCACCGCCTCGAAGACCAGCACGGTCAGCCCGGCCGCCGGGCCGGAGACCTGCAGACTGCTGCCGGGCATCAGACCGGCGACGATGCCGCCCACGATGCCGGTGATCAGGCCGAGTTCGGCCGGCACCCCGGAGGCGACGGCCACGCCCACGCACAGCGGCAGGGCGACCAGGAAGACGACCAGCGAGGCGCCGAAGTCCTGGCGTATGTAGGGGAACTTGGAGGTGGGGGAGGTCGGGGAGTTCATCGAGGACACCGGCCCGCCGCTCAGAGGGTCTCGAACGTGTCGGTGTCCGCGCGGTGTTCGCGCACGGCTCCGGTGTGGACCTCGTAGTACCAGCCGCGCAGCCGCAGTCGGCCGTCGGCGAGGCGCTTCTCCACACAGGGGTAGGAGCGCAGCCGCAGGAGCTGGCTGAGGACGTGGTTCTGCACGCCGTCGGCGACCGTGGGGTCCTCGACCGTGCCCTGCGGGCGCGGGGTGGCGTGGGTGAGCCAGTCGCGTACGGCGGGGACGGCGTCGAGGTCGTCGCCGCGCACCAGCGCGCCGACGGCGCCGCAGTGCGAGTGGCCGCAGACCACGATGTCGCTGACGCCGAGCACTTCCACGGCGTACTCGATGGTGGCCGTCTCACCGGTGGGGCGGTCCGGCGTGTACGGGGGGACGATGTTGCCGGCGGTCCGCAGTTCGAAGAGCTCGCCGGGGCGGGCGCCCGTGATCAGGGCCGGGACGACCCGCGAGTCGGAGCAGGTGATGAACAGGACCTCGGGGGACTGGCCCTCGGCCAGCCTGGCGAACTCCTCAGGGCGCTGTCCGAAGGTACGGGCGTTGTCGATGAGGGGCTGCATGATGTGGTGACTCCTCCTGGCGCGCCACGGCGGCGCGTCGGGCTTGCACGACAGAGGTGGGGGGAACGGGCTCCGCGCTCTCAGCAGCGGAAGACCTGGAGGGCGGCCGGGGTGTGGGCCGTGAGGGATCTCGACTGCCGGTGGTGCCGGGTCGAGGGCCGTTCCGGTTCGCTCGCGACCGCCGGGTTCTCCCCCAGCGGCGGGCGTACGGGCGCTTCGGAAGCGGTGTGGGTGGTGGCGCGGTGCCGGTCACGGGTGCGGAGGGGACCGGTCGGGTCCTCGGGATGACCGCAGGGGTGAGGCGTGGCGGCCGGGTCACGCACCGGGGTGGCCGGGAGGGCCTTTCCGGGCGCGGCCTTGGCCTTGGCGTGACCGGGTGTGTGCGCGGATGCGAAGGAAGCGGTGGGAGTGAAGAACTGCAGGGCGAGCAGGACGGCGGCTAGGGCCGTGATGACGGTCCGGGTCGTCGTACCTCGCAACATGAGCCTCCCCGCTGTCAGTTCGTCACGCTTCCCGTGGTCCAGCAGTTGCACGACTTGGTCAACCAATGGTCAACCGCTGGTCAAGAAACACGTTAACCCTGCAAAGTTGTTTGCAGGGTTAACTTAACGTTTCGAGCTGAAGAGAGCCTGAAAAGCGTGGGCAGGATGGCCGGAAAAACCCCTTGACCTGGGGGAGTTCCTCCTGGTGAGGGGTGTCGGTGGGTCGCTGGGGCTCAGTGCCCGGCGAGTCGCCCGGCGTCGCGGGCGAGGGCGGTGAGCCGGGAGATGGCCCGGAAGTACTTCTTCCGGTAGCCGCCGTTCAGCATCTCCTCGCTGAACAGCCGGTCGAAGGGCAGACCGGAGGCGAGTACGGGGACCTCACGGTCGTACAGCCGGTCCGCGAGCACCACGAGCCGCAGGGCGGTCGACTGGTCGGGGACGGGCTGCACGTCGGTCAGGCACACCGCGGTCAGGCCGTCCGTGAGGGCGCCGTACCGGCTGGGGTGCACGCGCGCGAGGTGCTCCAGCAGGTGCGGGAAGTCGTCGAGGGAGGAGCCCTCGGTGGCGTACGCCGTCTTCGTGACCTGCTCGTCGGAGAACGGCGGCGGCGCCTCGGGCAGCCCGCGGTGGCGGTAGTCCTCGCCGTCGATGCGCAGTGCGCGGAAGTGGGCGGACAGGCCCTGGATCTCCCGCAGGAAGTCGGCCGCCGCGAACCGGCCCTCGCCGAGCTTGCCCGGCAGGGTGTTGGAGGTGGCGGCCAGGGCGACGCCCGCGTTCACCAGCTTGCCGAGCAGCGTCGACACGAGGACGGTGTCGCCCGGGTCGTCCAGCTCGAACTCGTCGATGCACAGCAGGCGGTGCCCGGAGAGGGTCTGGACCGTCTTCTGGAAGCCGAGCGCGCCGACCAGATTGGTCAGCTCCACGAACGTGCCGAACGCCTTCAGTGAGGGATCGGCCGGTGTCGCGTGCCACAGGGAGGCCAGCAGATGGGTCTTGCCCACGCCGTAGCCGCCGTCCAGGTAGACACCGCGCGAGCCGGCGGGGACCTTGGGGGCCTTCGCCCGGCCGAAGCCGAAGAGGCCGCGCTTGCCGGCGCCGGTCGCGTGGGCGCCGCCGAGGCCCGCCGCGAAGCCGCTGAGGACCTTGACGGCCTCGGTCTGGCTGGGCTGGTTCGGGTCCGGGATGTACGTGTCGAAGCGCACCGAGTCGAAGCGGGGCGGCGGCACCATCTCGGCGACGAGCCGGTCGGCGGGGACGTGGGGCTCGCGGGTGCACAGGGACAGCGGAGCCGTTTCGGCTATGGGGCCGAACGCGGCGGAAGAGGACGACGACACGGTTACCGAGTCTAAAGGCCGTGCCACACTGCACGACATGCGACGCCTGTTCCCTGTGACCGAAGAGACAGCGGCCCGGACCCCGGACGAGGCCGGTGAGGGCACGGACACGGCCGGGGCTCCCGCGTCTGTCGTGGTCGCCGGGTCGGACGCCGGCGGGCGGGTGCCGGGCGGCGGCGCCGTCGACCGGGAGTGGAGCCTGGCGGAGCTGGCGGAGGCGTACGCCTATCCCGCGCCCACGCCCGGCCCGGGCGGGCGGGAGCCGTGGCTACGGGCCAACATGGTGTCGACACTGGACGGGGCGGCCCAGCACGACGGGCGCTCGCAGCCGATCTCCAGCGATGCCGACATGCGGATCTTCGGCACCCTGCGGGGGCTCGCCGACGTGGTGATCGTCGGCGCCGAAACGGTACGCCAGGAGGGCTACCGCCCGGCACGCGCGCGTGCGGCCTTCGCCGAGGCCCGCCGGGCCGCCGGACAGACACCGGCCCCGGCCGTCGCGGTGGTCAGCGCCGGACTGGACCTCGACTTCTCGCTCCCCCTGTTCACCTCGCCGCTCACCCCCACCCTCCTGCTCACCGGCGCCGCCGCCCCGCCCGACCGGGTGGCCACCGCCGAGAAGGCGGGCGTGCGGGTGGTGATCGCCGGGGACGGCATGGGCGTCGACCCCGCGCGGGCCGTGCGGGCCCTCGCCGACCTGGGGCTGACCCGGCTGCTCAGTGAGGGCGGGCCGCGCCTCCTCGGGCAGCTGATCGCCGCCGGTGTCCTCGACGAGCTGTGCCTCACCGTGTCGCCGATGCTCACGGCGGGGGACGCCCAGCGCATCGCCGGAGGGCCTCCGGTGGCGGTGCCGAGGCGGTTCGAGCTGGTGTCGTTGCTGGAGGAGGCCGGGTTCCTGTTCGGTCGTTACCGTCGTACGTGAGAACGGTCGGAATCTCCCGTTCCGTTTAGTTCTCGCCGGGCACACTAGATCCCTGAGGAGCGAGGGCCGCGGGGCCCTCTCGGAAGAAGGGCGCCTGTGGTGTCGTTCACGAGCGTTTTGATGATCGAGAAGGCTCTGACGTCCGCGGACGTGGAGTTCGTCACCACCCTGCACGGCGACGAGCCGGCCTCTTTCCATGTGCTGCTCCAGCCGCGGGGCAACCAGGCCGACCGGCTGCTGCGGGCCATCGACGACCTCGCGCTCGGCGAGCTGGACGAGGCGGCACGCGAGCGGGAGACCCCGGAGGGGGAACAGGCCCTCGACGAGGGGGAACGGGCTCTGGAGGTGTCCCTGCAGGCGCTGCGCGCGGCCGGCAGCGAGGCGCAGGGGCGGCTGATCGAGGACCATCCGCTGGACGCGCTGAAGTCGCTGGTGGAGGAGGTCGGGGCCGACGAGGTGCTGGTGCTGACCGACCCGCACTACGTGGAGGAGTTCTTCCACCGCGACTGGGCGTCCCGGGCGCGGCACAAGGTGGGGGTCCCGGTGCTGAAGCTGTTCTCCCACAGCCGGGAGTAGCCCAGCCGGTGGTCCATGGCGACGCAATGGAATATGGGCTTAGGGTTGCCCTGATCCTTCGCCGTACCAGTACTGGGAGAACACGCATGGCACCCGGCCTTCCTACCGCCATGGACCGACCGCACTTCATCGGGATCGGCGGGGCCGGGATGTCGGGGATCGCGAAGATCCTGGCCCAGCGCGGCGCCAAGGTGGCGGGGAGCGACGCCAAGGAGTCGGAGACGGCGCAGGCGTTGCGCGCGCTGGGCGCGACCGTGCACATCGGGCACGCGGCGGAGCACCTCGCCGACGACGCGACGTGCGTCGTCGTGTCGTCGGCGATCCGCGCGGACAACCCGGAGCTGGCCCGCGCCGCCGAACTGGGCATCCCGGTCGTCCACCGGTCGGACGCGCTCGCCCGGCTGATGGACGGCCTGCGGCCGATCGCGGTGGCCGGCACCCACGGCAAGACCACCACCACGTCCATGCTGGCCGTGTCGCTGACCTCGCTGGGCCTGAACCCGTCGTACGCCATCGGCGGCGACCTCGACGCGCCCGGCTCCAACGCCCTGCACGGCGACGGCGACATCTTCGTGGCCGAGGCGGACGAAAGCGACCGCAGCTTCCACAAGTACGCCCCCGAGGTCGCGATCGTCCTCAACGTGGAGCTGGACCACCACGCCAACTACGCGTCCATGGACGAGATCTACGAGTCCTTCGAGACGTTCGCCGGCCGTATCGTGCCCGGCGGCACCCTGGTGATCTCGGCCGACCACGAGGGCGCGCGGGAGCTGACCCGTCGCGTCGAGGGCGTCCGGGTCGTCACCTACGGGGAGAGCGAGGACGCCGACGTCCGTGTCCTCGCCGTCGTGCCCCAGGGGCTCAAGAGCGAGGTCACCGTCCTGCTGGAGGGGCGGGAGCTCACCTTCACGGTGTCGGTGCCAGGACGGCACTACGCGCACAACGCGGTCGCCGCCCTGGCCGCGGGCGTCGCGCTGGGTGTGCCGGCGGCGGAGCTGGCCCCCGCCCTGGCGGCCTACACCGGTGTGAAGCGGCGGTTGCAGCTGAAGGGCGAGGCCGCAGGGGTGCAGGTCATCGACTCGTACGCGCACCACCCGACCGAGATGACGGCCGACCTGGAGGCGATGCGGGCCGCCGCCGGTGACGCGCGCATCCTGGTCCTGTTCCAGCCCCATCTGTTCTCCCGTACGCAGGAGCTGGGCACCGAGATGGGGCAGTCGCTGGCCCTCGCGGACGCGTCCGTCGTGCTCGACATCTACCCGGCCCGCGAGGACCCGATCCCGGGCGTCACCAGCGAGCTGATCATCGACGCGGCGCGGGCGGCAGGCGCCGAGGTCACGGCCGTCCACGACAAGGCGGAGGCGCCCGCGGTCGTCGCGGGAATGGCGAAGCCCGGTGATCTCGTTCTCACCATGGGCGCGGGTGATGTGACCGACCTGGGCCCGAGGATCCTGGACCGTCTTTCGCAGTGAGGGGCTGAGACCCATGCCGTACGACGTCGACAAGCCGGACGAGCAGTGGCGCGCGGAGCTGACCCCGGCGGAGTACGCGGTGCTGCGTCAGGCCGGTACCGAGCCGGCGTTCACCGGGGAGTACACCGACACGAAGACGAAGGGGGTGTACTCGTGCCGGGCCTGCGGCGCGGAGCTGTTCACCTCCGACACCAAGTTCGCGTCGCACTGCGGATGGCCGTCCTTCTACGACCCGAAGGACGGCGACGCGGTGGAACTGATCGAGGACCGCTCGTACGGGATGGTGCGGACCGAGGTCCGCTGCGCCCGCTGCGGATCGCACCTCGGTCATGTGTTCGAGGGGGAGGGGTATTCCACCCCCACGGATCAGCGGTACTGCATCAACAGCATCTCGCTGCGGCTGGCGCCCGAGGACGAGTGAGGTCCTGAGCCCCGTGGCATGTGTGCCCCGCGCCCCTGACAGGGGTGCGGGGCACACGTCGTTCAGCTGGTGAGGCGTACCGCGTCGCGGATGACCGCCGCCACGTCCTTCGGGCGGGAGACCGCCACCGCGTGGGAGGCCCCCTCGAGTTCGGTGACGGTGGAGCCCGCGCGCTTCGCGGCGAAACGCTGCACCTCGGGGTTGATCGCCTCGTCGGCCGCCGCGACCACGGCCCAGGACGGCCGGGTCTTCCAGGCGGCGACCGGCGGGGTCTCGGTGAACGCGGCGGTCGCCAGCGGACGCTGCGACACCGCGAGGATCCGGGTCGCCTCGGCGGGGACGTCCGCGGCGAAGATGCCGGGGAAGGCGTCCGGCGCGATGGTGACCTCGACGCCGGGCTCCCCGCCCTCGACGGGGTAGGTCCGCTCGACCAGGTTGGCGACGAGCGGGGACAGCGGGAAGCGCCCCTGCAGCTCGCCGAGGCTCTCGCCCTCCTCCGGGATGTACGCCGCCACGTAGACCAGGCCGACGACGTTCTCTGTCGCGCCCGCCACGGTGATGAGCGCGCCGCCGTAGGAGTGGCCGACGAGGACGACGGGGCCGTCGATCTGGGCGGCCGCGGAGGCGATGTACGCGGCGTCGGAGGCCAGACCCCGCAGCGGGTTCGGTACGGCGACGACGGGGATGTCGTGGCTCTGGAGCTCCTCGACGACGCCGGCCCAGCTGGACGCGTCGGCGAAGGCCCCGTGGACGAGGAGGGCGGTGGGCGTGGTGGACATGAGGGGTCCTCTCTCTCGGTGCGGGTCGGTCAGCCGGCGTGCAGCGCGGTGCGCAGGGTGCCGGTGGCCAGCGTGATCGCGGCCTCGGCGGCGTGGGTGCCGCGCAGCGCGTTGAGCATCACGAAGTCGTGGATGATGCCCTGGAAACGGACGGCGGTGACCGGGACGCCCGCCTCACGGAGCTTGGCCGCGTACGCCTCGCCCTCGTCGCGCAGGACGTCGGCCTCACCAGTGATGACCAGCGCCGGGGGGAGCCCGGTCAGCTGCTCGGTGGTGGCGCGCAGCGGGGACGCGGTGATCCGGGCGCGCTCCTCCTCGCTGGTCGTGTACTGGTCCCAGAACCACTGCATGCCGTCGCGGCGCAGGAAGTAGCCCTCGGCGAACTGGCGGTAGGAGCCGTTGTCGAAGTTCGCGTCGGTCACCGGGTAGAAGAGGACCTGCTGGACCAGGGGCACATCCCCGCGCTCCTTGGCCATCAGGGTCAGGGCGGCGGTCATGTTGCCGCCGACCGAGTCACCGGCCACGGCCAGCCGGGTGCCGTCCAGCTCCTTCGACGCGCCCTGCTCCACCACCCATCGGGCGACGGCGTAGTTCTGCTCGATGGCGACGGGGTAGCGGGCCTCGGGGGAGAGGTCGTACTCCGGGAAGACCACGGCGGCGCCCGCGCCGACCGCGAGTTCGCGAACGAGCCGGTCGTGGGTGTGGGCGTTGCCGAACACCCAGCCGGCGCCGTGGATGTAGAGGATCACCGGCAGGGTGCCCTCCGCGCCGGCGGGCCGCACGATCCGTGCCCTGACGCTGCCCGTCGGGCCGCCCGAGACGGTGATCCACTCCTCGTCGATCTCCGGCTTCCCGATCTCGCCGGACTGCACCTCGTCGACCGCCTTGCGGCCCTCCGCGGGCGGCAGTTCGAAGAGGAAGGGGCGGTTGGCCGTGGCCTCGGCGAAGGCGGCGGCCGCCGGTTCCAGGACCGGCCGTACCGGTTCGACCGTGTCGGACATGTGTTTCTCCCGATGGTGTTGTGCGCGTGGTGCGGGTGCGTCGCCCTGCACGCTAGGACCGGGAACGCGGCGGGAATTGCCCATGAGCGCACCGGGACCTATCCCACAGCGCACGGAAAAGGGCGACGGGGCGCGGCCAGTGCGCTGGGAGTACGAATTCCGTGCACTGCCGGGTCACTTGGGGCCCGTGAGGCGAAATAGCGTCAGGGCACTGGCTGTTCAGCCGCTCCCGCCCCTTTTCCCAGGAGGTCGAACCCCGTTGTCCACGATGCCGGTCGGTGGGCTCGTGCCCCGTGCCGTCGACGACGCGGCGGACCTCGTCGTCCGCAACGCGAGGATCCACACCGGAGACCGGAGCCGCCCGGCGGCCGAGGCACTCGCCGTACGCGGCGGGGTCGTCACGGCCGTCGGCGACGACAGCGACATGGCGCCCCACATCGGCCCCGGGACCCGGGTCGTCGACGCCCTCGGCCGCCGCGCCGTCCCCGGCCTCAACGACTCCCATCTGCATGTCATCCGGGGTGGCCTCAGCTACGTCCTGGAGCTGCGCTGGGACGGCGTCCAGACCCTCCGCGAGGGCCTCGCCCTGCTGCGCGAACAGGCGGCCCGCACCCCCAAGGGGCAGTGGGTGCGGGTGGTGGGCGGCTGGTCGGCCGAGCAGTTCGCCGAGCGCAGGCTGCCGACCGTCGCCGAACTGAACGCCGCCGCGCCCGACACCCCGGTGTTCGTCCTGCACCTGTACCAGTCGGCGATCCTCAACCGCGTCGCGCTCGAGGCAGCCGGGTTCACCCGCGACACCCCCGACCCCAAGGGCGGCCAGATCGTCCGCGGCCGGGACGGCGCCCCCACGGGCCTGCTGCTCGCCGCGCCCAGCGCCCTGATCCTCTACTCGACGCTAGCCAAGGCCCCGGCCCTTCAGGACGAGGACCGGAAGACCTCCACCCGGCACTTCCTGAAGGAACTCAACCGGTTCGGACTCACCTCCGCCATCGACGCCGCCGGCGGATTCCAGAGCTTCCCCGACGACTACCGGACCGTCGTCGAACTCGCCGCGGCCGGCCAGCTCTCCCTGCGCATCGCCTACCACCTGTTCCCGCAGACCCCCGGCCAGGAGACGGCCGACCTGGCCCGCTGGATCGGGTCCGTCCGCCCCGAGGACGGCGACGCCTGGCTGCGCCTGAACGGCGCGGGCGAGAATCTCACCTGGGCCGCCGCCGATTTCGAGAACTTCACCCAGCCGCGCCCGGAACTCACCGCGGACTACGAGACGGAATTCGAGAAGGCCGTCCGTCTCCTCATGGAGAACGGCTGGGGATTCAGGCTCCACGCCACCTATGACGAGACCATTCGCCGGGATCTCGCCGTATTCGAGAAACTCGCCGCCGAAGGGCTTTTCCCCGCCGGGAACAGATGGCTGTTCGACCACGCGGAGACCGTCTCCGGCAGCAGCCTGGACCGGATCGCCGCCCTCGGCGGCGCCCTGTCCGTACAGAACCGCCTGTCCTTCCAGGGCGAGGCCTTCCTGCGCCGCTACGGCCCCGAGGCCGCCGCGACCGCCCCGCCGGTCCGCGCCATGCTGGACCGCGGCCTGACCGTCGGCGCCGGCACCGACGCCACCCACGTGTCCACCTACAACCCGTGGGTCGCCCTGCACTGGCTGGTCAGCGGCCGCACCGTCGGCGACCTCGCCCTGCGCCCGCCCCGCAACCGGGTCGACCGGGCCACCGCGCTCGCGATGTTCACCACGGCGGGCGCCGCCCTCACCGGCGAGGAGCACCTCAAGGGCGTGCTGCGCACCGGGTACTTCGGTGACCTCGCGCTGCTGTCCGAGGACTACTTCACCGTGCCCGAGCCGGACATCCCGCACATCGAGTCCGTCCTGACCGTCGTCGGCGGGCGGATCGTGCACGCCGCCGCCGAGTACGAGGGCCTCGACGAGGAACTCCCGCCGATCAGCCCCGCCTGGAGCCCCGTCGCACACCACGGCGGCTACCGGGCCACCAGCCCCACCGGCCGGTCGGGCGCCCGCCAGGCCGAACTGCTGGGCGAGGCCGCCGCCGAGTCCGCACTGCACCGGCAGTGGCGCGCCGCCCGCGGCCTCGCCCCCGGTACCGACGACGGCCCGGCCCTCGATCCCTGCTTCGCCCTCTGATCCCTCCCACGACTTCCTCCTCCGATCACACCCCTCACAGCAGAAAGGCACCCTTCATGGCCGACATCGACGAGGTCACCGCGGCTCCCGGCCCTGACCTCCTCACCCCCGACAACTGCGCGGTCCTGTTCGTGGACCACCAGCCGCAGATGTTCTTCGGCACCGGCAGCGGCGACCGCGGCGCGATCATCAACGCGACCGTCGGCCTCGCCAAGGCGGCCCGGGTCTTCGACGTGCCCGTGGTGCTGAGCACGGTGGCCGCCGAGTCCTTCTCCGGTCCCCTCCTGCCGCAGCTCGCGGACGTCTTCCCCGACCACAAGATCGTCGACCGGACGACGATGAACGCCTGGGAGGACGTCGCGTTCGTCGAGGCCGTCAAGGCCACCGGCCGCAAGAAGCTCGTCATCGCCGGTCTGTGGACCGAGGTGTGCGTGGTCCTGCCCACGCTGTCCGCGCTCGCCCAGGGCTACGAGGTCTACGTCGTCACCGACGCCTCCGGCGGTGTCAGCCCGCAGGCCCACGAGCACGCCGTCCAGCGCATGATCCAGGCCGGCGCCGTGCCCGTCACGTGGGTGCAGGTGCTGCTGGAGCTCCAGCGGGACTGGGCGCGCGAGGAGACGTACGGGCCGACCACGCAGGTCGTGAAGGAGCACGCGGGCGCGTACGGCCTCGGCATCGTCTACGCGCAGGCCTTCATCGGCGCCCACGCGGCCGGCTGAGAAGCACGACGGACGTCGGGAACGGGCGGGAACGTGATGGACACCGGACTGTTGCTGCTGCGTCTCGTGGCCGGGCTCCTCATCGCCGGGCACGGGGTGCAGAAGGTCAGTTTCCTGCTGGGCGGGAACGGCCTGGCCGGCGGAACCGAGGAGTTCCGCCGCGACGGCTTCCGCGGCGGCCGGCTCACCGCGCTCGCCGCGGGCGGCGGCCAGCTGGGCGCCGGCCTGTTCCTGGCGGCCGGACTGCTCACCCCCCTGGCGGCGACGACCGCCATGGGGGTCATGACGGTTGCGAGCACCGTCAAGTGGCGCAACGGGCTGTGGGTGCAGAACGACGGGTACGAGTACCCGCTCGTCCTCGTCCTCGTGGCCGCCGTGCTCGCGCTCACCGGCCCCGGCCGCTGGGCGGGCGACGCACTGCTCGGGTTCGCCCCGTGGCCGCTGTGGGTGTCCGTCACGGCCGTAGTGCTCGGGCCCGCCGCCGGGTTCGCGACCCGGGCGGTCCTGCACCGCCCGGCCCCCACGGCGGGACCCGAGGGGGTGACGCGCCGTGCGTGAGCTGGTGACCGACGCGGTGCGCACGTTCGTACCGCCGCGCGGGGACCGGCACGGGCCGCTGCCGCCGCTTCTGCTGGTCCTCACCGTGGTGACCGGTGTCGTCGACGCGGTCAGCTATCTGGCCCTCGGCCATGTCTTCGTCGCCAACATGACCGGCAACGTGGTCTTCCTGGGGTTCGCCCTGGCGGGCGCCGAGGGCCTGTCCGCGCTCGCCTCGGTCGTCGCGATGACCGCGTTCCTCGCCGGGGCGCTGGCCGGGGGCCGGGCCGCCATCCGGTTCGCCGCCCATCGCGGGAAGGTACTGGCGATCGCGGTGGCGGCGCAGACGGTCCTCGTCGGCGCGGCCACCCTCGCCGCCGTCCTCTCCGACGGCGACCGGGTCGGCGGCCCGCTCCGCTCCACCCTCATCGTGCTGCTCGGCCTCGCGATGGGGCTCCAGAACGCGGTCGTACGGCGCCTCGGCGTCCCCGACCTCACGACGACCGTGCTGACCCTCACCCTGACGGGCCTGGCGGCCGACTCCACCCCGGCCGGCGGGCCGGCGCCCCGGCCCGGACGGCGGATCCTGTCCGTCCTCGCGATGTTCCTCGGCGCCCTCGCCGGGGCCCTGCTCCTGCGGCACACCGGACTCGCCCCCACCCTGGGCCTGATCCTGCTGCTGCTCGCGCCGACCTGCGGGGCCGCCCTGCGTCTGTGGTCCTCCGACGCGGCGTGGACCCGTCCCCCGAACTGACGACCCCGCACCCCCCGGGGCGGTGGCCCCTCGACCGGGGTCACCGCCCGCTCCGCTACCGGGCGAGGGTCCGTCCGCCCCGGCCCACGCTGTCCCGCCACTCGCTCGGCGACATCCCGTACGCCGCCCGGAACACCCGGCTGAAGTGCGTCGCGCTCAGGAAACCCCAGCGGCCCGCCACCGAGGCGATCGTGCGGCGCCCCCGGACACCGAGCTCCAGTTCGCGTCGGCACTCCTCCAGACGGCGGCGCTGGATCCACCGGCCCACCGTCGTGCCCTCGTCCTGGAACAGCTTGTGCAGATAGCGCACCGAGATGTGGTGCGCCCCGGCGATCACCTCGGGCGACAGGTCCGCGTCGGCGAGGTGCTCGTCGATGAACCGCAGGATCCGCGCCACCAGCGGCGACCGCCCGCCCGGCGGCCCGCCCGCCTCCCGGCCCAACTGCTCCGTGGCCAGCGTGGCCAGCAGGTTCACCGCGTTCCGGGTGAGCATCTCGGCGACCAACGGCCGCGCGGAGACCGCCGAGTCGGCCAGCTCGGACAGGAACGGCGACAGCAGCGACCCCAGCCGGGAGGCGCGGGCCACCGGCGCCGCCGTCACCCGCCGCACATCGCGTTCCTCCAGCCCCATCGCCTCACGCGGCACGAGGAACACCTTCAGGCGGCAGCGGTCGGGGAACTCCAGTAACGGCGGATGGCCGGCGTCGTAGAAGCAGATGTCCCCGGGCGCCAGGGCGATGTCCGGCAGCCGCTCCGGAGCAGGGGCGCCGGTCCCGCACACCCCCACGAACAGGTACTCGCCGCCGGTCCGCGCGGTCAGCCGGTACGCCGCCGCCCGCAGCGGCTCCCGACCGGGCGGCTCCTGGCCGGGCAGCCGCGTCGGCGCCTCGTCGAGCACGGCGATACGGAGGGCCGGGGCCCCGAGAGTGCTGGTGTCGGAGATCATCTGTCGCTGCCTCCCGGGCCGCTCGAACACACCGTCGGTCACTGCACCCGGAGCGTAGGAAGGGAGATGTGCAAAAAGAGTGACAGCGGAGTGACGGTGGCCGGGAAGGCTTGTCACGCAAGGGGTTCCGCAGGGCGTGGTGGCAGGTGATGGTTGCGGTGCGAGGTGGGGGTGGTGGTCAGGGGCGGTCGCCGTGCGAGGTGGGGTGGCGGTCGGGGACGGCCGCCGTGTAGGTGCGGAGCCGGTGGAGGGCGGCGCGGCGTTCCGTGGGGGAGTCGTGGCCGGCGGTCAGCTCGGCGGCGAAGAGGCGCAGCAGGGCGTGCTGGACGTAGCGGCCGGGGGCGTGCTCCGTGACGAGGTGGGCGTCGGCGAGTTCGTCGAGCAGCAGCCGGGTGCGGCGCGGCGGGAGGCCGGCCAGCGCGGCGGCCGCGCCGGGCGTGAGGTCGGCGCCGGGGCGCAGGGACAGCAGCCGGAACAGGCGGGCGTTCTCCGGGGGCAGCCTGCGGTAGGAGGGGTCGAAGGCGGCTCGGAGGTCGGGCGCTCCTCCCGTGCCGGCGAAGGCGTCGAGGCCGTCCCCCGCGTGCCGTAGCTCGGCGGCGATCGCGGAGAGCGGGAAGTCCGGGCGGTCGGCGGCACGGGCGGCGACGACGGCCAGCGCCAGCGGCAGCCGTCCGCACCGCGCCACGATCTCGGCGGCGGCCCCGGGTTCGGCCGCCGTCCGGCCCTGGCCGACGCGGCGCGCGAGGACAGCGCCCGCGTCCGCCGCCGACGGCAGGTCCAGGTGCAGCGGATGGGCCCCCGACGCGGTCAGCCCGGACAGGGCGAGACGGCTGGTGACCAGGGTGAGGCTGCCCGGTCCCGCGGGCAGCAGCGGCCGTACCTGCTCGGTGTCCGCGGCGTCGTCGAGCAGCACGAGCAGCCGCCGTCCGGCCAGCGTGCTGCGGTAGAGCCCGGCCAGGGAGTCCACCCCGGCCGGCATCCGCGCGGCGGGCACGCCGAGCGCGCTGAGCATCCCGCGCAGGGCCTCGTCGGGCTCCAGCGGGGGCCTGGCCGCGTCGAACCCCCGCAATGACACGTGGAGTTGGCCGTCAGGGAACCGGTCGGCGACCCGGTGGGCCCAGTGCACCGCGAGGGCCGTCTTGCCGATGCCGGGCATCCCGCTCACCAGGACGGTCGCGGGCGCTCCGGTGGAGGCGGCGGCCGCGTCGGTGACTCGCAACAGGGTGCCGAGTTCTGCCTCTCGGCCGACGAAAACGGGCAGATCGGCGGGGAGTTGGGCGGGGCGGAGCGGGGTCGATGGCGGCGCCGGGGCGGTCACGGGTACGGCCACGGGGGCGGTGGAGGGGACCGCCACGGGGGTTTCCGTGGAGGCCACGGCGGAGACGGACGGGAGGGCCGCTCGGGGGACTGCCGTGGGGGCCGCCACGGAGGCTGCTGTGGGGGCTGACGCGGAGGCTGCTGTGGGGGCTGCCGTGGAGACGGTGGCGGTCGGTGTCGGGTGGGGTGACCGTGCCGGTGCGGGCGGTCGGGGTGGACCCCACTCCTGGCGGAGCACCCGGGTGTGGGCGGCCGTCAGCTCCGGGCCGGGGGAGATGCCCAACTCCTCCGCCAGCAGCCCCCGTGCACGCTCGTACGCGGTCAGCGCCTCCGCCTGGAGGCCGGACGCGGCCAGGGCCATGACGAGGCCCGCCTGCGCCGACTCGTCCAGGGGGTCGAGTTCCACGGCCCGGCGCAGATGCGGCAGGACCAGCTCGGAGCCGCCGCAGAGCAGCGCGGCATCGGCGGCCATCCGCGCCGTGCGCGTCAACTCGCGTTCCAGCGCCGCGAACTCGGTGTGTTCCCGCACGGACGCGGGGATGCCCATGGCCACCGGTCCGTGCCAGTCGCCCAGCGCGTCCACGAAGTGCCGTAGCGCCGCCTCGGACCGCCCGGTGGCCGCCGCCCGCTTGCCGCGCTTGGTGAGCGCGCGGAACCGCAGCAGGTCCACCTCGTCCTCGGCCGCCTCCAGCAGATAGCCACCGGCGCGGCGCAGTACACGGCGCCCGGGGGCGCGAGGCGGCAGATCCGGTTCGAGGAGCCGCCGCAGCGCACCGGCGTACCGCCGTACGACGTTCATCGCGCTGGCCGGCGCTCGTCCGGGCCACAGCACGTCGACGATCTCGCCCGCGAGCACCGGGCGGCCCGCCCGCACCAACAGCAGGGCGAGCAGGGCACGTTGCTGGGGGAACCCGAGGTCCAGCTCCTCGTCGCCCCGGTACACCCGCAGGGGCCCCAGCACCTCGAACCGCAACGCTTCCCGCACCCCGGCCACCCCCGACCGCCGCCCACGCCCTGCCCCACGCCCCGCCTCACGGACCGGCGCCCCCGTCGGGCCACCCCACCGGTCAACCCCTTCAGGGAACAGAGCCGCCGCGCCCCCGGTCAACGGGCTCTCGTCGGCCACTCGCCCGGCGGGCGCCGATGGGTTGTGACCCGGCCGGTGCGGTGGCCCGGCCTTGGGCTCCCCGCCGGTCACACACATCGGTCACCGGCCGTGAGGAGGGCCCTGACGTCGTCGGCGTCGGGGTGTCCGAGGGTGATGAGGATGGTGAGTGCCTGCTGCCAGGCCGTGTGGGCGTCGTCGTGGTTGCTCATCGCGCGGTGGGTGTCGCCGATGTGGACGAGGGTGCTCGCCTCCAGATACGGCACGCCCAACTGCTGGTAGAAGCCGAGCGCGTTCCCGTAGCCGAGGAGGGCCTGGCGGTGACGGCCGAGATGGTGGTGGGCGAAGGCGATGCTGTGCCAGGTGGCCGCCTGGCCGTAGCGGTCGCCGAGGTCCTGGAGCAGGGGCAGCGCCTGGAAGCAGTGGCTCAGTGCCTCCCGGTACTCCCCGAGCAACGCGTGGTACCAGCCGACCGAGTTGAGGACGCTGGCGTGCGCGGCCGGGCGGCCGCTGTCCCGGAACAGTTCGAGCGCGAGCCGGTTGTGGCGCAGCGCGCCCGGCAGGTCGCCCGCCTGGTTGCAGGTCCAGCCGAGGCTGCGGTGGGTGTCGGCCCGGCCGATGTCGTCACCCAGCTCGGTGAAGAGTTCCAGGGCCCTGTCGAGGCGGGGCCGGGCCGCCTCGTGCAGGCCCAGTCGCCCCTCGGCGCGGGCCAGCGCACGCAGCCCCCTCGCCTCCCACGCGGGGTCGCCCAGCCGGAGGGCGGCGTCGAGGGCGGTCCGCTGGGTGGCCGCCCAGTCGTGCCAGTGGCCCCGCCGGTCGAAGTACGGCTCCAGCGCCCAGGCCAGCAGACAGGCGAGCCGGTCCCGCCCCGAGCGCACCGCCGCCTCGATCACGGCCAGGAGCACCGGATACTCGGTCGTCAGCCACGCCAGGGCCTGCTCATGATCGGCGAATGACTCGACCCGCACGCCCGCCGGGACCGGCCCCGGCGCCAACGGATCCTCCTGCGGGGCGAGCATCCGCTGGCCGGCGTGGGCGGCGTTCAGGTGGTACGCGTACAACCGCCCGACGGCCGAGTCGTGTTCGGCGGCCGTGACGGGTCCGACAGCCCTGTCGTGTTGGGCGTAGAGGTCGTGTCCGGCGGTGACCTGGTCCCCGGTGGCCATGTCGTGCCCGGTGGTGATGTCCGACCCCACGCTCGTGTCCCGCCGCCCGGTCGTGTCGCGCTCCGGTGCCGCGTCGCCCCCGGCGGAGGTCTCGCCGTCCGGCTCCGGTCCGGCTTCCCGTAGGAGTTCGGTGGCGTGGGCGCGGAGGAGGTCGTGGAGGGCGTAGCGGCCGGGGGCGTGCTCGTGGACGAGGTGGACGTCGGCGAGTTCGGTCAGCAGGGAGCGGGCCCGGCGCACCGGGAGCCCGGCCAGCGCGGCCGTCGCCGGGGCCGAGAAGTGGGGGCCCGGGTGCAGGGCGAGGAGCCGGAAGAGGCGGGCCGCGTCGGCCGACACGGCACTCAGGGACCAGGAGAAGACCGCGCCGACGTTCGCGGACGTGTCGCTCCGGCTGAACGCGTCGAGGCTGCCGTGCGCCTCCCGCAGCTCGGCCGCGATCGCCGACAGCGCGAAACGCGGATGCGCGGCGGCGCGGGCCGCGACACACGCCAGGGCCAGGGGCAGCCCCGCGCACAGCGCGGCGATCTCCGCCACCGCCCGCGACTCGCCCGTCAGCCGCGCGGCACCCAGCCGCCGTTCGAGGAACGCCCGCGCCTGCTCGGTGTCCAGCGGCCGCAGGGTCAGCGCGTGGGCGCCGTGCGCGGCCACGAGCCCGGTCAGCTGGTTGCGGCTGGTGACGATGGCCAGGCACCCGGGCGCCCCCGGCAGCAGCGGCCGTACCTGCTCGGTGTCGCGTGCGTTGTCCAGCAGCACCAGGAACCGCCGCCCGGCCAGCAGGCTGCGGTACAGCGCGGCCCGGGCGTCCACGCCGTGCGGGACCCGCTCCGGGGGTACGCCCAGCGCGTCGAGGAACACCCGTACGGCTTCGTCCGCGCCCATCACCGCACCCGAGGGGGTGAAGCCCCGCAGATTGACGTACAACTGCCCGTCCGGGAACCGGTCGGCTACCCGGTGCGCCCAGTGCACGGCGAGCGTGGTCTTGCCGATGCCGGCCATACCGCCGATGGCGCTGATGACGACGGTGCCGGGGGCGGAGCAGGGAACGGTGGTGGCGGTCTCCAGGAGGGCCAGTACCTCCTCCAGCTCCGCCCGACGGCCGGTGAACGTCGGTAGGTCGTGCGGGAGTTGGGCTGGGATGGGTGCGGGTGCGGGGGCGGTTCCTGGTGCTGGTGTCGGCGCGGGTGTCGGCGCGGGCACGGAGTCGGGTGCGGGCGCGGGCGCTGATGCCTCTGCGGCGGCGGGGCCCGTGGCAGAGCAAGGGGCGTCCCCGGGCCGCGCCTGGGCGTTCCCGGGCCCCGCCCCGCGCAGGACCGTCCGGTGCGCCTCCCGCAGTTCCCGTCCCGGATCGATGCCCAGCTCGTCGGCGAGCCTCTTGCGGGCGGCCTGGTAGGTCGTCAGGGCCTCGGCCGTGCGGTCGGTGGCCGCCAGGGTGAGGATGAGCCTGGCCAGCAGGGGTTCGTCGAGCGGTGCGCCGAGCGCGGCCTCCTGGAGGGCGGGCAGCACCGCGCCGGGTATACCGGCGTGCAGGGCTCCGTCGGCCGCCTCCCGTACGGCTGCCAGGCGCTCGCGGTCGAGTTGGCCGAACCCGGCCCGCTCCCGGACATCGGCGGGGAGACCGGCGCCGACCGGTCCGCGCCACAGCTCCAGGGCCTCGGTGAGGAGGTCCACGGCCCGTGCGGGCGCAGCGCCCCGGTCGGCGGAGGTCCGCCGTGCCTCGTCGCGCAGACGGCGGAAGCGGAGCAGGTCCAAGGAGTCGTCGGCGACCAGGAGTCGGTACCCGCCCGCCTCACGGACGAGCCACCGCCCGACGGCCCGGGTGGGAAGTCCCGGCTCCAACCACCGCCGCAAGGAACCCACATGACGCCGTATCACATTGACGGCACTGTCCGGCGGGCGCCGCCCCCACAGCACGTCGACGATCTCGCCCACCGCGGCCGGTCGCCCCGCCCGCGCCAGGAGCAGCGCCAGCAGCGCCTGTTCCTGCGGACGGCCCGGTGTCAGCTCCACCCCGGCCCGCCGTACCCGGACCGATCCCAGAACCGCGAACGACACCGGCTCCAGTGCCAAGGAGGCCCCCTTGTATCTCGTATCTCGTATCTTCTGTGGCCCCATGACGATACGTGGCCCCGCGAGCCACCCAGAGTCATGCGCGGGAGCGAGGAGGGGGCGGCGCTGAGCGGCGAGGGACACAGGGTGGGCGTCGGTGAGCCGTGGGGGCGGTTCGCCGGGGGCGGTTGATACTGATGGCAGGTCGCAGGGAATCTCCGGAAAAGGGAGCACGTTCGGTGAACTCGGGTGGGGCGGACAGCCGTTGGGAATCGGCGGGATCGGGCGGCTCGGCCGGCCGGCACGCGGTCGTCGTCGGGGGCAGTCTCGCGGGGCTGCTCGCCGCGCACGTCCTCGCCGGGCACGCCCAGAGAGTGACGATCGTGGAACGCGACCGCTTCCCCGCCGATGCCGCCCTCGACGCTGACGCCGACGCCGATGCCGCCGGGAGCACCTTCGCCGGTACGGCGCCCCGGCCCGGCGTACCGCAGAGTCGGCACCCGCACGTTCTGCTGGAGGGCGGCCAACTCGCGCTGGAGGCGCTGCTGCCGGGGTTCATGGAGGAGCTGCGGGCGGCGGGCGCGCCGCGCGTGGGGATGCCGGAGGACATCGTGCAGTGGCAGAGCGGCCGCTGGTTCCGGCGGGTGCCCGCGTCGACGCACATCCACACCGGCTCGCGGGCGCAGATCGAGCGGCTGATCCGGCGCCGGGTCCTGGCCAACCCCTCCGTCACCCTCGTCGAGGGCACCGAGACCGTGGGGCTGCTCGGCGACGCGTCCCGCGCACGCGGCGTGCTGCTCCGCGAGCGCGGCGACGGCGCTCGGGGCGAACAGCGCGAACTGGCCGCCGACCTGGTCGTCGACGCCTCCGGGCGCGGCACCAAGGCCCCGCGCTGGCTGACGGCCGTCGGGGCCGAGGCGCCGCACGAGGAGACCATCGACACCGGCCTCGCCTACGCCTCCCGCGTCTACCGCGACACCACCGGAACGCTCGGCGCGGACGCGAGTGCCGCTGCCTTCGGGTTCTACGTCGTCCCCAACCCCGACCAGCCGTACGGCGTCGTCGTGCTGCCCCTGGAGGACGGCACCCATCTGGCCACCTTCTCCGGGCTGCGCGGGGACGAACCGCCCGCGGACGAGGAGGAGTTCGAGACGTACGCCAAGCGGCTCCCGCATCCGGTGGTGCACCGCTGGATGCGCGATGCCGAGCCGCTCTCCCCGGTGTCCGGGTTCCGGCGGACCGCCAACGTCCGACGCCGCTACGACCTGCCGGGCCGCCGCCCCGCCGGGTTCCTGGCGACCGGTGACGCGCTGTGCACGTTCAACCCGATCTACGGGCAGGGCATGGCCGTCGCCGCGCTGAGCGCCGTCGCGCTGCGGGACGCCCTCGCCGATCCGCGCCGTACGCCCACCACGCGCCGGGTGCAGAAGGCGTTGCTCGCCGCGTCCCGGCAGGCGTGGGACATCTCGGCCGGGGCGGACAAGAAGATGCCCGGCGCGGTCGGTAACGCCGCCGTCGTACGGCCCGCCGACCGGGTCGCCGGGTGGTATCTGCGCCGGGTCCAGGAACGCACCCCGGGCGACCCCGTCGTGGGCCGCGCCTTCCGCTCCGCCCTCACCCTCAAGGAGCCCCTGAGCGCCCTCTTCGCCCCGAAGGTGGCCCGAGCGGTCCTCTTCGGCCCGGCCCTCCCGACTCCCGAGGAGCCACCGCTGACCCGCGAGGACGGGGACGCCTGAGGGGACGCCGGGCGTCGGGCCCGATGGGGAGAGGGCCCGACGGGGAAGGGCCGGGCCGCGTGATCCGGCGCGCCCGTCCCTCGCACGTGGGCGCGCCCGTACCCTTCCGCCCGCCCGGACGACCGCGCCCAGGGCGAGACCCGCGACCGGGCCACGCAGGTGGTCGACCAGGCCCGCGACTCGGGCCGACAGGTCACCGACGACGACACCCCGACAACACCCCGGCCCCGGCTGAGCCGTGCCCGCCCGGCCGCCGAGGTCCTCGGCGGCCCCCGCCTCTCCGGGGCGAAGGGCCGGGCATCCCGCCCCCTCGACGGACAGCACCGGTCGTCGACGGGCACCGACCAGCGGCTGACGGGAACCTTCGACGGCTTGACGGTACGGAGGCCGACAGGAACCCTCGGCGGCTTCGCGGGACGGCGGCCGACAGGAACCAACCACAAGCCGTCCCCGCCGATGCCCGTCGCCCCCCGCACCCGGCCGACCGGCATCACTCCACCCCCGTGCCGATCCACGGACCCCGTCTTGACGGTCGTGATGTTACCGGTAACACTGCCAGGGTCCCTGCCGCGACGAGGTGGAGTGCCCGCGTGTCCGACGTTCCGACCGCATCCGCTGTGCACCACCCCCAAGTGGCTGAAGAGGCGCGGGTGTTCAGCCCGGCCGCCGTGGTCGCCTCCTGCGTGGGATTCGTGCTCATCGGTGCTCTCCAGGCGCTGTACGGGCCCGCCATCCCGGCCTTCCGTGACGAGTTCGGGCTGTCCCCGTCGGCCGCCGGGCTAGGGCTGAGCGCCCACTTCATCGGCGGTGTCGCCGGTGTTCTGCTCTTCGACCGGCTCTACGGCCGGATGGGCAACCGCACGATCCTCGGCGCCTCGTACCTGCTGATGGCGCTCGGCGCGGCCGGCTTCGCCCTCGCCCCGAACTGGCCCGCCGGCCTCGCCGCCGCCCTGCTCGCCGGACTCGGCTTCGGCGGTATCGACTACGGCCTCAACCAGCTGTTCGCCGTCGGCTTCGGCAAACGTTCGACGGCCATGCTGAACATCCTCAACGCCCACTTCGGCATCGGCGCGATTCTCGGCCCCGCCCTGATCGGCGCCGTCGGTGCCGCGCACTACCCGGCGGTCTTCCTCGCCTTCGCCGCCGCCAACCTGCCCCTGCTGCTGTGTCTGCGCGGCATCCGCGACCGCGCGCCCCTGACCCCCGCCCCGGACGAGGACACCGCGCGGGCCGGCGGGTCCGCCCTGCGCCGCAGCCTGGCCTCGGTGCTCGGCGTCTTCGTCGCCCTCTACGTCCTCCATGTCGGCATCGAGGCCGGCGTCGGCGGCTGGGAGCCCACCCACCTGGAGACCGTCGGCTACGGCGCCGGGGCCGCCGCCACCGCGACCTCCGTGTACTGGCTGATGCTGACCGTCGGCCGCTTCCTGGTGGTGCCCATCGCCCTGCGGTACTCCCCCCAGACGATCGTCACCGTCTCCTGCGCGGGCATGACCGTCTGCCTGTTCCTCGCCGTCATCCCCTGGCTCGCCCCGTTCGCGTACGCCGGCGTCGGCCTCTTCATGGCGCCGATCTTCCCCACCGGCCTGCCCTGGCTGAACGCCGCCGCGCCGCGGGCCCGCGGCGCCGGCGCGCTGGTCATCGCCGCGTCCATGGTCGGGGGAGTGGCCGCCGGGCCCGCGCTCGGCAAGGCCATCGAATGGTCCGGCGTCCGCGCGGTGCCGCTGCTGCTGTGCGTCGTGTCGGCGCTGTGCCTGCTGGCCACCCTGTGGCTGATCCGCGCCACCCGCACCGACGCCCCGTCCCGCTGACACACCGACGCCCCGTCCCGCTGAACCGTACCCGTCCCCGAGTCACCCGCATGTCCCGAGCCGAAGGGAAATCAGCCTTGCGCACGCCCGCCCTCACCACGTCCTCCGACGGTTTCCTCCTCCACGGCGAACCGTTCCGGATCATCTCCGGCGCCATGCACTACTTCCGCATCCATCCCGACCTGTGGGCGGACCGGCTGCGCAAGGCCCGGCTGATGGGCCTCAACACGGTGGAGACGTACGTCCCGTGGAACCTCCACCAGCCCGACCCCGACAGCCCTCTCGTCCTCGACGGCCTCCTCGACCTGCCCCGCTACCTGAGCCTCGCCCGCGCCGAGGGCCTGCACGTCCTGCTGCGCCCCGGCCCGTACATCTGCGCCGAGTGGGACGGCGGCGGCCTGCCCTCCTGGCTCACCACGGACCCCGACATCCGGCTGCGCACCAGCGACCCCCGCTTCACGGACGCCCTCGACCGCTACCTCGACATCCTGCTGCCCCCGCTGCTGCCCCACATGGCCGCGAACGGCGGACCCGTCATCGCCGTCCAGGTCGAGAACGAGTACGGGGCGTACGGCGACGACACCGCGTACCTCAAGCATGTGCACAACGCGCTGCGCTCTCGCGGCGTCGAGGAGTTGCTGTTCACCTGCGACCAGGCGGGCTCCGCCCACCACCTGGCCGCCGGGAGCCTGCCCGGCGTGCTGTCCACCGGCACCTTCGGCGGCCGGATCGAGGAGTCGCTGCGCAAGCTCCGCGAGCACCAGCCCGAAGGGCCCCTGATGTGCTCGGAGTTCTGGATCGGCTGGTTCGACCACTGGGGCGAGGAGCACCACGTCCGGGACGGCGCGGACGCCGCCGCCGACCTCGACCGGCTGCTCGCCGCGGGCGCCTCCGTCAACATCTACATGTTCCACGGCGGCACCAACTTCGGCTTCACCAACGGCGCCAACCACGACCAGTGCTACGCGCCGATCGTCACCTCCTACGACTACGACGCCGCCCTCACCGAGTCCGGCGACCCCGGCCCCAAGTACCACGCCTTCCGCGAGGTGATCGCCCGCCACGCCCCGGTCCCGGACGAGCCCGCCCCCGCCCCGTCCCCGAAACTCTCCGGCATCACCGTCGAACTGGACCGCAGAGCACCCCTCCTGCCGTGGGCCACCGCCCACAGCCCGTCCGCCGGCCGCACCGAGGACCCGCTCACCATGGAGGAACTGGGCCAGCGCTCCGGCTACGTCCTCTACCGCAGCGCCTTCCCCGAGCCGGGCGACGGCCTGCTGCACTTCGCCGGCGGGGTCGGCGACCGCGCCCAGGTCTTCGTGGACGGCGCCCCCGTCGGCGTACTGGAACGCGAACGCCACGACGAGACCCTCCCACTGCGCGTCCCCCGCGCCGGCGCCACCCTGGAGGTGCTCGTCGAGAACATGGGCGGCGTGAACTACGGGCCCCGCATCGGCGCCCCCAAGGGCCTCCTCGGCCCCGTCACCTTCAACGGCACTGCCCTGCACGGCTGGGACACCCACCGGCTGCCCCTGACCGACCTGGCCACGGTGCCCTTCGCCCCGGCCGGCGAGACGGCACACACCACCGTGCCCGCTTTCCACCACGGCACCTTCGACGTCGACACCCCCGCCGACACCTTCCTCTCCCTGCCCGGCTGGACCAAGGGCCAGGCCTGGGTCAACGGCTTCCACCTCGGCCGCTACTGGAACCGGGGCCCGCAGCGCACCCTCTACGTCCCCGCCCCCGTCCTGCGCCCCGGCGCCAACGAACTGGTCCTGCTGGAGCTGAACGCCACCACCACCGCCCGCGCCCACTTCACCGACACCCCCGACCTGGGGCCGGTGAAGCCCTGATGACGGCCCCCCACCGGCTGCGCCTCCCGCCCGAGCCCCCGCCCCCGCTCACCGGTCATCTGCCCTTCGCGGACGTCCCCGGCGCGAGCGACCCCATCGAGGTCACCAGCCGCTGGCTCACCCGCGGCGGCCGGCCCTGGTTCCCGGTCTCCGGTGAGTTCCACTTCACCCGCTGCCCCGCCGGGGAGTGGGAGGAGGAACTGCTGAAGATGAAGGCGGGCGGGGTGACGGTCGTCGCCGCGTACGTCATCTGGATCCACCACGAGGAGACCGAGGGCGACCTCCGCTTCGACGGCGACCGCGACCTGCGGCGCTTCGCCGAACTCTGCGCCCGCCACGGTCTGGACCTCATCCCCCGCATCGGCCCCTGGGTGCACGCGGAGGTACGGGGCGGGGGCCTGCCCGACTGGGTCCTCGCCCGCACCGACGCGCCCCGCACCGACGACCCCGCGTACCTGGCGCCCGTACGCCGCTGGTACGCGGCACTCGCCGAGCAGCTACGCGGTCTGGACCGGGGCCACGGCGGGCCCGTCGTCGCCGTGCAGATCGAGAACGAGCTGTACGACCAGCCGGGCCATCTGCTGACCCTGAAGCGGACGGCCCAGGAGGCCGGACTCGCCGCCCCGCTGTGGACGTCGACCGCCTGGGGCGGCGTGCAACTGCCCGAGGACGAACTGCTGCCCCTGTACGGCGGCTACCCCGAGACCTTCTGGACCGAGGCCGACGGCGGCTGGCCCGACACCTGCCGCAAGCACTTCTTCTTCACCCACCAGCGCGACGACGAGGGCATCGGCGCCGACCTGCGCCCCACCACGGTCCGCGGCGGCGACCCGGAGGCGCTCGCGGAGCGCTTCCCCTGGGCGACCTGCGAGCTGGGCGGCGGCATGGCCGTGGCCTACCACCGCAGGCCGCGCGTCGACGCCGCCGACATCGGCGCCCTCGGCCTCACCAAGATCGGGTGCGGTTCGGTGTGGCAGGGCTACTACATGTTCCACGGTGGCACGAACCCCCGGGGGCGCACCACGTTCCTCCAGGAGTCCCACGCCACCGGCTACCCCAACGACCTGCCCCTGCTCACCTACGACTTCCAGGCCCCGCTCGGCGAGTACGGCCAGTACCGCCCCTCCTACGACGAACTCCGCCTCCAGCACCTGATGCTGGCCGACTTCGGGGAGCACATCGCCCCCATGAGGTCGGTGCTGCCCGAGCGGCTCCCGACGGGGCAGGACGACCGGGAGACCCTGCGCTGGGCGGTGCGCGGCGACGGACGGTCCGGGTTCCTCTTCGTCAACAACCACCAGCCGCACGAGCCGCTGCCGGACCACACGGACGTCTCCTTCACGGTCGACTTCCCCGACGCGCCGCCCCTCACCCTGCCGGCCACACCGGTCACGGTCCGCCGGGGCGCCTACTTCTGCTGGCCGCTCCGGCTCGACCTGGGCGGACTGCGCCTGGAGTGGGCGACGGCGCAGGTGCTGTGCGTGCTGGACGGCGCGGGCGGGGGAGCCGAGGAGGGCCGTGACGCCGACGCGGGCCACCCGGTGCTGGTGCTGGCCGCGATCGACGGCATCACCCCCGAACTCGCCCTGGACGCACGGTCGGTGAAGGCGGTGCGGGTACCCTCCGGTGATCTGACGACCGTCGGGGACCGCCTCCTCGTCACCGGGCTGCGGCCCGGCACGGACGCCCTCGTCGAGGTGGACACCGCCGACGGCCGCCGCGTCGACCTCCTCGTCCTGGACGCGGCCACGGCCCGGACCGCCTACCGGGGCCCCGCCTGGGGCGCCGACCGGCTGGTCCTCTGCGACGGCGGCGTCGTCTTCGACACCCACCGCGACGAGGTACGGGTGCACAGCCGGTCCCCCGAGCCGTCGCTCGCGGTGCTGCCCGCGCCGCCCGCGCCGCCCGCGGCACCCGTGGCCGCCGCGGGCACGGTGAAGGAGACGGCGGACGGAGTGTTCGCCCGCTACACGCTGGTCGCTGCGGCCGAGGGGCCGGGCGGCGCCGACGGGCTCGGCGGGGCGGAACGGACCCTGCCCGCCGCCCTCGTCCGGGCGCCCGGCGAGGCACCGCCCACCGCCACCGGCGTGCTCGGGCGGGCCGGCGCCCCGGCGGACGGGCACTACGACACCGTCGCCGCCGAGTACCACGTGCCCGTGCCGGACGAACTCCCGCCCGGCACCCTGCTCCGGGTCCACTGGACCGGCGACACCGGCCGCGCCTACGTCGGGGACCGGCTCGTCGCCGACCAGTTCTACTCCGGGCGCGTCTGGGACCTCGCCGTGGACCGGCTGCGGACGGAAGGCGACCCGGGTACGGAGGGCCTGCGGCTGAAGATCCTGCCGCTGCCCGCCGGGGCGCCGGTGCACATTCCGGACCGGATCGACGACTCCCCGCTGCCCGCGCGGGTCGACCGGGTGGAGTGGCTCACCGTCCACACCCTGCCGTTGCGGGCGGGCTGACCACGAGACCGGGAGGCCGGGGCCCGCGCCGCTGCCTCCCGTCGGCTCGGTTCCCCCGGCGCCCCGGGCGCCGCACCTATTCTGTGAACCCCGGCGGGACGCCGTCCCGCCCTCCCGTCGAAGAAGGAAGCGCCGCATGCCCCGAAGCACCACGGACGGCACCGCGGCCGGGGACACCGGTACGGCCGGCGGCCCCAGACCCACCGGCAGCCGCAGCAGACGGAACTTCGCCGGCTCCCGGCCGGTGATGGACGACGTGGCCCGGCTCGCCGGCGTCTCCAAGCAGACGGTCTCCCGCGTCCTCAACGACAACCCGGCCGTACGGCCCGAGACCCGTGAGGCCGTGCGGGCCGCGATGCGCACCCTCGGGTACCGCCCGAGCCGCAGCGCGCGCTCCCTGGCCAGCGGCCGTACCCGCATGCTCGGTGTGATCTCGTTCGACGCGGCCCGCTACGGACCCGCCTCCACCCTCACCGCGATCAACACGGCCGCCCAGGAGGCCGGCTACCTGGTCAGCTCCATCGCGCTGGACACGGCGGACCGTGACACCGTCGTGCAGGCGGTGGACCGGCTGTCCGCCGAGGGCGCGGACGGGATCATCGCCATCGCCCCCCAGCGCCCGGTGGCGACGGCGCTCGCCTCCGCCCGCCCCGACACCCCGCTGGTGATGCTCGACAACGGCCTCGGCGACGGCACCCCCGTGGTGTCCTCGGACTTCCGGGCCGGCGCACGGCTCGCCACCGAGCACCTGCTGGGCCTCGGCCACTCCACGGTCTGGCACATCGCGGGCCCCACCGGCTGGACCTCCGCCGACCGGCGCGCCGCGAGCTGGCGCGAGACCCTCACCGGGGCCGGTGCCCCCGTCCATGAACCGCTCGTCGGGGACTGGAGCGCCGACTCCGGCTACGCACTGGGGCGGCGGCTCGCGGACAGCCCGGACGTCACCGCCGTCTTCGTCTCCAACGACCAGATGGCCCTCGGGCTGCTGCGGGCCCTGCACGAGGCGGGCCGCCGCGTCCCGGACGACGTGAGCGTCGTCGGCTACGACGACATCCCGGAGGCCGCGCATCTGCTGCCCCCGCTGACGACCATCCGCACCGACTTCTCCGAGATCGGCACCCGGTCCCTGCGGCTGCTCCTGACCCAGCTGGACGACCCCGCCGACACGGAGGAACCCCCGGCACGGACCGAACAGGTCGTCCCGGTCGAACTCATCGTCCGCCGCAGCACCGGCCCGGCACCGCGCTGACCCGGGGGAGTGCAGGGCGGCGCCGGGGCGCACAGGGCGGCGCCGGGGAGAGCCGGGAGCGCCGCCCCCGGTCACGGCTTGCGGGCTATCGCCCCGTACATCGCGATGTCCTCGTCGCGGATGTCCTGCTCGCCGGTGCCGTCCGGCTGCCACTTGTGGACCTGGACGATGCCCGGCTCGACGAGCTCCAGGCCCTCGAAGAACTCATGGGCCTCGTCGATGGTGCGCAGCCGCATCGGCATGTCGCGGGCCGCGTACTCACGGGCGACCCGGCCCACCTCCTCCGGCGCGAACTCGGCGGTGCCGATGGTCATCGCGAGGTAGCTGCCGGACGGCAGGGGTTCGAGGAGGCGGCGCACGATGCCCACCGCGTCGTCCTCGTCCAGGACGAAGTGGACGATCGCGATCACCGTGAGCGCGACCGGCTGGGAGAGGTCGAGGGTCTCCAGGAACTCGGGGGAGCCGAGAACGGTCTCCGGGTCCTGGAAGTCGGCCTCGATGTACGCGGTCCTGCCCTCGGGGGTGCTGGACAGCAGCCCCTGGGACAGGGTGAGGACGATGGGGTCGTTGTCCACGTAGACCACCCGCGACTCGGGGGCCACCGACTGGGCGATCTCGTGGAGGTTGGGGGAGGTGGGGATGCCGGTTCCGATGTCGAGGAACTGGCGCATGCCGGCCTTCTCGGCGAGCCAGCGCACCGCGCGGTTCATCCAGTCGCGGTTGGCGCGCATATGGACCGGCAGGGCCGGCCACTCGTGCGCCATGGCGTCACCGGCCTCCTTGTCGGCCGGGTAGTAGTCCTTGCCGCCGAGGATGTAGTCGTAGATGCGCGCGGAATGCGCGTGCTCGGTGTCGATCCGGTCGGCCGGCCATCCGTTGTCGGGCAACGCCGCCCCTCCCATCAGGTCGTTCGGTCCAGGTGCGTGGTCGGGCAAGCCCGGGGTCCGGCGTGCGCCGAACCCCGGTTCAGCAAGTGGTGCGTCAACACAGCTTGGCAGCAAGGGGTTTCACAGCAGGAAGTCGGCCTCGCCCGCCTTCACTCCGGCCAGGAACGTGGTCATCTCCCGTGGGGTGAAGACCAGCGCCGGGCCGTCCGGATCGGTCGACTGGCGTACGGCGACCCGGCCGTCCGCCAGCTTCTTCACCTCCACGCAGGCACCTCCCGCGTCGTCGCTCCAGGGCCGGCGCCAGTCGTGGGCGCCGAGGTCGCGGGAGGGCATGCCGTTGCGTACGTCGCGGATGTCACGTGTCGAGTGGCGCACTTCCTGGGATATGTCGTGGTGCACGTCAGAGCTCCTTGCGTAGGGCGCCGAGGAGGGCCTCGGTCTTGCGGGGCGGCGCGGACTGCGCGCCCAGCCGGTCCATGGCCTCGCGGTAGACGACCACGTCGCCCCCCTTGTCGAGGTACACCGCGCCCACCAGACCGTTGAGATAGACGATGTCCGGCAATTCGGGTGCCCTGAACCGGAAGAGATGGAACGCGCCGGCCCGCATCGCGGGATGCGGGCCGTTCCGGAACGGCATCAGCTGCACCGTCACATGCGGCAGCCGATTCAGCTCGATCAGATGGTCGATCTGGGCGCGCATCACGTTCGGCCCGCCCACCGGCCACCGGAGCACCGTCTCGTCCATCACCACCCACAGCCGAGGCGGCTTCTCCCTCGTCAGCAGTTCCTGGCGGCGCATCCGCAGCGCCACCCGTCGCTCGGTCGCCTCCGTCGCCGCATGCGGATTCCCGGCGCCCAGCAGGGCCCGCGCGTACGCCTCGGTCTGGAGCAGCCCGTGCACGAACTGCGCCTCGTACGCGCGGATCTGGAGCGCCGCCTGCTCCAGGTTCAGATACGCGGCGAACCAGTCGGGCAGGACGTCCCGGTAGGTGTGCCACCAGCCGCGTTTGTTGGCCTCGCGGGCCGATTTGAGGAAGGTCTCGATCTCCTGCTGGTCGCTCACCCCGTAGACCTGGAGCAGTTTCTCGACGTCCGGCAGGCGCAGCCGGGCGACCTTGGCGGCCTCCATCCGGCGGATCGTGGAGTGACTCACCCCGATCGCCTCACCGGCCTGCTCGAAGGTGAGGCCGGCGCGGGTGCGAAGTTCCTCCAACTGACGGCCGAGGATCATGCGCAGTACGGAGGGGGCCCCGCCCCAGTCGGTCTCCGCGCTCACGCCCACCTCCTCGCCTCGATGACGCAGTCTGGCACGATCTTGGCGCGAACGTTGACATGCTGCGATCGACAAATTGCAAATTTCAACTTGCTGGTTGCGAGGTGTTGTTCACGGATGCCACAGTGGAACCACCGTCACGGCTTCGGTGAACGCTGGGGCTGCGCGGCCAGGTTGGGGGAGATGTGGCCGCAACTCAGCGCTGTGCGCAGCGAGTTGCACGATCCTCGCGGCGTACGGCGAGGCCGGCCGTGGCACCGGCACCACTGACGGTGCGAAGGGCCCACGAAAGGCATACGGCGATGGCTCCGCCCCTCCTCCCCCAGTCGTCGGACCGGTTACCGCCGGCCATGTGTCCACCCACCCGGAGGGCGGCCGCCTACGAGCCCCACAGAGCGGGCGTTTTCGGACTGCCCGCGGTGCCCGCCTCGGCGGGTGAGGCACGCAGAACGGTCCGCGAACTGCTCGCGGAATGGGGAGTGACTCCGGACCTCCGCGAGGACACCCTCCTCATCACCTCCGAACTCGTCACCAACGCGCTGACCCACACCACGAGCGAGTGGATCGTGTGTCGGCTGCATCTCACCGGGCAGCGGCTCCGCATCGAGGTCGAGGACCAGAACTGCGGTCACGCCCAGCCCGCCCGACGCCGACCCGGACCCGACGACCAGAACGGACGCGGGCTCATGCTGGTCGGCATGCTCAGCAGCGACTGGGGGGTCGACGAGACCCCACAACGGTCCGGTCGCGTCGTCTGGGCAGAACTGCCGTCGGAGGGCCGGGAAACCGCCGAGCCCGCCCCTCCGACGGCGTGACCTTCCACCGGGACCGCACGACCGGGTCCACGCTTCCCTCTCCGCACGGCGAGAGGGAAGCACGGTGAGCACCGAGTCCGAGATCGACGTCCTGGTCCTGGGCGGGACGGGCGTCGACAACATCGTCTACGTGCCCGAACTGCCCCTGCCGTTCGCCGACAGCCATCTGGTGCCGGCCATCGAGACCATAGCCGGGCAGACCGGGGGCTTCACGGCGGTCGCCCTGCACGCCCTGGGTCGTGTCCGCAAAGTCCCGTCGTCCGCCCGGAGGGCGGGCCAGGCGTCGCGGGGCAGGCGGGACTTTGCGGACACGGCCTGGAGCTGCGGACACACCACTTCGACCTGCTCGGCGACGACCACGAGGGCGACCTGGTGCGCGCGCCGCACCGGGACCGGGGCATCCCGCTCACCGAGCGCCCCTGCCCGGCGGCACCCGGCGGGCCGTGAACCTGGTCCGCCCCGACGGGCGCCGCCGCTCGCTCTACGACGGCAGCCGCGGCCAGGACGCGGACGAACTGCCACCGAAGACCGTCCGGGCTCTCGCCCGCGCCAGCCGTCATGTGCACGTCGCCATCAGCCAACCGTGCGCAGCCTCCCTGCCGGTGCTGCGGGAGACCGGGGTGAGCCTGTCGACCGACCTGCACGACTGGGACGGCGTCAACCCCTACCACGAGCCGTTCGCCCACGCGGCGGACATCGTCTTCCTGTCGGCCGCCGCGCTCGTCGACCCGGAGACGACGATGCGCCGGATCGCCGAACGCGGCCGGGCCCAGGTGGTCGTGGTCACGGCGGGCGCCGAAGGCGCCTACCACCTGGCCGACGATGTGCTCAGCCGCATCCCGGCGGTGCCCCCGCCGACGCCGGTCGTGGACTCCAACGGCGCCGGGGACGCGTTCGCGGCGGGCTACCTCTTCGGCCGGCTCACCGGCGAACCACCGCACCGGTGCGGCCTGTTCGGCGCCATCGCCGGCGCGTACGCCTGCACGGTCCCCTCGACCCGCACCGACGCGATCGGCCGCGCCGAACTCCTCGCCCGCACCGCCGAGCCGGAGCCCTGAGCGGCGCGGAGGCGCGGCAGCCCTTGCCGGGGGCGCCGCGCCGTGGGCCCGGACGTCAGAGCTGTCCGCTCGCCGCCAGCCGGGCCTCCGCCTGGGCGCGTGCCGCTTCCAGCACCGCCAGCAGGACCGTCTTGCTGGACTGGCGCTCCCGCACGTCGCACAGCACGACCGGCGTCGACGGGTCGAGGTCGAGGGCCTGGCGGACCTGCTCGGCGGTCGCCTCCCTGCGGCCGTCGAAGCAGTTGACGCCCACGGCGAACGGGATGTCGCGGGACTCGAAGAAGTCGATCGAGGCGAACGACGCGTCCAGACGGCGGGTGTCGGCGAGGACCACGGCCCCCAGCGCGCCCGTCGACAGGTCGTCCCACATGAACCAGAAGCGGTCCTGGCCCGGCGTACCGAAGAGGTAGAGCACCAGCTCCGGCGAGATGGTGATACGGCCGAAGTCCATGGCGACCGTGGTCGAGCTCTTCTTCTCGATGCCCGCGAGGTCGTCGACGCCGACGCTCGCCGTGGTGATGCGCTCCTCGGTCTCCAGTGGGGCGACCTCACTCACCGAGCCCACCATCGTGGTCTTGCCGACGCCGAAGCCGCCCGCGATGAGGATCTTCAAGGCGGTGGGGAGGAGCGGCTCAGAGCTGACGGATACCATCCATCACCCTTTCGATGAGATCCACGCTCGGCTGCTCGGTCAGCGCGGGCGGGGCCTGGACAATGATCAGCTCGGCGTTGAGGAGGTCGCCGCAGAGCACTTTCACCACACTCACCGGCAGATCCAGGGTCCCCGCGATCTCGGCCACCGCGACGGCACGTTCGCGGCAGAGCGCGAGGATCGCCATGGCCTCCGGCTCTAAGTGGTCCTGCTCCGACTCATGGGTGAACCGGGAGACCACCAGCGTGATCAGCGTGAAGTGATGTCTGCTGTGGCGGGTACGGCCACCGGTGATGGCGTACGGCCGGACATGACGTCCGGCCTGCTCATCGTCGAGCCATCGTGGCTCACGCATCCTGGACGTAACCGGACGGGGCCTCCACCCGTGGTGCGGCACTCAGGTACTTGCCGACCTGCTTGACCAGAGTTCCCATCTCGAACGCCATCATGCCGACGTCCACCTCCTCCGAGGCGATCGCGGCCAGCCGCGCGCCCCGGCCGGCGGCCGTCACGAAGAGGAAGGCCCGCTCCATCTGGATGACGGTCTGCTGCACCTCGCCGCCGTGGAAGTGGCGTGCCACGCCCCGGGCGAGGCTGTGCATGCCGGAACCGACGGCGGACAGGTGCTCGGCGTCGTCACGCCGGATGTCCCTCGACTTCCCGATGAGAAGGCCGTCCCCGGACAGCACCACGGCGCAGCGGATCTCCGGAATCCGCTCGACGAGTCCGTCCAGGAGCCAGTCCAGCTGGGGACCGGGTTGTACCTGCTCAGTCATTGCTGAATGTTCCTCACAGTTAGTCGGCGCCAGGGGAAGCGCCGGTCAGGTGGCGCCATGGGGGGTTGCGCCGGGGGGTGGGGCGCCGGGGGGAGAGCACCCGTCATGTGGCGCCGGGGCCGCGCGGTCGTGCCTGCCGGTCGTCGTTGCCGTCCGGCCCGCCCGGCTCGGAGAGCCGGGCCCGCTTCAGCCCCTGCTGGATTGCGATCATGGCGCGTGCCGAGGCGTCGGGGGAGAGCCCCGCCTCGGTGTCGCCTTCCCGCAGACCGTCCGCGGCTTCCTTGCGGAGCTGCTGTGCGAGGCTCGCACCCCGGGTCCGCTGGGGCAGGACCTGGGGTGTGGTCAGGGGACCGGAGGAGGTGGCCCGGCCGGACGCGGCGGGGGAGGAGTGCCCGGTCATGGCACCCGACCCGGAGGTGGCGGGCCCGAGCCCGGCACCCCCTCCGCTTCCGTACTGGGGTCCGCTTCCGGTCCCGTACTCCGTTCCGGCGCTCGTCCGGGCGCCGGAACCGTACTCGGGTCCGCCGCCGTATCCGGCGCCCGGACCCTGGTGTGCCCCGCCGGCCGTGCCGCCACCGCTGGTCAGGGTGGTGTGCGGCGCGGTGGTCTGCCCGGCGGGCGCGGTGGGGTGCGTGGCGGGCTCCTGCGGGGGAGCCCAGTCGGTGGTGCCCGCGGACGAGGGCATCAGGGGCGCCGGAGGCAACAGACCGGCACCTCCGTAATCGGGGAATCCGCTGTGGTCCGGCATCCGGGGGTCCGTCAGCAGGCTCCCGGGAGCCGCCAGCGGGTCGGCGCCGCCGGAGACGGCACCGGCGCCCACCCCGGCGAGCACCCCGGCACTGTGCGGCTCCGACACGTCGGAGACGGCATGCCCGCCCCCGCCGAGCCCGCCCGTACCGGAGGACACCGCCGCCATGTTCGACGCGGCCACCGCCGACGTGAGCTGGTCGAGGACCGGCGAGTCCACCTCCTCCAGGAGGTCCGCCGGCAGCAGGACGACGACGAGCGTGCCGCCGTACACCGACTCGCGCAGCTCCACCTTGATGTTGTTGCGCTCGGCGAGCCGCGCCACCACGAAGTGCCCGAGGCGCGGGTCCGCGCCCAGGGCGGTCATGTCGAGCTTCGGCGGGTGGGCGAGAAGGTGGTTCGCCTTGTGCCGCAACTCCTCCGGCACACCCAGGCCGTGGTCCTCGACATGGATGGCCAGGCCCTTGGCGACCTTGGTGGCGCTGACGAACACCTGGGTGTCCGGCGGCGAGAAGCTGGTGCCGTTCTCGATGAGTTCGG
Source organism: Streptomyces neyagawaensis (assembly GCF_023516595.1). GTDB lineage: Bacteria > Actinomycetota > Actinomycetes > Streptomycetales > Streptomycetaceae > Streptomyces > Streptomyces neyagawaensis. The sequence continues at coordinate 234,225 of NZ_JAMGBG010000001.1, read as the reverse complement.
CGAGCAGATGCGTCACGTCCGACACGGCCCGCCCGGTCAGGGCGAGCCGACGGTCGGCCGGCTGGTTCTTGATCTTGACGCGGGTGTACGCCTCGGTCTCCGCGACCGCGCTGCGCATCACGTCGGTGATGGAGACGGGCGCGGTCATCCGGCGGGTGGGCGGCGAACCGGAGAGGATCACCAGGTTCTCCGCGTGCCGGCGGACACGGGTGGCGAGGTGGTCGACCTTGAAGATGTCCTTCAGCAGGTCGGAGTCCTCGTGCTTGCGCTCCAGGTCGTCCAGGAGCGAGATGAGGCGGTGGATCAGGATCTGCGTCCGGCGGATCAGCTGGGCGAAGACCTTCTCGGAGCCCTCCCGGCCGAGGCTCTGGCGTACCGCGCTCTCCGCGGCGACCCGCCCCAGGTGCTCGATGGCGCCGGCGAGCCGCTCCATCTCGTCCGCCGAGGGCTGCCGGCCGGCGGCGAGGGACTCGGGATCTATTCGCTCGCCGCGCTCGATTCGGGCCAGCAGCTGCGGCAGCCAGACGTCCGACAGCTCCTCGGTCCTGCGCTGGAGGTCGGCGATCCGGCGCAGCGTGGAGCGTCGGCCCCGGGAGGCCAGCAGGGCCCCGGCGGTCAGCGCGATCAGCGTGGCGGCGGACCCCAGCAGGCTGGCGAGGAGCAGGTCGTCGGCGCGTTCCGAACCGGCGTCGGCGACGCCCCGCACGGACTCGGCGCCCAGCGACTGGAGATCGCCGATGACGCCCTCGCTCGCACCGGGCCAGGCCGGTGCCTGCCGGGGCAGGGCGGTGCCCTCGCCGTTGGTCATGGCGTCCTCGACGACGCCGATGGTGGTCCACTGCGCGCTGTCGGTGATCTCCCCGTAGGAGGCGGCGCCGCCGACGGGCAGATCCCGGGCGTTGAGCGCCGCGCGGATCTCCTGCTGGATCGCCAGGTACTGGGAGAACCGGGTGCGCGCCTGCGGGGTCAGCTTGCGCGAGGGCAGCGCGCCGGAGATCAGCGCGTCCTCGCGGGAGAGCATCTCGGTGAGCCGTACGACCGCCGTGGTGGCCTCGACGGAGTGCGCGCGGTTGCCGTCGTCGCTGCTCACGGCCGCGCCGAACAGGTTCACCCCGGCCTGCACGGCACCGGTGAAGTACTGGAAGGCGCCGTCGCCGTCGAGCTCACGGTCGTCGATCGCGGAGCGCCGGTCCTCCAGGTCGTCCAGCGCGTCGTCGAGCTTCTCCGCCAGGTTCCGCAACCGGTGGGTGTCGAACGCGGACATGGACGCCTTGCGGTACGAGGTGACCGCGGCGTCCGTCTTCTCGCGGGCCGCGTCCAGCTTCGAACGGTCCGACCCGGCCCGGCTCGTCTGCCACACGGCGGTGAGCCGGCGCTCCTCCTGGAGCCGGGACAGCACGGTCTGCGCGGGCGCGGCGACGGAGGTGGCCCGGTCCGACTCGGCCCACAACTGGATCTGCTCGTCGACGAGTCCGGCCGCCGTGTAGCCCCAGATTCCCGTGGCGAGGACCGCGGGGACGACGAACGGCACGACGAACGAGTACCGGAGGGATGTGCGAGAGGCGGACCGATGACGTGTCCGCCGGTCGCGGGTGCCTGGCATCTGATTCCTCGTACGACAGCGAAAATCCGATGGCGGTCAGGGGTGGCGCGTGGTGTCCGACATCCCCCCTGTGCGCCGACTTGACACGCCGTCGGCAAATGTCAGCGGCCGTGGGGAACCGTATCAGGCCCCATGCCTGACCGTCAGCATCCGTTTGACCGCAACCAACCACTCATGGGCGCGAGTTGACGAAGATCACAAAAGGGCCAGCAGCTTGGGGGTGTACAAGGCGCTCGCCGTGCCGATACCGGCCACCGTGTCGAAGTAGATGGAGGTCAGTTCCGGGTCCTGTCGCACGGCCCGCAACAGGGACAAGCGTTGCTCGTTGGGCTCCAGTCGGGCAACCCCCAGGGTCGCTTCGTACCCCGGAGTGAGAGCGGCGTCACGTTCCTCGGCGTACGCGTCGAGCGCCGCGTCGAGGGCCGCCGGGTCGCCGCCGAGACGGGGACCGGCGTGCTTCGCCAGGGATTCCGCTTGTTGAAACGCGTCAGTGATGCCGCGAGCGGTGATCGAGTCCTTGTGGTGGCCGGCGTCCCCGACCAGCGCCCAACCGGGCCCGGCCGCCTGCCGGAAGAAGTTCCGCTGGTCGCCCGTTCCGCGCAGTCGCTCCACCGGTTCCCGGCCCGCGATCCTTTCGTACAGGGTGGGAGCGGTGGTGCGGACCTGCTCCAGGAACGACGAGCAGGCGGTGGAGCGGATCTCGTCGAAGCGGGACTGCGGGAAGTAGGCGAGGACGAGGGTCGCGTCGTCGTTGGTGGCGACGGCCGCCACCCAGGACCCGGTGCTCTCGTACAGCTCCAACGAGGCCGGAACGTCCGTGTAGTAGGCGTAGTACGCGCAGGTCAGCCGCTCGTCCTCGACGGTGAACGGGGCCTTCGCGAGGTCGGCGACGGTGGAGCGCATGCCGTCGGCGCCGACGACCAGGTGCGCGCGTTCGCTGAAGGGCCGTCCGTCATGGCTGCCCTCCACACCGACGACCCGGCCGGAGGCGTCGTGCAGCAGGCCGGTGACCACGCACTTCTCCCGGTACTCGACTCCGGCCGCGACCGCCGCCTCCACCAGGACCGCGTCGAGGACCCGGCGCCGTGGCGCGTACGCGGCGCGCTGCCCCTCCACACCGCGGGCGCAGCCCTCCAGCCGTATGTCCGCCACCTCGTAACTCACCCGGTCGAGCGGTGGGCAGCCGGTGGCGCGGACGGCGTCGAGGAGCCCCCAGCGGGCGAGGGCGGCGACCCCCGGCTGGTGGATGAGGTGGGTGGACAGGGTGTCCGAGCCGAAGACCCCCTTTTCGAGCAGGAGGACGCGGAGGCCGGCGCGGGCCAACAGCATGGCGGTCGGGGCTCCGGCGCAGCGCGCCCCTACCACGATGGCGTCGAACATGTGGGCCTCACTACCTAGGTCAATGTCGGAAGGGGAGCGGGCGGGCCGGCGGTGGGAGGGGGGCACCGGCGACGGTGCGGGACCGGGACGCAGTGAGCGGGCGGTCCCTCCGGGAACGCGAAAACCCCCGAGAAGCGCGTGCGGACGCCCCCGGGCCGCGTGTGGACGCCCCGAGGGAGGGGCGCGTGCGCGGTGGGTGGGGGGATCAGGCGACTTCGGGGGTTCATGGGTGACGGGATCGGAGAGTCGGGTGAGGTCGGGGCCGGGGTCGAGCAGGCCCCAGGGGTGGGTGGACGGATCGTGCGGTCGGGTGGGTGGACGGTGCGCGCGGTCGGGGTGGGTGGACGGTGCGTGCGGTCGGGGTGGGCGGAGGGTGCGTGTGGTCGGGGTGGGCTGGGGATCGAGCGGGGCGGGGACGGGGGGTTGGGTCGGGTGGCCGGGGACGGGAGACGGGAGGGAGGGAAGGGGACTGTCTCCTTCATCGCTCCCCAAGGGGGTGGCGCGGACCCTCCCGGTCCGGTGAGGGTTCCGGGGAGGGCGAAGAGATGTCGGAAGGGGTCGGGTAGGGGTCAGTGGGGGCGGGTGAGTTCGGTGAGAAGGGCCCGACGGTCGATCTTGCCGTTGGGGTTGAGCGGCAGTGCGTCGAGGACGGTGATCCGGCGCGGCAGCATATAAGGAGGGAGCCGGGAGCCGAGTCCGGCGAAGAGCCGGTCGGGGGCGCAGCCGGTGCCGCTGACGGCGGCCTCCAGCTCCGGTTCGCCGTCGGCGGCCGGCATCGCGAGCACGACCGCCTCGCGCACTCCGTCCTGCGCCCGCAGCATCGCCTCGATCTCACCGAGCTCGATGCGATGGCCGCGGATCTTCACCTGGTGGTCGGTGCGCCCGAGATGGATCAGCTGCCCGTCGCGCAGGGCGACCCGGTCGCCGGTGCGGTACCAGTCGGCCTCACTGACCGGGCCGGTGCCGGTGTGGGTGCCCGTGCCGGGGGCGGTGCCGTCGTCGGCGGGGACGAAACGGCCCGCGTCGTTCGCCGGGTCGAGATAGCCGGGGAAGCGCTGCGGGCCGCGTATGCACAGCTCCCCGGTGTCGCCGGGCTCGCCGTCCTCGTCCAGGAGCAGGAAGTCCAGGGTGGGGAAGCACCGGCCGATCGGCGCCGTGCCGTTCGGGGTCTCCGGCCAGTCGGCGAGGTTCGCGGGGAAGCGGTAGCCGGTGCAGGAGATGGTCAGCTCCGTCGGCCCGTACAGCACGTCGAGCTCGCTGTTCGGGGCGGCCTCCCGCCACTCGCGGGCCGCGGCCAGGGACAGCGGTTCGCCTCCGAAGACCGTCCACCGCAGGGTGGGCATGCTGCCCGGCTTCAGGGTGCCGAGGCGGGAGGCGAAGCTGATGAGTGAGGGCACCGAGAACCAGTGCGTCAGCCGCAGGGCGTTGACGGTCTTCACCGGTGACAGCAGCTGACTGCGGGCCGGCACCACCAGGGTCGCCCCGCCCGCCCAGGCCACGAACAGATCGTGCACCGAGGCGTCGAAGGTCAGCTCGAACGTCTGTGACATCCGGCTGCCGGGCCCGACGCCGTAACGGGACGCCACATGACCGAGGTTGGCGGAGATGTTCCGGTGAGTGATCGGCACGCCCTTAGGTGCCCCGGTCGAACCGGAGGTGAAGATGATGTACGCCAGATCGTCCGGGTCCACGCGGGGCCACTCCCCGTCCGGGCGGGGCTCCGCGGCGATCGCCGCCAGTCCCGGCTCGTCCAGGACGAGCCGCGCCACCCCCGGGTCCGCGTCCTCGGTGTCCGTGAGGACCAGGTCCAGCTCCGCCGCCCGGACGATCTCGGCGGTGCGGCCCGCCGGGTGCTCCGGGTTGAGGGTGACGACGGTGGCCCCCGCCCGCTGGATCGCGAGATACCCGGCGTACGCGCCGACCGAGCGGCTCGCCAGCAGTCCGATCCGCCGGGGCCGCTCACCCCCCGCCGCCGTGAGCAGCCGGGCGGCGATCACCTCGGCGAGCCGCCGCAGTTCGGCGTAGGTCAGCCGCCGGTCCTCGACCTCCAGCGCGACCTCGTCCGCGAACTCCTCGGCGGAGCGGGCGAACCAGCCGTACAGGGTCCGCGGGTCGGTGCTCTGCCCGGGCGCCGCCGGGCCGCCGGGTCTGTTCGGGTCGGGCGTGCCGACCCCGGGACGGGCGCTCATCGGGCGGCGGCCTCCAACTCGCGGGTCCACTCGCGCAGTTCGCCGACGGTGCGCAGGCGGCCGAACTCCTCCGGGTCGACCTCCTGGCCGGACCGCCTGGTCAGCTCCACCACGATACGGAGCCGGGCGAGCGAGTCGATGCCGATCTCGGTGAGGGTGGAGCCGTCGTCGAAGCCGGTGCGGGCGTGCTCCCGCAGCAGCCAGGACGACAGATCGCTCTCCAGGTCCCCGCCGCCGCGGGTGCTCTCACCGGCCCAGTAGCGCTTGGTCTGCCACGGGTAGTGGGGGAGGGGGACGAAGCGGGCGCCCTTCTTGAACTCCTTGAACTCCTTCTCCCAGTCCACCTCTTCGCCCGCGCGGTAGCGGTCGGCGACCTCGCGGGTGGCGTGCGCGGCGTGTGCGCCCGGCGTTCCGGTGAGCGCGGCGACCAGCTCCGCGTGCGTGGCGCCGGACACCGCCATCCGGTGCTCGTGGTGGCGGCGGCGCAGCGCGGCGCTGAAGCAGATGTCCCGCACCGGGTACCCGGCGCCCGCCCCTCCGGTGTCGAGGTACTCCGCGTACGACCGGGCCAGCGCGTCCAGCGCGGCGGGCGTCCGGGCGGAGAGCGGGAGCACATAGGTGGTGATCGACAGCACCGCCTTGAGCCTCTCCTTGAAGGTCTCCTTGGCGGGCTCGGCCTGGCGCAGGACGACATGGGCGTTGAGCGCGGAGGAACCCTGACCGGATATGCCCATGACAGCCGGACGCCCGTGGTCGCCCAGGGGACGCGACGAGCGGGGTATCTCCAGCGGCAGTTCGTCCCAGGCGACCGCGGGGTTGGGGGTCTCCACATGGAGGCTGGCCGGGATCTCGCCGTGCTCCAGGCAGAGCACCGCCTTGATCAGCCCGGCCAGTCCGCCCGCCGCCTCCGCGTGACCGATGTTCGACTTCACCGAGCCGACGAGCAGCGGCCGCTCCGCCGGGCGCCCCTCGCCCAGCACCTTGCCGAGCGCGGTCAGCTCCAACGGGTCGAACACGGGGGAGCCGGAGCCGTGCGCCTCGACGTAGTCGACGTCTGCGGGGTCGATCCCGGCGTCCTCGTACGCCCAGCGCAGCACGTCGAGCTGGCCGGTGAGGGAGGGGCTGAGCACCGAGTCGCTGGTGCCGCCGTCGTTGCCGACGGCGCTGCCCTGGATGACGGCGCGGATCCGGTCCCCGTCGGCGACCGCGTCGGCGAGGGGCTTCAGCACGACGACGGCGACGGCGTCGCTGGGCGCGTGCCCGTCGGCGCTCGCGTCACCGAACCTGCTGCGCCCGTCCGCGGACATGCCCCCGGCCGCGGTCATCACCTGGCCCTCGTCGGGGCGGAGTTTGAGGTTCACACCGGCGACCACGGCGAGCGGGATCTCGTTGGCGCGCAGGCTCTGCACGGCGCTGTGCACGGCGGTGAGCGAGGACGAGCACGCCGTGTCCACGACCATGCTGGGGCCGCGGAGGTCGAAGAAGTGGGAGAGCCGGGCCGGCAGCAGCGAGCGGAAGTTGTGCAGCTGGGCGGCGGTCGCCCCGTCGGGGCCGAGCCGCAGGGCGCGCTCCAGGTAGTCGGCGCGGGTGTTGCCCACGAAGACGCCGGTACGGCTGCCCGCCAGGGCGTCCGGCAGCTGGCCCGCGTCCTCCAGCGCCTCCCAGGTGGTCATCAGCAACAGGCGCTGTTGCGGGTCGAGTTCCACCGCCTCGGTGGCGGACAGTCCGAAGAACTCGGCGTCGAACTCCGCCGCCTCCACATAGCCGGCCCGCCTGCTGGCCAGCTTGCCGGGGCCTGGTCGGGGTTCGTGGAGGGCGTCCACGTCGTAACGTTCCGGTGGGGTCTCGCTGGTGGCGTCCACGCCGTCGCGCAGCAGCTTCCACAGTGCGTCGGTCCCGGCGGCCCCCGGGAGTCGGCAGGCCATGCCGATCACTGCCACGGACCGTGCGTCCACGTCCGACTTCTTCAACGGAACTCTCCTTCGCAGTTGCGTCGATGTGCCTGTGTGATGGCGCGCTCGACCTCCACGTGGCCCCGGGGGCGCCGAGTCCGGCGGATGGTGAGCGTGTTTCAGGTTCACGAGTCTGAAGTGGCCACCCGGACGTCCTCGTACCGGGTCCCCCGTGGATCAGCGGGGCAGGGCGCCCTCACTCAGGTCTGTCGACGACAGGCCCCGGAACCTGTCGTCTACAGGTCCCTAACCGGAACAGTGGCCGACCGTCCCGGATGCTGTACTGCGGCGCTGTGCGCTCAGTGGATCTTGGCGCGAAAATGACTTGGGTGGAAGGGTGTTCCAGCCCACATGTGAGACCGGGGGTCCGCAGCCCGAACCGCACTCGCCCCACCGCTCGACACCCTCTCGTTCAGCCGGAAGCGCACGCACGACCGTCGAAAACCGGACCATCGCACGATTGTCGTACGCAAAATCGTTTCCGCTTGATTGTCGTTCAAGGTTTGGCGGGAAGTGATCGCCGAAGGTTGAAACTCGAAGAAATTTGGGCAGGTTCCCGGGTTGGCCGACAGGGCGGGGCCCGTGAGGCAGGGGGTCCGTCAGGGCCTTCCGTGGCACTGTCCATCAAGTCAGCCTAGAGGGACCACCGTTGTCTGTGAGGCATCCGGGACATAAATTAACGGCCGTGGTGAACCGTGGAGTCCTGGATTCTGCTTTCATCTGCGGTATGGATCCCCTGACCTCCGACCAGGCACTCCGTGCCGCTGAACAGCGCAGGCTACGGCTGCAGGTGCTCGGCCTCAACAGCGTGGAAGCGGAAGCCACCTTCGACCGGGTGGCCCGGCTCGCCGCGAGCTTCACCCGCTCGCCCCTGGCCATGGTGAACTTCATCAACGACGAGCGGCAGATGTTCCGCGGCATGTACATCCCGCCCTCGTCCCCCGGTGAGAAGGTCGGCCCGGACAGCCCGGCCGTCCCCTTCGACCTGAGCGCACTGTCCCGTGAGGCGCCCGCCGACTACGGCTTCTGCCCCCATGCGGTCGCCCAGGGGTCCCAGCTCGCCCTGGACGACGTCTTCGACTACCCCAGGTTCAAGGGCAACCCCCTCGTCAACGACCTGGGCGTCCGCTCGTACCTCGGCACCCCCCTGCGTGACAACACCGGCATGATCCTCGGCACCGTCTGTGTCGCCGACTTCGAGCCCCGCCAGTGGGACCGCCGGATACGCGAGGCCATGCAGGAGCTCTCCGAGACCCTGCTCGCCGACTTCAAGCTGCGCGACAGCCTGCTCGCCCAGCAGCAGGAGCTGTTCGCGGTGTTCGACGGCGCCCCCTTCCCCATCATGCTCACCGAGGGGCCCAACCACCTGCTGCGCTACGCCAACGGCAAGCAGGGCCAGGCCTTCGGCATGGTCCCGCAGTTCAGCCCGGGCCGGCTCGCCCTGCCGCACCTGGACGCCGTCGGCGTCTTCAACGCCATGGACGACGCCTTCCACAGCGGCCGCGCGGCCACCCTCTCCCGCGCGCACCTCGGCACGTACGACTATCCGCAGCCCCAGGAGTTCGACTTCCTGTGCACCCCCGTGCGCACCTCGCCCGGCGCGCCCATCAGCGGTGTGCTGACGGTCGCCATGAGCGTGACGGGACAGGCCTTCGCCGGCCCCGAGCAGCAGGCCTTCGCCGCCAATGTGCAGGAGCGCTTCGAGCAGCTCGGCGCGGGCGCGTTCCCGGGACAGCGGCCGTAGGGGGTGTTGCGGAAGTCCCGCACAGCACCCACGGCGCCCGGCACGCTCCCCCAAGCTCTTCGAGCAGGGGGTACCCCCACTCGCCGCACCGGCCAAAGGCCCACGTAGCGCCGCTACGAGGGCCTTCGTCCGGCACTCCCCCAAGCTCTTCGAGCAGGGGGACCCCAGGCCACGCACCGGACACCGCGGGCACCGCTCTGGACTTCCACAACACCCCCCAGGCGACGGGCCGGGCTCCGCTCGGTGGCCGGACGCCCGTCGACGGACCGGGCATGTGGTGAGACGTATCTCACATGGCCCGGTCCGGTTATCGGCGAAAAAATCCGGCAGCTGCAGGGGCCACATACGGGCAATCTCGGCCAAGTTCCGCAACCTCGGAATCCGGACATCTGATGGGAGACGTCCGACATCCCGCACATTCCGTGGCCGTGCCGTGTGGCTTGTGAGTGACCTGTCACCGGACGGTCCGAGGACCTTCAAAAGGCCGCTCGCCGGGCCGCCCCCACCGCCGCACGGTCAGCGCGGGCTCTGCCGCATCTCCCTCGGGCTCACCCCGTAGCGCCGCCGGAAGGCCGTGCTGAGGGCGCTCGCGGAGGAGAAACCGGCGGAATAGGCCAGGTCCGTGATCGACTGGTGCTCGCACTCCGCGCACAGCAACCGGTCCCGCACCAGCCGCAGCCGCTCCTCGCGGATCAGCTCACGGGGCGTGGTGCCCGCCTGCTGCAACGCGAGCTGTATCTGCCGCAACGACCAGCCGAGGGCACGCGCCACCGTCGTCCCCGTGAGCCCCGGGTCGGCCACATGGTCGCGCACATAACGGCGGACCATCGCCTCCACCTCGCCCAACTGCCCCGGCACATCGGGGCGGTCGTCCCCGGCGGCCAGCATGCACACCAGCTCCACCACCCGGTCGGAGACGGCGTCGAACTCGGGGTCGGTCAGATGCTCCCGCTCCTCGTGCAGGGCGGTCAGCATCCCGCCCACGATCCGCCCGAGCCCCCGCGTCAGGTCCAGCCCGGCCGACACCGGCGCCCGGCAGCCCAGCCGGCCGTTCACCTCACGGGCGGGAACGGTGAGGATGAACGCGTCGACGGCTTCGCTCTGCAGACACTGGAACGGCGACCCGAAGGAGACCAGCGCCCCGGTGCCCGGCGTCAGCCGCGCCTCCTCGCCGTCCTGCCGCAGCACGATCTCCCCGCCCAGCGGCAGCAGCAGCCGGTAGTCCTCGTCGGGGTCCTGGCGCACATGGTGCGCGGTCCGGCTGTACTCGATCCGGTCCGAGCGGTACTTGACCAGTTGATAGGTGTCCGTGCGCTGCCGGACCGTCCGCCCGCGGAAGTTCTCCGCGCGGGCGTACCGGAAGCCCATCCGGGACTGGTACTCGCCGATGTGCTCGGTCCAGAAGTCGGCCCGCTCCCGCGGCTGAAGCTCCTCGGTGTTCAGCGCGTCGACGGCATAGCTTCCCCCGGGCAAAGCCACTCCTCCCGTTCATCGATCCCGACGGCTTCCTTGCGGTCTCATACGATTCCTGACCGCGAAAGCTTCAACTGGTGCATGATCAAAGACGATTCGGAGTCCGATCCGGCCGTGGGGGCACCCTAGCGCGGCAAGCGATTGCCATGCCGTGCGGTCGGTCGATCATGCGGAAGGGAAGGTCACAGGCCCCTTCACACCCCTTGCGCCACTGATGCGCCCTGTGACAACTTCCCTGCGCGCCACGGGAAGACACGCCGGGGCCGCATCACTAACGTCGGGCGCTCCGTCAACCCGCGTTCACCGTCCGGGACCTGAGGACGTTCCGGGACTTGAGGACGTAAGGACTCGTGGACTTTCATGACCGATCAGATACCGCAGGCGGTGACCTGGGGCCTTGCCGCGGCCCTGCTCGCCACCGCCGTGCTCCTGCTGCGCCAGCACGGGATCACCGCGCGGCAGCGCAGACGGAACGCCGACCTGGTCCGCGAGGTCCGGGCGCGTGAGGAGGAGCTGCGCCATCTGGTCTCGGTCCGGCTGCCCGCGCTCGCCGACCACCCCGGCCAGGACGTCCCCGGCATCGGACCGCGCGACGCGCGGATCGCCGCCACCGAGTACGGCAAACAGCTGGAGCGGGTCCTCGCCCTCTTCTCCGTCGCCGTCGACCACGCCCGCTCCCGCGCCGACCGCTCCGCCAAGGCCGCCCTCCAGGCGTCGATGCGCTCCCTCCAGGCCCTCGCCAACGAACAGCAGATCTCCATCGCCGAGATGCAGGACCGGCACGACGACCCCGACGTCCTGCGCGACCTGCTGGAGATCGACCACACCAACGCCCAGTTCGGCCGCCGCGCCCAGGCCATCGCCGTCCTGTGCGGATCCTGGCCGGGCCGCCAGCGGGCCACCTCCCCGCTGATCGACGTCGTCCGCGGCGCCACCTCCCGCATCCGCGACTACCGGCGGATCCGGGTCAACGGCCAGGTCGACATCGCGGTCGAGAGCCGCGCCGTGGAACCCGTCGTCCTCGCCCTCGCCGAACTGCTCGACAACGCCGCCCGCCACTCGCAGCCCGACACCACCGTCGAGGTCACCGTGCAGACCGTGCACAACGGCGCCTGCGTCATCATCGACGACGCCGGCGTCGGCATGGACGCCCAGGCCGTCGAGAGCGCCGGCCCGCTGCTCGACGGAGCCCGGGCCGTGGACGTCACCCGCCTCGGCGACCCGCCCCGGTTCGGCTTCGCCGTCATCGGGGTGCTCGCCCGGCGCTACGGGTTCAGCGTCTCCGTGGACACCCGCTCCCCCTACGGCGGCGTCCGCGCCGTGGCACTCCTGCCGGCCGCGCTGCTCACCCACCTGGAGCCCGCCGCGCCCGAGGCCCCGGCCCGCCCGGCGCCCACCCCCGAGGACACCCCCCGCCCGGCGGTCACCGAGGGCAGCACCGAGGGCGGCCTCCCCAAGCGCCGCCGCCGTACCCCACGACGGCAGGTGGCCCCCGAGCCGGAGCCCTTCGACACCGAGGAGCCGCCCGGCCGGTCACCCGAGGAGAACGCCCGCATCATGGGCGCCTTCGCCCGCGGTACCCGCTTCGGCCGGGCCGCCGGGCGCATCCTCGACGACGACATCATCGCCCCCGAGCCCTCCACCCCCCATGACAACGAAGGGACCCCCCGCGCATGAGCGAGCCCACGACCAACGAGCTGGGCTGGATGCTCGACGACGTGCTGAAGGTGCCCGAGGCACGCAACGCGATCCTGCTCTCCGCCGACGGCATGCTCCGCGCCCACTCCGCCGGCATCGACCGCGACGACGCCGAACGCCTCGCCGCGGGCCTCTCCGGCCTCCAGTCGATCAGCCGCAGCACCGCCGAGTTCTGCGGCCCGTCCACCAGCCCCTGGCGGCAGACCCTGATCGAGTTCGGGCACGGCTACGTCTTCCTCGTCGCCGCCGGCGAGGGCGCCTACCTCGCCGTCTCCACCGGCGTCGAGGTGGACATGGAGGCCGTCACCTACCGCATGCACAAACTCGTCGACCGGCTCGGCAAGGAGCTGTCCACCCCGGCCAGGCCGGCCACGGGCAGCCGGACATGACGCCCCGCCCCCGGCCCGGCGGGCGCCTGGTGCGGTCGTACGTCGTCACCGACGGCCGCGCCCGCCCCACCCGCAACACCCTGGATCTGATCACCCTGCTGACCGCCGCCGACGACCCGCCGCCGACCGGGCTGACCCCGGAGAAGCGCCGGGTGACAGAGCTGTGCCGCCACGGCGCGCTCTCCCTGGGCGAGGTCGCCGGGCACCTCGGGCTTCCGGTCAGCGTCACCAAGGTGCTGGTCGCCGACCTCATGGACAGCGGCCACATCGCCACCCGCACTCCGTCCCCCGGGTTCCACAACCCCTTCGAGCAGGGGGAACGCCCCTCGGCCGTCCGGCGGTTCGACGCCGGCATCCTCCAGGAGGTCCTCGATGGGCTTCGCGCCCGCCTCTGACGACGTGTATCTGCGGCCGACCGTGCGGCGCGCGCTCAAGGTGCTCGTCGTCGGGCACTTCGCGGTCGGCAAGACCACCTTCGTCGGCACGCTCTCCGAGATACGGCCGCTGCGCACCGAGGAGGTCCTGACGCAGGCCGGTGCCCTCGTCGACGACCTCGCCGGCACCCGCGACAAGACCACCACCACGGTCGCGCTGGACTTCGGCCGCCTCACCCTCAACCCGTCCCTGGTCCTCTACCTGTTCGGCACTCCGGGACAGCAGCGCTTCACCCGGCTCTGGGCGGACATGACCCGCGGCGCCCTCGGCGCGCTGGTCCTCGCCGACACCCGACGGCTGTCCGACTCCTTCGAGGTGATGGGCACCCTGGAGGACCTGGGCCTGCCGTACGCCGTCGCCGTCAACGACTTCGACGGCGCCCCCGTGCACGACCTGGCCGAGGTGCGCGAGGCCCTCGACCTGCTGCCCGAGACCCCGCTCGTCCGCTGCGACGCCCGCGATCCGGACTCCTCCACCCGGGCGCTGATCGCGCTCGCCGCGTACCTGCTGAGCCGCGACGCCGAACTGGAGCACGCGTGACCCCCGAGACGCCGCCCGGCCCGCCCCCGGGCTGCCCGGCCCACGAACCCCTCCACGGCCCCGACTTCGCCGCCGACCCGGCCGCCGCCTACCGGCGGCTGCGCGCACACGGCCCCACCGCACCCGTCGAACTCGCCCCCGGTGTCCGGGCCACCCTCGTCACCTCGTACGACGCCGCCCTGCACGTGCTGCGCAGCACCGAGACCTTCTCCAAGGACCCGCGCCGCTGGAACGACCTCGCCGACGGCACCGTCCCCATGGACAGCCCCGTCGTCCCGATGATGATGTACCGGCCCAACGCCCTGTTCACCGACGGCGAGGAGCACCGGCGGCTGCGGGGCGCCATCACCGACAGCCTCGCCCGCGTGGAGCCGCACACCCTGCGCGACTACGTCGAGAGCAGCGCCGACACCCTCATCGACCGATTCGCGCCCACCGGCAAGGCCGATCTGCTCGGCGAGTACGCGCAGGTCATCCCCCTGCTCGTCTTCAACCACCTCTTCGGCTGCCCCGCCGACCACGGGCTGAGGCTGGTCGAGGGCATGTCCGGGATCTTCGACGGCGTGGACGCCGAGCGGGCCGACGAACTCCTCACCACCACCCTGTTCGACCTGGTCCACCTCAAGCGGCGCACACCCGGACCCGATGTCACCTCCTGGCTGCTGGCGCACCCGGCGGCGCTCACCGACGAGGAGATGGTGCACAGCCTCGTCGTGCTCATGGGCGGCGGAACCGAGCCGCAGCAGAACCTGATCGCGGGCGCCCTGCGGCTGCTGCTGTCCGACGACCGCTTCGCGGGCGAGCTGTCCGGCGGCAGCCTGCCCGTCGAGGACGCGCTCGACGAAGTGCTGTGGACGGACCCGCCGATGGCCAACTACGCGGTGCACTACCCCGTCCGGGACGTCGTGTACGAGGGTGCTGCGCTGCGGGCCGGGGACCCCGTCGTGGTCTCGCTGGCCGCCGCGAACACGGACCCCGCGCTGACGGGTGACCGGCGGGCGGGCAACCGGGCCCATCTCGCGTGGAGCGCCGGCCCGCACAACTGTCCCGCCCAGAGCGAGGCCCGGCTGATCGCCTCGGTCGCGGTGGAGAAGCTCCTCGACCGGCTGCCGGACCTCGAACTCGCGGTGCGCACGGATCAGTTGGAGTGGCGCCCGGGCCCGTTCCACCGGGCGCTCACGGCCCTGCCGGTGTCGTTCCCGCCGGCCCCGTTGGCGGCGCGGGCAGCCCCCGCGCGCGCCGTCCCGCCGGCGCCGCCCGGCCCGCCTGCGGCGGGTGGGGCGACGGAGAGCGGGGGTGCGGGGCCGAGGAACGGGTGGGCGCGGTTGTTGTCGTGGTGGCGGGGGGAGTAGGGGGCGCCTCATGGCTCGGGGGTGCGGGGCGCGTTGGCGGCTGCGGGGCCGTCGTGGCCGGTCGCGCAGTTCCCCGCGCCCCTGGAGGGACGGGCCCGCGGCCCGCCCTTCGGCCTGAAAAGCACGGGCGCAGCCCGGTCGCTTTTCAGGGGCGCGGGGCGGTGACACATGCGGCTCCGCCGCGTGGGCGCGACCAGCCCCACCCACCCGCACCCGCCCACGCACCCCCACCCCGCACCTACGAACCGCGCCCGGCCCTCACCGAGCCCGTACGGGCAACCGCCGATGCCCGTTGGAGATGAACGACTCCACGTACCCCAATGCGTCCCCCTCCGCCCCCAACCGCAGCGCCGGGAACCTCTCGAACAGCGCCGGCAGCGCGATGCGTGCCTCCATCCGCCCCAGCGGAGCGCCCACGCAGAAGTGCACCCCGTACCCGAACGCCAGGTGCTCCTTGTCGGCGCGGGTGACGTCGAAGACGCCCGCGTCCTTCCCGTGCCGTTCGGGGTCGCGTCCGGCGGCGGCGTACGCCGCGAGGATCGCCTCGCCCTTGCCGATCACCATCCCCTCCGGCCCGCCGAACGCGGCGAGGTCCAGGTCCTCCACCGCGTACCGCAGCGGCAGGCTCGCCACCGGCGCCTCGTACCGCAGGGTCTCCTCCACCACGTCGTCCCAGGTCGCCCGGCCCTCACGGACATGCGCGAGCTGCTCGGGGTGGGTGAGCAGGGAGTGCACGGCCTGGTCGAGGAGGTTCACCGTGGTCTCGTGGCCGGCGCTGATCATCAGCACCAGGGTGTCCAGCAGTTCCTGCTCGCTGAGTCGCGCGTCGTCCTCGTCGCGGGCCGCGATCAGCCCCGTGGTCAGGTCGTCGCCGGGCGTGGCCCGCTTCGCGGCGACGAGTTCGCCGAGGACGCCGTAGAGCCGCTCGTAGGCCGCGGTCATCTCACCGGGGTCGGCGGACGTGTCGAAGAGGCGGTCCACCAGCTCCCGCAGTTCCGGCGCCCGTTCCTCGGGCAGCCCGAACAGTTCGCTGATCACCCGGATCGGCAGGGGGTAGCAGAACTCCTCCCGCAGGTCGACGCTTCCGCCGTCGCGCAGGCCGTTCTCGACGTGGTCGAGGAGTTCCTCGGTGATCTTCTCGATGCGGGGCCGCATCGCGGCCGTCCGGCGCGCGGTGAACGCCTTGGCGACCAGGGTCCGCAGCCGTTTGTGGTCGCCGCCGTACGCGGTGAACATGTTCTGCACGGCGACCCAGGTGAACAGCGGCCACTCCGGGGTGATCTCACCGGCCGCGAACCGCGGCCAGTGGCGTCGCGCGTCCTTCGACACGCGGGGATCGGTGAGCAGCCGCTTGAGCAGCTCGGGGCTGCTGACCGCCCACGCCTCGACGGCGGGCGGCCCCGGGAGCACCACACGGGTCGCCGGACCGTGCGCGCGGATCCGGTCGGCCTCGCCGTGGATGTCACGGCCGGACGCGTCGATCACTAACGGGCTGGGGTTGTCCATCGGGCCCTCCTGCGGTCGGGAACACTGCCACGGCGCACCGTGGAAACCCGGTCACGCTACGGCTCCGCGGTGTCGCGGGGCGAGTTCACGGGCGACGCGCTGCGTACGCCGACAACTTCCCTGCGCGTTCCCGCAAGTCGGGTGCCGGAGCGGATCCTAGGATCGGGCCCACCCCCCTTGAAGAGCCGGTGAGTGTCATGACTGTCAGCTGGGCCCCGCGCTGGATGTGCTCGTACAGCCCCGAGGTGCGTACGGTGCCCGCCGGGCGCTGGTGGAACGCGGTCCGGGTGCCGGTCGCCCTCGGCGTACCGGCGCTGACGGCCCTCGGGGACGCCACGGGAGCCGTCATCGAGGACGGCTTCGGCGGGATCATGTACTGGCTGGTGCCGCCCGGCGACGGGGCCGACTGGCGGCTCTCGGGCGTCCAGGTCCTCGGAGCGGGCTGCCATGTGGCGGTCCCGCCCCTGCGCCGCACCTCGGGCCCCGGCCTGTACTGGCGGGTGCCGCTCTCCCACGACCGCTACTGGACCGACACGGCCCGGCTGGGCGCGGCCCTGACCTCGGCAGCGCAGTTCCCCGCGCCCCTCTAGGGGGCGCGGGGGTCGTCGTACCGCGGGTGCTACGCCTCGGCGGGCTGCTCCTGCTGGTGCGGCTTCGCGGCCCGGTCGCGGGCGCGGTCCTTGCGGGTGCGCCGGGGTTCCTGGTCGGGCAGCCACCCGAAGGCGAGCGTGCTGCCGACGGCGCCCATCAGCAGGCCGACGACGAACCCGCCGATGTTGGACGTGAGCCAGGTGCCCAGGGAGAGCAGGATCCCGAGGATGGAGTAGAACAGGCGCTGGGACGGGTTGAAAACGATCAGCAGCCCGCACACGATCATCAGCGAGGGCAGCAGATAACCCGCCAGGCCCTGCATTCCGATCTTCAGGATGACGGGGAGCGGTGCCTTCATGGTCACCAGGATCTCCGCGCCGCCCAGGAACAGCAGCAGCCCGCCCGCGAAGGGCCGGCGTCCTCTCCACTCCCGGAACTCGTTCACTTCGGGCAGCCCTCGCTCCGGAATCGCATGTGCAGGTCGGGCAGCTTGAAGACGGCCGCGGTGGCGGCGTAGTTGTGCTGGTACAGGTCGGTGATGGTGACCGAGTCGGCCTGCTGGCCGTACACACCGGGAGGACCCTGCTGTCCGACCTTGTCGAACGTGCTGGAGTCACGGCCGATCTCGATGTTGTTGAACGAGGCGTCGCCGCTGATGTCGTCGGAGTCGATCGCCAGGTTCTTCACGCTCACCGGTGTGGACTTGTTGCCCGCGGTGAGGACGAGCTGGATGCCGCCGAGGTCGACGCTCTGGCACAGGTTGGTCAGCTTGCCGCTCTTGACGACCGAGGTCACGACGAGCACCTGGCCGCCGGTGTCGCCCTCGTTGGGGCTGTTCTCGATCATGTGGTCCAGCGCGCCGAACTGGGCGAAGCCCTCACCTTCGAGCTTGTCGGCGGTGACGACGAACGGCATGCCGGAGATGGCGAACTGGACACCCAGGGCGCCCTGCGCGGTGAGGATCATCAGACCGGCGGCGACCGCGGTGGCCGGCACCGCCATCACGGCGGCGCGCTTGAGGCGGACCCGCCCGTGTCTGCCGGATGCTTCGGAACCCTCGGGTCTTTCGTTGGTGGACGCCGTGGCGTCCGAGGACGAGGCCATGTGTGCTCCCTGGACCTTTAAGTCAATGCAGATGGGGCTTCGACGGCACGTTGTCCTGGCGCGGACAGCGGTTGCGGCGCACGCCTGAGCACACCTCCCGAGGGTGCAAGGGCTTACTTGCTACGCCGCAGTAGCCAATCCGGAAGTTACCGGTGGTTACATTCAAGGGTCAAGGTGCTTGTGGCAAAAGGATGTTGGTTGTGCCGTCCCTGTGAAAGGTGAACATCTCTCACCTTTGGTTTTGTCCTTCCCCGATCCTGCGCGCCGCATGTCGGTCGGCGTTCTTCCGCACTCAACTTCCTTACAATGCCTTGACGTTGACTCTCACTCAGGTCTACAACTCTCCCGGGTTTCCCCCAACGGATCCGTGGCGCCGGATCCGACGCGCAGCGCCCGTCACCGTCCCGAGCCCCCGTCGACGACGGGGTGCGGGTGACACGGAAAGCGCTGCGCGGCCCGACGCGGTATCACCCCTCGCCGGTGCCGGGCACGGTCGCCTTCCCCCTCCACTGGGCCGTGCCCGATTCCCGGACCCGTCGCTGTCGATCCGCCACGTACGGAGAAGGCGTGTCACGGATCGGCAGCGACCGAACGGCGCCGAGCGGCATCGCCGCGTTCCCCCGCGCGAACGGTGTCCACCCGCGCGCACTCACCCGCAGTTCTCATCTTCCTGAGAAGAGGCACTCCCCATGCGTACGCGATCCCTCCTTGCCCTCGTCGGAAGCACCGCCGCCCTGATGGTCGCGGCCGTCAGCCCCGCCTCCGCCGCCGACAGCGTGCTGACCACCGGCGGTCTCGCCGGTGACGCCGTCGCGGTCGGCGACGTCCTGAACGCCACCCTCGCCTCCGGCACGGCCGCCACGTTCCGCTCCAGCGCCACCGGCACGAGCGGTATCTCCTGTTCCCAGTCGGCCTTCAACGCCACGGTCGCCGACAACCCGGCGGCGCCCGGCACGGCCACCGAGTCCGTCACCGCGCACACCTTCGGCGGCTGCACCAGCAACGTCTTCGGTGTGACCGGCGTCAACGGCATCACGGTCAACAACCTGCCCTACACGACGACCGTGACCTCGGACGGTGTCGTCACCGTCAGCCCGCAGGCCGGCTCGGTCATCCAGACCACCGTCGTCCTGCGCACCTTGCTGGGCACGATCAACTGCGTGTACCAGGCGCCCAGCATCAGCGGCACGGCCAGCAACGACGACAACAGCATCAACTTCACCGCCCAGCCGTTCACCCGGACCTCGGGCTCGTCGCTGTGCTTCAGCACCGGCTACTTCACCGCGAAGTACTCGCCCGTCACCGACGGCAGCCAGGGCGGCGCCACGGTCTTCGTCAACTGACGCCGACCCGCACAGCACCGTCAGCGGCGCCTGCGTCCGCGGAGGAAGAGGGCGGCGCCCGCGGCGAGCACCATCGCCGCGGCGCCCCCCGCCACCAGCGGAACGGAGGTGCCGCTGTCGTCGGTCGTGGAGGCCACCGGGCTGCCGGGGACCTCCGCCCCGCCGCCGGCCGCGGCTTCCCCGGATGCCGAGGACGGCTCGCGGGAGGGGGTGGGCGTCGGTGTCGGGGAGGGCTTCTCCGCCTTCGGCTTCCTGCTCGGCGCGGACTCCCCGGACGCGTCCGGCGTCCGCTCCGCCCGCTTCCCGCCCGCGTCCGGGTCGGTCTTCGCGGCCGCCGGGAACACCACGTCCGAGCACGAGTAGTACGTGTCCACCGTGCTCGTGTTCTGCCAGATCGTGTACAGCACATGATGGCCGGAGCGGTCGGCCGGCAGCTTCGCCGAGAAGCGGTACGAGCCGTCCCGCAGCGGCGGGTCGGTGACGGAGGCGAACGGCCGCTCGGGCAGGTCGGCCCAGGTGAGCGGCTTCTTCGGGTCGTATCCCGGCTTCGTCAGGAAGAGCTTGAACGTCCCGGTGTGCGGGATCGTCGACCGGTACGTCAGATTCAGCGTGCCGCCGGGCGCGAGGCGCGTCGAGGGCCAGTCGGCGCGGGCCAGGTCCAGCCCCCGGTAGGCCGCGAGCCCGCCGCTGCACAGCTTTCCGTCGGGGACGACCTGCCGGTCACGGCCGTTCACCCCGGCGATCCGCAGGTTGTCCCACGCGGTGAAGGGCGCCCCGTTCGCGGCGATCGCCGCCCGGCACGCCGCCGAGCTCGCCCGTCCGCCGCCCACGGGCGAGCACGCCGACACCCGGCTCACCGGATCGGTCGGCGCGCCGTGCGCGGACGCGGGGGTGACGGCCGCCGCCGTCACGAGCAGGGGGGCCGCCACGAGCAGCACGGCGCCACGGAGACCGGCGGCGCGCAGGGCGGGGGAGCCGGCGGTACGCAGGCCGACGACACGCGGGCCGGTGCCGAGGCGGCCGTCGGTGTGCCGGTCGGCGATGCGGTGGGCGGACAAGCGGTACATCCGGAACGTCCGATCCATGGAGGTGCGGGGGCGAGTGGTCCACCGAGTCGTACGGGACCCGGGGAGAACGCGTTCAACGGAACCCGGCCCGGTGGGAGCGACCGCGTTCGAGGGAACCCGGCCGACGGGGGCGACCCGCGTCCGACGGAGCCAGGTCCGGCCGCGGCGACCCGCGTTCGGCGGAAGCCCGCCCCGTTCGACCGGTCGGATCCAGCCATCCGCAGGGGATCCGAACTCGCCTCGGCAAACCCGGCGAAGCGGCATATCCGGCCCGACTGCCCTACGGGATAGGGGAGTTCCTCAGGGGGGTCGAGGGTTTTCCCCGTATCCCCGTGACCAGCGCTTTGCCTACTGTGCTGCCACAGCTGAACCACAGGTAACCCCTGGTGAACAGCTTGCGCCTGGCCGGTCTCTGCGCCACACCCCCTTTCTGGACCCCCCCCGCCGCTTCGACGACGAAGCGACTCACTGCCGCTCCTCCCCTGACATGAGCAGGCCACGAAAGGCGAAGCCCTTGCGTACCTCCACCTCACGCACCACCGGACGGAAGCTCATATCCGTCGTCGCGGTCTCCGTCGCCCTGGTGGCCGGCATGACCACCTCGGTCGCCGTCGCCCAGGCCCCCTCCGCCAAGGCCGACCCCGCCCCGGCCCTCGCCGGTGCCACCGAGGCCGCCCCCGGCACCGTCGCCGAGCGCCTGATCGTCGGCTACAAGTCCGGTGCGGCCGAGGCCAAGTCGAACAAGGCCGCCTCCGCCGACGCCGAGGCCAAGGGCAAGGAAGCCGGCGAGAACCTGGACTTCCAGCGCCGCCTCGGCACGGGTGCCGCCCTCGTCGACCTGGGCGAGGACCTCACCCGGACGGATGTCGCCGACGTCATCGCCGAGTACCGGTCCGACCCGCAGGTCGCCTATGTCGTCCCGGACCGCCTGAACAAGCCCAAGGCCGACCCGAACGACACCGAGTACAGCAAGCAGTGGGACCTCTTCGAGTCCACCGCGGGCATGCGCGTGCCGGGCGCCTGGGACGTCACCACCGGTACCGGTGTGACCGTCGCCGTCATCGACACCGGCTACGTCGCCCACTCCGACCTCGCCGCGAACATCGTCGGCGGCTACGACTTCATCGCCGACACCGCGGTCTCCGTCGACGGCGACGGCCGCGACAGCAACCCGGCCGACCCGGGCGACTGGTACAACGCCAACGAGTGCGGTTCCGGCATTCCCGCCAGCACCTCCTCGTGGCACGGCACGCACGTCGCGGGCACCATCGCCGCCGCCACCAACAACAGCAAGGGCATCGCCGGCATCGCGTACGGCGCGAAGATCTCCCCGATTCGCGTCCTCGGCAAGTGCGGTGGCTACGACTCGGACATCATCGACGCCATCACCTGGGCCTCCGGCGGCACCGTCTCCGGCGTCCCGGCCAACACCAACGTCGCCAAGGTCATCAACATGAGCCTCGGTGGCGACGGCGCCTGCTCCACGGCGACCCAGAGCGCCATCACCGGCGCCGTGAACCGCGGTACGACCGTCGTCGTGGCCGCCGGCAACGAGAACGACAACGTGGCGAACCACTCGCCCGGCAACTGCAACAACGTCATCTCGGTCGCGGCGACCAACCGCTCGGGCGCCAAGGCCTCGTACTCCAACTTCGGCTCCCTCGTGGACATCTCGGCGCCCGGCGGCCAGACCAGCACCGGCACCGCCAACGGCATCCTGTCCACGCTGAACGCGGGCACGAAGACGCCCACCTCGGAGTCGTACGCCTACTACCAGGGCACCAGCATGGCCACCCCGCACATCGCGGGCCTCGCCGCGCTGCTGAAGTCGGCGAACTCCTCGCTGACCCCGGCCCAGATCGAGTCCGCGATCAAGGCCAACGCCCGCGCTCTGCCCGGCTCCTGCTCCGGCGGCTGCGGCGCGGGTCTGGCCGACGCGGCCAAGACGGTGCAGGCGGTGTCCGGAGGCTCCGGCGGGGGCTCCACGGGGGGCACCACCTTCACCAACACCACCGCCGTCTCCATCCCGGACAACGGCTCGGCGATCGAGTCCTCGATCTCCGTCACCGGGCGCAGCGGCAACGCGCCCTCCACCCTCCAGGTCGGTGTGGACATCACCCACACCTACCGCGGTGACCTGGTCCTGGACCTGGTGGCCCCGGACGGCTCGACCTACCGTCTGAAGTCCTCCAGCTCCTCGGACTCCGCCGACGACGTGATCACCACCTACACGGTGAACGCGTCCAGCGAGGTCGCCAACGGCACCTGGAAGCTGCGTGTCCAGGACGTCGCGTCCGCGGACACCGGCCGGCTCAACAGCTGGAAGCTGACCTTCTGACGTCAGCCCCACTGACCGCCACCCCCCACTGCCGGCGGCCGACCGATGCGAGCGGGCATCGGTCGGCCGCCGGCCCTTTTCCGGCGTGCCGTCAGCGGGCCGTTAGCGTAGGCGCATGTCGACGAAGAAGACCGAGAAGTCCGACGGGACCCAACCGGAGCAGTCCGAGGGGATCCCGTCGCAGAGGTCCGACGGGTCCTGGTCGGAGAGGACCGGGGAGAGCCCGGCGCCGGTCGCGGCGGTGTGCCCCGGCTGCGGCGGGTCCGGCCCTTCGGTGCGCATGGTCGCCGAGACCTGCGCCGACCCGGAGTCCCGGGCCTCGGGACTGACCGACCGGCTGGCGCGTTCCCCGGGGGTACCGTCCCGCTTCGACACCGTCCTGCACTTCATCGAGGGCATGATCCTCGTCGCCATGGGCGCCTATCTCGCCCGCAGCGGCCTCCAGAACGACAAGCCCGTCCACACGATCGCCGGTTCCCTCCTCGCCGTCGCGCTGTTCGTCGGCACCCTCGCCGTGGTCCGGGGCGAGCTGCGCGAGCGGAAGGACGTCATGCGGGGCGAGCCACGCGCCGAACTCCTCTGGCGACCCGCCCACCACTGCTCCGCCTGCCGCGCCGTGTTCTACCCGGCGGGCACCCCGTGGCCGGGCGCCCTGACCCCCGAGCAGTTCCAGAAGTACGTGTGGACCGAGGCCGGCTACGGCCGGCAGCTCGACAAGAAGGTCAAGGACGTCGCCCTGCCGCCCGCGACGCCCATCGGCCCCGGAGGGACCCCCGACCGTGCCTGACGCCCCCCTGATCCACGGCACCGACCCGGCCTCCTTCGCGCACGCCGTCCTCGCCGAACGGCACCCCGCCCTCATCCGCAAGGTCCTCGACGCCACCCCCTACGGCCCCGAGCAGCGCCACGCCCTCGACACGCTGCTGCACGACGCGACCGAGGGCCTCCTCGCACCCCCGGACGACGACCCCTGGTGGGACACCTGGGACGTACGCCGCCACGCCGGCCGGTCCTGGTTCGACCTGCCGTTCCTCGTCGCCGAGAGCTGCTTCTACCGCCGGCTCCTGCACGCCGTCGGCTTCTTCGGCCCCGGCCCCTGGCAGGGCGTCGACCCGTTCCGGCCCTTCAAGCTCGCCGAGCTCGACACCCCCGAGGCGGCGGCCGAACTCACCGCCGCCGACGCCCTCGCCGAACGGCCCCCGCACGAGCGGCTGCCCGCCCTGCTGCACGGCTCGCTCTGGGGCAACCGGGCCGACCTCGGCTTCCGCATCCAGACCGCCGAGGCCGCGGCGGACTCCCGGCTGCTCGCGGACGACAGCGAGGAACTGCTGTCCCTGCTGTCCCGCTGCGGAACGCTCTGCCTGGTCGCCGACAACGCGGGCCGCGAACTGATCCCCGACCTCCTCCTCGTCGACGACCTCCTCACCCGGGGCCGCGTCGAGCGCGCCCTGCTGCATCTGAAGCCGTACCCGTACTTCGTCTCGGACGCCACCACCGCCGACGCCCTCGACGCCGTACGCCACCTCGTCACCGCGAAGAACGCCGCCGGGCCACGCCTGTGGTCCGCCCTCGCCGACGGTCGTCTCGTGCTGCGGGCCCACCCCTTCTCCTGCGCCCCGCTGCCGTACGCGGACATGCCGGACGACCTGCGCGAGGAGTTCGCCTCGGCCGACCTCACCCTCTTCAAGGGCGACCTCAACTACCGGCGCCTGGTGGGTGACCGGCTCTGGCCGCCGACCACGCCCTTCGCCTCGGTCACCGCGTACTTCCCCGGTCCGGTGGCCGCCCTGCGCACCCTCAAGTCCGATGTGATCGTGGGCCTGGACGCCTCCACCGAGGCAGCGCTCGTGGCCGCGGAGGGCCAGCGGTGGCGCACCGGCGGAGCCCACGCGGTGATCCAGGTGAACGCCGGTACGAGCTGAGAAGTCCGGGCGCCGACGACGAAAGCGCCCGGATTCACGCGATGGTGTGATCATGTTCCGCCGCCCGGATGCCGGTCGGAGGCCACGGGTAGGGCCCGGCCATGACGCAGCCGTTCCAACTCCCGCACTTCTATCTGCCGTATCCCGCGCGGTTGAACCCCCACCTCGACGAGGCCCGTGCCCACACCAGCGCGTGGGCGCGGGAGATGGGCATGCTGGAGGGCTCCGGCGTCTGGGAACAGGCGGACCTCGACGCGCACGACTACGGGTTGCTGTGCGCGTACACGCACCCCGACTGCGACGGCCCGGCACTCTCGCTCATCACCGACTGGTACGTGTGGGTGTTCTTCTTCGACGACCACTTCCTGGAACTCTTCAAGCGCTCCCAGGACCGCCCCGGCGGCAAGGCCCACCTCGACCGGCTCCCGCTGTTCATGCCGCTGGACCTGGCCACCCCCGTCCCCGAGCCGCGGAACCCGGTGGAGGCCGGGCTCGCCGACCTCTGGGCGCGCACGGTGCCGTCGATGTCGATGGACTGGCGCCGCCGCTTCGCCGTGGCGACCGAGCATCTGCTCAACGAGTCGCTGTGGGAGCTGTCCAACATCAACGAGGGGCGGATCGCCAACCCCGTCGAGTACATCGAGATGCGCCGGAAGGTCGGCGGCGCCCCCTGGTCCGCCGGTCTCGTCGAGTACGCGACCGCGGAGGTGCCCGCGGCGGTCGCCGAGTCGCGGCCCCTGCGGGTCCTGATGGAGACGTTCTCGGACGCCGTCCACCTGCGCAACGACCTGTTCTCGTACCAGCGGGAGGTCGAGGACGAGGGGGAGAACAGCAACGGCGTGCTCGTCCTGGAGACGTTCTTCGGCTGCGACACGCAACAGGCCGCCGAGACCGTCAACGACATCCTCACCTCACGGCTGCACCAGTTCGAGGACACCGCGCTCACCGAGGTCCCCGCGCTCGCCCTGGAGAAGGGGCTCACCCCGCCCGAGGTCGCCGCCGTCGCCGCGTACACCAAGGGCCTCCAGGACTGGCAGTCCGGCGGCCACGAGTGGCACATGCGGTCCAGCCGCTACATGAACGACGGGGCGACCTCCTCACGCGGCCCGCTCGACCTCGGCGGCGCGCTCCTCTCCGGCCCGGCCCTGGTCACCGGGGCGGGCTTCGGCACGTCCGCCGCCGACATGGGGGCGCTGTTCGCCTCCGCCGCCGAACGGCTGCGCACCCGCGCGCATCTGCCCTACCAGAAGGTCGGACCCTCCCTGATCCCCGACTTCCACATGCCGTTCCAGGTGGAGCTGTGCCCGCACCTGGACGCCGCCCGCCCCCGCCTGACGGCCTGGTCGCACGCGATGGGCATCCTGAGCGAGGGCGTCTGGGACGAGGAACGGCTCGCCGCCGCCGACCTGCCCCTGTGCGCGGCCGGCCTCGACCCGGACGCCACCCCCGAGGAACTGGACCTCAGCTCCCAGTGGCTGGCCTGGGGCACCTACGGCGACGACTACTACCCCCTGGTCTTCGGCCACCGCCGCGACGTGGCCGCCGCACGCCTCACGACCGCCCGGCTCTCCGACTGCATGCCCGTCGAGGGGGAGGCGGTCCCCCTTCCGGTGAACGGGATGGAACGGGGGCTGATCGACCTGTGGGCGCGGACCACCGCCGAGATGACCCCCGACGAGCGGCGCACCCTGAAGGCGTCCGTCGACAAGATGACCGAGAGCTGGGTGTGGGAGGTGTTCAACCAGCTCCAGAACCGGGTCCCCGACCCGGTCGACTACCTGGAGATGCGGCGCGCCACCTTCGGCTCCGACCTCACCCTGAGCATGTGCCGGACGGGCCACGGCCCGCAGATCCCGCCCGAGGTCTACCGCAGCGGCCCCGTCCGCTCCCTGGAGAACGCGGCCATCGACTACGCGTGCCTCATCAACGACGTGTTCTCGTACCAGAAGGAGATCGAGTACGAGGGCGAGGTCCACAACGCGATCCTCGTCGTGCAGAACTTCTTCGGCTGCGACTACCCGACCGCGCTGGGCGTGGTCCACGACCTGATGACCCAGCGCATGCGGCAGTTCGAGCATGTCGTCGCCCATGAACTCCCCGTCGTCTACGACGACTTCGAGCTGTCGCGGGAGGCGCGCGACATCATGGACGGCTATGTGGACGACCTGCGGAACTGGCTCGCCGGCATCCTGAACTGGCACCGGCAGGTCGACCGCTACAAGCCCGCCTTCCTGGCCCGCCGCGCCCACGGCTTCGTCCCCGGCCGGGCCCCGGCCCTGCCGTTCGCCCCGGCCCCGGTCGGCTGACGCCCCGCACGGCTCACACCGGCAGGTGTGCCGCCCGGGCCGCGTGGTCGACCGCGGCCCGGGCCAGCCCGCGCACGAACGGGTGCGGGCGGCTGCCGTCGCCCGACAGTTCGGGCTGGAAGAGAGTGGCCAGGAAGAAGGGGTGGCCCGGCAGTTCGACGATCCGGACCTGGCCGTCCTCGTCGTGCCCGGAGAAGCGCAGCCCGTGCGCGCTCAGGGCGTCGAGGTGAGCGGAGGGGCCGTACCGGCAGGAGTACCGCTCGACGGTCCGCTCGGCGCCCAGCACCGACTGCGCGAGCGAACCGGGCTCGACGCGCACGGCAGCCTCATGCCCGGCCAGGGAACAGGCGAGCGGCTCGATCAGGAAGTCCTCGGCGTCCGGGTCGTTCTCGGCGTGCGCGACCCCGGTGAGCCCGCACACCGTGCGCGCGTACTCCAGCAGCGCGTGCTGGAAGCCGCCGCAGGTGCCGAGGAACGGGATGCCCTCCTCGCGGGCCGTACGGATCGCGGACAGCACCCCGGCCTCGCTGCGGTAGGGGCTGCCGGGCACCACCCACACCGCGTCGAAGCCCCGCACGGCCGCCGGATCCGCCGCGGCGTCCTCGGAGTGGATCCAGTAGGCGTCCACGACGAGCCGGTCCCGCTCCGCGAGGGAGTCGAGGAACCGCGGGATCCGGATGTGGGACACCACGTCGGGGGAGCGGTCGCCGACCAGGGCGAGCCGGGCGGAACGGGAAGCGGAGGAGGCGGCCTGCGCCGGGCTGTTCGTCATGTCCGCCATCCTCGGCGCGGGCGCGCGTTCACGTCCAACGATGATTCCCGCACTGTCGATAAGCAACACTGATGTACCTCGGGTGCGTCGCGGGATCATGGCGGCCATGGATCCGCATCTGCTCCGTACCTATGTCACCGTGGCGCGCCTCGCCTCCTTCTCCGAGGCCGCGCGCGAGCTGGGCTACACCCAGTCCGCGGTGTCCCAGCACATCGCCGGGCTCGAACAGGACCTCGGCGCCCCCCTGCTGACCCGGCGTCCGGTCCGGCCCACGGCCGCGGGGGAGCGGCTCCTCGAACACGCCGGGCCGCTGCTGCTGCGGCTCGACGCGGCCCGCGCCGACGTGCTCCGGATGGCGTCCGCGCCCGAGCACGGGCTGACCCTCGCCGTGACCCCGACCGCCCTCGGCCCCCGGACCGTCGCCGCGCTGCCCGCGGCCGGCGTCACCCTGCGGGCCCTCGCCCGCGCCGACATCCCGGCGGCGGTCGCCACCGGCGCCGCCGACCTCGGCCTCGTCGACGGGCTCGCCGCGCCCAGCGACCCGCTGCGGCTGCCCGACGTCGCGCCGCTCACCACGTGCGGCGTGGCCGAGGAACCCGTCTGCGTCCTCCTCCCGGCCGCCCACCCCCTCGCCCGGCGCCCCGGACTGCGTCTCGCCGACCTCGTCGACGCCCGCTGGCTGGACGCGCCCGGCGCGGGCCTGCCCCTGGACCGCCTCCACACCGCGGTCGGCGCGGGAGGCGTCCGCACCGCCCTGCGCTACGAGGGCACCGACCTGCGGACGCTCACGACCCTCGCCGCCGCCGGGCACGGCTTGACGGTCCTGCCCCACAGCTTCACGACCGACGTACCGGGCGCGGTCGCCGTCCCCCTCGTCGCGCCCCGCCTGGTGCACCGCACGGAACTGATCCACGGCGGAGCCCTGCGCGGCCCGGCGGCGGCCTTGGCCCAGGAACTGACGGAGCGGCACGGGGACTGAGGCGGGGCCAGACGGCGGGCGGGGCGCGGGATGATCCGCGGACGGCG
This sequence comes from Streptomyces neyagawaensis, assembly GCF_023516595.1. GTDB lineage: Bacteria > Actinomycetota > Actinomycetes > Streptomycetales > Streptomycetaceae > Streptomyces > Streptomyces neyagawaensis. The sequence continues at coordinate 205,495 of NZ_JAMGBG010000001.1, read as the reverse complement.
AGGGACGGCGAGGGACGGCGAGGGACGGCGAGGGACGGCGAGGGACGGCGAGGGACGGCGAGGGACGGCGAGGGACGGCGAGGGACGGCGAGGGACGGCGAGGGACGGCGAGGGACGGCGAGGGACGGCGAGGGACGGCGAGGGACGGCGAGGGACGGCGAGGGACGGCGAGGGACGGCGAGGGACGGCGAGGGACGGCGAGGGACGGCGAGGGACGGCGAGGGACGGCGAGGGACGGCGAGGGACGGCGAGGGACGGCGAGGGACGGCGAGGGACGGCGAGGGACGGCGAGGGACGGCGAGGGACGGCGAGGGACGGCGAGGGACGGCGAGGGACGGCGAGGGACGGCGAGGGACGGCGAGGGACGGCGAGGGACGGCGAGGGACGGCGAGGGACGGCGAGGGACGGCGAGGGACGGCGAGGGACGGCGAGGGACGGCGAGGGACGGCGAGGGACGGCGAGGGACGGCGAGGGACGGCGAGGGACGGCGAGGGACGGCGAGGGACGGCGAGGGACGGCGAGGGACGGCGAGGGACGGCGAGGGACGGCGAGGGACGGCGAGGGACGGCGAGGGACGGCGAGGGACGGCGAGGGACGGCGAGGGACGGCGAGGGACGGCGAGGGACGGCGAGGGACGGCGAGGGACGGCGAGGGACGGCGAGGGACGGCGAGGGACGGCGAGGGACGGCGAGGGACGGCGAGGGACGGCGAGGGACGGCGAGGGACGGCGAGGGACGGCGAGGGACGGCGAGGGACGGCGAGGGACGGCGAGGGACGGCGAGGGACGGGCAGCCGCAGCGGGTCGCTGAGGCGGCGAGTCCATCAACGTGCCCGCTCGCAGGGCGGTTCGGCGTGGTGCTCGGCAGCGAGGTCTCCGCCCTCGTCGCCCGGTCGGCACCGCGGGGCCGAGGGGCCCCGCAGCCGCCGCGGGTCGCTGGGCGCGGCGGGCCCGTCGACCGGGCCGAGGTCGGCGGTGTGGGCGCGGCGACCGGCGTGAGGGGTGGTGCCTGTGCGGGGCGCGGTGGCCGGCGTCAGGCGCGGTGACCGGCGCGAGCGGCGCTGATGGGTGTGAGCGGCGCTGATGGGGTGTCAGTCTCACTCTTTCGTGGCTCGTCGCGCCGTCGTGCGCCGGGTAGATGTCCGCCCGACCCGAACCGCGGACCGGAGGCGCGCACCATGGAGCAGACCGCGTTGAGCCCCAAGGCCAGGCCCGGCGACGGGCCCGGGGGCGAGGTACCCGATCCCGACCAGGCGCCCGACCAGGCGCCCGACCAGGCGCCCGACCAGGCGCCCGACCAGGCGCCCGACGAGGACCGGCCCTCCGGCCCGGCCCGGAGACCGCACGCCGCGCCCCGCCGCGCGCGGCAGCGGGTCGTCACCCTCGTGTTCGCCCTGGTCACCTGCCTGGTCCTGGTCCTGGCGGGCGTCGGACTCGGCGCGCTGGGCCTCACGACGATGGGCGTGGGCGCCCTCGCGGAGGCCCGGCGGGCCCCGGCAGCCTCCCCGCGCCCCGACAGCGGCGGGGTGCTGCCGACCACCCCGGTACCGGCATGGGCCGCGGCTCCCGGCCCGGGCCCGGCGCCGGCCCTCGGCGGTTCGGCCCCCACCCGCGCGACCCTCGGTATCGAGGCCGTCGACGCCACCGGGGGCGTAGGCGCGCTCGTCGTCGGCGTGCACGTGCCCGGCGCCGGCTACGGCGCGGGCCTGGTCCGGGGTGATGTCGTCCTCGCCGTCGGGGACACCCGCACGGGATCGGCGGCCGACCTGGCGCGGGCGATCGCCGCCGCCCGCCCCGGCACCCCGGCGAAACTCCAGGTACGCCACGCGAACGGCACCCGCCGCTACCTGGTCGCCGTACCGGGAGTCGTGATCTGATCCCCGCCGACCGCTCCCCGGCAGCGGCCCTACGGCGCCACCCGGAAGTGGCTCGTCAGGCGGCCCTCGTCGTCCAGCACATGGAACGCCAGTCCGGGCGGCGCCTCCCGGTCCGCGACCTGGTCGCCCTCCCAGGGCAGCCGGAGCGTCCATGTCACCCCCGGCCCGACGACCAGCGGCCGCCCCGCGAAGGTGGTCGCGGCGGGCGTGTGGGCGTGTCCGGTGATGATCCCCGCGATCTCGGTCCGGCGTTGCAGCAGCCGGGCCAGCACGGTGGGCCGGCCCAGTTGGTACGCGTCCGGCAGCGGGTGGTGCAGCGCCACCGGCGGGTGGTGGAAGGCGAGCAGCGCCGGCCGGTCCCCGTCGAGGTCGTCGAGGGTCTCCTCGATCCAGGCGTACGTCTGTGCGTCCAGCTCGCCCTCGTCCCGCCCCGGCACGCTGGAGTCGCACATCAGCACCGCCGCGTCGTCGAAGAGACGCACGCTGTTGACGGGCCCCTCGGTGGCCGGCTCGCCGAGCAGCGCCTTGCGGTAGGGCGCCCGGCTGTCGTGGTTGCCCGGGCAGGTGAGGACCGGGAAGGGGGCGTCCCCGTCCCGCAGCCCGAGCAGCCGCGCCGCCTCCTCGTACTCGGCCTCCGTGCCGTGGTCGGCGATGTCCCCGGTCACCAGCAGCGCGTCCACCCGGCCCGGCAGGCCCCACAGCAGGTCCCGCACCCGCTCGGCCCGCCGGGTGGCCCGGTCCGTCCCGTCCAGATGCAGATCACTGATGTGCGCGAGTACGAGCATCGCCGTACGCCTCCCTTGGGCCCACTGCCTTAATGGAACAGGGGAATCTAAGCATTAGCGTTAACGGATGGGCAATCGACAACCATTAAGGTGTCGCCCGGCATACGGGCCGGAGGGCACCATGGCGGGATGCTGAGCACCCTCCTCGCCTTCCTCGGCGCGTGCACCCTGATCGCCGCCTCGCCGGGCCCCAGCACCGTGCTGATCATCAAGGAGTCGCTGCGGAGCAGGCGCGCCGGCTTCCTGACCGTGCTCGGCAACGAGACCGGCGTCTTCGTCTGGGGTGTCGTCGCCGCGCTCGGCCTGACCGTGCTGCTGGCCGCGTCGGAACTGGCGTACGACGTCATGCGGATCGTCGGCGCGGTGGTCCTCGTCGTGTTCGGCGTACAGACCCTGTGGCAGGCGCGCCGGGCGAAGGGCGAGTCGGCGCCGGGTCTGGGCGAGGCGGCCGGGAAGAGCGGCTGGGCCTCGTACCGGGGCGGGCTGCTGCTCAACCTCGCCAACCCCAAGGCGGCGATCTTCGCCATGTCGTTCCTGCCGCAGTTCGTGCCCGAGGGCGCGCCCCACCTGCCCGCCATGATCGGCCTCGCCGCGCTGTGGGCGGTCTACGAGATCGGCTACTACGGCGTGTACGTGTGGTGCGTCGGCCGGATGAAGGCCGTCCTGTCCCGCGTGGGCGTCCGGCGGCGCCTGGAGCAGGTCTCCGGCGGCGTGCTGCTGCTCCTCGGCGCCCGCCTCGCCCTGGAGAGCTGACAGCGCGGCCGGCACCGGGCGCGCCGGGGCGCACGCGCGCCGACACCTGCGGCAATGGGGTCGCGTGCGCTGCCGCGGACGGGCAGGATGCTGCCCGTAGGGCGCGCCGCGCCCTGCCCCAGGGAACTCCGAGCACACGGAGGCATGGATGACCGGCACGTCTGGCCACGGATCCGCGCCACTGACAGCCGACGACCCGCCCGGCCCCCTGACGCCCTTCACCGTCGACGACTACCGCGCCCGGATGCGGCGGGCCGCCCGCGCCGCGGCCGACGCGGGCCTCGACGGGCTGCTGGTGGCGCCCGGCCCCGACCTGGTGTGGCTCACGGGATACCGGCCGCCGGAGACCGAGCGGCTCACCCTGCTGGTGCTGCGGGACGGTGAGGGCCCGGTGCTGGTGGTGCCCGCCCTGGAGGCCCCGGACGCCGAGGAGGCCCCCGGCGGCCCCGCGCTGGACCTGCGCGACTGGACCGACGGCAAGGACCCCTACGACGCGGCCGTGCCCCTCCTCGGGCCGCGCGGCCGTTTCGGCGTCAGCGACAACACCTGGGCCCTGCACCTGCTCGGCCTCCAGGGGCGGCTGCCCGGCACGGCGTACGTCGGGCTGTCCGAGGCCCTGCCGATGCTGCGGGCCGTCAAGGACGCGGCGGAGCTGGAGCGGATGGCGGCGGCGGGCGCGGCCGCCGACCGGGCGTACGAGGAGATCCGGGGCGTCCGGTTCGCCGGGCGCCGGGAGACCGAGGTCGCCGCCGATCTCGCCGACCTGCTGCGGCGGTTCGGGCACTCCCAGGTCGACTTCACGATCGTCGCCTCCGGGCCGAACGGCGCCAACCCGCACCACGAGGCCGGTGACCGCGTCATCGCCGACGGCGACATGGTCGTCCTCGACTTCGGCGGGCTCAAGGACGGCTACGGCTCCGACACCTCCCGCACCGTCCACGTCGGCGAACCCGACGCCGAGGAACGCGAGGTGCACGACGTCGTCCGCGCCGCCCAGGAGGCCGGGTTCCGCGCGGTCCGGCCCGGCGTCGCCTGCCAGGAGGTCGACCGGGCGGCCCGCGCCGTCATCGCCGACGCCGGGTACGGCGACCGCTTCATCCACCGCACCGGGCACGGCATCGGCGTCACCACCCACGAACCGCCGTACATGGTGGAGGGCGAGGAACGCCCCCTCGTGCCCGGCATGTGCTTCTCCGTCGAACCCGGCGTCTACCTGCCGGGCCGCTTCGGGGTGCGGATCGAGGACATCGTGACCGTCACCGAGGACGGCGGGCGGCGCCTCAACACCACCCCGCGCGACATGGCGATAGTGCACTGACCCCTCCAAGGAGCCCCGAACCCCCTCCCCTCCGGACGACAACGGCGCGACCATGACCCAGGCACCGACACCCACCGCGGACACCGTCCGCCGACTGGTCCGTTCCCTGCTGAAGAACGGCGAGGGGAGGGCCGGCGGCGCGGGCGGCGACGGCCCCGACGTACGGCCCGTCACCGGCACCGAGGAGGGCGGGCCGTGGGTCTGGTGGGTCGGCACCCGCCATGTGCTGCGCCTCGCCCCCGACCGGCACGCCGTCGTACGGCAGCGGCGCGAACTGCGGCTGCGCGACCTGGTCCGGCCGCACGTCGGCGTCGCCGTCCCGGTGAGCGTCGCGCACGGCGAATGGTCCGGCGGCCTCACCTACACGCTCGACACGCGCATCCCCGGCACCACCGCCCCCGTGCACGACGTGTCCGCCGTGGGCGAGGACGACCTGGCCGGGCTCCTCACCGGCCTGCGCGAGGTGCCACAGCGGCAGGCGGAGGCGCTCGGGGCGCCCCGGCTGCCGCCGCGCTCCCTGGAGGCCCTGCGGACGGCGGCGGGACGGGCCGCCAAACAGCTCGCCGGAACGGACGAGTTCGACCCGGCGCGGCTGGGGCAGCTCACCGCGCCCAACGCCGCGCAGCTCACCGCTCCCGCGGCCGTGCTCGTCCACCACGCGCTGACCGGTGAACACCTGCTGGTCGGCGCCGACGGGCGGGTGCGGGGGGTGCTGGACTGGAGAGACGCGGTGGTCGGTGACCCCGCCGAGGACATCGCGGGCCTCGCGACGGCGGTCGGCGCGCCCGCGGCGGTCCGCGCGGCGACCCTCGCGGGCTACGGGGTGCGGCCCTGTCTGCGCGGGCTCTGGCTGGCCCGCTGCGACATGGTCGTGGCTCTCGCGGCGGCCGCGCAGGGGCGGGGGCCGGCCGCGCCGCTGCCCGCGCTGCGGGAGCGGCTGCGGCGGGCGTGGGAGCCGATCCTGCTGGAGCGGGTGACCGAACTGCGGGGGGAGGACTGAGGTTCGTCCGTGGTGACGGGGTCGCTCACCCGCTCGGCTTCAGGACGGCAGGCTACCGATGTCGCCGGTCAGGGCAGCGACCAGAACCGGACCGTGACGAGGTAGAAGACGACGACCCAGAAGGCCATCGCCACCGCGACGACAGCGAGACCACGGAGGTTGGCCCTGGCCGGTTCGTCCGGTGCCGGCCGCAGCCATCGCCCGAGCATCGGGTTCACGTAGTAGGGCATGGTCAGGAAGCTCATGAGGAAACTCGACAGCAGGTTGCCCACGAGCAGGCCGATCCAGAGCGGCATGTGCAGCGGGGACAGAGCAAGCGTCAGCAGCACGACAGTCGGGTACAGGCCGACCCAGACCGCGAGGGAGGTCCTGGTCTCGGAGGGTGGCGACGGTGCCTCCTTGCCGTCGCCCTCGAAGGCGAACCAACTGCCGAACGAGTTGTCGATCGTATGCAGGTGGAAGTCGCTGAACTTCTTCCCCTCGGCCAGGATCCTCTGCCGTTGGGGCGACGTCAGCCACGCGTCGAGGTGTTCCGCGCTGTCGTAGCGGTAGAGCGTGGTCCATTCCTCCTGAAGCCCCTCGATGGGTCGGAAGAGCTCGGTCCCGCGAAACCCCTCGAACTTGCTCTCCTCCTGGACCATGTGGTGCTGCCAGGCGAGGAAGTCGTCGACATGGTTCGGGGCGACGCGGTGCGTGACCACCACCGTGACCAGCGGATCCACTGACTGGGTGCCGCTGCTGACCACCTGCTGGGTCGCTGGACCGTCGAAGTACTTGGCCCCGACGTCGAGAAACGTCTGCCTGGTCGCGCTGTTGATCCACGCCTGCAGATGCGCCACCGAGTCGAACCGGTACACGACGACCCACTCGGACTGCAGCGCCGTGGGCGGGGAGATCTCGGCGCCGAGGAAACCGGGGTAGTAGCCGGCCGCGGCGTTGAGATCCTCCTGCCATGACTCGAACTCCCGCGCCATCCCGGGCAGGACCTTCTGACCGATGATCGCCGTCGCCGCGGCGGCTACGTTCTTTTCGGTGTTCATGGTGGCTCAACCTGTCGACACCGACTGCTCCGCGGGGAGCCGGCCGTAGATGCGTTCCGGAGTCAGCGGCAGCGCACGGTAGCGGACACCCGTGGCGTCCTGCACCGCGTTCGCGAGCGCGGGGGCCACTGGGTTGATGCAGCACTCCGCCATCCCCTTCGCCCGCAGGGGCCCGACCGAATCCGCGGAGTCCACCAGGAGGACCTCTGTACGGGGGATGTCGGCGTAGGTGGGGATGCGGTAGTTACGGAGGTTCGGGTTGACCATGACGCCGTTGCCGTCGACCTGATGGTTCTCGGTCAGCGCGAAGCCGATTCCCTGGGCGACACCGCCCTCCACCTGTCCCCGGACCTGCGCCGGATTGATGATCACCCCGGCGTCGGCCGCCTGCACGCTGTACAGGATCCGTATCTCACCCGTCACACGGTGCACGGCGACCCGGAACCCCTGCGTGTTGGAGGTGACGCTCCGGGGTGAGCCGTATGCCTTGCGGGCGGCGGTGAAGCGGATTCCACGCCTCCGGGCCAGCGCGACGAGTTCGGCCAGCGACACCCGCCGGTCCCCGCAGACGACACCGTCGTCGTCCATCGTGCACATCACGACATGGATGCCCGTGTGCGCGGCGGCGAATTGCAGAATGCGGTCGCGCACGGCACTGGCCGCCCGCAGGACCGCATTGCCCGCCACGAAGAGGCCCGCGCTGGCGAAGGCACCGGTGTCGAATCCCGTGCGGTCGGTGTCGGACTGCACCAGACGGATCCGTGACGGTGTCGTGCCCAGCTGGTTGGCTGCGATCTGGACATGGGCCGTGGAGGTTCCCTCCCCGAACTCGCAGGTGCCGACGGCCAGTTCGTAGATGAGATCGTCGCCCAGCGTGACCCATGCCTCGGAGAGGTGGTCCGTCGGGGGCGCGGTCTCGTGCAGGGAACTCGCCACGCCGGCTCCGACGAGCCACTCCGGGCCGGGGTGCGGCTGGTCGGCCGTACGCGCCAGGGCGTCGCCCACCAGGTCGATGCACCGGGCGAGGCCGTCCTCGGTGAAGATCACGTCGTCGGGGCCCTCGTGCATCGCGAGCAGGGGCTCACCCGGCCGCACGATGTTGCGCCGGCGTAGTTCTAGCGGGTCGATGTGCAGGGCGCGGGCCAGTTCGTCCATCGCCGACTCCACGGCGAACGCCGGCTGCGTCATGCCGTAACCGCGCAGCGCCCCGCTCGGCACGGTGTTCGTGTAGACGGAGTACGCGTCGTACTTCTTGTTGGGGCAGCGATAGATCATGACGGCGGCTCCCCCCGCGTACAGCGTTTCGCCGCCGTGGTTCCCGTAGGCGCCGGTGTTCGACACGTTGCGTACCTGCAAGGCGGTGAGCGTTCCGTCGGCCTTCGCGCCGAGCTTGACCGTCAGGCTCATCGGATGCCGCGGCGAGGCCGTGGTGAACTCCTCCTCGCGGGTGTACTCGAAGCAGGTGGGCCGTCCGGTGTCCAGGGTGGCGAGCGCGACCAGGTCCTCCGCGATCACCTCCTGCTTGCCGCCGAATCCGCCGCCGACGCGCTTGCAGAACACCCTCACCTGGTCCGGGCGCAGCGCGAACAGGTACTCCAGCTTGACTTTCGCGATCGACGGTGACTGGGAACTGGTGCGGACGTTCAGCCGACCGTCCTGCATCCAGGCGATCGAACCGTGGGTCTCCAGATGCGCGTGCTGCACCCGCGGTGAGACGTACGTGCCTTCGTGGATCACGTCGGCCGCGGCGAACCCCACGTCGACGTCACCGATGTGCGAGTGGAGTTCGACCAGGATGTTGTGGCCGGGGTCGCGGACGAACGGATCGTGGGAGCCGTGCAGCTGGGGTGCGCCGTCAGCCATCGCCGCCTCCGGGTCGAACACCGCCGGCAGCACCTCGTACTCGACCGCGAGACGTCGGCAGCCCTCCTCCGCCGCCCCGATCGTGTCGGCCAGGACCGCGGCGACGCGCTGACCGGCGAAGCGGACCGTGTCGTCGAGGATGTAGGTGTCGTCCGGGTCGACCAGGTGGTCGGTGTGGATCGCCGTGGTGAAGCGTCTGCGGGGTACGTCTTCCCAGGTGTAGACCCGGTGCACGCCGGGCACCGCGAGGGCGGCGCTCTTGTCGATCGAGAGGATCCGGGCGTGGGCGTGGGGCGAGTGCAGCACCTTGAGGTGCAGCATGCCGTCGATCCGCGTGTCCATGGTGAACTCGGCGTGACCGGTCACCACGTCATGGCCCGCGGGCGCGCCGACGCTCGTCCCGACGGCCTTGCCCGGTGCTGCCGTCTCCACCGCGCTGACGCCCTTCACGGCGTCCTCGATCGCCCGGTATCCGGTACAGCGGCAGAGGTTGCCCTTCAACGCCCGTGGCAGATCTGCCTTCTGGTCCTTGGTGAAGGTCGCCGACGTCATGATCATCCCTGCGGTGCAGAAACCGCACTGGAATCCCGGGGCGTCCTCGAACTGCCGTTGCATGGGATGCGGGGCGCCTGGTCGCCCAAGGCCCTCGATCGTGGTCACCTCACGGCCGTTCGCGCGGAAGGCGGGGGTGATGCAGCTGTGTACCGGTACGCCGTCCAGCCACACCGTGCAGGCGCCGCAGTCGCCCGCGTCACACCCCTTCTTGACGCCGAAATGGCCGAGTGCGCGCAGGAACGTGCGCAGACACTGGCCCGGGGCCGGTTCCCGGTCGAATCTCCGGCCGTTCACGATGTAGGTCATGGCAGGTCCCCAGCCGTGAGTTCGCGGCGGATCTCTTCGGCGAAGTGCCGTGACAGGTGCTGACGGTGGTCGGGGGTCCCGTTGGGATCGGCGAACCAGACGTCGGCAGGCACGGCGTCGATGCTCTGCCGCAGGGTTCGGGCATCGGGCAGGGGCACGAAGGCGATGCGGACCGGCCGTGTGGTGCCGGCGGTGATGGTGAGCAGCAGGTCATTCGCTCCCGGACGTTGCGTGCCGACGAGGAACACCGTCGAGCGGCCGAGCCGGGTCAGCGTGAAGCGACGGTGCGCGGTGCGTTTGCGCAGCGCGTACTCCGGAATGGTGATGCGCCGGAGGATCTCCCCGGGGGCGAGAATGTTGCGGTGGTCGCCCGTGACGAAATCGAGGGCGTCGACGAAGCGTACGGAGCCGTCGGGCGCCCACAGCTCGTACCGCGCCTCGAGCGCGACCGTCAACGTGATCATCGGGCCGGCGGGCAGGGACAGGCAGATGTTTCCGCCGACGGTCGCCGCGTTCCAGACCTTGAACGAGGACAGGAATGCCTCGCAGCTCTTCCGGAAGAGAGTTCCGGCGGTCCAGGTCTCCGGCCATGCAAAGGCGTACAGGTCGCGAATGGTGCAGGTGGCGCTGATCTCCAGACCCTCGTCCGTCGGAACAAGAGGCTCCCAACGCAACGCCGTCAGGTCGATCAGCCGTCGCAGGTCCGGCTGCTCCGTGGAGTAGAGCCATGTTCCGCCTGCGAGCCAGGCGTCGCCCTCGTGCCAGTCCATGCCTGGCTGCTCGGACGGCTGCCGGATTACTTCGGTGATGGTGTTGAGGTCCATGAAAACCGACCTACGGGAGAACGGTGACCTGTGGGAAGGCAACCGTCCCCTGGGGCTGTCGGCGTGGATTTCCCGCTGACCGAGCAGGTACCACCGTGTCGCACCGTCGGGCGGCCGAACCGCGAGGGGACGGTGGGCGCACACAGTTTTGCCTCAGCTTATCGCAGCATGCGGATGACGGCCCGGCCGAGGACAGCCGGCAAGCCCGCACCAGCCACTGCAAACGGCGCGGACACAGTTCCCGACCTGGCCGTCGGCCACGGCAGGCACCGTTGCAGTAGCAGCTGGGAGCTCGGGGGCGGGCGTGGCACGGCGACCGCGGCCGGGTACGTGGTCGCTCGCGCAGTTCCCCGCCCCTACCGGAGCGGCGGGCCGCCGCGCCCGCCTTGGCCGTGTCGGTCCGGTGCCGGCCGTCGACCCGTCGAGCGCCGGCACCCCTGGGCCCCGGCCCCCCGCGGCCGCGTCACGGCACGGTCAGTACCACGCAGGACTCGGCCGGCAGGGTCAGTAGGCCGTCGGGGCCCGGGGGGTTCACCGGGGTCCATGCGGCCAGGACTTGGGCCTCGGCCGTGCCCAGGGGGATCGCGGTCGGTTCCTTGCCGAGGTTGAGGGCCACCCGGATGTCGCCGCGGCGGAAGCCGAACCAGCGGGCGTCCTCGTCGTACGCGACCTTGACGTCGGACAGGTCCGGGTCGGAGAGGTCGGCGTGGGTGCGGCGCAGGGCGATCAGGTCGCGGTACCAGGCCAGCATCCGGGCGTGGGGCTCGACCGACGGCTCGGACCAGTCCAGGCACGAGCGGTCACGCGTCGCCGGGTCCTGCGGGTCCGGCACGTCCTCCTCCGCCCAGCCGTGCTCCGCGAACTCCCGGCGCCGCCCCCGCCGTACCGCCTCGGCCAACTCAGGATCGGTGTGGTCGGTGAAGAACTGCCAGGGCGTGCCCGCCGCCCACTCCTCACCCATGAACAGCATCGGCGTGAACGGCCCCGTGAGCGTCAGCGCCGCCGCGCACGCCAGCAGACCGGGGGAGAGCGTCGCCGACAGCCGGTCGCCCTGGGCCCGGTTGCCGACCTGGTCGTGGGTCTGGGTGTAGCCGAGCAGCCGGTGCGCGGAGACCCGCGTACGGTCCAGGGGGCGCCCGTGGGACCGGCCACGAAACGACGAGTACGTGCCGTCGTGGAAGTACCCGCCGGTGAGGGTCTTCGCCAGTCCGGCGAGCCCCGCCCGCGCGAAGTCCGCGTAGTAGCCCTGCGATTCGCCGGTCAGGGTCGTGTGCAGCGCGTGGTGGAAGTCGTCGTTCCACTGCGCGTGCAGCCCGGTGCCGCCCTCCGCGCGCGGGGTGACGAGCCGCGGGTCGTTCAGATCGGACTCGGCGATCAGGAACAACGGCCGCCCCACCTCGGCGCCGAGCGCGTCCACCGCCGTCGACAGCTCCTCCAGGAAGTGGCACGCGCGCGTGTCGCGCAACGCGTGCACCGCGTCCAGGCGCAGCCCGTCGAGCCGGTAGTCCCGCAGCCACGCCAGCGCGCTGCCGAGGAAGTACGCCCGCACCTCGTCCGAGCCGGGCGCGTCCAGGTTGACCGCGGCACCCCAGGGCGTGTGGTGCCGCTCGGTGAAGTACGGGCCGAACACGGGCAGGTAATTGCCGGACGGCCCCAGGTGGTTGTGGACCACGTCGAGCACCACGCCGAGGCCCAGGTCGTGCGCCGCGTCCACGAACCGCTTGAGGGCCTCGGGGCCGCCGTACGGCTCGTGCACGGCCCACAGCGAGACCCCCTCGTATCCCCAGCCGTGCGTCCCCGGGAAGGGGCACAGCGGCATCAACTCGACGTGTGTGACGCCCAGTTCCGCGAGATGCCCGAGCCGCTCGATGGCCGCGTCCAGCGTGCCCTCGGGCGTGTACGTGCCCACGTGCAGCTCGTACAGCACCGCGCCCGGCAGCCCGCGCCCCGCCCACGGCACCCGCCACGCGTACCGCCCGTGATCGACGACCGCGCTCAGTCCGTCCGGGCCGTCCGGCTGGCGGCGCGAGCGCGGGTCGGGCCGTACCGGTCCGTCGTCGACGGCGAACCCGTAGCGCGTGCCGTCCGTCGCCTCCGCGTCGGCCGTCCACCAGCCCGGGCGCTCGGGATCGCGCTCCATCGCGTGCGTGGCGCCCTCGCGGTGGAGCGTCATCCGGTCGGCTTGCGGTGCCCACACCTCGAACTGCACGGAACGGTTCTCCCTCGGCTGCCGGTCGTGATGGTCGGGGGGACGGTCAGGAGTCGTCATGGAGCCTTCCCGTCCATCGTGCGGCAAACGAGATCAAGGCGCCCTCGGATCGGCGCGTTTGCCGCGCGCGTCGCACTCTCGCTCGCCATGTCCGAGGATCGTCACCGTTTACCGGTTTTCTGGACACCCCGGCTTCACTGACCGACAATCACACGCGTGACGTCGTCTTTCGAGTTCAACACCTACCCCGCGCGGCTGTCGGACGCCGAGCGCGACCACGCGCTGAGGGTGCTCCGTGACGGCGTCGCCCTCGGCCGCCTCTCCCACGACACGTTCATCCGGCGCATGGAGCTGGCGCTCACCGCCCGCCGCTCCGACGAGCTCGCCGCGCTCACCGCCGACCTGCCCGTCGAGAGTCGCTGGTCCCGGCTGGTCCTCGGCACCGTCGGGGCGGTCTCCGGCTTCGGTGTGAAGCTCCGCCGGGCCTGGCAGGCCGAGCGGCTGCCCAAGCTCCAGCTGCCGCACCCGGCGAGCAGCCACGCCCTGCGCATCGGCCGCGACCCCGCCAACGGGCTCCGGCTCAGCCACGAGACGGTCTCCCGGGTGCACGCCGAGCTGACCCGGCAGGGCGGCATGTGGATCCTGCGCGACCTCGGCTCCACCAACGGCACCACTGTCAACGGACGTCGGGTCATCGGCGCGGCCGTCGTCCGCGACGGCGACCAGGTCGGTTTCGGCCGCATGAGCTTCCGCCTCTCCTCCGAGTGACCCCGGCGGCCGAGCCACCGCAAAGCTCTGGCCTGGGATTTACGCAGCGAGTTTTCGAACGTGCCTCGTGTGCCGGGGTGTTGACGTGCGTTCTCGGCCATGACTGACTGTGCGTACACCATGCACACCAGGTGAATCGACGGCGTCGCACTCTGGGGAGGTGTGCCCTGCCGCCACTCCTGCGCTACCCGACCGTGGACGAGCTGTCCGCGCGCGCCGCGACCCTCGTCACCCGGCATCCGCACCGCGCCCGACTGCGCCGCGTGGGCACCTCACGGGCGGGCACACCGATGTGGCTGCTGTCCGTCGGCCGGGGCACCCGCCAGGCCCTCGTCGTCGCCGGCCCGCACCCCAACGAACCCGTCGGCGGCGCCACGATCCTGCGGATCGCCGAACGCGCCCTGGCCGACCCCCGGTTCACCGAGGACGTCGACACCACCTGGAACCTGCTGCTCTGCCTCGACCCCGACGGCTCCCGGCGCAACGAGGACTGGCTGTCCGGCCCCTACACCCTCGGCCACTACTTCCGGCGCTTCTTCCGCCCCGGCTTCCTCGAACAGCCCGAGTGGCTGCCCGACGGAGCGGCCGCCGCCGCCCTGCCGGAGACCCGTGCCCTGCTCGCCCTCCAGGACGAGCTGCGCCCCTTCTTCCAGTGCTCCCTGCACGGCGTCGACGTCGGCGGCGGCTTCGTCGAACTCACCCGCGACCTGCCCGGCCTCGCCGAGCGGGTCGCCCGGATCGCCGGCCGCCTCGCCGTACCCCGCGAGCTGAGCCCGTACGACACCCTGTACTGGCCGCGCCTCGGCCCCGCCGTCTACCGCATCCCGCCCCCGCGCCGCGGCGACCTGGCCGCCGCGATCACCGAGGCCGCCGTCGAGTCCACCTGGTACCACCCGCACCGCTACGGCACCCTCACCGCCGTCGTCGAGGCCCCCATGTGGGGTGTGGCCGCCGTGGAGGACGGCTCGCCCTCACCCGACGCCCACGCCGTCCTGCGCACGGTCAGCCGGGCGCTGCGCCGCGACACCCGGCTCCTGGAGGGCATCCTCGCCCGCGTCCGCCCCTCGGTGAGCCGCGGCCCGGACGCCGCCCGGCTCCTCGCCCCCGTCGACGACTATTTACTGGTCGGCCCCGGCCTCGCCGACGCCTGGGACCCCGACGTCCACGACGGCACCGCCCGCCCGCTGCCCCCGCTCGACACCGCCCGGCTCACCACCCTCGCCATCTCCGGCCGCCGGGTCGCCCTGCGCACCGCCGGGCTGCTGCACCAGCTGGTGACCCGCGCCGGACACGACCCGGCGGGCGCGCTGCTCGAGCTGAACCGGCTCCTCGACGAGTGGTGCGCCGACTACCGCGACCGTTACGGGGCGCGCTGGATCCCGGTGGCCCGCCAGACCGAGTACCAGACCCGTGTCGTCCTCGCCGCGTTCGAGCTGGCCGCCCGCCGGGCCCGCGGCGTGCCCGACCACGGCGAACCGCACGCCGAGTCCCGTTCGGGTGAGCCGGAATGGAGTTCCGAGCCCGCCGTGCCGATGCACCGGGAATGACGCACACCACCCTCCACACCGTCCGCGGCGGCCTGCTGGCGGCCCTCGCCCTGCTCACCCTCGGCGCCTCCGCGCCCGCCGAGGCCGCCCTCCCGGGCAACTGGCTCTACGTCACCGTCACCCGCGGCGACGCCCGCGTCGGCGACACCCGCGGCACTCTCCTGCTGTGCGACCCGCCGCAGGGCCACGCCCGCGCCGCCGAGGCCTGCGCGGAACTGGCCCGGGCAGGCGGCGACGTCGGCCGCATCCCCCTGAAGAACGGCATGTGCGTCCAGGTCTACGCCCCCGTCCGGGTCACCGCGCGCGGCGTGTGGGACGGCCGTCCCGTCGCGTACGGGCACACCTTCGCCAACAGTTGTGTGATGGCGGCCCGCACGGGCTCGGTGTTCGCCCTGCCGGGCTGACGGCATCCGGAACAGCGAACCCCCGGGGGCCTCCCGGCGGCATCGAGGGCACCCGGCGGCCGCTCAGGGCTCCCCGTCGCCCCGCGCGTGCGAGGCGGCCGCCAGCACCGTCCGCATCTGGTGCTCCACCTGGTCCCGCACCGGCACCCACCGCGCGCGGAACCGGTCGGCGAACGAGTCGCTCCACTCGCCGATGAGCTGCTCCAGCCGCGGCGCCCCCGGATCCCCGGCGTCCACCAGCACCCGCCGCAGCATCGCCGCCGCCCGCAGCGGCAGCCGGCGCCCGAAGGCGTCCACACTGCCCACGTACGCCCGCGACACGTCGGGCGGAGGCCCCGCCACCCAGTCGCGGGCCAGCCCCGGCACCAGTGCCAGCGCCCACCGGGCGGCCCGCAGCAGCGGCCCCTCGGGGCCCGGCAGCCGGGGCAGCGCCTCGTCGAGGATCCGCTCCACCTCGCCCGCGTCGTCGAGCAGCCGCCGGGACAGCTGCCGCAGCGCCGCCGTCGGGGCCGGGTGCGGGGCCGTGTCGTCCACCAGGTCGCTCGCCCACATCGGGACCTCGACGATCGCCGTGAGCCCGCCGTACCGGTGGGCGTGGTACCAGGTGCTGTGCCGCGCGTCGTCGGGCAGGCTCGGGAACGCCGCGTGCCCGGGGCCCGGCATCACGAACACCCCGGGTCCCGAGGCGGGCCAGCCCGCCGCGTCGGAGGCGCTCGTCTCCACCGGTATGCCGAGCTCCGCCGCCGACTTGGCGAACGGCTCGGCCAGCCCCGGCACGTTCTTCGTCAACTGCACCCAGCTGCCGCCGAGATCCGTGCCGTGCAGGGTCACCTGGAGGTAGGGCCGCAGCTCGTCGAGCACCGTCAGCAGCGCCCGTGTCTCGGGCGGCAGCCGGTCCGGCGGCAGCACGGCGGGCGACCACTCCGGCTGCTCCGGCGCGGCCGGCCGGAAGAACCCCAGGTGGTAGTCGAGGAGGGTGCGCGGTGCCGGGGCCATGTGCAGGCTCGCCCCGTCCGGGTCCGCGCACAGCACGAAGTGCCAGGAGACCCCGGCCCGTAACTTCGGGTCCCGCGCCACGCGCTCGGCGAGCGCCAGCACCGTCGAGCCGCCCGTCGGCTCGTTCGCGTGGGCGCCCGCGACGACGAGGACGGCACGTCTCGCATGGCCGACGGACAGCAGCCGCAGCGGCCGCCCGGCCCGCGAGAGGCCGATTCTCCTGAGGGCGCACAGGTTCGGCCGGCGAAGCGCCAGCTCCCTCGCCCGTGACTCCAGCTCCGCCACCGTGGGATAACCGGGCTCCAACAGCAGACCCACCCCCGTCCAGTCCACCTGTGTCGACCTCCCCCGCCCGACCGGGTGGCGCGCGGGGATGCATGCAGTGTGCGTCGGCGCACGGGGCGGATCCCAGGGGCGTCCGGAGGCATTCACGGAGACCGGCGCGGATCGCGCCGCTGGGGCCCTTCTGATGGATCGCCGCGGCGCCGCGACGCCCGGTACTCCCCCAAGCTCTTCGAGCAGGGGGACCCCCACTCGCCGCACCGGACAAAAGCCCTGGTAGCTCCGCTACGAGGGCTTCCGCCCGGCACTCCCCCAAGCTCTCCGAGCAGGGGGTACCCCCAGAGCACGCACCGAACGCCGCTCCTTCTCCCACGGAGATCCATCAGAAGGGCCCTAGTCTGCGCCGATGCGCTCCAGCAGCGCCACTGGCAGCGCCTCGAACAGTTCCGCCACCGGTACCTCACCCGTGAACTCCCGTTCCCCGCCGAGGACATCGGCCCACCGCCCGGCCGGCAGGGCCAGCCGGGTGTCCGCCCAGCCGCCGGCCCCGGCGAGCCGCAGCGACAGCCGGGTGACCGCCGTGACCACCGCGCCGGACCGCGCGAACGCCACGCAGTGCCCGGCCGCCGGTCCGGCCGCCGCGAGCGGCGTGTACGTCGCCGCCTCACCGAACGCCTCCGGCCGCCGCTGCCGCAGCCGCAGCGCGGCCACGGTGACCCGGTGCTTGTCCGAGTCCCCGTCCCGAGGGGCGAACGGCGCCCGGTTGTCCGGGTCCACCAGCGCCCGGTACTCGCTCTCCGTGCCCTGGTAGACGTCCGGCACGCCCGGCATGGTCAGCTGGACCAGGGCCGCACCGAGGGCGTTCGCACGGATGTACGGCTCCAGTTCGGTGCGCAGCCGCCCGGTGACCTCCGTGTCCGCCGCCGGGCCCCGGGCCACAAACTCGGCGACCGCCCGCTCGTACGCGGGGTTCTGCTCGGTCCACGAGGTGTGCAGCCCCGCCTCCCGCACATGCTTGAGCAACGCCCCCTCCAGGCGTTCCGCGTCGGCGGGCCCGAGCCCGAACGCCGTCTGCCACGCGGCCCACGCCAGCTGCGGGTCCGGCGCCCCGGCCCCGTCGCGCGTCACCTCCGCCAGCGCGTCGGCCCACCGCCCGGGGCATTCCCCGAGCACCGCGACCGCCGCCCGGACGTCGGCGCTGCGCTTGGTGTCGTGCGTCGACAGCACCGTCCCGGTGACCGGCCAGTCCCGCTGCACGCGCGCGCAGTAGGCGTGGAAGTCCTCCGGGGAGACCGCGGGGCTCCCCGGGTTCCCGCCCACCTCGTTCGCGGACAGCAGCGGCACATGGCGGTAGAACGCCGTGTCCTCCACCGACTTGGCCCGCAACGCCGACGAGGTCTGCGCGAACCGCGTCCGGAACTCCACCTGCTCCGGCCCGTCCCCGAACCGCCCCAGCACCAGATCCCGGACCACGTCGACCGCCCGTGCCTCCTCGGGCACCACGAACGCCGTACGCGCCTCGGCCGCGGCCTCCTCCGTGACGACCAGGGAGGCGTCCTCGCAGGCGTACGGCCGATAGACCTCCATCCGTACGAGCAGCTCGCACAGGGCGGTGCGCAGCGCCCACGGCGCACGGTCGCGCAGCGCCAGCTCCGGGGAGCGCTCGCTCAGCCCGTGCGCCACCCGGGTGAGCCGGTCCACCTCCGCCGCCAGTTCGTGCGTGAGCACCTCGTACGCGGCCCGCCGCGCGGTCGCCGCCCAGTCGCCGCCCCGGTCGGGCTCGGCGGCCGTGAACCGCCGGTACCGGTCCAGCAGCTCGCTCGTCCCCTCCGGGTCGGTGAACAGCCCGTCGACGTGCCGCAGCGCGTCGTACCCGGTGGTCCCCGCGACCGGCCAGGCCGCCGGCAGGGCTTCGCCGTCCGCGAGGATCTTCTCGACGACGGTCCACCGGCCGCCGGTGGCCTCGTGCAGGCGCCGCAGATAGGCGTCGGGGTCGGCGAGCCCGTCGGGGTGGTCGACCCGCAGCCCGTCGACGACGCCGTCGTGCAGCAGCTCCAGGATCTTCGCGTGGGTCGCGTCGAACACCTCCGGCTCCTCCACGCGCACCCCGATCAGCTCCGAGATGCTGAAGAACCGCCGGTAGTTCAGCTCCGTACGGGCCAGCCGCCACCACACCGGCCGGTACCACTGCGCGTCCAGCAGCCGCGGCAGCGGCAGCTTCTCGGTGCCCTCCCGCAGCGGGAAGACATGGTCGTAGTACCGCAGCTCCTGCCCGTCGACGACGAACTGGTCGATCTCCTCGCCCAGCGGCCCCCCGAGCACCGGCAGCAGCACCTGCCCGCCCCGCGCCTCCCAGTCGATGTCGAACCACCGCGCGTACGGCGACCCCGGGCCCTCCCGCAGCACCTCCCACAGCGGCCGGTTGTGCCGGGGCGCCATCGCCATGTGGTTCGGCACGATGTCCACCACCAGCCCCAGCCCGTGGTCCCGGGCGACCCGCGCCAGCTCCCGCAGCCCGGCCTCACCCCCCAGCTCCCCGCGCACCCGCCCGTGATCGACCACGTCGTACCCGTGCGCCGACCCCGGTACCGCCTCCAGCACCGGGGACAGATGCAGATGCGACACGCCGAGCGAGGCGACGTACGGCACGGCGTCCGCCGCGGCGGCGAACGGGAACGCGGGCTGGAGCTGGAGCCGGTAAGTGGCGGAAGGCACGGCAGGCGTCATAGGGACCTACGTACCCGCCCCTGACGGATCGGAGCACCCTGACACGCGAGCAGACGGGTTTTCCGTGTCCAGGGCCTGTCGTTTGCCCCAACGCGCCGCGTTGACTCCCTCCTCCGCCTTGCAGCTGCACGCACCAAGCCCGCTCACCGGCAGCATCAAGGCACCGCAGCCAGAAATCGGCGTGATCCGAACGACAGGCCCTACGCCGGCCGCCGCAGCACCGCGAGGCTGCGGTCCACCAGCGTCACCCGCTCCCCGGCGTCCACCTTCGGGCCGTCGTCGGGAATCGCGTCGTCCCGCCCCGTGTCCACGATCACCTGCCACTGCCGCCCGTGGTTGACCGGAACCACGAACTCCAGCGGCTCGGCCGACGCGTTGACCATCAGCAGGAACGAGTCGTCGGTGATCCGCTCCCCGCGCGCGCCCGGCTCGGAGATCGCGTTGCCGTTGAGGAACACGGTCAGCGCCCCCGCCCGGGCCGAGTCCCAGTCCCGCTGGGTCATCTCCCGGCCCCCCGGGGTGAACCAGGCGATGTCCGACAGCTCGTCGTGCGTGCCCTCCACGGGCCGCCCGTGGAAGAAACGCCGCCGCCGGAAGACGGGGTGGTCCTTCCGCAGCCAGACCATGGCGCGGGTGAAGGCCGGCAGATCAGCGAAGGCGTCGGCGCTCCCGCCGTCACCCTCTCCTTCACCGCCGTCGCCGTCACCTTCGCCGCCGCTGCCGCCTTCACCGCCGCCGCCGGCGGACGGCCAGGGCACCCAGGACAGCTCGTTGTCCTGGCAGTACGCGTTGTTGTTGCCCCGCTGCGTGCGGCCGAACTCGTCGCCGTGGCTGAGCATCGGCACACCCTGCGACAGCATCAGCGTGGCGATGAAGTTCCGCATCTGCCGCACGCGCAGCGCGAGCACCTCGGGATCGTCGGTCTCGCCCTCGACGCCGCAGTTCCACGACCGGTTGTGGCTCTCGCCGTCCCGGTTGTCCTCACCGTTCGCGTCGTTGTGCTTGTGGTTGTAGGACACGAGGTCCCGCATCGTGAAGCCGTCGTGGCAGGTCACGAAGTTGATGGAGGCCAGCGGGCGCCGCCCGTCGTCCTGGTACAGGTCGGACGAGCCGGTCAGCCGCGACGCGAACTCGGCGAGGGTGCGCGGCTCACCGCGCCACAGATCCCGCACGGTGTCGCGGTACTTGCCGTTCCACTCGGTCCACAGCGGCGGGAAGTTCCCCACCTGGTAGCCGCCCTCGCCGACGTCCCAGGGCTCCGCGATCAGCTTCACCTGCGAGACCACCGGGTCCTGCTGGACCAGGTCGAAGAACGACGACAGCCGGTCCACCTCGTGGAACTGCCGGGCCAGCGTGGCGGCCAGGTCGAAGCGGAACCCGTCCACATGCATCTCGGTGACCCAGTACCGCAGCGAGTCCATGATCAGCTGGAGGACGTGCGGGGACCGCATCAGCAGCGAGTTCCCGGTCCCCGTCGTGTCCATGTAGTAGCGGGGGTCGTCCGTCAGCCGGTAGTACGACGGATTGTCGAGGCCCCGGAACGACAGCGTCGGGCCCAGATGGTTGCCCTCGGCCGTGTGGTTGTAGACCACGTCGAGGATCACCTCGATCCCCGCCTCGTGCAGTGCCCGCACCGCCGACTTGAACTCCAGCACCTGCTGCCCCCGGTCGCCCCAGGAGGCGTACGCGTTGTGCGGGGCGAAGAAGCCGATCGTGTTGTAGCCCCAGTAGTTGTTGAGGCCCATGTCGACCAGCCGGTGGTCGTTCACGAACTGGTGAACCGGCATCATCTCCAACGCCGTCACCCCCAGCTCGGTCAGGTGCTCGATGACCGCCGGATGGGCGAGCGCCGCGTACGTACCGCGCAGTTCCTCGGGGAGCCCCGGGTGCCGCATGGTCAGGCCCTTGACGTGCGCCTCGTAGATCACCGTGTGGTGGTACTCGGTGCGCGGCCGCCGGTCGTCGCCCCAGTCGAAGTAGGGGTTGACCACGACCGACGTCATCATGTGCGGAGCGGAGTCCAGGTCGTTGCGCCTCTCGGGCGCCCCGAAGTGATAGCCGTACACCTCCTCCCCCCAGCCGATGGAGCCGCTGATCGCACGCGCGTACGGGTCGAGGAGCAGCTTCGCGGAGTTGCAGCGCAGTCCCCGCTCCGGGGCGTACGGGCCGTGCACGCGGAATCCGTACCGCTGCCCGGGCATCACGCCCGGCAGATACGCGTGGCGCACGAACGCGTCCGTCTCGCGCAGTTCCACCGCCGTCTCGGAGCCGTCGTCGTGCAGCAGACACAGCTCGACTCGGTCCGCGGCCTCCGAGAAGACCGCGAAGTTGGTGCCGGCGCCGTCGTATGTGGCACCGAGCGGATACGCCTGTCCAGGCCAGACCTGCATGGATACGACTCTTCCCGTTGTCGCGCGCCGCCGGGGCGACTGTCGAAGGGAGTCTCCCCCAAAGTGGGGAACCATCGACGGCATATGTCTTTCTTGCCGCGGCGCCGTCCGTCACCCCTCCTCGGGGCGAGAATCTCCATCGGCTCGCTCCCGGCCCGCCCGGGAAACGGAACCGTCGTACGACATGCGGTGGTTGGGAAACGACCTGTCCATCCGGCTGCACCGCCCCCCGCTCCCGGAGTACCCTTCCTTGATCGTTGAGTAGGGGTGAGCTCGGGGGAGCGGAAGGCGGTGCGTGGGTGGGCTCGGGAGGGCTGGAGCTACCTCCTGGTGACGAGGGTCACGAGGAGAACTCCACAGATGTCCCGCCCGGCGCGGTGTCCCTGGCACGGCCGATGGAGACGGGTTCCATCGGCCCGGAACTGGACTGGAACGCCGACGCCTGGCTCGAGGTGCGTACGCGCGCCCAGCGGGCCGGCCGCGCCTACATCTGGCTGAACCTCGTCGAACAGCGGCTGCGCGCCGTCGTGGCCGCCGTACTGCGCCCCATCTACGAACCGGTGCACGGCGACGACTGGGTGGTGGCCGCAGCGGGCCCCGCCGGACAGGAGTGGGTGCAGCGCGCCGTCGCGGTGCGCGAGGTCAGCCGCCGCAAGGGCTATCTGCTCGACCCGGCCGACGACAACGTCCTCAGTTTCCTCACGCTGCCCCAGCTGCGCGAGCTGATGGTTCAGCACTGGCCCTGCTTCGAGCCGTACGTCGACGAGCGGCGCGACGTGGAACTGGCCCTCGACGAGCTGGAGGTCACCCGCAACGTCGTCTCCCGCAACCGGGCCCTGTCCGAGGCCGTCCTCGCCCAGGCCGAGCGGGCCTCGGCGAAGCTGCTGGAGATACTCGGCGCGGGCAGCGACGTCCCCTCGGCGCGCCGGCTGCCCGTCGACGCGGTGGAGGACCTGATCGGCGACCGGTACGCGGACGTCGTCGCCGTCCACCCCGACCGGGTGCGGCTGCTGCGGCAGTTCCCCGCCGAGGACCTCTTCGGGGGCGCCCGCCGCCTCGACGCCATCGGCATAGGGCTCAATCTGCTGGTGCAGAACTTCTCCGGGCGGCGGCTGGTCCGGCTCGCCGAGTCCGGGTGCCGGGTCCGGCTGCTGTTCCTCAACCCGGCCTCCAGCGCGGTCAAGCGCCGGGAGCGGGAACTCGGTATAAAGCGGGGCGAACTCAGCCGGGCAGTCGAGATGAACATCCTGCACATGCGCCGGGTCCGCTCCCGGTTGCGCGACCCCGGGGCCTTCGAGATCCAGGTCTTCGACGAGACCCCCCGCTTCACCGCCTACCTCGTGGACGGCGACGGCTCGGACGGCATCGCCGTCGTCCAGACCTATCTGCGCCGCACCCGCGGCATGGAGGCACCGGTGCTGGTACTACGCGGCGGCAACCGGGTGCTCAAGGCGGACGAGAACGGCGAAGTCGGGCTTTTCGATACGTATCGCGAGGAGTTCGAGGTGGCCTGGGCCGACTCGCGCCCGGTGTCATGACCGCGCCGCGCCCCCGAACGGGCCCTGTACCGGCCCTCGCACCGGCCCTCGCACCGGCCCGTACCCCCGCCTTTGCACCGGCCCGTACCCCGGCCTTCGCACCGGCCCGCACACCGCCTTCGCGCCGACCCTCGGAGCGCCTGACGGGCGGCGGTAAGCGGAACGCGGTCCTCGGATTGTCAGTGGCGCATGCGATGGTGGTGACCACTGGGGGAAAGCACCACCAAGAAGGGGGGCCAGCATGGGTTGGCACCGGCAGCTGCTGATCGGCTTCGACCTGGAGACCACCGGCACGGACCCGCGCGAGGCGCGCATCGTCACCGGGGCGGTGATCGAGGTCAAGGACGGGGAGCCGGTCGGCCACCGGGAGTGGCTCGCCGACCCGGGCATGGAGATCCCGGAGGAGGCGGTCGCGGTGCACGGCATCACCAACGCCCGTGCGACGGCCGAGGGCAGACCCGCCGACCAGGTCGCCGATGCCATAGCCGAGGTTCTCGTCTCCTACTGGAAGACCGGCGTCCCGGTCGTGGCGTACAACGCGGCCTTCGACCTCACCCTGCTCTCCGCGGAGTTGCGCCGCCACGGCCTTCCGTCCCTGCGGGACCGCCTGGGCGGCTCCGACCCCGCCCCCGTCATCGACCCGTACACCATCGACCGCTCCGTGGACCGCTACCGCCGGGGCAAGCGCAACCTCGAAGCGGTCTGCGCCGAGTACGGCGTCCCCCTGGACGCCGCGCACGACGCCTCCGCGGACGCCCTGGCCGCCGCCCGGCTCGCCCGGGCGATAGCCGGCCGCCACCCCAAGGTGGCCGCCCTCGGCCCCGCCGAGCTCCACCGCCGTCAGATCGAGTGGTACGCCGAGTGGGCGGCCGACTTCCAGGACTTCCTCCGCCGCAAGGGCAACGCGGACGCGGTGGTGGACGCGACCTGGCCCCTGCGTGAGCCGGCGGGCGAAACGGTCCGCTAGGACCTTCGTCCCGCTGGACCGATCACGGACGCATCAAGCGGGGATCGGCGCATGGACGCCCACGGATCGACGCACGGACGCACCACGGTTCGACGCATGGACCGACGCACGCACCGACTCACGGACCGACCCGGAAAGCGAGCAGCCGGATGATCTCTCTGCGCGAGACACATGACAGCGACGTGCCCCACTTCTGGGCGCACCAGTCCGACCCGGACGCGCAGTACGCCGCCGCCTTCACCGGCAGGTACCACTACGACCGGGCGGAGTTCGACGCCCATTGGGCGCGGATCCGCGCCGACGCCGGCATCGTGCAGCGCACGATCCTGGCCGACGGCGAGGTGGTCGGCCAGATCGCGGTCTTCGGCCCGTCCGACGAACGCGAGGTCACCTACTGGATCGACCGCGCCCACTGGGGCCGGGGCATCGCCACCGCCGCCCTGACCGCCCTCGTGGACCTCGTCCCGGACCGACCGCTGTACGCCCGCGCGGCCGCCGACAACACCGGCTCGATCCGTGTCCTGGAGAAGTGCGGCTTCGCCGTCACCGGCCACGACCGGGGCTTCGCCCTGGCGAGAGCGGCCGAGATCGACGAAGTGACCCTCACCCTGACCTGACCTGACCTGACCTGACCTGACCTGACCTGACCTGAGTCCTGCGGTCAGAAGGGATACCAGCGCACCGTCTCGTCCCCGTCGCGCAGCGAGGCGACCCGGCGTTCGAACTCCGCCAGCGCCTTGGGGTTGCTCGGCGCGTGCTGGGCCACCCAGGCGCAGCTGGCCGTCTCCCGGGCACCGCGCAGCACGGAGCAGCCCTCCCACGCGCGGACGTCCCAGCCGTAGGCGGCGGTGAAGGCGTCGTACTCCTCGGCCGGCAGCCCGTAGCGGTCGTGGGACAGCGCCATGACGACGAGGTCGTGCTCGCGCAGATCTCCGGAGAAGGTCTCCAGGTCGACCAGGAGCGGGCCGTCGGGCCCGACATGGACGTTGCGGGGCAGGGCGTCGCCGTGGATGGGCCCCGGCGGCAGATGGGGGACGAGGGCGGCCGCGGCCGCCGTGAAGCCGTCGCGGCGCTCCCGCAGATACGCCGCGTCGGCCGGGTCGACGGCGTCGCCCGCGAGACGCAGCCAGCGCTCGACCCCGCCCAGCAGTTCCCGGCGCGGAAGGCCGACCTCGGGGGAGGGCAGGGCGTGGACCAACCGCAGCAGTTCGGCCAAATCGCGGGCGCCCGCGGGCCGTACGGGGTCGGGCAGCCGGTGCCACACCGTCACCGGGTGCCCCTCCACGAGCAGCGCCTCGGCCTCGGCCGCCCGCACCGCCGGGACGCCCGCCTCGGCGAGCCAGGCCGCGATCCTCAGCTCACGCCGGGCCCGGTCGAGGAGCTCGGCGTCGCGGCCCACCTTGACCACCAGGTCATCGGCGGCGAACACCGCGTTCTCGCCCAGCGCGAGCAGCCGCGCGTCCCCGGCCGCACCGGGCAGCACGCCCGACGCCGCCAGTACGTCCCGCGCCCGTGCCTCGTCCATCCGTCGCCTCCGTGTCCGGCCCCGCCCGTACGGCCGACGCTCCCTCGCGGGAGGTCGGGTTCACGCCATTGCCGGGTCAGTCTCGCATTCGCACAGGTCGGACCGTGTGCGCGGTGCCTTGACGGCCTGTCATGCCCTCAGCACCATGACGGACATGACCGTGGCGACCGCGACGCCGAAGCGTCCGCGACCGGCGAGGCGGCGCACGTCGGCGGCGGACCGGGAGCGGCGTCCCCTGGACCACGGCGCATGGTTCCTGGTGCTGCCGGCGCTGATCCCGATCCTGGTGTTGAGTGTGGGACCCCTGCTGTACGGGATCTCGCTGGCGTTCACCGACGCCCAGTCGGGCCGCACCGAACCCACCGAGTGGATCGGCACCCTGAACTTCCAGGACCTGCTGCACGACACGCTGTTCTGGGAGTCGTTCCGGATCGGGCTGGTGTGGGCGGTCGGGGTGACCGTGCCGCAGTTCCTGCTCGCGCTGGGCCTCGCCCTGCTGCTCAACGAGCGGTTACGTCTGCGCTGGCTCGCGCGGGCCCTCGCGATCGTCCCGTGGGCGATGCCCGAGGTGGTCGTCGGCGTCATGTGGCGACTGGTCTACAACCCGGACGCGGGCATCCTCAACGAGACCCTCCGCGACTTGGGGCTAGGCGGCGGCCGTGACTGGTTGAGCGGACTGGCCACCGCGCTGCCCGCCGTCATCGTGGTCGGCGTCTGGGCGGGCATGCCCCAGACCACGGTCACCCTCCTCGCCGGGCTGCAGAACACACCGCGTGAACTCCACGAGGCCGCAGCGATGGACGGCGCGGGAGCCTGGCGCCGCTTCCGCACGGTCACCTGGCCCGCCATCAGACCCGTGGCGCTCGCGATCACCGCCCTCAATCTCATCTGGAACTTCAATTCCTTCGCCCTGGTGTACGTCCTCACCAGCGGCGGACCGGGCGGCCGCACCCGGCTGCCGATGCTCTTCGCCTACGAGGAGGCCTTCCGCTACGGGCAGTTCGGGTACGCGGCGGCGATGGGCTGTGCGATGGTCGCGCTGATCTCGATCGTCCTCGCGTTCCACCTGGTGGGCCGGCTGAGGCGGGGTGGTGAGGGGTGAGGACCGGCAGGGCGGCCCGCGCGGGCCAGTACACGGCGCTCGTCGCGTATCTCGTCTTCCTGGCGTTCCCCTTCCTCTGGCTGGTCTCCACCGCGTTCAAACCGGCCCGGGAACTGGGCAGCCTCCACCCGACCTGGATCCCCGAGAACCCGACCCTCGGCAACTTCCGGCAGGCGTTCGACGAACAACCGCTGCTGGAGGCCGCGCTCAACTCGCTGGTCGCGGCGCTCGGCGCGGCCGTCGTCGCCGTCGTGATCGCGACCCCGACGGCGTACGTCATGGCCCGGCACCGCTCCACGCTGTCGCGGATGGCGACCGGCTGGGTGGTGGTCAGCCAGGCGTTCCCGTTCGTGCTGGTGATCATCCCGCTGTTCCTGGTGCTGAAGAACCTCCGGCTGATCAACTCCGTGCCGGGTCTGATCATGGTGTACGTGGTGTGGGCGCTGCCGTTCGCGCTGTGGATGCTCGTCGGCTACGTCAGGGCCGTGCCCGTCGAGCTGGAGGAGGCGGCGGCGGTCGACGGGGCCGGCAGGCTGCGGACGCTGGTGTCGGTGACGGCGCCGCTGCTGGCGCCGGGCATCGTGGCGACGGCGCTGTTCGCGTTCATCACCGCGTGGAACGAGTTCTTCTTCGCGCTGGTGCTGCTCAAGACCCCGGAGAAGCAGACCCTGCCGGTCGTCCTCACCCATTTCATCGGCGCCGAGGGCGTCGCCGATCTCGGCCCGCTGGCCGCCGCCGCGTTCCTCGCGACGCTGCCCTCACTGGTCGTGTTCGCGCTCATCCAGAGACGGATCACGGGCGGCATGCTCGCCGGGGCGGTGAAGAGCTGATGCGCGGTCCCCGATGGCTCACGGCGGTGCTGCTGCTCTGCCTGCTCGCCGCCGGCTGCACGGCGGACGGCGGCGACCGCTCCGACGACGGCCGGGTCACCCTCCGCTTCCAGTCCCTGGCGTGGCAGGAGGAGTCCGTCGCCGTCAACAAGGAGCTGGTGCGGGAATGGAACGCCACGCATCCCGACGTCCGGATCGAGTACGTACAGGGCAGTTGGGACAGCGTCCACGATCAGCTGCTCACCTCCTTCGAGGGGGGTGAGGCCCCGGACATCATCCATGACGCCTCCGACGACCTCGCGGACTTCGCCCACGGCGGCTACCTGGCCGATCTGCGGGGGCTGCTGTCCGAGCGGCTCAGGGCGGACATCCCGCGCCACAGCTGGGAGACGACGACCTTCGGGGAAGGGATATACGGGGTGCCGTTCCTCCAGGAGCCGAGGGTCCTGATCGCCAACGCGACCCGGCTCCGGGAGTCCGGCGTCCGCGTGCCGACCCCCGAGGACCCGTGGAGCTGGGCGGAGTTCCGGGCGGTCGCCGAGGAGTTGAGCGGTGACGGGACGTACGGCGTCGCCTGGCCGCTGAAGGAGCCGGTGTCGGCCACGCTCAACCTGTCGCTGTCGGCGGGCGGACAGCTGTTCCACCGGGGCGCCGACGGCAAGGTCGAGGTCCGCTTCGAGGCGGCCGACGCGGTCGTGCCGAGGACCGTGCACGACGGCGTGAACACCGACCGGAGCGCGTCGGGCACCACGCTCGGCATGGGCGGCTCCGACACCCTGCCCGGCTTCTTCGGCGGCACGTACGCGATGGTGCCGCTCGGCTTCTCCTACCGCCAGCAGATCGTCCAGCAGGCGCCCGAGGGCTTCGACTGGCAGGTGCTGCCCGCCCCCGCCGGGGCGGCCGGCCTCACCCAGGGGGTCAGTCCGCAGACGCTCTCCATCGCCGAGGACAGCCCCCACAAGAAGGAGGCCGCCGCCTTTGTGGACTTCCTCCTCCGGCCGCCGAACATGGTCCGCCTCGCCCTCGGCGACTGGATGCTGCCGACCGGCACCGAGGCCCTGAAGGACCCGGCCCTGCGCACCACCGAGCACGGCTGGGCGACCGGCACGGCCCTCGCCGCGCACCTGCGCCCCGCCCCGGCCCAGTCGGTGCGCGGCTACCCGGAGTGGAAGGACAAGGTGGCCACGCCCGCCTTCCAGGAGTACTACAGCGGCGCCATCGACCTCGACGAACTGCGCTCCCGCCTGGAGGAGGACGGGAATCTGGTCCTGGCCCGCTACCAGCGCTGAGAGCCGAGCGCCGAGCGCCGAGCGCCGAGCGCCGACAATAAAGTTGCACGAGACGTCTCGTCTTGCCTAGGGTCCTCGTATGACCTCCCACATCGCCATGTTCTCCATCGCCGCCCACGGCCACGTGAACCCGAGCCTCGACGTGATCCGGGAGTTGGTCGCACGCGGCCACCGTGTCACGTACGCGATCCCGCCGGCGTTCGCCGAGAAGGTGGCCGCCACCGGCGCCGAATCCAAGCTGTGGCACTCGACGCTGCCCGGCCCCGACGACGACCCCTCGGCCTGGGGAAGCGAACTGCTCGACAACGTGGAGCCCTTCCTCGACGACGCGATCCAGGCCCTGCCGCAGCTCGCCTCGGCGTACGAGGGCGACGAACCCGACCTCGTGCTGCACGACATCACCGCCTATCCGGCACCCGTCCTCGCCCACCGCTGGGGCGTCGAGGCGATCTCGCTCTCCCCGAACCTGGTCGCCTGGGACGGCTACGAGGAGGAGGTCGCCGAACCGATGTGGGCCGAGCCGAAGAAGACCGAGCGCGGCAAGGCGTACTACGCCCGCTTCCGGGCCTGGCTGGAGGAGAACGGGATCACCGCACACCCGGACGACTTCGTCGGCCGCCCCGCCCGCTCCCTCGTCCTCATCCCGAAGGCGCTCCAGCCGCACGCGGACCGGGTCGACGAGAGTCGCTACACCTTCGTCGGCGCCTGTCGGGGCGACCGCTCCGCGCAGGGCGACTGGCGGCGGCCCCCGGGTGCCGAGAAGGTGCTCCTCGTGTCACTCGGGTCGGCCTTCACCAAGCAGCCCGACTTCTACCGCGAATGTGTCCGGGCCTTCGGTGACCTGCCGGGCTGGCACCTGGTGCTCCAGGTCGGACGCCATGTCGACCCGGCCGAACTGGGTGAGATCCCGGTCAATGTGGAGGTCCGGGACTGGGTGCCGCAACTCGCGGTCCTGGAGCAGGCCGACGCCTTCATCACCCATGCGGGCGCGGGCGGCAGCCAGGAGGGGCTCGCCACCGGCACGCCCATGGTCGCCGTACCGCAGGCCGTCGACCAGTTCGGCAACGCCGACATGCTCCAGTCCCTCGGTGTCGCCCGCCATCTCCCCATGGGGGAGGCGACGGCCGCGACCCTGCGCGAGGCGGTGCTGGCCCTCGTCGACGATCCCGACGTGGCGCGCCGGCTCAAGGAGGTGCGGGAGGAGATGGCGCGGGAGGGCGGCACCCGGCGGGCCGCCGATCTCATCGAGGCCGCGCTCGGGGCCCGGCCATAGTGAGACGATGCAGGAAAAAGCAGGACGGTTGCTTCCCTACCGTGAAGTCTCGGCGCAATTCAGGTAACGATCCGGTCGCTTCATAACGCTCGGGTAACGCCCGTCCTGCGAGGTGAGCGCACTGATCCTGTTGCCGAGTACGACCGTTACCCCGTCCGAAAGGTTGCACTCGACACTTCTTGTACCTCGGGTGAACAGCTCCCAAGCTGAGTTTGAACTCACTTCGAACGCCAGGAAGTTGACCCATGCGCCGAGACATACCCGACCTCGCTGAGGTGCGCCGCGTCACGCAGAAGAAGCGTGACGCGTGGTGGACCGTGCTCCTCGTCGACCCGGTCGCCACACCGCTCGTGCGACTCACCGCGAAGTACACGAGGATCACGCCCAACCAGCTGACCTGGGGCGCCTTCCTGCTCGGTCTGGTGTCCGCGGCCTTCTTCGCGCTGGGCGACTGGCGCTGGCTGATCGCCGGCGCCGTCCTCTACCACCTGAGCTTCATCCTCGACTGCATGGACGGCAAGGTCGCCCGGCTCACCGGCCAGGGCTCCGTGTTCGGCGCCTGGCTCGACTTCGTCTTCGACCGCATCCGGGTGGCGGCGTGCGCGGTCGCCCTGATGGCCGGGCAGTACCACCGCACCGGCGACACCCTCTACATCTGGCTCGCCGCCGCCATCATCGGCTGCGACGCGCTGCGCTACATCAACTCCCTGGAGACCTTCAAGGTCCGCCACACCATGCGCAAGCAGATCAAGGTGCGGCTCCGCGAGGCGCGCCGCGCCGAGAACGAGCGCGAACTCGCCTTCATGGAGGACCTGCTCCGCGAGAACCCCGAGGCCGACATCGAGCAGGACCTGCGCACGGTGACCGCCGAGGCCGTCCAGACCGCCCCGCAGGCCCAGGTCGTCGACCTCCACCAGGAGTTCCGCCGCCGCTTCCCCGCCTATCTGCGCGTCCGTTCGTTCCTGCTGCGCCACCGCGTCCGTCCCCATCTGATCAGCGGCATCGAGTTCCAGATGGGTGTCTTCATGATCGGCCCGCTGGTCGACTCGGTGCTGCCGGCCACCATCGTCTCGGGTGTGCTGCTCCTCGTCTTCGAACTGGCCATCATCTACAAACTGCTGCTGTCGACGCGGGACTTCACCCGCACGATCGACTCCTTCGACCGCGAGACGGTCGCCCAGACGGTCACCAGAGCGGCCTGACCGTCGTACGGCAGGGCAGGGCACGGCACGGGGGCCGGGGTGCGCGACGCACCCCGGCCCCCGTGCACGGAACGGCCCGTCAGACCCGTACCGCGTCGTCCTTCCGGGACTCCGGGACCGGTCCCGGCTCCGGCGACTCGTCGTGGGTGAGGTCGGGCAGACGGTGCAGCCACTTCGGCAGGTACCAGTTGCGCTCGCCGAGCAGGGCCATCACCGCCGGGAGGAGCACACCCCGGATGATCGTCGCGTCGATGAGCACGGCGGCCGCGAGGCCCACGCCCATCTGCTTCATGGACTGCATGGACAGCGTCCCGAAGATCGCGAAGACGGCGACCATGATGACGGCGGCACTGGTGACGACGCCCGCCGTGGTCACCACACCGTGCTGGATCGCGTCCTTCGTCGTACGGCCCCGCAACCGCGCCTCACGGATCCGCGAGACCACGAACACGTGGTAGTCCATCGACAGACCGAACAGGATCACGAAGAGGAACAGCGGCAGCCAGGTGATGATGGCGCCCACGCCCTCCGCGCCCACCAGCGAGGCACCCCAGCCGTGCTGGAAGACCGCGACGAGGATGCCGTACGCGGCGCCCACCGACAGCAGGTTCAGCACGATCGACGTCACCGCGACGGTCAGCGAGCGGAACGACAGCAGCATCAGACCGAAGGCGAAGACCACCACGAACGCGAAGACCGGAACGACCGCTCCCCCCAGCTCGTCGTTGAAGTCCTTCGAACCCGCGACCTGCCCGGTGATCGGCGCCTCGACACCGTCCACCTTGCCGA
This sequence comes from Streptomyces neyagawaensis, assembly GCF_023516595.1. Lineage (GTDB taxonomy): Bacteria > Actinomycetota > Actinomycetes > Streptomycetales > Streptomycetaceae > Streptomyces > Streptomyces neyagawaensis. The sequence continues at coordinate 173,338 of NZ_JAMGBG010000001.1, read as the reverse complement.
GCGTCGCCGGGCGCACCTCGTCCCGCAGCTTGTCCAGGCTCTCACCCGCCCGGTCCAGGTCGGACCCGCCCACCAGCGGGACGTAGACGAAGGCGAGGTTCTGCGCGTCGTGCACCTTGATCTCGACCGGGCCGCGCGAGGCACCGGAACTGATCGCCCGCTCACGGAAGTCGGCCAGTGCCGCCTTCACGTCGGCGGAGTTGATGTCCTTCGCCTTGACGACCACCTCGGCCGGCTCGGAGCCGCCCGGGAACGCCTCGTTGAGCCGGTTGTACGTCTGTACGATCGGCAGCGAGTCGCCGAACTCCTTGTCCAGGGTGAGCTGCTCGGTCTTCATGCCGAGCGCGGGAGCCGCGATGGCGAGCAGCGCGCCGCCCGCGACGGCGACCGAGACGACCGGCCGGGCCAGCACGCCCTTCAGTACGGCCGTCCAGAACCGGCTCTCGCGGTTGACGCCGCCCCGGTTGCGGCGGAGCTTGCTCTGCGGGTGCAGGAAGGGGATCTTGCCCTTCTCGACGCGCTCGCCCAGCAGCGACAGCAGCGCGGGCAGGACGGTCACCGACCCGACCATGGCGACCGCCACGACCATCAGCGAGGCCAGGCCCATCGCCTCGAACTCGGCGAGACCGGTGAACAGCATGCCCGCCATCGCCACGCACACCGTGACACCGGAGACGATGATCGCGCGGCCACTGGTGGCGGCGGCGACCCTGAGAGCGGTCTGCGCGTCCCGGCCGGCCTCGCGCTCCTCGCGCTCGCGCCGCAGATAGAACAGGCAGTAGTCGACGCCGACGGCCAGACCCACCAGCAGCATCACCGAGTTGGCGGTGTCGCTCATCGGTATCGCATGGCTGACGATGGCCATCAGACCCATCGTCGCCATGATCGCGGTGATCGCCAGCGCGACCGGCAGCAGCGCCGCCACGACCGCGCCGAACGCGATCAGCAGGATGCCGAGGGCGACGGGCACGGCGGAGTACTCGGCCTTCTGGAAGTCGTCCCCGAACGCGTCGTCGAACGTCTTCATCATGCTGGCGCCGCCGATCTCCTCGATCCGCACCTGCCCGTGCTCCTTCTGCACCCCCTCGACGGCCTTCAGCACCGGCTCGATGCGCTCACCGGCGGTCTCCGAGTCGCCCTTCACATCGAACTGCACGAGCGCGCTGCGCTCGTCCTTCGAGATCGTCCGGGTGTCGTACGGCGAGGTGACGCCGCCGGCCTCACCGGTGCCGCCGACGGCCTTGATCACCGCGTCCACGGCGGCCCGGAAGTCCGCGTCCGTGGCCTTGAGCCCCTTGTCCTTGGCCTGGATCAGGACCGACTCGCTCGCCGGTTCCTCGATCCCCGCCTCCTCGATGATGTGGGCGGCCGTACTGGTCTCGCCCTTGAGCTGGTCGCTGTCCCGCACGTCGACCCGGCCCACCGCCGAGCCGATGCCCATCGCGAGGACGACGAACAGCACCCAGATCCCCACGGCCGCCCATCGGTGCCGGGCGCTCCAGCCACCGGCCCGGGCGGCGATACCCCGCACCCGTACGTCTCCGTTCCCCATGACGGGCAAGCCCCCTTGTGAGCGGTGGCGACCCCCTGCCGCCACCTTCCGTCTCGAAGGTATGGGCCGGATAAAGCCATCTCGTCGTGCTGTCCGGTGAACCCGCGATCCGGCACCTCCACCCCTCGGACCCCGTCGCCTCCCCACCAGGGAGGACAGCGGCCCCTTACACCTATCCCGGCCTCTCGGGGCCCCGCCTCAGGGACGCACCCGCCCCGACAGGGCGTACGACCGGCCGCGACGTGCCTATCGTGAGCGCATGACGACGTACGCCGCGCTGCTGCGCGGAATCAACGTGGGGGGCAGCAGGAAGGTCCCGATGGGTGACCTCCGTACGCTGCTGACGGGCCTCGGCTACGACGCGGTGGCCACCTACCTCCAGAGCGGCAACGCGGTCTTCGCCAGCGACCACGGCGACGAGGACTCCCTCGCCGCCGAGATCACCGCCGCCCTCGACAAGCACTTCGGCTTCACCGTGGACGTCCTGGTGCGCGACCACGCCTACCTGGAGGCGGTACGGGCCGACTGCCCGTTCCCGGCCGCCGAACTGGAGGGCAAGCAGCTGCACGTCACCTACTTCTCGGAGCAGGTGGCGGAGGACCGCTTCGCCGGACTCGACCGATCGGCCTTCCTGCCCGAGGAGTTCAGGCTCGGCGACCGGGCGCTCTACCTGTACGCCCCCGACGGCCTCGGCCGCTCCAAGCTGGCGGAGGCGCTCGCGAAGCCCCGCCTGGTGAAGGGCCTGATCGCCACCACCCGCAACTGGAACACCGTCGTGAAGATGGCCGAACTGACCTCGACCGGGAGCTGACCATGCGCTACCTCGTCATCGGAGCCGGCGCGGTCGGCGGAACCATAGGCGGACGCCTGGCCGAAGCGGGCCACGAGGTCGTCCTCGTCGCCCGCGGCGCCCAGTACACGGCCCTGCGCGACCACGGCCTCCGCCTCAGGACCCCGGACGGCGACCGCACCCATCCCCTCCTCACCGTGGACGGCCCCGCCGCGCTCGGCGCACTCCGCCCCGACGACGTCCTCCTCCTCGCCGTGAAGACCCAGGACACCGAGGCGGCCCTCGCCACCTGGGGCCCGGCCCCGGTGGCCGGCGGCGGCACGGCCGCCGAGCGCCTCCCCCTGGTCTGCGCCCAGAACGGTGTGGAGAGCGCACGGCTCGCCCTCCGCCGCTTCCGGCGCGTGTACGGCGTCTGCGTATGGCTGCCCTCCACGTTCGTGGAACCCGGCGTCGTCTCGGCGGCCGGCACCCCGCTCACCGGCATGCTCCACCTCGGCCGCCACCCCCACGGCACCGACGAGACGGCGCACCGCATCGCCGCCGACCTGGAGAAGTCCCGGTTCGAGGCGCCCGTCGTACAGGACGTCCAGCGCTGGCAGTACGCCAAGCTGCTGGGCAACCTCGGCAACGCCCTCGAAGCGCTGAGCGGCCCCGTCGACGGCGAGGAGGCCGGCGCGCTGCTCGCCCGGGTGCGCGCGGAGGGCGAGCGGGTGCTCGACGCGGCGGGGATCGCGTACGCGAGTGCCGAGGAGCAGGGGAGGGCCAGGGGCGACAAGATCACCCTGGTGCCGTTGGACGGCGTCCCGCGCGGCGGAGGCTCGTCCTGGCAGTCCCTCACCCGCGGCACCGGCACCATCGAGGCCGACCACCTCAACGGCGAGATCGTCCTGCTCGGCCGACTGCACGGCGTACCGACCCCGCTGAACGAACTGCTGCAACGCCTCGCGAACACCTTCGCCCGCGAGCGCCGGCCCGCCGGTTCGATGCCGGTCGCGGAACTGGTACGGCGGGCGGACGAGGCGGAGCGGGCGGGCGCGGGGGAGTAGGCGGCGGGGGGCGGATGAGGGAGAGAAGGTGGTCGGGCGGACGAGGGAAAGAAGGCGGCCGGGCGGACGCGGGGGAGCGGGGCGGCCGGGGCAGGTCGTGTCGGCGGCGGTGTCGCGTTTGTTCAAGAGCCGTGCCCGCGCCGTCCCTAGCGTGGAACGTATGAACAGCCACGACTCGTACCCGCACATGGTCGAATGCGCCGCCGAGGCGGCCCGTGTCGCACGGGGCGTCACGGCGGCGCAGCTCGCCCTGCCCACCCACTGCTCCGACTGGGACGTCCGTGCCCTGGTGAACCACTGGGTCCTCTACACCTCGCACGGCCTGGAACACCGCGCCCTGCGCACCCCGCTCCCCGAGGAGCTGACGCAGCGCGACTTCGCCGCCGACCCGGACTGGGCCGAGGCGTACGCCGCCCAGCTGGACCGGGCGGTCGCGGCCTGGGCCGACCCGGCGCTGTGGGAGGGCGACATCGACCTCGGCATGGGCCCGCTGCCGGCCGCCGACCTCGCCGGCATGATCATCAAGGAGATGGCCGTGCACGGCTGGGACGTCGCCACCGTCACCGGTCAGGAGTTCCACCTCTCCGAGGAGGCCGCCCGCTTCGTCCTCGACGTCGTCGAGACCCACGGCGAGCTCTACCGGAAGTACGACGGCTTCGCGGCCCCGGTGCCCGCGCCGTCCGACGCCCGGACGTTCGAACGGGCGCTGGCGTCGAGCGGCCGTGACCCGAGGGGCGGTTCACCGGTCGACACCGGCCAGGCAGCCGACGGAAAACCGATGGACGGCCCCACCGGGGACGACGTACTGTCGGCCTCCACGCCCTGAGACGGACGGAAGGAGGCGAGTGCCGTGCGGTTCACACCTTTCCCGCGCTCCCTTCCCCGCTGTCCCGGCGTGTTCGACGAAATCTGACCGGGAGCGCTGCCAGCAGCTCGTATCCCGGAGGAACCCCTCATGACCGATACGGTCATCCGCGCGCTCACCGCGAGCGACGCCTCTCTCTTCGACGCACACCCCGACCCGCTGGGCGCCCGTGAGGGCCACCGGCGCACCCGGTTCCGCCCCGACTGGAAGCGTGTCGCCCTGCGCGACGGCGAGGTCGTCGCCCGCGGCGCCTGGTGGGGCGGGCCCGACGACCCGGAGCCCGTCAACATCAACTGGTTCGATGTCGCCGAGGGCGAGGAGGAGGCCGGTGCCGAACTCCTGCGCTCCGCCCCCTGGCGGGTCGAGCTGGAGATCAACCTGCCCGGCGGCTGGCGGGACGACCCCGCCCTGCGCACCGCGGCCGAAGCCCGCTTCGGCGCCGCCCGCGCCGCCGGGTACGCCCTCCTCGTGGAACGCTTCCTGTACCGCTGGACCCCGGAGCGGGGTCTGCCCGAGCGGCCCGGCCGCCTGCGGTTCAGCGCCGAGGCCGACGACGAGGTGTTCCGCGACGCGTTGCGCCGCATCCACTCCGTCACCCTGGACGCCCACGCGCTCAGGGCCATCGAGGAGGGCGGTGTCGACCGGGCCGCCCAGGAGGAGCTCGACTTCTTCCACTGGTGCCCCTCCCCGAGGGAGTGGTGGCAGGTCGCGCACACCCCCGACGGCGACCTTGCCGGCATCCACATCCCGGCGCACAACCCCTCCGGCCCGACCATCGGCTTCATCGGGGTCGTCCCCGAACACCGCGGTCACGGCTACGCCTACGACCTCCTCGCCGAGTGCACGCACGTCCTCGTGGAGCAGGGTGCGGAGTTCGTCAGCGGAGCGACGGACCGGGGCAACTTCCCCATGGCCGCGAACTTCACGAAGGCCGGCTTCCCCGTCGTGAGCGAACGCATCAACTTCCATCCGGTGGACCGGGTGGACCGGGTGGACCGGGTGGATCCGGTGGACCCGACGGACCCGGTGGACCCGGTGGACCCGGTGGACCCGACGGTCTGAGCGAGCGGCGGTCGGCCGGTCGGCCGGGGACGCGTCATTCTTCCGCCGTGTCCCCGGCCTCCCACCGCAGCAGATCGCCCGGCTGGCAGTCGAGCGCCTCGCACAGCGCGGCGAGGGTGGCGAAGCGCACCGCCTTGGCGCGGCCGTTCTTGAGGACCGCCAGGTTGGCAGGGGTGATCCCCACGCGGTCGGCGAGTTCGCCCACGGACATCTTCCGCCTGGCCAGCATCACGTCGATGTCGACGGCGATCGGCATCAGATCACCTCGTCCAGCTCGGCCCGCATCCGCGTCGCCTCACCGTCGCGGGCGACGGCCTGGGCGAGCAGCATCCGCAGGACGAGCACGATGAGCGCGACGCCCAGGATGCCCACGCCGATCCCGCCCATGATGACGGTGACCCCCGGGTCCTCCCGCTGCCCCGGCGCGTTGACGGCCGTGACCGCGAACCAGACGAGGGCGGCCGACACGATCGCGCCGATCACGCCGTCCACGTACCGGAAGGCGGCGTGGGAGAACACGGTCCCGCGGCGCACCATCGTCACCAGCCGCCACACGCAGAACAGGGCGACCTGGACCGACACCATGCCCAGGAGCGTGATCACGCGCAGCGCGGTCAGCGGGAGCGTCCCGTCCTCGGGGTCGGCGCCGCTCACCAGCACCCAGAGCATCGACGCCTGCACGAACAAGGTGCCGGTGAACATCACCGCGAGCACAGCGCGCAGCGCACGCACGGTCAGCTTTCCCATGACCCGTCCTCCCATCGAGTTGCGATGGGAATCTATCGAGTTTCGATAGATGGGGCAAGCGTCGCTGCCGTCCTCAATCGCCGTGCGCTCAGTTGATGCACGCCATCCAGGCCGGGTAGTGGGAGCTGGGCCCCACGTACAGGGCCGCGCAGGCGTGGCCGTTCTTCTTGGTCGCCTTGGTGACCTCGATGTACGAGTCCCGCTTGACCATCGGGTACTTGTCGTTGTGCCAGGTCTTCTGGTTCGTGACCGTCAGACGGGCCTTGAAGGAGTTCTTGTTGTAGCTCTTCACCGAGGCGACGAACTGGTTCGTCTTGGCTCCGGCGTTGCCCTTCGTCCGGTACGTGATGCAGACCTTCACGTTGTGCCGCTCGTCGCACTTCTGGGTCTTGAGCTTCTTCGCGGTCACCGTCGACACCGACCGGGTGGCGGTGTCGGTCGGGGCGCCGGAGCTCGCCAGGACCGGCGAGGCCGAGGTGGCGAGGGCGGCCAGGGCTATGCCCGCGGCTGCGGTCGTCTTGAAGCGCATGTTCATTTCCTCCCGTTGGGCTGTGCACATCCAGCGTTGCTGGCGATCCCTGTGCGGTCCAAGGGAGTTGAGGGAGAACTGAGGCAAATGTGTACCAAGGTGCAGTGCCCCGGAGGGCAGTCGACCGGCGTCAGGCCGCGACGAGCCGTCCCTCGCGTGCGGCGGCCGTGTACCGGCGCAGCAGCAGTTCGGCCAGCTCGGGGGAGGGGCCGAGCACCTCGGCGAGGACATCGGCGCCCGCCTCATGGGCACCGGCGGCGATCCGGTCCGGCAGCCGGCCGGGCGCGATGACGTACGGCGCCACGGCCACCCGACGGCAGCCGAGCGCCCGCAGCTCCCGTACGGCGTCCTCCGTGCGGGGCAGCGACGCGGAGGCGAACGCGGGTCGCACGGCGCACCAACCGGTGTGCCGCCACTCCCGCGCGATTGCTGCGATCACCGCGATCGCCTCCGGGTCCGTGGACCCCGCCGAGGCCAGTACGACCCCGGTCGAGGACTTGTCGGCGGGGCTCAGGCCCGCCTCGTACAGCCGGCGTTCGAGCCCGGCCGTCAGCCGCGGCGACGGGCCGAGCACCTCCGCCTGGCGGATCCGCATCAGGGGCGGCGCGTCGCGCAGCACCGCCGGGATGTCCGCCTTGGCGTGGAACGCCCGCGTCAGGAGCAGCGGCAGCGCCACCACGTCCTCGACGCCCTCCGCCGCGAGGGACTCCAGCACCCCCTGCACCGAGGGGACGTTGAAGTCCAGGAAGCCCGTCTCCACGCGCAGCCCGGGACGCATCGCCCGGACCCGCCGCACGAGGGCGTGCACGGTCGCGGCGTGCCGCGGATCGCGGCTGCCGTGGGCGACGACGAGGAGGACGGGACTGCGCATGGAGTCGGGCTCTTTCCGGTCTGTGTCTCTGTTCCTGTTCCGGCGTGCGGTTCGGTTCGGATGCGGCTCCGCTGTCAGCTCTTCACGAGCAGACCGCGGCCGCGCAGGACCCGGCGCTCCAAGGGGCTGAAGATCAGCAGGTCGATGGCGATACCGACCAGCAGGATCAGGAAGATGGCGAGGAAGACGGTGGCCATGTCGATGCTGGTGCGGCCGTTCTCCAGCAGCTGGCCGAGGCCCACTCCGAGGTCGGGGTGGTTGGCGATGATCTCCGCCGCCATCAGCGAGCGCCACGAGAACGCCCAGCCCTGCTTCAGGCCCGCCAGATAACCGGGCAGCGCGGCCGGCATCACGATGTGCCAGGCGCCCTGGAGCCCGGTGGCGCCCATGGTGCGGCCCGCCCGCAGATACAGCGGCGGCACCTGGTCGATACCGGAGACCAGCCCGTTGGCGATCGACGGGACCGCGCCGAGCAGGATCACCGCGTACATCATCTCGTCGCTCAGGCCCAGCCACACCACGGCCGGCGGCACCCACGCCACCGACGGCAGGGACTGGAGACCGGAGAGGATCGGCCCGATCGCCGCGCGCACGAACCGCACCCGGGCCACCAGGATGCCCAACGGGGTGCCGATCGCCAGCGCGATCACGAAGCCGAACAGGCCGCGCGAGACGCTCGTCCAGATGTATTCGAGCAGCTTGCCCTCCAGCCACGCCTGCTCCGCCGCGTCCCACACGGCGGACGGCGAGGGCAGCGTGCCCGGGTCCGTGACGATCCCGAACGAGATCAGGCCCTGCCACACAGCGAGGACCAGCACGACCGCGACGACCGGCGGCACGATCTTGGTGCGGAGGGTCTCGCCGAAGGAGGGCCGACCGGTGCCGGTCGTCTCCAGCGCGTCGAGACCCGCCTCCACCCCCCCGAGCCGGTCCTTGTCGCCGGCAGGCGCCTCGAGGGTGTCCGTCGTCCTCGTCTCACTGCTGGCCATGACGGCGGATCTCCTCACGCAGAACATCGGTGATCTCCAGGGACAGCTCCGCCACCGGCGCGTCCTCAATACGGCGCGGCTGCGGGATGTCCACCCGCCACTCCCGGGCCACCCGGCCCGGACGCGAGGACAGCAGCACCACCCGCTGGGCGAGGCGCACCGCCTCACGGACGTTGTGCGTGACGAAGAGGACGGAGAGCCGCGTCTCCTCCCAGATCCGGGTCAGCTCGTCGTGCAGCACGTCCCGCGTGATGGCGTCGAGCGCCGCGAACGGCTCGTCCATCAGCAGGAGCTTGCTCTCCTGTCCGAGCGCCCGCGCCAGCGCCACCCGCTGACGCATACCGCCGGACAGTTCGTGCACCCGCTTGCCGTACGCGCCCTTCAACCGAACGAGTTCGAGCAGGTTCTCGGCGCGCTCGCGCCGCTCGTTCTTCGGAACCCCCCTGAGCTTCAGGGCGAGTTCGATGTTCTTGCCCGCGGTCAGCCACGGGAACAGGGCGTGCTCCTGGAACATCAGGGCGGGCCGCCCGTCGGTGCTGATGCTGCCCTGGCTGGGCTGGTCGAGCCCAGCGACCAGGTTGAGCAGCGTGGACTTGCCGCAGCCCGAGGCCCCCAGGAGGGTGACGAACTCGCCCGGAGCGACATCGAGGGTGATGTCGTCGAGGACGAGCTGCTGCCCGGCGGGTCCGGCGAAGGACTTCGACACGTGCTCGATACGGGCGGCGTGCTCGACGGTCCCGACACCGTCGGCGGCCTTGGCGAGTGCGGTGGCCATGGTCGTCACCTCCTGGGAACTCAGCGGACTGGGGTTACTTGACGCCGAGACCGGCGTCGTCGACCTCGGACTCGCCCTCGGCCTTCAGGACCTTGTTGAGGATCGACAGGTCGTAGATGCCGTCCAGCAGCGGGTCCTTCAGCAGACCGGCCTTGACCGCGTGCTCCGCCTCGGTGTTGAGGGTGGAGGCCAGCGGGTCGTTGGTGAACTGGATCGACGTCCACGCCGGGTCGAGGACCTTGGCGTCCAGGGCCTTGCCCGAGTCCTCCTTCAGACGGGCGTTGGCGGCCGCCTTCGCCTTCTCCCCGTCGGAGTTGATGAAGGCGTTCGTCTTGACCGCGCCGCGCAGCACCGCCTCGACGACCTTCGGGTGCTCCTTCAGGAAGTCCTGCCGCACGATGATGTTCGTGATCACGAACTTCTTGTCCGGCCACAGGTCGGCCTCGTCCAGCAGCACCTTCGCGCCCTCGGCGACGAGCTTGGACGCGGTCGGCTCCGGCACCCACGCGCCGTCGATGGAGCCCGACTTGTAGGCGTCAGGGGTGATCTTGTTGTCGGTGCGGACGACGGAGACGTCGCCCTTGCCGCTCTCGGCGTCGACCTTCCAGCCCTGCTCGGCGATCCAGTTGAGGAACGCCACGTCCTGGGTGTTGCCGAGCTGCGGCGTCGCGATCTTCTTGCCCCTGACGTCCTTCAGGGACTTGATCTTGTCCGGGTTCACGACGAGCTTCACACCGCCGGAGGCCGAACCGCTGATGATGCGCAGGCCCTTGCCCGCGGACTTGGTGTAGCCGTTGATCGCCGGGGAGGGGCCGATCCAGCCGATGTCGATGGACTTCGAGTTCAGCGCCTCGATCTCGGACGGCCCGGCGTTGAAGGTCGCGTACTCGGCCTTGGTGGCGCCGAGCTCCTTCTGGAAGATGCCTTCCTGACGGCCGACCAGCGCGGTGGCGTGCGTCAGGTTGCCGAAGTAGCCGATCTTGACGGTGTCGAGACCCTCGATCTTCTTGGCCCCGGCGGCGACCTTGGCGGTGTCGTCGTCCTTGGCCTGGGAGCCGTAGCCGCAGGCGGCGAGGGTGAGCAGGGGAAGCGTTGCGATGACCGCGACGGAGCGCCGGAAGGCGGATGAGCGGATGGCAGGCACGGGAGGGGTTCCTCTCGGAGGCCCGGCGGTCACAGCCCCTCGGGGTGTGGCCGGGGAATCAGGAAAAAGGTCTTCGTCGCAACGGGGACGTCCGGTGGGGGGACGGGGCGCGCAAGCGGTGCGCGTACGTCAACGCACACATCGGGCGACCCCGCCCTGCCCGCTGCCGAGGGCGCCGGAGCCGACACGGCCGCCCTCCTTCGCGAACGTCGCGTAGTAGTCCACGGGTTTCATGTCAGAAGTCCCACCCGTCGTCCTCGGAGTCGTCCTTGACGGGCTCCGGGGAGGCGAACGACTCGCCGACCATCCCGGCGGTCAGGGTCGTGCCGTCGGACGGGTCGATCAGGATGAACGAACCGGTGCGGCGGGAGTCGGCGTAGGAGTCGACCGGCAGCGCCTCCGCCGTACGGACCTTCACCCGGCCGATGTCGTTGGCGACGAGCTGCCCCGGGTGCGGGTGCAGGGACAGGTCGTCGAGCGTGAGACGGGACGGGATGTCCTTGACGATCGCCTTCACCGTGCGGGTGCCGTGCTTGAGGAGCACCCGGTGGCCGACCGTCAGCGGCTGGTCGGCGACATGGCACACGGTCGCCTCGATGTCCTGCGTCGTCGCGGGCGCGTCCTTGCTCGGCACGATCAGGTCGCCGCGCGAGATGTCGATGTCGTCCTCCAGCAGGAGCGTCACCGACTGCGGGGTGTAGGCCACGTCGACCGGCTTGCCCAGCAGGTCGATGCCGGCGACCTTCGTCGCACGGCCGGACGGCAGCACCGTCACCGGGTCGCCCACCCGGAACGTACCGGCGGCGATCTGACCGGCGTACCCCCGGTAGTCGGGGTGCTCGGCGGTCTGCGGGCGGATCACGTACTGCACGGGCAGCCGCGCGTGGCAGTGTGCCAGGTCGTGGCTGACCGGCACGGTCTCCAGGTGCTCCAGGACCGTCGGGCCGCCGTACCAGTCCATGTGCGCGGACGGCTCCACCACGTTGTCGCCGGCCAGCGCCGAGATCGGGATCGCGGTGACCTCGGGGACGCCCAGCTCGATCGCGTACGCCGTGAACTCCTCGGCGATCGCCGCGAAGACCTTTTCCTCGTACGCGACGAGGTCCATCTTGTTGACGGCGAGCACCACGTGCGGGACGCGCAGCAGCGCGGCGATCGCGGCGTGCCGACGGGTCTGCTCGACGACACCGTTGCGGGCGTCGACCAGGATCACCGTCAGCTCGGCGGTGGAGGCACCCGTCACCATGTTGCGGGTGTACTGCACATGGCCGGGCGTGTCGGCGAGGATGAACCGGCGCTTGGCCGTGGCGAAGTAGCGGTACGCCACGTCGATGGTGATGCCCTGCTCCCGCTCGGCCCGCAGACCGTCGGTGAGCAGCGCGAGGTCCGGGCCCTCCTGGCCGCGGCTCGCCGAGGCGCGCTCCACGGCCTCCAGCTGGTCGGTGAGGACCGACTTGGAGTCGTGCAGCAGCCGGCCGACGAGGGTGGACTTGCCGTCGTCGACGGAGCCCGCGGTGGCGAACCTGAGGAGTGTGGTGGCGGAGAGTTCCGCGGTCGTCGTCATGCTTAGAAGTACCCCTCGCGCTTGCGGTCTTCCATCGCGGCCTCGGACAGCTTGTCGTCGGCGCGGGTGGCGCCCCGCTCGGTGAGCCGGGACGCGGCGATCTCGGTGATGACCTGCTCCAGCGTCACGGCGTCGGAGTCGACGGCACCGGTGCAGGACATGTCACCCACAGTCCGGTAGCGGATGAGCCGCTTCTCGACGGTCTCGCCCTCCTTCGGGCCGCCCCACTCGCCGGCGGTCAGCCACATGCCGGCCCGCTGGAACACGTCACGCTCGTGCGCGAAGTAGATCTCCGGCAGTTCGATGCCCTCGCGGGCGATGTACTGCCAGACGTCCAGCTCGGTCCAGTTGGAGAGCGGGAAGACCCGGACGTGCTCGCCGGGCGCGTGCCGCCCGTTGTAGAGCTGCCACAGCTCGGGGCGCTGACGGCGCGGGTCCCACTGGGAGAACTCGTCGCGCAGCGAGAACACCCGCTCCTTGGCGCGCGCCTTCTCCTCGTCGCGACGGCCGCCGCCGAAGACCGCGTCGAACTTCTCCGACTGGATCTTCTCCGTCAGCGGCAGCGTCTGCAACGGGTTGCGGGTGCCGTCGGGGCGCTCCTTGAGGACCCCGCGGTCGATGTAGTCCTGCACCGACGCCACGTGCAGCCGCAGGTTGTGCTGGGCCACCGTGCGGTCGCGGTACTCCAGCACCTCGGGGAAGTTGTGCCCGGTGTCCACGTGCAGCAGGGAGAAGGGGATCGCCGCCGGGGCGAACGCCTTCAGCGCTAGGTGCAGCATGACGATGGAGTCCTTGCCGCCGGAGAACAGGATCACCGGCCGCTCGAACTCGCCCGCCACCTCGCGGAAGATGTGGACGGCCTCGGACTCCAGCGCGTCCAGATGGGAGAGGGTGTACGGCGTGCCGGTGCCCTCGGACACGGCCGCGACGGTCGTCGTCATGCCAGACCCCTCTCGGTGAGCAGCTTGTGGACCAGCGCCGCGGACTCCTGGACCGTCTGGTCCTGCGACTCGATGCGCAGGTCCGGGTTCACGGGCGCCTCGTACGGGTCGTCGACCCCGGTCAGCCCGGAGATCTCGCCCGCCGCCTGCTTGGCGTACAGCCCCTTCACATCACGTTCGGAGCACACCTCGACCGGAGTGGCCACATGCACCTCCACGTACGCGGCACCGCTCGCCGCGTGCCGCCGGCGCACCGCCTCGCGGCTGTCGGCGTACGGCGCGATGACCGGGACCAGCACCTTGACGCCGTTGCGGGCGAGCAGGTCGGCGAGGAAGCCGATGCGCTGCACGTTGGTGTGCCGGTCGGCGCGGCTGAAGCCGAGTCCGGCGGTGAGGAACTCGCGGATCTCGTCGCCGTCGAGCACCTCGACGAGGTGGCCCTCCTCACGCAGCCGGTCCGCCAGTTCGTAGGCGATGGTGGTCTTGCCGGCGCTCGGCAGACCCGTGAGCCAGACGGTGGCTCCGGTCGTCACTTGGTTCTCCTGGTTCGTCACGGGCACGGGCACGGTCGCGGTCACAGGTGCAGCCCGCACTCGGTCTTGGCGCTGCCGGCCCAGCGGCCGGCGCGCGCGTCCTCGCCCGGGGCGACGCGGCGGGTGCAGGGGGCGCAGCCCACGGAGGCGTAACCGTCCATGAGGAGCGGGTTGGTGAGCACCCCGTGCTCGGCGACGTAGGCGTCCACGTCGTCCTGCGTCCAGCGGGCGATCGGGGCGATCTTGACCTTGCCCCGCTTCTCGTCCCAGGCGACGACCGGGGTGTTCGCCCGGGTCGGGGACTCGTCGCGGCGCAGGCCCGTCGCCCAGGCGTCGAAGCGGGCGAGGCCCTCCTCGAGCGGCTTGACCTTGCGCAGGAAGCAGCACAGGTCCGGGTCGCGGTCGTGCAGCTTCGGACCGTACTCGGCGTCCTGTTCGGCGACCGTCTGGCGCGGGGTGATCGTGAGGACGTTGACGTCCATCACGGCCTCCACCGCGTCCCGGGTGCCGATGGTCTCCGGGAAGTGGTAGCCGGTGTCGAGGAACACCACGTCCACGCCGGGCCGGGCCCGGGAGGCGAGGTGCGCGACCACGGCGTCCTCCATGGAGGAGGTCACGCAGAACCGCTCGCCGAAGGTGTCCACGGCCCACCGGAGGATCTCCAGGGCCGAGGCGTCCTCCAGATCACGGCCGGCCTGCTCGGCGAGCGCCTTCAGTTCGGCGCGCCGGGCCCCGTCGGGGCCGGCCGCGGTGTCGTCGTCACTCGGCGACGCGGATGTGTCGCCATCCGCCTGAACGGTCGTCATATGTGGTCCCCTCCGCTGTCGGCTCGCTGAAGCCCCCGGGCCAGCAGCCCGAGGAACTTCAGCTGGAAGGCTCGATTGCAGGCCCCGCATTCCCATGCGCCGTGGCCCTCTTCGTTCGGGCGCAGGTCCTCGTCGCCGCAGTAGGGGCAGTAGAACGGCGCGGCTCGCTCGCTCATGACAGGGACTCCTCGCCGGCCCGCGCCACCCAGGTGGCGAACCGCTCGCCGTCCTCGCGCTCCTCCGCGAAGCGCCTGAGGACCCGCTCGACGTAGTCGGGAAGCTCTTCGGAGGTGACCTTCAGACCGCGCACCTTGCGGCCGAACCCGGCCTCCAGGCCGAGCGCGCCGCCCAGGTGCACCTGGAAGCCCTCGACCTGCTCGCCCCGCTCGTTGAGGACGAGCTGGCCCTTGAGACCGATGTCCGCCACCTGGATACGCGCGCAGGCGTTGGGGCAGCCGTTGATGTTGATGGTGAGCGGCTCGTCGAAGTCGGGGAGGCGGCGCTCCAGTTCGTCGATGAGGGAGGAGCCGCGGGCCTTGGTCTCGACGATCGCGAGCTTGCAGTACTCGATGCCGGTGCAGGCCATCGTGCCGCGCCGGAACGGCGACGGGTTCACCGTGAGGTCCAGCGCCTCCAGCCCCGCGACGAGCGAGTCGACCTGGTCCTCGGTGACGTCGAGCACGATCATCTTCTGCTCGACGGTGGTGCTGACCCTGCCGGAGCCGTGGGCCTCGGCGAGGTCGGCGATCTTCGTGAGGGTGGTGCCGTCGACCCGGCCGACACGCGGGGCGAACCCGACGTAGTAGCGGCCGTCCTTCTGCGGGTGCACACCGACGTGGTCGCGCCAGCGCTCCACGGGCTGGTCGGGGGCGGGCCCGTCGATCAGCTTCCGCTTGAGGTACTCGTCCTCCAGGACCTGGCGGAACTTCTCGGTGCCCCAGTCCGCGAGGAGGAACTTCAGGCGGGCGCGGGTGCGCAGCCGTCGGTAGCCGTAGTCACGGAAGATCGAGATGACGCCCTCGTACACGTCCGCGACCTCGTCCAGCGGCACCCATGCGCCGAGCCGCTGCCCGATCTTGGGGTTGGTGGACAGTCCGCCGCCGACCCACAGGTCGAAGCCGGGGCCGTGCTCGGGGTGGCGGACGCCGACGAAGGCGATGTCGTTGATCTCGTGGGCCACGTCCAGCAGCGGCGAACCGGAGATCGCCGACTTGAACTTGCGGGGCAGGTTGGAGAAGTCCTTGTTGCCGATGATCCGCCGCTGGATCTCCTCCATGGCGGGTGTGCCGTCGATGATCTCGTCGGCGGCGATACCGGCGACGGGCGAGCCGATGATCACACGCGGGGTGTCACCGCACGCCTCGGTCGTGGACAGCCCCACGGCCTCCAGCCGCTCCCAGATCTCGGGCACGTCCTCGACCCGGATCCAGTGGTACTGCACGTTCTGTCGGTCGGTGATGTCGGCGGTGCCCCGCGCGAACTCCTGCGAGATCTCACCGATCACCCGCAGTTGCCGCGTGGTGAGACGGCCACCGTCGATGCGCACCCGCAGCATGAAGTACTTGTCGTCCAGCTCCTCCGGCTCCAGGATCGCGGTCTTGCCGCCGTCGATCCCGGGCTTGCGCTGGGTGTAGAGACCCCACCAGCGCATCCGGCCGCGCAGGTCGTTCGGGTCGATCGAGTCGAAGCCGCGCTTCGAGTAGATCGTCTCAATGCGTGTCCGCACATTGAGACCGTCGTCGTCCTTCTTGAACTGCTCGTTGCCGTTCAGCGGGGTGAAATGTCCGGCGGCCCACTGTCCTTCGCCACGGTGACGGCTCACCTTACGGCGGGGCGTGGCGGAGTTCTCCGGGGTGGCGGCCATGGTTCTACGTCCTTCGGACAAGTCGGTAAGCGGCTCTGACCTGCGCGTACGCGCACATGCGGGCACACCGGCAGCGGTGTGCGGCGCCTGCGCGTCTTTGCGCTGGCCGAAACAGAGGAGGGGGTGCGGCGCTGTTGCCCGGGGTCGTGGCGACCCCTCGCGGTCGGGGCGTCAGCTCACCGGACAGATGGCGCTGGACATGCGGCCGAGGTCGACGTGCCGCCGACTCACCAAGGCAATTCCAGTTCCAGACATGACGGAAGCGTGTCACGGCTCTTTAGACCGAGTCCACCTTCATCCACATGTCGGACAGGGATGTCTCGCATCGCGAGACGATGTGATGTGGGTCATGACGTCCGGGTCAGTGCGCCCGGCCAGGGCCCCGGCGCGGCCACGTCCGCCTCCTCCGTCACCTTGGTGTCGAACAGCCTGAACCCGCGCCGCTCGTAGTTCGCCATCGCGTGCTCGCCGTCCCTGCTGCACGTATGCAGCCACACCCGCTTCGTCGGCGGCAGCGCCGGCCACCGCTCGGCGAGGTCCCAGGCCCGCGCCGTGCCGTACGACAGGAGATGCCCGCCGATGCGCCGCCCACGGAAGGCCGGGATGAGCCCGAAGTACACGATTTCCACGGCCCCGCCGTCCTGCGGCTCCAACTCCACATACCCGGCGGGCGTGCCCCGGTCGTACACGACCCAGGTCTCCACGCCGGGCCGCCGAAGCTGATCCTCCCACTGGGCGTACGACCACGACAGCCGGTCGATCCACAGGATGTCGCCGCCGACGGACGCGTACAGGAAGCGGCTGAACTCGGGGGAGGGCACCTCGGCGCGGACTATGCGGACGTCGTCGCCCTCGGGGGCGGCGGCGGGCAGGAGGTCGCCCGGGGACGTCTGCTCCAGGGACCAGGTGGTGACGGTGCTACGGCTGCTCATACGGCCAGGGAATCACGCGGGCCGGCCCGCGACCAAGGCCGCGGGGTCGCTGGTGGACGGTGGAGCGGGGTCGGTGGTGGACGGTCCGGTACGGACGACGGCCTGGTCGCCTCGTGGGCCGAACAGATGCAGGATCTCCACGGGGTGCGAGTCCGCGGGGCCGAACCAGTGGGGCTCGGTGGTGTCGAACTCGGCCACCTCGCCGGGCCGCAGCGTGAAGTCCCGCTCTCCGAGGACGACCTGGAGCCGGCCGGCGAGGACATAGAGCCATTCGTAGCCCTCGTGGGTCACCAGTTCCGGCGGGCGGGGTGCCAGCACCTGCTTGAAGACCTGCACACGGCCCGGGTACTGCGTCAACGGCACCAGAACGCTTCCGCGCCCCTTGCGCACGGGCCGGAGGTGCACCCGGGGGTCACCGCTGGCGGGCGCCGCCACCAACTGGTCGAGGCTGACGCGGTGGGCCTGCGCCAGCGGGATGAGCAGGTCCAGCGTCGGACGCCGCCTGCCCGACTCCACCCGGGACAGCGTGCTGACGGAGATCCCGGTCGTGGCCGCGAGTGCCTCCAGGGTGAGCCCCCGGTCCCGGCGCAGCCCGCGCAGCCGGGGCCCGATGCCGTCGAGGATCTGCTCCAGCCGCGCGCCGCCGGATCCTGTGCTGTTCATGGCCCCAGTTTTGCGGTGTCCGCAAAAACGCTGGGCCCCGGCCGCCGCTCGGGCCGAGCCTTGCCGGGCCCTGTTCCCCGACCTCGGAGGCGGCCCGTGACCGCGACGACCCACCCCGCTCCCCCCACCCTCGGCGCGCGCGGACGCTGGACGGTCCTGGCCGTCTGCTGTCTGAGCATGTTCCTGGTGGGCCTCGACACCACCATCGTCAACGTCGGTCTGCCGGCCATCGGGCGTGGCCTGGACGCCGACACCCGCCGTCTCGAATGGATCGTCGACGCCTACACCCTCGTCCTCGCCAGTCTCCTGATCTCCTCCGGCGCGCTGGCGGACCGCTTCGGACGCCGCCGGGTGTTCCAGAGCGGGCTGGCCGTGTTCGGCGCGGCCTCACTGCTCTGCGCGCTCGCCCCCTCGGCCGACGTACTCGTCGCGGCCCGCGCCCTCCAGGGCGTCGGCGCCTCGATGCTCAGCCCCGTGGCGCTCGCGATCGTGGTGAACGCGATGCCGGACCCGAGGGAACGGGCGCAGGCGATCGGCGTCTGGGCATCGGTGTTCGGGCTGAGCATGGCCGCCGGACCCGTGACGGGCGGCGCGCTGCTCGCGCATCTCGACTGGCGGGCCCTGTTCTGGATCAATGCGCCCGTCATCGCCGCCGCCCTGCTGCTCAGCGCCGTGTTCGTGCCGGAGTCCCGGGCCACGCGGGCCCGCCGGCTCGACCTGCCGGGCCAACTCCTGCTGATGGTGGCCCTCGCCGTCGTCGTCGGCGTCCTGATCGAAGGGCCGCGCATCGGCTGGACATCGCCCGCGGCCCTGACGGGCTACGCGTGCGGCGCCGCGGCCGCGGCCGCTCTCGTGCGGGTCGAGTCCCGCCGACGTGAGCCGCTCATGGATCTGCGCCTCTTCGGGCGCCCGGTGTTCAGCGGTGCCGTCGTGGGCGCGGTCGCGGTCTTCGTCGCGCTGAGCACGACGCTGCTGCTGAACACCCTCTACTCGCAGCACACCCGGGGATGGACGCCGCTGGCCGCGGGCGTCGCGACCCTGCCCCTGGCCGTCGGAGCGACCGTCTGCGCCCCGTGGGCGGGCCGCCTGGTCGGCCGCACGGGACCGCGGCCGCCGCTGCTGCTGGCAGGCGGGTTCATCACGGTCGGCGGGCTCTGCCTGGTGCGGCTCACCCCGCACACGAGCGTGCTCCTGCTGCTGACCGCGTACGCGTTCATCGGCATCGGGTTCGGCTTCGCCAACGCCCCGCTCACCAACACCGCCGTCAACGGACTGCCCCCCGCCCGCGCCGGGGTGGCGGGGGCGATCACCTCCACGGCACGGCAACTCGGCTCCGCCCTCGGTATCGCGCTCGCCGGTGGCCTGGTCACCGATGCCGGCCCGGCGGAACTCGCGCACGCGTCCCGCCCGGGCTGGCTCCTGGTCGCCGCCTGCGGCATCCTGCTCCTCCTCGTGGCCCAGGTGTCACGGTCGAAGAAGGAGGTGACTGAGGGGCCGGCTCCTCGTGCCGCTAGTCCAGGGCGCGCTCGACGTCGGACAGCTTCACCGCGTACAGCACCCGCTCCGGGATGGGAGCGGTGAGCGTCCACAGTTCGCCGGTCTCGGGGGAGTAGGAGAGGGGCCCGCCGTGCAGCCCCCAGCAGGCGTACGACTGGTGCTCCGAGGTGCCGTTCGTGCAGCTGGCGGCGCGGGCCCGGTTCTCGTCCTGCCGCCACACCGTGCCGTGCCGCCCCTGCTTCGCTGCGGCCTGGCTCACGTACCAGTCGCCGTCGTGGGAGAGGACGCCCCGGACATGGGTGGCCTTCGTCTCGTACGCCTCGTCGGCCTCGACCTCGCCCTGCCGCCCGGTGGCGCCGAGCAGCCCCGCCCGGTCGGAGACGGTGTCGAGGTCGTACCGCCACACGCGGGCCGCCGTCCCGCTGCCCGTAGCGAACGACTCGTTCGCGACGACGCTCGGCGGCGTCGACGTCCGGTCGAGCGACACGGAGGAGAGACAGGGCACGCCTTCGTTGCCGTGCGCGTCGCAGGCGTCGCCCGAGGCGGGGCTGTAGGAGGCGACCGCGGGCAGCACATACCGGTAGTGGTGGGCGGAGAAGCCCCCCTCGACCTTGCCGATCGCGTCGCTGTCGGTGACGTCGGCGCGGAGGAAGCGGTCGAGGTCGAAGACGAAGAGGGAGTCGTCGCGGTACCCGCTGTTCTGCGGGTTCCGGGCGGTGACGATCAACTTGTTCTCGTACCAGGCCATGCCGCCGAGTTGGGAACGCACCGCCTTCAGCCCCTTGCCGTCGGCCTGCGGTACGACGAGCAGCACCCAGCGGTACTTCAGGTCCGACGGGTCGCTCGCGTCGACGAAGGCGACCCGGGCGAGCCCCTCCTCGCCGGCGGTGGTGCCGGCGTGGGTCCAGCCGGACACGATGACCTTGTTGTCGCGGGACGTGGTGACCGACTGGGGCCGCCACCGGTCGTCGACCGCGTCCGGGGCCTCCCAGCAGTACGCCCGCGCGGCCTTCGGCGTGAGCGGCAGGACGCCCTTCTCGGTGACGAAGCAGTCGCCCTGCTCCCGCATCCGGTGGTTGGCGCTGCGCAGCACCTCGTCGACGCCGACCCGGCCGCCCATCCCGGTCGTGAGGGTCTCCAGCGCGGTCCGGTCGGTGAGGTTCTCCTTGAGGCGGAGCGCGCGCAGCTCGGCGGCCGAACCGACCGCCGACAGACCGCCCGGCGTCTTCCCGCCCGCAGCCTGGGACGTGCTGATCAGAGTGGCCGCCGCCGTGAGCGCCAGCGCGGTCCCCGCGAGGGAAGCGCGCAGCGCACGCCCCCTTCTGCGCCGTCGGTGCCTACCGCGATGCTTCATCACAACCTCCCGGTCGGCCAACTGCCTCCTGCGAGCGAAACCTTGACGGAGAGACAGGTGGGGTGGCCTGGAAGGGATGCTACGGCAGTGGGGCACGTGTCACGCCGAGGACGCGGGAAATACAGGGAGATCCCTCACCCGGGGGCCATGATCCGTTCACCGGGGGAGGGTTGCGGGAGGTTTGACGCGGAGCAGGGGTGGCCGGTCAGGGGTCGGCGCGGGGGACCAGGGAGAGGGCGGCGCGGAGACTTGTTCCGTCCGCTCACCACGTTGCCCATACCAGGCCCCTGTTCCATACCGCGTCGCTCCCGTTCCCAGCCTGGCCCAACGCCGGTCTAGGACTGTTCCCCGTGCCCCAACGGCCCTTCCGTCCACGCCTGTCCGCCCGGCGCCGCCCCCCTGGCCCGCACCACCCCCGGCGCCACCGAATGCGGCAGCAGATCGAGGGGGCTGTCCGGGAGGTGCACCTCGACGTCGGCTCGTTCCGTGAAGCGGTAAGGGCGGTGGTCGAGGTAGGCGCCCAGGTAGCGGCGTACGCGGGACATCTCGGCGCGGACGGTGACCGTGCGGGCGGGGTCGCCGAACATGTCGTCGGCGAGGGCGGAGGCGCTGCGGCCGCCGCGGTGGAGGGCGAGGAGATACAGGAGTTCGGCGTGACGGGGGCTCAACTCATGCGTCCAGGAGCCGGCGGAGCCGCAGACGGTGACGGTCCAGCGGCGCGGGTGGGAGACGTCGAGGCTGATCCGGGTGGCCGTAGGGGCGGGCGCGGGGTCCGCGGTGGGCCGTATCAGCCAGCCGGCGGAGAGCGGCTCGACCGTGCACAGTCCCAGCGCGGGCAGCCAGCGGCGGCCCGGCGACAGGGACTTGGGCAGGGCGAGGCGGCCGGTGTACGGCATGCCCGTCACCGCCGCCGTCCAGCCGTCCCGGTCCACGGCGACCGCCGGGCCGCCGATCCGGGCCAGCACCGGGGCCGCCACCGCCCGTAGTTGTTCCAATGAGGCGAGGTGCAGGTCGCGCAGCCGGGACTGGGCCAGCTTGGCGACCGCGTCGACCAGTGCCAGCGTCGCGGGGTGCAGGGTCTCCAGGGGGCCGCTGATGTCGACCGAACCGAGGAGCCTGCCGTCGCGCGGGTCGGTGATGGGCGCCCCGGTGCAGGTCCAGGAGTGCAGGGCCCGCACGAAGTGCTCGGAGGCGAAAACCTGGACGGGGCGGCGGACCACCAGGGGCGTGCCCACCCCGTTCGTGCCGACCGTCTCCTCCCGCAGGTCCGCGCCGACCCCGAGGCCCTGCCCGTCGGCCTTGCGGAGCACCGCCGTACTGCCCTCCCGCCACAGCACCCGGGCGTCCGCGTCCGCGACCATCATGATGTGCTGCGCGGTGTCCGCCAGGGACAGCAACCCCTCGCGCAGCACCGGCAGTACATGCCGCAGGGGAGAGGTCTGGCGGCGGCGCTCCACCTCGTCCCGGCTCAGCAGGTCGGCCCGGAAGTCGTGGTCGGGATCCATCCCGCTGCGCAGCATGCGGCTCCAGGACTCCCTGATCACCGGGCTGGGGGAGGGCTTCGGACGCCGTCCGGCGAGGGCGGAGGCACGGACCTCGCCGAGCACCCGTGCCGCCCGGGCGGCGTCCGTGGCGGTGAGCCGCGTGACTTCCATCGGCGAGTGCGGCACTCGTTCCTCCCGGCAGGGCCGCCTCCCCGCCCGGGAGGGCCGACGGAGTCCGGGCCTGCGTGACCGGCGTTGACTACGGGGTCCCAGTCTGCCGTTCTTCACCCACGGAGGGGCTCACTCCGGCCACAGAGCGCCGACGAGTTGCAACCCCCTGCAACCCTGGCGGACGGCCTGGCCCTGCTTGAAACTTGTTCAACGCCGCCCGGTGCGGCGCGTGTGCTCCGCTCGCAGGGGCCCGAACGCGGGGGTGGTGCCGTGTCGGCGCAGCACCACCTCCGCGCCACTCGAAAGGGGGCCCCGCCCGGTGGGGCTCAGCCCACCGGCCGGGCCCGCTCCACCACCGAGCCCAGGTCCAGCGTGTGGGGCAGGGTGCCGAAGGCCGCGCCCCAGTCGCCGCCCAGACGGGACGCGCAGAACGCGTCCGCGACCGCCGGCGGCGCGTACTGGACGAGGAGGGCCCCCTGGAGGACCAGGGCGAGGCGCTCCACGAGCCGGCGGGCGCGGGCCTCGACGCCGTTGAGGTCGGCGAGTTCGGTCAGCAGGTTCTTGATCGCCCCGTCGAGGCGGTGGTCGGCGCCACGGGCCCGGCCCACCTCCCTCAAGTACGCGTCGAACGCCCGGGGTTCCCGCTGCAGGGCACGCAGCACGTCCAGCGCCTGGACGTTCCCGGCGCCCTCCCAGATCGAGTTGAGCGGCGACTCCCGCAGCAGCCGGGGCATGCCCGACTCCTCGACGTAGCCGTTGCCGCCGAGGCACTCCGAGGCCTCCGTCACCGTGGCCGTACAGCGTTTGGTCACCCAGTACTTGGCGGCCGGCACCGCGAGCCGCAGCAGCGCGCGCTCGCCCTCGTCGCCGTCCGGTCCCTCCGCCGCGTCGTACGCCGCCGCCAGGCGCAGCGCCAGCGTCGTCGCCGCCTCCGACTCCAGCGCCAGGTCGGCGAGAACGTTCCGCATCAGCGGTTTGTCGATCAGCTTGCCGCCGAACGCCTCCCGGTACGCGCAGTGGTGCGTGGCCTGCGCCACCGCCTGCCGCATCAGCGAGGCCGCGCCCAGCGCGCAGTCCAGCCGGGTGACGGACACCATCTCGATGATCGTGCGCACGCCCCGGCCCTCGTCGCCGACCCGGCGCGCCCACGTCCCGTCGAACTCGACCTCGCCGGAGGCGTTCGACCGGTTGCCCAGCTTGTCCTTCAGCCGCAGGATCCGGAAGACGTTGCGAGTGCCGTCCGCCAGCATCCGGGGCACCAGGAAGCAGGTCAGCCCGCCCGGCGCCTGCGCCAGCACCAGGAAGCCGTCGGACATCGGCGCCGAGCAGAACCACTTGTGGCCCCGCAGCTCGTACGTCCCGTCCTCGGCCAGCGGCCGGGCCTCGGTCGTGTTGGCGCGTACGTCGCTGCCGCCCTGCTTCTCCGTCATGCCCATCCCGAAGAGCACACCGGCCTTCCGGTCGGCGGGCCGCAGGTCCCAGTCGTAGATCGTCGACGTCAGCCTGGGCTCCCACTCGGCGGCCAGTGCCGGGTCCGTGCGCAGCGCCGGCACCGCCGCGTGGGTCATCGACAGGGGGCAGCCGTTGCCGGCCTCGACCTGCGTCCAGACGACGAAGCCGGCGGCGCGCCGGACATGCCCGGAGGGCCGTGTCCAGGCGGCTGTCAGCCCCGCCGAGACGCCCTTGCCCAGCAGCCGGTGCCAGGACGGGTGGAACTCGACCTCGTCGATCCGGTTGCCGTAGCGGTCGTGGGTGCGCAGCTTCGGCGGGTTCTCGTTGGCGAGCCTGCCCCACTCCTGGACCTGCGCCGACCCGGCCGTGTGGCCGAGCCCCGACAGTTCACCGCGGGCCTCGTCGAGGACGTCCGGGGCCACATGCCGCTCGACGGCCTCCGTCAGGACCCGGTCGGCGGCGTAGACGTCATAGCCCACCAGGGGCGGAACCTGATTGGTCACTTCGTGCGTGGCTGCCATGCCAGGAAACGTACCCCCCGGTACGGCGACGGTCACCCGCATCCGGGGGAGGCTCCCCGAGGCCGCCCCGCTCGGACCACCCGCCCGAGGCCGCACCCGCTCCGCCCACCGGCCCAGGCCCCCCGCCCGGCTCGGACCAGCGGCCCGGGGCCACCCCCCGGCCCCCGGCCCGAGGCCGCCCACCCGGCTTGGACCACCAGCCCGAGGCCGCCCCCCGGCCCGAGGCGGCCCGCCCGGCTCGGATCACCAGCCCGTGGCGGCACCCGCTCCGCCCACCGGCCCAGGCCCCCGCCCGGCTTGGACCAGCGGCCCGGGGCCACCCCCCGGCCCCCGGCCCGAGGCGGCCCGCCCGGCTCGGACCAGCGGCCCGGGGCCACCCCCCGGCCCCCGGCCCGAGGCCGCCCACCCGGCTTGGACCACCAGCCCGAGGCCGCCCACCGGCCCGAGGCCGCCCACCCGGGCTTGGACCGCCTGCCCGAGGCCCCCGGCTCAGACCACCGGCGCCGCCAGTTCCCCCGTGCCCAGTTCGTCGGTGCCGAGGACGGACTCTCCGTACTGTTCGAGGGGCCAGCCCGGGCGGTAGATCGTGTCGAGGTAGCGTTCGCCGAGGTCCGGGGCGATGGCGACCGCGGTGAGGTCGGGGGAGCCGTCCCGGTTCAGCCAGTCGACGGCGCCGCTGACCACCGTGCCGGTGGAGCCCCCGAAGAGGAAACCGCGCCGCGCCAGGCGGTGGCAGGCCCGTACGGTGTCGGCCTCCTCCACCCGGACGACGTCGTCCACGCAGGACGCGTCGAGCAGCGGCGGCGGCACGCTCGTGCCGAGGCCGGGGATCAGCCGCCGGCCCGGCGTCCCGCCGAACGCGACCGAGCCCACGCTGTCCACGGCCACGATCCGCACCCGGCGCCGCCGCTCCCAGAACCACTGGGCGCACCCCATCAGCGTTCCCGAGGTGCCGACCCCCACGAACAGCACGTCGAGCCGGGGGAACTGCCGGGCGATGGCGGGCGCGGTGGTGCGGTAGTGCGCCCGCCAGTTCGCCTGGTTGGTGTACTGGTCGAGCCACACGTACCGCTCGTCGGCGGCGCACAGCGCGCGGACGTAGGCGATCCGCGCGCCGAGGAAGCCGCCGATCGGGTCCGGCTCGGTGATGACGTCGACCCGGCTGCCGAGCGCCTCCATCAGCCCCTTGGTCGCCGGGTTGCAGCGGGCGTCGGTCACGCACAGGAACCGGTAGCCCCGGCTCGCCGCGATCATGCTGAGCGCGACGCCCAGGTTCCCGGACGAGGACTCGACGAGGGTCGAGCCCGGCCCGAGCCGTCCGTCCCGCTCGGCGGCCCGCACCATCTCGGTCGCGGCCTTGAGCTTGATCGAGCCGGCGAAGTTGAAGCCCTCGCACTTGAGGAAGAGCCTGTGGCCGACGACCGTGCGCAGGTCGACGTACAGCTCCTCCTCGTTGAAGTCCGTGGGAACGGATATGACTGGCACTGCGGCCCCCCTGGTGGTGCTTGTCGTACCGCTGCGTCGGCCGTCAGCCGTGCCGGCGCAGCTCGTGGAAGAAGTCGTCCACGATCCGCAGGCCGCCCGTGCGGGCGACCTCCGCGTGGACACGACCGCCGACCGCGAGGTCGAGGACCCCGAGGCCGAAGGGTGAGAAGACCACCGGACGGTCCGCCGGCACGGACACGCGGCCGGTGAGCACGTCGTGGAGCGTTCCGTCGAGGAAGTCCCGGCCGCCGGTGAGCTGTTCGGTGAGATGCGGTGAGGTGTTCGCCTTCAGACAGTGCTCGACGTCGTCGACGAAGTTCGCCGAGGCGAGCAGCACGTCGGGCGCCAGGTCCCGCAGCGACACATGCAGCACCAGCGGGTGGTGGGCGAACCACTTGGGCTCGTGCACATGCGGCTCGCCCGCGATCGTCGCGAACACGATCAGATCGCTGGCGCGGATCACGTCCTCGGCGCTGTCGTACGTGACCACCCGCCCGCTCGCGCCGGACCGTTCCAAGTACCCCCGGAACCCCGCCGCACTGGTCGCGGACAGGTCGTGCACCCCCACCTCTTCGAAGGACCAGCCGGTCGCGGCGAGGAAGGTGTGGATGTAGCGGGCGATCAGGCCGGTGCCGACGAAGCCGACCCGGACGGGGCGGGGCGCCTCACGGGCCGTGCTCAGCCGGTCGGCCGCGAGCGCCGCCGACGCGGCCGTCCGGGTCGCGCTGATGACCGAGGCCTCCAGACAGGCGAACGGATAGCCGGTGGTGTGGTCGTTGAGGATCAGCACGGCGGAGGCGCGGGGCAGCCCGGCCGCCGTGTTCTCCGGGAAACTGGAGATCCACTTCAACCCGTCCACCTGGAACGTTCCCCCCAGCGAGGCGGGCAGCGCGATGATCCGCGAGGACGGGCGGTCCGGGAAGCGCAGGAAGTACGACGGCGGGTTGACCGTGTCGCCCGTGTCCCCGGCGCCGTGCAGCCGGTACACGGTCTCGACCAGGTCGACGATCTCCCGCTCCCGCCCCTGGAGCGCCTCCCGCACCTGGGCGCCGGAGATCACGGCGAAGCCCGGAGTCCCGGTCATACGAAGCTCACCTCGTCCTTCGTGTCGTCATCGGAAAGCCGTACGGGGTCCGTGAACCCCACGAGCACCTCGCGCGGCCCCTCGTAGGGCTCGCGGCTGTGGGCGCAGCGGATGTTGTCGACGAGCAGCAGGTCACCGGCCAGCCACGGGGTGCGGACGGTGTGGGCCTCGTAGACCGCGTTGAGCGTCTCCACGACGTCCGCGCCGATCGGTTCGCCGTCGCCGTGGCGGGTGTCGAAGGGCAGTCCGTCCGGCCCGTAGAGGTCCACCAGGTACGCGCGCACCTCGGGGTCCATCGTCCATGCGTTGAGGAACGCGACCTGGTTGAACCAGCAGCGCCGGCCGGTGACCGGGTGCCGCACCACGGCGGGGCGCCGCTGCCGGGTGCGCAGGGAGCCGTCGGGCTGCCAGGCGACGTCGACGCCGCCCGCGCGGCAGTAGCGCTCGACGGCGGCCCGGTCGGTGGTGCCGAAGGCATCCTCGACGGACGCGCCGATCTCGTCGTTGTAGGAGCGGGTCAGCAGCCAGCCGTCCCGCTCGAACCGTTCGGCGAGCCCGGTCGGCAGCGCGGCGAGCACGGCCTCCGCGTCGGCGAGGCCCGTCGCCCCGCCCCGGTCGGCGGGCCGGAGGCAGGCGAGGAGCAGCAGGCCGGGGAACTCCCGTGTGTAGCTCGACTCGTGGTGCATGCACATGGGCTGGTTCGGCGGCCACGGGGTCGAGGAGTACACCCCGTTCGCGTGCGTCCGCCGGGGTGCGAAGGTCTCCCGCTCGTCCAGCAGGGTGCCGCCGCCCAGCTGCCGGAACACGGCCTCGGCCTCGGCCGCGTCCCGCAGTCCGAGGCCCCGCACCAGGACCGCGCCGTGCTCGGCGACGACGGCCCGCAGGGAGTTCCGGTGCCCGGCCGCCCAGCGGGGCGTGGGCACGACGGGCGAGACCGGCAGCAGCGCGGGCCTGCCGGGGGAGAGGTCCACGTCCGGGAGCGGCTGCGGTACCGGCGGTGTCTCCGGGGCGGTGCGGCGACGGCCCGGGGCGCCGCGGCGGCTCAGAAAGCTCATGACGACGCCCTCCCGTCGAGGTCGGCGGCGGCCCGTGCGGCCGTCCGTGTGTCGATCAGGGCGGCGAGGTCCGCGAGGACGGGATGGTCGACCACGTCCTTGAGGGACACCGCCCGGTCCAGGGCGACCGCGAGCTTCACCGCCGACAGGGAGGTGCCGCCCCGGTCGAAGAAGTGGTCGTCGCGGCCGATCCGGGCCCGCGGCACCCCCAGCACGTCGGCCCACGCGAGGGCCAGCCGCTCCTCGGTCGCCGTGACCGTCGACACCGCGGGTCGGCCGTCCGTGGTGTCGACGCACTCGGCCAGTTCGGTGAGCGCCCGCCGGTCCGTCTTGCCGTTGGCGGTCAGCGGCAGGCTCGCGCGCCAGTGGAACACCGACGGCACCATGTACGCCGGCAGCGAGGCCGCGAGCCGCTCCCGCAGCACCTCGCCCGGCAGCGGCCGGCCGGAGTGGAAGGCGACCAGCCGAGCGCCCCCGGCGACCACGACCGCGCCGTCACGGACCCCGTCGACCCGCAGCAGCGCGTTCTCCACCTCGCCGATCTCGATGCGGAAGCCGCGCACCTTGACCTGCGTGTCGCGGCGGCCGAGGAACTCCAGCTTGCCGTCGGGCCGCCACCGCCCGTGGTCCCCGCTGCGGTAGAGCCGCTCACCCGGCCGGTACGGGTCGGTGGTGAAGGCCCGCCGGGTGCGCTCGGGATCGTTGACATAGCCCCGCCCGACGCAGATGCCGGAGAAGACGACCTCCCCCGGGGCGCCCAGCGGCACGAGGGAGAGGTGCTCGTCCACGACGTACACGCGGACGTTGCCGACCGGGCGGCCGAGCGGCACCCGATCGCCCTCCGGCGCCCGGTGCATCACCTCGTGGTTGGTGTCGTCCGAGGTCTCGGTGAGACCGTAGGCGTTGACCAGCGGAATCCCCGGCCCGGTGGCGAACCAGCGTTCGGCCAGCTCCTTCTTCAGCGCCTCCCCGGTGACGGACACCCGGCGCAGGTCGGGCAGCGGCCGCGGGCGCTGCTCCAGATGGGCGAGGACGGCTTCGAGGTACGACGGCACGACCTGGAGCACATTCACCCGGCCGGCCGCGATCCGGTCGACGAACCGTTCGACGTCGAGGATCTCCTCCTGCTCCACCAGCAGCGTCCGCCCGCCGGCCAGGGGCGCGGCCAGCAGCTGCCACAGGGAGATGTCGAAGCACTGGGGCGCGGTCTGCGCGACGACGTCGCCCTCGCCGATCCCCAGGTCGTCGAGCTTGGCGTGGAGGTGGTTCACCAGGCCGACGTGCTCGCACATCGCGCCCTTGGGCTCACCCGTGGAACCGGAGGTGAAGTAGATGTAAGCGAGCCGGTCCGGGGTGATCTCCATGCCGAGGTCGGAGTCGGTGTGCGCCTCGTCGTACGCGTCCTCCACGAGCAGTTTCTGTGTGTCGGGCAGCGCGGCCAGGGCCGTGTCGAGGGTCGCGGTGCTGCCCCGCTCGGTGAGGACCAGCCCACAGCGGGCCCGGGTGAGCATCCGGGTGATGCGCTCGGCGGGGAAGTGCGGCTCGACGGGGAGGTAGACGCCGCCGGCCTTGAGGACGGCGAGGACGGCGGCCATCCAGTCGAGGTTCCGCTCGGTGATTACCGCCACCACCCCTTCACGGCCGAGTCCGCGCACCAGCAGGGCCCGACTGAGCTGGTTCGCGCGGGAGTTGAGCTCCCGGTACGTCCACCGGCGGTCGCCGTGGACGGCCGCGACGGCGTCGGGGTGCGCCACGACCCGCTGCTCGAACAGCTCGTGCGCCCGGCGGTCGGGCAGTTCACGGTGCGGCCCGGCGAGGCCGTCGAGCTGGAGGCGGACCTCGTCGTCCGACAGCAGGCTCTGCCGCGCGTGTTCGGCGTGCGGTTCCACCGCGAGCCCGGCGAGCGCGGTGACGTGGTACCCGGCGATCCGGGCGGCGGCGCCCTCGTCCAGCACGTCGGTGCGGTACCGAAGCCGCAGCGCGGGCCCGTCCGCGCCCCGCACCGGCGCCACCCGCAGGACCACGTCCCCGTCGAGGTCGCCGTCCGCCCCGGTGGCGTCGAGCACGGTCTCGAACGGCGGTTCCTCCAGGCCGAGTTCGGCGCGCAGGGCGTCCACGGGGAAGCCGGCGTGGGCCGACAGCTCCGCGAGGACGCGCCGGGTGTGCCCCAGCAGGGACCGCCAGGTGTCACCGGGCGTGGTGCCGATCCGGCAGGGCAGCACCCGGCCGTCCACCGCCCAGCCGGTGGTGACCTCTCGCTCGCCGCAGAGCGCGGCGAGTACTTTCGCGTGGGCGGCGAGCAGCGCCGCCGTCCCGTCCGGGCCCGCCAGCAGGCCCTCGGGCAACGGCACTTCGTAGGCGGCGGTGCCCTTCACGGGGGCGCCGCTCCACCTCGGGATCGCGGTCCGCCCCCCGGCGGCCAGCATCCCCTGCCAGAACGTCCGGGCGGTGTCGCCCGCCGTTGTCGACCGGTCCATGTGTCTCCCCCCGATTCACTTCACTGTTCGCGCGAGGCGTCCGTCAGGGAGCGCCCCGTGGTGTCCGGTGCCGCGTACCGCGCCGTCTCCGTCGCCGGATTCCCGCCCCACCGCGCGTACGGCGGCACCTCCTCGCCCTTCATCAGGAAGGAGTCCGGGGCGAGCACGGCCCCCTCGCCCAGCACCACGCCGTAGTGCACGAACGCCCCGACCTCGAGCGTGCAGCGCGCGCCGATCGTGACGTGGTCCGACTTGAACGTGCCGTCCTCCTGCGAGTGGGCCTGGATCTTGGTGCTCGCGGCCAGCGTGCAGTCGTCCCCGATGGTGGTCAGGGTCCGCTCCGTGATGTACGCCCCGTCGTCGAAGACCCGCCGGCCGATCCGCACCCCCATCAGCCGCCAGACGACGCTCTTGTACGGGGTGCCGTTGAGGACCTGGAGGTGCTTGTCGGAGAGCTTCCACAGCCGCTCCTGGCGCCAGAACACCGGGTCGTAGATGGAGCACAGCCGTGGCCGCAGCGGCCGGAACCCGGTCAGGCACCGCTCCACCAGCACGTAGTAGGCGATCGTGAACACCAGCCCGGCGAGCGGGACCGCGGCGAGGGCGAGCAGCCCGGCGGTGCCGTGGTGCCCGTACAGGTCGTAGGCCGCGAAACCGAGGACGGTGAGCACGCACAGGTGCAGCCAGCGCAGCAGGACGAACAGGGCCATCGAGCGCAGGTTGCAGCGGTTCTTCGCGGCGAGCCTGCGGCGCAGTTCGTCGCCCTCCCGCAGATGGTCGAAGCGGCTGTCGCGCTCCACGGAGCGGGGGATCTCGAAGGGCGGCGAGCCGAGCAGCCCGACCCCTTCGCGGATCTCGCCGTCGAGCGGGACCAGCACCTTGGTCGCCAGCAGGCAGTTCTCGCCGGTCCGGCCGCCGACCGGGTAGGCGATGGCGTTGCCGAGGAAGTTGTGCCCGCCGATCGACGTCCGGGACACCCGGAACGACGTGGCGGAGTACTCGGCGTTCATCACCGACAGCCCGTCCGCGACCATGGTGCCGCTGCCGACCCGGGTGAGGAACGGCGTCTCGTGCTGGATCTCGGTGCCGAAGTTCGACCCGGTCTGCTCGACCCGCGACAGGTCGTACCCGAGTGCCTTGAGGTACGGGACGATGTAGGAGCTGTCGCCGCACAGCCAGGCGAAGAACTTCAGGTTCGTCAGGCGGGCGATCGCGCGGTGCACCGAGTAGTGGAAGCCGTACAGCGGGTACGTCCGGTCCGGCCGGACCAGCGGGCGCAGCAGCCGCGGCACCACGAGCACCGCGAAGGCGCCGGTGACGACACTGCCGAGGAACAGCGCGAGGGACAGCGCCACCGCCTCGGCGTAGAAGCGGGCCGAGGTGAGGTGCAGCGCCGCCGGGTCGAGCAGGACCTCCAGCGAGGGCACGGCGGCGAGCAGCAGATGGGCGCCGCCGACGGTCAGCGGTACGTACAGCAGGAACACCTGGAGCAGCGTGGCGAGTCCGTATCCGGCGCGTCGCGCGGTGCCGCAGGGGGCCGGTCCGACCCGGATGTGGTCGACGTCCGTCGGGCGGGCGGGGGAGCCGTGCCGGCTCTGCCCCGCGGGGACGGTCTCGCCGGCGCGCAGCGCGGAGGAGTGGCCGAGCTGGGAGCCGTCGCCCATGGCGGTGTCGATGTCGAGCACGGTGTGCTCGCCGACGAACACGTCCCGGCCGAGGGTCACCGGACCGGTGCGGATGCGCCCGGCGCGGGCCCGGTAGCCCAGGAAGTGGCACTCCTTGCGGATCACGGTGCCCGCGCCGATGGTGAGCAGATCGGTGCAGACGGGGACGGTACGGCTGAGGATCGTGACACCGGGGCCGATCCGGGCGCCCAGGGCACGCAGGTACAGCACGTACAGCGGGTTGCCCACGAGCAGGGCCATCGGGCTGGTGCGCAGCAGCGCCTTGACGATCCAGAACCGCAGGTAGGCCGGGCCCCACACGGGGAACTCCACCGGTTTCCACCGCCCGATCAGCAGCCACTTCGCGGCCACCGGCAGCAGGCACAGGGCGACGAGGCCGAGCCCGCCGAACACCGCCGACCGCAGATAGACCTCGACGATCCCGGAGCCGTCCGCCACCCACGCGTACCCCTGGAGGGAGCCGAGGGCGGCCACCAGGCAGTACCCGGCGAAGACGAGCAGCTGGAGCGCCCCGCACAGCACATACCGGGGTGTGCTGCCCGGCGCGGTCGTCTCGGGCGGCGGAGCGGGAGCGGCGGCCGGCGGCTCGGGAGCCTGGGCCAGCGCGGCCGCGAGGGAGCGGACGGTGGGGTGGCCGTAGACGTCCCGTATGGATACGGGGGGCAGATGCGGATGCTTCCTGACCCGGGCGCAGAAATGAGCCATCGTCAGTGAGTTGGCGCCGAGATCGTCGAAGAAGTGCGCGTCAACGGGCGCATGTTCGATATGGGTGACGTCGGCCAGAACATCGGCCAGAAGTCGCTCGACGGCGGTGTGACTTTTCGCCGCGTCCGGCTCGGCCGCCTCGACCGCATCCGGTTCTTCCACCACGTGTCGTGGTACTGGCAATGTCATCGAATTCTCCGCGACAGGTATTACGAGGAAGGGCGCCCGGGGGTGAAAGGACGGCGCGCGGAATGACGGTGAGAAAGGGGACGGAATGCGGTGACGGGAGTGGCGGAATGGAACAGGCTGGTCGAAGCCTGGAGAATCCCCCGGACTGTGCTGTGCCGCAGCCTGATCCGGGCCGGCCCAGCGGAATGCAATCCGGATTCTTTCGGCACATTACCGAACAGGTCAAGGGAGACCGGGTAATTGACGCTTTCCCGCCCCTTTTCCGATCTCTTCCGACCTGTCGGACCTCGCCCGGCCGTGGGCTTCAGCGGGGAACTTTCCAAAAAGCGGGCACAAACACGCTCCGTCGTTCCACTTCCGTCGCCTCAATAATTCGGCCAGCACGTCCATGACAGAAAACGAGATACGGAATCATCTTTGGTTTCCGCTGTGTTTCCCTACGGCATCTGCCCCGTGACGGGGCCGGAGGGATGCGAGCGGCCCACGCGGAACCGGCCGCGGCCCGCGGCACCGGGAGGTGAGGTCGGCACGCCCGGACGGATACCTTTAGGGCGTGCAGCCAGCAAGTCAGTCACCCCCCCGACCCGAGAGCCCGCACGGGCGTCTCCATCGCGCGCGTGCCCTCTACCGCAACGTCTCCAAGCGCAGGACCGCCTGGCTGCTCCTCAAGGACACCGTCAACTCCTGCATCGAGTACCGCATCCTCGGTCTCGCCGCGGAGGCGGCGTTCTTCACCCTGCTCTCCGTGCCGCCGCTGCTGCTCAGCATGATCGGCCTCCTCGGCTACGTCGACGACTGGACCGGCGCCGACACCATCGCCAGCCTGGAGCTCAACCTGCTGGAGGCCTCCCGCACCGTCCTGTCCGACAAGGGCGTCCAGGAGATCGCCCAGCCCATCCTGGACGACGTGATGAAGGGCGGCCGCCCCGACGTCATCTCCATCGGTTTCCTGATCGCCCTGTGGTCCGGCTCCCGCGCGGTGAACGTCTTCATCGACACCATCACCGTCATGTACGGCCTCGACGGCGTCCGTGGCATCGTCAAGACCCGCCTGATGGCATTCCTGCTGTTCATCGTGGCCCTGCTCATCGGCTCCGTCGCGCTGCCGCTGATGGTCGCGGGCCCCGACGCGGTGGTCCGGATCGTGCCCTGGTCGACCACCGTCGTCCAGGTCCTCTACTGGCCGGTCGTGATCGTCCTGTCGATCGTCTTCCTCACGACGCTCTACCACGTGTCGGTGCCCGTGCGCTCGCCGTGGGTGGAGGACGTGCCCGGCTCCCTGGTCGCCCTCGGCATGTGGGTCCTCGGCAGTTTCCTGCTGCGCATCTACCTCTCCGCCACGGTCGAGGGGGCCACGATCTACGGCTCCCTCGCGGCCGCCGTCGCCGTCCTGCTGTGGATCGGTGTGAGCGCCTTCGCGGTCCTGGTCGGCGCGGCCGTCAACGCCGCCATCGACCGGGTGTGGCCGGCCGCCGCCACGGCCGCCGCCCGCGCCGCCAACGAGCGCCTGCGCGAGGAGCAGGCCGCCGAGTACGTGGCCCGCGCGGCCGCCGCCCGCTCCCACGACCCCGAGGACCCCGACATGCCCTCCGAGTTCCCGGAGCGCTGGTCCCGCTTCCTGCCCCCGGAGGACGTCACGTCGCGCTTGCGGTCCCCGGCGAAGAAGGGCGACGAGTAGGGGCGGACCAGCGGGGGGTCCTGGCCGGGCGGGCACGTCCCGGGCGGGCGGGCATGTCCCGGTCGGGCATGTCCCGGGCAACCGCGCGAGTGACCACCCCTCGCACTCGTCCCGCTGGCGCCCGCTTTCCGCCGCCTGCTGTCCGCCGCCCGCCGTCCGCCGCCTGCCGCTCGGCCCGGCCGCCCGGTCACTTGCTCCGGGCGCCCCGGCGGTGCCCTCCCGGTCACTCGCTCCAAGCGCCCCCGGCCGCGGCCTCCTGGATGAACTCGGTGAATCCCCTCGGCTCCCGGCCCAGGGCACCGCGCACCCCGTCGGTCGTGCTCGCGTTGCGTCCGTCCAGCAGCGCCTCGAACGTCTCCACCAGCGCCCCCACCTCCCCGGCGGGCACCCCGAACCCCAGCAGGGCGTCCCCGTAGTCCCGCGCGGACACCGGCACATAGGTGAACTCCCGGCCCGTGACCTCCGCGATCTCCGCCACCGCCGCCCGGAAGCCCAGCGGCCGCGCCCCGGTGACCTCCACGGTGCGCCCGGCGAACGCCGCCCCGTCGGCCACGAGCGCGGCGACCACCACGTCCGCGATGTCCCGCACGTCCACGAACGGCTCCGCCACCTCACCGCCGGGGAACACCAGCTCCCCCTGCCGCAGCCCCTCCACCAGCGGCCCCTCGCTGAAGTTCTGCATGAACCACGCCGCCCGCACGATCGTCCACTCCACCCCCGACGACCGCACGGCCTCCTCGGCCGGCAGCGCGAGGTCCTGCCCCCGCGCCGACAGCAGCACGAGCCGGCGGACACCCCGCGCGACCGCCTCCCGGGCGAGCCCGCCGAGCGCCTCGGCGGCGCCGGGCGCGCCGATGTCCGACGGGTACACCAGATACGCCGCGTCCACCCCCTGGAGCGCCGGCCCCCAGGTCGACCGGTCCGTCCAGTCGAAGCCGTTCGCGCGGGACGCCGCCCGTACCGTGAGGCCGGCGGCCCGCGCCGCCGCCGCGACCCGGCTGCCCGTACGCCCCGAGGCCCCCGTCACCAACACCGTCATGTCCCACGCGGGCGCCGTGCCCCGCGCCTCCGCCGCGTCCTTGGCCGCGTTCTCCGCCATGTTCTCCGCTGAGTTCGTCGTCATGCCTCCAGTCAACGGGCGGACGCCCCGACGCCCCATCGGCGAGCGGCTCGTTCCCATGCGCGCGCGTCTACGCTGGCCGGCATGGACGCACTCACCGGCCTGCTGGAGGGCCCGCGAGCCCGTGGCGCCTTCATGATCCGTGCGTGCTTCGACCCGCCCTGGTGCGTCCGCGTGGCGGACCACGCCCCGCTCACGATCATGCTCATGGTCCGCGGCGACGCCTGGATCGTTCCCGACACCGGCGACGGTGACGGCGACCGTGTACGGCTCCGGGCCGGCGACCTCGCCATCGCCCGCGGCCCCGACCCGTACCTCTGCGCCGACGATCCCACCACCGCGCCGCAGGCCGTGATCCTGCCGGGCGCCGAGTGCGTGTACCCCGACGGCCGGCCCCTCAACGGCTCCATGGACCTCGGTGTCCGCTCCTGGGGCGACCGGCTCGACGGCTCCGCGGTGATGCTCATCGGCACCTACCTCTGGCGGGGCGAGATCGGCGGACGGCTCCTCGACGCCCTGCCGCCGCTGCTCAGTCTCACCTCGGAGGAATGGGAGTGCCCGCTCACCCCGATCCTCATGGCGGAGGTCGTCCGCGACGAACCCGGCCAGGAGGTCGTCCTCGACCGGCTCCTCGACCTGCTGGTCATCGCCGCGCTCCGCGCCTGGTTCGCCACCCGTGAGGCGCCCGCCTGGTACCGGGCGATGGCGGACCCGGTGGTGGGCCGGGTGCTGCGGCTGCTGCACGACGATCCGGCGCACCCGTGGACCGTGGCGGCGCTCGCCGTGAAGGCGGGGGTCTCCAGGGCTGCGCTCGCCCGACGCTTCCACGAGCTGGTCGGGGAGCCCCCGATGGCCTACCTCACCGCGTGGCGGCTCGCCCTGGCCGCGGACCGGCTCCGGGACACCGACGACACCCTGGAGGCGATCGCCCGGCGGGTCGGCTACGGAAGCGCGTTCTCCCTGTCGAGCGCGTTCAAGCGGGTCCACGGGGTGAGCCCGCAGGAGCACCGGGGGCGAGGGCGGGACCGCCACCGGTCACAGACGTAGGCTTCTCCCGTGTACGCGGAACGGGCGTCTCGGCTGGGCGGGGCCGTCGTATGGACGAACGACCCCGGCGGCCCGGACGACCCCGGCCCGGCGCGGGTCCTCCCCGACGGCTGCATGGACCTCCTCTGGAACGACGGGCGGCTGCTCGTCGCCGGACCCGACACCCGCGCGTACACGGTCGAAGGCGCCACCGGCGGCTGGGCCGGGGTCCGGTTCCAGCCGGGTGCCGCGCCCGCCTTCCTGGGCGTGCCCGCGCATGAACTGCGCGACCGGCGTGTGGCGTTGGACGACCTGTGGCCGACCCCAGTCGTCCGTGGGCTCACCGCGCGGGTGAACGCGGCCCGCCATCCCGCGAGCGGCCTCGAAGAGGTGGTCCTGGAGCGGGCGGCCGAGAGCGAGCGGCCCGATCCGCTGCTGCGGCGGGTGGTCGCCGCGCTGGAGGCCGGACGGCCGGTGGCTGCCACAGCCGACGAACTCGGCGTCGGGGCACGGCAGTTGCACCGCCGCTCCCTCGCCGCGTTCGGCTACGGACCCAAGACGCTGGCCCGCGTACTGCGATTGCAGCGGGCGCTCGCGCTGGCCCGCGCGGGTGTCCCGTACGCCGAGACCGCGGCCCGCACCGGGTACGCCGACCAGGCCCATCTGGCGCGGGACGTGAGGGAGTTGGCGGGACTGCCGCTGGGCGAGCTGCTCGGCGGACGGTGACGGTCCCGCGCGGGTGCGCGCCCCGTCGGCCCCCCGGTCCGCCCTCACCGGCCACCGGCCGTCGGCCGGGGGCGCCACCGCCGCGCCCGCTACCCGGCCGACGGCAGCGGAGCGAAGAGGTCGACGCCGTTGCCGTCCGGGTCCAGGACGACGGCGTACCGCTGGCCCCACACCGCGTCCCACGGCTTGAGCTCGCCCTGGTGCCCGGCGGCGACCAGCTCCTCGTACACCGCGTCGACCTCGGCGGGACTGTCGCACAGCAGGGCCAGGCCGGCGCCGCTGCCCCTGCCCCGCCGCCACTCGGGGTGGAAGGACCGCACGGTCTCCTCGGTGTCGAGCATCAGCCGGAGCCCACCGGGCAGCGCGGCCTCCGCGTGCGGCTGCTCCTCGGAGCCCTCGGGGAAGTCGAAGCCGAGACGGCGGTAGAAGGTGACGGAGGCGGCCATGTCCGAAGCCACCATCCCGATCGCGTCGAGTCGTGGAGTCATACGGCCACCGTAGGCGTGCCGCGCACGGCCGGTCTTGAAGGAAACGGACACGGGGCGAGGCCCGCCGGGAGGCCGTGGCGACTGATCGTGCACGGAGGGGGGCAAGCGCTTTCGGACAACGAACTCTTTGCCCTTCCTGTGGAACAACTGTGCGGCAGGATGGGGGACATGCTCCGTACCGCGCGCACTCTGCTGCCCCTGGCGTTGCTGCCGCTGCTGCTCACGGGCTGCGGGAGCGAGAAGGTCGTCGCGGTGCCCCGCGAACCCCTCGCGCCGAGCCCCGACCGGGCTCAACTCCACGCCCGCGCCAAGGCACTCGGTCTCGCTCCGGGACTCGTCTACGTCACCGAGTCCCCCGGGTTCGAACTGGCCCGGCAGTCGGTCGGCGTGTACGGCGACGACGGCTTCTCCGCCGCCTACTGGTCCCGGCGGAACAGCGCCCAGCTCCTGCTCCTCGTCGACCGCGGCGCGATGACCGCCGAGAACTGCCCCGAACAGCCCCTCGGCCAGGGCACCGGTACGACGGTCGACTGCGTGCGCGACGGCGGCGCCTGGTACCGCACGTCGGCGGGGCAGCACGAGTACGCCCTCCAACGCGGTGACCACGTCGTCCGGATCAGCGCGGTCACGGCCGCCGTCGACCGTGACGTCCTGCGGGCCGCCGCCCGCGCCGCCCACCGCCCCACCGACGCCGAACTGGCCTGCCTCCTCCCGCCCCCGCACCACACGCCGCCCCCGCGCGACGGGACGCCCGTCGAACGCGGCGACCTGCCCCCGGTCGGCGACGGAGCACCCGACAACGACGTCGGCGCGTCAGGCTGATACGAGGACCCGGCCTTCCCTGACGCGCCTGCGGGAGGCATCGCCGGGACGACCGGGTCCACGGACCGAACGCGTGCGCTACTGCAACGCGTGCGCTACTGCGGCGTACCGCCCGGCTGCGGGCCGAACGCCGTCATGAACTGGTCGCGGAACTTGTCCATGCGCCAGACCGGGGTGTCGGACGCGGGCTTGAGGCCGTCCGTCCAGCCCCAGTCGTCGATCTTCTCCAGCACCTTCGGGTCCTGCGCGACGACCGACACCGGCACGTCGTGGCTCGGATTGTCGCCGGTGACCGTCTTGTTGGGCTGGTGGTCACCGAGGAAGATCAGGACCGTGTCCTTCGAGCCGTACTTGGCGACGAAGTCGACGATGCTGCTCACCGAGTACTGGATGGTCTTGCGGTACTCGTCACGGACGTCGAGGGGGTTCTTCCAGACCTCCTTGGGGTCCTTGCCCTCGGCCTTCTGCAGACCGTGGTAGACCGACCCGTCGCCGATCTCCTCCTCCGGGATCGTCCGCGGGATGGGCGCCCACGGGTTGTGGCTGGAGGTCAGGATGATCTCCGCCATCATCGGCTTGCGGCCCTCCTTGCCGTACTCCAGCTCCCGGAACGCCTTCAGCGTGTACTGGTCCGGCATGGTCGACCAGCTGAACTTCGGCCCCTGGTAACCCAGCTGGTCCGAGTCGTAGATGTGGTCGAGACCGAAGAACTTGCCCTCCGGCCACGCCTTCTGGGTGCCCGGCACGATCCCGACGGTGCGCCAAGCGCCGGTGCGGCGGAACGCCTCGGTGAGGGTGAGCCGGTCGCCCGCGACGAGGTGGTTGTAGCGCGACTGGTTCTTGATCCACAGTCCGGACAGGAATGTGGAGTGGCCGAGCCAGCTGCCGGCACCCGTGATGGGGGAGCGCAGCCAGCCGCTGCGCGACGCGTACCCGGCGTCCTTCAGCTCCTGCGTCTTCTGCGCGAGCGTCTCACTCAGCGGCTCACCCATCTGCGGGTTGTCGATCGCGGAGCGGCCGTAGCTCTCGATGAACGTGATCAGCACGTCCTTGCCGCGCAGCCCCGTCAGCAACTGGTCCGGCGGCACGTCGGCGAAGGCGTCGACGGCGGCCTGCTTCTCGAACGCCTCGCCGTCCTTCAGCCCGTCGCGCACCGACTCGATGCGGTTCTCCACGAGCGTGGCCGCGCTGTGCGAGGCCAGTGGTACGTCCGCGACCTCCAGGGTCAGCGTGGAGCAGGTGATCCAGACGGTGCCGAGGACGAGGAGCGTACGGCTCGCGGTGTGCCGGTCGCGTTCCATCAGCCGGCTGATCCGCCGGACGGCGAACGTCGTCAGGAACGGCAGGGCGAGCACCAGCGCGATCACACCGACCGTCGCGGCCTGCGCCGCCGTGTTGCCGAGCGAGTCCTTCATGAACGACCGGGCGTTGTCCAGCAGGGGCCAGTCCAGCACCAGGTCGAACGGCCGGTCGAGGGTCCAGTACGACCCCATGTCCAGCACTTTGACGATCATCAGCAGGCCGAGCACCGCGCCGATGACCACCACGGCCGTGCGCCGCGCCTTAGGAGGCAGCACCAGCAGCAGCGCCGCGCCGAGGATGCCCTCCGCGGGGATCCGCAGCAGCCGGCCCACCTCGAACTTCGTCATGTCGTTCGGCACGAGCAACGCGAACATGACGAACGCGATGGCCAGCCCGGTCCCGACCCAGTCGAGCACCCGCGCCCGCCGCGGATGCCGCCCCCGCCAGCCGTGGCCGCCGACAGCCCCCTCGACGCCAGCCGCCGCCGCGGCCTTCGACCCCGGCTCGGTCTGCGGCTCGACTTCGGGCGTCGGCTCCGGTTCGGTCTGCGACTCCGCTTGGGTCTGCGACTCCGCTTCGGGCTTCGCGTCAGGTCCGGGCTTCGCGTCCGGTTCAGGCTTCGCGTCCGGTGCGGGCTTCGGCTCGGCTTCCGTCTCGGGTGCCGTCTTGCCCGCCGTCTCGGTTGCCGTCTCGCCTTCCGGCTCGGCTTCGGCCTCCGCCTTCGAATCGGCCTCCGCCTCCGCCTTGGCCTCAGCTTCGGCCTCGGGCTCCGCCTTCCCCTTCGCCTCGCTCTTCGGGTCGACCTCGGTCTTCGAACCGGCTTCGGCCTCGGCGCCCGGCAAAGGATCCGTGTCCGCCGCGGATGGAGGCCCCTCCTCGGACTTCGGTTTCGGCCCTGCTGCCTCGGCGGTGTTCTCGGGCGCGGTGTCGTCGTCCGGTGCGGGTGCCGGGCCCGGAAGCTGCGAAGAGCGTGTGTGCGACAACCCGAAGGTCCTTCCCTGTGGAACATGCTGGAGCTCTGTGCTGGTGGACGGAGCGAGCCGAGGAGCGGGACCGCCTTCGCACCCGTACGCCCATCACTATGCGTACGGTGCGACGACGCCCACCGTTCACCCGCGCTCAGGCCGTCCGCAACCCCTCCACGTGAACTCCGACACCATCCCACCCGGCGGTCAGGCCGAGCGCGGCGCCCCCGTGCTCGCCCGTTCCACCAGCCGCGTCGACAACTCCGTGCGTGTGCCCTCGGGTCGGTCGCCCTCCATCATCCCGGCGAGCAGCCGCAGTGCCGTCGAGGCCATCTCGGACAGCGGCTGGCGCACGGTGGTCAGGGCCGGGGTCGCCCAGCGGGACTCCGGCAGATCGTCGAAACCCACCACGCTGATGTCGTCCGGGATCCGCAACCCCCGCTCGGCCAGCGCCTGGTAGGCCCCGAGGGCCATCCTGTCCGAGCAGACGAACACCGCGGTCGGCGGTTCGGGCAGGTCCAGCAGCTGGAGCATGCGGTGGTGAGCGGTGGTCTCCATGAAGTTGCCGTAGCGGACGTACTCCGGCCGGTACGGGACACCCGCGGCCATGAGCGCCGAGCGGTAGCCCGCCACGCGCGCGCTGCTGCACATCTTGCGCCGATACCCGGCGATCACGGCGACCCGCTCGTGCCCCAGGGCCAGCAGATGCTCGGTGGCGGTCATCCCGCCCTGCCAGTTGGCGGCGCCCACCGACACCACGCCCGGCGGGGGTTCGAGCACCGGGTCGATCAGGACGAACGGAATGCGGTGCTGGTCGAGCCAGGAGTACTGGGCGGGGGACAGCTCGGCCAGGTTGAACAGCGCCCCCGCCGAGCCCCGGGCGATCAGCTTGTCGAACCAGCCGCGCTCCGGGCGGGCGCCCCGGGTCCGGCTGAGGCCCGCCGAGACCACCACCTCCAGGCCGGCGTCGTGCGCCGCCTGCTCCACGCCGTGCAGTACCGCCCCCGACCAGGAACTCTCCAGCGAGTGCACCACCAGGTCGACCATGCGCGGTGGCTTCGACGCCTCGAACCTGGGTCTGCGGACATAGCCGAGCCGGTCCAGCGCCTCGGTGACGCGGCGCCTGGTCTCGGGGGCCACGTCCTGCCGGCCGTTGACCACTTTCGAGGCCGTCGGCACGGACACCCCGGCCTCGCGCGCCACCACCGCCAGCGT
Source organism: Streptomyces neyagawaensis (assembly GCF_023516595.1). GTDB lineage: Bacteria > Actinomycetota > Actinomycetes > Streptomycetales > Streptomycetaceae > Streptomyces > Streptomyces neyagawaensis. The sequence continues at coordinate 131,164 of NZ_JAMGBG010000001.1, read as the reverse complement.
CGGCCCGGCCGTCGCGCTCCCGCCACGCACCATCGCGACTCCACCTCTCAGGCCCCGTCCCGAGGGCCGGTGAAATATTCGATTAGCAAGCGCTCTCTACCGTAAGGCCAACTCAACACGGCGGGAAGGAGAGCGAATCGGAGGGCGGCCCCCTAGTGGCGGACGCCGCCCGGGCCGCTTACTTCTTGACTTCCGGCAGGTCCCAGCGGGCCAGGTCACGCAGCCAGGCGGCGGCCGAACTGTCCGACGGTGCCCTCCAGTCGCCGCGCGGTGACAGGGAGCCGCCGGCCAGGACCTTCGGCCCGTTCGGCATGGCCGAGCGCTTGAACTGGGCGAACGCGAAGAAGCGTTGGCAGAAGTACTCCAGCCAGTGCCAGATCTCCGGCAGGTCGTACGCCATCCGCTCGCCCTCGGGGAACCCGGGGGGCCAGGCGCCCGCCTCCGCGTCGTGCCAGGCGTGCCAGGCCAGGAACGCGATCTTCGACGGCCGGAAGCCGTAGCGCAGCACATGGAACAGCGTGAAGTCGTGCAGCGCGTACGGGCCGATCTTGGACTCCGTGGACTGGAGTTCCTCGCCGGGCACCAGCTCCGGGCTGATCTCCGTGTCCAGGATCGCGGCCAGCGTCTCGTTGGTGTCCTCGTCGAACTGGCCGCTGCTGATGACCCAGCGGATCAGATGCTGGATCAGCGTCTTCGGCACACCGGCGTTGACGTTGTAGTGGCTCATCTGGTCGCCGACGCCGTATGTGCACCAGCCGAGCGCCAGCTCCGACAGGTCGCCGGTGCCGAGGACGATGCCGCCGCGCTGGTTGGCCAGCCGGAACAGATAGTCGGTGCGCAGCCCGGCCTGCACGTTCTCGAAGGTGATGTCGTACACCGGCTCGCCCGACGAGAACGGGTGGCCCATCTCCTTCAGCATCAGCCGGGCGGTCGGTGTGATGTCCAGCTCCGCCGCGGTGACCCCGAGGGACCGCATCAGCTTGTGCGCGTTGCCCTTGGTGTGCTCGCCGGTCGCGAACCCGGGAAGCGTGAAGGCCAGGATGTCGCTGCGCGGGCGGCCCGCCCGGTCCATCGCCCGAGCGGCGACGATCAGCGCGTGCGTGGAGTCCAGGCCGCCCGACACCCCGATCACGATCTTCGGGCTGCCGATCGACGCCATGCGCTGCTGGAGGCCCGCGACCTGGATGTTGTAGGCCTCGTAGCAGTCCTGGGCGAGCCGGGCGGGGTCCGACGGCACGAACGGGAACCGCTCGACCCGGCGCCGCAGCCCGAGGTCGATGGTCGGCGGGTCGAGCCGGAACAGCACCTCGCGGAACGCGCCGGTACGCTCGGACAGCGTCCGGCGGTTGTCGTCGAACGTGCCCATCCGGTGCCGGGACTGCCGCAGCTGGTCGAGGTCGACGTCGGCCACCGCGCACTGGTCGCCCGCGGGGAACCGGTCGGTCTCGGCCAGCAGGGTGCCGCTCTCGTAGATCATGGTCTGGCCGTCCCAGGACAGGTCGGTGGTCGACTCGCCCTGCCCGGCCGCCGCGTACACGTACGCGGCGAGGCAGCGGGCCGACGCCGACCGGCACAGCAGTCGCCGGTCCTCGGCCCGGCCGACCGTGATGGGGCTGCCCGACAGGTTGACCAGGACGGTCGCGCCGGCCAGCGCGGCCTCCGCGCTGGGCGGCACCGGCACCCACATGTCCTCGCACACCTCGGCGTGCACCACCAGGCCGGGGATGTCCTCGGCCGTGAACAGCAGGTCGGGGCCGAACGGCACCTCCGCGCCGGCGACCCGGATCGTCCCGCCGCGCTCGTCGTCGCCTGCGGCGATCTGGCGCTTCTCGTAGAACTCACGGTAGTTCGGCAGGTACGACTTGGGTGCGATGCCGAGGATCCGCCCGCGGTGCACGACCACCGCGCAGTTGTAGATCCGGTGCCGGTGCCGCAGCGGGGCGCCGAGGACGAGCACCGGCAGCAGGTCCGCCGACCCGGCGACGACCGTCCGCAGTGCCGCCTCGACATCGTCGAGCAGCGCGTCCTGGAGCAGCAGGTCTTCGATCGAGTAGCCCGACAGGCACAGTTCGGGGAAGACGGCGACGGCGACACCGTCCTCCGCGCAGCGGCGGGCCTGCCGCAGCACCGCCTCCGCGTTGGCCGGCGGGTCGGCGATCGCCGCGTGACCGGTGCAGGCGGCGACCCGCGCGAAACCGTGCTGATAGAGCGACCAGAAATTCACCGGTTTCCTCCGTGGACGTCCCGGTGTTCGGCCGGGGAGGACGTGCGCTCCTGCGGAGCGGGGTGGGGAGCCGGAACGCCGTCCAGGCGATCGGGCGTCTTCGCCGCCGGGCCGAGGGCGACCTCCAGCAGATGGATGATCTCCGAGTTGAGGGACCGCCGATCGGTCCGGGCTCGCTCCACGAGACGTTCGTGGAGGTCAGCGGGCAGGCGGAGAGAGATCCGCTTCTCAGGATCCATGCTGAGATGATGCCACGGTGGCATCGCGACGGCGTTCCGGGGATGCCGGCGGGGACGGCGTGCTCGGAGGGGTCGGCGGATCCGCGGAGGCCGCTGGGCGGGGCCACCCCGTGGAGGGAAGGCGTCGACGCTCACCTCTCGGAGTCGGGCCAGGCCGCCGCAAGTGCTCGGCGGTCGGGGAAACGGGGGCCGGGGAGCGTGTCCCGGGTGGGTTCGCCGTTGAGCCAGCAGATGTGCTCGGGGGCCCCGTCGCCGGTGTCGAACAGGCAGCACACGCCTCCGGCGTCGGCGGTGAGGTCGGTGAACAGCTTCCTGACGCTGGCCGACCGTGCGAACAGGCGGCTCATGTCCGACGTCGCCGCCGAGCAGTCCACCGACGCGTAGCCAGGGTGCAGCTGTGACTGGAACCGGATCGTCGCGTAGATGTACCCGATCTGGATGCGCCCGTCCGCCTCGGGTCGAGGGCCGCTCGTCCGCGCGTACTCGCGTAGTGCGTCGTCGGCGTCGAAGAGGAGGGACGTGTCGAGTTCGAGTGTGTCGCTCGTGGAGCAGTCGACCGGATCGCTCTCGAATCGGGACGTGAACGGGAGGACGAGCCGGTCACCGCCGGGCAGGGTGACCTCAAGCGACCGCCCGGCACGGGAAGTTGGCGCCCGTTCGGCCATCGCGGTCAACAACTTGGCGACGTTCCGAGGACGCAGATGGATGTCATAGCTGTAGATGAGCCCCACGTTTCCCCCTGTCCCCGGACCGAACGCACCCTCTCACGAGCCGCCCTTGGCCGCTTGCGGGTTGACGGGCTTCGGCGCATGGCCGGAACGTCGCCGACGATCGGCAGACTTGGCGGACCGGGCCATGTGCAGCGGGCACGCGGCCGAGGAATCTCACGGGGTGCGTCGGTGGATCTCAGCTCAGTGATCATCGCTGTGGCAGGCGTCGCGGGAACGCTGGGAGGGGCACTCCTCACCCAGCGCGGCACCGAACGAGCCAAGCGCCTGGAGATGGAGCTCGTCCGGGACCACGAGGAGGCCCGCGAGAACCGTTCGCTGCGGCGTACCTGCTACGCGGAACTCAACCGGGACGCCCGCCAGTTCACCACCGCCCTCAACAGTCACCTGCACGTCCTGAGAGAACGTGGTGTGGAGCAGGCCGAGATCGACGCGCTCGAAGAGGCGAAGGCCGCGCACCGCGACCGGTACTCCGAAGCGCAGATGATCGCCCCCGAAGAAGTGCTCAGGCGGGCGAACGCCGTCAACCAGGCCCTGAACAAGGTCTACGGCCAGGTCAAGCGCCTGGAACGCGGTGCTCCCGAACCGGGCGAGACGATCGAGACCGCCGCCCGGGCCCAGTACGAGGTCTGGGAGACGCTCCGTGCCCTGAGAACCGCGATGCGCCGTGACCTCGGCGTCTCCCATGAGGAGGGAGAGCCGACATCCCCGTGAACGTCTCCTACCGTAGATCGTTCCGGAGGACCGCGCGATCGCGACAGAGCGCTGAAATCGGTTACCTGAGGCAGTCGGCGGCCGCGACCACCTCGGCCGCGGCGCACTCCTGTACGCCAAATAGCCGCCAAGGACCCCGCAGGACCGGAATACCGCGAGGGGATGTGGTGCTCTGATCTGGACGGCGGTTCACGAGCGAGCGGGTGTGAGGAGCTGGTGAGCGTATGACGGCAGACCGGCCGGATCCCGTGGTCCGCACACCGTACGGAGACGTCCGCGGCAGGTACGCCTACGGGGAGGGGTACGAGGACGGGATCGCGGTCTTCCGCGGCATCCCGTACGCGGCCCCGCCCTTCGGCCCCCACCGGTTCCGCCCGCCCGTGCCGCCCGAGCCCTGGGACGGTGTCCGCGACGCGGGCGCCTTCGGGCCGACCCCGCCGAAACCGGCCTACTCGGAGGCCTTCGCCCGCTATCTGACCGACCCCGTCGTCGCGGGCGACGACTGCCTCAACCTCAACGTATGGACGCCGGAGCCAGGCCCCGGGGCCCGGCTCCCCGTCCTGGTCTGGATCCACGGCGGCGCCCTGACCAGGGGCTCGTCGATGATCCCGGTGTACGACGGCAGCGCCTTCGCCCGCGACGGCGTGGTCCTCGTCTCCCTCAACTATCGCCTCGGCGTCGAGGGATACGGTCTCTTCCCGGACGCCCCGCCCAACGCCGGACTGCGCGACCAGCTCGCCGCGCTGGAATGGGTCCGGGATTCGATCACGGAGTTCGGCGGCGACCCCGACCGGGTGACCGTCTTCGGCCAGTCGGCGGGCGCCATCAGCATCGGCGCCCTGCTCGTGGCCCCCCGCGCCCGGGGCCTGTTCCGCCGGGCCGTGCTGCAGAGTGGGCCGCCCGAAGCCCTGGACCGGGACAAGGTGCGCCGCATGGTGCGCCGGATGGCCGCCCGGCTGAAGGTGCCGGCCACGGCCGCGGCCTTCGCCGACGTGGACCGTGCCCTGCTCGCCGAGGCCCAGGCGGAGGTCGGCCGTCTCAGCAGCCCGGTCCTGGGCGGCCCCGCCTTCGGCATCGTCGTCGACGGAGAGTTGGTGCCGCGCGACCCGCTGAAGGCCCTCGTCGAGGACGGCGCCGCCCACGACGTCGGCCTGCTCCTGGGGTGGACCCGCGACGAGCACCGCCTCTGGCTGGTCCCCGGCGGCCTCCAGGAGCGCCTCGACCGTCTCGGCGCGGTCGCCCTGGCCGGTGCCCGCGCCCGCTGCCACTGCGGCCCCGAGGTCCCCCGCCGCTACCGCGAACTCCACCCCGACCTGAGCCCCGCCGACCTGGCCGGCCGGCTCGTCACCGACCACCTCCTCCGCGTCCCCCTGCATCGCGTGGCGGACGCCCGCCCCGCCGACGCGCCGACCCACGTCTACGAGTTCGCCTGGCCGTCGAACCTTCCCGGCCTCGGCGCCTGCCACGCCCTGGAGCTCGGCTTCGTCTTCGACACCGGCGACACCGCCGCCTCCGCGAAACTCGCCGGCGAGGACACCCCCCGCGCCCTGGCCACCACCCTGCACGACGCGTGGGTCCGCTTCGCGACGCACGGCGACCCCGGCTGGACGCCCTGGGACGCCACCCACCCCGTGCGGGTCTTCGACGACCCGGACGACCGACGCATCGCCCTCGGCCCCTACGACCGCGAGCTGGCCCTCTGGGCGGAGGACGCGCAACGCCCACGCCGAACCCAGGGCACAGGAACGTTCACGACCTCCGGCGGAGCCCCACTCCCGACCCTCCGCCGCTTCCGCCGTGCGCCCTGAACCGGCCGGGGGGAGCCTCCCGGGGAGGGACCTCCCGGGGCGAGCGTCCGGGCCGTGAGTCTCCGGTGCGGCGGTGCGGCGGTGCGGCGGTGCGGCGGTGCGGTGGGGCGGTGGTGAGAGGTGAGGGGCGGTGCGGCGGCTGTCCGGCGGTGCGGTGAGGCGGCGGTGCGGCGGTGTGGCCAAGGCTCAGTGTGGCGGCGGCGTCGCGGCGCGGGCGGGCTCGCGGGTTGCTCGCCTTTGCCTTGGCGCCCGATCGGCGGTTATTGACCGGCGCGTCCGCCGGGCCGGCCGGTAGCTTGGGCCGCGCTGAAGAGGGCCGACAAGCCGGCAAGGGCCGACAAGGATGGGCAAGGACCGACGCGGGCCGGCGAAAGCCGACGCGGGCCAGTGAGGCCGAGTTTCATCGAAGTCCTCCCACGGTGAAGGCGGCACGGTGGTCTTGCGCCCAGGTGGCGTACGTGCGTGCCGGGCGGCCCAGCAGCCGCCGCACGGTGTCGGTGGTGGGCCCGGCTTCGCGGGCGTAGTCGGCCAGCGAGCCGAGCAGCCGGTCGGGTACCTCGTCGGGCAGGCCGGCGGCGAGCATGCCGCGGCGGATCTCGTCCGGTGCGGCCTCGCTGAAGAACAGCGTCCGGTCGAGCGCCGCACCGAGCGCGGCGACCTTCTCCGGCTGACTCAGCGACTGCTCTCCGGTGAGCAGGTATGTCTGACCGCGGTGCTGCGGGCGGGTCAGAGCGAGGGCGGCCACCGCGGCGATGTCACGCTCGTCGACGGTCGAGGTCCTCGCGTGCGGGTATGCCCCCCGCACGGTCCCGGTCGCCCGGATCTGCCCGGCCCAGGCCAGGGTGTTGGCGGCGAAATCGGCGCAGCGCAGGATCGTCCAGTCCAGGCCGCTCCCCCGGGCGATGTCCTCGACCGCGTGGAACTGCTGCCGGAAGCGCGCGTGCCCGGCCGGGTACTGCACGGTCACGGCGGACAGCACGACCACCCTTGCCGCACCCGTCTCGCGGGCTCGGGCCAACAGGTCGACGGCGGTGGGACCGGCGGCACGCGGGCTGAGCAGGATGGCCTCCACGCCGTCGAGGGCGGGAACCTTCGCGGGGTGGACGAGCTGTGTCCCCGCGGGGAATGCGGCGTGCGGGTCGCGGGTGACAGCGGCGACTTCCGCTCCCCCCTCGACCAGGAGGCGGACGGTTTCCCGGCCGACGACGCCGGTGGCCCCGGTGATCAGGATCATGACTGAACCCCTCGTGGGTGTGTCGATAGTCGATCTTGCGCGGTGGACGAGCGCGGTTCGTGTCGCGGGAGAACGTCACGGACGAGCCGTGCGCCGGAACCATCGGCATGCGCCACTGAAACCTCCGGTCCCGCCCTGGAGGCTGGTCCGGAGATCACTGGGTTCTACGGGCCTGCTTCACTTCCTGGTCGACGGCCCAGGCGTCGGCGACCGGGCCGAGGTGGCTGAGCTTGTCGGGGTTGATGACCGCGCGGATCGTCTGGATCTGCCCGTCGAGTGTGTCGAGGGCGAGGATGTGGAGGATCTTGCCGTCGCGGTCGCGGAAGCACGCGCCCGGCTGGCCGTTGACCTCGTGCGGTTCGAACGTGATGTCGATCCGGGCCATGAGCGGGTAGACGGTGGCGAGCAGCCTGGCCACGTTCTCGGCGCCGGTGACGGCCCTTGCCAGCTGCGGTGCCTTGCCACCGCCGTCCCCGATGAGCTGGACATCGGCGGACAGCAGATTCCGCAGTCCGTCCACGTCTCCCCGCGTCAGTGCCTCGAAGAACCGCCTCGCCAGCTCCTGCCGCTCCTGGCGGTCCGCTTCGAACCGGGGCCGTCCCTCGTGCATGTGGCGGCGTGCCCGTACGAGGAGCTGTCGGCACGCCGCCTCTGAGCGCCCCACCGCGGCGGCGATCTCGTCGAAGCCGAAGGCGAAGACCTCCCGCAGCACGAACACGGACCGCTCCAGCGGACTGAGCCGCTCCAGGAGCAGCAGCGCCGCCATGGACACCGAGTCGGCCAGCTCCGCCGCGCGGGCCGGGTCCTGGTACGGATCGTCCAGCAGCGGCTCGGGGAGCCACGGTCCGACGTACTCCTCCCGCCGCACCCGGGCGGAGCGCAGCACGTCGATGGCGATCCGGGTCACCGTGGCTGACAAGAACGCCTTGGCCGACACGGGCCTGGTGGTCGAGGCGTCGTAGCGGAGCCAGGTCTCCTGCACCGCGTCCTCCGCCTCGCCCACGCTGCCCAGGATCCGGTACGCGATCGAGAACAGCAGCGGCCGCAGTTCCTCGAACTCCTCGACCTTGCCCACGCCGACTCCCCCTTTGCGGTCTGTGTGCCCGGCCGGACCCGTGCCGGCGAGGCATCCTTCGAAGATCATTCGATGTGTGGGCGGAACAGACAACGCTCGTGCCGCGACCGCCCTGCCCGCTCTGACCACGGGGTCCTGGCCCTGGCAGGCCTGACCCGGGCCAGGGTGCGCTGGTGGTTCAGTGGAACTGGCCGACCTGGTAGTCGCCGGCCGGCTGCTGGGTGATGATGTTCAGCCGGTTCACCGTGTTCATGAACGAGACCAGCAGCACGAGGGCCGTGAGCTGGTCCTCGTCGTAGTGCTGAGCGGCGCGGGCCCACACGTCGTCGCTGACCCCGGTGGCTGCGTCCGCGACCCGGGTTCCCTGCTCCGCCAGCTCCAGCGCGGCGCGCTCGGCCGCGGTGAAGACCGTCGCTTCCCGCCAGGCCGCGATCAGGTTCAGCCGCACGGGGCTCTCGCCGGCCGCGGCGGCTTCCTTGGTGTGCATGTCGATGCAGACGGCGCAGCCATTGATCTGGCTCACGCGCAGCGCCACCAACTCCTGCGTCGTGGTCGGCAGCGGCGATTCCTTCAGCTCCCGGCCGACCGACATGAAGTACTTGAGGGCCTTGGCGGCGGCCGGGTTGGCGAAGTAGTTCAATCGCGCGTCCATCGTCTGCTCCTCCATGTTCGTCGATGCCTTCACCCCCGAGACGAGGCGGCCCTCACTCCTGTGACACGGAACGGTGTGACCCACGTCTCTCCGCCGTCCGGGTTCGGGCATGTCACAAGCCGAGTCGCTGCCTCGTCTCGGGTGCGGAAGCACAGTCCGTACCGAAGGGCTTCTGCGCAGCTTCATGGAAGGGCCCGCACTCGTTTGACAGCCCCGCTGGCTGACTTCGAGGCGCGGACGCGTCCGCTTCGGGTGGGGGCGGTCAGCCGGGGAGGGTGCCGCGTACGACGCTCGTGCCGGAATGGGCCGGGTTTCCGTCGTCCTCCTGTGCCGACACGTCGATCAGGGGGTAGCGGCCGAGGTCGATCCGTGCGGGGAGCGGCAGTGTGGCGGTGCCGTCCGGGCCGAGAACGCCCATCGCGACGAGCCGCGTGTGGGTACGGTCCATGAGCCACACCTCGTAGTAGCCGTCCGTGCGGGGCAGGCCGGTGACGGTCACCGTGACCTCGCGTTCGGCCTCGGGCCCGCGGACCAGGCGTACCGTCCCGGCCGCGTGGGGGACGGCCAGCGGGGCGAGGCGGTTCGCCGCGCTCGCCTCGGCTGCCGGCGGGCCGTCGTCGAGCCGCCACGCGGTGACGGCACTGCCCAGCAGCGCCCCCACGACGAGGCTCGCGGCGGCGATCAGCAGGGCGGGGCGGGGCGGCCACGCACGACCGCGGCCGAGGCCGCCACTACCGCCGTCGCCGGGTACGTCGCGACCACCGGGGCCGGGACGACCGTCGGCACCGCCGAGTTCGCCGGGTCCGTGGCGACCGCCCGGTACGTCGCGAACATCGGGTGCGTCGTGGACGTCGGGTGCGCCGGGTCCGGCCTGGGCCGTCGGGGTGGCGTCGGTCTCCGTCGGCCGCTGTGGGGCCGTGTCCCCGCCCAGGTGCGCCGCGATCGTGTGCCACACGGTGTCGGGCGGTGCGGTCAGGAAGTCGTCGGTCGACACGCCTCGGGCGGCACGGACCACGCGCCGCAGCTGGTCGAGTTCCTCGCGGCACCGCGGGCAACGGGCCAGATGGTCCCGCTGGCGTGGGGTGGGGCGGGTGTCGGCCCCGAGGGCGAGGTCGGTCAGCTCGTCGGCGTTCAGGTGCTTCGCCATGCTCCACCTCCCCTCGAAGCGGCGGTCGGAGCGGCGAGGGACTCGGCTGTTTTACCGTCCTGGGCTGTTTCACCGTCCTCGGCTGTTTCCTCGCCCTCGGCTCTCCTCCCGTCGTGCGCCGGGGCGGCGGCCGGCCGCTGTTCGGTCAGGGTCTTCTCCGCGTCGGACATGGGAGGCAGCGTAGGCGTGAGAGGGATGGCAGGGGCTGGACTCATCCGGTGGGGGTGACCGGGAGCGCCGTCACCACCAAGTTCCGCTGGTAGCCGCCTCGTTCCGCGTCGAACGGAGGCGCACAGGTGATCATCGTGAGGACCGGTCGGCCCGTCCTGGCGAACGCCGAGGCGGGCAGCCGGTCCTTGTCCACGCGGTCGCGGGCGACGACCCGGTATGTGACCGGCGGCGCGGCAGCCCGCCGTACGGTCACCTCGTCGCCCGCACGGACGTCGAAGAGGGCGGCGAAGGCACCCAGGTCGCCCGTGCGGGAGTCCACGTGTCCCACCATGACGGCGGAACCGGAGGGTTCCCCCGGCGCGGGGCCGAAGCGGTACCAGCCGACCGTCTCGGGATCCTCGGGGATGTCGGCGCTGCCGTCCGGGGCGACCCCACGGGGCTCGATCGCGGCGCGGAGACCGACGCGCTCGATGTCGAGCCGCCTGGGGACGGCGGAAGAGGAGGAGACGGGGCTCGCCGACGGCGTCGTCGTCGGCGGCGAGTCGGGGTCCTCCGCCCGGACGGGCGGGGCCGCGGGGGGCGACGCGGCCGTCCGGGCGTCGAAGTCCGTGGTCGGCGGCAGACTCTCGCGGGACGGCGCCAGTGCCAGCACCGTGGCTCCGGACACCGCCAGCAGCACGGTCAGGGCTGTCCGCAGTCGCTGCCGGAGCCACGGGGCCGGCCCGGTGTCAGGCACGGTCGCGGGACACCGCACGGCGGGCGGTGAGCGCGCCGGCAAGGCCGAGGAGGCCGAACCCGGCGGCGTACGCCGGCCATGCGTCGGGGTCGTTGGTCGCGCCGGCGTTCACACCCGAGGGCGTGGAGTGCATGCCGGTCAGGGTCTGCACCTTCAGCGCGAGGTTCTTGTCCTCGGCGCTGCCCCAGGCGTAGACGATGTTGGCGGTGCCCTCCTTGAGGTCGAGGTCGGCGGGACCGATGGCGACGTCGTCGGTGCCGGCGAGCACGACGTCCGCCGAGACGGTGCCGGCGTTCACGGTCGCCGTGTCCTCCTTCGGGTTGACGAGGTCCTTGAAGATGGGGGTGCCGCCCGCCCGGACGTCGACGGCCGGAGCCGCCGCGACATGACGGACCGTCAAGCGGGCTTTGCCTGCGGCCACATCGGAGGTGTCGTTCACGTAGGCGTCCAACTGCGGTGCGCCGTCGGCGTTCAGATGGGCCACGACGGTCGCGTTGGCCCCGGCGGGAACCTCGACCGTCTTCTGGATCGCGGGCTTGCCCTTCGGGTCCGCGCCGGCCTTGAACACCTTCAGGTCGTACGAGCCGGCGGGAAGAGGCTGTGGGTCGGTGAGCGTGCCCGGTTTGAAGTCGGGAATCAGTTCGTCGCCGTTGGCGTACACGTCGACGTCGAGGCCGGGTACGGCGTGGAACACGGAGACCATGGCCTGGTCGTCGTCGGCGGCGGTCGCGGTCGCGGCGCCGCCCAGGGCGAGCGCGCACAGGCCGAGAGAAGCCGCTGCCGCGACAGGGGTGCGGGAGATCATGACTGACTGTCCCTTCGAACGGCCCACTCCCTGTGAGTGAGTGCACGAGGTCTTCGGCGCGCGTCTCGGCGGAGGATGCAGATTCTTTCGCGGGTTCAACGAACTCCCTCATTTCGATGCGCTAACGCTGCACGTTGCGAGGGCGCATCGTTTCGACGGACGGTCGACGTGTCGTAGTCCTTCGACCTCGGAGCTCACCATGGCCACTGCCCGGCCCGACACATACCTGAGCGCCGACGTGGAGCGCACCCGTCCGCCCGCCCCCGGCCCCGAGCGGGTGCCCGGCCCCGAGCGGGTGCCCGGCCCGCTCCCGCCGTACGAGGAGACCGGCGACGACACCGAACTCGCCCGGCGGTTCCACGCCGGGGACGAGGAGGCGGTCGCCCTCGCGTACCGGCGGTGGGGCTCCCTCGTGTACACCCTCGCGCGGCGCTCCCTGAACGATCCGCGGGACGCCGAGGACGTCACCCAGCAGGTCTTCCTCGCCGCCTGGCGGGGACGCGCACGGTACCGGCCGGAGCGCGGAGCCCTGGGCGGATGGCTCGTCGGCATCACACGCCACGCGATCGCGGACGCGCACGCCGCACGGGCCCGCCGTGCCTACATCGAGGGCATGTCCGCGGCCCGGCAGGAGGAGGCCGTACGGCACTGGGGTGTCGACGAGAGTCAGGCCGCCGTCGACCGGGTCCTCGTCCTGCAGAAACTCCAGCACCTGACGCCGGTGCAACGGCGGCTGCTCGGCATGGCCGTCTACGGCGACATGACCCAGACCCAGATCGCCGAGCAGACGGGACTGCCGCTGGGCACGGTGAAGAGTCATATCCGCCGGGCCCTGCACTCGCTGCGGCGCGTGATGGAACCGTCCGCCTGATCCCGGCCGGACGGCCTGCCCCCGGGGGGTCGTCGCGGCGCGCATCCGTACACCTGTCGGACGGGGAATACCTCTCACGCCCCGAGGCCCGGGACATCGGCTACGCGCTGGAGGCACAGGATGAACGCGCACGAGGAACCCGGCGTGGTCGGGGCCGGCGTGACGACCGGGGTGCTCGCGCGCAGGCTCGGCATCTCTCCCACCACCCTGCGCTCGTGGGACCGCCGCTACGGGCTGGGACCGGCGACCAGGGTCGAGGGCCGGCACCGGCGGTGGACGGCCGAGGACGTCGCGATGGTGCGGGAGATGTGCCGACTGACGGCCGAGGGCCTTCCCCCGGCGGAGGCGGCCCGTACCGCCAAGGCCCAGGCGGCCCGGACCGGCGACCCGGCGGCCCCCGCCGCCGACACTCCGCCCGCAGGCCCGCCTCCCCGTCCCCTCGCACCGGTCGGGGAGCCGTGGCCCCCGAAGGACGCGGCGCCCGTGGACGCGGCCCCCGTGCACCCGGAGGCCCCCGTGGGCGCGGCCCCGATGGACACGCCGTCCGTGGAGGACTTGCGCCGACGGGGTCGAGGGCTGGCCCGGGCGGCGGTCCGTATGGACGCCGAGGCCGTGCAGGAGCAGATCACGGCGACCGTGGAGTCGTACGGCCTGCTGGCCGCGTGGGAGGAGGTCCTGATCCCGACGCTGCGCTACGTGGGGCGGAGATGGGAGTCCTCCGAGGACCGGTACGTGGAAGTGGAACACCTCCTGTCCTGGCACATCTCCGTGGCCCTCCGCCACGCCTACGCGCGCGCCGCGGCCCGCAACAGAGCCGCCGACACCCGCCCCGTCCTGTTGGCGTGCCTGCCGGGCGAACAGCACACCCTCCCGCTGGAGGCGCTCACCGCCGTACTCGCGGAGCGCGGCCGGCGCGTCCTGATGCTGGGCGGCTCGGTGCCGGTCGAGGCACTGGAGGCCACGGTGCGGCGGGTCGCCCCGGCCGCCGTGGCCCTGTGGTCGCAGTCCCGGAGCACCGCGGACCTCCCTCTCGCCCGCCACCTCGCCGCGATCCGCTGGGGCATCCACGGCGCCCGCACCCGCAGCCACGTCCTGCTGTGCGGCCCGGGATGGGGCCTGCGCTCGGATTCCGACCTCCTGCGCCCCTTCGGACTGACCGACGCCGTCCGGATCATGACGTCAGCCGGCCGCCCCGGCGAGGACAAGCCTGCGGCGGACCAAGGGCAGGGGCGGGTGCAGGAGCCGGTGTGATCCGCGCCGGAGTCCGTGCGGGCATCGGCCCGAGGATCCGGCCCCCACACGTGCCCGCCCATGCGGCCCGCCCACGCGGCTCCCCCCGCTCGGCCCACGCGTTCGGCCCGCCCGCTCGGCCCACGCATCCGGAGACGCTCCCGGTGCGGAAGAACGCATGGTCACCCTGTGAGCCGACCGTCGAGCGGACCACCGTCCGGCCCGGACAGTGGTCTCAGCCCGGCGTTGCGGAGACTCCCCGCTCTGCCGCCCAGGTGCGCAGGGCGGCTTCGGCTTCCTCGCGGGAGACGGGGCCGTGGTCGACGTGGAGTTGCTGGAGGTGGCGGATGGCCCCGCCTACCGTGCGGCCCTGGGGTATGCCGAGCAGGGCGATGATCTCCTTGCCGTCGAGGGGCACCGGGACGCCGGGCAGCCGCTCATGGGCGGCTCGCTCGGCCGCCGCGCGCTCCCTGGCCTCGCGCCTGGCCTGCTCTCCGGCGTGCCACGCGTCGTAGTCGTCCGCGTCGTACGCCTCCAGGGCGGCCCGGCGCCAGTCCTCCTCGTCCCGCCCTCGGCCGAGGCCGACTTCCGCGAACAGATCGTGGTGGTCCGGCGCGCCAGGGCCGGCCGGCACCACGCCGAGCAGGGCGAGCGCCGCGTTGATCGGCCAGTCCTCCCGTGGACCGCTGAAGTCCGAGGTGTGGACCGGTCCCCATTCCCGTACGCCGGCCCGCCACAGGGCGGCGGTCTGATCCCCGTCGCCGCCCCAGAAGTCCGCTTCGACATGGGCCACCGGTCCGCCCCGCGACAGGTCACGGAGGAGGCGTGGCAGGTCACCGCGGAGCTCGGTGGTGAGCGGCAGCAGCCCCAGGCGCCCCGCGAGCGGGGCGACCACCGCCCCCGTCGCTCCTTCGGCCCAGCGCCGCATGCGGTCGAAGTCACTGATGGCAGCGTCGAGTCGGTACGACATCCGAGCACGGTAGCGCCTGCCGGTCCGGGGCTCAGTCCTGGGAGCGCAGGAGGGCGGGGGTGGGTGCGGGGTCCTGGCCGGGGGTGAGTGCCGTCTGGCTCGCGCGGCGGCGGGCGGCCAGGGCCTCGCGGGCCGCCTCGCGGGGGTGGCGGCGTCGCCAGTACGGGTTGTCGTGGGGCAGTTTGCTCGACACCCGGCCGTACATGCCGAAGCAGGCGATGAGCAGCCCCATCGCGAAGCTGAACATGACGTTGGACATGCCGAAGTCCAGGACGTTGGCGGGGCGGTCCAGGACGAAGAGGTGGAGGAAGCCGCTGAGCAGGAACAGCGTGCCGACGGTCATGTTGAGCGTGGAGGCGAGGTTGCCGCCGACCACGGCGCCGCCGATCAGGGCGAGGCCCACGACGACGGAGATCAGGCTGAGCACCCCGTTGGTGGACATCCCGGAGATCCGGGTCCCGTCCGTGTCGAAGGGGGTGAGCTGGTCCGCGAAGCCCAGACAGCCGAAGACCAGCAGGATGACACCGCACAGGCCGGCTCCGTACCGGTACACCCGGGCCAGCCGGTGGTCGACGGGGAGTTCATCGCGAAGCCTCATGACGTGTCCTCTCCTCTGCGGCCGGATCGTCGTGGCATCCGATCGTCTTTCATCCCTATTTCCGTCGATATGAGGCATACGGTTGCAGCGTGTTCCGGCGCATCCGGGGGATGGTCCGCGCCGGAAACACCGGTGGCTTCCCGTGCGGACCCAGCCCTCTCCGGGGCCGCGGAGAAGAGGAGACGTTGGCATGGCCGTCCCCCACTGGCTGTTCGGCGACCAGCTCGGGCCGCACTTCCTGACGGGGCGTTCCGACGCGCCCGTGGTGATGATCGAGGCCCGCTCGGTCCTCCGGCGCCGCCGCTTCCACCGGGCCAAGGCCCACCTCGTGCTGTCCGCGATGCGCCACCGAGCCGCCGAACTCGGCGACCGGGTCCGCTACGTCCGCGCCGAGACCTACCAGCAGGGGTTGCGCGATGCGGTCGGAGACGGCCCGGTGACGGTGCGCCACCCCACGTCGTACGCGGCACTACGGCTGGTGAGGTCGCTGGAGTCCCTGGAGTCGGTGACCGTGCTGCCCGCACGCGGGTTCCTCGTCCCGCACGACGACTTCCGTGCCTGGGCCGACGGGCACGGGGGCGGGCGGCTGCGGCAGGAGGACTTCTACCGGTGGGTGCGGCGCTCCCACGACCTGCTGATGGACGGTGACCGACCGGCGGGCGACCGGTGGAACCACGACCACGACAACCGTGAGCCCCCGCCGAAGGGGGCGCGCACCCTGGGTGCCCCGCCGCCCTACCGCCCTACGGAGGACGAGATCGACGACGAGGTGCGCCACGATCTCGACCGCTGGGAACGCGAGGGCTCCGTCGCCTTCGTCGGCCGGGACGGTCCTCGTCTGTTTCCGGCCACCCGGCGTGAGGCGCTGGCCGCGCTGCGCCGGTTCGTCGAGCACCGGCTGGCCGGCTTCGGCCCGTACGAGGACGCGATGCTGGCGGGGGACCCGGTGATGAGCCACAGCCTGCTCTCGTCCTCCCTCAACCTCGGCCTGCTGGATCCGGCGGAGTGCGTGGAACGCGCCGAGGACGCGTGGCGGGCGGGGCGCGCCCCGGTCAACAGCGTGGAGGGATTCGTCCGCCAGGTCGCCGGCTGGCGCGAGTATGTCTGGCAGCTCTACTGGTACTTCGGCGAGGACTACCGCCACCACAACGCCCTACGGCACCACGAGCCGCTCCCCGGTTGGTTCCTGGAGCTGGACGCGGACGCGGTGCGGGCGCGCTGCCTGGCCACGGTGCTGGCCCAGGTGCGGGACACCGGATGGACGCACCACATCCCCCGGCTGATGCTGCTGGGCAGTCACGCCTTGCAGCGCGGCTGGGACCCGATGGCGGTGACGGACTGGTTCCACCGCAGCTTCGTCGACGGCTACGACTGGGTGATGATCCCCAATGTCGTCGGGATGTCGCAGTACGCCGACGGTGGGCGCATGACGACCAAGCCGTACACGTCCGGCGGCTCGTACGTGAACCGGATGAGCGATCTGTGCGGCGGATGCGTCTACCGGCCGGGTGAGCGGACCGGCGACCGGGCCTGCCCCTTCACCACCGGCTACTGGGCCTTCCTGCACCGGCACCGGGCCCGCCTGGAGCGCAACCCCCGGATGGCACAGACGGTCCGCGGCCTGGACCGCCTGGCAGACCTGGACGAGGTACTCCACCGAGAAGCCAGCCGCGGCGACACCCCACACTGACGCCGGCGACTCCCTTAGCCCCGCAAGTCGCTCAGCACCTCGCGTGCGGCCCGTGCGCCGGAGGCCAGTGCGCCCTGGACGGAGCCGGTGGCGCGGTGGTCGCCGCACACGTAGCGGCCCGGTGCCACGCGCGTGGTGCGGGTCAGCGGCTGCGGCGGAGGCATGGCGGGCAGCGCGTCCTCGACGCTGCGGACGGCCAGCAGGGTCCAGCCGTCCGTGCCGGTGCCGTACGCCTCACCGACCGCCGCCCGCACCCGCCCCTCCCGCTCCTCCCGGTGCACCTGGTCCTCCCGCCCTCCCCAGTCCCCCCGACCTTCCCGGCCCTCTCCGTCCCCGTCGAGCACCGACGTGGCGACGAGGGCGTGGCCGGGTGGGGCGTACTCGGGTGCGACATCGCTGAGGACGCAGGTGTTGAGGAAGCGGCGGCGGGCGTCCACCAGCAGGGTCGGCTCGCCCAGGGGGGAGCGCGGGGCTACGTGGTAGTACGTCGTCACGGTGCGGTAGTCGGGCAGGGTGACCTCGGGCAGCAGCCCGGGGACGGAGCCGGGGCCGGTGGCGATCACGACCGCGCGGGCGGGGATCTCCCGGCCCCCGGCCGTCAGCACCCCGTCGTCCGTCAGCTCCGCCACACCGCTCTCCAGCCGCACGGCATCCGGCGGCAGGGCGGCCGCGAGTGCCCGCGGAACCGCTCCGACGCCCGCGGTGGGCAGGAACAGCGTGCCGCGCAGCATGCTCCGCCACACCAGGTGGAACACCCGGGCGGAGGTCTCCAGGTCGTCCTCCAGGAACACCCCCGACAGGAAGGGGCGGAAGAAGCCCTCGACGAACGCCTCGGAGAACCCGGCGTCCGCGAGTGCCGTACGGGTGGTGGTGTCCGCGCGCCGCTTGAGCCGGCCGGGCGGCGACAGCATGGCGCGGGCGGACAGCACACCGAGTGCGGCCAGGTCACGGGGCCCGGCGAGGCGGCCCGGCAGCAGGTCGGGCAGTGTGCGGGGGCGCCGGGTGGGGTCGCTGAAGCGCAGGCGGCCGGAGGGGCCCTGGACCAGGACGCCGGGTGTGAAGGGCCGCAGCCTCAGGTCCCTCAGGGGGAGGCGGCGCCGTAGCTGGGGGTAGGACGTGTTGACGACCTGGAACCCGCGGTCCACCACGAACCCCTCGACCCGGTCCGTACGCATCCGGCCGCCGACCCCGTCACCGGCCTCCAGCACCCGTACCCCGACACCGGCCGCCAGCAGATCCCGGGCGCACGCGAGCCCGGCGACACCGGCTCCCACGACCAGTACGTCCGTCGCGTCCGTAGCGTCCGTCGCGTCCTGGGCTGGGGACACACGACCACCTCTCCCGTCCGCCGGCGCGGCCCCGTGCCGCTCCCTCAACGGAGTGTTCCGCGCGGGACCGGTCCACGGATGCGTTCGCCCCGCGCACTGGGCCGGACGGGTCGGGTCCGTCCCCCTGCGCCTTCGCGAGGAAGTCGACCGGCAGCGACTCGCCCATGACGGCCGAGGCGATGATGGCCGGGGCGATGACGGCCGGGGCGACGAAGAGGCCGCCTAGGGACGCGGAGGAAGGCCCGCAGGAGCCCCGCCCGCGGCCTCGGGCGAGGTGGCCGCGCGGAGTTCGCTGGGCGGCATGCCGTAGGCGGTGCGGAAGGCGCGGGTGAAGTCGGCGGGCCGGGGGAAGCCCCAGCGGGCGGCGATGGAGTGGATGGGCTCGGTGCGTAACGCCGGGTCGACGAGGTCGCGGTGGGCGCGCTCCAGCCGCTGCTCGCGGATGTACGCGGCGACACCGACGCCCTCGGCGCGGAAGAGGGCGTACAGACGGCTGCGGGAGATGTGGTGGGCGGCGGCGATCGCGGCGGGGGTCAGTTCCGGGTCCGCGAGATGACGGCGGACGAACGCCTTGATCCGCAGCATCAGCGTGCGGTCGTAGGCCTCCGCCGGCATCAGCGGATCGGCGTCCAGCGTGTGGGCGAAGGCGGCGGTGACCAGGTCGGCGACGACGGTGCCCAACCGGGGGGCGTCCTGCGGCTGGTACGGGCCGGTGTCCGCGGTCAGGTTCACCAAGAACTGCGACAGCAGCGCGCCGACCCCCTCACGGCCCGATATCGGCCGCCCCACCGCCTGATCGGCCCGGCTCGCGGGCAGCGCCACCAGCGCCCGGGGGATCTCCACGCCGACGATGGTCACCGGGTCGGAGCCGGTGAAGACGTCCCACGACCGCGACGAACTGTTGACGTGGATGTCGCTGAGCCCGTACGTGACCTCCTGTCTGCCCCAGGTCGCCCTGCCCTCTCCGCGCAACAGCAGGGAAAGGTGGTAGACCTCGGGGTCGGACTGGCGGACGAGCTTCGGCGTGCGGCGGAAGACCAACGAGTCGAACGTCGCCGGCCACACCATCACGTCGCCCAGCCCGATCAGCCGCTGGTGCACGCGGTAGTCCGCCGCGCGGTCACTGGACAGGTCCAGGGGAGCATGCGTGCGGCCCATGCGTTCCGTCCACGCGTCGAACCGGTCCCCCGGAGGCAGATCCTGGGAGCGGAACACCGACTCTGGCAACATCGGCGCAGTCAATCACAGGGCCCCGAACCGGCGGAGCGGGCCCTCAGCCGCGGGCCTACGCCGAACCGGGCGCGTCGGCGTGCGCGGTGAGGAGCGGCTGGAAGAACCCCGTCTCCCGGGGCGTGCGCCAGCGGACGTCCGCGAAGCCCGCGTCGGACACCAGGCCGGCCAGCCGGTCGGGTCGCAGCGCCCAGTACGTGGTCCGGCGGACCTGGACGCGCCATTCCCCGTCCGCCGGGAGGAGTTGGAAGTGCTCCAGGTCGTACCGCTCCCCGTCGTCGTGCCAGTGCCACAGCTGGAAGGTGATCGTCCGCTGTCCGCCGCCCTCCGGCAGATGCACCTGGGGAGGCGTCGACGAGGGCCGGTCCCGCAGGAGTTCGTCGTAGGGGCGTGTGCTGAGCAGCAGCCGGCCGCCCGGGCGCAGCACGCGCCGCATCTCCGTCAGGGCGGTACGGACGTCCGGCTCCGTCAGGAGATGGGGAAGGGAGTTGTCCGCGCAGACCACCGCGTCGAACCGGGCGTCGGTGAACGGCAGGCGCCGCATGTCGGCGGCGGCGGTGACCAGCGGCAGCGACCGCCGGGCGCCCTCACGGGCGGCGCGGGCGGCGGCGCGGGCACTGAGATCGGTCCCGACGACACGATGCCCGCGCAGCGCCAGCCCGACGGCCTGGGTGCCGATGCCGCACGAGCAGTCCAGCACTACCGCCCGCTCCCGCCCCAACAGGCCGTCCAGCGCCTCCCCCTGACGGCGGGCGCTCGCCTCCCAGTCCGCGTAGATCAGGTGGTAGTCGTCGGCCAGTTCGTCGTAGAAGCGCGCCACCGAGGTCTCGGACATGCACCGAGGTTAGGCCGTGTCCGACCCTCGCCGTCCGCCTCGCGACGCCGTGCACGCTCCCTCAAGCCCTTCGGGCAGGGGGACCCCCACTCGCCGCACCGGCTGGATCCCCGCGGGGATCGGCGTCTGCGGCCGCCGCCACGGATCCACTGATCAAGGCCGACGGCGTCAGGTCAGCACCTCGGCGATCGCCGAGATCGCCGCCGGTCCCACTCGGCAGCATCCCCCGATCAGCCGTGCCCCGCCGGTCCGCCAGCCCTCGACCTCCGCCGCGGTGAACCGGGACCGGCCGGTCCACTCCCGTGCGGACGCGTCCCAGGCCTCACCGCTGTTCGGGTAGACCACCACCGGCTTGCCGGTGACCCGGGCCGCCGTCGCCACCGCCGCGTCGACGTCCTCCGGGGCGCAGCAGTTCACGCCCACCGCGACGACCTCCTCGGCGTCGGCGGCCAGGGCGAACGCCTCCTCCAGCGGCTGCCCGGCCCGCGTCCGCTCCCCGGCCACGGTGTACGACAACCACGCCGGCACCCCGAGCCCGCGCACCGCCCGCAGCAGCGCCTCGGCCTCCTCGGCGTCGGGCACCGTCTCCAGGGCGAGGACGTCGGGCGCGGCGGCGGCCAGTACCTCCAGCCGAGGCCGGTGGAACCGCTCCAGCTCGGCGACGCTCAGCCCGTATCGCCCCCGGTACTCGGAGCCGTCCGCGAGCATTGCCCCGTACGGGCCGACCGAGGCCGCCACCCACAGGGGTCGCCCGGCGCCCTTGGCCCGCGCCTGTCGGGCCGCGTCGCGGGCCAACTCCACGCTGAGGCCGAGGAGTTCGGTGGCCCGCCCGGCGTCGATGCCGCGCTTGGCGAAGCCCTCGAAGGTGGCCTGGTAGCTGGAGGTGATCGCCACGTCGGCGCCCGCCTCGAAGTAGGCGAGGTGGGCCTCGGTGATCGCCTCCGGCCGCTCGGCGAGCAGCCGGGCCGACCACAGCTCGTCGCTCAGGTCGTGCCCGGCCGATTCGAGCTGATTGGACATGCCGCCGTCGAGGACGAGCGGGCCGGCGGCGAGCGCCTCGCCGAGGGCGGGGGAGGGGACGGAGGAGGGGGAGGGACTCCCCGGGGCGTTGCGGGTCATACGACGACGGTAATCGAGCCACGGCCGTGCTCCCGAACCGAATGTGTCCACCTTATGAACAGATTGACCACCATGTGGAACGCCGGGATACGATCACGGCCCTCCCCGTCCCACCCCTCCCCATCCCCAGGGAACCGCCATGAGCACCACGAGCACCCCCGAGGCCGCAGAGCCCGAACCGTCCCCGGTCGCCGGGCCCGAAGCGGCCGACCCCGCCGCCGCCCGGACCGTCGTCGACCCCGCTGCCGCCCCGGTCGCCGCCCTGACACCCGCCGGCCGCAAGTTCGGTCTCGCCGCGGCCACCGCCCTCGTGATGGGCAACATCATCGGCGGCGGCATCTTCACGCTCCCCGCCGCCGTCGCCCCGTACGGCACGGTGAGCCTCGTCGCGTTCGTCGTCCTCTCCGTGGCCGCCGTCCTGCTGGCCCTGCTGTTCGGCAAGCTGGCCAGGCGCAGCCCGGTCACCGGCGGTCTCTACGTCTACCCGCGCGACGCCTTCGGCCCCTTCGCGGGCTTCCTGTCGGCGTGGTCGTACTGGACGATGTGCTGGGTCAGCATCGCGGCCCTCGCCGTCGGCGTCGTCGGCTACGTCGACGTGCTGATACCCCTGGGCGACGGCAAGGTCGTCCTCGCGGTGGTGGCCCTGGCCGCCCTGTGGCTGCCGGCCGCCGCGAACTTCGCGGGCACCCGCTACGTCGGCGCGGTGCAGGTCGTCTCGACCGTCCTGAAGTTCGTGCCGCTGCTGCTGGTCGCCACGATCGGTCTGTTCTTCATCGACACCGACAACTACGGCCCGTTCAACGCCTCCGGGGAGAGCGTTCCCGGCGCGATCGCCGCCTCCGCCGCCCTGCTCCTCTACAGCTTCCTCGGCGTCGAGTCGGCCGCCGTCAGCGCCGGCGAGGTCCGCGACCCCGAGCGCACCGTGGGACGCGCCAGCGTCCTCGGCACCGTCGCCTCCGCGGTGGTCTACATCCTCGGTACGGTCGCCGTCTTCGGTCTCGTCCCGCACAAGGAACTCGTCGAGTCGGGCGCGCCGTTCGCGGACGCCGTGAACTCGATCGCGGGCGGCAGCTGGGGCGGCACCGTGATCGCGCTGGTCGCCGTCGCCTCGATCGTCGGCTGCCTCAACGGCTGGATCCTGCTGAGCGCACAGATGCCGTACGCCGCCGCCCGCGACGGTCTCTTCCCGAAGCCGTTCGCCCGGCTCGGCAAGGGCGGCGTCCCCGGCTTCGGCGTCCTCGCCACCGCGGTGCTCGGCACGATCCTCATCGTCGTGAACTACGCGGACGACCCGGACACCGCGTTCCGTGTGCTCGTCCTCATCACCACGTTCACCGGCTGCGTCCCGTACCTGCTCTCGGCCGCCGCCCAGCTGTACTGGCTGGCCCGCGGCACCCGCGAGCGCGTGCGCCCCGCCGGCCTGGTCCGCGACCTGATCGTCGCCGGCCTCTCCTTCGCCTTCTCCTTCTGGCTGATCGCCGGCGCCGGCTACGCGGCCGTCTACCAGGGCGCCCTGTTCCTCTTCGCGGGCATCCCGGTCTACGTGTGGCTGCGAGGACGACAGGAGACGCCCGAGGACGCGGACACCACCCCCTAGGTTCGGGCGGGCCCGTTCCGCGCACTCCATTCCTCTGCGAGCACGCTGAACATGAGAGAGTCCCGCCAGCCGTCCCGGATCCACGCGGTGTGGCGCAGGTGGCCCTCGTAGGTCATGCCGAGCTTGTTCAGCACGCGGGACGAGCCGGTGTTCCGCGGGTCGCAGGTGGCGTGGATCCGGTGCAGGCCCAACCCGGCGAACCCATGGGCGAGAAGTCGGCGACCGATCTGCGTGCCGATGCCTTTGCCCCATACCCGCGGATGCACGACGTAGGAGATCTCGCCCTGGCCGTGCTCGCGGCTGCGGACATGCAACTCGCCCATCCCCACGACGTCGTCACCCAGCCGCGCCACATGGGCGAACCTGAGCTGGGGCGTGCTCGACCAGGCCGCGGCCGCGGCCGTCACGAAGTCGCGCGTCTGTTCCTCCGTGTTGGGGCCCCAGGGCTGGAATCGGCACGCCTCCGGCAGGCGGGCCCACGCGTGGACGGCCTGCCAGTCCTCCGGCGTGATCCTGGTCAGGGTCAACGACTGCTCACTCATGGGCCGATCCTGCCAACTGTGCACGCGGAGAGCACTTCTCTTTCGCTCCCGGACAAGCGTCGTCCGTACGGAACGCCGCCTTCAGCGGCGAGGGGCCTGTCCGCACGAGCGGAGCCGGATCGTGGAGATCGGCGCGCTCGTGCGACTCGACGTGCAGCCGTAGACGTAGCCGTGGGCCGGGCTCAGCCCGTCGCCGCGTGGCGGCCGCCTCCCCGGCGCTTGGTCCTGCCGCGGCGCCTGCTCATCGGTACGGCGAGGCCGCAGAGCAGTCCGACGGCCAGGGCGTACGGCCACCAGCCGAAGCCGCTGTCGGCCGAGGCGCCCGTGTTCAGGGTGTCGGGGCCCCGCGGGTCCGTCCTGGCGTCCGCCGCGGACCTGGTCTTCGGCGACGCGGTCGCCTTCGCCGCCGTCAGGACGACGTCGTTGCCGTCGCCGCCCCGGTAGCTGATCCGGTAGGCGTTGTCGGCCAGCTTCACCTTCGCGCCCTCGCGCAGACCCTTGAACGTACCGGTGACGCCGCCCTTTCCGGCATGGTCGATCACGGTGACCTTCTCGCCGGGGCCGCCGACGGCGCCGAGGGCCGCGAAGTCCAGCTCGCCCGCCAGCCGTACCGCCCCGGACACCTTCAACGGCCGCTCGCGCAGCACCAGTCGGCCCCGCCCGGTCTGGGTGTAGCCGCCGGTCACCCGCAGGCCCGCCACGACCGCACCGGCGTTGGTCACGGAGCCCCGCACCGTGCCCTTGCCGGAGAGGGAGCGGTTCACCGTCAGCCCCGCCGTGCCCACGTCGAGCCTCGCGCCCGCCGTGGTGAGCCTGATCCCCTTGCTGCGCGCCAGGGTCGCCCCCGAGCGGAGCGCGAGCGTGCCCTTGGTGACGGTCGTCAGCCCGCTGTACGTCACCCCGCTGCCCGTCAGCGTCGTCGTCGCGGCGCCGGACTGGGTGAACGAGCCGCGGCCGCCGATCCTGGACAGCGACACCGGCTTGGTGACGTTGCGGACGACCAGCCTGCCGTCGTTGACGACCCTGCACAGGTCGCCCTTGGTGTACAGCCCGCCGTCGCCGCCCCGCTTTCCGCTGCCCAGCCGCAGCACCGCGTTCTTCTGGATCGTCGTCGAGCCGTTGTAGTACTGGACGGCGGCGAAGGTCACGTCGTTGCCCTTCGTGCCCTTGATGACGATGTCCCCGGCGCCGGGCGCGGACAGGGTGTCGTGGAACACCCCGCCGCCGATGGGGGCGCCCAGGGTGACCGGACCGTTGTAGTCGAAGGTCAGCAGCGAACGGGAGCGGGCGGCGAGGAGGTTGATGTAGACCGTCTCGGCGGTGCCCGGCATGAAGATCTTGTTCGTGGTGCCGTCGCCCCACTGGACGTTCGCGCCCTTGATGTTGGTGCCGCGCTTGTTGACGTTCTTCCGCGCGGGTGTCCAGTTCAGGGCCGGGTCGCTGAGCGAGGGGTCGGTGTCCCCGCCCCGGTCCGACCAGCTGTACTGACCCGTGAGGATCACCTTGCTGCCGGGCCGGGACTGGACGTTGATGTCGCTGCCGTACTCGCGCTGGTAGAAGTCCATGCCCTGGGTGACGGTCTGTCCCAGGGGTGTGTCCACGGTCCAGGTGCCCTGGTTGAGGATCTTGCGTACGCCGGGGAGCGAGGTCGCGTACTCCGGTGCGCCCGCGTTGAGTTGCGTCCCGTTGTCGATGACACCGGTGAACGGGTGGGTGCCCGACAGGTCCCAGGTGGCCCACAGGAACCTCGGCTGGCTGATCAGCCCCGAGCCGCTGATGGTGCCCAGGTTGTACTGGACGTCCTTCAGCACCAGCCGCAGGGTGCCGTCGACCCTGATGTTGTCCTGGTTGAGCCGGAACGCCGGGGTGTCGTACGGGAAGTGCCTGATCACTCCGGTCCCGCCGCCGTTCCCGTACTGGAGGGTCGCGCCCTTCGCGACGGTCACGGCCGGCGGGTCCGGGTTCGTGACCGTGACGTACGGGTGGTTGCCGCCGAGTACCTTCACGACCTGCCGCTGCCGGGACTTCGGCAGGGTGAAGTCGCTGTCCCTGGTGAGGATCAGGGTCCCCGTGCCCCGCACGGTCAGCGTCCCGGTGCCGCTGAACGTGCCGTCGTAGGTCGTCTTCCCGGGCGGCACGGTCACGACCGTGTCGCCGTCGAGCCGGACGTCCCGGCCCGCCAGCACGTCGGCGGTCGCGTCGCGGGGGCCGGCCGCGGTCGCGGTCGGGGCACCGAGCATCAGGGCGGTGACGGCCAGGGCTCCGGCGGCCGCCGCTGTCTTGTGGATATGGCTGCGCACGCCTTCGGAGACGGGCGGGACGCCACCCGATAACAGAAATCCGCGCCCGCGTCGCGAACAGAGCGTCAGCGACCGATGGAAATCGCTTTCCCCCATCTCGTCCGACCCGTTGACCTCCCGGGGGAGCGCCCTTACCTTTTCGCCGTTCGGAGTGACTGATCTTGTGCGATATGTCGAACGATTCTATTCCTTTTTGTGCCGCCTCGCACGCTCCGACGCCCCCCACCACCCCCACGACCCCCCCCACGCAGAACCTTCAGAGAGGCAGACCGCATGAGCCGCGACAACGCCTTGCCCCAACCCCCCGACCGCAGGCTGCTGTTGAAGGGCGCCCTGGCCGCGGGCGCCCTCACCGCCCTGCCCGGTGCCGGTGCCGCCCACGCGGCGACCGGCGGGCCGGCCGCTTCCCCGGCGGGACCGGGTGCCGCCGCCCCGTACGTCAACCCGCTGGTCCGCAACCGGGCCGACCCGCACATCCACCGCCACCGCGACGGCTTCTACTACTTCACGGCCACCGCACCCGAGTACGACCGGATCATCCTGCGCAGATCCCGCACGTTGCGCGGTCTGTCGACCGCGTCCGAGTCGGTGATCTGGCGCAAGCACGCCACCGGTGTCATGGGCGCCCACATCTGGGCACCGGAGATCCACCACATCGACGGCAAGTGGTACATCTACTTCGCCTCCGCGCCCGCCGAGGACATCTGGGCCATCCGGATCTGGGTCCTCGAGAACGCGCACCGCGATCCGTTCAAGGGCACCTGGGTCGAGCGCGGGCAGCTGAAGACCGCCTGGGAGACGTTCTCCCTCGACGCCACCACCTTCACCCACCGCGGCCACCGCTATCTGGCCTGGGCGCAGCACGAGCCCGGCATGGACAACAACACCGCGCTCTGGCTGTCGAGGATGGCCGACCCGCTGACCCTGACCGGACCGCAGGTCCGGCTCTCCACCCCGGAGCTGCCCTGGGAGGTCATCGGCTTCAAGGTCAACGAGGGCCCGTCGGTCATCCGGCGCAACGGCCGCCTGTTCATGTCGTACTCGGCGAGCGCCACCGACTTCCACTACTGCATGGGTCTGCTGACGGTCGACGAGGACGCCGACCTGATGAACCCCGCGAACTGGTCGAAGTCCCAGACACCGGTCTTCACCAGCAACGACACCACCAAGCAGTACGGGCCGGGCCACAACAGCTTCACCGTCGCTGAGGACGGCCGCACCGACGTCCTCGTCTACCACGCCCGCCAGTACAAGGACATCGTCGGCGACCCCCTGAACGACCCCAACCGCCACACCCGTGTGCAGCGCCTCGGCTGGAAGCCCGACGGCACGCCCGACTTCGGCGTCCCCGTCGCCGACACCCCCACCCCGGGTTCCCGGAAGGAGAGCTGAGATGAGACGTGCGTACGCGATCCTCCTCGCGCTCTGTCTCGCGCTGGCCGGCGGCCTCGCCACCGCGGGCCCGGCCCAGGCGGCACCCCAGACCATCCCCAACGGCGTCCAGTTCACCGACAGCGGCGGCAACCCCGTGCACGCGCACGGCGGCGGGGTCCTCAAGGTCGGCTCGTACTACTACTGGTTCGGCGAGCACCGGAACCCCGACAACACCTTCAAGTACGTGTCGGCGTACCGCTCGACGGACCTGAAGAACTGGGAGTTCCGCAACAACGTCCTCACCCAGGCCACCGACCCGGAGCTGGCGACCGCCAACATCGAGCGTCCGAAGGTCATCTACAACGCGTCCACCGGCACGTTCGTGATGTGGATGCACAAGGAGAACGGCGTCGACTACAGCGAGGCCCGCGCCGCCGTCGCCGTCTCCGACACCGTCGACGGCGACTACAGCTGGCGGGGCAGCTTCCGGCCGCTCGGCCAGCACATGTCCCGTGACATCACCACCTTCGTGGACACCGACGGCACCGGCTACATGATCTCGGCGGCCCGCGAGAACTACGACCTCCAGATCTACCGGCTCACCGCCGACTACACCCAGGTCGCCGCCCTCGTCGCCGACCCCTGGCACGGCGGCCACCGCGAGGCCCCGGCCCTGTTCAAGCGGGGCGGCGTGTACTTCATGCTGACCTCGGGCGCGACCGGCTGGAGCCCCAACCAGCAGCAGTACGCCACCGCCACCAACATCGGCGGACCCTGGACGGCCATGGCGAACATCGGTGACTCCACGACGTTCGGGTCGCAGACCGCGTACGTCCTGCCCGTGCAGGGCACGTCGACCACCTCGTACCTGTACATGGGCGACCGCTGGGGCAACTCCTTCGGCGGCACGGTCAACGACTCCCGCTATGTGTGGCTGCCGCTGACCTTCCCGACCTCGACCACGATGTCCCTGTCCTGGTCGCCGGAGATCACCGTCGACACGGCCGCCGGAACGATCAGCGGCAACAACGCGACGTACAACACCCTGATCGCCCGCAACAGCTCCAAGTGCGCGGACGCGCCCAGCCAGTCGCTGTGGCAGGGCATCGCGATCAACCAGTACACCTGCAACAGCGGCGGCAACCAGAAGTGGTGGTTCAAGGACCTTGGCACCGGCTACTACCAACTCGTCGGCCGCGGCAGCTCCCTGTGCCTTCAAGAGAACTCCACCAACGTCACCCAGGAGAACTGCGGCACCGCCACCACCCAGCAGTGGAGCCTCACCGCCTCCGGCAGCTACTGGCAGGTGAAGGCCCGCACCACCGGAGAGTGCCTGGACGTGAACGGCGCGTCCACCGCCAACTCCGCCGCGATCATCACGTACACGTGCAACGGAGCGACGAACCAGCAGTGGACGCGCGGAACATGACGTAGATCAGGTCTCTTCTCAGGAACCGGTCTTCGGCGGAGGCATCGGAGTGTATGCCGACGCGAGTCTCTTTCGGGGATCGGTCTTCTGTTGCTCGGCATGGGCGGCGCTGTGCCGGTCCACCATCAGGGACACCTCCTCGCCCGTGCCGAGATCCTTGGCCGCCACGTGCACCAGGTCGTTCGCGTCGATGTCGAAGGAGACCTCGACCTGGGGCACACCGCGCGGGGCCGGTGGCAGGGGCAGCTCAAGCACTCCCAGTTTCTTGTTGTACTCCGCGATCTCGCGCTCGCCCTGGAAGACGCTGATCTGTGCGGACGACTGGTTGTCCTCGGAGGTCGTGAAGATCTCGGACCGCTTGGTCGGGATCGTCGTATTGGCTTCGATGAGCTTGGTCATGATGCCGCCTTTGGTCTCGATGCCGAGCGACAGTGACGTCACATCGAGCAGGAGATCGTCGCGCAGCTGTCCGGTGAGCACGGCGCTTTCCAGCGCCGCACCGATGACCACACCTTCCGGGATGATGGCCCTGATGGGCTCCCGCCCGCCGGCCAGTCTCCGCATGAGCGTGGCGATGGCGGGCATCCGGGTGGCTCCGCCCACCAGAATGAAGTGATCGATATTCTCGATCTTGTAGGTGGTGTACCAGTTCTTCAGCGCCATGCGGATCGGCAGCTCACAACGCTCCAGGAGATCCTTCGACATCTGCTCCAACTGCCCGCGGGTCAGTGTGACGTCCAGATGCACGGGACCGGACGGGGACGTCGCGATGTAGGGCAGGAGCACGTTGGCGGTCGGGGCCTGCGACAGTTCGATCTTCGCCTGTTCCGCGGCCTCGGTCAGCCGCTGGAGGGCGGCCCGGCCGGTGAGTCGGATGCCGTGGCGGTCGGCACATTCGTGGACCAGGTGATCGACGATGCGCCGGTCCCAGTCACTTCCCCCGAGGTGACTGTCGCCACTGGTGGACAGCGTCTCGACGACCCTGTCACCGATTTCCAGCAGCGACACGTCCAGAGTCCCGCCGCCCAGATCGAATACCATGATCATTTCGTTGGCGTCCCTGCCGAACCCGTAGGAAAGAGCCGCAGCGGTGGGCTCGTTCACCATCCTCGCCGTCTCCAGACCCGCGAGCGCGGCGGCCTCCGCGAGTGCGGCACGTTGTACGTGGTTGAAGTAGGCGGGCACGGTGATGAGGGCGCGGTTCACGTCCTCGCCGAGATAGGACTCCGCGCTCTGACGCAGGTCGGCGAGGATCCAGGAGGCGACTTCCTCGGCGGAGTAGCGGCGGTTTCCGTGGCGGAAGGTCCAGCCGGTTCCCAGCTCCAGCTTGACGCGGTGGACGACGCCCTCGGGCTTGAGGGCAGCCTGGTCCTTCGCGGGCTTGCCCACCAGCCGCCGTCCGTCCTTGGTGAACGCCACGATGCTCGGTGTGGTCACCTCGCCGTGGCTGTTCGGGATGAGCTGGACCTCGCCCTCCCTGAAGATCGCCACGGCCGAGTTTGTCGTACCGAAATCGATGCCCACGATGTTCGACGTGGTGGTGGCGGGCCGGGAGATCCGGGACGCGTCCGCAGTCTGCCGGGGCAGTTCTCCCAGACCGCGGTTGTGCCAGAGGCTCTCGGCCTGGGCCCGGACCTGCGGATCTCGGTCCTGGACCAGGAGGGTCAGGGCCTCCAGTGCGGACTCCCGGACCGGTCCTCGCCAGCTGCCGAGCAGCCGTTCCACTTCGTGGACCGCGCCCTGCCGCTGCCAGGTGGCCCCGGTGAGGATCGCGGCGCGGAGCGTGTCGGACACCCCGGGGTCCTGGGGGGCGTTCATGTAGAGGATACCGGGATTGCGGGTCAGGTAGAGGCTGCCCTCGGCGTTGTTGACGGTCCGGGTCGGCGTCTGGCTCGGCAGCCGGCTGCGCACCCGGTCGTGGACGAACGTGTACAGCTCCTCGGCGGAGACGTATCCGTCCCCGTCCAGGTCGGCGCTCCCGTCGCACAGCCCCGCCACGACGGCTGCCGTGAAGATCGACGGCTCCGCCCGTTCCCTGCTGCGCTTCTCGGTCTCATGGCTGTACTGCAGTGCTGTCGAGGAGGTGATCACGATCCGGCCCCGCCCGGAGAACGGCTCCTCCAGGTCGACCGCCGGTGCTCCCCTGGTACGCATCCCTTTGGCGAACGCCCCGCTGTAACAGCAGTCCAGCAGGACGACGGCTCGTCGGCACGGACTCTGTTCCAGCTGGTCGGCGACGAACTCGGAGGAGACGCCCGTCGCGTCCAGGTAGTCCCACTCCGTGTCCGACGCGACGAAATGGAGCCTGTTGCGCAGGTCCTTGCGGCCGTGGCAGGAGAGATGCAGCAACAGCAAGTCCTGAGCCTCGGCGCGTGAGAAGAAGGACTGGACAGCCTTGCGGATCTGCGGGGCGGTCCCGTTCTCGACGACGGTGACCTCGAACTCGCCGATGGCCGGGTCGCCCAGGACGGCGGCGAGCTGCTCGGCATCCGCGGCCGCGCCAGGCAGCTCGCTGAAACGCTCGTCCGCGTAGTGCTGGTTGACGACGAGGAGCGCGGACTTACGCATCGGAGGAGTCGTCGGAGCCGACCGGACCGGGTGCGTGTCTGGCCGCGAACAGCTCGATCGCGCGGCGCTGGTCCGCGCGCGAGGCCGAGGTCAGGTGCAGTTCGTCGCCGTCGATCGTGACGTCGATCGAGCCCGAGTTGCGGCGGGCCAACCAGTCCTGGGCCAAGGCCAGGAGGGCCTTCAGCCCGGCGGCTCCCGTCGCGCTCACGAGGACCGTCGTGTAGATCACGGCTTCCCCGGCCCGTGTGCCGCCGGGAGCGGGTCCTGCGGTCTGGTGCCGCACGGAGGACACGTCCAGCTGTGACAGCTCTTCGACGAGGAGCGCCACCGCCTCCTCCGCCCCTTCCGGATCCGCCTCGTCGGCGAACGCCAGCACGGCGTCGTGTCGCCGGTCGTGCATCGTCGTACCTCCCCGTTGATTGCCCGCAACTCCCCATACGCGGGCGAGCTCATGATGGCACGTCAGCCCCGGCTCCGTCCGGGCGTAGCGGCAAGGAGGCGTCAAGGAAGCAGTGCACCGAGGTGCGCTGCTCACTGCGAGGCGGGCGCGGTCCCGGCCCGCGCCGCACCTCCGACGCGGAACGTCCGAGAGGGCGCGCGGGCCGGATGCCTCAGGCGAGCAGATCGATCGCGTCGATCGCCGTGCCCGCACTGAGGTAAGCCGTCGACCCCGACCCGCTCACCACGTTGATCCTCAGCACGTTGTACTGGCTGGTGTCCGTGCGCCAGGCGCTGGCCGGAACGCTGTAGGTGAACGTGTAGTTGTTCCCCCGGTAGGAGCCGTTGGTCAGCGACCGCGTGTTCGGCTGGGTGGGCGGGGAGGGGATCGCCGACGTCCATCTGTCGTTGACGACGACCTGCGGCCGGCCGTTCGCGTAGGCCGTCGTCACCCCGATCCGCAGCGTGTGCGCGGCGGCGGCCTGGGCCGCGGTCAGCCGGAAGTAGACGAGGAGGCCGCTGTTCACGTCCTTCCAGAGGTAACAGGGGAAGGCGGAGGTCTCGGTGCCGCTGCCGATCACCACGTTGCCCGTCCAGGCGGCGGCCCGGACGTCCGAGGGGTGCGCGTACGTCATCAGGTCGGCGTTCTTGAAGCCGCTCGGCGTGCCGTTCCAGTCGTTGATCCGCCAGATCGCGCTCGCGTTGGACGGGTCGTTCGACGACGGGATGGCGATCGTGTTGAGCGTCGTCGTGCCGCCTGCCGTGACCGTCACGGAGGTCGTGTACACCGCCAGCTCGCTCTTGTAGACGGTCAGCGTGTACGTCCCCGGCAGCACACCCGTGATGGTGAAGTAGCCGTCCGACGAGCGTGCAGAACCCCAGTACTGCGCGGCCGAGTTGGCGAGCCCGACCGTGTACGGGTACGACGTGTTCCGCCCGGTGATGCCGACACCCGCGACCCGGCCCCGGCCGCCCGAGCCCACGTACCCGGCGATGCCGAGCGAGTCCGCCCACGGGGTGGTCAGCGTGCCCGGGAACAGCGACGCGGAGGGCGCCCCGCCGTCGGTGAACGCGATCACGTACGGGCCCTGGAGGCCGAATCGCTGCTCCTCCGTCTGGTTCTGCCCGTAGTACAGGATCTCGTACAGCCCGCCGCCGTCCGCGCTCTGGTGGCGCAGCAGCGAGCGGTAGAACGGGCCGCCGGACGCCTTCTCGTGGTTGGAGCGCACCACCCACAGGCCGACGCCGTTCGCGGACCAGCCGACGTAGTCGTAGTCGATCACCCGCAGCTTGGAGAAGTGCTTCGAGCGGGTCTGGCCGTCGGACTTCCGGAACACGTCCGAGGCCTCGATGGTGGTGGGCGCGTACGTGTACGAGTCGGGCGCGTCGTTGAGGAACAGGCCGGCCTTGACGCGCAGGATGAAGCGGGTCGCGGAGACCGAGGTGTCGGCCTTGTTCGTCCACAGGTAGATGTTGTTCTCGCCGCTGCGGGCCGCGTAGTAGTGCCGCAGTGTGCCGTACGTGACGGAGACCAGGATCGTCGACCCGGACTGCCGGATCGTCACCGTGGAGCTGCCGAGGCCGGACTCGATGTGCGAGTTCATGCCGCCGTAGCCCTGGTACTCCGTGCCCCGGTAGACGAGCGAGGCCAGGTCGCCGTTGCTCTTTCTGACCTTGAAGACGAGGTTCGCGCCGGTGTCGACGACGTAGTGGGTGCCGTCGTCGCTCCAGCCGAACGCGGCGGCGTGGGCGGTACCGGCGAGCGGCCCGGCGAGTGCCGCGCCGGCCGCGGCGGCGGCCGTGCCGAGGACGAATCCGCGGCGGCCGAGGGCCTCTTGGTCGGTGGCCTGGGACATGGGGGCCTCCTCGGGAGGGTGGGGGGTGGGGGTGATTCGGAAGAGTGACAGTTGAATCGATTTCGCGAAAGGGCTTTCGACACAAGGGAGTTGGCAATCTTACGAAAGTGCCCCGACCTCTAGAAAGCGCTTGCCCGACAGGATACGGTCCAGCCGCCGGGTGTTGTCATCCCTCCCGAGGAGCCGCAATGAGACGTTTCACCGTCGCCGCGCTGACGGCGGCGACTCTGGGCACCGTCCTGTCGGCCGCACCGGCCCAGGCGCACCACGGCCGACCCGTCCTCGGCCCGGAGAACTGTGCCGCGAACGCCTGCCACTTCGACGTCCCCGCCGGCACCTACGACGTGACCGTCCGCCTCGGCGGCGACAGCGCCGCGAGCACGAGCATCACCGGCGAGACGCGCCGCGCCCTCCTGCCCGAGACGGCGACCGCTGCCGGCGAACCGGTCTTCCGCAGCTTCACCGTGAACGTCCGCACCCCCGAGGGCGAACCCACCGGCCCCGACGGCACCCCCGGCCTCGACCTGGTCATCGGCGGCTCGGCCCCCGCGCTGGCCGACATCCGCGTGACCCCCGCCTTCCCCCGAGCTCTCGGCTCCGCTCGAGCAGGGGGGACCCCCATGGCCCGGCAGATCTTCTTGGTCGGCGACTCCACGGTCTGCGACCAGCCCGGCGACCCGTACTCCGGCTGGGGCCAGCAACTCCCGCGGTACCTCCGCAAGGGCCTCTCGGTCGCCAACCACGCCGACTCCGGCGAGAGCACGGTGTCCTACCTCGCCGACGCGCGACTGTGGGCCACCGTCCGGCCGCGGATCCGCCGGGGCGACCTGGTGCTGATCCAACTGGCCCACAACGACAAGCAGACCGACGAGGCCACCTACCGCGCCAACCTGGAGACCCTGGTCGCGGGCGTCCGCGACCAGGGCGGCCGACCGGTCCTGGTCACGCCGATCGTGCGCCGCTGGTTCAACGCGGACGGCACGCTCAACAACAACACGGCCCTCCTCGTCAACGGCCTCGGCGTCGACCACCCGGCCGTCGTCCGCTCCGTCGCCGCCGCCCACGACGTGCCGCTGATCGACCTCACCGCGAGGACGAAGGCCCTGGTCGAGTCCCTGGGCACCGAAGCCTCCAAGGCGCTCTACCTCTCCAACGAGAAGCGCGACAACACCCACACCTCCGTCCACGGCGCCACCGTGTACGCCGGCCTCGTCCGCGACGAACTCGTCGCCCTGGGGCTGGTGCCCGCCGGGCGGACCAGGGTGGGATGAGCCCCTGGGGCGCCCCGACCGGAACCGGGGCGCCCCAGGTTCCAACCGACAGCGACGACCCAGGAAGCGTGCGCCCATGCCCGCCCAGCCCGACGAGGACCGCAGCCTCAGCCCGTACACCGGCTACACCCGCGCCCACTGGGAGGCGGCCGCCGACGCGCTGCTGGCCGCCGTGGAGCCGTACGCGACTGCCGACGGCGCCCTGTACGACCTTCCCGGCGACCGCACGAGCTGGTCGGGCCGCCTCTCGGACGGCCTGGAGGGCTACGCCCGGACCCTGCTCCTCGCCGCGTTCCGCAAGGACGAGAAGGCCCTCGCCCGCTACGCCGACGGACTCGCGGCCGGTGTCTCGGGGGTGTGGCCTCGCATCGAGGACCGCGGCCAGCCCCTGGTGGAGGCGGCGTCCATCGCCCTCGCGCTCCGGCTGACGCGGCCGCTGCTGTGGGACCGCCTCGACGACGGGGTTCGCCAGCGTGCGGCGGCCTGGCTCGGCGACGCGCTGACCGCAGAACCCTGGCCCTGCAACTGGGAGTTGTTCCCGGTGACCGTCGGCGGCTTCCTGGCGGAGATCGGCCACGAGCCGGAGCTGTCCCGCCGGGTGATCGAGGAGCGGCTCGACCGTATCGAGCGGTGGTACCTCGGCGACGGCTGGTACACCGACGGCGACGGTCGCAAGTTCGACTACTACAACGGCTGGGCGATGCACCTCTACCCGGTGCTGCACGCCTGGCTCGCCGACGACGCCCGCCTGCTGGACCTCTACGGCGGCCGCCTGTCCACCCATCTCGCCGACTACGTCCGTCTGTTCGGCGGTGACGGCGCCCCGCTGCACCAGGGCCGCTCCCTGACGTACCGCTTCGCCACCACGGTCCCGCTCTGGCTCGGCGCGCTGACCGGCCGGACACCGCTCGGGCCGGGCGAGACGCGCCGGCTGGCGTCCGGCGCCCT
Organism: Streptomyces neyagawaensis; assembly: GCF_023516595.1. Taxonomy (GTDB): domain Bacteria; phylum Actinomycetota; class Actinomycetes; order Streptomycetales; family Streptomycetaceae; genus Streptomyces; species Streptomyces neyagawaensis. The sequence continues at coordinate 95,437 of NZ_JAMGBG010000001.1, read as the reverse complement.
GAAGTACTTCCTCGACCGGGGCGCCGTCGACGACCGTGGCCTGCTGTCGCTGGGCTGGCACGGCCCCGACCCGGCCGTCCTCCAGGGCTACTCGGGCCCGGCCTCCCCGTACTGGGCGAGCAAGGGCTTCCTCGGTCTGCTGCTGCCGCCGGACCACCCGGTGTGGACGGCCACCGAGGAGGCGGCGCCGGTGGAGCGTGCCGACGAACTGCGTCCCCTCGGCCCGCCCAACTGGCTGCTCCAGTCAACCCGTTCGGACGGTCTGGTCCGCCTCCACAACCACGGCAGCGAGGACGTCCGCTACGACCCGTACTACACGCGCCTCGCGTACTCCACGGTGACGGCGCCCGTGCCCCTGGCGGAGCCCCCGGCGTCGTACGACAACAGCGTGATCGTCGACGGCGACGCGAGCCGGACCGGCATCGAACCGCTCGGCGTGGGCGAGGGCTGGGCGGCGTCCCGGCACACGGCGGCCGGGGGAGCGCGGGTGACGACCCTCGTCCTCGCCCGCGGGGCGGTGGAGGTGAGGGCCCACCTCGTGGCGGGGGCGGCCCCCGGGACGCCGATCCGCGTGACCGGCTGGGCGCCGACGGAAGGCGTCCACACCGACCTCCGCCCGGCCCTCGGCCTCACGGACGCCGAGAAGGGCGACGGCGCACCGTCAGAGCAGGCCCTCACCGGGGAAACCACCGACGACACGTCACTCTTCGTCGCCCTGACCCGCCTGACGGCCGACCCGGCCCCGCCCCCACTGGAGGACACGGTCTCCGTGCGACTCGCCGCCCCGGGCGAACTGCACATCCGGTGGACGGGCGGCCCGGAGACCCGGGTCCGGCTGACGGACGGCGCGGTCGTCTCCGAGGACCTGGAACCGGTCGGTGCGCCCCGCACAACGTGAGGTCGGCCGTAGCCGTCTCCCTGTCCGAGAGCGGTTCCGCCGGCAGCAACACGAGGAGGAGACCGAGGTACGACAGGAGAGGGCCGGCCGACCCCGACCGTGCCCACGATCCGACGAGCGACTCGCCCGGCTGTGGGCGGAGCACGTGCGCGCACCGTTCCCGGCCGGCTGGCGCGGCGCGGACGTCGCGGGCGTGGATCTGGTCCTCGTGGATTCCGATGTCGCGGGCCTGGTGCGGACGGAACTGGACGACGGTGGGCTCGACGACGGTGACATCGCCGCCCTCTGGGCGCGCGCCGCCGACCTCGACAAGATCGTGCCGCTGATCGACGAGGAGTACTGCGCCGCGTACTTCGCGCGGCTGCGCGTGATGGCCCGTCTGGCGGTGGCACCTCATGTGCCCGCCGCGACGTGAGCGACCGTCGGGCCGAGGGCGGGACGCCGGTCCGGGTGCGGGGCCGGTCAGAGGATGTCGTAGGTCAGGTGGGTCGCGGTCGAAGTGGGGGTCACGTCGCGTTGTACGAGGGTGTGGGGTGTCCTGCCGGTGAAGAGGGGGGTGCCGGTGCCCATGACGACGGGGGCGAGGTGGAGTGTGAGGGTGTCGAGGAGGCCGGCGTCGAGGGCCGAGCCGACGGTGGTGCCGCCGCCCATCACGACCACGTCGAGGTCCTTGCCGCCGGCGGCCGACGCCGCCTCGGCGCGCTCGCGCGCGGCGGCCACGGCGTCGGCCATGCCGGTGGTGACGAAGGTCCAGTCGAGGCCCGTGAGCCGGACGGCGTCCGGCGGGGAGCTGGTCACGACCACGAACGCGGGTTTGCCGACCTCGCCCGCGCCGTAGCCGGTCTCGTCGTCCCAGCCGTACGGTCCGTCGACCACGTCGAAGAGATGCCGGCCGAGGACGACGGCGCCCGAGCGGGCCGTCGCCTCGCGCAGGATCCGGCGGTCCTCCGGGTCGTCGGAGAACGCCCAGGTGTGCAGGGCCTCGCCGCCGGTGCCCAGCCCGTTGTCCGGGCCGGGGTCGGGTCCGGTGACGAACCCGTCGAGAGAGACCGAGATGTCAGCGATGATGCGGGTCATACAGGGCAGACCGGATCCACGCCCGGAACTCATCGGTCATCCCTGCGGCGGTCGTCCGTCGGCGGCCATCCGTGCGGCGCGGCGGGGATGGCTACTCACCGCGCGGCACGGCCGGGGTGAGCGGCGGGTGGCCGTCCGCCGTCGGGCATCACGACGGCGGCACGGGTCCCGGCACGGCCGCTTCCCGGGGCCAGTTCTCCAGGGCCACGTGCAGGGCCTCGATCGCTCGGTCCCAGGACGTCCGCACGTCGCGTGCCGCGCCGAAACCGCCGTCCGCCTCCAGGGCGCAGTAGCCGTGGAAGGTGCTGCGCAGCAGGCGTACGGCGTCGGTGAGATCGGGCTCCTCCAGGCCGTAGGCGCGGAGCATGCCGTAGGTGATCTCGGCGGTGCGGCGGAAGGCGGGCGAGGCGGCCACCAGGTCCTGGTCGATGCGGGCCTGGGTGGCCGCGTACCGGCCGGGACGCTCCAGGGCGTAGGCCCGGTAGGCCCCCGCGAACGCGGCCAGCGCGTCCTTGCCGGCCCGCCCGGCCACCGCGTCCGCGATCCGCTCGATCATCTCCCCGCCGGCCAGGAACGCGACCCGGGTCCGGAGGTCCTGGAGGTTCCTGACATGGGAGTACAGGCTCGCGTCCTTCACCCCGAACCGCCGAGCGAGCGCCGACAGCGTCACGTTCTCGAAGCCGACCTCGTCCGCGAGGTCGGCCGCCGCCGCGACGACCCGCTCGGTCGTCAGGCCGGTTCTGGGCAAGGGCGACCACCTCGTGTTCCGCGCGCCTGGGATCTGTGGGGACAGCCTAGGTGAGGCGGACGCCCTCGGATCCCGGCGCTCCCGGTGCGGCCCCGGGTCAGCCGATCGGCGCGTACAGGACGCCCAGCTTGTCGATCTCGGCGCCCGAGCGGCCGGTGAAGCCGACGATGTGCCGGCCGGCGGGGGCGGTGAAGGTGCGGGTGTCGGCGGTGGGTGTGCCGGAGGCGAGCGTGCGGCCCTGGTCGGTGGTGAAGGCGGCGGAGAAGATCCGGGTGTGGCCGTCCTTCTTGCCCTGGGTGAGCTTCACGGACGTGAGGTGCTCGCCGGATGCCAGGGTCAGCGAGACGGCCGTGCCGCCGGTGCCGCCGTGGGTGAGCGTCGTACCGCCGTCGTGGGTGAGCGACACCGCGTCGAGGCGGGACGCGCCGCGCAGTGTGAGCGTGCGGGGCGAGACGGCCGAGGGGAGGTCGTCGGCGTCGCTGAACGCCGTGCCGTGCGGGCCGCCGAAGAAGTCGCTCGCCCCGAGCCGGGGGTTGACGCTCCAGGAGAAGTCGACGGTGTGCGGGAAGTGGTCGGAGAGGTTCTTCCCGCCTGCGTCGAGGAACCTGGCCCACTCGTTGTGGTAGCGCGTGGCGGTCAGGTCCACCAGGGGGCTGCCCCGGTAGAGGACCTTGTCGACGACCTCGCAGTCCTGGGCCGGGGCCGTGGTGGCGCAGACCAGCGCGTCAGCGCCCTGGGCCGGCGGTCTGCCGCCCTGGACGAGGTCCACCCACGGGTCGCGCAGGCCGTTCTCCGACACGAGCGTGCGGATGTTGTCGCCCGCGCGCGTGTAGCGGGTGTTGGTGTCGCCCATGACGATCACCGCGTTGCCCGCCGAGTTGGCCTTGATGAAGTCGGAAAGCTGGGTGATGTTCGCCCGGCGGGCGGCCAGGGCCGCGTCGTCGGAGTCGGCGTTGGTGTGCACGTTGTAGAGGTCGACGAAGACACCCTCGGCGAGCCGCACCCGGGCCAGGGAGAAGCCCTTCGGGGTCAGGCAGTTGGTGCCGGTGCACTTGTTCCACTTCACCCGCTCGAAGTCCTCGAAGGGCAGGTCCGAGAGGGTGTTGAGGCCGTCCCCGAAGGGCACCCCGCCGCTGGTCGCCGTGCGGTGCGGGTGGTCGTCGCCCGCGTACAGCGCTGCGTGGTAGTTGAAGTCCTCCTGGACGTTGACGAGGTCGTACGCGCCGAGGCGGGGTGAGATCAGGGGGGTGTTGGTCTTCGGGCTGCCGGAACTGAGCCCCTCCGGGAGGCCCGCGACGTTGTACGTCAGCACGTTGAAGGTGCCGGAGGCGGCGGCCGTCGCGGGCGCCGCGCCGGTGGTGGCGAGGCCCGTGACGGCCAGGGCGGCGGCAGCGAGGGTGCCGAGGAGTCGTCTCATGCGGGTACTCCGGGAGGGGGGTGGGAAAAGTGAGCGGTGCTCAGGTTCTGTGTCCAACAGTGTGACGGGCAAGGGCAGTTGAGGAAACAGTGAAAGGCGTTGTGATTTGACGCGTCCATGGCACCGTGTGGTCACCCGGTACTCGTTCAACGTTCATGTTTCGCCTCGATCCTCCACGGGCGGCGCACTCGCGCCGCGGAGGGCAGCCGCGGAAGGCAGCGGCATCCAGGAGGCGTCACATGGGGCACGGGCACGCGCACGGTCATCACCACCACGGACACGACCACGATCACGAGCATCCGGCGGCGGACGGCCTCCCCGCCGCCTTCGACACCGCCGTGCCCGACGAGGCGCTGACCCCCGAGCAGCAGTCGCGCCGCACCCTGCTGCGCCGCGCCGGTCTTCTGGGCGCGGGCCTGACCGCCGCGAGCGTCCTCGCCCCGGCGGCCGCCACCCCCGCGTACGCCGCCACCGGCAGCCGCAAGCGCGGCGGTTTCCTGTGGCTGTCCGGCGACCACCACATCCACACCCAGTACAGCAACGACGGCAAGTACCGCGTCGTCGACCAGGTCCGCCAGGGCGCCCGCCACGGCCTGGACTGGCTGGTCATCACCGACCACGGCAACGCCACCCACGCCAGGATCGGCGTCGAGAAGGTCAACCCGGACATCCGTCAGGCCCGCGCCGCGTACGAGGACACCCTCGTCTTCCAGGGCCTGGAGTGGAACATCCCGGCCGCCGAGCACGGCACCGTGTTCGTGCACCCCGGCAAGAACGAGGTCGCCGTCCTCAAGCAGTTCGAGACCGACTACGACGGCGGCGTGAAGGGCGCGACCGAGTCGACGCCCGCCAACGAGGCGCTCGCCATCGCCGGGCTGAACTTCCTCGCCGAACAGGTACGCCGCCGCAAGGTCAAGGACGTGCTCATGCTCGCCAACCACCCCGCGCGCAAGGGCATCGACTCGCCGCACGAGCTGCGCGCCTGGCGGGACGCCACCAGCCCCCGCCACCGGATCGCCGTCGGCATGGAGGGCGCCCCCGGCCACCAGGCCGGAGGCATCGCCGCGCCGCTCGGCATGGGCCGCGCCCGCGGTATCTACGACAACAGCCCCGGCGCCAACTCCTTCCCCGGCTACCCCCCGGAGTCCTACCGGACCTGGGGCGGCTTCGACTGGATGACCGCCACCGTCGGCGGCCTGTGGGACAGCCTGCTCGCCGAGGGCAAGCCGTGGTGGATCACCGCCAACTCCGACTCCCACCACGTCTACACCGACACCGCCGTACGCGGCGGCCCGGACAGCGACTACACCGCCAACGGCAGGCACACCGACCCCGTCTACGGCGGGAAGATCGACCTGACGGAGGGCGACTACTGGCCCGGCCAGTACAGCCGCACCCACGTCGGCGCCGCCGGCTTCTCCTACGCCGCCGTCATGGACGGCATCCGCGCGGGCCGCGTCTGGGTGGACCACGGACAGCTCGTCAGCGGCCTCGACATCCGGGTGTCCGGCGGCAGCCGCTGGGCAACCCTCGGCGGCGCCCTGCACGTCAAGAAGGGCACCAAGGTCACCCTGACCGTCGACGTGGCGCTCGCCGGCGGCCCCAACTGGGCCGGTTTCGTGCCCAAGCTGGCGCGCGTCGACGTCATCCAGGGCGATGTGACGGGCACACCCGCGGACAAGGACACCTTCACCGCGCCGACCACGAAGGTCGTCAAGTCCTACGAGGTGAACAAGTCCACCGGCACCGTCCGGTTCACCTACCACCTCGGCCGCGTCGACCGCCCGCTCTACGTCCGGCTGCGCGGCAGCGACGGCAACCGCTCGGCCGTGGGCGCGATGGGCGCGGCGGTCGACCCGGCGGGCCCCGCCCTCGACGTCGTCGGTGACGCCGACCCGTGGCGCGACCTGTGGTTCTACTCCAACCCGGTGTGGGTGCTGCCCTCGTGACGCCGTACGCCCTCACCGTGGACGCCGGGGTCCGGGACCTGCGCACCGCCGACCGTCTGCTCCACGCGCTGGCCGCCGAACTCGCCCTCCCCGAGGGCACGTTCGGGTGCACCCACCTGGTCCGAGACGGCCGGCCGAGGGTCGCGCTGTCCCTCGCGGTGCCGTCCCGGCCGCTCCTGAGCACCGTCCGGGAGCGGCTGGCGGCCCGTGCACACGAGGTGACGCCCGGCATCCCCGACGCCATGGGCCGTGCCGTGCTCTACCCCGGCGCCACGGCCCTGACCGGCACCCTGTCCGTCGCGACCGTACTGGACCGCTCCGCGATCACCCGGGTGACCGTCCTCGGCTCACCCGGCCGACCGGACCCGGAGACCCCGCTGATGACGCGGAACCATGTACGCCCGCACTGGCACGAGGGTGAACTGGTCCTCACCGCGATGCCCGCCGTCGGCGGCACCCTCGTCCCCTTCGAGGTCCCCGAACCGACACCGTGCTGCGCCGACCACTGAGACGGGCCGGCGGACACACATGAGGGCGGCCGGGCCGTGAAGCCCGGCCGCCCTCACCGTCAGGGCGCCGCCACCGCTCAGCGGACCTCGGAGAACACGAACGAGAACTCCGTCGGCTCCGCCCGCAGGTGGTACTGCGGCAGCGCGCCCGGCCCGCACGACTGCGAGCCGATGCCCATCTGGCCGTGGTCCAGGTTGACCCACACCGTGTCACCGGCCCGGAGGTCGGTGAGGTGCTCGGCGGCGTCGAGCTGCTCGCTCGTCCAGCGCCGCGCGGTGAACCAGAACTCCGGGTCGCCGTCGATCCGCAGACCGCCGAGCTCCGCCCAGCGGACGTCGGGGCGGGCCCCGTTCTCCTGGGGGCGGAGGTAGGGGGTCTGGAGCTCGTCGACCGTGGAGTGGTACCGGTACAGCATGGACGCCGACTTGGTGTCCGGGTAGCCCTCGCCGGGGCCGCCGCCGTACCACTTCACGGCGTCCGCCGACGACAGCCCGAAGCGGATGCCGAGGCGGGGGAGCGGGACAGTCCAGTCGCCCTCCGGGGCCACCGACACGGTCAGCTTCAGCCGCGTCCCGTCCGACGTCCAGCGGTACGTCGTGCGCAGCCCGATCTCCCACGCCGCCGGCGCCACCCGGGTCCGTACCGTCAGCGCGTCGTCGCCCACCTCGACGGCGTCCAGCCGGTGGCGCATCCGGTGGAGGCCGAACTTGCGCCAGAGCAGGCCGTACTGCGGGTCCGGCTGCCAGTCCGCCCCGGCGTCGTTGTCGGTCGGCGCCCGCCAGACGTCGAGGCGCAGCCCTGTCACGTCGAGGCCGCCGATGGTCTTCAGCGCGCCGGTGCGCACGTCGAAGGAGGCCGGGCCGAGACAGATCAGCTTCTCGCTCGCCGTGGGACGGTCGCTGGGCACTACGACCGGCGACGGCCGCTCCACGACCGGCAGTTGGGCCCACGCGACCTGGTGGTCCTTGCGGCCCCACGCGGTGTCCTCGGCCAGCAGCGCCCGTACGGTCCACAGCGCCTCGCCCGCCGGCCCGCCGGACGGCGGCCGCGGCAGCTTCACCTCGGCCGACTCGCCGGGCTTCAGGGAGGGCACGGCGAGGGCGCCCGCCTCCAGCGTCTTCCCGTCGACCTGGTACGACCACTCGAAGGCGAGCTCCGACAGGTCCGCGAAGTCGTACGCGTTGCGCACCCGTACGGTCCCGGCGGCGCCGTCGCCGTCGATGCGGACCGGCTCGATCACCTTCTTGAACTCGACCAGGCCCGGCGAGGGCGTCCGGTCCGGGAAGACCAGGCCATCGCAGACGAAGTTGCCGTCGTGCAGCTCCTCGCCGAAGTCGCCGCCGTAGGCGTAGCCCAGCTCGGGGTGGGTGATGCCGTGGTCGATCCACTCCCAGATGAAGCCGCCCTGGATGCGGTCGTGCGCCTCGAAGATCCGCTGGTAGTCGGCGAGGCCGCCGGGGCCGTTGCCCATGGCGTGGCCGTACTCGCACTGGATGAAGGGCAGACCGCGCCGCTTGTGGGTGCCGCCGTCCAGGCCCTTGCCGATGCGCTCGACCTCGGCGTGGTCGGCGTACATCCGGGAGTAGACGTCGGTGTCGCGGCAGTCCCAGTCGCCCTCGTAGTGCACCAGGCGGGAGCCGTCGCGGCCGTGGATCCACTCGGCCATGGCGGTCAGGCCGCGTCCGGTGCCGCACTCGTTGCCGAGGGACCACATCACGACCGACGGGTGGTTCTTGTCGCGCTCGACCATCCGGGCCGCCCGGTCCAGCAGGGCCGGGGTCCAGCGGTCGTCGTCGACGGGGTTGTCCCGCCAGTTCTGCTCGGTGAAGCCGTGGGTCTCCAGGTCGCACTCGTCGATGACCCACAGCCCGTACTCGTCGCACAGGTCGAGGAAGGCGGGGTGCGGCGGGTAGTGCGAGGTGCGCACCGCGTTGATGTTGTGCCGCTTCATCAGCAGCACGTCCGCGCGCATCGTCTCCAGGTCGAGCGCGCGGCCCCGCTGCGGGTGCCACTCGTGGCGGTTGACGCCCTTGAACAGGATCGGCCGGCCGTTGACCTTGATCAGGCCGTCCTCCAGCACGACCGTGCGGAAACCGATCCGCAGCGGGACGCGCTCGCCCTCCGTCACCAGCTCACCGTCGTACAGGTGAGGGGTCTCCGCGGTCCATGGCTCGACGGGGACGGTCACCGGTTCGCCCGTCGCGACATCGATGTCCAGGCCGGGCACCAGGACACGGCCGTCGACGTCGGAGTCCACGCGCAGGGTTCCGGTGCCGCCGACGTGGTCGTAGGAGGCGTGCACGAAGAAGTCGAGGACGGCGCCCGCCGGGCGGTGCAGCAGGGTGACCTCCCGGAAGATGCCGGGCAGCCACCACTGGTCCTGGTCCTCCAGGTAGGAGCCCGCCGACCACTGGTGGACCCGCACCGCGAGGACGTTGCCCGTGGACTTCAGCAGGTGCCCGACGGCGAACTCGTGGGCGAGCCGCGATCCCTTGAACTCCCCGATGTCCGTGCCGTTCAGCCAGACCCGGGCACAGGACTCCACACCGTCGAAGCGGAGCACGGCCCCGCCGTCCGCCGGCCACCCCTCGGGCAGGTCGAAGTACCGCAGATGGTCGCCGGTCGGGTTCTCCGTCGGCACCCGCGGCGGGTCCACCGGGAAGGGGTACAGGTGGTTGGTGTAGATCGGCGCCCCGAAGGCCCCGTCGCCCTGCATCACCCAGTGCCCCGGCACGGACACCCGGGCCCAGTCCCCGGCGTCGTACCCCTCCGCGGCGAAGGAGTCGTCCTCGGCGTCGGCGGTCGGCGACAGCCGGAAGTGCCAGTCTCCGTCGAGGGACAGGGAACGGGCGTCGGAGGACGCGTACCAGGCGCGGGGCGGCAGGGCCCCGCTGCCCGGCGACACGTCCTCGACGTAGTCGACGGACGAGGCGGTGGTACCGGTGGTGCGGAAAGACATCGGTCTCCTAGCTCAGCCCTTGATGCCGGTCTGCGCGATGCCCTGCACCAGCCAGCGCTGGAGGAAGAGGAACACGAACACCAGGGGCAGGATGGAAATGGCCGTGGCCATGAAGATCAGGTGGTAGGTGATGGTCTGGCCGGTCATGTAGTTCGAGAGCGCGACCTGGACGGTCCACGCACTGGGATCCTGACCGATGACCAGGGGCCACAGGAAGGAGTTCCACCCGCTGATGAACGTGATCGTCGCCATGGCGGCGAAGAAGTTCAGCGAGTTGGGTACGACGACCCGCCAGTACGCGCCCATGTAACCGAGCCCGTCCACGCGTGCCGCCTCCTCCAGTTCCTTGGGGAACCCCAGGAAGTACTGCCGGAACAGGAAGCAGGTGAAACCACTGAAGAGGCCCGGGATGATGAGACCCCGGTAGGTGTCCACCCAGCCGAGCGAGGAGACCAGGACGAAGCTGGGCACGAAGGTCACGGCGGTGGGGACCATCAGCGTCACCAGGACGGCGTAGAAGACCTTGTTGGCGTGCTTGTACGGGATGCGCGCGAGACCGTAGCCGGCCAGCGAGCAGACCAGCAGGGTGCCGAGCGTGTGCAGCACACCCACGACCGCCGAGTTCCACAGCGAGCGCGCGAAGTCGACCGAGGGGTCGTCGAACGGCTTGCTGATGTTGCCCCACTGGATCTCGGAGGGGAACCACTTCCACTCCTCGCCGGTGATCTCCGGGTCCGTCATCAGCGCGTTGCGGACGATCAGATAGAAGGGGACGAGGAAGAGGAGCGCGGCGATGCCGGTGGCGACATAGAGACCGGTCGAGCCGAGCACGCTGCCGGTGCGGACCTTGCGCGGCCGGGCCGGTGCCTCGGCCCGCTCCGCCGGAGGTGTCGTCGTGGTGGTCACTTGGACTCCTCACCCCTTCCGAATCCCATGATCTTGCCCTGGAGCAGGGTGACGAGGCAGATCAGCACGGTGAGGATCAGCGCGCCCGCGCTGCCCGCGCCGTAGTCCTGGCTCTCGCCGAGCGCCTTGTAGTACAGCTCCATCAGGGGCGGCCGGCCCCAGGTGGTCTTCGCCAGCAGGTTGAAGAACTCGTCGAACGCCTGGTAGGCGGCCACGAGGAGCAGCAGGATCACGGCGGTGGAGGTGGCCCGCAGCTGGGGCAGGGTGATGTGCCAGAACGTCTGCCAGCCGGGCTTCGCGCCGTCGATCGCGGCCGCCTCGTACATCTCCTGCGGGATGTTCTGGAGGGCCGCGATGAAGAGGATCATGTAGAAGCCGGCCTGGAGCCAGAGCCGTACGGTCACGATGACCAGCCAGTACCACGGCGGGTCGGGGTTGGCGAGCCACGCGGTGTTCTCGATGCCGAACATGCCGAGGAAGGTGTTCATCAGGCCGAAGCGGACACCGTTGAAGATGGACATCTTCCAGATCAGCGAGGCGGCGACGTAACTGACCGCCGTCGGCAGGAAGAACACCGAGCGGAAGAACGCCCGCATGAACCGCAGCCGGTTCACCAGCAGCGCGAGACCCAGCGAGGTCGCCCAGGTCAGCGGCACGATGAGCGCGGCGAAGACGGTGAAGGTGCCGAGCGACCCCACGAAGTCCTCGTCGGTCAGCATCACGACGTAGTTGTCGAGGCCGACGAACTTGTCGGGCGTGACGGTGAAGCGGGCCTCGAAGAACGAGAGCCACAGGCTCCACAGGATCGGCGCGTAGACGAAGACCGCCAGGCCGATCAGGAACGGCCCGGTGAAGAGCCAGAAGTTGAGAGTGGGGGAGCCCCGCAGCCCCCGCCGCGGCTTGGCCGGAGCGGCCTTCGCCGGGGCGGGGCTGGAGACGCCGTCCTTGGTGATGGTCGACATGTCGTGGCTACCTGTCCCCAGGCCTATCCGAACAGCTTCTTCAGCTCACGGTCGACCTTCGCGTCGGCCTTGGTGAGCTCCTTGTCCGGGTCACCGCCCTTGCGCACCGAGTTGGCCATGACGTCCTCCAGGGCGGTGATGCTCGCCTGGGTCCAGCCGATGTTGTCGAAGTGGCCGAACTCGTTGAACAGCTTGACGCCCTCGGCGGGCAGACCCGACTTCAGCTTGTCGGCGGACTCGGCGATCGACTTGCGCGGCGGGATGTGGAAGCCGTAGGAGAGCGCCCAGTCCTCCTGGAACTCCTTCTGGTCGATCCACAGCCACTTCACGTATTCCTTGGTCGCCTCGAGGTTCTTGCTCTTGGCGTTGACGAACATCGACCAGCCGCCGTTGTAGACGGACTGCTTGCCCGCGTCGCCGACCCTCGGGAACGGGAAGATGCCGAGGTCGTCGCCGAGCGCCTCCTGCATCTGCGGCATCGCCCACATGCCGCACCACTGCATCGCGGTCAGGCCCTGGTTGAGGGCGGACGGGTCCCAGAAGTCGGTGGGCGCGTCGAGCAGCAGGTCACCGCTGGTGAACAGCTTGCGCAGCTGCTTGAAGCCGTCGACGACCGCGTCCGTGTGGTAGGCGATCTGGTTCTTGTCGTCCAGGTGCTGGGCGCCGGCAGACCAGATCAGCGGGCTGATGATGGCGTGCAGGGTGTTGCCGAGGTAGGCGCCCTTGACCTTGCTCGTGGTCAGCTTCGCGGCGGCCTCTATCAGCTCCTCCAGCGTCTGCGGGACCTCGACACCGGCCTTCTCGAACAGCGACTTCCGGTAGAAGAAGAACTGCGGGTCGTCGATCATCCGGATGCCGTAGATCTTCCCGTCGACCGTGTGCGACTGGATGTCGGCCGGGTTGAAGTCGTCCTTGACCGGGTCGATCAGGTCGGTCAGGTCCGCCACCTGGCCGCTCTCGATCATCTGCAGCTGCGGGTGGAACTCGAAGCAGTCGGGGGCCTTGTCGGTGAGCAGCGTCGCGAACAGCTTGCTCTCGAAGTTGGAGCCGGTGATCCACTGCGTGGTGACGTTGCCGCCCTTGTAGGCCTTCGCGTAGCGCTTGATGGCCTGCTCGGTGCCGGCCTCACCGTACGCGTGGAAGTACTGCGTCAGGGCCTTGCCGGACCCGGAACCGCCGCCTCGGCCGTTGTTGCTGCCGCACGCGGCGAGACCGCCGGCGGCGGCCAGACCCAGCGCGGCCCGCAGTGCGGTGCGGCGGTCGAAGTTCCTGTTGCTCATTGCCGACATGCTGACGTCCTTGTCTCGAGTTCGGCTCCCGGCGCTGCGCCGGTGCATGGCTCCGCGGCTCAGTGCCCGTGGCTCAAAGAGGCTTGCGGAGCGGGACGTTAACCTTCGGCTAAGGCTTCGGCAAGGGGTTGAACGAAGTCTGTTCGAAGCGTTGTACTCGGTCCGGGTGTCCGAACGTCCTTGTTCCGGGGTGGAGTTGAGACGGGTACGAGGGCCGCCGGGTCAGGGTCCGGCGGCCCTCTGCTCAGTGCGGTGCCACCGCCGCGACCGGGCCCGATGCCCGGTCGATGCGCTGCGCACCCGTTCCCCTCACGACGCCGACGCGGTGCGGCTCCTCGCGGGGGTGCCGCGCCTGGTGGGCCGCTGGCTGAACGACGACAGCGCCCCTTCGAGGGCGAAGGTCGCGGCGCCCAGGCACACCGGGTCGGTCGGGATGGGGGACAGGACGATCTCGGCGGCGTCCAACGGCCGGCGCAGCGAGTGCCGGGCCACGGCCTCCCGCACCTCCGCCAGCAGGGGCTCGCCGAGCGTGGCCGCGACCCAGCTGCTGAGCACGACCACCTCCGGGTTCAGCAGGTTGACCAGGTCGGCGATGCCGGCACCCAGGTAACGGGCGGTGTCCCGGACGACCTTGAGCGCGATGGGGTCCCCGGCGGCGACGCCCCGGGCGAGGGCGTCGATGGTCGCGGTCTGGTCCTCGGGGTGCAGCAGGGTGCTCCGCGGGGCGAGTTCCCGCAGATGCAGCATGATGCCGGGCGCGCCGACATAGGTCTCCACGCAGCCGTGGTTGCCGCAGTGGCACAGCCGCCCGTCGAGCACGAGCGTCGTGTGCCCCCACTCCCCGGCGCTGTTGCTGACCCCCCGGTGCAGCCCGCCGCCCAGCACCAACCCGGCGCCGACCCCCGTGCCGAGGTTCACCACGACGGCGTCCCCCCGGCCCCGGGCCGCGCCGAACCACAGCTCGGCGACCGCGCAGGCCCGCAGCGGATTGTCCAGGTGGAGCGGGTAGGCGATGTGCTCGGCGAGCAGGTCGAGCAGCGGGACGTCGTGCCAGTCCCAGTTCGGGGCGTACTCCGACACCCCGCCCTCCCGGTCCACCTGGCCCGGCACGCTCACCCCGACGCCGAGCACGCGCGCGCCCTCGACCCCGGCCTGGGTGACCACCGAGCCCACGGCCGCCGCGACATGGGCGACGACCTGCTCCGGCCGGCTCTCCCCGGGGCGCATGTTCTCGTCCGCACGGGCCAGCACATTGAGCGCCAGGTCGAACAGCTCGACCCGGACGTAGGTCTCCGCGATGTCGACGCCGATCAGCGCGCCGCCGGTGGTGTTGACGGCGACGAGCCCCCGGGGGCGCCCGCCCGCGGAGTCCTCGAAGCCGACCTCGGTGATCAGCCGCAGATCGAGCAGCTCCCCGACCAGCGTCGCGACCGTCGCGAGGCTCAGTCCGGTGGCCGCCGCCAGCTCCTGCCGGGACGTGGGAGACTCGGCGATGATCTGGCGCAGCACCTCGTAGCGGTTCGCGGTGCGAATGTCGCGAGACGTGCGCTTCACCGACGCCATGTTCTCCTCGATCCCTCCGGGCCGTGGCGAGGCATGCGGCCCCGGCGCGGCGCAAGGCTATGACTGGGAGAGACTTTCGACAAGGGGTTAGGAAAGGGGGTTTACAAAGTCTTCCGGCAGGCGACGCCCCGTGGCCGGAGAGCGGCGGGCCGCCGCAGGCCCAGGTGGAAGACCCGCCCCCCGGTCCGGCTCAGCCGCCGAGCACCTCCCGGACGAAGGCGTTGCGGAACGTACCCGCCGGGTCCAGCGCCTCGGCCAGAGCCCGGAACTCACCCAGTCGGGGGTACAGCTCCCGCAACGCGGCCGCCGGAACCGTGAACACCTTCCCCCAGTGCGGCCGGGCCCCCAGCGGCGCCAGCGCCTCCTCCACCCGCCCCACCACCGGCAGGACGGCCGCCGCGTCCGCGATCCACGTGAAGTGCAGCGCGACCGTGTCCCGGCCGTGGGAGGGACTGAGCCACTGCTCGTCGGCGGCCACCGTACGGACCTCGCACACCTGGAGCACGGGCGCCACCGCCTCCCGCAGCCCGTCCAGCGCGCGCAGCGCCTCCCCGGCGTCCTCACGCGGCAGCAGATACTCCGACTGGAGCTCCTCCCCGCTGCTCGGTGTGAACTCCGCCCGGAAGTGCGGCAGCCGCTCGTGCCACGGGCCGGGCACCCCCAACTGCTCGGTGCAGTTCACCGCGGGCATCCCCGGCACCGGGTGCACGGGCCCGGCCGCCGGCTCGGCCCACGGGAACTCCCGGAACGGCTGATCGGTGCGCCGCTTGACCCAGACCTGGTCGAAGCCGGAGTGCCGCCACCGGGTGAACAGACTCACGCTGTACGCCGCCGCCGAGACCGCCCCGAGGTCCAGCCCGGCGAGGGGGAGCGGACCGTGGACGGTCTGGCTCACCTCGAAGGCCGGCTCCAGATCGAGGGTGAGCGCCGTGACCACGCCGAGGGCACCGAGCGAGGTCACCGCCCCGCCGAAACGCTCGTCACCCCGCCCCAGGGACAGCGTCGAGCCGTCCGCGAGGACCAACTCGACCTCCCGGACGGCCGCCGCGAGCGGTCCGTTGCCGTTCCCCGAGCCATGGGTGCCGGTGGCCACCGACCCCGCCACGGAGATGTGCGGCAGGGAGGCCATGTTGTGCAGGGCGAGCCCATGGGCGTGCACCGCGCGGGCCAGCTCCGCGTACCGGACACCGCCCCCGACCCGTACCCTGCGGGCCGCCGGGTCCACCTCGATCACCGGCGGGAGCGCGGACAGCGACAGCAGCACGCCGTCCGGGCCGGGCTCGGCGATCTCGTTGAACGAGTGCCCGCTGCCCAGCACCCGCACCCGCTCGCTGCCCGCGACCAGGGCCCGCAGCGCGTCGACCGAACGCGGCCGGTGCAGCTCCTTCGCGCTGTACGTGATGTTCCGCGCCCAGTTGGTCAGGGTCTCGGTCGTCATACCTGAAGTCCTCCACCGTCCGCGAGCCCGGGGGCCCGATCCCTAGGTGTGCTCATCCTCCCTGGTCGGGGCCGTCCGTTGACCCGCTCTCGCCCGCCCGCCTACGGTGTGAAAACGGTTACTGCCGTCAACCACCCCCCACCGGAAGGCCACTTCCTTGCCCGAGCGTCCACGTGCCGTGTTCGCCATGACCGCCGAGAACGTGCCGCGGGTCTTCCCGCCGGAGGTGCTGTCCCGGCTGCGGGACGCGGTGGACGTCGATCCCGCGCTGGTCGTCGAGCGCGCCGAGGACTTCACCGACCCCCGCGTCCGGCCGGTGCTCGCCGGGGCCGAGGTGCTGATCACCGGCTGGGGCTGCCCCCGGATCGACGCGGCGGTCCTCGACGCGGCGCCCGCGCTGCGCGCGATCCTGCACTCGGCGGGCTCGGTGAAGGGGTTCGTCACACCGGCCGTCTGGGAGCGGGACATCACCGTCTCCACGGCCGCCGACGCCAACGCCGTGCCCGTCGCCGAGTACACCCTCGCGATGATCCTGCTCGCCGGAAAGGACGTCCTCGGCCTGCGCGACCGCCTGCGCGCCGAACGGGACCACTACCCCGGCTGGGGCCTCGTCCCCGGCATCGGCAACCACGGCCGCCGCGTCGGCGTCATCGGCGCCTCCCGCATCGGCCGCCGCGTCATCGACTTGCTGCGCCCCTTCGACCTGCGGGTGAGCCTCACCGACCCGTACGTCGACGAGGCGGGAGCAGCCGCCCTCGGCGTCCCCCTGCTGCCGCTCGACGACCTGCTGCGCACCAGCGACATCGTCACCGTCCACGCCCCCGACACCCCCGAGACCCACCGCCTGCTCGGCCGGCGCGAGCTCGCCCTCATGCCCGACGGGGCCGTCCTCATCAACACCGCCCGCGGCGCCCTCGTCGACCACGACGCCCTCACCGGCGAACTGCGCGCCGGCCGCCTCTGCGCCATCCTCGACGTCACCGACCCCGAGCCGCTTCCCGCCGACTCCCCGCTCCTCGACCTCCCCAACGCCTTCGTCACCCCCCACCTCGCCGGCTCCCAGGGCAACGAGCTCGCCCGCCTCGGCCTCGCCGTCACCCAGGAGGCCGAACGCCTCGCCGCCGGCACCCCCCTGGCCCACGCACTCGACCGCGCAGTCCTGGAACACACCGCGTGACGCGGAGGCGAAACAGACGATTCCGGTTGCGGCCGTTTTCGAACGTCGGCCAGAACGACGGCCAGAACGACGGCCAGAACGACGGCCGCCCCCGCCGACCGGGGGCGGCCGAGGTCGGAAGGACAGGCGGGCCGGTGTTCGTCACCCACCTCGAGCCGGGTCCCGGCAAGCTCCTCGCGCCGCGTGACGTGTGCCCGGACACCGGGCTGGTCCGGCTGCTCACCCACCTCGGCGAGACCGGTGCCCGCCTGCCCAGCGTCGACTTCACCTAAGCGGCGGGGTTCGTGGGCAGAAGCCGGGCGAGCCAGTCGGTGCGGGTTCGGCGGGCTGTGGCCGAGATGTGTGCCTGCGGGTACAGGGCGTCGAATCCGTGGAAGCCACCTGCCCAGACGTGGAGTTCGGCCTGGCCGCCGGCCGCCCAGATGCGGGTGGCGTAGTCGGTGTCCTCGTCGCGGAAGACTTCGGCGGAGCCGGTGTCGATGTAGGTGGTCGGCAGGCCCGCGAGGTCGTCGGCCAGGGCGGGTGAGACGTATGCGGGTACCTCGTCGTCGGTGAGGTCGCCGAGGAGGCAGCGCCATCCGAATCCGTTCATCTCGCGGGTCCAGACGCCGGGCCCGTTCGAGTACTGGAGGCTGGAGGTGGTGGTGTTGCGGTGGTCGAGCATGGGGCCGATCAGGACTTGGGCGGCGATCGGCGGGGTGCCGAGGTCACGGGCCAGCAGGGTGACGCCGGCGGCGAGTCCGCCGCCCGCGCTGGCGCCTGCGACGATGATCCGGGCGGGGTCGATGCCCAGTTCGGCGGCGTGGTCGGCGATCCAGAGCAGTCCCTGATAGCAGTCGTCGACCGGGATGGTGCCGGTGGACTCGGGCGCGAGCCGGTACTCGACGGAGACCACGACGGCGCCGAACTCGTCGAGCCACTCCAGCGGGATGTCGATCTGTGAGAAGCGGTCGCCCATGACCATCCCGCCGCCGTGCATCCAGTAGACGCAGGGCGCGGCGGCGGTGGGATCGCTGTTCGCGGGGCTGAAGACGGACAAGGGGATCG
This sequence comes from Streptomyces neyagawaensis, assembly GCF_023516595.1. Classification (GTDB taxonomy): domain Bacteria; phylum Actinomycetota; class Actinomycetes; order Streptomycetales; family Streptomycetaceae; genus Streptomyces; species Streptomyces neyagawaensis. The sequence goes on along the minus strand of NZ_JAMGBG010000001.1, from coordinate 77,497 downwards.
GCGTGCCGTCCGGACTCGTAACGGTGACCTCGCGCCGGTCGATGGCGCGGCCTTCGAGGAGGGGTTCGACGGGCATCGAGGAGAAGGGGCGTACCTGCGCCAGCACTTCCGGGCTGAGCTGGGACATCAGCGGCATGTCGGCCAGGAGTTCACGCAGCTCGGGGTCGAGGGAGGGGCGTGCTGTGGTCATGGTCGTTGCCTCTCGTGGGTGTTCGGCGGGTCAGAGGGCGGATTTGCCGCGGACCGGAACGTGGTCCGTGTACTCGGGGTCCTTGGCGAGCAGCGGGTCGATCTGCGCCACGATGGCCTGGGCGGTCCTGCCGGCGAAGACGCGGTGGTGGTCCTCCTCGCTGGTCCAGCCTTCGGCGACGTGGACGACGTCGGGGTCGGACGCCGAGCGGGAGACGAGGTAGACGAGGCAGTATTCGCTCGCGCCGGGGCTGCCCTCGTTCAGTCCGGTCAGCAGCAGGTCGACGAGCTGGTCGCCCATACCGGGCCTGGCGGTCAGGGTGGCGCCGAAGCCGTAGTCGGCAATCATGGAGTCCTTCTCTTCCTCTTCGGTGATGGAGTGCGGTGATTCCATTGAAGCGGTCTGACCTGGGAAAACGTTAGACCGATACTCGTTTCTACTTGCACGATCCTCGCGAGCTTGGGAACCGTGGCGCGAAACGGTGCTGCAATGGACGCATGGACCTCGAAGAACTCCGCACCCTGCTGGCCCGCCATGCGCGGCCCGACTGGACCACCGCCGTCGACGGCGTCCTCATCTCGAAGGTCGAGCGCCCTGATCCGCCGGCGCCTTCGATGTCCGGCACGGTCCTGGCGGTCATCGCGCAGGGCGCCAAACGCCTCGCCCTGGGTGAGAGGGTGTTCGAGTACGGGCCCGGGCAGTACCTGGTCGCATCCGTCGATCTGCCTGTCACAGGGCAGTTCACCCAGGCCGACCCCGAGCAGCCCGCGCTGGGGTTCGGTCTCGTCCTGGAACCGTCCGCCGTTGCCGAGCTGCTGCTCGAGGCCGGGCCCGGAGACGCCCCCCGGAGCGGCGGGGGCGCGCCGTCGGGGATCGCCGTCAGTGACGCTCCGGCCGCGCTGCTGGACGCGGTGGTCCGGCTGCTGCGCCTGCTCGACGAGCCCCGCGACCGGGCCGTACTGGCCCCGCTGGTCAAGCGCGAGATCCTGTGGCGTCTGATCACCGGCGAGCAGGGTGCGACGGTTCGCCAGCTCGGCCTGGCCGACAGCAGCCTCAGCCACATCTCGCGGGCCGTGCGCTGGATCCGCGAGCACTACGCGCAGCCCTTCCGGGTCGAGGACGTGGCGCGGCAGGCCGGCATGGGTGTCTCCGCCTTCTACCGCAACTTCCAAGCGGTGACCGCGATGAGCCCCATCCAGTTCCAGAAGCAGATCCGGCTCCAGGAGGCCCGGCTGCTGCTGGCCACCCACCCCGGAGACGTCACCGGAGTCGGCCACCGCGTCGGCTACGACAACCCGTCGCAGTTCAGCCGGGAGTACCGCCGCCAGTTCGGCGCGCCCCCCAGCCAGGACGCCGCCCGCCTGCGTCAGGCCGTGCGTGCGCCGGCGGGCCTCCTGCCCTGAGCTGGGCGGCCTTTGGTGGAGGATCGTGCAAGGAGTAGCGAGGATAGTTCTACTGTCTCCGCAGGTCAGAGCGATTCAATGGGATCACCGGTTCTCCCGTGGAGCAGGAAAATGCCTGCCCTCCGTATGGATCCCATCACCTCGCAAAGGGGCACAACATGAAGACAGTTCTGATCACTGGTACCTCGTCCGGATACGGGCGGGAGACCGCCCTCTACTTCCACTCGCAGGGGTGGAACGTCATCGCCACGATGCGGACGCCGCGTCCAGACGTCCTTCCTGAGTCGGACCGGCTCCGCGTCGTCGAGCTCGACGTGACCAGGCCCGAGAGCATTACCGCCGCGTTCGAGGCCGAGGGCCCCGTCGACGTCCTGGTCAACAACGCGGGCGTGCCCTCGATCAGCGTGTTCGAGGGCACCCCCATGGCCCGAGTGCGGGAGGTCTTCGAGACCAACACGTTCGGCGTGATGGCGATGACGCAGGCGGTGCTGCCCCAGTTCCGCGAGCGTGGCTCCGGCGTGGTGGTCAACGTGACCTCGAGCGTGGTGCTCGGGCACATGCCGCTCTCGGCCGTCTACAAGGCGAGCAAGATGGCCATCGAGGGGTTCACCGCATCCCTCGCGCTCGAGCTCGCGCCGTTCGGTGTGCGGGCGAAGACGGTCCAGCCGGGCGCCTGCCTGACGACGAACTTCGCGGCCAACGCGACGAAGGGCGCCTCGCTGGACGAGCTGGTCCCGGCGCCCTACGCACCATGGGCGAAGAAGGCCATGGGCGACTTCACGGGCCAGGACCTGTTCACCAAGGAGAGCGACGTCGCCGAGACAGTGTGGCGAGCCGTGCACGACACGACCGGCCGGCTGCGATTCCCCGCCGGCCCCGACGCGGTCTCGCTCTCCCAGGCGAAGTGATCAGTTGGCAGGCAAGGTCACGCCGCACGGATACCAGGAGCTGGCCCCGCGCCCACGCACCGGGTCGGCTCGCGTAACAGCTCCGGCCGGTGTGACGGCTCCCGTACCCCTCTCCGGGGCCCGCCCGGCGCAGACGCCCAGGAGCGTGTCCCAGTGATCAACGCCGGGCCTGTCACGGACGATCGCTCCATTCGTCCGAAACGCGATGTCGTGTTTCCGCCAGCGTGGGCGTCTCGCTCAGGAGAGAGTCGGCGACGGTTCGTGTTCCTGAGCGCGGGCCTGTCCATCCGGCACTCCGCGAAAGGCACAGCGCATGCACGTCGTCCCCGGGCTCAAGGTCCTGTACTTCGGAACGCCGGTGGTGCTGATCAGCTCACTCAACGAGGACGGCACGGCGAACCTCGCGCCGATGTCCTCGGCGTGGTGGCTGGGCCAGTCCTGCATGCTCGGGCTCGCCAACCATGCCCAGACCACCGCGAACCTGCACCGTGAGGGCGAGTGCGTGCTCAACCTGCCCTCGTCGGCGATGGTCGACGCCGTCGACCGGATCGCGCTCACCACCGGGAAGCCGAGCGTGCCGGACTACAAGGCGAAGCAGGGGTACCGGCACGAGCCGGACAAGTACTCGACCGCACGGCTGACCGAACAGGCATCGGACCTGGTCCGGGCCCCCAGGGTTGCGGAATGCCCGATCCAGCTGGAGTGCAGGGTCGTCTCGGCCCACCCTCTCGGCGGTCCCGAGCCCTACGCCACTGCCTTCGAGGTCGAGGTCCTTCGCGCCCATGTCGAGGAAGACCTGGTCATCCCGGGGACGCACTACGTGGACCCGCTCGGCTGGGATCCGCTGATCATGAAGTTCTGCGAGTTCTTCGGCGGGGGACGCAACGTTCACCCGTCGAGACTCGCCGAGGGCTGGAACATGCCGCACCAGCTCCAGCCGACGACCGTCTGAGCAGGCATCCGGCGGCAACCCGGCCGCATCCCGTGATCATCCGGTACTCACGCCGGAGCCGCTGAGCCTCGTTTGTCCTCGACATGGACGACGTGAAGCTCGGTGCCGTCCCGGTGGCGCTTGGAACGTCCGAACAGCCCGACAGCAATCTGCGATTGATCCTGAGGCTCATCGGGGCCGACATAGGTAAGAACGTCGTCGTGATGGCCGGTGACGACCCATCCCTCGACGTCCTTGAGATCGATCACCCCGAAGTCTCCTGCCGGAGACCCGGCATGCGCCGGGCCGAACTTCCTCAGGAGGTCGGTGGCCTGTTCAGCGAGCCCCCCTTCCGGAGCGGTCAGCACGACACAAGTGCCGTGCTCGAACAGCACCCACGACGTGCGAGGGTCGGCGAGGAGCCGCTGCCAGACGTCTATCAGCATCCCGGTGTTCACGCCGGTCATCATGCCGCAGAGCACCGACACAGGGTGACGATCGACCGACGGCTACGGCGAATACGCGACTCCTGACCATGCGGGCCTACCAGACTCGATTCCCCGAGATCATCACGCGCTGCGCCCGGCTGCCGCTCGCCCTGTCGATCATGGCCGCCCGCGCCGCCACGACCCCCGGCCTCCCGCTCGCCACGTCCGCCCGCGAACTGCGCGAGAGCGGTTCGGGGCCCCGCGGGCACCGCCTGGACGCCTTCGCGGAGGACGACCCCGCCACCGACGTACGCACGTGTTCTCCTGGTCCTACCGGCGCGTCACACCCCCGGCCGCCCGGCTGTTCCGGCTGCTGGGACCGCACACCGGCCCCGACATCACCCCCGGCGTCGCGGCCCTGGCGGGCGTCCCGCACGACGAGGCCCGGACGCTCCTCGGGGAGCCCCCCGCGCACCTGCTGGAGCAGCATCGGCCGGGGCGCCACACGGCGCACGACCTGCTGCGTGCCTACGCGACCGAGCTGACCGGGGAACTCGACCCGGCGGACGACCGGCGGGCGGCGCTGCGCCGACCACCACCGCACGGCCGTCCTGGACCGGCTCGACCACGTCGACGCCCACCGGATGCGAGCCCCGCTGCGCGAGACCACCGCCGGTCCCGTGGCCGCCCCGGGGGCCGCCGCGCGACCCGCTCGGGGGCCCCGCTCCCACCTCCGCCGGGCCGGAGGCATACCGTGAGGAGTCGAACGAGAGGAGAAACGGCATGGGCAGCCGCACCGCGCTGGTGGAGGACCTGATGGAGAGGTTCCCGCACGTGCCACGGGAAGCCGTCTTCAAGGAGGACCTGCTCAGGGGTGGCGTGGCCTTCGACGCCTCCGCCCTCAGTGACAACGAGAACGGCGAGGTCAAGCCGAAGTCGTACTTCATCTTCTCCTTCGACCACGGCACCCTGCCCGAACTGGGCGAGGCCGCCCTGCGCCGCCCGCCCGAGGAGATCATCCTCACCGGTGGCCCCTACGACCTGCGGCGCACCGTCGTGTCCGTACGGGTCAACCCGTCGTCGCCGTACCGGGTCGCGGCGGACGCCGACGGCCTCCTCGGCCTCTACCTCGACGGCCGCCGCATCGCGGACGTCGGCGTGCCGCCGATGCCCGAGTACTACCGGCACACCCTCTCCAACGGGAAGTCCGTGATGGAGGTGGCCCCCACCATCCAGTGGGGCTACCTCATCTACCTGACGGTGTTCCGCGTCTGCCAGTACTTCGGCGCCAAGGAGGAGTGCCAGTACTGCGACATCAACCACAACTGGCGCCAGCACAAGGCGGCCGGGCGACCGTACACGGGTGTGAAGGACGTCGACGAGGTCCTGGAGGCCCTGGAGATCATCGACCGGTACGACACGGCGAAGACCTCCACCGCGTACACCCTCACCGGCGGCGCGATCACCAAGACGGTCGCCGGACGCGACGAGGCCGACTTCTACGGCCACTACGCCAAGGCCATCGAGGAGCGCTTCCCGAACCGGTGGATCGGCAAGGTCGTCGCGCAGGCGCTGCCACTCGACGACGTCAAGCGCTTCCACGACTACGGAGTGAAGATCTACCACCCCAACTACGAGGTGTGGGACGAGTACCTCTTCAAGATGTACTGCCCGGGCAAGGAGCGCTACGTCGGCCGCGACGAGTGGCACAAGCGGATTCTGGACTCGGCCGATGTCTTCGGCGCGCGCAATGTGATCCCCAACTTCGTGGCGGGCGTGGAGATGGCCGAGCCCTTCGGGTTCAAGACGGTCGACGAGGCGATCGCCTCGACCACCGAGGGTCTGCGTTTCTTCATGTCGCACGGCATCACGCCCCGCTTCACCACCTGGTGCCCGGAGCCCACCACCCCGCTCGGCAAGGCCAACCCGCAGGGCGCGCCGCTGGAGTACCACATCAGGCTCCTGGAGGCGTACCGCGCCACGATGGACGACTTCGGTCTGTCCTCGCCCCCCGGTTACGGCCCGCCCGGCCCCGGTAACGCGGTGTTCTCGGTCAGCTCCTTCATGGACAGCCTCCCGGCGGCGGAGGAGACCACCGAAGAGGTTACAGTCAAGTAACTTCCGTGACCGGTGAGTCGAACAGGACTCCCATACGTACAACTCCATAGCGGAAACCGACGTTCGGCACATCTGAACACGCGGCTTGTCAGTTGTGCGGGAAGCGTGAAAAGCTCGGGGCCGCCACCAGGTGGTCCCCACAACTCCCTTGGCTCAAGGGCCGGTTGACCTTTCTGGTGGGCTTCCCCCTCGCTCTGTGGATGCAGGAGACCCATGCCCGACCTGCCGAAGCCCCAGGACGCCGTCGAAGCCGCGCTGTTCTCGGAGTGCTGGGACGCGGTCCTGTCGTACGCCGATCTGTGCACCTCCGGCTCCAACGTGGCGACCCAACTGGCCACCCAGGCCTTCAGCAGCGGCATGCGGGAGGTCGACGTCCTGGAGTTCGAGGCGGGCGTCGGCCGCGGTGCGGGACGGCGTGCCCTGCGCCTGCCCCGCATACCCTTCCTCCTGACCTGGGTCAGGACCACCGCCGCCACCTGGGAGTCGGGCGGGCAGGGCCACCGGCTCGACCCCGACCTGCGACTGTGGCTCAACTCGGACAAGGCGTTCCGCTACGCCGGTCCGCCGTTGCACCGCCCCCTCGCCCTGCGCGCCCTCAGGGACATGCAGGAGCCCGACGCGGCGCTGCTGTGGCTGGCCGAGGTCGAGGCGCTGCCGCTGACCTCGGTGGCCCGCCGGCTCGGCCTGGACCCGGCCGTCGCCCGCGCCGAACTCGACCAGGTGCGGGGCCTGTTCCGCGACCGGTGCCAGCGCAACCTGGCCGACACCCCCATGGACGCCGACTGCCGCAGCTACGCACGGCTGCTGGACGCGGTCACCCGCTCGCCCGGCACGGACACCCCCGACGACCTCTCCCGGCACCTCGCCACCTGCGTGGAGTGCGCCGAGGCGGCCGCCTGCCTCGGCCTGCACGGCGGCGGACTGCCCGCCGCCCTCGCCGGCGGAGTCATCGGCTGGGGCGGACTCGCCTACCTGGAGCGCCGCCGCCGCGCCGCCGAGGCGGGGCTCCTGCCCGGCCGCGCCGACTCCACCGGCACCGACCGGGGACTCTCCCCGGGCAAGGAACCCCGCCCGAGGATCGGCCGCACCGGGATGCTGGTAGGCGCCGCCGTCGTCTCGGTGCTGGCACTCGCTGTCTCCCTGATGCAGTTCGGCGACGACGACACGGCCGCGGCCGAGGGCGGCAGGACGAGCGAGTCACCGGTGGTCCAGCGGGACCCCTCCTTCCCACAGGCCCAGCCCAGCCCGTCCGGCGATTCGACCGGACTGCAGAGCACGACTCGCCCGCAGGAGACCGGCACCGACGACGACGGCGACGGCGAGGGTGGCAACAGCAACGAGAAGCCCCAGGGCGACTCTTCGACGCCGGCCAAGGTGTCGCGCGAGCCGGTCGAGCCCACCAAGCCGTCCTCCGTGACCTGCCACGTCCGCTACCAGGTCGACAACGAATGGCCGGGCGGCTTCCAGGCCACCGTCACCGTCACCACCACCAAGGCCCTCGACGGCTGGCGCATCGGCTGGTCCTACGAGGGCGGCCAGCGCGTCACCCAGATGTGGGACGGCACCTTCGACCAGAACGGCTCCCGCGTCACGGCCACCGCCGCCGACTACAACAAGACGGTCGCCAAGGGCGGCACGTTCGGCGTCGGCTTCCTCGGCGCCTGGGAGAGCGACGCCAACACGGTCCCCGACGACTTCACCCTCAACGGCCGCCCCTGCAGGACGGCCGACTAGGACTTGTCCGGACGATCATGTGACTACTCCGCGTCCGGGTCGTTGATGTGGACATGGGGCGGGGCGATTTGAGCGATGCCGAGTGGGAACGGCTGCGGCCGTTCCTGCCGGTCAGCAACAGGCGTTGCGGCAGGTGGCGGGATCATCGGCAGGTGATCGACGGGATTCTGCACCGGGTTCGGACCGGCGTTCAGTGGCGTGACCTGCCGGAACGGTTCGGCCCGTGGAAGACCGTCTACGAACGCCACCGCCTGTGGTCGGCCGACGGAACCTGGGAACGCCTGCTCCAGCAGGTCCAGGCCGAGGCCGACGCAGCTGGGGAGATCGACTGGGACATCTCGGTCGACTCCACCATCGTGCGGGCACATCAGTACGCCGCCGGTGCCCGCACCGAACCGCCGCCGGCGCCTGCGTCAAAGGGGGACGCTGCGGTAGAACACCAGGGCGAAACGCCGTGGCAGAGCCTCGTCGCCCGCCTGGTGGAGGTGGTGCAGGAGGTGAGGGCCTGGGCCGCTCGCGCGGCGGGTTCACCACCAAGCTCCATCTGAGCGCGGACGGCCGCTGCCGCCCGCTGTCCCTGATCGTCACACCGGGACAGCGGGCGGACTGCACACAGTTCACGCCTGTGCTGGAGAAGATCCGCGTCCCGCGGATCGGGCCGGGCAGGCCACGCAGGAAGCCTGACAGCCTCGCGGCGGACAAGGCTTACAGCAACGGCCCGTGCCGCGAGTATCTGCGGCGCCGGGGCATCCGGCACACGATTCCGGATAAGACCGACAGCCAGGCCGCCCGCCTGCGCAAAGGGTCACGCGGCGGACGACTGCCTGGCTTCGACGAAGAGCGGTACAAGAAACGCAACACCGTCGAACGGGCGATCAACCGGCTCAAGCACTCCCGAGCCGTGGCCACCCGCTACGACAAGCGCGGCTATGTCTTCCTCGGAACTGCGACTGCCGCAGTCCTCGCCATCTGGCTCCGTTCATGATCGGCCGGACAAGTCCTAACTTCGGTACCTCCGAACCGAAGAGCCCTGCGCGTACACATCGCGAACATGCCGCACATGCCTGAACAACCCTCAGGTAATCGTCAGAGAAGTCTGTAAGCCACCACGTACCTCACATGCCGGACAATCGATCCGCACCCGAGATACCCGACGCGACTGGGCCGAGTGCCTCGCAGCACGCGCCGAGGATCAACATGAAGGCAGACGATGACCGAGCCGACTGGACGCAACGACGGGCGCACAGCCCAAGAAGTGCTCGACTACCTGGTCACGCACCTGAACGGCGCCCTGCGCCGCCCAGGAATGTACGGCGGTGAGACCGCGATCAGGCTCTACCTCGACGCGGTGGCGTTCGCGGACGCCTCCGAGCAGGCCTGGCAGCAGGAACTGAAGGACCTGCAAACCCGCCGAGGATCCTCCTCCACCGGCGTGCGCGGAGCCTTTCAAGATCTCTGGGGGGATGCACACGAGGGCGCCGTGGCCTCGGTCTACGCCGAGATCGCACACCGCCAGGGATGGCTGCAACTCGACCGGACCCTCACCTCGGCCGAGCACCACGAGATCCGTCGCGTCAGCGAGACCTGGTGCCGCAAGGACCGTCTCCTCAGCGACGTTGTCACGGCGTTCGGCCCGCCCTCGGTCCTCTTCGGGGGAAACAACCCCAACTACCCCAAGACGCTGGCCTACGCGACCGACCAACGCGACGACACCCTGCTCTGCTTCCACCTCTGGAACAGCTTCACGGCGGATCCAAGCTCGTCGTCGGCCTCCGTCCATGCCGAACCCGTTCTCTGGGCCTTCCGGCACGGCGGCACCCTGTTCACGGACGGCTTCACCTTCACCCCGGAGGGATCTGCCCGCCGCTTGCAGAGCGCCAATCGCACCGACCCCGAGATCAGCAGAGGGAATCGTGCACGGTCGGAATAACCCCCTCCCGCCATTAAACGACCAGGTCGCCGGCATCGGGCAGATGGTCGTCCCGGGCACCCCGCGTGATTCCCTGCACATCCTGGACGCGCTCCTGAACCTGGACGGCGGCATCAACCCGCAGATGGTGGCGACGCAAGGGTTGGCTGCCGGCCTTCCGGGATGCCACCAAGGCAACCCCCCCGCTGAGCGCTGCCCGTTGGCGACCGGAGGAACACCGAGGGCCCGACGGGTACGCGCCGTGCGGGCTTTCCATGTTGGACGACGCCCCCGGGATGCGGCGGCTGCGGTGAGCGCCGACAGTGGCCACATGGCGATCGTGGTGCTGCGCGAGCTACGCAAGGAACTGTCGGAGGACTTCGGTCCCGGCGACCCGGTCGGGTACATCGAGGCTGTTCACGCCGCCCCGGCCGACCCGGACACACCGGCCGATGCGGACGACCGGACGTTCTGCGGCAAGCCAACCCTGGACATGGAACGGGTGAACTACCAACCCGCTGGACCAGAAGCGCCTTGGTTCCCGCCCAACATGCGGCAGTGGGAGCGCCCCGACTGCGCTGCCGCGCTCCGGTCACTGTAGACCTGAAGGGACCTGCTCAACTGTCGAGAGGGCTTGCGGACAGGTCCTGTTCCCAAGCGTCGTGGACTACCACCACGGCGTGCAGAGGATGTCGCTCTGGGGGGAAACGCTGCTCACCTGCGCGCAGACGCGGAAGGCCCGACTCGCCGAGTTGCTGGTCGGGTAGGCCGGGGTTGTGATCCTGGCGCCGCGCGCAGTTGTATCGAACGGGCCGCACTGGATCCACGACTTCTTGCCGTCGTTGGTGACGTCCATCCAGACCCTTCCCATGGCACTGGGGCCCCACGTGCTGGAGCTGGTGCTCAGAACACCCCACCCCATCTGTCGGCCCCCGACAGTGCCGGTGTGCATCTCGTACGAGGCGATGGCCCACGGCCTGCCGCCGAAGTTGGCTATCACTGCTCCCGCCCCCGCCACGCCGCGGCCGCTGAGACTGTCGGGAATGTCGGTGAAGCCGTTCACGCCTCCCGCGCAGTCCGACGCCGCTGCCTGTGATGTCCCGGAAGAACCGGCTACGAGCCCTGCCGCGAGCGCGAGGGCGGTTGCTCCCACATGGAGAATCCGGCGCATACCACGCATGCCTTCCCTTTGGTCGAAGGTGGACCTGTGTGTAGTCGCTGATTTTGATGCGGGAAACAGAGCCTGGGTTGTACGGGAGTTGCGCCTCATAGCTCCTCAGGGATGCCGGGGTCGACACGGAGGTCACCACCACCGCCTACATGGGCGAGCGCGGCGACGCGGCGTCGCCCGGGGCTGGCGCAGCACCGGCCCAAGGTCGCCGCGCGGGTCGCCGCCGACGATTCTCCGGACTACCAGCTGACGGCTTGAGCTCAGCCGGTGGTGTGTTGTCCTGGCTGGATGGTGCGCACGCCGAGGACGGGGTCCAGTTGGGGGACGAGGGCCGCAGTGGAGATAGCCAAGAGATGGGCCGGTGCTGAGCCGCTCTGCACAGCATTGACGTATTCAATGACCTCCGCGTGGGCAAGCACCGGAACCTTCTTCCGCAGCACATGCATGGCGAAGATCCGCCCGCGTGTTGCCGCCGTGCGGCGTAGCTCGTCGTGCAGGTCGTCCACCACTGTTCGTGTGGCCGTCTTGCGGATGCGGGTCCGGTAGTCGTCTTCCCACGCGCCGGTGTGCGCGGACAGCCCACCGATGGAGTGCAGCCCGCCGTCAATGCGATCGACGAGAAACGGGCCACCACCCACCAGCATCCGAGAGGGGTCTCCCGTCCGCAGGTACTCCGCCGACTGGTAGGAGACAACCCACACCAGTTCGTGCTCCCTGACATCCGTCACTCGCAGTTGCCCCGGCGACTCACGCTCCAGCTGCGCCTCCACGAGCCGGACGGCGAACTCACGGTCGATCATTCAGGCAGCATCCACCCCACCTACCCGAGTGGGCAATCACGAAAGGACGCCTTCAGGTAGCCATACGTCTCATGCAGCCTCCCGGATCGCGGTCCAGCCCTCGCTGTTGAAGGCCTCGTCGCCGGGAGCCGCCCCGTCCGGACGCGCCTTGCCCTTGGTCAGCCGGGCCGCCTCGGGCGCTATCTCAGGTGCTGCTGTATGGGCGGCAACGGCCCCGAAGTTTCCCGGGGGCTTCCGCACAACCCTCCTGCCACTTCATCAGTCTCCTGTTCGGCAACCTCCCTGACAGCCAGAGAATCCGGTCCGGGGCCCGTGTCTGCTTGGACGCCGGCCCTCCCACCCTCGCCACGGAGTCCCTCACCTTGCGCAAGCGCACGCTCCCCCTGACCGTCCTGACCACCGCCCTCCTGACAGCCGTTCCGGCCCTCCCCGCGCCCCCGGCCACCGCCGCCCCTGCCAAGCACGCCGACGACTTCAACGGCGACGGCTGGCGCGACCTCGCCATGGGTGACCGTGGCGCCACGATCGACGGCAAGAAGCGGGCGGGCGCTGTCATCGTCATCTGGGGCACGGCCAAGGGACTCGACCCGGCCCGACGCACGGTCGTCTCACAGAACAGCCCCGGCATTCCAGGTGCCGCTGAGGCGTCGGACCACTTCGGTACCACCATCACCACGGCGGATCTGAACTCGGACGGTTACGCGGACGTCCTGGCGACGGCTCCCGGCGAGAACGACGGCCGGTACAACGGCACCTTCACCGTCCTGTGGGGCTCGAAGTCCGGTCTCACCAGGGGCAGTTCCCACCGCAACCCGCAGTACCGCGACCGCGGCTTCGCGAACGACCTAGCCGTCGGTGACTTCGACAAGGACGGCAAGCAGGACGTCGTCGCGGTCGACGGCCGGAACATCTGGTACCTGCGGGGCCCGTTCACCGAGTCCGGCAAGCGCGGCAAGGCGACCAACCTCGACCCGACCCACGGCGACCACATCGAGTCGTACACCGTGGTGTCCGGGAAGGTCACCAAGGACGGAACAGCCGACTTCGCCGTGCTCGGCTGGGACTGGGACGCCCACGGCTCCGGCAAGGAGGGCAACGGCGTCTGGTTCTACAAGGGCGGCCCCGGCGCCCCGAAGCGAACCAAGAGGATGCCCCTGCCCGACGGTGCCAACCTCCTGACGCAAGCGAGCGCCACCATCGCCGACTTCGACCGCAACGGCTACGGCGACCTCGCGCTCGGTAGCCGCCGCTCAGGCAAGGGCGGCACGGTGTACGTCTTCCCCGGCACCTCCACCGGCCCCGGCCGCTCGCCCCGGCGGATCACCCAGGCGACGCCCGGAGTGCCCGGCTCTCCTGAATCCTCCGACACCTTCGGCAGCGACGTGTCGGCCGGCGACACCGACGGCGATGGCTACCCCGATCTCGCGATCGGCGCCCCGGGCGAGGCCATCGGCGACAGCCTCTTCCGCATGGGCGGTGTCACGGTCCTGCGCGGCGGCAAGTCGGGCCTCACCGGCAAGAACGCCCGTCTGTACGACTACGCCACGGCCGGTGTCGAGGGCGAACCGAACGAGCGCAACGACGCCTGGCTGGGGGAGTCGCTCCTCCTGCGGGACTTGACCCGGGACGGCCGGGCCGAACTCATCGCCGCAGCCCCCGAAGCGGGCCGTCTGCACATCCTCCCCGGCACCTCCTCGGGCCCCACAGGCAAGGGTTCCCTCCTCCTCGACGCCAACAACCTGAACCTCACCTCCCTCGCCAACTTCTGGGCCGAACTGCCCAACTAGTGCTCTGACGCATACCTTCGCCGGGTTGGGCGGGTGTGGGGCCATTAACGCCGGCTACCTGGCCGACGCATCCGCCTATGCTCGGCTCGTGCAGCAGCTTTCCGACCGCAGCAATCCGTTGATCACGGCGTTCCCAGCCGAGCTTGCAAGCGATGCCCAGGCAGTCCTGGCAGTGATGCCTGATTCTCGGCTCCAGCGGCATGCCTCGTTCTCGGTCGCTGTCGAGGGCCAGCAAATTTTGATCCCCGGGCGCCTCTACAACGACGAGCCGCCAACTGACGCGGTGGCGTCGCTTTCGTCGCGCCAACAACAGCTTCTGCACTGCCTGTACTCAAGGCACTGCGACGGCATGGTCAGGCAGCGCCACCTGGAGAAGGTCGTTGGTTCCACTGACCCATGGGTCGTCCCCTTCGTCGTGCAGCTGGTTGGCGAGTACGTCTTGGAGATCCTGGTCGTCATCCGCGATGAGCTCCGTGATCTCGCCACGCCCGGCGCCTGCGGCCACCTCGCTTACGGACAGTTCCTCGTAGACAACCCTGCCTTCTTCGCGCGCACTCAACGGCGGGTCGTGAGCTACTGGAGCTGCTACTACCGCGGCGCCTACGCGAGTTTTCAGGGCTACCCGGGGTGCACGATTCTGGACCTCCTACGGTCCGCTGCCTCCGACAGAGCAGGACATCCCTGGCCCAACCTCGCTCCTGCCGGCGCCAGGGTGCACGGCTACTGCTAGGACCCGGCCGGGCAAGGTCGCCGGGCTGGTCATGCGGCATCGGCGAGGGGACGACCGCCCCAACGGATGCCCTTCTCACTGCGGATGCGGCCGGGCAGCGGCGCGTAAGCGGGACGCGGCCGCCGTGCACCGTCTGCTCGCCGGTACCGTGTGTGTATGTCCTCGCCCCGCCCTGCCGACGTGATCACCTGCACCCGGTGTGGTGCGACAGCAGACGTCCCCGAGGACCGCGATCACCGGCCTCTATGGCAGCAGGGGTGGCGGTGGATCGAGGTCTCAGGCGTTGTTCTCCTGCCCGCCGTGCCCTCCGGTCATCGTGGTCACCGAGGACGGTCGGCACCAGCGTGGGCCAGGGGCCGCGGCTTAGTCATGGGCAGCCCGGGGCCACGGCAGCTGGTTCAGTAAACCGCTTTGACCGGGCCGGCGAACCCGTGTTCTCTCCCGCTCCAGCGACTCGCTCACGGGGCCTGGAGCAGGCCCCCGCCGACTTCCCGGACGGGGTGCGCCAGCGGGAACGTGCCGGCCGTGAGCCGGGCCACGAGGTTCATGCCTCCCGGCTACGACGGCCAGATCACTGCACCGTCACGCACCACCAGCGGCTCGGGCTGGGGATCTTCGTAGAACCGGGTCCAACCCAAGGTGACCCGCCCGTCGCGGCCCCGGTGTTGTCCGTCGGCCTTGGTCGCGAGCCAGGTGAGGAGCTGCCCGGCGCGCTCGAAGTCGTCGGGGTGGATCTCCTGCCGGCTGGTCAGTCTCCAGGCGTCCGCCTCGGTGTCCTGCCTGCGTTCCAGGACTGAGGCCAGGGAACCACCCACCTTGGATGCCTGGCTGTGCTGGGCCAGGAGTGGCTCGGGTTGGTTCTCGATCACAGGCTTTCCGTGGTCATCCTCTACTACGACGGGAAAGTCGGTCACGATGCGGAGGACGTTCGGCTCGGTGCCCAGTCCGAGGTGCCAGCGGAGCTCGGAGAGTTCCTCCTGCGACATGTCGCCGACCAGATCCATCGTGAGCATGAGTTCGAAGACGTCAGCCATGGCACCACACGCTAGTACGCGCCTCAGACATCACGGCCATCCGCACTTGGCAGTCCCCTCGTCGCCGCGAGGAACCAGGGCGGCCGGGCCCGGAGCGGGCGATCATCGGGGGCAGGAGTCATGCCTCGGCGGTGCGCTGGCCGCTGTCTGTTTGAGCGTCGAGCAGGCCCGCGGCCTGGGGCGTCTCTTTCGGATCTTGTCGAGTCCTGTGATGGCTGCGAGGCTAGGTTGATCACATGACATGGAGTCACCGCGCTCTCACCGCAACCCTTCTTGCCTGTCTTACGCTGTCCGCCTGCTCTACGGACAAGGCGCCACCGCCCCCTGCCGGGGCACCGTCAGCGAGCGAAGCCGGCGAGGCGCAGTCCTTCAATGACGACACCGACGTGCCGCTCACACAAGAGCTCAGCCGAGGTGAACTCACTCAGGCGATTCCCGACGCTGAGGACGTTGTCCCCGGGTACTACCCCGGCAGTCTGAACAAGCTCATGCCGGGAGAACCCGACGACTGTGCTCCGCTCGATGCCCCCGCGCCGGCCGGTTGGCAGCGAGCGGCTAGCGGCGACTACGACTACCAGGGATCGACCGTCTCACGGGGCATTGATCTGGACGTCTGTCAGTTCGACAAGGCCGCGCACGCGAAGGCGGCCTTCGACCAGTGGCCGGACAGGGACGAAACGGCCGCTGTCGCGGCCGGTCGGGTCGGAGAGGCGTCGGTCTTCCTCGCGCACCATGGTCCGAGTGGGACTGTCTACGGCTACAGCAGGTCCGGCACCGTGATCGCCCGAGTGCGTGTGGAGGACGCGGGCGCGGATCCGACAGACGCCCATGACGTACTGGCTGTCACGATCAAGCGCCTTCAGCAGGTTCAGGCGGGTCGACGGGCCACGGCGACGGCATCCGAGATCGCTGCGCCGAAGTAGACCCAGCGCAGCGAGAAGTGCTTATGCCCCTCGTCCGAGCGCATCGAGGGTCTCCGCGAGGGCGAGCGCCGCTAGGACGTGGACCTGGCCGTGGTGTTCCTCCATTAGCCCGGCGGCTAGGGCTTCTGTGGCCCGGGCCGCCTGGTCCAGAGCCGCTCGTACGCCGTCGAGCGGCATCAAGGACCGCGCGGGCGGCACCAGGGGCCGCGTCGGCCCGTCGACGTGCTCGCCGGCCAGCCAGTCGTGTGCGGCGCGCAGCGTGGCGGCGACGTCGTCACCGTGGTCTTCGATGACGGAGCCGGTCATGGGGCGGAGCCACTGCTCGTAGTGGGAGCGGAGCACCTCGTCGTAGGTCCGGTAGTCCATCACCGTGCCGCAGCGTCCGCCGGCAGGTCCCGGCGTGCTGCGGCGGCCGCCCGAGCGTTCGGCGAGCCAGCGGTGGCGACGGCACATGGCCATCCGGTAGTCCACGGCGCGGCCGCGTCGGCGGCCGGCGCGCACGAGGACAAGGGCGGCAGGCTCGGCGCAGGCGGTGATCTGGCGGAGCACAGGCATCTCGGGTCCCTTCCACAGCGGCAAGGGCTCCGATCATGGCTGTGTGGCGCCGGTGCTACAGCCCAGCGGTGGGCACTGCGGCAGTGACCCAGGTCTCATTCTGAGTGAGCCGGGGGCGGTGACCTCGTGCAGGAGTGCGGAGGCCGCGCTGGTGGCGTTCGGCGGCTCCTTCTTGTTGCATCCTCCGGAGCCATCGCGGTCCGCAGGGGCCTCCGGTGACCGTCGTCCCGGCGGCAGCGCTCAATCGACGGCATGCGCGCGGGGGCGATGACCGGTTCGTAGAGTGGCGCCATGAGTTCCCTGCCCCAGGCCCCAAGCTGGCATGCGATTGGCCTGTGCGGGGTGACCTTCCCTGAGCCCCTGTGCGGCCGCGCGATCACGTGCCTCGACCTGAAGGGGGTCGCTCCCGCGCTGTCGCCGGACGTCGCGGCGCCCTCCCTGAGCCCGTTCGCCGTGGAGGCTGGCGCCGCCGCCGAGGACAGGGGGCCGGGCAGTGACGTTGTACCGGGCGATCGTCCAGTTCACCGAGGGCGGCCCGGCTGTCACCGGCGAGTGGGAGGACAACGCCGTCGTCGCCCGCAGGACCTACAAGGAGTGGATCGGGCTCTACGCCCACGACCCCGCCGTGGTCGTCCAGTTCGTCGCCGACGGGGACAGGCGGTGAACGGCGGATCGTCCGCAAGTGGGTCGTCGACCGGGAGGTCATTACCGAGCCGGACGACCCTCTGTAGAAGTACCGCCGCTGCGGCGTCCGTTGCGATCTGGCTCCGAACGTGGACTCCTACGCGACCCAGCAGTAGACGTTCTGGCCCTGGCGTCGGGCACTGATGACGAGAGCAGCCAGATCACTCAGGATCAATTCGGCGATCTCCGGGTCGATGACCTCGCCGTCCTCCGCCCGCTGAGCGGACCATGCGACGGCGGCATCCTTCACCTCGGACCGCTCGGCCTCGGCGAGCGCTGCGGACAGGCGAGGCGAGATCGCGAAGACGACGCAGCCGTCATCGTCCTGGCCGGCGACGAGACGAGGCTCGTCAGCTTCAAGGAGCTGCTCGAAGCTGACGCCGGTAAACAGGCACTCCCACTCGACCACAGCCTCTTCGGGATCGAAGTTGCCGAAGGAGAGCGACTCGAATGCGGGTGGCGGCCCGGTCTGAAGAGCCAGAGCCGCTGACGCGTCATCCGCAGCCGCGAAGAACTCGACGATGATGCTCACGCCGGCATCATGCCGGACCGTTAACGACCATTGATCGGCTGGACAGGTCCTAGCCGGGCGGGACGGGACGGATCAACCGGGCGGGCCCGACAAGTCACGTGCCCGACAAGGCCGGCGGGCTGGGCGGGCCCGCAGCCCCGCAGACCGGGCACGGGGGCGCAGCGACAAGCCGGGCATAACGGCGGGCCGGGCATGCCGGGATACGGCATACGACACCACCGGCCAGGATGTGGCCGGAGGCCGGAGGCCGGAGGTCGGCGCGGGGCAGGGCGGGCGCATGGGCAGCCGGGCACACCGACAAGCCGGGCTGGCCGTCTGGCATCTGGCGGACCGGCAGGTCGGGCCGACCGGCGGACCGGCCGACCGTCAGACCGGCAAGTCGGGCCTACCGGCGGACCGGCCGACCGTCAGACCGGCAAGTCGGGCCTACCGGCGGACCGGCAGAGTGGCAGGTCGGTGCCTACCGGCTGACCGGTGAGTCGGCCCTACCGGTCTGCCGGGCCGACCGGCCGTCTGACATCTGGCATGCGGGAAGGGCGGGCGGACCGGCAGAGTGGCAGGTCGGGTCTGCCGGCGGACCGGCAGGTCGGGCGCTCGTCGCCCCCGAGCCGGCGCCCCGGCTGCGCCGCCCGCCCCGGCTGCCCTGGTCGGGGGCGGATGCGCGGCTGCCAGTTAATTCGATTGACGGGGCCCCGCTGGGCCCCGCTAGGGTGTGATCACCCCGCACCGCGGCCTCTTCGGCCGCCCGGTGCCGACCACGAGCAGAGAACAGGAGGTGTCGACCGATGGCTGTCACGGTGACGAGCGCTGCCCTCATCCAGGAATCCATCAAGTCCACCTCCGTGGTCTCCGGCTGACACACCCACACTTCACTCCGCGCCGCCCCTGACGGGCTCGCGCGGCTGCCGGGACCACCCTTGTGAAGGGTCTCCCTTGACTTTCTCCGGCTCTCCTTCCGGTTCCGCCTCCTCTCTCTCCGCTCTCGCTCCCTACGGCTGGGACGACGCCTGGGCGGACGCCTTCGCCCCGTACGACGCCGAGGGCCTCGTCGCCGGGCGGGTCGTCCGGGTCGACCGCGGGCAGTGCGACGTCATCACGGCCGACGGCCCGCTGCGGGCCGACACCGCGTTCGTCACCCCGCACGACCCCATGCGGGTCGTGTGCACCGGCGACTGGGTCGCCGTCGAACCCGCGGGCGACCCCCGCTACGTCCGCACCTACCTGCCCCGCCGCAGCGCGTTCGTGCGCTCCACCTCCTCCAAGCGGGCCGAGGGCCAGATCCTCGCCGCCAACGTCGACCACGCCGTCGTCGCCGTGTCGCTCGCCGTGGAACTCGACCTCGGCCGCGTCGAACGATTCCTCGCGCTGGCCTGGGAGTCCGGAGCACAACCGGTGGTCGTGCTCACCAAGGCCGACCTCGTGCCGGACGCAGTGACGCTCGCGTACCTGGTGCAGGACGTCGAGACCACCGCGCCCGGCGTCCCCGTCATCCCCGTCAGCTCCACCTCCGGCGAGGGCCTCGACGTCCTCGGCGCGGTGCTCTCCGGCGGCACCTCCGTGCTGCTCGGGCAGTCCGGCGCGGGCAAGTCGACCCTCGCCAACGCGCTGCTCGGGGAGGACGTCATGGACGTCCAGGCCACCCGCGACGTCGACGGCAAGGGCCGGCACACCACCACCACCCGCAACCTCCTCGCCCTCCCCGGCGGCGGAGTGCTCATCGACACCCCCGGGCTGCGCGGAGTCGGCCTCTGGGACGCCGAGACCGGTGTCAACCAGGTCTTCGCGGAGATCGAGGAACTCGGAGCGCGCTGCCGCTTCCACGACTGCGCGCACGTCGCCGAGCCGGGCTGCGAGGTGCTCCTGGCCGTGGAGACGGGCGCCCTGTCCCCGCGCCGCCTGGAGAGCTACCGCAAGCTCCTCCGCGAGAACCAGCGCATCGTCGCCAAGAGCGACGCCCGCCTGCGCGCGGAGATCCGCAAGGAGTGGAAGCGCAAGGGAGCGGAGGGCCGCGCGGCAATGGAGGCGAAGCGCGGCGGCCGCCGCTAGTCCCCGACGGCCGGTATCCCCTGGAGGGCGGGCCCGCGGGCCCGCCCTCCAGAGACCGCGGGCCCGGCCCTTCAGGGGCGCGGGGAACTGCGCGAGAAACCACGAACCGCCCGCACCCGCCGGACCGCCCGCACCCCGCCAAACCCCCGCGTCCCCCCGAGCGACCGGCCGCCCGGCGGTGCCGGTGAGGCGGGCGGATGCGGAGTACCGCCCGGCGTTGTCGGCGGACGCCGAGCGCCGTGTCCGAATCCCGCCAGCCGGACCGTCCGCCGTCACCGAGACTGGAACCGTGGAGGACATCGAGGACACCGAGGACACCAGGTACGAGGCCGTGCGCAGCCGGGACGCCCGCTTCGACGGCACCTTCTTCTTCGCCGTCACGACCACCGGTATCTACTGCCGCCCCAGCTGCCCCGCGGTGACCCCGAAACGGCACAACGTCCGCTTCCACCCCACCGCGGCCGCCGCTCAGCAGGCCGGGTTCCGGGCCTGCCGCCGCTGCCGCCCGGACACCACCCCCGGCTCGGCCGAGTGGAACGTCCGCGCGGACGCCGTGGCCCGCGCCATGCGCCTCATCGCGGACGGAGTCGTCGACCGGGAAGGCGTCGCAGGCCTCGCCGAACGTCTCGGATACAGCACCCGCCAGATCCAGCGGCAGCTCACCGCCGAGGTCGGCGCGGGCCCCGTCGCGCTGGCCCGCGCCCAACGTGCCCACACCGCCCGCGTCCTCCTCCGGACCACGACCCTGCCGATCACGGAGGTCGCCTTCGCCTCCGGGTTCGCGAGCGTCCGCCAGTTCAACGACACGATCCGCGCGATCTACGCCGCGACCCCCACGGACCTGCGCGCCGCACCCCCCGCGGGCCGACGCCCGGCCACCCCCGCCCGCCCGCGCCCCACAACCCCCGGACGAGGCACCCGCACTCCTTCCTCCGACGGCACCGGCATCCCGTCCGCGGGCATCCCCCTGCGCCTCGCCCACCGCGGCCCCCACCAGTCCACCGCCCTCTTCGACGTCCTCGCCGCCGAGGCGATCCCCGGCGTCGAGGAGCTGAGCGGCCCCCGAGGTCGCCGCACCTACCGCCGCACGCTGCGCCTGCCGTACGGCACCGGGATCGCCGAGGTCGACGAACGCCCCGGCACCGGCGCCCGCGGCCGCACGGCCCCCGCACCCGGCCCACCCGGCGGTCACCCCGGCGGCTGGCTGGACGGCCGCCTCCACCTCACCGACCCCCGTGACCTCACCACCGCCGTCCAGCGGCTGCGCCGCCTCCTCGACCTCGACGCCGACCCGTATGCCGTCGACGAGCGCCTCGGCGCCGACGAGCGGCTCGCCCCGCTGGTCGCCGCCCGGCCGGGGTTGCGCTCGCCGGGGGCGGCGGACCCGGAGGAGTTCGCGATCCGCGCCCTCGCCGGACCCGCCGAAGCCGCACGGCTCGTACACGCGTACGGCAAGAGCCTGGACGCCCCGCAGGGGACGCTCACCCATCTGTTCCCCGAACCGGCCGCCCTGGCCGACGCCGACACCGGCGGGCCCCTCCGCGCGCTCGCCACGGCCCTCGCCGACGGCGCCGTACGCCTCGACGTGGGCGCCGACCGCGACGAGGCCGAGGCCGCGCTGCTCGCCCTGCCGGGCATGGACCCGCGCACCGTCGCCGAGATCCGCACCCGGGCCCTCGGCGACCCGGACGTGGCCCCACCGGACATGCCCCTGCCCGACGCCTGGCGGCCCTGGCGCTCGTACGCCCTGCGCCACCTGGGCCCAGCGACCCGGAGCATCCGGAACACCCCGAGCACCCGGAGCACCGGATGACAACGCCCCCACCGGAAGCGACGATCAGACCAGTGGAAACAAGGAGTTCAGCCGTGAGCGCCGGACAGCGGACCTACTGCACCACCGTCGACAGCCCCGTCGGCCCCCTCCTCCTGACCGCCGACGCGTCCGGCGTGCTCACCTCCCTCTCCGTGCCGGAGCAGAAGGGCGGCCGGGTGCCGCTCGCGGACTGGCGCCACGACCCGGCGCCCTTCCGGGAGGCCGCGGAACAGCTCGCCGCCTACTTCGCCGGGGAGCTGAAGGAGTTCCGGCTGGAGTCGCGCGCCGAGGGCACGGAGTTCCGGCAGCGGGTCTGGGCCGCCCTCGACGACGTCCCGTACGGCGCGACCACCACGTACGGCGCCATCGCCTCCCGTATCGGCGCGCCCAGGGCCGCCGTCCGAGCCGTCGGCGGCGCGATCGGCGCCAACCCGCTGCTCATCCTGCGGCCCTGCCACCGGGTGATCGGCGCGGACGGCTCCCTCACGGGATACGCCGGCGGCCTCGACCGCAAGCGTCTGCTGCTCGGCCTGGAGGGAGTGCTCCGGACCGACGGACGGGACGGCGACGTGGCCTCGTGACGCGGGGATCAGGACGCGTGTGCACAGGTCCGCCCGGTGACGTGAGGGCGGGTGCGCGGGTCCGCCGGGCCGGGAAGTGATGAGGGGCTTGTGTCGCTTCCGCGGAGCGGAGGGCGGCCCGCGTGGCCGACACGACCCCGGGCGCCAACACCGCCCCCCGGGCCGCCGCCGCGTCGGCAACCGCGCAGGCGTACGTCCTGAGCCTCGTCCTCCTCGTGGCGACGGTGATCGGCGCGCTGCCGACGAGGGCCGACACCCACCGGGGCCCCGTCCGCGGCGGCCCGGCGCTGGACGGGTACCTGGGCGGCCGCCGCGTCCGGTACGGTCCCCGCCCTGTCGGGGGCCTCGATCCGCAACGTCAGGGCGTCGCTCAGCGGCCGAGTACCGCCCCGATCCACGCCCCCGCGACGAGCAGGCAGGCGAAGAGTTCCGCCAGCACGCTGGAGCCGCCGGACCGCATGGCCGTGCGCACGGCCGCCGCCGCCTCGCGGTGCCGGCCGAGCCGGAGCCGCTCGCAGAGGTAGATGCCGCCGATGAACCCGGGGATCGCGCCGACCACCGGGACGAGGACGAAGCCCAGGAGCGCCCCGACACCGGCGTACGCCGCCATCCGGGGGGAGGCGCCGCTCAGCTCCAGGCGCCGGGGAGGCAGCATCCAGCGGGCCGCCCGGGACAGCAGCAGGACGATGGTGGAGCCGACCAGCACCCACCAGGCCACCGGGCGGGGCTCCTCCAGCGCCCACCACATGACCCCGGCCCAGAGCAGCAGGGACCCCGGTACGCCGGGCACCAGCACTCCGCACAGGCCGAGCAGCACGACCACGCCGACCAGCAGGAGTTCCCACACTCCCATCTGCCCAGGGTGCAGGACCGCACGAGAAGACGCAGGTCAGGGAGGGGCCCCGGCGCCGACCACACAGCCGCCGCCAGCCGCTTCCGGTGGGCGGACAGGGCGTCCCCTTACCACCGCCCCAGGTACGGGACAACACCCATCCCCGGAGGAACCTCCGGCCCCTCGACGCCCTTGTCTCGCACCGGAGTTCGACGTGTAGTCCGACACGCCGTGCGGTCGTCGGCTCTGCGGGCTGATTTTCCGGATGCCCCGTTTTCATACGGCAGTTGAGGTGGACAATTAGGGGCATGAGCCAGCAGGGGGAGAGGCCGACCGGTCATGAGGACGACTGGTGGCGGCAGTTGTACGACGACGCCAGTGGGGACACGGGCCCCTCGGTCGCGGCCGATTCCCTCGACGATCGGTTCGCCTCGGCGGCGAACACGGTCGCGAATCGGCCGAAGGCACCGTCGAACGGGACGAGCGTGACCGGCACGCCGGGCACGCGGGGAGCCCGGGGAGCCGAACCGGACGGACGAGACGGTCCGAGCGATACGGGCACGAGAAGCACCGGCCCCGGCGGCTCCGCCTCCGCGGGCTCGGCAGCCCCGTCGGGTCCCTCGGCCGCCGGACCCCTTTCGGACAGGGTGCCGCCCCAGGGTTCCCCCGACCACCGGACACCCGCCCCAGCTCCGGCGCCCGAGCCGCCTCCCGCGCCCCCGTCCGCCGACCCCGCCACCGAGGCCCTGCGCCGCAGCGGCCTGCACCCCCAGCCGGCCCCATGGGAGCCGACGCCCACCGCTTCACCATCGCCCGACGCCGCCCCGCCCACCCAGCCGACACCGACGGACCGGACCCCGTCCGCCGAGCAGCCCTCCACCGGTCAGCGGCCCCGCGCCGGCGGCCAGCCCCTGTCCGGTGGTCAGCCCCCGGCTGCCCCACCGTCGGCCGTCGCTCGGCCTTCGTCCGCCCCACCGTCGGGCGGCGCGCGGCCGCCGTCCGCGGACGAGCCGCCGTCCGCGGACGAGCCGCCGTCCGCCGGTCCGCACCGCGCCGACGGCCAGCCCCCGGCCGCCGCTCGGCCTTCGTCCGCCCCGCCGCCGTCCGCGGACGAGCCGCCGTACGCCGGGCAGCCGCCGTCCGCCGGTCCGCACCGTGTCGGCGGTCAGCCCCCGGCGGGCGGCCAGCTCCCCGTCGGCGACCAGCCCCCGTCCGGTGGTCAGCCTCCGGACGCCGCTCGGCCTCCGTCCGCCCCACCGTCGGGCGGCGCGCGGCCGCCGTCCACCGACGAGCCGCCGTCCGCCGGGCAGCCCCCGTCCGCCGACGCACCGGAGCCCGGGGTCTTCCCGCCCGGGCCGAGGCCCCCCGGGTTCCGTGCTGCGGCGTCGGGTGGGCGGCCGTCCGGTGAGGCGGCTCCGGGCGGTGGCGCAGGTTCGCCGTCCGGGTCGGATGCCCTGCCCGGTTCCGCCTCCCCGTCGTCGAGGCGGTCGAGCCCGTCCGGCTCGCTGTGGCCCCCGGGGCCCTGGGCGCGCCCGGCCGGGCCGACCCGCTCCGGAACCGGCCCGCTGACCTCCCACCCCTGGTCGCCCCCCGCCACGCCTCCGCCCCCGGACGCCGTTCCACCCCCGCCGGCCCAGCCCGTGCCGCCCTCGCCCTCTGCACCCGCAGACGCCGTTCCACCCCCGCCGACCCAGCCCGTGCCGCCCTCGCCCTCCGCACCCGCAGACGCCGTTCCACCCCCGCCGCCCCACGCCGTCCCACCCCCACCCTCCGCACCCGTACCGCCCGCCCCGGCCCACCCCGCACCGACCGGCGCCGTGCCACCGACCCCGCCCTCGGACCCCGTCCCCTCCCCCCAGCCTCCCGCCGCCCCACCATCGGTCCCCACCCCACCCGGCACCCCCTCCCCGGACGACCTCCCGGACGCCGTGCCGCCCTCCCCAGGTCCGGTTCTCGGTGCCTCGGCGGGTACCGCCGTGCCGTCCGGCCCCGCTGTTCCCGAGCCCTCCGACGCGCGGCTCGGCGCGGACGTGGACCCGCGGACCCTCCAGGCGCAGGAGGTCAGGCTGGTCACCGGGAGCCAGCCGGTGCACGTGGACCACGTGGGGTCCGGGCCGCCCACGTACGACCCCGAGCCGAGCGCGCTGCCACCGGCCGACCCGGACGATCTCGGCGACCTCGTCGCGGACACGGTGCTGGACGGCGCGCGCTACGGGGCTTGTACGTTGCGTGCCGTCTCCCTGCGCGGGGACTCCTCGCGCTACCGCGGCGAACCGCGCCGGGACTCGCTGCTGACCGCCCGGTTCGGTGGGGGCGAGCAGGCCCTGGTGCTGGTGGCGATGGCGACCGGAGTCCGGGCGACCCCGGGCGCGCACCGGGCGGCGGCCGAGGCGTGCCGGTGGATCGGGCAGGCGATCGGGCGCAGCCACGCCCGCCTCGTGGAGGACATCAGGGCCGGCCGGCGCGGCGACCTGAAGTCGGGGCTGCACCGGCTCACCGACCGCAGCCTCGGCAGACTCCGCGCGAGCGCGGTCGAGCAGGGGCTCGACCCGGAGGAGTACACCGCGAGCCTGCGCTGTCTGCTGCTCCCGGCCGACCCCCGGTGCCGTACGCGGGTGTTCTTCGGGGTCGGCCCCGGCGGACTGTTCCGGCTGCGGGGCGGGGAGTGGCAGGACATCGAGCCGCGGGTCGCCGAGGCCGCCGGTGCGCCGGTCGTCGGATTCGGTTCGCTGCCGCACGAGACCCCCGAGGGCGACCGGCTCACCATGGACCTCGGCATCACGACGCCGCCGAGCCCGTACGAACCCGCCCCCGCGCCGCCCCGTGAACCCTTCCGGTTCCGTGCCTCGGTGGCCCGCGAGGGCGACGTCCTGCTGCTGTGCACCCCCGGGCTCGCCGATCCCCTGCGCGGGGAGGAACAGCTCGCCGACCACCTCGCGGCGCGCTGGCGTACCGACGAGCCGCCCGGTCTCGCCGCCTACCTCGCCGACACCCAGGTCCGGGTCAAGGGCTACGCGGACGACCGTACGGCGGCGGCCGTCTGGGAGGCGTGACCCTCTCCGTGACCTCTCCGGGTGCCCGCCTGGGCGTACGGGTGTACGCGAGCTGGGCAGGTCAGCCGGGTGAACCGGGCGGAGCGGGATAGACGGAGGGCGACGCGTACGGCCCCTCGCCCGGTGGCCGCTGTCAAGCCGTCGTACCGGCCGCCCGGTTGGCCTGTACCAGCGCTTGATTTCAGCCAATGAACATCATCGTCGTCGAGCGGTCCGCATCCGCCGCCGGTGCGGGGCTCGTCCGCCCGTCACGTGCCGTGGCGACACGGCCGGATCCCCGGCCTCACGTGGGGGTTGGCCGGGACCGCGGGGTCGGGTACCGGCCGCCCGGCCGGGGGCGCGCCGTCGGGTTCGTCGGCGTGTGAGGGGGTTTTCCGGGGCGGGAAGCGCTGTCTTCCGGTACCGATGGCTGGCTTGACCCTGTGCGTTTGAAGACGTACGGAGGGTCGTTGACGATTCGACATGAGTGCCGCGATCCGGACCGGGCAAGGATCCCCGTGTGCGTGTTCGAGCAGGAGGGGAATCGGTCATCGGCGCGTGGGCGGGGGTCATGAAGAGGCAGGCGCGAGGAGGCGGTCCCGTGGCGATCGGGGCGTCCTCGGCGGAAACGGTGGAGGAAGAGACCGACGATGTGCCGGCGCAGCCCGGTGCCGGTCAGCTCAGGCGCAGACTCGGGCGGGCGGATCTCCGGGCGGTGCCCGAGTCCCGTAAGGCCCTGCGGGAGTTGCTGCGGCAGTGGGGGCGGCCGGGGAGATCGGAGATAGCGGAACTGCTCACCAGTGAACTGGTCACCAACGCACTGATCCACACCGACGACGACGCGGTGCTGACCGCCACGGTCTCACCCCGCGGACTCCATGTGGAGGTACGGGACTTCGTGGCCCGCAGGCCCAAACCGAGGATGTCGCAGACCGACGACAGCACCCATGGCCGCGGTCTCCTCCTCGTGCAGTCCCTCGCCGACTCCTGGGGGGTACGGGCGCACGGGGTGGGCAAGTCGGTCTGGTTCGACCTCGACGGCGGCCTCACCTAGAACGAACAAGCAAACGAACAAGCAAACGGACAGGGGCGCGGCTGATGCCGCGCCCCTGTCCGATGGTGTGGTCCGGACTCAGCCGAACTGCTGCTCAAGGTCCTTGAGCTTCCGCTCCAGGGAGTCCAGCCGAGGCAGGGCCATCGTGTCGTCCTCCGCGGTGAGATCCACGGTGATCGACTTGTCAGAGCCGTTGCGCACGGGCTGCAGGGAGGGGCGGGTACGCACGGGCAGGGGCTCCGGCGCCGATATGGCAGGCTCCGAGACCGCCTGTGCGGGGACGCGTTCCACGGTGGTGTCCACCTGGCGCTGGCCACCGCCACCGCCGCCGCCACGGCCGGGCAGACCCCGGTGGCCGCGGCTGATGGCCTTGAGGTGGGCGCGCTCCAGACGCTCGTGCTCCCGCTTGCGCGCGCGGTTCTCCTCCTTGAGGCGCTTGTCCTCGCGCACCTCGTCCACGGCCTCGTCCAGGCTGCGCACACCCTCCAGCAGCATCAGCGACCAGGCCCTGTACGTCTCACGCGGAGCCCGCAGCCAGCGGACCACACGGATCTGCGGCAGCGGACGCGGCACCAGACCCTGCTCGCGCAGCGCCGCGCGGCGCGTCTGCTTCAGCGCGCGGTCGAACAGCACCGCGGCGGACAGGGACATGCCGGCGAAGAACTGCGGGGCGCCGTCGTGGCCGAGACCACGGGGCGCGTGCACCCAGTTGAACCAGGCTGCGGCACCCGCGAACGTCCACACGAGTATGCGGGAGCCGAGAGCGGCGTCACCGTGGCTGGCCTCGCGGACCGCGAGCACCGAGCAGAACATGGCGGCGCCGTCCAGGCCGAACGGAACCAGGTACTGCCACCCATTGGTGAGGCCCAGGTTCTGTTCACCGAACCCGACCAGGCCCCGGAAGGAGAGCGCCGCGGCGACCGCGGCACAGCAGAAGAGAAGAATGTAGGAAGCGGTGCCGTACAGGGCTTCCTTGCGCCGGCGGCGCTCCTCACTGCGTTCCCACGAATCCTCGGTCTTAGCGTGCTCCCCGGAGCGCTTGCCGCGCGCGAGCACCGCCACCGCCGCCAGCATGCCCAGGAGCAGTACGGCGCCCGGAAGCAGCCAGTTCAGCGATATGTCGGTCAATCTCATCAGGGGTCCCTTGCATTGGGATAGGGCGTAACGCCCGCCATAGTGGCCCAATCCTCGCGGCCCTCAGGGGGTTTCGGGGCAAGAGACCGCCAAGGAAGTGCAATGAGTGACGCCAGGCGGCATTCTGCTCGAACTACCGCGCGAGGGACGGGAGTTGAGTGCGAGTGAGATTACCCGTTCGAGTGGTTCCACGGAAAGTTCCCGTGAGGAGTGAGGAATTTGTGAACCACCTGTAACCCAACGAGGGTCCCACCTGGAGTGGATCTTACGGCACATGCCCCAGTCGGTCGCCGGGGGGTCCCGGTCGTCCGGGGGAGACGGTCCGTCAGGCTGCCGCGGGCGACGTGAGCTTGGCGATCCGTTCGGCCTCGCGGGTGCGCGGGCAGGTGGCGCAGGTGTCCTCGGGGTCCAGCGTGTAATACATGCAGCAGCTCGCCCGGTCGCGCGTCGACAGTGGCTCACCGCCGGGCCCGGACGGGTCACGGAAGCCCGCGGCGCCCACGTAAGGGCGGGTCGCGCCCGGCAGCAGCAGCTCCAGCTCGCGTCGGCACCGCTCCCGCTCATCGGGGCCGAGCAGTTCGGCGATGTACCAGATGCCCTCCACGATCTCGTCGGTCGCCATGCCCCACAGGGCGCGGCCGCGTCGCCGCATCCGGGGGCCGAAGCCGCCGAGGACCGGTTCTATGTGCTCGGCGAACGCGGCGCGCAGCTCGGCCCGCAGCGCCTCCTCGTCCGGGACCACACGGGCGCCGGGCGCGGTGGCGGCCGGATCGCCGGGCAGGCAGCTGAACGTTTCACCGCGGACCGCCAGCCGGCTCCGCTCCCGCTGGAACGCCACGTGCTCCGTCGGGAAGCGCGGCACCCGGCGCTCCAGGAACCAGGGGACGGTGAAGAGGAGGCACGCGTACCAGGAGTAGCGGTGCAGTCCGAAGGTGGCCACGACGTCGGGGCGCCCCTTCCGTCCGTGGTCCCGGAGGATCTGGTCCTCGTCCCACGCCAGGAACGCGTCCAGCGCCGCGCCGCCCGCCGCGAGCCCGGTTGCGCCCACCCATCCCTCACCTTCGGGCAATGGATCCGCGAGGGAGAGTTCTGTCACGCTCATCACGGGCAGGACCTCGGTCAACCGCGCGTAGGCGGTCGTCATGGGTGACGTGCGCGGAGAGGGGGCCGGTGCCGGTGCGGAGAGGGGCATACGGGGACCGCCGTTTCGCCGTCGCTGCAAGGTAAGGCTTACCTTACCCGAGGCTCGCTCTGGGTAGTCCGGGTTTGAACTGAGGGCATGTGCGCCTATGGTGCTTAACGACCGGTAACAACCCCAGTAGTGACCAACCGCCCCCGGGTGCCGGTGGCCGTACCGGCCGGCCGCACTACCGGACACGCCCGACACACACGTGGACCCATGACTCGGCTCGGAGGAGGACCTGTGGACCAGGCCGGACCGCGTTCGCGCCAGGCCCCTGCCGCGAGTGCGTTCGACGCCGCCCGTCCGGCCACGGCCTACCGAGTGCCCGCGCAGCCGGGAGTGACGGACGTGGACCGGGTGCGGGGCCTCACCGCGGACGCCGCCGGGAGCGCCGGCCGCCGTGCTGCCGCCCGCCGCGACGCCGACCGCGCTGATGCCGCGCCGGCCGGTGAGGCGGGCCGCCGCGGTGCCGGGCCGAATGCGGCCGACGCGGGCCGCCGTGGCACCGTGCCGCCTGCCGACGCCGCCCGTGGGGAGCACACCCACAGTGAGACGCCGATCCCTCTTCCCCGTAGTGGCGGGACCGGGGACGAGGCAGGGTCGGACGGGCTGCGCCCGCCGGG
Organism: Streptomyces neyagawaensis; assembly: GCF_023516595.1. Classification (GTDB taxonomy): domain Bacteria; phylum Actinomycetota; class Actinomycetes; order Streptomycetales; family Streptomycetaceae; genus Streptomyces; species Streptomyces neyagawaensis. The sequence goes on along the minus strand of NZ_JAMGBG010000001.1, from coordinate 47,362 downwards.
GCGCCCCGTCGTGCAGCGGGCCTCCGTGCGCGGGCAGATCCTCGACGCCCTGCGGGCCGCGCTCGCCGCCGGTGAGCTGACACCCGGCGAGGTGTACTCGGCGCCCGCGCTCGGCGAGCAGTTCGGGGTCTCGGCGACCCCGGTCCGCGAGGCGATGCAGCAACTGGCGATCGAGGGCGCCGTCGAGGTCGTCCCCAACCGGGGCTTCCGCGTCGTGCGGCGCGGCGCCCGTGAGCTGGCCGAACTGGCGGAGGTGCGGGCGCTGCTCCAGGTGCCGGTGATCCTGCGGCTCGCGCGGACGCTGCCGGCCGACAACTGGGCCGAGCTGAGGCCGCTGGCCGAGGAGACGGCGCGGGCGGCGTCCGCCGGGTGCCGGGCGACGTACGGGGAGGCGGACCGGGCCTTCCACCGGGGGATGCTGTCGCTGGCCGGCAACGAGCAGTTGGTGCAGATCGCGGACGACCTGCACCGCAGGAGTCAGCTGCCGCTGACCGCCGGGTCGGCCGCTTCGCGGTTGGAGCTGATGGCCGACGCGGCGGAGCACATCGCGCTGCTGGACGCGCTGGCCGCGGGGGATCTCGAGGCCGTGGAGTGCCTCATGGGGAACCACTTCGGCGGGGCGGTCTAGCGCCGTAGGGGTGCGGGTTGTTCGCCGGGTGCCCGTGGTCTGTGGCTGGTCGCGCAGTTCCCCGCGCCCCTGAAAGCATGGCGGTGTCCGGTGTCCTTGTCCCCGTCCTCACGCCGTGGCCGCCGGTGGGGCCAGTTGCCTGGCGAGCCAGGTCGGTACGCCGCCCAGGAGGCGGAAGAGGCGGCGGGCCTCCTCGCGGAGGCGGGACGCCTCCGGTTCGGGCTCGGTGTCGGCGAGCGACGCGAGCGCGGGGGCCGTACCCACGAGATAGCCCAACTCCTCGCGGATGCGCAGGGATTCGGCGAAGCCGTGGCGCGCCTCTGCCAACTCGCCGTCGCGCAGGGCGAGTCCCGCCAGATGGCGCCAGGTGAACGACTGCAACAGCAGATTGTCGTGGGCCGTGGCGCCGGCGTGGGCGCGGCGGTAGGCGGCGCGCGCGGCCTGCGGGGCGTGGGCGAGGTTCTCCGCGAGGAGGCCCCGACGGAAGTCGAGCAGCGCCCGGCCGGGCGCCCCCGGCGCGATCAGCGCGGCGGCCCGGCCCAGCGCGGCCCGCGCCTCGTCCGAGCGGTCGCGGACACCGAGCAGCGTGGCCGCGTACGCCAACTGGCCGCGCTCACAGGCCGCCGCGCCCCGCTCGTCGTCGGTCCGGGCCTGCGCCTCGGCCGTGCGCAGCGCGTCCTCGGCCTCCTCCCAGCCCTGCTCGGTGTAGAGGCAGCGTTCGACGAGGAGCGCGGTGCGCTGCAGCGCGGCCTGTGGGGTGACGGGTTCGATGAGGGCGGCCGCGTCGACCCAGCACGCTCGTGAACGCAGGCGCCATACCGCGGTCTGGAGTGGATCGTCGCCGGCGGTCGTTCCGTTACCAGACATGGCGGTATGCGCCACGTTGCCCTCCCCGAGCACACCGTTGAGCTTTGAGTTGGTGGCGGCATCTCAGCACGAATGGCCGGGCTGGCCAAGAGGGTGGGTGAAAGAATTCACAAAGTCATGGGGTGCGGAGGGCGCACATCGATCTTCCTCCACCACCCCTCGGACTCCGCGCCGTCAGCGCCAACTCGCCGCCCCTGGGCGCTAACTCATCCGCAGTGCCAGGAAGAAGTCCAGCTTGTCCTCCAGGCGGGACAGGTCCCGGCTCGTCAACTGCTCGATACGGCCCACCCGGTAGCGCAGTGTGTTGACGTGCAGGTGGAGGCGGGCCGCGCAGCGGGTCCAGGAGCCGTCGCACTCCAGGAACGCCTCCAGGGTGGGGATCAGCTCGGCGCGGTGGCGGCGGTCGTAGTCACGCAGCGGGTCCAGGAGACGGGCGGTGAAGGCGCGGCGGACGTCGTCGGGGACGAAGGGCAGCAGCAGGACGTGGGAGGCCAGCTCCTGGTGGCCGGCCGCGCAGACCCGGCCGGGGCGTGCCGCCGCCACCCGGCGGGCGTGCCGGGCCTCCTCCAGGGCACCCCGCAGGCCCTCCGCCGAGTGCACGGCCGCGCTGACGCCGAGGGTGAGCCGCCCGTCGCCGTCGAGGCCGGCCGACAGCGGGTCCCGTACGGCGGCGAGCAGGGTGTCGGCGTGGAGGCCGGACTCGGAGCCGTCGTGTTCCGTGGAGACGGCGGGCAACGGGACGAGCGCGATGGCCTCGTCACCCGTGTGGGCGACGGCGATCCGGTCGGAGTGCTCGGGGCCGGTCGCCAGGGGGTCCACGAGGATCTCCTCCAGCAGCGCCTGCGCCACCGGCCCCCCGTCGATCCCCGCCGCGCGTCGCCCGCCGCCGTTGTCGGCCGCGGGGCCCTGCTCCTCCCACTCGACCCGCGCCACGACGACCTGCCAGTGCGGGGCCGCCCCGAGGCCGGGCAGGAGCACCGGCGCGGCGACCCGCAGCCGGGCCGCGATCTCGGCGGGCGCCGAACCCGCCTGCACCAGCTCCAGGACCTCCTGGGCGAGCCGGCGCCGTACCGTGCGGGCCGCGTCACGGCGGTCCCGCTCGACGGCGATCAGCTGGGTGACGCCGTGCAGCAGGTCGAGCCGCTCGGCGGGCCAGTCCCCGGCGTCGGCCTCCACGGCGAGCAGCCAGTCGGACAGCACCGTCTCGCGCACATCACTGGCGGCGGCGTTCCCGGAGCGGCCCGCGCCGCTGATCGGGAACAAGGAATACGTCGTTGTGCCGACGCCCACCCGGTACGGCCCGCGCCGCCCCGTGCGCGCCGCCGCCAGGTGTTCGCCTGCCAGCCGCGCGCACAGCTCGGCTGGCAGGGCGGGCCCCGCGACCTTGGGGCCCGCGATGAGGCGGCCGGTGGGGGAGAGGACCCACGCCCGCAGGTCCAGGTCGGAGCCCAGCAGATCGAGGACCACGTCCGGGCCTCCGCCCGCCGGGCCGGACGTCATCATCCGGCGGTGGCGGTCCACCACGGCCGCCAGGTCCCCGGCGCGCTCACCGGAGACCTGCCGCACGACGTGCTCGGTGATCGTCGCGAAGGCCACCGACTCGTTGACCGCCAGCAGCGGCAGCCGGTGCCGGGCGCACGCCACGACGAGGTCCTCGGGGACGGCGCCCAGCTCGGCCTCACCCGCCGCCAGGGCGGTGACCCCGGCGCCGACGAGGATCCGTACGAAGGGTTCGGAGTCGGTGGCGTCACGGCGCCAGGCGAGGCCGGTGAGGACCAGCTCGCCGCCGGAGAGGTAGCGGCTGGGGTCCCGCAGGTCGGTGGTCATCACACCCCGTACGGTGCGGTCCAGCTCGTCCTCGCCGCCGAGCAGCCGCAGGCCCAGCGCGTCGGTGTCCAGCAGTGCGCGCAGGCGCATTCTCGTCGCCGCCGTTCTTGTCTCGAAATCTGTGGTCGGTTCGCCCGGGGGGCGCCCCGGTGGCTTCCGGAGGAGGGTGGTTACGGAAGGCCGGGACACGTCCGGGGCGTGGCCTGGGACTTTCGAAAACCCACCCGCCCGGCTCCGGATGTGTGCTGTGTGTTTCCAGAGCAAAACGAGGAGGTTGCTGATGGCCTCCGTTCATACGAATCTACAAGATGCGCCCCCTGGCCAGGCAACTCCTTCATGGTTTCCGTGACTGACCGGGGCCGAGGAGAGCGCTGTGTACTGGCGTCGACCCCTCATGAACAGCACATGAACGAGCCGGGCCCGCCGCACACGATCTGGCTCAAACGGAACCACTCCGAGACGACTGAGACGAAGAAGAGAGCCGGTCAGATGGACTTCCTTCGCCCCGCCAGCTGGGAGGAGGCGCTCGCCGCGAAGGCCGAGCACCCCACCGCTGTGCCGATCACCGGCGGCACCGATGTGATGGTCGAGATCAACTTCGATCATCGTCGGCCCGAGTACCTGCTGGATCTGAACCGGATCGGCGACCTCTACGAGTGGGAGGTCGGCGAGGAGACGGTTCGCCTGGGCGCTTCCGTCCCCTACACCCGGATCATGGAGCACCTCCGGCCCGAGCTGCCCGGCCTCGCCCTGGCCTCGCACACGGTGGCCTCCCCGCAGATCCGCAACCGCGGCGGCGTCGGCGGCAACCTCGGCACCGCCTCCCCGGCCGGCGACGCCCACCCGGCCCTCCTCGCGGCGGGCGCCCGGGTCGAGGTCGAGTCCGTACGGGGCGCCCGGCTCATCCCCATCGACGACTTCTACACCGGCGTCAAGCGCAACGCGCTCGCCCCCGACGAGCTGATCCGCGCCGTCCACATCGACAAGGCCGACGGACCGCAGCAGTACTCCAAGGTCGGCACCCGCAACGCCATGGTCATCGCCGTGTGCGCCTTCGGACTGGCCCTGCACCCCGCGACGCGCACCGTCCGCACCGGCATCGGCTCGGCCGCGCCGACCCCCGTCCGGGCCAAGGTCGCCGAGGACTTCCTGAACGCGGCGCTCGACGAGGGCGGTTTCTGGGACAACGGCAGGATCATCACCCCGTCGGTCGCCAAGCAGTTCGCCGAGCTGTGCTCCGCCGCCTGCAACCCGATCGACGACGTCCGCGGCACCGCGAGCTACCGACGGCACGCCGTCGGCGTCATGGCCCGCCGCACGCTCATGTGGACCTGGGAGTCGTACCGCGGCAACGCCGCCCGCACGGAGGGAGCCGCCTGATGCGGGTCAATTTCACGGTCAACGGACGTCCGCAGGAGGCCGACGACGTGTGGGAGGGCGAGTCCTTGCTGTACGTCCTCAGGGAACGCCTGGGGCTTCCCGGCTCCAAGAACGCCTGCGAGCAGGGCGAGTGCGGCTCGTGCACCGTCCGCCTCGACGGTGTGCCGGTGTGCGCGTGTCTGGTCGCCGCCGGGCAGGTGGAGGGCCGCGAGGTCGTCACCGTCGAAGGGCTCGCCGACTTCGCCAAGCAGCGCGCCGAGCACGGCGGTTGCGCCTCCGGCGCGTGCGGCACCACGGACACCGCGGCCGGCACCCCGCTCGACGAGGCCCGGAGCTGGGCCGCCCGCGGCACCGACTCCCAGACCGGCGAGGGCACCGAACTCTCCCCGATCCAGCAGGCGTTCATCGACGCCGGCGCCGTCCAGTGCGGCTTCTGCACCCCCGGACTCCTCGTCGCCGCCGACGAGATGCTGGAGCGCCACCCCAACCCGACCGACGCGGACATCCGCGAGGCACTCTCGGGCAACCTGTGCCGCTGCACCGGCTACGAGAAGATCATGGACGCGGTCCGCCTCGCGGCCGCCCGGCAGTCCGAAGGGGTCTGAAACATGGGAACCACCGGCCTGCCCACCAACATCACCCAGGGCTCCCGCACCAAGGGCGGCATCGGCGAGTCCACCCTCCGCCCCGACGGCACCCTCAAGGTCACCGGGGAGTTCGCCTACTCCTCCGACATGTGGCACGAGGACATGCTCTGGGGCCAGATCCTGCGCTCCACGGTCGCCCACGCCGAGATCGTCTCCATCGACACCGGCGAGGCTCTCGCCACACCCGGCGTGTACGCCGTGATGACGTACGACGACCTGCCGACCGACGTGAGGAACTACGGCCTGGAGATCCAGGACACCCCGGTCCTCGCCCACGGCAAGGTCCGCCACCACGGCGAGCCCGTCGCGATCGTCGCCGCTGACCACCCGGAGACCGCGCGCCGCGCCGCCGCCAAGATCAAGGTCGAGTACCGCGAACTCCCCGTCATCACCGACGAGGCCTCCGCGACCGCGCCGGACGCGATCCTCGTCCACGAGAACCGCACCGACCACCACATCGGACACGTTCCCCACCCCAACATCGTCCACCGCCAGCCCATCGTCCGCGGCGACGTCGCGAAGGCCCGCGAGCGCGCGGACGTCATCGTCGAGGGCGAGTACGTCTTCGGCATGCAGGACCAGGCGTTCCTCGGCCCCGAGTCCGGGCTCGCCGTCCCCGCCGAGGACGGCGGCGTCGACCTCTACGTCGCCACCCAGTGGCTGCACGCCGACCTGCGCCAGATCGCCCCGGTCCTGGGCCTGCCCGAGGACAAGGTCCGTATGACGCTGGCGGGAGTGGGCGGCGCGTTCGGAGGCCGTGAGGATCTCTCGATGCAGATCCACGCATGCCTGCTCGCCCTGCGCACCGGCAAGCCCGTCAAGATCGTCTATAACCGCTTCGAGTCCTTCTTCGGCCATGTCCACCGCCACCCCGCGAAGCTCCACTACGAGCACGGGGCGACGAAGGACGGCAAGCTCACCCACCTCAAGGCCCGCATCGTCCTCGACGGCGGCGCGTACGCCTCCTCCTCCCCGGCCGTCGTCGGCAACGCCGCCTCCCTCGGCGCGGGCCCGTACGTCATAGACGACGTCGACATCGAGGCCATCGCCCTCTACACCAACAACCCGCCCTGCGGCGCGATGCGCGGCTTCGGCGCGGTCCAGGCGTGCTTCGCGTACGAGGCCCAGATGGACAAGCTGGCGGCGAAGCTCGGCATGGACCCGGTGGAGTTCCGCCGGCTCAACGCCATGTCCCAGGGCACCGCCCTGCCGACCGGGCAGGTCGTCGACTCCCCGGCCCCGGTCGCCGAACTCCTGCGCCGCGTCAAGGCGATGCCCATGCCCCCCGAGCAGCAGTGGCTCGCGGCGGGCGAGGCGGCGGACGTACGGGAGCTGCCGGGCGGCCTGTCCAACACCACCCACGGCGAGGGCGTCGTCCGCGGCGTCGGCTACGCCGTCGGCATCAAGAACGTCGGCTTCTCCGAGGGCTTCGACGACTACTCCACGGCACGGGTGCGCATGGAGGTCGTCGGCGGCGAACCGGTCGCGACGGTCCACACGGCCATGGCGGAGGTCGGCCAGGGCGGCATCACCGTCCACGCGCAGATCGCCCGCACCGAGCTGGGCGTCACCCAGGTCACCATCAACCCGGCCGACACCCAGGTCGGTTCGGCCGGTTCGACGTCCGCGTCCCGCCAGACGTACGTCACCGGTGGCGCCGTGAAGAACGCCTGCGAACTGGTCCGGGAGAAGGTCCTGGAGCTGGGCCGCCGCAAGTTCGGCACGTACCACCCCGCGTGGGCGACCGCCGAACTCCTCCTGGAGGGCGGCAAGGTCGTCACCGACGCCGGTGAGGTCCTCGCCGACCTGGTGGACGTCCTCGGCGACGAGGCCGTCGAGGTTGAGGAGCAGTGGCGGCACCGGCCGACCGAACCCTTCGACCTGCGCACCGGGCAGGGCTTCGGCCACGTCCAGTACTCCTTCGCCGCGCACCGCGCCGTCGTCGAGGTCGACACCGAGCTGGGCATGGTGAAGGTCGTCGAACTGGCCTGCGCGCAGGACGTCGGCAAGGCCCTCAACCCGCTGTCCGTGCTCGGCCAGATCCAGGGCGGCACGACACAGGGCCTCGGCATCGCCGTCATGGAGGAGATCATCGTCGACCCGAAGACGGCGAAGGTCCGCAACCCGTCCTTCACGGACTACCTCATCCCCACGATCCTCGACACGCCGACCATCCCGGTCGACGTGCTCGAACTCGCCGACGACCACGCGCCGTACGGGCTGCGCGGCATCGGCGAGGCCCCCACCCTGTCCTCCACCCCGGCCGTCCTCGCGGCGATCCGGGCGGCGACGGGCCGGGAACTGAACCGGACGCCGGTACGACCCGAACACCTGACGGGTACGGCGTAGTCCGGTTCGGCCGCGTAGGAGTCCGGTTCGGTCGCGTACGAGCTCGGGGGTGCGGGTTGTTCGGCGGCCTCGGGTGGTCTGTGGTTGCTCGCGCAGTTCCCCGCGCCCCTCAAGGGCCTGCGGCCCTTGAAAGCGCCGGGCGCGACCCATGCCGCCAAGGGCCACGAGGAACTGCGCGACCAGCCCCCACCCACCCGCGGTCGCCGACGCACCGTACCGGCCGAGCTCTACGCCACAGCAACCCCACCGCCGGGCAACGCCCCCAACGGCTGCCCGGCACCGCAGGTACCCCGTTCGTCTCGGGCCGTCCCCCGGGTCGGGCGCCTTCCCAAATCCCGCGCGTAGCGGCCAAACGCAGCGCGGGGGCCCCTGTGAACCTTGGGAGTAGGCCCACATGACCCAGCAGTCCCTCCACCCGAAGGCCGACGCCGCAGCGGACGACGCGGCCGCGGAACCCCGCCTCCCCGCCGACAGGTCCTCACTCGACCGGTACTTCCACATCACCGCCCGAGGGTCCTCCGTCGCCCGTGAGGTGCGCGGCGGCGTCACCACCTTCATGGCGATGGCGTACATCCTCCTGCTCAACCCGCTCATCCTGTCCGGCCCGGACGCCGCGGGCGCCACCCTCGGCCAGAAGGCCCTGATCACGGCGACCGCCCTCGCCGCGGCCGTCAGCACCCTCCTCATGGGCTTCGTCGGCAGGGTGCCGCTCGCCCTCGCCGCGGGCCTGTCCGTCTCCGGCGTCATCGCCTCGCAGGTCGCCCCGCAGATGACCTGGCCGCAGGCGATGGGCATGTGCGTGATGTACGGCGTGATCATCATGCTGCTGGTCGTCACCGGCCTCCGCGAAATGATCATGAATGCGATCCCGCTGGCCCTGAAGCACGCGATCACCATGGGCATCGGCCTGTTCGTCGCCCTGATCGGCTTCTACAAGGCCGGCTTCGTGCACCAGGGCAAGGCGACCCCGGTCACCCTCGGCCCCGCCGGCGAACTCGCCGGCTGGCCCGTCCTGCTCTTCGCGGCCACCCTCCTCGCGATCTTCATGCTCCAGGCCCGCGGTGTCCCCGGCGCGATCCTGCTCGGCATCGTCGGCGGGACCGTCCTCGCCGTCGTCCTCAACGCCCTCGGCGTCGTCGACCCGAAGCAATGGGCGGGCGGCGCACCCGAGTTGCACGGCAGCGCGGTCTCGATGCCGGACTTCTCACTCTTCGGGCACATCGAGTTCGGCGGCTGGGGCGACGTCGGCGCGATGACGGTCGGCATGATCGTCTTCACTCTCGTCCTCGCCGGGTTCTTCGACGCGATGGCCACCATCATCGGCGTGGGCACGGAGGCGGGCCTCGCCGACGACAAGGGCCGGATGCCCGGCCTGTCCAAGGCGCTGTTCATCGACGGGGCGGGCGGCGCGATCGGCGGTGTGGCCGGCGGCTCCGGCCAGACGGTGTTCGTCGAGTCGGCGACCGGGGTCGGCGAGGGCGCCCGCACGGGCCTGTCCTCCGTCGTCACCGGAGTGTTCTTCGCCGCCTGCCTGTTCTTCACCCCGCTGACGGCGATCGTCCCCGGCGAGGTCGCGGCGGCGGCCCTGGTGGTCATCGGCGCCATGATGATGACCAACGCCCGGCACGTCGACTGGTCCGACCGCGCCACCGCGACCCCCGTCTTCCTGACCGTCGTGATCATGCCGTTCACGTACTCCATCACCGCGGGCGTCGCGGCCGGAGTCGTCTCGTACGTCGCCATCAAGCTCGCCCAGGGCCGGGCGCGGGAGATCGGCGCGTTCATGTGGGGTCTGACGGCGGTGTTCGTCGTCTTCTTCGCACTCGACCCGATCGAGAGCTGGCTGGGCGTGCACTAGGGCCCTGGATCTGTCGTTCGGATCATGCCGGCTTCGGGTCGCCGAGTATCGTCCGCGCAACCGCAATCTGTGAGGAGACCGAGAGATGCTGGACATCGCCGACGAGCTGCACCGGTGGGTCGGGCAGGGGCGCGACTTCGCCGTGGCCACCGTGGTGGCCGTCGGCGGCAGCGCCCCTCGGCAGCCGGGCGCCGCCCTCGCGGTGGACGCCGACGGCACGGCGATCGGCTCGGTCTCCGGCGGCTGTGTGGAGGGCGCCGTCTACGAACTGTGCCGACAGGCGTTGGAGGACGGCGAACCGGTCCTCGAACGCTTCGGCTACAGCGACGAGGACGCCTTCGCCGTCGGCCTCACCTGCGGCGGGATCATCGACATCCTCGTGACACCGGTGCGGGCGGACGACCCCGTCCGCCCGGTGGTCGCCGCCGCGCTCGCCTCGGCGGCGGGCGGGGAGGCGGCGGCGCTGGCCCGGATCGTCTCCGGCCCGGCGGAGCTGCGCGGCCGGGCCCTGCTGGTCCGCCCGGACGGCTCGTACGACGGCGGCTTCGGCGGCCACCCCGAACTCGACCGCACGGTCGCCGCCGAGGCCCGCGCCCTCCTGGACGCCGGCCGCACCGGCACCCTGGAGATCGGAGAGCAGGGCTCACGTTGCGGAGCGCCGCTCACGGTTCTGGTGGAGTCGTCCGTCCCACCACCCCGGATGATCGTCTTCGGCGCGATCGACTTCGCGTCCGCGCTCGTCCGGATAGGCAAGTTCCTCGGCTACCACGTGACCGTCTGCGACGCCCGCCCCGTCTTCGCCACTCGCACCCGCTTCCCGGAGGCGGACGAGATCGTCGTCGAGTGGCCGCACCGATACCTGGAGCGCACGGACGTCGACGCCCGGACCGTCCTGTGCGTCCTCACCCACGACGCCAAGTTCGACGTTCCGCTGCTGCGCCTCGCGCTGCGCCTCCCCGTCGCCTACGTCGGCGCGATGGGCTCCCGCCGCACCCACCTCGACCGCGAGCGACGCCTCCGCGAGGAGGGCGTCACCGACCTGGAACTGGCCCGCCTCCGCTCACCCATCGGCCTGGACCTCGGCGCCCGCACCCCCGAGGAGACGGCCCTGTCCATCGCCTCCGAGATCGTCGCCCACCGCCGCGGCGGCACCGGGGTCCCCCTGACGGGCGCGCACACGCCGATCCACCACGACGGCCCGTCGTCGAACCCGGCGGACGTACCGAGCCTGAGGGTGTCCTGACGCCCGCCCAGGGACCGCCCGACTTGTGACTTGACCGCCCGGACGGCAGGGTTGACCGTCCAGGAAACGGCAACAGTACGACGGGGGCGGTCAGTTGAGCACGGTGAGCGTGGGGCACGGCGCGGGCGAGGGCATGGACGAGGGCCCCGACGGCGCCACCGGCCTGGACGGGGGCGACGGCGGCACGGGCTCGGGCCCGGACGACGGCGAGGCCGGCGGGGGAGCCGACGGCACCCGCGACAAGCGTCGGCTGTCGACACCCGCGACCACCGTGCTCGGCCTCTTCCTCCTCGTCGACGTGGTCTTCGTCTGCGGCGCCCTCGTGACGCTGTGGCCGGTGGTCCTGGCGACGGTCGAGCCGGGGGCGGACCCCGCGGCCACCGCCCGCTGGTCGCCGTTCGGCTTCGGCGACTGGGCGCTGACCGCGGACACGGCGATGCTGCTGGCCGTGGTGGTGTGCAGTGCGCTCGGCAGCTTCGTCCACGCGGCCACCTCCTTCGCGACGTACGTCGGCAACCGGCGGCTCTACGCGAGCTGGCTCTGGTGGTACCTGCTGCGCGCCGGCATCGGCGTGGCCCTCGCGCTCCTCGTCTACCTGCTGCTGCGCGGCGGCCTCTTCGCCGGCAGCTCCGGCGCCGGCGCCACCAACCCGTACGGCTTCTCCGGCATAGCCGGCCTGTGCGGCCTGTTCTCCAAGCAGGCCACCGACAAGCTGCGCGAGATCTGCGACACCCTCCTCAGCACCACCGGCGACGGCGACCGCGACCGCCGGGACGGCCTCGCCACCCCCCGCGACAGCACCCCGCACCATTGATCACGATGACGTCGACGGCACCACGAACGGGGAACCTCTGATGAGCGATGACATGACCTCCAGCGGCTGGGACGTCCTGGACGCCTCCCACATGGCACTGCGCACGGTGGTCCACGCCGTCCCCGCCGACGGCTGGCACCGGCCGACGCCCTGCGCGGGCTGGACCGTCACCCAGGTCTTCCAGCACGCCGTCGGCGACCAGATCGGCTATGCCGCCGCGCTGACCGGCGAACCCGGCCCCGACTTCGACCCGTTCGCCCCGTCGGGCGACCTGGAGGGGGTGGACCCGGCGGCGTTCCTGGAGGACGCCCTGGCCCGCGCGGCGAAGGCGTGGGCGGGGGTCGACCGGGACGCCGCCGAGGTGCCCGTACCGGTACCGCCGCACACGTTGTCCCCGTGGTCCGGCTCGGCGGCCTGCGGGCTGGACGCAGCGGTCCACGCCTGGGACATCGCTCTGGCGACGGGTCGACCCTCGCCGCTCACCCCCGCGCTCGCCCGCCCCCTCCTCGAGGTCGCCGGGGAGATCGTCGAGCCACTCCGCCCCTACGGCGCGTACGCCGCGGCCCTGACGCCCGACGAGGGCGACGACGACGTGGCGGTCCTCCTGCGCTACCTGGGCCGCGACCCCCACTGGAGCGCCTCCTGACCCTGCTCGCGGCGAGGTAGGACGCCTCCGGCAGTTGGGCGCACGGTCGAGTGCCGACCCGTGGACGTGCTCAGCGCCCGGAGGGCGTCTCCTCCAGCAGCCCGTCCATCGCACGCCCGAACATCCGCCGGGACAGCCATCCAAGGGGCCGGTCGCAGAAGCCCGGCAGCCGGTGGACACGCAGTTCCTCGCGCCACAGGACGCGCGAAGCGACGGGGGCGCCGATGTGGTCGCTCTCGTCGCCGTGCCCCTCCCCTCGGCCACCGTCGACGTACGGATGGACCTCGATCTCCGCCCACCCCAGGACGAGGGACCCGTGTTTGACGAGCCGACACCGCCCCACCCCTCCGCCCTCCGGCGGCTGCCACACCACCACCTCCATCGGATCGTCGAAGGAGAGGGGGCCGATACCGCTGCGGGCGACGAAGACCGTGCCCTCGGCGGTCGGGGGAGGCGTGCGGACGGTGACCCGGGTCAGGGGGACGACGTCGGCGTGGCGATGCCAGTCGGTGAGACGCTGCCAGGCCACGTCGGTGGGAAGGCTGGAGAGGCGTTCGAGGGAGAAGAGGACCACGAAGCCGATCGTAGGTGAACAATCGGGGACACGGCGGACGCGTCGAACCGCCCCTGTCCCACGAACGATCACTGCACGCGCTACCGGGCGCGAGCAGGCAAGCCGCGCGGGACCTACCGCCGCCACCCCGCGTACGGCAGCATGAGCCCCGTCCGCACGTCCCGCCCCGGCCGGAAGGTGCACCCTCGTGGACCGTGAACTGCACGCCAGGCTCGACGAGTTGCAGCGGGATCCGTATCCGCACTACGCGCGGGCGCGGGCGGCGCAGGGGCTCACCTATGTGCCGGAGCTGGACTCGTGGCTGGTGGTCCGGGACGCGGATGTGCGGGAGGTGCTGCGGCGGCCGGAGGACTTCTCGTCGGCCAACGCGCTGCGCCCCGACGTGATGCCCGCGCCCGCCGCCCTGGCCGTGCTGGCCGGCGGCTTCGGCGGCCGGCCGGTCGTGGTGACCGCCGACGGGGCCCCGCACCAGGCGCTGCGGGCGCCCATCGTGCGCGGCCTGTCGCCCGCGCGGGTCGGCGCCGTCCTCCCGTACGCCGCCGAGCGGGCCGCCGCGCTCCTCGACGGCTTCGAGAAGGACGGCCGGGTCGAACTGATGGCCGCCTACGCCGGGAAGCTGCCCGGCGACGTCATCGGACGCCTCGTCGGGTTCGACCCGGCGGACGTACCGGCCCTGGTGCACGGCGGTCACCGGCTCGAAGAACTGCTCTTCCGGCCCCTGGCGGAGGCCGAGCAGATCGCCGCCGCCGAGGACGTGGTGGCGATGTCCCACCGCGTCGACGCGTTCGTGCGCGCCCGCCGCGCCGACCCCCGCGAGGACCTGGTCACCGAGCTCATCACCTCCGTCGCCGGGCCGGGCGACGGCGAACTGACGCTCGATCAACGCCACGAGCTGGTCGCCCATCTGCAGAACCTGCTCATCGCCGGGCATCTGACGACCACGGCCCTCATCGGCACGACCCTCCTGCACCTCCTGCGCCACCCCCGCCAGTGGGAGCTGCTCTGCGCCCACCCGGACCGCATACCGGCCGCCATCGAGGAGGCCGCCCGGTACGACACGGCCCTGCAGGGCTTCCGTCGGGTCACCACCCGGGCGGTCACCCTCGCGGGCACCGAACTGCCCGCCGGCTCACCGGTGTTCCTCGCCTTCGGCGGAGCCAACCGCGACGGCTCCCGCCACCCCGACCCCGACGACTTCGACATCACCCGCACCGCGGCCGCCCGCCACCTCTCCTTCGGCCTCGGCGTCCACGCCTGCCCCGGCTCCACCCTCGCCCGCGAACAACTCCGCATCACCCTGGAACTCCTGACCCGCCGCATGCCGGGGCTGCGCCTCGCGGACGATCAACGAATCATCATGCGACCGACCTTGATCCACCGCTCCCCGGAGACCCTCGACCTCGTCTGGTGACCTCGCCGAGCGGGGAACACCGACGGCGGCACGGTCGCGCGGTGCCTCCGCGGCCTCCGTCGGCCTTGGCCGACTCACACGTCCAGCAACTCCCGTGCGGCCACCGGAGCCCCCGTCTCCAGCGACCGGTTCGCCGCCAGCCCTGTCACCAGGGACCTCGCCCCGTCCACCGCGTCCGCGGCGCGGCCCAGTTCGTCGGGGACGTGGTCCCCGAACAGGTCGGTCAGCATCCGTACGTCCCCGCCGCCGTGTCCGCCCTCGCCCGTCGCGACCTTCACCTCACGCGGCCGCTCCCATAACCGCCGTACGAGCAGCTCGGTCCGACCGGCCTCGTCGCCGGTCTCCGTGCCGTGCAGGACGGGGGTCGCCCCGGTGACCCGGACGTGCGGGCGGGTCCACGTCGACTCCTCGACCAGCAGCTCCAGACGGCCCTCGCTGCCGTTGAAGGCGATGCGGTAGCCCTCCCAGGGCGCGTACGCCGTCAGGTGGTACGTCAGGGTCGCCCCGGACGCGTACCGCACGAGGACCGCCATGTCGTCCTCGATGGTCACGCCGGGGCCGAAGACGTTCCGGTCGCGGTGGTAGCCGTCCTCCGCCTCGGCGTCCAGGTAGAGCGCGCTGAGGACGGGGGAGTCGTCGAGGTGGAGCGCGAAGGGGTCGCCCTCGGCGGCGGGGGAGCCGTGGGCGCGTTCGTAGTCGCGGGCGAGTCCTCGGCGCCGGCCCGCCTCGTCGCCGTAGAAGAAGAGGCGGCCTTGGGCGAAGACGGTCTCGGGGCGGGTGCCGAGCCACCAGTTGACCAGGTCGAAGTGGTGGGTCGACTTGTGGACCAGCAGCCCGCCGGAGTTCGCCTTGTCGCGGTGCCAGCGGCGGAAGTAGTCGGCGCCGTGCCGCAGATCGAGCAACCACTCGAAGTGCACCGAGCCGACCTCGCCGATCTCACCGCTCGCGAGCAGCTCCCGTACGGCCGAATGCACCGGGTTGTAGCGGTAGTTGAAGGCGACACGCACCTCGCGGCCCGTCCGGCGGCGCGCGTCCAGGATGCGGCGGGCACGCTCGGCGTCGGTGGTCATCGGTTTCTCGGTGACGACGTCGCAGCCCGCCTCCAGGGCCCGCACGATGTAGTGGTCGTGGGACCGGTCCACACCGCACACCACCACCAGGTCGACCCGCTCGCGCCGCAGCATCTCCTCGAACTCCCCGGCGGCGTAGGCCGGTACGGGCGCGCGGCCGGGGTGGTCGGCGGCGATCCAGGCGTTGTGGACGGCCATGCGGTGCGCGTTGGTGTCACAGAGGCCGACGAGGTCGATCCGGTCCGCGAAGGAGCCCGTCAGCGCCTCGGTGAACATCCGTGCGCGGGCGCCGAGTCCGACGACGGCGGCACGGCTTCGTCCCACGGAGACGGTGCAGGGGTCTTGTTGTGACATCCGGACCTTCCCTAGGGTCTCGTGCGGGGGGTGGAAGCGCTTTCTAGTGAAAGAGGTGACCCACTCATGCCCGGAATCAGGACAAGGAAGTCCTCCGCGACAGCCGTGGTCCTCGCTCTGTGCGCGATGCTCGGCGGCTGCTCGGGCCCCCAGGAGTCGGGCGGCGGCGGCAAGGTCGTTCTGCGCTACACCTGGTGGGGCAACCCCGACCGGGCGGCGAGAACCCAGCAGGCCGTCGACCTCTTCGAGAAGGGGCACCCCGGGATCGAGGTGCAGACCTCGTTCTCCGGCTACGACGCCTACAAGCAGAAACTGGCGACCCAGGCCGCCGGCGGTGACGCGCCGGACGTCATGCAGCTCGACTACCGCATGATCGACCAGTACGCCTCCGGGGGCGTCCTGCTGGACTTGGCCGAGCAGCGGTCGGCCCTCGACACCGACGCGTTCGACACGGGACTCCTCGCCACCGGGAAGGTCGACGGCAGGCAGTACGCGATCCCCCAGGCCCGCGGCACCGAGACCGTCGTGTACGACGCGAGCCAGTGGAAGGCGGCCGGGGTCGCCCCGCCCCGCGAGGGCTGGACCTGGAACGACTGGGCCGACACCATGCGGGAGTTGGCGCGCAGGACCGGTGAGCCGGGCGGCACGGACCCCGGCTGGAGCGAGGACGCCTTCGAGGTCTGGCTGCGCGGCCGCGGCAAGGCCCTCTACACCGAGGACCGGCAACTCGGCTTCACAGCAGAAGACTTGACCCGCTACTGGACGTTCACCGACAGGCTCCGCCGGGAGGGCGCCGTCTCGCCCGCCGAGGAGACCACCCAGCTCGACGGCACGGTGGAGAACACCCCGCTCGGCCGCGGCAGGGCCCTCTCCGACAACAACTGGGACGCCCCGGCCAGCGGCTACCTCGGCCTCCTCCCCGATGCCGAGATCGCGCTCGCGCCGATGCCCTCGGGCGAGGGCGGCACACCGGGCCAGTACTTCAAGCCGTCGATGTTCATGGGCGTGGCCGCCGACACGAGTCACCCCGAGGAGTCCGTCCGCCTCGTCGACTTCATGCTCAACGACCCCCAGGCCGCCAAGATCCTCGGCGCCACCCGCGGCATCCCTGTCAACGAGGCCCTCCGCGAGGAGATCGCGCCGGACCTCAAGGACTTCGACCGGACCATCTACGACTACCAGGCGTCTCTTGAGGGCGAGTTGAAGGCGCCGCCCCAGGCGCCACCCTCCGGCGACAGCGCCCTGCAGACCACCTTCCAGCGCGACTACGACCAGGTGTCGTACGAGCGGATGTCCCCCCGAGAGGCCGCCGAGAACTACCTCACCGAGGCGAAGGCGGAGCTGAGGTCATGACCACCCCACACATGCCGACGACCGTACGGGGCGAGGGCGCCGCACCCTCCGCCAGGCCCGCCCGCAGGCCCCGACGCGAGGGCGCCGCCTGGGTGTTCCTCTCCCCGTGGGTACTGGGCGCCTGCGTCCTGACCCTGCTTCCGATGGCCGTATCGCTCTACCTCTCCTTCACCGACTACGACCTGTTCAACGCGCCCAGCTGGGTGGGCCTGCGCAACTACACGCAGATGTTCACCGAGGACCCCCGCTACTGGCGTTCGGTCGGGGCGACTCTGACGTACGTCGTCATCGCCGTGCCCCTGCAACTGGCCCTTGCGCTCGTGGTGGCGCTGGCCCTGAAGAACATGCGGCACGGCAAGGCCTTCTACCGCTCCGCGTTCTACGCCCCGTCCCTCCTCGGTGCCTCCATGTCCATCGCCCTCGTCTGGCGGGCGATCTTCAACGACGGCGGCACGGTCGACCATCTGCTCGGCACCGGCGGCTGGGTCAACAAGCCGGGCTGGGCACTGCTCGCGGTGGCCCTGCTGACGGTGTGGCAGTTCGGCGCCCCGATGGTCATCTTCCTCGCCGGACTCCAGCAGATCCCGGGGGAGTTGTACGAGGCGGCCGAGGTCGACGGCGCCGGGCGATGGCGCCAGTTCCTGTCGATCACCGTGCCGATGCTGTCACCGGTGATCTTCTTCAACCTGGTCCTCCAGACCATCCAGGCCTTCCAGGTCTTCACCCCCGCCTTCGCGATCAGCGCGGGCAAGGGCGGCCCCGCCGACTCCACCCTCTTCTACACGCTCTACCTCTACGACCGCGGCTTCGTCGCCTCCCACATGGGTTACGCCTCCGCCATGGCCTGGGTCCTGCTGCTCGCCATCGGCGTGGTCACCGCCGTCCTGTTCCGCACGTCCCGCTCCTGGGTCTTCTACGCCTCCGAGGGGGACCGATGACCACCACCACGCAACACCCGCCGCCGCACGCAGGCCCTTCGCCTGGCAGCGCGCGGCCCTGCACACCGCGTGCCTGGCCGCCCTGCTGGTCATGCTCTACCCGCTGGCGTGGCTCCTCGCGACCTCGGTGAAACCGGCGGACGAGGTCATCGCGAGCCTCGACCTGCTGCCCGGCCGCCTGGAATGGTCCAACTACGAGACAGCCCTGGAGGGCGTCAACGACATCTCGGTCGGCAGACTGCTCGGCAACTCCCTGCTGATCGCGACCGGCGCCGTCCTCGGGAACGTCCTGTCCTGCTCCCTCGCCGCGTACGCCTTCGCCCGCCTGCGATTCCGCTTCCGCGGACCGCTGTTCGCCTTCATGATCGCCACGATCATGCTGCCGCACCACGCGGTGCTGATCCCGCAGTACATCATCTTCAACCAGCTCGGCATGGTGAACACCTACTGGCCGCTGATCCTGCCGAAGTTCCTGGCCACGGAGGCGTTCTTCGTCTTCCTCATCGTGCAGTTCATGCGGGGACTGCCGAGGGAACTGGAGGAGGCGGCCCGGATCGACGGCTGTGGACCGTTCCGAAGCTTCTTCCTGGTGATCCTGCCGCTGACGCGCCCGGCCCTGATCACCACCGCCATCTTCACGTTCATCTGGACCTGGAACGACTTCTTCACCCAGCTGATCTATCTCTTCTCGCCGGAGAAGTTCACGCTGACTCTGGCGCTCAGGTCGTTCGTGGACGCGTCGAGCACCTCGGCGTTCGGCCCGATGTTCGCCATGTCGGTCATCGCGCTGCTGCCGATCGTGCTGTTCTTCCTCGCCTTCCAGCGGTTCCTGGTGGAGGGCATGGCCAACTCGGGGATCAAGGGGTGAGCGTGAGCGCGATGCGGACCGACCGGGAGCCGGGCGAGATCCTCGGACCGAGGATGTCGCTGTTCGCCGACGTACTGAGCGTCGGCGTCGCCGTGGCGGTGGTGAGCCTGCCGTTGGTGACGCTGCCCGCCGCGCTGTCCACCGCCTGCGAGGTGCTGCGGGGCGTACGGGACGGGCGGCCGGTGACCGCCCGGCGGTTCCTCGGCGGGCTGCGGCGACGGCTGCGCTCCGGTGACGTCGCCGCCGGTCTCGTCACCCTCGCCGGTCTCGGCCTCCTCCTCGTCGACCTGGCGCTGGTCTCCGCGGGCCTCCCCGGCGGCTCCGCCCTCGGCCTGGCGGTCGCCGCCGTCGGCGTCTGCGCCGCCGTGGTCGGCCTGCGGGCCTGCGCGCGCACCGAGTCCGCCGTCGACTGGCCCGGCGCCGTGCGCGGGGCCGCCCACGACGCCGTGCGCGACCCGGGCGGCAGCGCCCTGGTGGTGCTGGCGGTGCTGACCGCCGCCCTGTGCGCGTGGATGCTGCTGCCCCTCGCGTTCCTCGTCCCCGGACTGCTGGCCCTCGCCCTCACCGCGATCGACGTACGCGGGGCGACCAAGGGGACCGGGGTGACGGGAGGGCGCGGAAAAGAGGTCGCCTCCCAGGAGGGCGTGTGATGGGGTGAGGCCCGCAGGTCGTCGCGCGGGACTGGGGAGCAGTGAACAGAAGGCGGCAGAAGAAGCTGTCCGTACGTCTCGTCCGGGCCGCGTCGGTCGGTGACACCGCCACGGTCGACGCGTTGCTCCGGGCCGGGGCCTGCCCCGCGACGGCCGACGCCGACGGCACGACGCCGCTGTACGCGGCGTCCGTGCACGGGGCGGCCGACACGGTCCGCCGACTGTTGGCCGCCGGCGCCCCGCCCGACGCCGAGAGCGGGCACGGCACGGAAGGCACGCCGCTGTGCGGGGCCGCCTGCTGGGGTCACACGGACACCGTGCGCGCACTCCTCGCGCACGGCGCCGATCCGAACCTCCGCGAGGACCACGGCACGGGCCGCCCCCCGCTCTACTGGGCGGAGTGCGGCCCCCACCCGGAGACGGCGGCACTGCTGCTGGCCGCGGGGGCCCACCCGCTCGACGGGACCGCGTGACGTTCGGGGCCGCGCGGCGGCCGGACGGGTGCTGCCACCCTTGCGTCGGCTCCCGCCGACTCAGACCGCTATCGCGTACACCTTGCCCGCGTAGCTGCCGATGTAGAGCACGCCGTCGGACACCACGGGCGACGAGGGCGTGAAGAAGCTGTCGATGCTGTCGCCCGCCGAGAACCGCCACCTCTGTTCGCTGGTCCTGACGTCCACTGCGTACAGGTTGCCGTCGTCGCTGCCGAAGTAGACGACGCCGTCCACCACCGCCGGCCGTGAGTCGACACTGTCCGCCGTGGGGAACTTCAGGCGCTGCTTGGCGGTGAAGGCGTCGACTCCGTACAGGTCGCCATTGTCACCACCGACGTAGACCACCCCGTCGGCGACCGTCGGCGAGGAGGAGCCGACGGGGCCACCGCCCGGAAAGTCCTCGTACTCCATGCCGTCGGAGGCGTTCACGCAGTACAGCCCGTCGATGCCGCCGATGTAAATGCGCCCCTTCGCCACCGCCGGCGACGAGGAGAAGATGTGGTCCGTGAGGGCCGACCACCGTTCCGTGCCTGTCGCCGCGTCCACCGCCCGCAGGCCGTCGCCGCTGCCGACGTACACGACCCCCTCGACCACGGCCGGCGTGGAGTACACGTAGCTGGGCGTGAGCGCCGTCCAGCGCTTCTCGCCCGTGGCCGCGTCCACGGCGTGCAGCCCGTCCGCGCTGCCGGTGTAGACGATCCCGTCCACCACCACCGGTGCCGAGTGGATCGCGCCCGCCGGGTACTGCCACCGCCTCTTGCCGGTGACCGCGTCCACCGCGTACAGCAGACCGTCGCCGCTGCCGACGTAGACGACCCCGTCGACCACGGCCGGCGACGACTGGACCCGGTCGCCAGTCTCGAACGCCCAGCGCTTCTTGCCCGTGGCGGCGTCCAGCGCGTACAGCCGCTGGTCGCCGCTGCCGATGTAGACGACCCCGTCGGCCACCGCCGGTGTCGAGTTGACCGTCTTACCGGTGGAGAACGTCCACAGCCGCTGCCCCGGGCGGCGCTCGGTGCCGTCGAGGAGCCGCCACGTCGTGTACCCGGCCCCGGCGACGCCCGCTCCGGCGAGGCCGAGCAGGAGCCGCCTCCGGGAGAGCCCGGCCTGCCGTCCGGATCGTGGCGCAGTGGTGTCCTGAGGGTGCCGTGGCGTCGTGGCGTCCTGCGGGAGGTCGTGTCCCCGTGGAGGATGCGGGGCGGGCACGTCCGGGGCGGTGGACGGACGTGGCGCTTCGACGTGCGGGGCCGCCGGGCCGGTCGGTCCCGCGGCCTGGGACGACCACAGCAGCAGCCGCGGATCGGGCGTCGCCGGTACCGGCGCCTGAGGTGCCGTGGCGCGCGCACGGACGTCGGCCGCGACCCGGTCGGGCAACCAGCCGACCTCGTGCGTGTCCTGGTCGGCGTCCTGACCCCACCGCTCCTCGGCCAGCCGGTCCAGCAGCGCGCCGACGGTGGGGCGTGCGCCGGGATCCTTGGCCAGGCAGTCGGCGACCAGGGCGCGCACCCGCGGCGGGAGCGCGTCGAGGTCCGGTTCCTCGTACACGGCACGGAAGTTGAGCGCCTCGGCCGCGCCGGTGCCGAAGGCGCTCCGTCCCGCCGCGGTGAACGCCACTACCCCGCCCAGGGCGAAGACGTCACTGGCCGGGCCGACGGGCTTGCCGGTGAGCTGCTCGGGGGACATGAAGCCGGGCGTGCCGATCAGCATGCCGGGCTGGGTGAGCCTGCTGGCACCGGAGTCGGTGGCGGCCGAGATCCCGAAGTCGATCACGCGTGGCCCGTCCGCCGCCAGCAGGACGTTCGACGGCTTCAGATCCCGGTGGATCACTCCCGCGGCGTGGATCGCCTCCAGCGCCTCGGCCAGCCCGGCCGCGAGCGCCAGCACCGCGTCCTCGGGCCACGCTCCGTGCCGGACGACCGCCTCACCGAGGGAGACCCCGGGCACGTACGCCGTCGCCAGCCATGCCGGTGACCCCTCGGGGTCGGCCTCGACGACCCCGGCGGTGAAGAACCCGTTGACCTTGCGGGCCGCGCCCACCTCGCGGGCGAACCGGCGCCGGAAGTCGGGGTCCTGGGCGAGGTCGGGCCGCACCACCTTCACCGCCACCGCGCGCCCGCTCGGCGACCGGCCCAGGTAGACCCGCCCCATGCCGCCCTCGCCGAGCCGCGCGACGATCCGATACCGCCCCACCCGCGGCGGATCCACGTCCGCCGGCGCCGCGAAGCCGTCCGCCTCGGGTCTCGCGCCCATCCCGTCGGCCATGTCCCGCCTTCCGTACCGTCAAGTGCCGTGCGCCCGTGCCGAACCAGCTGTCCGGGAGCCCTCGCACAGGAGATCCGTGAAACCACCGGTTCGGTTCCCGATGAGTATGCGGGAGCCTCACCCGCGGCCATCCGCGGCCATCCGCGGCCGTCGGCGTACCGTCTCCCGGTGCTCCCGGTGCTCCCGGTGCTCCCGGACGGACGGCGAACAGGCTCAGGAGCGCGCACGGCGTCGGCTCACCGGCGGGCCGGCGGGCCGGTGGGTTCGTCGCGCGGCTCGTCGGCCGCTCAGGAGCGCGCACATCGTGCGGCTCAGCGGCCCGCCGGGGGGCTGGTCGTGCCGCGGATCTCCAAGGTCGGTGTGGTCAGGACGACTTGGGCCGGGCGTGTGGGATCGGCGATGCGGTCCAGGAGGCTCTGGGCGGCGCGGCGGCCGACGTCATGGCTGGCGTTGTCCACGGTGGTGAGCCACAGATGGCGCAGCCGGGAGACATAGGTGTTGTCGTAGCCGACGAGGGACAGGTCGCGCGGGACGCTCAGGCCCAGTTCCTCGGCGGCGGAGAGGGCGCCGACGCAGGACATGTCGTTGAACGCCAGCACCGCGGTGGGGCGTTCGGGGGCGCTGAGGAGTCGGACCGTGGCGCGGTAGCCGCCCTCCTCCGTCAGGTCGCCGCGTTCGACGGCCGCCAGGTCGGACAGACCGTGCTCGCGCATGACCGTCTCGAAGCTGCGGCGGCGCAGCGCGCCGACCACGCCGTCCCCCGCGATGTGCCCGATCCGCCGGTGGCCGAGGGCGATGAGGTGCTCGGTGGCGAGCCGGGCGCCCAACTGGTCGTCGCCCGCGACGACATCGACATGGGGGAGCGTCGGCTCACGGGCCCCGGCGACCACGGTGGGCACCTGCGCGGCCGCCGTGCGCAGAGCCTCCGACGGGGGCAGTGTGCCGACCGCGATCAGACCGTCGACCCGCAGTTCGGTGAAGGTCCGGGTGAGGTCCTCCCCGAGACGCCGGTTGAGGTGGCCGTCGGCCAGCAGCATGCGCAGACCGTTGTCGTGCAGCCGGGAGTTCAGACCGTCCAGCAGCTCCACGAACCAGGGGTTGCGCATGTCGTGGAGGAGGACGCCGACCGTGCGGGTGCGGCGCTCGCTCAGACTGCGCGCGGCCGCGTTGGGCCGGTAGCCCAGCTCGTCCACGGCCGCCAGCACGGCCTCCCGCTTCTCCGGGCGCACCTGCTCGGAGCCGCGCAGCACCAGCGAGACCAGGGACTTCGACACGCCGGCGCGCTCGGCGACATCGCGGATCGTCGGAGGTCTCATGGTGTGGACCGTTCCACAGGGCGGGTGCGATTGTCAAAGGGCTTGACAGCTGCGGAGACCCACCCCAAGGTGAGCTGCGTACGTTCTGGAACGGTCCAAAGCTGGTCCGGTGGGTCCGAAGAAGGGCAGTCATGGTGAGTGCGCTCGGTGTCGCCGTCGTGGGGTTCGGCTGGATGGGGCGGGTGCACACCCAGGCGTACGCCCGCGTGCCGCACCACTTCCCGCAGCTTCCCGTCCGCCCCGAGCTGGTCACCGTCGTCGAGGACGTGCCCGGCCGCGCCGAGGAGGCCGCCGAGCGGTTCGGGTTCGCGAGCACCGCCCGTGACTGGCGTGAGGTCGCCGCCGACCCGCGCGTCCACGCCGTGAGCATCACCGCGCCGAACTTCCTGCACCGCGAGATCGGTGTCGCCATGGCCGAGGCCGGCAAGCACATCTGGATCGAGAAGCCCGTCGGGCTCACCGCCGCCGACGCCCGCGCCGTCGCCGACGCGGTCGTCAAGGCCGGCGTCCAGGGCACCGTCGGCTTCAACTACCGCAACGCCCCCGCCGTCGCGTACGCCCGCGAACTGATCGCCGCGGGTGAGATCGGCACCGTCACCCATGTCCGCGTCCGTCTCTTCAGCGACTACGCCGCCCACCCCGAGGGCGCCCTGACCTGGCGGTACGAGCGTGAGCGCGGCGGCAGCGGCGTCCTCGGCGACCTCGCCTCGCACGGCGTCGACCTCGCCCGCTTCCTCCTCGGCGACATCACCGCCCTCACCGCCGACTCCGCGATCTTCGTCCCCGAACGGGCCCGTCCCACCGGCGCCACCGCCGGCCACACCCGTGCCACCGGCGGTGAACTCGGCCCCGTCGAGAACGAGGACTACGTCAACTGCCTGCTCCGCTTCGCCTCCGGCGCGAGGGGCGTCCTGGAGGCGAGCCGGGTCGCCGTCGGCGAGCAGAACAACTACGGCTTCGAGGTCCACGGCACCAAGGGCGCCGTCCTGTGGGACTTCCGCCGCATGGGCGAGCTGGGTGTCAGCCGGGGCACGGCCTACCAGGACCAGTCCGTCAGCACCGTCTTCGTCGGCCCGGGCCACGGCGCGTACGCGGCGTTCCAGCCGGGCTCCGCCAACGCCATGGGCTATGACGACCTCAAGGTCATCGAGGCCCACCACTTCCTGCGCTCGATCGCCGAGGGCATCCCGCACGGCGCCACCCTGGCCGACGCCGTGCACAGCGCCACCGCCCTCGACGCGATGAGCCGCTCCGCGGAGTCCGGTGCGTGGGTGAGCCTCTGAGCCGGCTGCCGGCCGAGGCTCCTCCGAGGCTCCTGAGACGAGAGGTGATCGGGGCGGGCGGGCCGTGCGCGATCAGTCGAGGTTGTTGCCCCAGAGGGACTTGTCGTCGCTCCTGAGGCTGGGCACCCCGTCGTAGGTCCCGCCGTCCGCGGTCACCAGGGGCGCGGAGAGCTGGTCCTCCAGCACACCGTCGCGGATCCGCACGATCGTGCTGTCGTGGTCCGTCCCGCCGGGCTTGAACGTCTTGCCCTCGATCGCCGCCCGCAGGTAGTAGAGGGCGTATTTGGCGTAGAGGTCGGCGGGCTGGGAGACCGTGGCGTCGATCTTGCCCTTGGCGATCTCCCTGAGCTCTCGGGGGGTGCCGTCGTTGGCGACGACGAACACATGCCTCTTGTCCTCCGGGCCGACCAGCAGACCCTGCTGCTTGAGCACCTGCAGGCTGCCGGAGAGCGCCAGGCTGGAGTGCATGTAGACGCCCTTGATGTCAGGGTTGGTCGTGAGATTCGCCTGCAGTTTCTGCGCCGCGATCGTCCCGTCCCAGTTCGTCGTCTCTCCGAAGACCTTGATCCGGGGATAGTGCTCCTTCATGCACGCGTTGAACCCCTCGGTGCGGTCGCGGCCGTTGACGGAGGCGAGGTCTCCCTGGAGCATGACGACCTTGCCCTCACCGCCGAGCTTGGTGCCGAGGAACCGGCAGGCCTTCTCCCCGTACGCGCGGTTGTCGGCACGCACCACCATGTAGACGTCGCCGGTGTCGGGACGGGTGTCCAGGGTGACCACGGGGATCTTCTGCTCGGCCAGCTGCCGCAGGATGGGCGCGGTCGCGGCGGTGTTCTGGGGGGCCATGGCCACGCCCTCCACGCCCTCGATGATGAGGCTCTGGGAGTTGGTGGCGAGTTTCGCGACATCGTTCCGCGAGTTGGTGGTCTTCAGCTCCAACCCGAGTTCCTCGGCGAACCCAGGGGTGTACTGCGTGAACGCGTTCCAGAAGTCGGTGTCCGAGCGGGGGTAGTCGACACCCACCACCGTGGCGCCGCCCGGGTCGGAACCGGAGCCGCCGCAGGCGCCGAGCACGGTGACGACGAGAGCACTGACGGCACCGAGGCTGATACGGCGGATGCGTCGGGTCTTCACGGCTGCTTCTCCCTTGCGAACGGTTGCGTGCGGGAGATCAGGCGGGGCCGCCCCTGCCGCGGCCTCTGCTGTCCAATCTAGTACCCCGGCAGGTTTTCCTGCCTGACCTGCGGCTTCCGGAGAGCTGGGCGCCGTGGTCCGGGCGTCAGCCGCGGACGAGCAGCTGGAAGTCGAAGGAGTAGCGCGAGGCCCGGTAGATGTGGCTGCCGTACTCGACGGCCCGGCCCGTGTCGTCGTAGGCCGTGCGCTGCATGGTGAGGACGGCGGCCCCCTCGGGCTCGCCGAGCCGCTCGGCCTCCTCGGGGGCGGCGATCCGGGCGCCGACCGTCTGGTGGGCGCTGTGCAGGGTGATGCCGGCGTTGCGCATCATCCGGTACAGGCCCGTCGCCTCCAGCCGCTCGGTGTCGAGGTCCAGCAGGCCCGCCGGGACGTAGTTGGACAGGAACGCCACCGGCTGGCCGTGGGTGAGGCGGAGCCGTTCGAAGAGGTGCACCTCCGCGCCCTCGGCGAGGCCCAAGGCCGCGGCCACCCCGGCGGAGGCGGGCCGGAGCTCGCTCAGCAGCACCTGGGTCGTGGGCTGCTGGCCCGCCGCCTCCAGGTCGTCGTAGAGACTGCTCAGCTCCAGCGGACGCTTGACCTGGCTGTGTACGACCTGCGTGCCCACGCCACGGCGGCGTACCAGCAGCCCCTTGTCGACGAGGGACTGGATGGCCTGCCGCACGGTCGGCCGGGACAGTCCGAGGCGGCCCGCGAGCTCGATCTCGTTGCCCAGCAGGCTGCCCGGGCCCAGTGCCCCGTGTTCGATGGCGGACTCCAGCTGCCGGGCCAGCTGGTAGTACAGCGGCACCGGGCTGCTCCGGTCGACACGGAGGTCGAGCTTCTCTGTACTCCCTGTGGTCGCGCTGGTCACGGTCCGAGGGTAACCGCCCGTCCGGATGACAGGAAGCCCTGTCATTTCGTTGTCCTGACAAGCCCAGCACCCGTCGCGGGTGCCGGGCGGCTCTCGGACCGGCCGCGGGCCGGGCCGCTCACGTCCCCGGGTGAAGGTGCCGGCGCCGGGCGGTGACCTCCCGGTCGTACGTGGCGCGGGCCTCGACCGCGGCCCGGCGGGCGGCGGTCTCCGAGACCGGAACGTCCCACCAGGCCTCCGCCGGGGGAGCGGTGGGAGTCGGGTCGGTCTCCACGTACACGCAGGTCGGCCGGTCCGAGGCGCGGGCGGCGGCCAGGGCGTCGCGCAGCTCCCGCACGGTCTTGGCGCGGATGACGTCCATGCCGAGGCTGGCCGCGTTGGCGGCCAGGTCCACCGGCAGCGGGGCTCCGGTGAAGGTGCCGTCGGCGACGCGGTAGCGGTAGGCCGTGCCGAACCGCTCGGCGCCCACCGACTCCGACAGCCCGCCGATGGAGGCGTAGCCGTGGTTCTGGACGAGGACCAGATTGACCGGCAGACCCTCCTGGACGGCGGTCACGATCTCCGTCGGCATCATCAGATACGTGCCGTCGCCGACCAGCGCCCACACGGCGGTGCCGGGCGCCGCCTGCTGGACGCCGATCGCGGCGGGGATCTCGTAGCCCATGCAGGAGTAGCCGTACTCCAGGTGGTACTGGCGGGGGCCGCGGACCCGCCACAGCTTGTGCAGGTCGCCGGGGAGCGAGCCCGCGGCGTTGATGACGACGTCGTCGTCCCCGACGACCGCGTCCAGGGCGCCCAGCACCTGCGTCTGCGTCGGCACGGCGTGCTCGTCGGCCGGCGTGTAGACCGCCCGCACCACCTGCTCCCAGCGCTGCTTGCCGTTCCGGTACTCGGCCTCGTACGCCTCCTCCACGCGGTGCCCGGCGAGCGCCTCCGTGAGCGCCTCCAGACCGGTCCGCGCATCGCAGACCAGGGTCCGGGCCGCCAGCTTGTGAGCGTCGAACGCGGCGATGTTGAGGTTGACGAAGCGGACGTCGGGGACCTGGAACAGGGTGTGGGAGGCGGTGGTGAAGTCGGTGTAGCGGGTGCCGACGCCGATGATCAGATCGGCGGTGCGGGCGATGTCGTCGCAGACGGCGGTGCCGGTGTGCCCGATGCCGCCGAGGTCGCCCGGGTGGTCGTGGCGCAGCGAGCCCTTGCCGGCCTGGGTGGACGCGACCGGGATGCCGGTGGCCTCCACCAGCGCCCGCAGCGCCGCCTCCGCCTCGCTGTGGTGGACGCCGCCGCCCGCGACGAGGAGCGGCCGCCGCGCCGCGCGGATCGCCCGGACCGCCTCGGCCAGCTCCACCGGGTCGGGCGCCGGCCGCCGTACCCGCCAGACGCGCTCGGCGAAGAACTCCTCCGGCCAGTCGTACGCCTCCGCCTGCACGTCCTGCGGCAGGGCGAGGGTGACGGCGCCCGTCTCGACGGGGTCGGTGAGAACCCGCATGGCGTTGAGCGCGGCCGGGATCAGCGCCTCGGGGCGGGTGATCCGGTCGAAGAAGCGGGAGACCGGCCGCAGCGTGTCGTTCACGGACACATCGGCCTCGGTGGGGTGCTCCAACTGCTGGAGCAGCGGGTCGGCGGTGCGGGTCGCGAAGTAGTCGCCGGGCAGCAACAGCACGGGCAGCCGGTTGATGGTGGCGAGGGCGGCTCCGGTGACGAGGTTGGTGGCGCCGGGCCCGATGGAGGTGGTGACCGCCTGCGCGGAGAGCCGGTTCAGCTGACGGGCGTACCCGACGGCCGCGTGCACCATGGACTGCTCGTTGCGGCCCTGGTGGAACGGCATGGCCTCCTCGCCGGCCTCCAGCAGCGCCTGGCCGACCCCCGCGACGTTGCCGTGGCCGAAGATGCCCCAGGTCCCGGCGATCAGCCGGTGGCGTACGCCGTCGCGCTCGGTGTACTGCGCGGACAGGAACCGCACCAGCGCCTGGGCGACGGTCAGCCGGCGGGTGGAGGGGGTGCTCATCGGGACCTCACGGGGACGAAGGGGTGGGTTGGGGGCTTGGCGAGGGAGCATGTTGCTGGGGCTGGGGCTGGGGCTGGGGCTGGGGCTGGGGCTGGGGCTGGGGCTGGGGCTGGGGCTGGGGCTGGGGCTGTGCTTGGGCGTGGGCGTGGGTTGGCTCAGAGCAGCCCGACCGCCGTGTCGACCGCGGTCTCCACGCTGCCCTCGGCGGGGTAGAGCAGGGAACGGCCGACGACCAGGCCCTGGACGGTGGGTAGCCGCAGGGCCTTGCGCCACTTCTCGTAGGCGCCGTCCTGATCCTTCCCCACCTCGCCGCCCAGCAGTACGACGGGCAGGGTGGAGGTGTCCAGGACCTCGGCCATCGCGTCCGCGTCGTCGGTGACGGGCAGCTTCAGCCAGGTGTACGCCGAGGTGCCGCCGAGGCCCGCCGCGATGGCGATGGAGCGGGTGACGGCCTCGGCGCTCAGATCGTTGCGGACCCGGCCGTCCACGCGGCGCGAGATGAACGGCTCGACGAACAGCGGCAGTCGGCGCGCCGCCATGTCGTCGACCGCGCGGGCGGTGGAGTGCAGGGTCCGCAGGGAACCCGGGTCGTCGTAGTCGACGCGCAGCAGCAGTTTGCCCGCGTCGAAGCGGAGACGCTCGATGTCCTGCGGGCGGTGGCCGGTGAAGCGGTCGTCCATCTCGAAGGACGCCCCGGCGAGCCCGCCGCGGTTGAGGGAGCCCATGACGACCTTGTTCTCCAGGGCGCCCAGGAGCAGCAGGTCCTCCAGGATGTCGGCGGTGGCGAGCACGCCGTCCACGCCGGGCCGCGACAGCGCGGTGCACAGGCGCCGCAGGAGATCGGCCCGGTCGGCCATGGCGAGGGGGCGGCCGCCGACGCCGAGGGCGCCGCGGGCGGGGTGGTCGGCGGCGACGATCATCAGCCGGCCGCGGTCACCGATGAGCGGGCGGCGGGCGCGGCGGGCCGCGGCTTCGGCGACGGCCTCGGGGTGGCGTGCGCGGACCGTGGCGAGGTCGGGGATGCGGATGGTCAACTCGGGCTCCGTTCCAGGGGCGGTGCCCCTTCGTCCCCTTCGGGCGCCTCATGGCTCGGGGGTGCGTGTTCGTTGGCGGGTGCGGGTGGTTCGTGGTTGCTCGCGCAGTTCCCCGCGCCCCTGGAGGGACGGGCCTGCGGCCCGCCCTCCTCCAGGGGCGCGGGGCGGTGGCACATGCGGCTCCGCCGCGTGGGCGCGATCAGCCCCACTCACCGGCAGGCGACCCGGGGTCGACGGCGAACCGCGGCGTCACCCGGCCCCCAGCAACTCCTCCACCTCCCCCGCCGTCGGCATCGCCGAGGAGCAGGCGAGGCGGGACGCGACGAGGGCGCCCGCGGCGTTGGCGTACCGCATGATCCGCTCCAGATCCCAGCCGCGCAGCAGCCCGTGGCAGAGGGAGCCGCCGAAGGCGTCGCCCGCGCCGAGCCCGTTGACGACCTCGACCGGCACCGGCGGCACCTCGGCGACCGTGCCGTCGCGGTGGACGGCGAGCACCCCCTTGGGGCCCTGCTTGACGACGGCCAGCTCCACCCCCGCCTCCAGCAGCGCCTCCGCGCAGGCCCGGGGTTCCCGGACACCGGTGGCGACCTCGCACTCGTCGAGGTTGCCGACGGCGACCGTGGAGTGCCGCAGGGCCTCGGCGTAGTACGGGCGGGCGGTCTCGGGGTCCCGCCAGAACATGGGTCGCCAGTCCAGGTCGAACACGGTGGTGCCGGCGGCCTTGTCGCGCGCCTTGAGCGCGGCGATGGTGGCGGAGCGGCTGGGCTCCTCGCTCAGTCCGGTGCCGGTGATCCAGAAGACGCGGGCCGCGCGGACGGCGAAGAAGTCCAGCTCGTCGGTGTGGATCTCCAGGTCGGGGGCCTTGGGGCGCCGGTAGAAGTAGAGCGGGAAGTCGTCCGGCGGGAAGATCTCGCAGAACGTGATCGGCGTCGGGTGGGCGGCGACGGGGGTGACGAACCGGTCGTCGACGCCGAACTCCTTGAGGGCCTCGTGCAGGAACACGCCGAAGGGGTCGTCTCCCGTCCGTGTGATCACGGCGGCCGTGTTGCCGAGCCGCGCCGCCGCCACCGCGACGTTGGAGGCGGACCCGCCGAGGAACTTGCCGAAGGACTCGACACGGGCGAGCGGCACACCGGTCTGCAGCGGATACAGATCCACTCCGATGCGACCCATGGTGATGAGATCGAAGGACTCGGCGGACTCGGTGGACTCGGGCATGCGCGTCGCTCCTCGGGTGGGGGGGATGCGGGCCGACCGGAAACCCGTGGCGCGCCTGGGATGCGCACACACGGGGGCGGAGGTACCCCAGGTGTAGGGCCCCGGGCGAGCTGCTGTCAAGGCTTTGTACTGACATTCGGACCTGCTCGTGAAATGATGTCTTAACAAAGTCTTGACAGCTGGGTGTGCCAGGGGTTTGATCCCGTCCCAACGAAACAGCGCAGCCGGCCTACCGGCACAATGATCCGGACTTCAGGTCCGGGCTCGCGCGGGCACACTGCCCGACGCTGTCCCGTTCCCTTTCCCCCTGTCGCACAGTGAGGTGCAGGAAAGATGGACCGCACGTTTCAGCCCCGCTCACGCCGAGTGGCTCCCTTTTTCGCCATGGCCGCGGCCTCCGCGATGTTCATAGCCGGATGCTCCAGCAGCTCCGGCGGCAAGGAGGCCGAGGAGGGCGGGGCGAACGCCTCCGCGGGCAAGGCCAACACGCCGCAGATGACGGTGGCGCTGGTGACCCACGCCGGGCAGGGCGACACCTTCTGGGACATCGTCCGCAAGGGCGCCCAGACCGCCGCCGACAAGGACAACGTCAAGCTGGTCTACTCGAACGACCCGAACGCCGCGAACCAGGCGAACCTCGTCCAGAACGCGATCGACCAGAAGGTCGACGGCATCGCCGTCACCCTCGCCAAGCCCGACGCGATGAAGGACGTCATCGCCAAGGCGGAGAAGGCGGGCATCCCCGTCGTCGGCCTGAACTCCGGCATGGACGTGTGGAAGGAGCAGGGTCTGCTCTCCTTCTTCGGCCAGGACGAGACCGTCTCCGGTGAGGCCTTCGGCAAGAAGCTCAACGAGACCGGCGCCAAGCACGCGGTCTGCGTGATCCACGAGCAGGGCAACGTCTCTCTCGAGGCCCGTTGCGCCGGCGTGAAGAAGACCTTCAAGGGCAAGACCGAGAACCTCTACGTCAACGGCACCGACATGCCCTCGGTGAAGTCCACCATCACGGCCAAGCTCAAGCAGGACTCCTCGATCGACGAGGTCGTCACGCTCGGCGCGCCCATCGCCCTGACCTCCGTGCAGTCGGTCGACGACGCCAGCAGCAAGGCCAAGGTCGCCACGTTCGACCTGAACAAGGAGCTGACGGACGCCATCAAGGCGGGCGACATCGAGTTCGCCGTCGACCAGCAGCCCTACCTCCAGGGCTACCTGGCGATCGACTCCCTGTGGCTCTACAAGAACAACGGCAACTACAGCGGCGGCGGTGAGGCGCCGGTCCTGACGGGCCCGGCCTTCGTGGACAAGGACAACGTCGACACGATCGCCAAGTTCGCCGCGAAGGGCACCCGGTGATCTGAATGTCCCAAGCAACGGCACCGGCGGCGAGCTCCCCCTCGCCGCCGGCTCCGCCGGCCGCCCAGAAGGACGGCCGTACCGTCGAACGTTCCCTGGGTCGACGCCTGTTGGCCCGCCCCGAGGTCGGCGCGCTGATCGCCGCGATCGGTGTGTACGTCTTCTTCTTCGCCGTGGCCCCTTCCTTCCGTGAGGCCGGCTCGCTGGCGACCGTGCTCTACCAGGCGTCCGTCATGGGCATCATGGCGCTGCCGGTGGCGTTGCTGATGATCGGCGGGGAGTTCGACCTGTCCGCCGGTGTCGCGGTCACCACCTCAGCCCTGACCGCCGCGATCCTCAGCTTCCAGCTCACGGTGAACGTGTGGACGGGCGTGATCGTCGCGCTGATCGTGTCGCTGGCGGTGGGCGCGTTCAACGGCTGGCTGCTGATCAGGACCGGCCTGCCGAGCTTCCTGGTGACGCTGGGTTCCTTCCTGATCCTCCAGGGCTCCAACCTGGCCGTCACGAAGATCTTCACCGGCAATGTGGCGTCCGACTCGATCGCCGACATGGACGGCTTCGACCAGGCCAAGAGCATCTTCGCCTCCGAGGTGACCATCGGCGGCGTCGACTTCAAGATCACGATCTTCTACTGGCTGGTGTTCGCGGCCATCGCGACCTGGCTGCTGCTGCGCACCAAGTTCGGCAACTGGATCTTCGCGGTCGGCGGCAGCCAGGACAGTGCGCGGGCCGTCGGCGTGCCCGTGAACTTCACCAAGGTGGCCCTCTTCATGGGCGTGGGCGCCGGGGCCTGGTTCGTGGGCATGCATCTGCTGTTCTCGTTCAACACGGTGCAGTCCAACGAGGGTGTGGGCAACGAGTTCCTGTACATCATCGCGGCGGTGATCGGCGGCTGCCTGCTGACCGGCGGCTACGGCTCGGCGATCGGCCCGGTCATCGGCGCCTTCATCTTCGGCATGGTCAACCAGGGCATCGTCTACGCCAACTGGAACCCCGACTGGTTCAAGGCCTTCCTCGGCGTGATGCTCCTGATCGCCGCCCTCGTCAACTTGTGGGTCCGCCGCCAGGCGACCCGGAGGTGAACCACCCCATGACACCCACGAACACGACCGCCGCCTCGCCCGACGCGACCCCCGCCACCGACACGCCGGTGGTGGAACTGCGCGGTGCGGGCAAGGCGTACGGCAACGTCCGTGCCCTGCACGGCGTGGACCTGACCGTGCACCCCGGCAAGGTCACCTGCGTCCTGGGCGACAACGGTGCCGGCAAGTCCACCCTGATCAAGATCATCTCGGGTCTGCACCAGCACACCGAGGGCGAGTTCCTGGTCGACGGCACGCCGGTCCGCTTCACCACCCCGCGCGAGGCCCTGGACGCCGGCATCGCGACGGTCTACCAGGATCTGGCCACGGTCCCCCTGATGCCGGTGTGGCGGAACTTCTTCCTCGGCTCGGAGATGACGAAGGGTCCCTGGCCGATCCGTCGCCTCGACATCGAGAAGATGAAGCAGACCGCGGACGCCGAACTGCGCAACATGGGCATCGTCCTGGACGACCTGGAACAGCCCATCGGCACGCTCTCCGGCGGCCAGCGCCAGTGCGTCGCGATCGCCCGCGCCGTCTACTTCGGCGCACGCGTCCTCATCCTCGACGAGCCCACGGCGGCCCTCGGCGTCAAGCAGTCGGGTGTGGTCCTGAAGTACATCGCCGCCGCCCGCGACCGCGGCCTCGGCGTCATCTTCATCACCCACAACCCGCACCACGCGTACATGGTCGGCGACCACTTCAGCGTCCTGCGCCTCGGCACGATGGAACTCTCCGCCGCCCGCGACCAGGTCACCCTGGAGGAACTCACCAACCACATGGCGGGCGGCACGGAACTCGCGGCCCTCAAGCACGAACTGGCCCAGGTCCGCGGAGTGGACGTCGACGAACTCCCGGAGGAGAAGGACCTGACGGCTCCGGGGGCTTCGACGAAGGACGGGGCGGCGTAACGCCCAACCGGCCCCTCGGACCGGACGACGACAACGGCCGTGTCGTCAGGACGACTTTCCTGACCCGTCGGCTCCTCCGCAGCGAGGGGCCGCCAGGAGGGGCCTCCTGACGATCACGGCCGTTCGTCGTGCGGGGTCACCTTCGAGCGGCGCGCGCGGCCTGCGCGCGAGTGGGTCACCTTGCTGTTCGTTCAACGCGCCACCACTATGAGGTATGCGGCCCGTGAGCCATACGCCCGAGGAGACATCCATGGACAGCTACGAGCAGCCGTTCGCCACGAGCGTCGTCAGGGACTTGCACGACATCTCGCTGGCTGAGGTACCGGAGTCCGCACAAGACTCGGCTCTGGCAAGGATGCTCGGGGGAGGCGGAGAACCGGTGGCCGCCTTCCAGTCGTCGCTCTGACCGGGTCGGCCGGAATCCCCGAGGGACCGTACCGGTGATCGCGGCGACGCGGCCCTTCCGTCAGTTCGTGATCAAGGTGCACAGCCGTTGCGACTTGGCGTGCGACCACTGTTACGTCTACCAGCACGCCGACAAGAGCTGGCTGAGGCGTCCGGTCACCATGTCGGACGAGACGTTCCGACGCACGGCCGACCGGATCGCGGAGCATGCCTCCGCACACCACCTCACTCGCGTACACGTCGTCCTGCACGGCGGCGAGCCCCTGCTGGCCGGACGGGAACGGCTGCGGCGCTTCGCCCGCTCGCTGCGTTCCGCGCTGCGGGGCGTGGCCGAGCTGGACCTTCGTATGCAGACCAACGGCCTCCGTCTGGACGAGGAGTTCTGCGCGATGCTGGTGGAGGAGTCCATCGTCGCCAGCATCTCGCTCGACGGCGACGAGAGGTCCAACGACCGTCACCGGATCCGGCGCAACGGCTCCGGCTCCCACCAGGACGCGGTGCGCGCGGTGCGTCTCCTGGGAGCCCCGGCCCACCGCAGTGCCTTCGGCGGCCTGCTCTGCACCATCGACGTCGAGAACGACCCGGTGGATGTCTACCGGGCACTGGCCGACCTGCGCCCACCCGCCGCGGACTTCCTGCTGCCCCATGCGACCTGGGAGTACCCACCCCCTCGCCCCGGCGGTGACACCGACTACGCGGACTGGCTGATCGCGGTGCACAAGCAGTGGACCGCCGACGGCATGCCCATGCGCATCCGGCTCTTCGAGTCGATCAGTCGACTGACGCGTGGCCGGGGCAGCCTCACCGAGGCACTCGGCCTGGGCAGCTCCGACCTGCTGGTGGTGGAGACGGACGGCGCCATCGAGCAGGCCGACTGGCTCAAGACGGCCTACCCGGGCGCCCCGGAGACGGGCATGCACATCGACACCCATCGCCTGGAGGAGGCCGCCGCTCACCGTGGCATCCAGGCTCGGCGAGCCGGCCTGGACGGGCTGAGCCCCCAGTGCCGTTCCTGCCCGGTCGTGTCCGTCTGCGGCGGCGGCCTCTACGGGCACCGCCACCGAGCGGTCAATGGCTTCGACAATCCCTCGGTCTACTGCTCCGACCTGCTGAAGATCATCGAGTACGTCCAGGCCGCCGAGCGCGACGAAACCGATGTCCGTCACGGCTGGCACGGCCTGACGTGGACCCACTTCGACGAACTCGCCGCCGGACACGGCAGCGCCGCCGCCGTACGGTCTCTCGCGGCGGCCCAGAACAGCCAGCGTCGCGCGTTGCTGGCCGCCGCTCGCCGCGCGGATGTGGGAACGGGGTCGGAGGCCGGCTGGGACGCGGTCCTCGACCTGCCCACCGCCGCGCTGGACGTACTGCTGTCCGAGCCGTATCTGCGCGTGTGGGCTCTCGCCTGCGGACAGTCGCTCCGCGGAGCCGACGGGCACCCGGCCGAGGCAGCCCTGTCCGCGGTCGCCCGCACCGGTGGCCGGCTGACCCTGCCGGTGCCGCTGAGGGAGGGTCCCGATGGGCCGGAGATCCATCTGCCCGGCATGGGCCGTCTGTTGATCGGTCAGGACAGTGTCGACCACCGGGCCGGGACCGTCACCGTGACGGCTTCCGACGCGGCGATCATCGTGGGCGGCCGAGCCCTGGGAAGGGAGCGGTCCCCACGGGGAACGGTCTGGCAGCCGCTGAGGCACCTGTACGCGGACGGACTGGAAGTGGCCCTGGACGACGTGGACCCGTCCCGCGACTGCTACGAGTATCGGCCGCTGCCCAGACTGGCTGAGGCTGATTTTCGACGCTGGGAGGAGATGTTCGCGCAGGCGTGGCGACTGATCCGCTCCGAATGCCCGGACCACGCCCGGGGCATCGCCGCCGGGCTCGTCACGGTGACCCCGCTCGCCCCCGATCCGTCCGGCGACGACGTGAGCGCCACCTCCCGGCACGCCTTCGGAGCGGTGGGTATCGCTCTGCCCCGCTCGGCCGAGGACCTGGCGATGCTGATCGTCCACGAGTACCAGCACGTCAAACTCGGTGCGATGCTCGACATGTTCGATCTCCTCGACGGTCGCGACGACCGCCGTTTTCGCGTTCGCTGGCGCTCCGACCCTCGACCCCTCAATGCTGTGGTCCAGGGCGCGTACGCCCATCTCGCGGTCGCCGACGTCTGGCGGACCAGGCGTCGCCGCGGTATCGCGGACGTCTGTGCCGATCTCCACGAGCGGGCTCGGCTGGAGGCCGACAAATGGTGTATGGCTGTTGTGGACGTTCTCGACGCCATGGCCGAAACAGGCTCACTGACCGCCCTTGGGCGCCGATTCGTTCGGGGCATGCGGGCTGAGGTTGACACGTGGGCGGAGTAGCGGAGAGCGACCCGGTCGCGGTGTAATAGTCCACCAACTCCCTTTCCGTGCAACTGTGTCCGGTACGGTCCGCTCTGGGCCCGTCTCTGGGCGCCGGCAGTAGCTATCGCGCTCCGATCTCGGAGCCAACTCGCGAGGCTCGGGACCCTGGGAGGTTCGTGGTGGGCGCGACGGGGGCGGGGAAGGGCGAGTCCATGGTTCAGGCGGCTTCTCAGGCGCTACAGTCGTCAAATTCCTCCGATCCGTATGTGTTCTTCATGAGTTACGCCCGGACGCCCTACAAGGGAGCCCGAGCGAAGAAGGACGCGTCGGATCTGGCATTGGAGGAGTTCTACACGCTGTTATGCAGCAACATCATGCAGTTGACCGATCATGACGGTGAGGAATCTCCGGGTTTCCTGAATCGGGGGATGGATACCGGTGTCGACTGGGAGAATCGGCTCAAGCACGCTCTGGCCACCTGCCGGGTCTTCGTGCCTATCTACAACACCCGTTACTTCACCAGGGAATGGTGCGGCAAGGAATGGGACGCCTTCGCGCGGCGGCAGGAGGAGCAGCTCCGGACCCGGCCGTACACGGGCAACGCGATCGTCCCCGTCCTGTGGGTGGGAGAGCAGCATCTGAGCATGCCGCCCGTGGCGGCGAAGGTGCAGTATGCCATTCCCAGTCTGGGTAGGCCATATCTGCAAGCCGGCCTCTACGGCTTCAAGCAGGCAGGTCGCCGCGGCATGTACCGCAGTTTGGTGTGGTCACTCGCCGAGATGATCGTGAAAGTGGCTCAGCAGACCAGCCTCGCACCATGCGACGTGGAGCTGTTCAAAGACCTCCGGAACGTCTTCGAGGGGGAATAGCAGGATGCCGAAGTTCTTCATGAGCTATGCGCGGGTTCCTGTTCACCGACTCCAGGGAGCGTCGCAGGATCCCAATCGCCTTGTCTTCCAGTTCTTCGACGAGCTGTGCGCCGATGTGGCACGTCACGCGAACGTGTCCCTGGAAAAGGCCGGTTTTGTCGAGCGGCAGGGCGCATCCAGCGAGAATTCGCTCAACGCGCTGTTCGGATGTCAGGTTTTCGTTCCGCTGTACTCACAAAGGTACTTCAGTAACCCTTATTGCGGACGGCAGTGGACTGCCGTCACCGACGGTGCCGCGCAGGGCGTTCGGCCGAACATCGTGCCGGTGCTGTGGACGCCGTACTCGCCCACCGCGCTGCCCAAGCGGGTCAAGGAGCAGTATCCCGAGGAGCCTGAGGGCATCGGGGAGGCGGCGGAGGATTATGCCAGGCACGGGTTGCATCGGCTGCTGGACGAGAGACTCGACCTGACAGAACGATCGGACCCCGAGGACGAGCGGGCGGCGACCCAGGTTGCTCAGGTGACCGACTGGCTCGCCCGGCGCATCGTCGATCTGGCCGCGAGGGTGCCCCGGCAGTCGGACTCGTCCGGGGGAAGGAACCCGGTGCGGCCCATGACGCTGGCCGGGCTGGACGACGCCTTCGCCGACCCGCCCTTCGCTTCCCCGCTGAACATCACCGTGCTCGCGCCCACCGAGACGCAGTTACCCGTCGGCAGGGACGACGTCCTGTACGGCCCCGGCGTCGCCGATTGGCGGCCCTACGGCCCGGCCGTGGGCCCTCTGGTCGAACAGATGAAGGCCACGGCCCGGAACCTCGGTTTCGCGCCCGCGGTGGTGCCCTTCCACAAGATTCAGGCGGAACTTCACAGCACGCAGCCGCCGACCGCCCCGTGGATGCTCGTGGTCGACCCCTGGGCGCTGGAGAACACTCAAATGGCGTACCAGGCAGGGGAGTTCGACAGGGTGCGTCGGCCATGGACCGCAGTGCTGAGTGCCCTGTCCGGCGACGACGCGCAGACCAAGGAGCAGTCCGATCGGCTGCGTGGCCTGTTGGCGGCGCACTTTCCGCGCTTCCTCAGCGAGGGGCGAGCGGGAGAGCAGGAAGCGGTACGTGGGTTGGCGGGAGCAGATGTCTTCACGCGCTGGTTCAGCGAATTGGCCGTGGCGACCAAGATCCGCTACTTACGGTATATCCATTCGCAATTATTCCGGAGCGGCGGATTCGTCCGAGGTGACCCGGAATCCGGTTCCGACCTGTCCCCATGTCGCGACGGCGGCCGGGACAACTGGGCATCGATCGACGGACGTCGTGTGGAGGGCAGGCCATGAGCGGCGAGGATGCGCGCAGGATCATCACCTTTTACTCGTACAAGGGTGGTCCGGGAAGGACGATGGCGCTCGCCAACACGGCGTGGATCCTGGCCTCGTCGGGTAACCGGGTGCTGGTGGTCGACTGGGATCTCGATGCACCGGGGCTGGACCGATTTCTGCACCCCTTCCTGAGTGAGAGGCAGCTTCGCGAGACGCCCGGAGTGCTGGAACTGGTGAGTCGGTCGACCCACTTCATGGTCTCCACCCACGGCGGTGCCGGTGAACTCGCGTACCAGGGCGAACCGGGGTCGGTGTATCCCGGAGTGATCGACCTGGGGTCCTCCGACGGCATCACTCTCAACAGCTGCATCATCCAGGTCGATTGGGATTTCCCCGAAGGTGGCCAGCTCTACTATCTTCCGGCCGGCACGAAGAACCAGGGGTACCTGGCGGCATTCTCGCAGTTCGACTGGAAGCACTTCATGGAGGGCCCGCTCGCCACGAGATTCCTCGACGGGCTCAAGCGCGAGTTCCTCGAGAGCTTCGACTACGTCCTCATCGACAGTCGCACCGGCCTGAACGACATCTCGGACATCTGTACGGTCAACCTTCCGCACACCGTGGTCATCGGCTTCACGCCGAGCAGCCAGAGCATCGAGGGCGCGGCCGGTGTCGCCGAGCGCATCGACGGCATGCTGTACGGCAACCGGGACATCCGGATCCTGCCGGTCCCCATGCGTGTGGAGAACGCGGAGGCGGACCGACTGGACGCTGCCCGGGGCCAGATCCAGTACCGATTCGACCGGATCGTGCGCAAGCACATCCCCGAGCGGGACCCGGAGGACTACTGGGGCAGTGTGGAGATCCCCTACCGCCCCATCTACTCCTACGAGGAGACACTCGCTCCCTTTCGTGAGCAGCCGGGTGACCCCAAGAGTCTGCTCTCCGCCTACGAGAGACTCACGGCGGTCATCACCGACGGCCAGGTCGATTCCATGCCCCGCATCGAGGAGTCGCTGCGTCGCAAGACCCTGGACCGGTACACCCGCCATCGGCCACCGCGCGTCTCCGACGTGTATCTGAGCTTCGTGCCCCAGGACCGGAGCTGGGCCAACTGGGCCGGCGCGGTCCTGGAACAGGCCGGATTCAAGGTCCACCTGGCGCAGGAGAACCCGACGGACGGGGGTCAGGCGCGGGGGGAGATCGAGCGAGGTGTGGAGGCAGCCTCCTATACGCTCATCATCTTCTCCGAGGACTACATGAGGTCGTCCAGATACCGGGCGACCTGGGAAGCGGTCTACGCGGAGAGCGACCGACGCACGCACCAACTTGTCTCGATGCAGGTCGACCGAGGGGTGTCGCTGGAGCCTCCCTTCCGAGAGCA
Source organism: Streptomyces neyagawaensis (assembly GCF_023516595.1). Classification (GTDB taxonomy): domain Bacteria; phylum Actinomycetota; class Actinomycetes; order Streptomycetales; family Streptomycetaceae; genus Streptomyces; species Streptomyces neyagawaensis. Next base: position 6,568 of record NZ_JAMGBG010000001.1, on the reverse strand, counting down.
ACTTGCCGACATGACACGCTGCAACAGCGGCGAGACCGGTCGTGCGGCGCTGCTGACCTGGTTCGGCAGAGGTGGGGAGTCGCTGTCCCGCAACCACTTCGCCGGCGCTGAACCCAAGTTGCCCCGCTTCCCGCGAACGGAGCCTCGCGTCTTCGGCGTACCGCTGCGCACGTCGTCCTTCACCGGCCGTACGGAGCTGTTGGAGGGCATCCGGGAAAAGCTCTGGAAGGGTGACTCGCGGGTCCTCGTGCTGAAGGGAATGGGCGGGGTGGGCAAGACCCTGCTGGCGCAGGAATTCGCCCACCGTTACAGGAGCGACTACGACGTCGTCTGGCACATCCAAGCAGAGCAGGACGTACTGGCTCTGGAGCGGTACGCCGCTCTGGCCGAGCAGCTCGGTCTGCGGGAGCGGACCAATCCGACCGACACAGGCCAAGAGGTCTCCAAGTTCCTCAATGGCGCTGAGAACGTCGACAGTTGGTTGCTGATCCTGGACAACGTTCCGGAGCCCGATCATCTTCCCGAGTTCATGATGGACGGCCGACGCGGCCACATCCTGGTCACGAGCCAGCGGGCCGAGGGCTGGGGACGGTTCGTGGACACCATCGACGTCCCCGTCTTCGAGCGCCATGAGAGTATCGCCCACGTGCACAGCCGACTGCCCGACTGCAGTTGGACGGAGGCCGACCAGATCGCGGATGCCCTGGGCGACCTGCCGATCGCGATCGAACGGGCCGCGGCCTTCATCGAGCAGACTAGGGCCGACGTACGCGACTACATCAAGCAGATCCAGCCCCAGGCCGCCGGCGACCCCGACGACAAGACGGTCGGAGAGGTCAAGAACACCTGGGAGTTCGCGCTCGGGCAGTTGAGGGAGAAGTTTCCCCCGGCGGTGCAGCTTTTGCAGATCTGCTCGTACTACAGTGCCGAGCCGATCTCCATGGATCTGCTGGAAGGCTTCGAGGTCTCCCGTGCTCTGGGCGGTGTCCGTACGGTGTCGCGTGCGTACAAGGAGCTGAGCCGATTCTCCCTGGTTACCGTCGACCGGAAGGCGCGCAGCGTCACCGTGCACCGGATGATGCAGGCCGCCATGCGGAAGGAGATGACCGAGACGGAGCGAGAGGCCGCGCAGGAGGTCGTCTACCGTTCGCTGATCGCCGCCCGGCCCAGCGGGGACGACCCGGAGAACCCTAATACCTGGGAGAACTACCGGATCATCTGGCCGCATCTGGGCACCCCGTGGGCCGAGACCGCTCCTGACGAAGGCATCAAGGAACTGTTCGTCGACCGCGTGCGCCAGCTGCGCCGTCGGGGCGAACTCAGCCTGGCGATGGAGTACAGCCAGAAACGGGTCGCCGCGTGGTCCAGCGCGGAGGAGGTCGACGAACGCTGGACACTGCACATGCGCTTCCAGATCGCCAACATCCTCCGCGCCCAGGGCAGATACGAGGAGTCGCTCGCCCTGGACCAGGAGGTCCTGGAACGACAGAAGGAAGTGCTCGGCGACGAGGACGATCAGCACATCCTGATGACCACCAGTAGCATCGCCGCCGACTTGCGGGGCCTGGGCCGGCTGTCGGAGGCATTGCGCTACGACGAGGAAACCTACCGGCGCTACGAGTTGATCTACGGCGAGGATCACGCGAGGACCCTCAGCGCGGCCAACAATCTCGCCGTCGCCCTGAGACTTTCCGGGGACTACAAGCGGGCCCGCGATCTGGACCGCAGAACACTCGAACTGCGCCAGGCGATCCAGCTCCATGAGCACCCCCTGACCATCGAGTCGGCGGTGAATCTGGGCCGGGATCTGCGTGACTGCGGCGACTACGAGGAATCCGTCACGCTGCTGAGCCGTGCCTACGAACGCTGCCTGCGCAACCCCCGGCTCACCCAGGGCTCGCCGACCGTGTTGCACACGGCGAAGGGCTTGGCCGGTTCATTAAGGCGGGCGGGAAAGGCAGCCGAGGCGGAAGAACTCGTTCGCCACGTGTTGCGCAGCACACCCGAGGGGGAGAGGGGAGCCACCTCGGAGCGGTTGGTGCTGGAGCTGGGCCTGGCCGGTGACCTGGCCGCTCAGGGACGGGTCGACGAAGGTCTGGCTCTGATCCGCCGGGTTCTGCAGGACCTGAGGGAGACGCTGGGGGAGATGCACTCCCACACCATCGCCTGCTCGGTCAATTACGCGGTCCTCCTGCTGGACGGCGGTGCGTCCCCGCGTCCTGAGGCGGCCGCCGAGGCCAGGGAGCATCTGCGGCTGGCCCGGGAGAGATTCGCGCAGCTCAACGGTGAGCATCATCCCTTCGTCCTCATCTGCCACGCCAATCTGGCCGTCGCGGAAGCGGCGTTGGGAAACTGGGAGGAAGCCCGGAAAGCCGGCATGGAGGCGTACGACCTGCTCAAGGAAGTACTTGAGCCGACTCATCCGTCGACGTTGACATGTTCGGGGAACATCGCCGTGATCCTCAGCCATCTGGGCCGGGCCGACGAGGCCCGCAAGCAGCACAACGACACCTTGGCGGCACTGATCAAGCGGATCGGCAACGAACACCCCCGCGTGCTGACCCTCCAGTCCTGGAACCTCAGCTGCCTGGACCTGGAGCCGCACCCGATCTAGTCCTGACGAGTGGGACGGTGCGGCCGTGGTGGGTCAGAAGCCAACGGCCGCGCCGTGTGGGCGTCAGGCCGCCTCGTCACGCACCCAGGCCAGTACCTGGGGCAAGGCCGGCAGGGCCGCGAAGTGCGCCGCCGATGGATGCAGCACCGCTTTGGCCGTGGGGATCTTCTTGGCAAGCCAGCGGAAGTGGGAGACGGGGGCGAAGACGTCGCTCTCACCGTGCCACAACATCACGGGCACTGTTCCGTCGATGTCACCGAGGTCGAATCCCCAGTGCCTGCGGAACGCCACCAGGTCGTCCACCCAGCCGGTGGGTGCGGGCGGTTGCTCCGCCGCTCCCTCGCTCTGCTCTCCGTAGCCCACCGCGGACAAGTAGTTGAGCAGCAGCTGCCGACGAATGCCGGCATTCTCGACGACCATCCGGTCCTCTTCCGGCATCTCCTGGCGGAGTGCAGCGAGGAACAGGGCCGGATCTCGGCGGATGGTTTCGGCGTTGCGGGCCAGCAGCACACCCAGAGCGGACACGTCGGGTGCATGGGCATCGAGCAGGTCGTACGTCGACACATTGGACTCGGCCATGCCTTCACGCCAGTTGAGACCGTCATCGGCGTCCGGCGGTGCAAGAGAGACCAGCGCGGCGGCACTGGCCACCTGGCTGCCGATGTTGCGGGCCGCACAGGCAAGGGCATGGGGTGCGCCGCCGGATCTGCCGACCACCGAATACTTCTTGAGGTCCAGATCCTGTGCGATGGTGTCGATGTCCTCAGCGGCGTGGACAACCCTCCGGCCGGGGTGACGGTCGGAACCGCCGTATCCCGGTCGGTCGTAGGCGATCAGGCGGATGCCCAGTTTGTGGAGATCGAAAGTCCTCGGCCGGGGGCCGAGGCGGCTTCCGGGTGTTCCGTGGAGCAGAAACACCGGGTGTGAGTCGGGATCACCCCATGCCTCGTAGGTGATCACTCGTCCATGAGCCGGTGTTCTTACCGTCCTGACCACCCGATGCCCTCCCGTTGCCAGCGACTGTGGGCTGGAGTGCGGAGTCTCCCAGCATGGCGCAAGAGAGGCGCCGCTCCTAGCGGTTGCTCAGCCGTTCTGGCCAAGTGTGGCGGGTCGAGGAGTATCCGTGGGCCGCTCGGCTGGTCAGGCCTCAAGGTAGTGCACCGGGCCATGGGGCGCCTGGTCAGTGTGTCTCACCGCCCGTCAGGTGGTCCCGGACGGCGTACTCCACCTGTCCGACAGTCGAGTTGGCCGGACCGGCCCAGCAGGTCCGCCAGCAGCCATACGATCGCCAGCCACATCTCTGTCCCCTGCAAGCCTGGTTCGGGGCCCGGGCCTGATGTGCCTGGGCCGAAGCCTTCGGCGTCGTGCCAGCGGGAGAGGGTTCTGGTGAGACGAGTCTGCGCCCAGGTGTGGATCTCGTGCGTGCGTTAGGGCATGCCGTCCGGGCCCGTGCCCAGTCGGCGGGTGCAGAGCCAGAGGGGTGGGCGACGTCCAGGATGTCGCAGGCGCTCTCCCGGCCGGGTGCGAAGTGGCGGGTGTCCCGCGCGTGGCCCAGGCCCGCGTCCACGACACGTTCGGGGTGCGGCACCGGGACGCCGACTGGGCGAAGGAGCCTCGCGTGAGGCGGTGGTAGCCGGTGACGACCTGGAGGCTACCGGCGGTGGCGGAGGGGCTGCCCCACATCCCGTCCGGGGGTCGGCGCGGATCAGCGGCCAGCCGAGAGGGCCTCCAGGGTGCCCTCGGACGCCGGTGCCGGCACGTCGGTCTCGGCGCGCCGTCGGTTCCAGTGGGCCGCCGTCGCCCACGCGTCGATCCAGGCGCCCGCGGCCCACGCGCCGTCCCGCCACAGCAGTGCCTCCAGCGGGGCGATCAGCTGGCGCGGTCATCCAAGGCAGAGCGCCCCTCGGAAGGAGGAAGGCGGCCGTATGGGGGAGGGCCGCGTGAAGCCGTCGGGCGCGGCCAGGTGTCGCTCTACGGTGCGGCCGGGCGCCGCTCTACGGTGCGGCCGGGTGACGGTGTCCGAGGCAGCCGGGTGATCGCCTGCGTCGCTCGGTGCGGCGTGCCCCGGTGGTCCCGGACGGTGGCTGATCCTTTCGTCGGTCAAGAGGATCTTCGGCTCTCTTTCGTCTTGTGCCACCGGGATGGGTCATGCGCATCAGCTTCAACGCCTCCAGTGCCCCGCCGCTCGTCGCACCCGTCACCGCGCCCCCCGCCGCATCGCCGGTGCTCGCCCCGCTGGTCGCCGTGGCCGGCGCGTTCACGCTCGCCCAACTCGTCCTCGTCCCCCCGGGGATGGGGCTGGGCTGGGACGAGTCGGTGTACGTCAGTCAGGTCAGCCCGCACGCCCCGGCCGCGTTCTTCAGCGCGCCACGCGCACGTGGCGTCCCGCTGCTCGTCGCACCGGTCGCCGTGTGGTCGTCGTCCACCGAGTCGCTGCGGGTCTATCTGGCGGTGCTGTCCGGGGCGGGGCTCTACCTCGGGCTGCGGGTGTGGCACGGGCTGTTCCCCCTGCGGGTCCTGGCGCTCGCGGGGGCCCTGTTCGCCACCCTGTGGGTGACCCTCTTCTACGGGCCCCAGGCCATGCCCAACTACTGGGTCGCCATCGGTGCCCTCGTCACCACCGGATGCTTCCTCCAGACCAAGGCCAAGGCCGTCCCGCCGTACTCGCTCCGCCGAACGACCCTCTGGGGTGTCGCCGCCGGTACCGCGCTGATGGCCTGGATGCGGCCCACGGACGCCGTGTGGGTCTCCCTGCCGTTGCTGCTCCTGCTGGTCGGGGCGCGCGGGTGGCGGCAGCCCCGGCTGGCGGTGGCGATGGCGGCCGGACTCGGTACCGGCGCCGGGGCCTGGGTGATCGAGGCGTACGCCCGGTACGGCGGGCTCCTCCGGCGGCTGGACGACGCGTCACGCGTTCAGGGCGGTCTGGGCTGGCACATCGCCGTCGACGATCAGCTGCGCAGCCTCGTGGGGCGCACGCTCTGCCGCCCTTGCACCGGGGAACTGCCGCACGTGGCGATCTACGCCTGGTGGTTCGCCCTACCGGTGCTCGCCGCCGTCGGGGCTGCCGTCGCCGTCCGGGCACGACGCCGGACGCCCACACTGGTCCTGCTGGCCTGCGCCACGACCGCCGCCCTGCCGTACCTCTTCTTCATCGGTTACGCCGCGCCCCGGTTCCTGCTCCCCGCGTACGCCCTGCTCGCGATCCCCCTCGCCGACGGCCTCCTGAGCCTGGTCACCGGGCCGGGCGGGGCATGGCGGCCGGTGGCGGGGACGCTCGTGGCGCTGGCGCTCGTCGCGCACCTGGGGGTGCAGTACTCGGTGTTGAAGCGGACCGTCGACCGTACCAGCGCCTCGCACCGCGGCTGGGACCGGGTCGCCACCGACCTGCGACGGCTGGGCGTGCGGCCGCCGTGCCTGCTCACCGGCGACTACGCCATCCCCATCGCGTTCTACGCCGGCTGCGCCTCCGCCGCCGTCCGCGGCAACAACGCCAACATCACCCGCGGGGGCATCCTGCGCACCGCCGAACGCGTCCCGGTCGCCGCCCTCGTGGCAGGGGACGGCGCCCCGCCCGACTACGCCCGCTCCTGGCCCGCTCACGAGGTCGCCGGATTCCGGCTCCACGTGGCGCCGAGGGGGCGCTAGGTGTACTCGGTCATGACTTTGGTGACAGGCGGCTGATCGGGGGCTGGCCTGCGAGCGCGGTGTGTCGGCGTCGAGTGTTGTAGAAGGTCAGCCACGGCGCCAGCGCGTGGTCGCGTTCGGTGTTGCTGGTGAACACCTGGCGGTAGGCCCATTCGGTTTGCAGGGTGCGGTTGAAGCGTTCGACCTTGCCGTTTGTCCAGGGGCAGTGCGGGCGGATGAATCGTTGCCCGGCGCCCAGCTCGGCCACGGCCTGGCGGAAGGCAGTGCTCTTGCGGTAGGTCCAGGCGTTGTCGGTGATGACCCGTTCGA